>CAVSLB010000006.1:160000-779555 GCA_963728585.1 uncultured Alphaproteobacteria bacterium
GCGGGCGAGCTCCGCATCGCTTGCCGCGTCTTTTCGCCGCTGCTTTGCGACCGCCTACTTCTTCTCCAGCGCCTGCTTAAGCATCGAAATCGTCTCCGGCGACTGGTTGAGCGCCTCCTTGACCATGTTCAGGACTTCATCGCCATAGGCCGGATCGAGCGGGCGCCCGGCTTTGATCGCTCTTTCCTGAAGCTCGGGATCTTCCATCGCCTTGCGGAAGGCCGTGCGCAGGGCGTTGAGCCGGTCCTGCGGGATGCCGGGCGGGCCCGCAGTCCAGCGCTGGATATCGCCCTGGGTGTGAATGAGCTTGATCAGCGCCAGGGCATCTTTTTCCGTCACCAGTTCGTGCAGCTGCGGGAAATCCTTTAGCTTGCCGCCGATCTGCGCGATGAAGCGGGCGTAGCCGTTCTGCATGAACTGTTCAACCGTCGAGCGTGACGACACGGTGCCGACAATCTCGCCACGGCGCATGGCGAGCTGGTCGTCATTGCCGCTATAGCCGGTCTGGATCTTGATCGGCAGCTTCAGCAGATTGGTCAGCATAAGGGTTTCGACATAGGCCGCGCTGCCGATTCCCGCGGTCGCAAAGTTGACCGGCTCCTTTTGCTCCCGCAACTGTGCGAAAGTCTTGATCGGCGATTGCGCCGCGATCACGATGACGCGCGGCTCGGACGAGGCTTTGCCGATCCAGGACATTTTCGTGAGATCGAACTTAACGCCGTCGAGTCCGATCAGCTGGTTGTAAATCAGCCCGGTATTGAAAGTGCCGATGGTCAGGCCGTCGGGCCTTGCGGCATAAATCGTATTGGTGCCGACCAGATGTCCCGCGCCCGGCACGTTCTTCACCACGAAGGTGGAGCCCGGCAGGTATTTCTGCATGTATTCGGCGACCATGCGGCCGTAAAGATCATACCCGCCGCCGGGGGCAGTCGCCACGATATAGGTCACCGTCTGGCCTTTGTAGAAATCAGCGCCGGTCTGCGCGAGGGCCGGTGACGCGGCAATCGCGGCTGCCACAAGCGCGCCCGCGATGGCGCTAAAACGCAGAGATAATTTTTTCATCAGTGCTCCCTGTGCCGATTTCGCCGCCTGTTAATTTTACTGTAGCGACGCGCTAGTTGCAGTTGACGCTTTTTGCCTCCCCGCCCCCGGCCCCACGATCGCGCAGATCATGCCGACCTTGATGGCTTCGCGCGCGCCCTTTTGCCCGGCGATCGTTACCTCGGTGCGCGAACCGGATACGGCGGCCTCGAATGTCTTGCCGTCATCGAGCTTGAGTACAATCTTGCCGCGGCCGTCCCATTCAGCAACGGCGCCCTTTGTCGCGGGCGCAGCGGCCTCTTTCGGCGGCTCCAGGGCTTCTTTCAGTAATGCGACGGTTTCCGGCGCCTGCGTGAGCGCGGCCTTCACCATCCGGGCGACGTCCTCGCCATAGGCCGGCTCGAGCGGACGCTCCAGCTTGGCCGCTTTGGCCTGCAATTCCGGATCTTCCATCGCCTTGCGATAGGCGGCGCGCAATGCGTCGAGCCGGTCCTGCGGAATACCGGGCGGGCCGGCGGTCAGGCGCGAAATATCGCCCTGGCTCTGCACCAGCGCGATCAGCGCCTTGGCGGCCGGGTCGGTCACCAGGTTCATGAGCTGCGGGACGTCCGGCTGGTTGCCGCCGATCTGAAAGACGAAATGGCCGTAGCCGTTCTTCACGAAGGGTTCCCAGGAGGAACGCGAGGAGATCGAGGCGTGTACTTCGCCGCGGCGAATGGCGAGATGGTCGTCGGTGCCGCTATATCCGGTGACGATCTTGGACGGCAGCTTCAGCGCTCGGGTGAGCATCACCGTCTCGACATAGGCCGCGCTGCCGATGCCGGAGGTGGAGAAATTCAGCGTCTGCTTATGCTCCATCAATTCCTTGTAAGTCTTGATCGGCACTTGCGCGCCGAGGGTCATCACCCGCGGGTCGGAAGATGCTTTGCCGATCCAGGACATTTTCTCTAGGTCGAACCTCACGCCATCGAGCTTCACGATCTGGTTGTAGAGCAGGCCGGTCGTGAAGGTGCCGATGGTCAAGCCGTCCGGCTTCGACGCATAGATCGTGTTGGCGCCGATCAGGTGCCCGGCGCCGGGGACGTTCTTCACCACGAAAGTGGAGCCCGGCAGATATTTCTGCATGTATTCGGAGATCAGCCGGCCATACAGATCGAAGCCGCCGCCGGGCGCCGTCGAAACGATATAAGTGACGGTCTTGCCCTGATAGAAATCGGCGCCGGTCTGCGCCGCCGCCGGCGAAGCGGCCATGCCGATAGCCATCAACAGCACGGCCCCGTTATTCAGGAACTTCCTCCGCATTCATTTTTATCCTTTTCTAGTTGCAACTGACGCTCTTGGCCTCGCCGCCGCTCGGCGCCTGGATCGAGCAAGTCATGCCGATCTTGATGTTCTCGCGCGCGCTTTTTTGCCCGGCGATGGTAATTTCGGTGCGTGAGCCGGAAATTTCCGCGCGGAAGGTGTCGCCTTCGTCGAGCTTCAGCGCGATCTTGGCGCGGCCATCCCATTCCGTCACGGCGCCTTTGACTGTCGGCGGGGTGGCTCCTTCCGCCGCTGCCAGGGTCTGCTTGAGCAGGGCGATGGTTTCCGGCGGCTGCTTGAGCGCGACCTTCACCGCCTCCAGCACCTCGTCGCCATAGGCCGGGTCGACCGGGCGATCGAGCTTGGCAGCCTTTGCTTGCAGCTCGGGATCTTCCAAAGCCTTCTGGTAGGCGCCGCGCAGCGCCTCCAGCCGGTCCTGCGGAATGCCGGGCGGGCCGGCGGTGAAATCGCTGGAGATCTCCCTGACTTTGCACCAGCGCGATCAATGCCTTGGCCTTTTCGTCGGCGTCCGGCACCAGATCCCTCAATTGCGGGACATCTTTGTTGCTGCCGCCGATCTGCGCGATGAAACGCGCATAGCCGTTGGAGACAAATTGCTCCCAGGTGGAGCGCGATGCGATGGTACCCACGACCTCGCCGCGACGCATCGCGACGTAATCGTCCCCGCCATAATAACCGCTAAGCATCTTCACCGGCAGCTTCAGCGCCTGGGTCAGCATCATCGTCTCGATATAGGCGGAGCCGCCGATGCCTCCGGTCGAGAAATTCTGCGGTTGCTTGACCGCCATCAAGTCCGCGAAAGACTTGATCGGCGATTGCGCGTTGATGGTGATGACGCGTGGATCGGATGAAGCCTTGCCGATCCAGGACATCTTGGTGAGGTCGAAGCGTATCCCTTCACGACCGATCATCTGCGCGTAGATCAGCCCGGTGTTGAAGGTGCCGATGGTCAGGCCGTCCGGCTTCGAGGCATAGAGCAGATTGGTGCCGACCAGATTTCCGGCGCCAGGCACGTTCTTCACAATGAACGTGGAGCCGGGCAGATGCCGCTGCATGTATTCGGTGACCAATCGGCCGTAGAGGTCGTAGCCGCCGCCTGGCGCGGTGGCGACGATGTAAGTGACAGTCTTGCCCTTGAAGAAATCGGCGCCGGTTTGCGCGAGGGAAGGAGAGGCAAGGAGCCCGGTGATGATCAAAGCTCCGGTGGATGACAGACAGCGCGCGACGATGCTCAATGCACTCTCCCTCGAATGTCTCCGACATTGACTGTCGACGATGAAGCTTTCCGCCTACGCCGGGCGTTTCAATAGCGCTTACCTGAGGATGATCCCCTATTTGGCCTTCATGGCCTCCTTGAGAAAGGCAACAGTCTCTGGAGTTTGGTTGAGCGCGTCCTGCACCATTTTAAGGACATCCTCCCCGAAGGCCGGGTCGACCGGGCGCTCGAGTTTCTCGGTCTTTGCCTGCAATTCCTTATCCTCCATCGCTTTCTTGTAGGCGTCGCGCAAGGCCGCAACGCGGTCGGCCGGAATATCGGGCGGCCCGGCGGTCAGGCGCGAGATATCGCCCTGACTCTGCACCAGCGCGACTAACGCCTTGGCGGCGGGATCATTGGCGAAGGAAGCAACTTGCGGCAGATCCGTCTGAGTGCCGCCGATTTGCGCAATGAAGCGGCCGTAGCCGTTCTTCACAAAACTTTCCCAGGAAGAGCGGGACGCGATCGATCCCTGAACCTCGCCGCGGCGCATGGCGAGTTGATCGTCGGTACCGTTGTAGCCGGTCACGATCTTGGCGGGCAGCTTCAGAGCCTTGGCAAGCATCACTGTCTCGACATAGGCCGCGCTACCGACGCCCGCCGTGGCGAAATTGAGGGGCTCCTTATAGTCCTGCAGCTCCTTGAAGGTCTTGATCGGCAGATCCGGATGCACGGTGAAAACCCGCGGATCGGACGCGGCCTTGCCGATCCACGACATCTTGTTGAGGTCGAACTTCACACCGTCGAGCCCAATCAGCTGGTTGTAAATCAGGCCGGTATTAAAGGTGCCGATCGTCAAGCCGTCCGGTTTGGACGCATAGATCGTGTTGGTGCCGACGAGGTGACCCGCGCCGGGAAGATTCTTCACCACGAAGGTGGAGCCGGGCAGATATTTCTGCATGAACTCCGCGACCAGCCGGCCGTAAAGATCGTAGCCGCCGCCGGGCGACGTCGCGACGATATAAGTGACGGTTTTTCCTTTGTAGAAATCCGCGCCGGTTTGCGCCATCGCGGACGGGGCGGGTAGGTCTATCGCGGCCACGGCACCGGCGACGAACAAGAAATTGCGCAAGAGCGCGCGCATGACTGTCCTCCCTCGCTAGTCACACCCTTGCCCTCGCTGACCGGTCGTGCGCTGCGTGGTTCAGGAAGGCTGGCTTCTTTTTATTTCTTGCGGCTTCTTTGGCCGTCTTTAGCAGTGGGGCCGGATTTTACTCCGGCCCCATCCGTTCGTCGATGTTAGTTGCAGGCCACCTTGGTGGCTTCGCCGCCGGCTGGCCCTGAGACTTCGCAGCTCATTCCAACCTTGAGCTTCTCGCGCTCGGCCTTCTGTCCGGCGATGACGATCTCGGTACGCGAGCCGGATACGCCAGCCTCGACTTCCTTGCCGTCGGCCAGCTTCAGCTTCAGCTTGGCGCGGCCATCCCAATCCGCGATCGTGCCTTTGGTCCGCGGAGCTGTCGTCTTTCTTTTCCAGCGCGGCCTTCAGCACGGCGACGACTTCGGGCTTCTGGTTGAGCGCTTCCTTGACCATCCGCAAGACTTCGTCGCCATAGGCCGGATCGATCGGGCGGTCGAGCTTCTCGGCCTTGGCTTGCAGCTCCTTGTCTTCCAATGCCTTCTTGTAGGCCTCGCGCAGGGCGGCGAGACGGTCGGCCGGAATATCGGGTGGGCCGGCGGTCAGACGGGCGATGTCGCCCTGCGACTGGATCAGCGCGACGATGGATTGGCCATCGGGATCCTTGATCTGGTCCTTGAGCTGCGGGATGTCTTTCTCCTTGCCGCCGATCTGGGCGATGAAGCGGCCATAGCCGTTCTTTACGAACTGCTCGAAGGAGGAGCGCGAGCCCATGCCGCCGGTGGTTTCGCCGCGCCGCATGGCGAGCTGGTCGTCGTTGCCGTTGTAGCCGGTCAGCACCTTGATCGGCAGCTTCAGGATGTTGGTCAGAGAATTGATCTCGACATAGTTCGAACTGCCGATGCCGGAGGTGGCGAAGTTCACCGGCTCTTTCTGATTGCGCAGGTCATCGAAGGTCTTGATCTGCGATTGCGCGCCGACCACGAATACGCGCGGCTCGGAAGCCGCCTTGCCGATCCAGGACATCTTCGTGAGATCGAACTTCACGCCTTCGGTTTTGATGAGTTGGTTATAGATCAAACCGGTATTGAAGGTGCCGATCGTCAATCCGTCCGGCTTCGATGCGTAGATCGTGTTGGTGCCGATCAGGTGCCCGGCGCCCGGCACGTTCTTCACCACGAAAGTGGAGCCCGGCAGATATTTCTGCATGTATTCGGCGATCAGCCGGCCATAGAGATCGTAGCCGCCGCCAGGCGCGGTGGAGACGATGTAATTAACCGTCTTGCCTTTATAGAAATCCGCGCCGGTTTGCGCCTGCGCGGCACCGGCAGCCAAGACCGCGGCCGCCATTACCCCCGCGCCGAGGGATAAGCGTTTCCCGTAGTTGAACATCATTTCCTCCTGATTTTTTGTACCAGTTTGGGTTCAAGCAGCCGTACTACGCTCTGGAACATCCGCTAATGGCCCGTCCGTGATGGTTCGAATCTAGGTGATTGAAGGTTATCCGCAAGAAGGCAATTAGCCGCTGATGCGGTCCAACAGATATTCCGTGACGAAGCCCGATATGCAGCGTCATTCGGAATACGTATCCCAGCATCACATAGAGGAAGGCTGAGACGGCGGCCGGAAGCAGTATCGCCATGTGCCAACGGGCTTTCGCGTAAAAGCGCAGGAAAACCACTAAAAATATAGGCACCGTGATGTAGAAGCCGAAAAGCAGAATCGATCCGATCAGGCCGAAGATATAGCCCCAAACGATCATCTCTTTGCGGACCACCTCCGGCGTGTACTCCACGGCAAGGCCGTCTGCATTCATCTGCATCTGCAGCGAGGGATCAACTGGCACGCCGGAGGCATCGGCCGGCACCCCAGCCATCTCGCCGACCGCCGCGCGCGCGGCCTCGTTCCGCGCATTCGCGCAGCATCGAGGACGAGTTGCAAAAGGCAGAGCGCGATCGCCGGAAAGCCGACCACGAAAGGCATGAAGCGGGCGCCCGCCGGATACCGGCTGGCAACCGCGACCATCACCGTAAAGATCGCGAGCATCAGAACGGTCATGACGAAGCGGGAGTATCTCACGACGATACTCCCACTTGTTCGGCATATCGCGGCGGCGGCGTACGCCCTCGGTAAACCGCGAAGGCAATCGTTGCCACGATCAGTCCGATCAGGACGAGTGACAGCGGCCGCGTGAAGAACTGCCATCCCCAAAGCCCGAGCGCCTTGTGCAGCGATTCCTCCGATATCCTTCCGAGCACGAGCCCGATGACAAACGGCGCGCGCGGCCAGTTAAAGCGCAGCAGGCCGTAACCGACGATGCTGATGACGAGCAGGACGACCAGATTCTGCCATTGACCTTCGTTGATATAAGCGCCGACTCACCGCCAGCACGAGAATGAAGGGAACCAGCATCGTCGCCGTTCACGAAAGTGAGCATCGCGACCCAGCGATTGATGAACAGCAGGAAGCCGACCGCGATCAGGTTGCCGACGATAAGCGCCCACATCAGGGTCCACACCACGTCGAGGTGGGTGGTGAGCATGGCGGGCCCGGGCTGAATACCAAGGATCAGGAAGGCGCCCATCAGCACGGCCATGCCGGAACTGCCGGGAATGCCGAAAAACAGCGTTGGAAGCAGCGAGCCGCCCTCTTTGGCGATTGCTCGCGGTATTCCGGCGCGATCACGCCTTCCACCGCGCCCTTGCCGAACCGCTCCGGGTGCTTCGAGGTCTGAACCGCATGGCCGTAGCACATCCAGGCGGCTGCGGAGCCGCCGAGGCCCGGCGACCATGCCGATAACCGCGCCGATAACCGAGGTGCGGAGCACGAGCCACCAATGCCGCGGCACTTCCAGGACGCCTTGGAACAACTGCCGATAGGAGAAATTCGCGGTTTCCATCGACACCGAGGAAATCGATCCGCCCTTGATGGCAAGTGCGACCATTTCGGGGATGGCGAATATCGCGAGCACGGCGGTGACCAGGCTGATGCCGTCCCACAGGAAGAGGAAGTCGCCGGCGAAGCGCGGCGTCGCCGGTGTATGGGTCGGTGCCGATGGTGGCCAGCATCATCCCGAACAGGCCGACAATGATGCCTTTGAAGATCTGATTGCCGCCGGCAAGGAAGGCGATGAAGGTGATGCCCATCACCGCCAGCAGGAAGAATTCGGCCGGGCTGAACGACAGCACGACCGGCTCGAGCACGGGGATCATGATCGCGAAGACAATCGCGCCGATGATGCCGCCGACACCCGACGCCGTAATGCTGGCGCCCAGGGCGCGGCCGGCCTCGCCCTTCTTGGCCATCGGATAGCCATCGATCGTGGTGGCAGCGTCGTCGCCGTCGCCGGGAACTCCGAACAGGATGCTGGAGATTTGTCCGCTGGTGCCGTTCACCGCGTGCATCGTCAGCAGGAAGACGGCGCCCGGGATCATTTCCATCCCGAAGACGAAGGGGATCGCGAGCGCGATCGACAACCTTCCGCCAATGCCCGGTGTCACGCCGACGATAAGTCCGAAGAAGACCGCCAAGGAGCATCAGCCCCATAGTGCTGGGCGACGTCAGCATCGCGTAGAGCGAGCTGAACATAATCTCGATCATGACTTACCCTACGCTCCCTAGACCAACCTCGGGCATATACGATCGAGGTTGCTGTCTTGATCCCTGTCCCTTGGGTAAATCGGCCGGTCTGACTTGGGTTCCGAGCGGGCTAAGCCATACGACAAAAGCCGGTAACAGGGGAAGAGCAAAGCCTCTCGCTGTGGCGGGAAGCCCGGCGATCTGGGCGCAATTTGCGCCCAGATCGAGGTCGGCGTTTCTCGGCTCGCAGGCGCGACACCGGCAAAAAACCTTTCGCAGCCGCCCTTCCAAATGCCAAAGGTCACTGCTACATAACAGTCACGGCGCGGGCAGGGTCCCGCGCTTCCCATTTCCGCGGGGTGGAGCAGCCCGGTAGCTCGTCAGGCTCATAACCTGAAGGTCGTAGGTTCAAATCCTACCCCCGCAACCAAATTAGCCCGTCGAAGCAAACCTTTAGGCTCGCTTCGACGGGCTCTTTCATGCCGTCCACGCTGCGCAGCGGGATAAACTTGCACAATCCTATTGCGTGACCAGGACGCAGGACGGCGTCTCGCCTAGGCGAGCCGTTCCTATATGATCCCTGCCGCGGCCGGAGAACGGCGGCGGCTGCAAAGGCATTCCACGTCACGATGTTATATATCGAAATTGCGACGGTGCTGATCCTCATCGTGATCAACGGCCTGCTGGCCTTGTCCGAACTGGCGGTGGTTTCCGCCCGGCCGGGGCGGCTGAAGGTTCTGGTGCAGCAGGGGGTGAATGGCTCCCGCCGCGCGCTGGCGCTGGCCGCCGATCCCGGGCGTTTCCTTTCCACGGTGCAGATCGGCATCACGCTCATCGGTATCATCGCCGGCGCTTTCTCCGGCGCCACGCTTGCCGGCCGGCTGGTCGATTGGCTGCTGACCCAGGGACTGACGGAACGCGTGGCCGAGCCGCTGGCCTATGGCTCGGTGGTCACGCTCATCACCTATCTCTCGCTCATCATCGGCGAGCTCGTGCCCAAGCAAATCGCCTTGCACAATCCGGAGAAGATCGCCTGCCTGGTTGCGCCGGCAATGACGATCCTCTCGCGCGTCGGCTCGCCGCTCGTTTCGCTTCTGGATCTTTCCGGCAAGCTGGTGCTGACGCTGCTCGGCCAGCGCGCGGTCCCGGCGAGCCGCGTCACCGACGAGGAGATCAGGACGCTGGTGGCGGAAGCCGAAACCGCCGGCGTGCTGGAGCCGGAAGAGCGCGCGATGATCACCCGCGTGATGCGGCTTGCCGACCGCCCCGTCCGCTCCGTAATGACCCCGCGACACGAAGTCGACATGATCGACCTCGCCGACAATGACGAAATAAACCGCGGCCGCATCATCGAGACGGCGCATTCGCGCCTGCCGGTCTATGAAGACAATGCCGATGCCGTGCTCGGCGTCGTCCAGGCGAAGGATCTGCTCGATCGCTGCCTGCAGAACAGCCCTTTGAATATCCGCGAGTCGGTGCAGCGCGCGCCCGTCGTGCCCGACACCATGGACACGCTCGACGTGGTGTCGCTGCTGAAGTCCTCGCCGGTGCATATCGGCCTGGTGCACGACGAATACGGTCACTTCCAGGGCGTGGTCACATCCGCCGATATCCTGGAAGCGATCGTCGGCGAGTTTCGGCACGAGGAAGGCATGATCGAGCCCAATGTCGTGCGCCGGCCCGACGGCTCCTATCTGGTCTCCGGCGCGATGTCGGCGGACGATCTGGCGGAGGCCTTCGTCATCCCGCTGCCCGAGGATCGCAGCTATCACACCGTCGCGGGCCTAGCCTTGTCGGGCTTCGGCAAGCTGCCGGAAGTGGGCGAAAGCGTCCGCATGTACGGCTGGCAATTCGAAGTGCTGGATATGGACGGGCGCCGGATCGACAAGATACTGCTCACCCGCGCGGTCCCGCGCCGCCAAGCCAAGCCATAAGGCAATGCAATGCGTCTGCCATCCCTGAGGGGAGCGAAGTGAGCCTCGAAGGATGATCGGCATGTGCCCTTCGCAAGGCTTGGCCTGCGGCCAACCACCTCATCAGGATGACGGATTACATTACTCTCCTTCCGGCACCGGCCCGCGCTGAAGGTCCATGATTTCGATCACGTTGCGGTCGGGATCGTGGAAATAGGCGCTGCGGCCCTGAAAGGTGCCTTTGCGCCGGTCCTCTTCCTTGACGATCGGAATGCCCTTTTCCGCGAGGAATTTTTTCGCCCGGTCGTATTCCTCCGCGGTTACGCGGAAGGCGGTATGAATTTCGTGCCGGTTCTCCGGGTTCGGGTCGACCGGCTTTTCCGAATAAGTCAGCACGAAATTGTCGTTACCGCATGCCATGAACACCATGTGGTCATTGCGCCGGATACGGTCGAAGCCGAAAATTTCCTTGTAGAATTTTTCCGAGCGGTCGAGGTCCTTCACCGGAATCGTGAAGTGCAGCAGGCCGTGGGACTTGATCATCGGTTCACTCCAACTTATTATTTGCAGTTACTTGCCGGACTGCATCTTCCGCAGCCGCTCGATCTGCTCCGGCGGCGGTGGCCTTGTAGATGCGCTCGAGCAAGTCCTGCAGCGCCTTGCCGTCGCGCGGCGCATTGACGCCGAGCCCGCGCTTCTCGGCTTCGGCCAGGAATTCCGGTCGTCGAAGGTATCGGCAAAGGCCTTGCGCATGGCGGCGACGCGGTCGGCGGGAACGCCCGGCGGCATCAGATAAGGCCGGCCGGCGGTGAGCGGCGCCACCGCCGCCGCGACCAAGAGCCTTGTCTTCTTCCTTGGTGATCAGGTCGGCCAGGAAGGGCACATCCTCGATTTCCTTCTCCTTCTCCAGCCATCTGCACCAGCAGCTTGACCTTGTCTTCCTTCAGCCAGGTCGGCTTGGTCGCCATCAGCGAATTGTAGAAGACGCTCGGATAGCCGTTGATCTCGCCGCGCTCCATCGCGAGGAAGGCATGGGTCTGGGATTCATAGCCGACGATGATCTTCAGTTTCAGTTCCCAGCACTTCATTCAACAGCCGACCGTAAAAACTCGGCGTCGAATTGTTGCCGGACGATCCCATCGTCAGTTCGGTGGTCCTGGCCTGCTGCCAATTGTCGACCGGGGCGGTGTGCCAGACGGTGAGGATCGCGGTTTCCTGGCTGGGCGTGCCGAGCCAGATGAATTTGGTCGGGTCGAAATTTGGCTTCCTGGGTGCCGAACAGCGGCTCGAACGGCACGTTGTTCTGCAGGCCGCCGATGGTCAGACCATCTTTCGGCGCGACGTTATAAAGGAAATTGGCGGCGACGATGCCGCCGGCGCCGGCCATGTTCTTGACCACCACCGTGGGATTGCCGGGGATATGCTTGGGCAGATGCGCCGCGAGCGTGCGCGCCACCGCGTCATAGCCGCCGCCGGGGGCGGAGCTGAGGATGATGGTGACGGTCTGGCCTTTGTAGAAATCGGCCGGCGACTGCGCCAGCGTCGGGACCGGCCCACAGACCGAGAACAAACAATCCAAGCAAGCCGCGGCGGAAAAGATCGGTCGGCATGGTCATCCTCCGGAGACTCACAGCGCATCATCCAGCTGTCATAAAACGCGCCTGGCGTCACCGCGTCAATTTACGCTTCCAACCAGGGCTCACAGGCGTCAAATCTGGCGCCATGGTGCTGGCCTACCGGGTGACCCTGCGCAAATGAGGCCAGCCAGCCGCACGTGATCGTAGTCGACTTCATGCGTGCGTTGAGGCTCCATTGCGCACATATTTGCGTGCGGTCGTCAGCCGGAATTGCTTGTGCAGGCGCAACATGCATGCGCCGCTATGCACCACCAAAGTCTAGGTGCGGCAGTTGGCCCGCGTCGAAAACAATATAGTATTATGCATACCAACAGAGATGCGCTTTGATGCGCAAAGGGGTGCGGCCCTCATCTGGGAATACCGCGCCATCAAGCCGGCCATAGAACGGCACAGATAACCGGAGGAAGTCACTATGCAACGCTCCACCCATTCGTTCGGCTTTTTTGCTGCGGCCGCATTGGTCCTGGGCTCGGTCCTCGCGCCGGCGCCCGCTCTTTCTGCCTGGGAACCCAATCGGCCCATCGAGTTCATCGTTCCTGCCGGCACCGGCGGCGGCGCCGACATCATGGCCCGCACCATCCAGGGCATCGTCACCAAACACAGCCTGACCAAGCAGCCGATGGTCGTGGTCAACAAGGCGGGCGGCGCGGGCGGCGAGGGCTTCCTCGACGTCAAGAGCCTCGCAAGGCAATCCGCACAAGATCATCATCACCCTGTCCAACCTCTTCACCACACCGTTGGCCACCGGCATTCCCTTTAACTGGAAGGATCTGACCCCGGTCGCCATGCTCGCTCTCGACGAATTCGTGCTCTGGGTAAACGCCGAGAAGCCCTACAAGACCGCGAAGGAATATATCGACGCCGCCAAGGCCGCGAACGGCACCTTCAAAATGGGCGGCACCGGCTCCAAGCAGGAAGACCAGATCATTACCGAGGCCGTTCAGAAGGCCACGGGCGCCAAGTTCATCTATATTCCGCAGGCCGGCGGCGGCGCGGTGGCCGTGCAGCTCGTCGGCAACCACGTCGACTCCACCGTCAACAATCCGAACGAGGCGCTCTCGCATTGGCGCGGCGGCAAGCTGCGCCCGCTTTGCGTGTTCGATTCCAAGCCGCTTGACTATACAAGAGACCCGATCGCCGAGCGACCAGTCCTGGAGCAGCGTTCCGACCTGCAAGTCGGCAGGCCTCGATATCGAGTATCTGATGCTGCGCGGCATCTTCATGAGCCCGGGCGCCAGCAAGGACCAGGTCGATTACTACGTCGAACTGTTCAAGAAGGTGCGCGAAACGGAGGAATGGAAGAAGCTGATGGCCGACGGCGCGTTCAACCAGACCTTCATGACCGGGAAGGAATACACCGACTGGGTCGCCAAGGAAGAAACGCGCCACCAGGAGCTGATGAAAGCCGCCGGCTTCCTGGCCGCCAAGTGACAATCTGACATGATACGCGCCGGCGGGTTCAACCCGCCGGCGGTTTTCTGCGGACGTTTGCGGAGCAAGTCGAGATGAAAAAGGGATGGGCACGCGCGGAGGCTGGTCCGAGTCATCGCGCGGTGGAAATCGGCGTTGCGCTGGCCACGACCGCTTTTGCGGTGCTGGTCATCATCGGCAGCTTACGGGCCGGGATCGACTGGGGCGCCGAAGGCCCGCGCGCCGGGTTCTTCCCGTTCTATATTGCCTTGTTCATTCTGCTCGCCAGCATGGTGAACCTTTTCTCCGCTATTATGGATATGCCGGCCGAAAAGCTGTTCGCCGAGTGGGGCCAATTGCTGCGCGTGCTCTCGGTGATCATTCCGACCGCGGTCTACGTTGGAATCATTCCCACGCTCGGCATCTATGTCTCGTCGGCGATGCTGATCGCCCTGTTCATGAAGTGGCTGGGAAAATATCGCTGGTCGATCATCGCGCTGGTTGCGGTGGGCGTGCCGGTGGCGACCTTTCTGGTTTTCGAAAAGTGGTTCCTGGTGCCCCTGCCGAAGGGGCCGTTGGAGGAAATGTTGGGATTTTGATCGTAGCAGGCAAGTCGGGACAGCCCGGCACGGGGACGAAAGCTCAGCGAACATGGAAGAAATCGTCAATCTGTTTCACGGCTTTGCCGTCGTACTGCAGCCGTTCAACATCATGGTGATGGTGATCGGGATTCTGCTCGGTGTCATCATCGGTGTGCTGCCCGGCCTCGGCGGCGCCAACGGCGTGGCAATCCTGTTGCCGCTGACTTTCTCGATGTCGCCGACCTCCGCCATCATCATGCTGTCCTGCATCTATTGGGGCGCGCTGTTCGGCGGCGCCATCACCTCGATCTTGTTCAATATCCCAGGTGAGCCCTGGTCGGTGGCGACCACCTTCGACGGCTATCCCATGGCGCAGAAGGGTCAGGCGGGCGAGGCGCTTACCGCGGCGTTCACCTCCTCTTTTGTCGGCGCATTGTTCGCCGTCATCATGATCACGCTGGTGGCGCCGTTGGTCGCCTCCTTTGCCTTGCAATTTGGGCCCGCTGAGAAGTTTGGCGTCTATTTCCTCGCCTTTTGCAGCTTCATCGGCATGAGCAAGGAGCCGCCGTTCAAGACGCTGGCAGCGATGATGATCGGTTTCGCGCTCGCCTCCGTCGGCCTCGACCAGATGACCGGCGTGCTGCGGCTAACCTTCGGCTTCACTGAATTGCTCACCGGCTTCGACTTCCTGATCGCGGTGATCGGCCTGTTCGGCATCGGCGAGATCCTGCTGACCATGGAGGAGGGGCTCGCGTTCAAGGGGCGCACCGCCACCATCAATTCCAAGGTCGTATTCGAGACCTGGAAGAAACTGCCGCGCTTCTGGGTTACGTCGCTGCGCTCCTGTCTCATCGGATGCTGGATGGGCGTCACGCCTGCCGGCGCCACCCCTGCTTCCTTCATGAGCTACGGCATCGCCAAACGCACCTCGCGTAATGGCCGCAAGTTCGGCACCGGCGAGATCGAGGGCGTGGTGGCGCCGGAAACCGCGGCGCATGCCGCCGGGACTTCCGCACTGCTGCCGATGCTGGCGCTCGGCGTTCCCGGCTCGCCCACCGCGGCGGTGCTGCTCGGCGGCCTGCTGATCTGGGGCCTGCAGCCCGGGCCGATGCTGTTCGTCGAGAACAAGGACTTCGTCTGGGGCCTGATCGCGAGCATGTATCTCGGCAACATCGCCGGCCTCATCATCGTGCTGACCTGCGTGCCGCTGTTCTCCGCGATCTTGCGCATTCCTTTCAGCATCATCGCCCCGGTCATCTTGGTGTTCTGCGCCATCGGCGCCTATTCGGTGAACAACAGAACCTTCGACGTGATGCTGATGCTGGTATTCGGTGTGCTCGGCTACGTCCTGAAGAAATGCAATTACCCGCTGGCTCCGCTGGTGCTCGCGATCGTGCTCGGCAGCAAGGCGGAGGAAGCATTCCGCCAGTCGTTGCTTGCTTCGCAGGGCAGCTTCACAGTGTTCTTTTCCAACGGCCTCGTGGGCACGATCATGGCGCTGGGGCTGATCGCCCTGTTCTGGCCGCTGATCTCCAACGGCTGGGCCTGGCTGCGTTCACGACCCGCCTATTGAGCCGCCCAAAGGGCACGCTCATAGGGGGAACTGATGCCGTTATTGCCCGGTAAGGGCGGCATTTGCGTTCATGCCGGTTCTTGGAATATTGTATACCAGAGATGACTTCAGCCCCCGTCAGCCTTGCTTCGCTAAAACCCCGCCCCGGTGAAACCGCGGTGGAACCCGCCTCGCCGACCACACGGCTGGCGCTCGAGCCGCTGGCTTCCGACAGCTTCAAGAACAAGGCCTATGCCGCGCTGAAAAACGTCATCGCCGGCATGGACGTCTATCGCAACCGCTTGGACATCCGGCTCGACGAGCGCCAGCTGGCGCAGGATTTCGGCGTCAGCCGCACGCCGGTGCGCGAAGCTATGGCGCAGCTCGAGCGCGAAGGCTTCATCCGATCGGTGCCGCGCCGCGGGGTTTACGTGGTGCGCAAGACCAAGCGCGAAGTGATTGAAATGATCACCGCCTGGGCCGCGCTTGAGAGCATGGCCGCCCGCCTGATCACCAAGAGCGCCACCGACGACGAGATCGCGGTGCTGCGCAAGATGTTCGCCACCTTCCATGACGGGCAGGTGGCGGCGCATCTCGACGAATATTCCGAGGTGAATATCGAGTTCCACCAGACCATCATCCGGATGAGCCACAACAGCGTGCTCGTGCATCTGGCGGAAAATCTATTCACCCATATGCGCATGATCCGGCGCAAAACCATTGGGGAAAAAGACCGCGCCGACCGCTCGATCCGCGACCACATGCACATTATCGAAGCGATCGAGGCACGCGACACCGAGCGCGCCGAAGAACTGGTGCGCACGCACGCGCTCGGCCTGGCCGATCACGTGGCGCGCTATGCCGATTATCTGGACTAACGAAAAAGAACCGGGAGGCTTCCCATGGCTGAAGCAGCAGTGAAGGCGAAAAACGAAACCGCGGCAGCCGAAGCAGAGCTGGAACTGACCGATGGCTTTCACCTCATCATCGACGCGCTCAAGCTCAACGGCCTCAACACGATCTACGGCGTACCGGGGATTCCGATCACGGACTTCGGCCGCATGGCACAGGCCGCCGGGATTCGCATCCTCTCGTTCCGGCACGAGCAGAATGCCGGATATGCGGCGTCGATTGCGGGCTTTCTGACAAAGAAGCCCGGCGTCTGCCTGACGGTGTCGGCGCCCGGCTTTCTCAACGGCCTCACCGCGCTGGCGCACGCCACGACCAACTGCTTCCCGATGATCCAGATCAGCGGTTCGTCCGAGCGCGAGATCGTCGACCTGCAGCAGGGCGACTACGAAGAGATGGATCAGCTCGCGATTGCCAGGCCCCTCTGCAAAGCCGCTTTCCGCGTGCTGCATGCCGCCGATATCGGCATTGGTGTGGCGCGGGCGATCCGCGCTGCGGTCTCCGGCCGGCCCGGCGGTGTTTATCTCGATCTGCCCGCCAAACTGTTCGGGCAAGTGATGGACGCGCAGGCTGGGCAGAAGTCGCTGGTGAAGGTGATCGATCCGGCGCCGGCCCAAATCCCTGCACCGGAAGCGATCAAGCGCGCGCTCGATGTCCTGAAGGGCGCCAAGCGCCCTCTGATCATTCTCGGGAAGGGCGCGGCTTACGCGCAGGCAGATGACGCGATCCGCAGGCTGGTCGAAACGAGCGGCGTGCCCTTCCTGCCGATGAGCATGGGCAAGGGCCTGCTACCCGACACGCATCCGCAATGCGCGGGTGCCGCGCGCTCGACGGTGTTGCAACAATCCGACGTCGTGATGCTGATCGGCGCCCGGCTCAACTGGCTTCTTTCCCATGGCAAGGGCAAGACCTGGGGCGAGCCTCACTCCAAGAAATTCATTCAGATCGACATTGAGCCGAAGGAAATGGACTCCAATGTCGAGATCGCCGCGCCTGTGGTTGGCGACATCGGCTCCTGCGTCTCGGCGCTGCTTGAAGCCATGGGGGGTAAGTGGCCCGCCCCGCCGGCTGATTGGACCGGCGCGGTTAGCAAGAAGCGCGAAGAGAACGTCTCCAAGATGGCGCCGCGGCTGATGAACAACAACTCGCCGATGGATTACCACGGCGCGCTCGGCGTGCTGCGCAGCATTATCAAGGAGCGGCCGGACGCCATTCTGGTCAATGAGGGCGCCAATACGCTCGATCTTGCGCGCGGAATTATCGATATGTACCAGCCGCGCAAGAGGCTTGACGTCGGCACCTGGGGCGTCATGGGCATCGGCATGGGATACGCCATTGCCGCCGCCATCGAGACCGGAAAGCCGGTCCTTGCGGTCGAAGGTGACTCGGCCTTCGGGTTCTCCGGCATGGAGGTGGAGACTGTCTGCCGCTACAAGCTGCCGGTCTGCGTCGTCATCTTCAACAATGACGGCATCTATCGTGGTACCGACGTCAATCCGACCGGCAGTGCGGATCCTGCACCAACCGTCTTCGTCAAAGGCGCGCGATACGACAAGGTCATGGAGGCCTTCGGCGGCGTTGGCGTCAATGCAACCACCCCCGACGAGCTAAAGCGCGCCGTAAACGCGGCGATGGACAGCGGCAAGCCGACCCTGATCAATGCAGTCATCGATCCGGCCGCCGGTAGCGAGAGCGGCCGCATCGGCAATCTCAACCCGCAGAGCGCGCTGAAAAAGAAATGATCGGGCACGGCGCAGCCCGACGGTGCCGCCGACCTGCAATGTAAAGCTAGACTTGGGAGACGAACGATGGCGACGCGCAGGAAACAGAAGCAAGTGAAGGCGAAGGGCAGGGCGCAGCGCGCCGCGAAAAGGCCCGCCGTCAAGAAGGCGGCCAAGCAAACCGCGGCGAGGAAAAACGGCAATGGCCTGCCGCGTCCTAGCAGCAGGCCCTATGGCCAGGCTGGCAAGGCGCTCGACGGCGTGCGTGTGCTCGACTTCACACACGTGCAATCGGGCCCGACCTGCACCCAGCTGCTCGGTTATATGGGGGCGGACGTGATCAAAATCGAGCGGCCGGGCGTCGGCGACATCACGCGCGGGCAATTGCGCGACGTCAAAGGCGCGGACAGCCTCTATTTCACGATGCTCAACGGCAACAAGCGCTCGATCACCATCGACTCCAAGAATCCCAAGGGCAAGGAGATCATCAACCGGCTGATTAAGCATTGCGACGTGCTAGTGGAGAATTTCGCACCCGGCGCGCTCGACCGCATGGGCTTCACCTGGGAATACATCCATAAGCTCAACCCGCGCATGATCGTCGCTTCGGTGAAGGGCTTCGGACCCGGACCCTACGAGGACTGCAAGGTTTATGAGAACGTCGCGCAATGCGCCGGCGGCTCGGCTTCCACGACCGGCTTCCGCGACGGCCCGCCGCTCGTGACCGGCAGCGCAGATCGGCGACAGCGGCACCGGCCTGCATCTCGCCTTCGGCATCGTTGCCGCGCTCTATCAGCGGATGCGGACCGGACGCGGCCAAAAAGTGCTTTGCGCCATGCAAGACGGCGTGCTCAATCTTGCGCGCGTGAAACTGCGCGACCAACAGCGGCTCGCCCACGGCCCGCTGAGCGAATACAGCCAATATGGCGAAGGCATTCCCTTCGGGAAGGCGGTGCCGCGCGCCGGCAACGATTCCGGCGGGGGCCAGCCCGGCTGGATTCTCAAATGCAAAGGCTGGGAGACCGATCCCGACGCCTACATCTATTTCATCACCCAGGCGCCGGTCTGGGGCGTGATCTGCGATCTGATCGGCAAGCCGGAATGGAAGACCGATCCGGACTTCGCGACGCCGCCGGCGCGGCTGCCGCGGTTGCGGCAGATCTTCGACACGATCGAGGAATGGACCAAGACCAAGAGCAAGTTCGAGGTGATGGAGATCTGCAACGAAGTGGACATCCCGGTCGGGCCGATCTTGTCGATGAAGGAAATCGCCGAGGAGCCGTCCTTGCGCAAAACCGGCACGGTGGTGGAAGTCGATCATCCCGGCCGCGGCAAATATCTCACTGTCGGCAATCCGGTGAAGATGTCGGACTCGCCCTGCGAGGTGAAGCGTTCGCCGCTGCTGGGCGAGCACACCGACGAGGTGTTGAAGAAAGAGCTCGGCTATTCGGACAAGGAGATCGCCGAGATCAGGATGTCGGGAGCGATCACGCCGCCGGAAAAGCCGGCCAAGGCTGAGGCGGCCTAGCGCACCGTCATCGCCCGCGCAGGCGGGCGATCCAGTAACCACTGAGGCTGGTGATTACTGGATGCCCCGCCCTTCGCGGGGCATGACAAAGAAATGGTTTGGGAGAGTTCGCATGCGTATCGTGGTCCACGGCCAGCAGGCCTTCGGCAAGGCGGTGCTGGAAGCGCTGCTCAAGCGCGGCGAAAACGTCGTCGCCGTGTATGTCGCGCCGGAAAAGCCGGGCGCCAAGGCCGATCCGCTGAAGGAGGCCGCGCTCGCCGCGAACCTGCCGGTCCATCAGCCCGCCTCCTACAAAGAGCCGAAGGTCTGGGAGGAATTCAAGGCGCTGAAGCCGGACCTGCAGGTGATGGCTTTCGTCACGCTGTTCGTGCCGGAGGAATTCCTCAACATCCCGACCCACGGCTCGATCCAGTATCATCCTTCGCTGCTGCCGGCCTATCGCGGCGCCAGCGCCATCAACTGGCCGATCATCAAGGGCGAAAAGGAAACCGGGCTGTCGATTTTCTGGCCGGATAATGGCCTCGATACCGGCGACGTGCTGTTGCAGAAGAAGACGCCGATCAGCAACACCGACACCCTCGGCACGGTCTATTTCGACCGGTTATTTCCGATGGGCGTCGAGGCCATGATGGAGTCGGTCGATCTGGTGAAGGCCGGCAAGGCGCCGCGCATCAAGCAGGATGAATCGAAGGCGACCTACGAAGGCATGTGCAAGGCCGACAATGCCAAGATCGACTGGGGCAAGCCCTGGGAGCAGATCGACCGGCTGATCCGCGGCTGCAATCCGGCGCCCGGCGCCTGGTCCACGCTCGACGGCAAGACCATCAAGATTTTCGAGGCCACAGCCGCTGCCGGCGAAGAATCCCAAGGGCATCGCCGGCAAGCTCGGCGAGATCGTCGCGGTGGAAGCCGATGGCGTCACCGTGGTCTGCGCCGACGGCCGTTTCAAGCTCACCCGCGTGCAGCCGCCCGAGGGCAAGAAAATCGAAGCCGGCGAATGGGCCGCGACCGCGAAGCCTCGCCAAAGGCGCAAGGTTTGCCTGACGGGTGAGCGCTCGGAATGATCATAGGACAACTCGCCTTGCTGGTTGCTGCCGCGTTTGCCGGTGCTGCGGTCTATGTCAGCGCCTGCGAGCATCCGGCGCGGCTCAAGCTCGACGACCGCGCGATGCTGACGCAATGGAAGCCGGCCTATAAACACGGCGCCGCCATGCAGGCCTCGCTGTCGCTGATCGGCACCATTCTCGGTCTCATCGCGTGGTGGCAAAGCTGGAACTGGCTGTGGCTTGCCGGCTCGGTAAGCCTGATCGCGCCCTGGCCGTTCACGCTCCTCGTCATCAAGCCCACCAACGACACGCTGCTCGCCACCGACCCGCAACAGGCCGGTCCCGACCACCCGCGCCCTGATTGAAAAATGGGGGCGTCTGCACGCGGTTCGCAGCGCGCTCGGCGTTCTCGCCGCCGTTTTGTTTTTTGCCGCTTCGCTTTCTTGAATTTCGCCAAATTGCAGGATCACAACATGCCCGCCTCGCAGCACCAATCACCGAAGTCCGACATTGAAATTTCCCAGTCCGCCAAGAAGCGGCGCATTCTCGACATCGCCAAGGAAAAGCTCGGCATCGCGGCGGAAAATCTCGATCCCTACGGCCACTACAAAGCCAAGGTATCGATGGATTTCGTCAAATCGCTGACCGAGCAAGAAGAACGGCAAGCTGATCCTGGTCACCGCGATCACGCCGACGCCGGCGGGCGAGGGCAAGACCACCACGACCGTCGGACTGACCGACGCGCTCAATCACATCGGCAAGAAGGCGATGCTCTGCCTGCGCGAGCCTTCGCTCGGCCCGTCCTTCGGCATGAAGGGCGGCGCGGCCGGCGGCGGCTATGCCCAGGTCATCCCGATGGAAGACATCAATCTGCACTTCACCGGCGATTTCCACGCCATCACCTCGGCGCATAACCTGCTCTCGGCGCTGGTCGACAATCACATCTACTGGGGCAATGCGCTCGGCATCGATAGCCGCCGCGTGGTCTGGCGCCGCGTCATGGATATGAACGACCGCGCCCTGCGCGAGATCGTCTGCTCGCTCGGCGGCGTCGCCAACGGCTATCCGCGCGAAGCCGGCTTCGACATCACCGTGGCTTCGGAAGTGATGGCGATCTTCTGCCTGGCCAAGGATCTCGACGACCTGAAGGAGCGGCTCGGCAATATCATCGTCGCCTATACCCGCGAGCGCAAACCGGTGCGCGCGCGCGATCTGAAGGCGCATGGCGCCATGGCGGCGCTGCTGAAGGAAGCGATCGCGCCCAATCTGGTGCAGACTTTGGAAGGCACGCCCGCCTTCATCCATGGCGGCCCCTTCGCCAATATCGCGCATGGCTGCAACTCGGTGGTGGCCACCACCACGGCGCTCAAGCTTGCCGATTACGTCGTGACCGAAGCCGGCTTCGGCGCCGACCTCGGCGCGGAGAAATTCATCGACATCAAATGCCGCAAGGCCGGGCATCGCTCCGGATTGCGTGGTGATCGTCGCCACCATCCGCGCGCTCAAGATGCACGGCGGGGTGAAGAAAGAGGATTTGAAGAAGGAAGACCTGAAGGCGCTGGAGGCCGGCATGGCCAATATCGCGCGCCATGTCGAGAACGTGAAGAAATTCGGCGTGCCGGCGGTGATCTCGATCAACCGCTTCTCCGCCGACACCGATGCCGAGATCAAGCTGGTGAAGGACAAGTGCAAGGAGCTCGGCGTCGAGGCGCTGATGGCCGATCACTGGGCGATGGGCGGCGAAGGCGCGGCCGACGTCGCGCGCGCGGTGGTGAAGACGATCGAGGAGAACAAGGGCAAGCTGAAGCTGCTCTATGCGGATGACCAGTCGCTGTTCGAAAAGATCTGCACCATCGCCAGGGAAATCTACCGCGCCGGCGACGTCACCGCCGACAAGGCGGTGAAGGATCAGCTCAAGACCTGGGAAGAGATGGGCTTCGGCAAGCTGCCGGTCTGCATCGCCAAGACGCAGTATTCATTCTCGACCAATCCCGACGCCAAGGGCGCGCCGGTCAATCACACCATGAATGTGCGCGAGGTGCGGCTTTCCGCCGGCGCGGAATTCGTGGTGGCGATCTGCGGTGAGATCATGACCATGCCCGGGCCTGCCGAAGGTGCCGTCGGCCGACTCGATCGACGTCGGCGCCGATGGCAAGATCGTCGGGCTGTTTTAAGCGCGTGTCCCGCATGCGGTGCAGCGTGAAACGGTGCACCGCAGATGCGGGACCGTTCCAGAACTCGACGGAGTTACAACGCCAATTTGCTCGCCAAATCCTCCCAATTGGGATTTAGGGTTTGAATAAGATCGAACTTCCATTGACGACGCCAACGTTTGAGGACGCCTTCTCGCTCTCGCGCCTCCAAAATTGACGGGTATTCCTCGTAATACACCAGACGCGTCACGCCATACCGGCGGGTAAAACCAGGCACAAATTTTTCTTTGTGCTCGGCTACGCGGCGCAAGAGATCATTCGTGACGCCGACATACATTACGCCCCGGGGACGATTGGCGAGAATATAGACGAAGAAGCTTTGATCCATAATCGCCTACTGTGTTCCGCACGCGGTGCGGCGTGAAACGATGCACCGCAGATGCGGGACCGTTCCGAATTCAGCATCTGCAACGGTCCCGGGTCTGCAGCGCAACAGCAATCACTGCACGTGCCTTTGCGCTGCGCCCGGGACACGGGTCACGCCGCTTCAAGCTCCGGCGCCACGCGCTTGGCCTCCGCTACCAGCGCGCTGGTGACCGGCATCATCGGCTCGCGCGCGGGCACCACCAGCCCGATGGTCTGCACCGCTTCCGGCTCCAGGATCGGGATCGCGCGGATCGTCTCGGTGAGCCCGAGCGTTTCGGCCAGCTTCGCCGGCATCACGCTCGCCCAGCGTCCGGTGCGCACATGGGAGAACAGCACGATCATCGAATCCGATTCCAGCGTCGGCCGCGATTCCCCGCCCGCGCTTTTGAGCAATCGGTCAATGATGCGCCGGTTCTGCATGTCGGGAGTGAGCAAGCAGAGCGGCACCTGCCCCACCTCTGCCCAGGTGACGGTTTCGCGATTGCCGAGCGGCGCATCGGCGGAAGTGAGCAGGCGGTAGCGCTCGCGATAGAGCGGCACGGTGTTCACCCGCCCCACCGGCTCGTTGCCGAGATAAGTGATGCCGGCATCGATCTCGAGATTGTCGAGCAGTTCCAGAATTTCGATCGAGGTGCGTGACCAGATGGTGAATTGCACATTCGGATGCCGCTCGCGATAGGGCGTCGTGAGCGCGGCAACCATCGCCAGCGCGGTGGGGATCGCCGCGATCCGCAGCCGGCCGGTGAGGCCGTGGCGCAGCGAATTGATCTCCTCGCGCATGGCGCGGGTGTCGCCGACAATGCGGCGCGCCCATTCCAGCACGCGCTCGCCTTCCGGCGTAAAACCCTGAAAGCGCGAGCCGCGGTTTACCAGCAGCACGCCCATCTGCTCTTCGAGCTGTTTCACCCCGGCCGAGAGGGTGGGCTGCGTTACGCCGCAGGCTTCGGCCGCCCGGCCAAAATGCCGCTCCCGGGCGAGCGCCAGGATGAAGTCCAGCCGGTCGATCATGGTTTGTCCAATAACACCAAGCGCTTAGGCCAAAGAGCCCTTGGCCCTTACGCCAATAATAATCAGCAATGCCCCTCACGTCGATAGGAGTTATCTATTGACCCATGGACTTTGGGGGATTGTCTGGAAGCCGCTGGAGGCCGAATTTCAGCTCTAGGAGCTAGCCATGAATATCCGGACGCCTCCCCCCCGCGCCAGCGGCGCGCAGCCAAACCGCAGGCCGCGCCGCACGCCGAAAGGCCGGCAGGTCGATCCGCAGGCGCTCGATGAGGTCTGCGCGCTGCTCGGCGACAAGCCGCGCCGGCGCGATCTGTTGATCGAGCATCTGCATCTCATCCAGGACGCCTATGGCTGTCTTTCCGCCGCGCATCTCGCCGCGCTCGCCGCCGAGATGAAATTGGCGCTAGCCGAAGTCTATGAAGTCGCGACCTTTTACGCGCATTTCGATGTGGTGAAGGAAGGCGAATTATCGCCGCCCGCAGTCACCGTGCGGGTTTGTGACTCGCTGTCTTGCGCGATGGCGGGCGCCGAAAAACTGCTCGCCGAGTTGCCGGGGAAACTCGGCGCCGGCGTGCGCGTGCTGCGCGCGCCCTGCATGGGCGCCTGCGACCACGCGCCGGTGTGTGCCGTTGGTCACCTGCAGACCTTCGAAGCGGATGCAGGGAAGGTCGCGGCTGCCGTGAAGGATAGGCCGCATGCGCATGCGTTGCATCCGGGCAAGACCTTTGAGCAGTACCGCGCCGAGGGCGGCTACGCGCTGCTGAAATCCTGCCTCGATGGCAGCCGCACGCGCGAAGAGATCATCAAGGCGGTGGACGATTCCGGACTGCGCGGCCTTGGCGGCGCGGGCTTTCCCACCGGCCGCAAATGGACGCTGGTGCGCAATGAGCCCGCCCCGCGGCTATTCGCTGTGAATGCCGACGAGGGCGAGCCCGGGACCTTCAAGGACCGGCATTATCTCGGCCTCGATCCGCACCGTTTCATCGAAGGCATGCTGATCGCCGCCTGGGTGGTCGAGGCGGTCGAGACCTATATCTACATCCGCGACGAATATCCCGAACTGCGGCTGATGCTGCTGGAAGAGCTGGCCAAGGTCGAGCAGGCCGGCCTC
Organism: uncultured Alphaproteobacteria bacterium; assembly: GCA_963728585.1. Taxonomy (GTDB): domain Bacteria; phylum Pseudomonadota; class Alphaproteobacteria; order Rhizobiales; family Xanthobacteraceae; genus CANKHA01. The sequence continues at coordinate 185,272 of CAVSLB010000006.1, forward strand.
TCGCCGCATAGCAAGTTGCATCTGCGGCGTGGGGCGGGCGCTTACATTTGCGGTGAAGAATCCGCGATGATCGAATCGATCGAAGGCAAGCGCGGGTTGCCGCGCCACCGTCCGCCTTATCTCGCGCAGGTCGGCTTGTTCGGCCGCCCGACGCTCGAGCAGAATGTCGAGACGATGTATTGGCTGCGCGATATCCTTGAGAAGGGCGCGGCCTGGTTCACCTCGCAGGGGCGGCACGAGCGCAAGGGTTTTCGCAGCTTCTCCGTTTCCGGCCGGGTGAAGAATCCCGGGGTGAAACTTGCCCCCGCCGGCATCACCGCGCGCGAATTGATCGACGAATTTTGCGGCGGCATGGCGGACGGCCACAGCTTCAAGGCTTATCTGCCGGGCGGCGCCTCGGGCGGCATCCTGCCGGCCTCGATGGCGGATATTCCGCTCGATTTCGGCACGCTGGAAAAACACGGCTGTTTCATCGGCTCGCATGCGGTGGTCGTTCTCTCCGAGCAGGACGACATGAAGGCAACCGCAATCAATCTCATGCGTTTCTTTGAGGATGAGAGTTGCGGCCAGTGCACGCCCTGTCGCGTCGGCACCGAGAAGGCGGTGAAATTGATGGAGCAGGGGCCGTGGGATGCGGCGCTGCTGACCGAGCTTTCCACCGCCATGCGCGACGCCTCGATCTGCGGCCTCGGCCAGGCGGCGCCCAACCCGCTGCTTTGCGTCCTCAAATATTTTTCCGAGGACCTGAGCAAGCCGATGGGGAAATGGTGACAGCATGACGACCAACGGCAAAGATCAAAAACCTGTCGGCTATGGCCACGACAAACAGGGCGTGGCGGGCGGCGACAACATCCATGCCGGCAAGCCCGGCACCACGCATACCGGTCCGGTGGAGAGCGTCGAAGGCACCGGCAAGGGTCCGGCCACCATCGCCTTCACCCTTGACGGGCGCGAGGTCGTCGCGCGCGCGGGCGAGACCATCTGGCAGGTCGCCAAGCGGGAAGGCGTGGAGATTCCGCATCTGTGCTATGCGCCGGAGCCGGGCTACCGCGCCGACGGCAATTGCCGCGCCTGCATGGTCGAGATTGAGGGCGAGCGCGTCTTGGCCGCGAGCTGCATCCGCAAGCCCGCCGCCGGCATGAAGGTCAATGCCTCCAATGACCGCGCCAAGACCGCGCGCCAGATGATCTTCGATCTCCTGGTTTCCGATCAGCCCGAGCGCGCCACCTCGCATGATCCCGTTTCGAAATTCTGGAGCTGGGCCGACAAGATGGGCATCGAGACCGGCCGCTTTCCCGAGCGCGAGAAGCAGCCGGCGTCCGATCGCAGCCATGTGGCGATGGCGGTCAATCTCGATGCCTGCATCCACTGCAATCTCTGCGTCCGCGCCTGCCGCGAAGTGCAGGTCAATGACGTCATCGGCATGGCGGGCCGCGGTCATAACGAAAAGATCGTCTTCGACTTCGACGACCCGATGGGCAATTCCACTTGCGTCGCTTGTGGCGAATGCGTGCAGGCCTGCCCGACCGGCGCGTTGATGCCGGCCACGCTGGTCAACGGGCAGAACGTCCGCACCGAGTACCCCGACCGCAAGGTCGACAGCGTCTGCCCTTATTGCGGCGTCGGCTGCCAGCTCACTTACCAGATCAAGGACGACAAGCTGATCGCGGTGACCGGGCGCGAAGGCCCCGCGAATGAAAACCGGCTTTGCGTGAAAGGGCGCTTTGGATTTGATTATGTCTCCAGCCCGCAGCGCCTGACCAAGCCGCTGGTCCGCAAGGAGGGCGTGCCCAAGCATGCTGACGATCTGGTCGATCCGGCCAATCCCTGGACGCATTTCCGCGAGGCCACCTGGGAAGAGGCGATGGAGCGCGCCGCCAAGGGCCTGGTAAAAATCCGCGACCGCGACGGTCCGCGCGCGCTGGCCGGCTTCGGCTCGGCCAAGGGCTCGAACGAGGAGGCCTATCTGTTCCAGAAGCTGGTGCGCACCGGCTTTGGCTCCAACAATGTCGATCACTGCACGCGGCTGTGCCACGCCTCGTCGGTGGCCGCGCTTCTGGAAGGCGTCGGCTCGGCGGCGGTGACGGCGACCTTCAATGAGTGCAAGAATTCCGACGTCATCATCGTCATCGGCGCCAATCCGACCGAGAACCACCCGGTCGCCGCCACCTTCTTCAAGCAGGCGGCCAAGCGCGGCGCCAAGCTGATCGTGATGGATCCGCGCGGGCACGCGCTCAAGCGTCACGCCTGGCAGATGATGCAATTCCAGTCAGGCACCGACGTGGCGCTGCTCAATGGCATCCTCAATGTGATCATCGAAGAAAAACTTTACGACCAGCAATATGTCCAGACCTATACCGAGGACTTCGACAAGCTGGCCGCCAGCGTGAAGCCTTTCACTCCGGAGGAGATGGCGCCGATCTGCGGCATCGAAGCCGACGTGCTGCGCAAGGTGGCGCGCACTTTTGCCCGCGCGGAAAGCGCGATCATTTTCTGGGGAATGGGCGTCTCGCAGCACACCCACGGCACCGACAATGCGCGCTGCCTGATCGCCTTGTCGCTGATCTGCGGCCAGGTCGGCCGGCCGGGCACCGGACTGCATCCGCTGCGTGGGCAGAACAACGTGCAGGGCGCTTCCGACGCCGGCCTGATCCCGATGTTCTTTCCGGACTACAAGTCAGTGGAGGATGCGGAAATTCGCGCCAAGTATGAAGCGGCCTGGGGCGTCACGCTCGATCCCAAGCGGGGCAAGACGGTCGTGGAGATCATGGATGCGGTGCATGCCGACGAGATCAAGGGGATGTACATCATGGGCGAGAATCCCGCGATGTCCGACCCCGATCTCAATCACGCGCGCACCGCGCTGGCGCATCTCGAGCATCTCGTGGTGCAGGACATCTTCCTGACCGAGACCGCTTCCTATGCCGACGTTATTCTTCCAGCCTCCGCCTGGCCCGAAAAGGACGGCACGGTGACCAATACCAATCGCCAGGTGCAGATGGGCCGCAAGGCGCTGCCGCTGCCGGGCGATGCGCGGCAGGATCTCTGGATCATCCAGGATCTGGCGCAGCGCATGGGGCTGAAATGGAATTACCAGCATATCAGCGAGGTTTTCACCGAGATGGCTTCGCTGATGCCCGCGCTCGACAACATTTCGTGGGAGCGCGTGGAACGCGAATATTCCGTCACTTACCCGGTGGACGGTCCCGACGTGCCGGGCCGCGACGTGGTGTTCGACAAGGGTTTCCCGCGGCCAAACGGCATGGCCAAATTGGTCGCCACCAAGTTTACCCAGCCGGACGAGATGCCGGACGCGGATTATCCCTTCATCCTCACGACCGGCCGCCAGCTGGAACATTGGCACACCGGAGCCATGACGCGCCGGGCCTCGGTGCTGGATGCGTTGGAGCCGGGCCCTGTCGCCGGCTTGTCGCGCGGCACCATTGCAAAACTAGGCATCAGGCCGGGCGACATGGTGCGGGTTTCCACCCGACGCGGCGTGGTCGAGCTTTCTGCCCGCCATGATGACTCTGTGCCGGATGGCGTGGTGTTCATCCCCTTCGCTTATGTCGAGGCGGCGGCCAATTTGCTGACCAATCCCGCGCTCGATCCGTTTGGAAAGATTCCTGAATTCAAATATTGCGCGGCGCAAGTGGAGCCGGCGGCGGAAATGCCGCGCGAAGCAGCGGAGTAGGCGCATGATGAGTCGCATCACACGATCCGCTCCGGCGGGTACGCTCTCACGTTTTTCAGGCGGTTAATCGCGGCGGCGGTATTTGTCGCGGCGATATTTGCCGTGCACGTGCTTCCGGCAGAAGCGCAGGGCAACCGGCCGCAGGGTCAGCGGCCTGCGCCGCAGCAGCCGGCTGAGCCCGAAGAGATGGAGATCGAGCAGATCGAGCTGACGCAGACGCAGATCGATGCCTTCATCGCGACGGAGAAGGAAATCGCGCCGATCACCGCCAAGCTGAAAGGCAACGCCCAACCTACCAAACAGATGATGTCTCAGATGGAGTCCATCGCGAAGAAGAATGGCTTTAAGGACATCGATGAGTTCGGCGAGGTCGGGAGCAACATCGGCATGGTGTTTGGCGGCATCGATCCGCAGAGCAAGCAGTACAATCCCGAAGAGCTGATCAGGCGGCAGATCGCCGCGGTGCAGGGCGATAGCAAGATTCCGGCGAAACAGAAGCAGCAGATCCTGAAGGATTTGCAGCAGGCCTCGACCTCGGTTCCGAAGCTGAAATATCCCGCCAACGCCGAACTCGTGGCGAAGAATTACGATCGTTTGCGATCGCTGATGGGCAGTAGCGCAGCAGGATCGACTGTCTCTGTCTGCTCGTCATCGCGGATCGGCTCGCGAGCTCGCCGCTTCCGGGATGACGATCAGGAACCCGGTGCTTGTTTCTTATAGTAAGGCTCCACCGGCCCTTTCAACTTGATGGTCAGCGGATTGCCGAAGCGGTCGCGGGCATTGCCCGCCGCCACGCGGATCCAGCCCTCGCTCACGCAATATTCCTCCACATTGGTCTTCTCCTTGCCGGCGAAGCGGATGCCGACATCGCGCGCCAGCGCTTCGGCGTCGTAATAGGGGCTTTTCGGGATCGTTGCAGAGACGGTCGGGCGGGGTATCGCTCATCATCAAGTCTTTCGTCTTTCGGCCTGACAGAGGGCGGTGCGGCAGGTTAGCATAGCGGGGTTTCAGCAGGAGTTCCGCCATGCTCTTCGTCATTCATGCCATGGATAAGAAGGACGCGATCAACACCCGGGCCAAGCATTACAAGGCGCACCGCCAGCACCTCGACGCCAGCGAGAAATACGGCGTCGGCGTCATCACCGCGGGACCCTTCGTGGCAGACGACGACGAGACCCCGATCGGCAGCCTGTTCATCATCGAGGCCAAGGACCGCGCGGCGGTGAAGGCATTCACCGACAGCGATCCCTATCACGTCAACGGCGTCTGGGACGCGGTGGAGATCCACGCCTATCACAAGAAACGGGGGTAGAGACGCTGCCCTCATCCCATAGCGGCGGGAGGAATCAATGACCCATTTTCCCACGTCCATTGCCAAACTCATCACGTTGATCTGCATCGGGAGCGCCGTTGCGATGACCGGCATCAGCAAGGCAGGGGCGGGCACGATTGAAGTCTTTCACGCGGATTTGCTCGCCGGCCCGATGGCCGCGCTGAAGAAGGCCTTCGAGGGCAAGAACGCCGGCGTCACCATCAATCTCACGGGCGGCACGTCGAAGGCGTTGGCCGAGCGCATCATCAAGGGCGAGACCTGCGACGTCTTCGCGCCGTCCGCGACCGCCGTGATCGACGAGGACCTGATCGGCAAGAAGACCGCCGGCGGCCAGGACGGCGCCTCCTGGTATGTTGTGTTCTCCGCCAACGAGATGGCGATCATCACCAAAAAAGGAAATCCGCTGGCGATCCGCCAGGTCTCCGACCTGGCGAAGCCCGAGGTGAAATTCGCGCGCATCACCGGCGAGAAAGATCTCGGCACCGCCCGCACCATCGAGTTCGTCAAGCGCGCGACCAATCTCGAAGGCAAGCCGGAGCTTGCGCAGAAAATCATCGACGGCGCGATCGCCGCCAATTCCGTGCCCGACACCGTCAAGGCAGTGCGGGAAGGCAGCGCCAATGCCGGCGTCGTCTATCTCTCGGCCGCGGTGGCGGCGAAGAACGACGTCGACATCCTGCGCTTTCCCGCCAGCGTGAACATGAGCGAGGCGATCCGCAACGCCGCCACGATTCCAGGCACGGCGAAGAATGCCAAGGAGGCGGCGGATTTCGTGCGGCTGATCCTGTCGCCGGAAGGGCAGAAGATCCTGGAGGAGACCGGCCAGCCGCCGGTGGTTCCCGCGATCCGCAAAGGCAATGTGCCGGCGGATATTGCGAATTAACTCCAACGAACTGAAAGAACGAATGTCCCTCGCCGAATCGCTGCCGTCCGCCGCCCGGCTGAATCTTGGCGCCGTCCGGCATGACTGGACACGCGCGGAAGTCGCCGCGCTGTTCGCGCTGCCGTTTCCCGAGCTGATCTTTCAGGCGCAGCGCATCCACCGCGAGAATTTCGATCCGCGCGAGGTGCAGATTTCCACGCTGTTGTCGATCAAGACCGGCGGCTGTCCGGAGGATTGCGGTTATTGCGCGCAAAGCGTGCATTACGACACCGGCGTCAAAGCGCAAAAGTTGATGGCGATCGAGGCGGTGCTGGCGGACGCGCGCGCCGCGAAGGCCGCAGGCGCCAGCCGCTTCTGCATGGGCGCGGCCTGGCGCTCGCCCAAGGACCGCGATCTCGAGCAGGTCTGCGCCATGGTGGAAGGCGTCAAGGCGCTCGGCATGGAAACCTGCGTGACGCTCGGCATGCTGACGGCGGCCCAGGCGGCGCGGCTGAAACACGCCGGCCTGGATTATTACAACCACAACCTCGACACCTCGCCGGAACACTACGGCAAGATCATCACCACGCGCACCTATCAGGACCGGCTCGATACGCTCAGCGCCGTGCGCGAGGCCGGCATCAACGTGTGCTGCGGCGGCATCATCGGATTGGGGGAGGCGGAGGCGGACCGCATCAGCATGATCGCGACATTGGCGAGCCTGCCGTCGCATCCGGAAAGCGTGCCGATCAACATGCTGGTGCAGGTGGAAGGCACGCCGCTGGCGGGCCGCGAGAAGCTCGACGCCATCGACTTCGTGCGCACCATCGCGGCGGCGCGCATCACCATGCCGAAATCGATGGTGCGGCTCTCCGCCGGGCGCGAGGACATGACCGATGAGGCGCAGGCCTTGTGCTTCGTCGCCGGCGCCAATTCAATCTTCTACGGGCCGAAGCTGCTCACCACCCCCAACCGCGCGCATGACAAGGACATGCAGCTGTTGGACCGGTTGGGCATGCTGCCGATGGAATGATTTCGTCATGCCGGGCTTGCCCGGCAATCGATCAACTGTGCGAATCTTCCGGGATGCGCTCAAGCCCGGGATGACGAGCAATTAAAAACTCTGCGCGAGCCACATCCCTACGAACAGCCCGGCGATCGACAGCACGACCGAGGCGACGACATAGATCGCCGCCAGCCCCACTTCGCCGCGCTCATAGAGCAGGGCGGCGTCCAGCGAAAAGGCGGAGAAGGTGGTGTAGCCGCCGAGGATGCCGGTGGCGAGAAACAGCCGCCAGTTCTGCGAAGCGTCGCCCTTGAAGGCAAAATAGCCGGCGATCAGGCCCATGATCAGCGAGCCGGTGACATTGACGATCAGCGTGCCCCAGGGAAAGCCGGCGCCGAGCCAGCGCGCCGCGCCGAGATTGACGCCATGGCGCAGCGCGGCCCCAATGCCGCCGCCGAGAAAAACGATTGCATAGCCCATGATCAAAAAACTTAGAGCAGCCGAATGAATCTTTTACCTCCCCCTGAAAGGGGGAGGTCGATTTGCGTAGCAAATCGGGTGGGGGTCATCAGTGCGCATGTTTGATTGTAGCGACCCCCTCCCTGACCCTCCCCCTTTCAGGGGGAGGGAAATCACTATCTCTTGCGCCGTACCGCGACAACCCGCACATAGGACGGATGCCGCCCGATCCCACGCCGCTTCTCACCCGCGTCTCAATGCTGCCCGTGCTCACCATCGAGCGCGTCGAACAGGCGGTGCCGCTGGCGCGGGCGCTGGTCGCCGGCGGGCTACCGTTGATCGAGGTCGCGCTTCGCACCGATGCCTCGGCCGAGGCCGCGCGCGCCATCGCGCGCGAGGTGCCGGACGCCGTGCTCGGTATCGGCACCGTCACCCGCCTCGCCGACATCGAACTCGCGCTTAGCATCGGCGCGCAATTTCTCGTCACGCCGGGAACACCGCCGGAGCTGGCGGTCGCTTTGGCCAAGGCTCCGCTCCCCGCGGTGCCGGGCTGCGCCACGCCCTCGGAAGCCATGGCGCTTTCCCAGCATGGCTTTCGGGTGCTGAAATTCTTCCCTGCATCCAGCAGCGGCGGCATCGAATTCCTGCGGCAGATCGCCGGCCCGCTGCCGCGGTTGAAATTCGTTCCTTCCGGCGGCGTGGACGCGAGAAGCGCTGCCGACTATCTGGCACAGTCGAACGTGATCGCGGTCAGCGGCACCTGGGTCGTTCCGCGTGAGGCGGTGGAGGCCGGCGATTTTTCCCGGATTACGGCGCTGGCCCGTGCCGCGGCTTCGTTGCGGCGGTGATCTCGTGACGATTGAAACGCCACCGCCCGCACCAGCCGTGCCGCCTCCGCCGCCGATCATCAAACGCCGCAAGCGCAAACCGTTCGATTGGTCGACGGCCGCGATCCTGGCGATGATGAGCGCGGCGGCGGCCGTGGTCTATTTCCGCGACGGTTCGGAAAAGTTTTTTGAAATTCTCTATCACGACCTTCGCCTGTTCGCGGATGTGCTGTTGAAGGTCGCCGCCGGCTGCCTGCTCGGCGCTTTTCTCGCACGCCTGATGCCGCGCGAATTGGTGGCGAAATGGATCGGTGCGGAATCCGGATTCGCCGGCCTTCTTGTCGCGACGGTATTGGGCGCGATTCTTCCGGGGGGGCCGGTGACGATCTATCCGGTCGCCAGCGCCCTGCTGGTCATGGGAGCGGACGTCGGCGCGACGGTCGCATTCCTCACGAGCTGGACGCTGATGGGTTATACGCGTGCGCTGGTGTGGGAGATTCCTTTCTTCGGTCCTGAATTCGTCGGCTGGCGTATTCTTCTCTCGACGCCGACGCCGCTCATCGCCGGATTGTTGGCGCGCCTCATCATCCGCGAGCTCAGGCCGCATTGGGAGCAGAAGCCGTGATGATATTTATCGTCGAGGCCCTGCTCTGGATTTTAGTGGCGGCGCTTGGCCTTGCCTGCGCCATGCGCGGGCGCATCCTGTTCAATGATGGGCTGCGCGAAGGCGCGATGGATTTCCTGCGGCTGTTGCCGAAGGTGATGATCGGCGTCATCGGCTCCGGATATATCGCCGCGATCATGCCGCCGGAAATCATCGGCCGCTGGCTCGGACCGGATTCCGGCTTTTTCGGCGTGCTCATCGCCGTCATCGGCGGCGCCTTGACCCCGGGAGGTCCGGTCGTCGGCTTTTCCATCAGTGCCGCCGCCCTCAAGAGCGGCGCCGCCAGTCCGCAGGTCATCGCCTACATGACGGCCTGGGCGCTGTTCGCCGTGCAACGTTTCGTTCTGTGGGAATTGCCGACCATGCCGCGCGGGCTAACCTGGACACGGCTGATCGCATCGCTGCCGCTGCCGTTCATTGTGGCGGGTGGCGCGATGCTGCTTGGCCGGCCGTAGACCTCGTGTCGCTGTGGGTGGCTTGGCGGTCGGCCCGCTTGTCGGCGCGCGCGCGCCGCCCATGCCGCGGCTTAGGCGCCGCACCGTCCGCCGAAGCGCGGGGCGGCTTGTGCCACCGACGCTCGGCCATCATGGCTAGTTTCAGCCAGAGCTTGAATGACATGCGGCGGGGAGCCAGCTCGACCGCCGCTTCCGCAGCTTTCCGGGCCTGCGCAAAGTGGCCGCGCAACAGAAGAGCTTGGCTCAAGCGATACTGGCCGCGTGCACTTTCGGGGCGCAGCTGCACGACCTTTCGATAAAGATCGTGGGCAAGGCGGGGACTCACCCAAACCAGCAGGCTGCCCCGCAAGGCATCCCACTCGGCCTTCCGGTGCTGCAGAGTGAGATTGATGTCGTGGAAGAGGCGCCCGAGGGCGCGGATCGTCGTCTCGTTGAATTCAGGAAGCTTTGTCGGTGTCGGCTTCTTCAGAGCATTGCGCTCGTAGACGTCCTGCAGCCACTCTAGGCCGGGCGGCAGTGGCGGCTCATCGATGCGAGGCAGAAAAAATCGGCGATCCTTTTGGCGCATCTCATAAACCACTTCCGTCAGCTCTTGCTTGATTGAGGCTACTGTTTCTTCGCTCCAGCGCGGGGTGGAAGCGGGCCGGACCTGCGTTCGGCCAAACGCCGGCTCACCGAGGATGGAATTGAGCCATTCGACTTCGGCCAGCGCTTCCGCCTCATGCTTGAGATATTCTTCGGGATCGATTGAAAATTTTTCTCCCTTTATGTTGACCACCTCCACATGAAAACTGGAGGCGCGCCCGCGATTGGCGCGTCCATCGACAAGAACGGGGATCGTCTTGTTCGCTTCGCTCAGGATCAAGGCGGCTTCGTGTGACATCGATTGATTGGCGCGCACGACATTCAGCTTCTTTGCCAATTCTGGGGATTCGCCGATCGCCACCAGAAAATCCGATATGAGATCGCCGCCGACGAAGCGCTTCGGATCGAAAACCCGGATGTCGACATTCTCACGTCCAAAAGCGTCGATCCATCTGGACAGGTTGCGCCGATACTTCGGCAGCGGGAATTTCCTGTCCGGCACATCGAGAACGCCGCCGTTCTTGAGTCGTTGCAGCGAGGCGCTGTTGGCATATTCATATGGATCGCGGACGTAAACGATGATCCGGCAGTCCGCAGCATAGGGCGCCAGCATCTGTTTGAACCGTTCGATTTCCTGTGGCTTGCGCGGCGACAAACCTTCGCCGGTGATGACAAATTTTGGCGAACGATTGCGCGCCAGCGACTTCATCACTCTGTATTGGGCTGAGGCGTTATAGGCGGCCGCCTTGTCCGGCGTATCCACGTGGCGCAGGATGTTGCGGGTTTCCCGGTGAGGCTCGTCGGCAAGCAAGGAAATGAGAACCGGGCCGTGATTTGGATCCCCCGAAAGAGAATTGATGCCGTGCCGGAGAAGCACGCGGCGATTTTCGGACAAGGTATGTTGGATCGATTTCGTGCCGGTCTTATGCACGCCGATGTGTATATAGAACTGCGTCCGCATAATTAAACGTGTGCCCTCATTTCCTTCTTGAAGATATCCGCCGGCGTATCAGCAAGCACGGTGATGGACCGCAACTTGTTGGCGTCTCGCACGGCGATTCGGCGTCAATGCATCGCCATAGCATTACGCGGCATGATGGCTCCGCGATGGCGCACTTTTTCCGCGGCCAGACGATGCGCGGCAGTCACCGCCTTCACCGGATTGTCGCCTGAAAGCCGGGCGGCGAGATAGCCGGCATTGAAACTGTCGCCCGCCGCCGTGGTATCCACCGGGACAACCACTTCCGGCACCGGGACCTGCTCGGTCTGGCCGCCTGCGGAAACCAGCGCGCTGCTCGGGCCGTTCTTTACCACGATCTCGCTGATGCCGAAGGCGTGCATGCGGTCGATCGTGGCCTCGGGGCTGGGATCGCCCCACAGCACCGCTTCATCGTCATAGGTGGGCAGCGCGAGATCGACGCGCTTGAGTGCTTCCGCGAATACCGTACGGGTGCGGGGCAGGTCGCCTTTCCATCCGCGCGGGCGAAAATTCCCGTCAAAGGCAATCGTCACGCCGTTCTTTCGCGCCAGCTCCACGACCGCGAGAAAACGGCCCAACCCGATGTTGGAATAAAGCGACAATGTAATGCCGGAAAAGTAAATCAGGCGGGCCGCCATCATCGCTTCGGCAATCTTGCCCCAATCCGCCATCTCGAACAGATCGCGCGCCGGCGAGGCATCGCGCCAATAGGAAAAGCTGCGCTCGCCCTTGGCGTCAGTCTCGATCAGGTAAAGCCCGGGCAGGCGGCCCGGAGCGCGCAGCACGAGATCGGTCGCGATCCCTTCGGCCTTCGCCATGGCCAGGATGTCGTCGGAATAACGATCGTCCCCGAGCGCGCTCGCATAGGCGACATCGATGCCGGCGCGCGCGAGATAAACCGCCGTGTTGAAGGTATCGCCGCCGCAGCCGATGCTAAAACGGCCGTCGTTCTGACGTGCCAGTTCGACCATGACTTCGCCAACGGAAATGACGCGCGGAGGCTGCTCACCCATGGCGGCAACATGGCGGTCAGGACCGCACTTGGCAAATTGGACAGCGCGCGCCTCTGGACGGACAACGATAGTTTTGTTATATTATAACATTCACCAACTATCCGAGGAATGCCAGTGGCAAGCCAGCCTCACCATCACCCCCATCCTGTCATCGTGTCCGCCTCCATCCTGCGCATGTCGGTGCTGGAGCGGCTCGCCGTGGCCGGCGGCGTCATCGTGCTGATTTGGGCTGCGGTTTTCTGGGCCATGAGCTGAACATGAGCGCCGCATTGCAATTCAAGAATTTGACCCTCGGCTACGACCGCCATCCGGCGGTGCATCATTTGAACGGCACTGTCGAAAGCGGCGCGCTCGTCGCCGTCGTCGGGCCGAATGGCGCAGGCAAGTCGACGTTGTTCAAGGGCATCGTCGGCGTGCTGAAGCCGCTGTCCGGCCACATCGAACTCGGCGGATTGCAGCCGCGCGACATCGCTTATCTGCCGCAGGCGGCGGAAATCGACCGCACCTTTCCGATCAGCGTCTACGACATGGTGGCGATGGGCCTGTGGCATCGTACTGGCCTGTTTGGCGGCATCGACCGCGAGGGGCAGGCACGCGATCGAACATGCCATCGCTGCCGTCGGGCTCAACGGCTTCGAGGGCCGTCCGATCTCCACGCTCTCCGGCGGGCAGACCCAGCGCATGCTGTTCGCGCGCCTGCTGCTGCAGGACGCCCGGGTGATCGTGCTCGACGAGCCGTTCAATGCCATCGATGCCAAGACGATGGCCGATCTGCTCGACGTGGTGCGGCGCTGGCACCAGGAAAAACGCACCGTGCTTGCTGCCCTGCATGACGTGCAGCTGGTAAAGGCAAATTTTCCGCAGACGCTTTTGCTGGCGCGCCAGTCGGTGGCCTGGGGCGATACCGCGGAGGTGCTGACGCCGGAAAATCTCTTGACCGCGCGTCGTATGTGCGAGGCCTTCCATGACGACGCAGCCGCCTGCGCTGCGCCGCAAACGGCGGCTTAAGCATGCTTTACGACCTGCTGATCGCGCCGTTTCTGGAATTTGAATTCATGCGACGCGCGCTGGTCGGCACTTTCGCGCTCTCGTTCGGCGCGGCCCCAATCGGCGTCTTCCTGATGCTGCGCCGGATGAGTCTGATTGGCGATGCCATGGCGCATGCCATCCTTCCGGGGGCGGCGATCGGATTCATGCTCGCGGGGCTCAATCTGTTTGCCATGGCCGGCGGCGGCTTGATCGCGGGTTTCGTCATCGCGGTCGGCGCCGGCCTGATCGCACGCGCCACGGAATTGAAAGAGGATGCCTCGCTCGCAGCTTTCTTCCTGATCTCGCTGGCGCTCGGCGTCACCATCGTCTCGCTCAAGGGTACCAATGTCGATCTGCTGCATTTCCTGTTCGGGTCGGTGCTGGCGGTGGACGATCCCGACGTTGCTGCTCATTGTTTCGATCAGCAGCGTCTCTACCATCCTGTTGGCGCTGATCTGGCGCCCGCTGGTGCTGGAATGCGTCGATCCCGGCTTCCTGCGTTCAGTCAGCCGCGCGGGCGGGCCGACGCATATCGCTTTCCTGTTGCTGGTGGTGATGAACCTGATCGGCGGCTTCCAGGCGCTCGGAACACTGCTCGCGGTCGGCATCATGATGCTGCCGGCGGTGATCTGCCGCTTCTGGGCGCGCGACATCAGCCGGATGATCGTTATCGCCATCGGCTGTGCCGCCATATCCGGCTATGCCGGCCTGCTGCTTTCCTTCCATGCCAGCCTGCCGTCAGGCCCTGCGGTGATCCTCGTCGCAGGCGGCCTTTATGCGGTGTCGGTTGTTTTCGGGCCGGCCGGCGGATTGATCTGGCGGCTGGTGCCGATGCGTCATCTTGAAGCCTGAGAGTCACAAGGAGCATCTCATGTGCACACGACGAAACCTTCTCGCAGCCAGCCTTGCCGCTGCTGTCGCGGTCTCCCTCAATGCGTCAGCGGCTTTTGCGCAGGATCAAAAGGTCCCGGTGATCGCCACCTTCTCCATTCTTGGCGATCTGGTGAAAAATGTCGGCGGCGACCGGGTCGAGGTCACCACGCTCGTCGGCGCCGAACGCCGATTCGCACGTCTACGCGCCGACGCCGGCCGACGCGAAAAGAGCGGGCGCTGCCAAGGTGGTGTTCATCAATGGCCTCGGCTTCGAAGGCTGGATCACGCGGCTGGTGAAGGCCTCGGGAACCAAGGCGCCGACCATAACGGTCAGCAAGGGCATCAAAACCCGGAAGATGGAGGATGACCACGGCCACGGGCACACGGCGACCGACCCGCACGCCTGGCAATCGGTGAGCAATGCCAAAATCTATGTCGCCAATATCCGCGATGGCCTTATCGCCGCCGATCCCGCCGGCAAAAGCACCTACGAGGCCAATGCCAGTGCTTATCTCGCCAAGCTCGACGCCCTGGAAGCCGAGGTGAAAGCCGTGATTAGCAAGATTCCCCGCCGACCGCCGCCGGATCATTACCAGCCATGACGCCTTCGGCTATTTCGGCGCTGCCTATGGCATAGAATTCATCGCTCCCACCGGTGTATCCACCGAAGCAGCGGTTTCCGCCAGGGACGTTGCCAAGATCATCGCGCAGATCAGGAAGCAAAAAATTCCTGCGGTGTTCATGGAGAACGTCACCGATCCGCGCATGATGGAGCAGATCGCCAAGGAGAGCGGAGCAAAGATAGGCGGACGGCTGTTTTCCGACGCGCTATCGGACGAAAAAGGTCCGGCGCCGAGCTATATCGAGATGATGCGGAACAATATCCATCAATTAGCCACCGCGCTCACCAGCTGATTGACTGACTGACTCATTCATTCGGGGTTCACCTGCCGGGTGTTACCAATGCTAGGCTCGCTCGCCTTGCGTGAATACGGGCGATCCGGCTGATCGGTTTAATTTTTATTTCGCCAATTGAGAATGCTCATGACCAAATCAATGCCGTGCGCGCAGCACACAGTTCCTGGCGAGCGTCGCCATCGGCGCTGTCGTTCTCACAATTGATTCCCATGCTCGGTGTCGAGCCGGTTACGCCTGCGCAGGCGCAATACGTGGTCGACGCAGAATTTCGCACTGCGCTATCGCCTTACGGGCGCTGGCAACGTCATGGGCGTTGGGGCGAGGTCTGGCTGCCCGATCCGGTGCCGGCCGACTGGCGGCCTTATACCCGCGGACGCTGGATCTACACCGATGACTGGGGTTGGTACTGGGAGACAGCAGACGAAGAGGCGGCTTGGGGCTGGGTGGCCTATCATTACGGCCGCTGGGTGAACGACCACGATCTCGGCTGGATATGGATTCCCGGCGAAGAGTGGGGCCCAGCCTGGGTCGACTGGCGCTATGGCGACGATTATGTCGGCTGGGCGCCGTTGCCGCCGGACGATCTGCTTATCGAGTACCGAGACGATCCGATTTATTGGAGCTTCGTGCGCCCGCGTTATCTGTTGGCCCCGCGCGTTTTTCTCGTGTTGGCGCCGCCGCGCGAGCGTATCGTCATCATCCGCCGCACCAGGATCGTGAATCGCACTGTGATCGTCGATCGCGACCGCGACCGGGATCGAGACCGCGACCGGAACAGGGATAGAGATCGCGATCGCGACCGGGATCGCGACCGCCCTCGCGGGCGTGTTGCGGTCAATGCCGGGATCGATCCTGGCATCATCGCCCGCGCTACCGGCAAGCCGATCCGCGCCGCCAAGGTCGAGCCGGCGGTGTTGAAAGGAACGAAGGTCGAAGGCGCGCGCGAGGTGGATGCCCGTGAGGGCAGCGCGCGCCCGCGCTTTGGTCAAGGAAACGGACACCGTCATCAAGCCGACGGATAGGGTCCAGCCGCCGAAGGAACTTGGCGCCGATGAAAAGGGCCGGCTCGGCGAGCGCCCGCCGAAGGCGGCGCAGACCGGCAATGGCTCGGACAACAAAAGTCGCTCAGGCGAGGACCGCTCTCGCAGCAACCGGTCCAGCGATCAGGGCCGGTCTTCTGCGCCACCCTCCGTCAACGTGATACGAGGGGGCGCCAACGACACCGGCCGGTCATCTCCGCCATCGTCCGTGACTGTGATCCGAGGAGGTGCCGACAACACCGGCCGTTCGGCGTCGCCCCCACGTCCGCCGGCTGCGGTGGAACGCGGCAATGAGCAGCGGATGCGAATGCAGTCTCCGCCGCCCCCGCCGCCAGTGGTTCAGCGTTCGCCTCCGCCACCGCCCGTGACGCGCGCATCGCCGCCGCCCGTGACGCGCGCATCGCCGCCGCCTTCCTCGGCCGTCAACCAGCGCCGGCCGCAAGAGCAGCGTGGCAACCGTCAGAACCGGCAGGATGAGCGCGTGCGCTAGGCGCTCTTGGGCGAACTGAATCAAAAGGGCGGCACGCGCGTGCCGCCCTTTTATTTGCTGCCTTGCAGCCGTTGATCGCTCAGATGTGGAAGGTCTTCAGCGGCGCGAAGCCGTTGAAGGCGACCGAGGCATAGGTCGCGGTATAGGCGCCGGTGCCCTCGATCAGCAGCTTGTCGCCGATCTCGAGCGAGACCGGCAGCGGATAAGGCTGCTTCTCGTAGAGCACGTCCGCGGAGTCGCAGGTCGGGCCGGCCAGCACGCAAGGCGCCAGCTCGCCGCCGTCCCGCGGGGTCTTGATCGGGTAGCGGATCAACTCGTCCATGGTCTCGGCCAGGCCGCCGAACTTGCCGATGTCGAGATAGACCCAGCGCACGTCGTCCTCCTCCGCCTTCTTCGACACCAGCACCACTTCGGTCTCGATCACCCCGGCATTGCCGACCATGCCGCGGCCCGGCTCGATGATGGTCTCCGGGATGCGGTTGCCGAAGTGCTTGCGCAGCGCCTTGAAGATCGCCGAGCCATAGGTCTTCACCGTCGGCACGTTCTTCAGGTATTTGGTCGGAAAGCCGCCGCCGAGATTGACCATCGACAGGTTCATGCCGCGCTCGCCGCATTCGCGGAACACCGAGGCCGCCGAGGCCAGGGCCTTGTCCCAGGCATGCTGGTTGCGCTGCTGCGAGCCGACATGGAACGACACCCCATAAGGCTCCAGCCCGAGCCGGAGCGCATGCTCCAGCACCTCCACCGCCATCGCCGGCTCGCAGCCGAATTTGCGCGACAGCGGCCATTCCGCGCCCGCGCCATCGCACAGGATGCGGCAGAAGACGCGGCTGCCGGCAGCGGCACGCGCGATCTTCTCCACCTCGGCCTTGCTGTCGACCGCGAACAGCCGGATCCCCAGCTCAAAGGCGCGCGCGATGTCGCGCTCTTTCTTGATGGTGTTGCCATAGGAGATCCGATCGGCGCCCGCGCCCGCCGCCAGCACCAGCTCGATCTCCGGGACCGAGGCGGTGTCGAAGCAGGAGCCGAGCCCGGCCAACAGCGAGAGCACCTCCGGCGCCGGATTGGCCTTCACCGCGTAGAACACCCGCGTGTCGGGCAAAGCCTTGGCAAAGGCATTGTAGTTGTCGCGCACCACCTCGAGGTCGACAACGAGGCAGGCCTCGCGGTCGAGCCCGCTTTCGCGGCGGTGGCGCAGAAATTCCTGGATGCGCGCAGTCATCGGCGCTGTTCCCATTTCAGGCGGCAAAGCCGCAAGGTTGAGCTTGGATGCGGTTCCTCAAGGACGGCGAAAAACTCGCCGGCCCGGATGAACTTCATCCGATTGCTGCCTTGGTCCGAATGGAAATTTCCATCCGCACTGCCGGCAAAGAAGGACAAGCCTTTTCAGTGATCCGGCATTTGCGCCGGCACTACCAAAAAAGCCCGTTCCGTCGTTGCTTTAAGCCGCGTCCCCCGTTGAGAGCGGGGTGCGCCGGTTTCGCCTCCGGCTGCCGATCGCATGGTTAGGAAGAGCAGTTCTCTTCCCAGGCGGCTGTCCGGCCTCTTGTCCGGATGCCCACCGATCGACACACGGCCACAGGCACGTGCGAAATTGGGCAACTCGCGAAATAGTCTATTCAAGCGCGAGGTGCAAGCTTTTTACCCATTACGGGTAAAGAAACTCTATCGATGCGTATTGGGAATTCTTCGCCCTTCGGCGGCGGGCGCGGCTAGTGCCGCCGATTTGAAGTTCCTACACCACAGGCAGCAAGCTCATTTAGGAACTTCAAATCGAAAAGCGGCACTAGAATCATAAAGTTGCTAGTGCCCCTTTGCTTCCGAAGTTCGTGTCAGAGGATGCCCCGATGGATTCACGAACTTCGGAAGCGGGGCACTAGTCGCGAGCAGTGAAAGGCTCAACCCGACTCGCGCTGCGCATGAAGGACACCATCACCGCCAGCCCGCAGCCGAACAGCACGGCGTCAAGCGTGTAGCGGAAGATCTGATCGAGTCCGAACAAGGTGGCGATCGCCCAGCTCGCGGCGAAGGCGGCGCCAAAGACCTCGGCTCCGATCAGGATCGCCGCGCTGATCACGGTGCTCACGTTGAGCCAGTTGATGCGGCTGCTTTTGCCCGTCATGGTGCTATTTCCTCGGCGCGCGGCCTAACCCTGAACTGGCCGCAATTTCCCTGATATCCGCGCCCTGTTCAAGGCAAAAGGCACAGCATGAATCCAGGCAATTCCTCTCCCGGCGGCCTCGCGAGCAACCCATTGGTCGCCGAATGGACCGGCCCCTTCGGCCTGCCGCCCTTTGCGGCGCTTAAGCCCGAGCATTTCCCGCCCGCCTTCGAGCAGGGCCTCGCGAGCCACCGCGCCGAGATCGATGCCATCGCTGCCAATCCGGCGCGGCCAAATTTCGACAACACCGTGGCCGCGATGGAACGCAGCGGGGCGCTGCTGACCCGGGTGTCGAACAGTCTTTTTCGTCCTGGCCGGAGCCGACACCAGCGACGACTTGCAGGCAATCGAGCGCGATATCTCGCCGCTGCTGGCTCGCCACGACAATGAAATCTATCTCAACGAGCCGCTGTTCCAGCGGATCGATGACCTGCACCGGCGGCGGCATGACCTCGGCCTGACGGCCGAGCAGCAGCGCGTGCTCGAGCGCTACCACACCCATTTCGTCCGCGCCGGAGCCGGGCTCGACGCCGAGAAGAAGCGCCGGCTCGCCGTGATCGGCGAGCGGCTGGCGAGTCTCGGCACCGCCTTCGGCCAAAACGTGCTGGCCGACGAAAAGGCCTTCGCCTTGGTGCTGGAGGAGGGCGACCTTGGCGGCTTGCCGGATTTCGTGTTGGCGGCCGCGCGCGCTGCCGCCGAGGAGCGCGGCTTCCCAGGCAAACACGTCATCACGCTCTCACGCTCCTCCATCGAGCCGTTCCTGCAATTCTCCTCCCGCCGCGACCTGCGGGAAAAAGCACACCATGCCTGGCTCAAGCGGGGTGAGAACGGCGGCGCGAGCGACAACCGCGACATCATCGCCGAGATGGCGGCGTTGCGGGCCGAACGGGCCAAGCTGCTCGGCTATGCCAGCTTCGCCGACTACCGGCTCGCCGACCAGATGGCCAAGACTCCGAAGGCGGTGCGGGAGCTGCTGGACAATGTCTGGCAGCGCGGTCGCGCCCGGGCGGAGCGCGAGCGCGACGAGTTGCAGGCCAAGATCCGTGAGGAGGGCGGCAATTTCGCCGTAGCGCCGTGGGACTGGCGTTATTATGCGGAGAAGGTGCGCAAGGCGCGCTACGCCATCGATGAGGCGGAGACCAAGCCTTTCTTCCAGCTGGACCGCATGATCGAGGCGGCCTTCGAGACCGCGCGGCGGCTGTTCGGACTCACATTCTCACCCGTAGCGGGCAATCAGGCTGAGTGGGAACCGGTCAGCCGCCCGGATTGCCCGCCAAATAAAGAAGCAGGAGCGCGGTCGGACGCAAAACCGGTTTCCACTTTTGCTGACCGCGCTCCGGTGCCGCTCTACCATCCGGACGTCCGCGCCTGGGAGGTGAAGGATGCGGGACGGCAAGCATGTCGGGCTATTCCTCGGCGACTATTTCGCCCGCGAGTCCAAGCATAGCGGCGCCTGGATGACCTCGTTGCGCGATCAGGAAAAGCTCGCCGGCGAGATCCGGCCGATCATCGTCAATGTGATGAATTTCTCCAAGCCGGAGCCGGGGCACGCCGCGCTGCTCAGCTTCGACGACGCGCGCACGCTGTTCCACGAATTCGGTCATGCGCTGCACGGCCTTCTTTCCAATGTCACCTATCCGCTGCTTTCCGGCACTTCGGTGTCGAGCGACTTCGTCGAATTGCCGTCGCAGCTCTACGAGCATTGGCTGGAGGCGCCGGAGATCCTGAAGAAATATGCCCGCCATTGCCGCACCGGCGAGCCGATGCCGCAGGCCCTGCTCGATCGCGTGCTGGCGGCGCGTAATTTCAACCAGGGCTGCGCGACGGTGGAATACACCGCCTCGGCGCTGGTCGACATCGATCTGCATTCCTTGCCTGACGCCGAAGGGATCGACGTCACGCGCTTTCGAGCGGCAAGCATTGGCCCGCATCGGAATGCCGGATGAGATCGCCATGCGCCACCGCCTGCCGCATTTTCAGCACCTGTTCTCGGGCGGAGGCTACGCGGCGGCCTACTATTCTTATCTTTGGTCGGAGGTGCTCGACGCCGACGCCTTCCTCGCTTTCGAGGAGAAGGGCAATGTCTTCGATCCGGAAACCGCGCAGCGCCTGCGCGATTACATCTATTCCGCCGGCAACCTGCGCGATCCGGCGGAGGCCTATACCGCCTTCCGCGGCCGTCTGCCGACGGTCGACGCGCTGCTGAAGAAGCGCGGGCTGGAAGACCTGGCGCCCGCGGCGGACGCCTGAGTCATGGACCTGCACACCGCCGGCCATCGCCGCGGCGTCGCCGCCGCTCCGCATAGTGCCGCGGCGGAGGCGGGCCGCCATGTGCTGGCGGAAGGCGGCAACGCGCTCGAAGCCATGGTGGCCATGGGCGCGAGCATTGCCGCGGTCTATCCGCATATGGCGCAGGTGGGCGGCGACGCCTTCTGGCTCATTCGCGAACCGAAGGGCCGCGTGCTGGCGATCATGGCGGCGGGGCGGGCAGGCGCGAAGGCGACGCTCGATTTCTATCGCGGCCAGGATGCCATCCCGCCGCGCGGTCCGAGCGCGGCGCTCACCACGCCCGGCACGATCGGAGGTTGGATCGCCGCGCTGGAAGCGGCCAAGCATTATCACGGCCGGCTTCCGCTCGACGTTTTGCTGGCCGACGCCATCGGGCATGCGCGCAACGGTTACGTGATTTCGAAAAGCCAGGCGCGACTGACCGCAGAGAAGCTATCCGAGCTGAAATCCGCGCCCGGCTTTGCCGACGTATTTCTGGTCGACGGCAAAGCCCCGGAGCGGGACGCCAAATTGCGCCAGCCGACATTCGCAGACACCCTGGAGCAGCTGACCCATGCCGGGCTGGACGATTTCTACCGCGGCGATGTCGGGCGCGAACTCGCCGCCGATCTGGAACGTATCGGCAGCCCGGTCACCCGCGACGACCTGAGGAACTGCCGGGCCTCGGTAGCCGAGCCATTGAGCGTCACGACCGCCGCCGGCACGCTCTACAACACACCGCCGCCCACCCAGGGCTTTGCCTCGCTGATGATCCTGGCGCTATTCGAGCGGCTGCGGGTGGCCGAGGCGGAAGGCTTTGACCATATCCACGGCCTGATCGAAGCCACCAAGCGCGCCTTCCGTTTGCGCGACCGTTTCCTCGGCGATCCCGCGCGGATGAGCGAGCCGGTCGATCGCTTCCTGCAACCAGCTTTCCTCGATAGCGAGGCCATGAGAATCGACCCCCGCAAGGCCGCGCCGTGGCCCACGCCTTACAAAGAAGGCGACACGGTCTGGATGGGGGCGGCGGATCGCAACGGTCTCGTCGTCTCCTATATCCAGTCGCTCTACTGGGAATTCGGATCCGGCTGTGTGCTGCCGCGCACCGGCGTCCTGATGCAAAACCGCGGCGCCAGCTTCTCGCTCGATCCGAAATCCCACAACCGCCTCGCGCCCGGCCGGCTTCCGGTGCACACGCTCAATCCCGCGCTCGCGGTGCTGAAGGACGGACGCGTCATGGCCTATGGCACCATGGGCGGCGACGGCCAGCCGCAGACGCAAGCCGCGCTGTTCACCCGTCACGTGCAGTTTCAAACAGAACTTGGCGGAAGCCATTGACCGTCCGCGCTGGCTGCTCGGCCGCACCTGGGGCCATCCGCGCGACAACCTTCGGCTGGAAAGCCGTTTCGACGGCAATCTGGCGGACCGGCTGTCGGCGGCGGGTCACGATGTCGAAATGCTGGCGCGAGGGCTATTCCGATGTCATGGGACATGCCGGCGCGGTGGTGCTGCATCCGGACGGCACGCTGGAAGGCGCGCATGACCCGCGGGCCGACGGCGGCGCAGCCGGTGTGTAACTCTGTAACGCGCTGAACATTATAACAAACCCAATTCCGCCTCACTTTGTGGTATGATTCCGTCATGAAAATTTCCTCGCATCTTCTCGCCGCCGCCTTTGTCGTCGCCGCCTTCGTCAGCCCGGCGCAGGCCCATCCGCATGTCTGGGTAACGGTGACGAGTGAGGTCGTCTATGACGCCAAGGGCGCCGCCACCGGCGTGCGGCATGCCTGGAAATTCGATGACATGTATTCGGCCTTTGCGCTCGAAGGCCTGCCGCAGAAAACCAAAGGCGTTTTCACCCGCGAGGACCTGGCGGGCCTGGCGGAGGTGAATATCACCACGCTGAAGGAGTCGGACTTTTTCACTTTTGTGAAAGCGGGCGGCAAGGATGTCACCTTTGGTGAGGCCTCCGAGTATTGTCTCGACTACAAGAATGAAGTGCTCACCCTGAATTTCGTGCTGCCCTTCAAGGCGCCGCTGAAGGAGAAGAATCTCAGCATCGAGGTCTATGACCCGAGCTACTTTGTGTCCTTCGCCTTTGCAGAAAAAGACGCGGTGGCGCTGGTTGGCGCGCCTGCGCAATGCAAGGCCGCGGTGGAGGCGCCGAAAGAGGTGAGCAAGCAGCTTAGCGAAGCCTCCTTCATGGCCGGCAACTGGGGGCAGAATTTCGCGAGCAAGATCGCGGTGAAGTGCCCGTGAAGACTGCGGCTACGCGTTCTCCCTCTCCCGCTTGCGGGGGAGGGTTGGGGAGGGGGCGCGAACTGACCCTGGCGCTTGCCATAGCCGAGCTTTCACCTCGCTCCTCGCCCGACCTTCGGTCGGTCGACCTCCCCCGCAAGCGGGAGAGGTGAATACATGGCCGCCGCTTTCATCGTTGCTAGCGACGCTCTTAATTGCTCGGCGCGATTGACGCGGCCGTTGCGCAAGGCAACCCCTTCGGCGTCGGCCCGCGCCCGCCGCCACCGCCGCCTCCCGCAGACGGCGTGATGGGCTGGATCTTTGCCAAGCAGGCCGAATTCTATCGCATGCTCTCGGGCAGCCTGCGCGCGGTGAAAACCGATTACACCGCGGTGGCCGGCCTGTTCGGCATCTCGTTTCTCTACGGCGTCTTCCACGCCGCCGGGCCGGGCCACGGCAAGGCGGTGATCTCCTCTTATCTGTTCGCCAATAACGAAACCTGGCGGCGCGGCGTCGTGCTGTCCTTCGCTTCCGCCATGCTGCAGGCGCTGGTCGCGATCGTGCTGGTCTGCTGTGGCCTCCCTAGTTCTCGGTGCCACTGCACGGCGCATGGGCGATGCGGTCTGGTATATCGAGATCGTCGCCTATTCGCTGATCATCGTGATCGGATTGCAGCTGCTGTGGCGCAAGGGCCGCGCCTTCATGGCCGCGCTGCGCGGCCAGGCGGACCATCACGATCATCATCACCATCATCACCATGATCACCCTCACCTTGTCGCCGCGTGTGACCATCTGCATGCGCCGCCGCCGGAGGATCTGGCGGGCCCGGGCGGCTGGCGGCGCGGCCTCGCCGCCATCGTCGCTGTCGGGTTGCGGCCCTGCTCGGGCGCCATCCTGGTGCTGATCTTCGCACTGGCGCAGGGAATTTTCTGGGCCGGCATCGGCGCGACCCTTTTGATCGGGCTTGGCACCGCCATCACCGTGGCGGTGATCGCCACCGTCGCGGTCGGCGCCCGTGGTTTGGCCGGCCGCCTCGTCAGCTCAGGCGGCGGGAAGGGCGCCTTGCTGTTGCGTGGCGTCGAAGTCCTCGCCTCCCTGGCGGTGATCGCTTTCGGCGCGCTCCTTCTCGTCGGCTACATGGCGAGCGAGCGGATGCTCATTTGAGCCGGTGTCCCGGGCGCGGCGCAGCACACGCGCAGATAAGTTTACGCAATCTGCGCAAGCTTGGTTGCGTGTGTGATGCGCTGCAGACCCGGGACCGTTACGCACTCTCCGTTTGGAAAGGTCCCGGATCTGCGGTGCACCGTTTTACGCTGCACCGCGTCCGGGACAAGTCAGCGGAAATCTTCCGGGCGCAATTCGATCGGCTGACCGTGCGGCGTGCGGTCGGCGGCGTGGTCCCAGGCGTCGCGATAACGATGCAACGTCTCGTGGCTCGTCACGCCTTTTTCCGCGATCAGCCGTTCCAGCGCGGCCATCCAATGCCGGTAATAGGTTTCCCCGCTGTCCGGATCGCCCGCCGCCTGCGCGCGCTTGATCTCCGCGCCGAGCGCCGCCGACCATTCCGCCGCAGTGAATAGCCCGCGCTCCTGCAGGGCGAGCGTCATGGCAAAGGCCTGCGCCTCCCACGGCTCGCGAAACACCGGGCCGTCGTCGTCGCGCGGGATGCCCGGCGAAATCTCCGCGACGCGCCGGGCGCTTACTTCATCGAGAGTTTTTGTCGGCATCATGCATGACCTTTGTTTTTGTCATCGCCGGGCTTGTCCCGGCGATCTCGCTTAGGTGACCACGGCGTTGCCTCCCTGAACGGGATGCCCGGGACGAGCCCGGGCATGACAAATCAAAGTTTCTCCAGGTAAGGCTCCCAGGCGTCGATCGACACCTTCAAGGTCGGATCGGCGGCCTCGCCCCACAATTCGCGGCCGTCGAAGCGCACGGTGTAGAGCCATTGCGGATCTTCCTCCCGGCTCGGCGAGGCGTGGCTGTCGGGAAAGACGTGACAGCCGTGGATACGCTCGATAATGCCGACATGGCCACGCACATAACGCGGCAGCCGGGTATGACCTTTGGGATGGATGTTGCGCATGCGCACGCGATCGGAAAGCTTGAACGCCGCCGGCGCCCGCGCAGGCCGCTCATAGGAGCCACGCGTCACCGCGGTTTCCAACTGATCGACTGTAAGTTTGCGTTTCAGCGGCTCGCCCGGACGCAACGCATGTCCGGCGGCGAATTCATCGGCGCCGACCAAGCCGTTGTCCATCAACATCCATTCCAGACCGAGCGTCCAGCGCCGGTAATAGGAACTGCCGAGATAGGCATCCGGCGGAAGCTGTTCCTTGGCATAGCGCGAGATGTCGCCGTTCCAGGCGCCGGTGTAGCCCATGGCGCGATTCATCGCGCAGCACGCGGCCTTCCCATTCTTCGTGGAATACCGGCTCGTTCGCTTCCGGCTGCACCGGTCCGAAACCGTCCATGCCGCCCATATCGTGCACGCCGTTCATCGCGCGGCTCCCGGGTCCGGCAGGCGCGTGCCGATCATGCAGTCGCGGCTGACGATGGCGGCGAGCTGTTGCTCGCTCCAGCCCTCGGTGCCCTTCGGCCGCATCGGCACGACGATGATAGCGTACTTCGGCGGTGGAATCCCAGACGCGGATTTCGGTGTCGGCGGGCAATTCGGTGCCGAAATCCTTCAGCACGCTGCGCGGGTCGGCGACCGTACGCGAACGATAGGCTGCGGATTTGTACCAGACCGGCGGAAGCCCGAGCGTCGCGGAGGGGTAACAGGAGCACAAGGTGCAGACGACCATGTTGTGCCGTTGCGGGGTGTTCTCCAGCGCGATCAGATGCTCGGTTCCGCCCGGCACGCCCAGCGCGGCGAATGCCTTGCTCGCGTTGTCGAACAGCTGGCGGCGGAAATCGGGATCGACCCAGGCCTTGGCGATGGCGCGGGCGCCGCTATGCGGGCCGATCTTGTGCTCATAGGTCTCGATAATGGCGTCGAGCGCGGCCGGATCGACATAGCCTTTTTCGACCAGGATGGTTTCCAGCGCGCGCACCCGCAGCTGCATTTCCGACAGCTCGGAACTGTGCCCGTGGTCGTGCTCGTGGTCGCTCATAGCGTTATTGCTGCCGCAATCATCGGCCTGTATCAACCCCCTGGCAGTGCTTCCCGCAGGCGGGCACACTGGCTCCCGGAGGTCCCGGCGCGAATGGCGCTAAGGCACGTCACGCTCGACGATAAATACGATTTGACGCAAAGCCGGGTGTTCGTCACCGGCTTTCAGGCGCTGGTGCGCCTGTGCCTGATGCAGCGCGAGCGCGACCGCCGCTCCGGTCTGAATACCGCGGGCCTGGTCACCGGCTATCGCGGCTCCCCGCTCGGCGGCCTCGACCAGCAGCTCGAGCGCGCGCAAAAATTCCTTGACGCCTGCACATATCCGCTTCCAGCCCGGCATCAATGAAGACCTGGCGGCGACTGCGCTGTGGGGAACGCAGCAGGCGGAGTTGCGCGGCGAAGGCAAATACGACGGCGTGTTCGGGATGTGGTACGGCAAGGGCCCGGGCGTCGACCGCACCGGGGACGTCTTCCGCCATGCCAATCTCGCCGGCACCTCTCCGCATGGCGGCGTGCTGGCGGTAGCCGGTGACGATCACACCGCGTCATCCTCCACCACCGCGCATCAATCGGAATTCCGTTTTGTCGACGTGCTGATCCCGGTGCTGGTGCCGGCCAATCTGCAGGAAATCCTGGATTACGGACTTTATGGCTGGGCGATGTCGCGCTTCACCGGCTGTTGGGCGGCGATGAAAGTGATGCAGGACACCGTGGAGGCGACCGGCATTGTCGACGGCAGTCTCGGCCGCATGAATTTCGTCACGCCGACGGACTTCGCCATGCCGCAGGGCGGCCTGCATATCCGCCTGCGCGATCCGGTGCCGGCGCAGGAGGCGCGGCTCTACGATTTCAAGCGCGACGCCATTTCCGCTTTCCTGCGCGCCAATTCACTCGACCCGCACCGTCACGTCCGGCGGCCGCACGGCGAAGATCGGCATCATCACCGTCGGCAAAGCTTATGGCGACGTGCGCCAGGCATTCGACGAGCTCGGCCTCGACGAGGCAGCGTGCAACAACCTCGGTCTGCGTCTGCTGAAGCTCGGCTGCGCCTGGCCGCTCATCCGCGATGAGATGGTCGCCTTCGCGCGCGGCCTGGACCTCATCGTCGTCGTCGAAGAGAAAGAGGCGCTGGTCGAGACGCAGCTGCGCGCACTGCTTTACGGCACGGCCAATCAGCCGGTCGTCATCGGCAAGAAGGACGAGGAAGAGCGCGCGCTGTTTTCCGCCAAAGGTGCGCTGGATGTGACTGCCGTCGCGACCTGCATTGGCGATCGCCTGTTGAAATTTGCGCCGCAGCCTGATCTCGCCGCCCGCGTCACCGCGCTCAAGGAAATGCAGCAGCGGCTGAGCGAAAGCGAGGAGGTCGCCAGCCGCCGCGCCTATTTCTGCTCCGGCTGCCCGCATAATACATCCACGGTCGTGCCGGAGGGCATGCGCGCCTATGCCGGCATTGGCTGTCATTACATGGCGCAATGGATGGACCGCTCGACGCTCGGCTTTACCCAGATGGGCGGCGAGGGCGCCAACTGGATGGGCGAAGCGCTGTTCTCCACGCGCAACCACGTCTTCCAGAATATCGGTGACGGTACCTATAACCATTCCGGCAGCCTCGCGATCCGCGCCGCAGTCGCGGCCGGCATCAACGTCACCTACAAAATCCTGTTCAACGACGCCGTCGCCATGACCGGCGGCCAGGCCAATGACGGCAAGCTGAGCGTACCGCTGATCGCCAAGCAGATGGTGGGCGAAGCCGCCGCGCGCGTCGTGGTGGTCACCGACGAGCCGGAGAAATATTCCAAGAGCGCGGATTGGCCGCGCGGCGTCAGCATTCATCACCGCGATGAGCTGATGACCGTGCAGACCGATCTTGCCGCCATCCCGGGCGTCACGGTGCTGATCTACGACCAGACCTGCGCCGCCGAAAAGCGCCGCCGAAGGAAGCGCGGGCTTTATCCCGATCCCGACAAGCGCGTCATCATCAATGAGCTCGTGTGCGAAGGCTGCGGCGATTGCGGGGTGCAGTCGAACTGCGTTTCGATCCAGCCGCTGGAAACCGAGTTCGGCCGCAAGCGCAAGATCGACCAGTCGAGCTGCAACAAGGATTACTCCTGCCTGAAAGGCTTCTGCCCGTCGCTCGTTACCGTGCATGGCGGCAACCCGAAGCGGCGCCGTGCTGCGATCGAAGGCGGCGGCGCTGCCTGACCTGCCGGCGCCATCGCTGCCGGCGCTTGACGCGCCTTACGGCATCATCGTCACCGGCATCGGCGGCACCGGCGTCGTCACCATCGGCGGCATTCTGGGCATGGCGGCGCATCTGGAAGGCAAGGGCGCCGGCGTCATCGACATGTCGGGGCTGGCGCAAAAGGGCGGTCCGGTGCACAGCCATATCCGCATTGCCGCACGACCGGAGGATATCCATGCCATCCGCGTTCCGCCGGGAGGGGCCGATCTCGTGCTCGGCGGCGATATCGTGGTGGCCGGCAGCAAGAATGTGCTGGCGGCGGTGAACCAGGGCCGCACGCGCTTGGTGGTGAACCTTGCGGAATTCCTGCCGGGTGAGTTCACCCGCAATGCCGACTTCGCGCTGCCCTCAAAGCGCATCGAACGCGCCATCACCGAGGCAGCCGGCCGCGAATGCTGCCATTTCGTCGATGCCACCCGGATCGCGAGCGGGCTTCTCGGCAATTCCATCGGCGCCAATATTTTCCTGCTGGGCTATGCCTATCAGCTCGGCACGCTGCCGCTGTCGGCCGCGGCGATCGAACAGGCGATCGCGCTCAACGGCGAAGCAGTGGCGATGAATCATGCGGCGTTCCGCTGGGGCCGCGTCGCCGCTGCCGATCCCGCCAGGATCGAGAGCCTGCTGCGGCCACTGATGGAAGAAAGCGCGGACGATCAACGCCTGTCGCAGTCCTTCGATGAAATGGTGGCGCGGCGGGTGGCTTTCCTCAGCGACTATCAGGACGCCGCCTATGCCGCGCGCTACCGCGCCGTGGTCGAGCGCGCGAAGGCGGCCGAAGCCGCGCAGGCGCCGGGCAAGTGCGGCTTTGCCGAAGCGGTCGCGCGCTATCTCTTCAAGCTGATGGCCTACAAGGACGAGTATGAAGTGGCGCGGCTTTACGCCGACGCTTCCTTCATGCGGCAGCTGAAAGGTGAATTCGAGGGCGATCTGCGGCTTCAATTCCATCTGGCGCCGCCGCTGTTCGCGCCGCGCGACCGTGCCACCGGCCTGCCGCGCAAGCTCACGTTCGGCGGATGGGTCTTGCCGGTATTCCGCGCGCTGGCGAAGTTGAAATTCCTGCGCGGAACAGCCTTCGACCCGTTCGGCTATACGCGCGAGCGCAAAACCGAACGCAGGCTGATCGCGGATTATGAGGCCATGTTGAGCGAGATCATGCCAAGGCTCGCGCCCCACAATCACCATCTCGCCACCGGTCTCGCCGTGATCCCAGAAAAAATCCGCGGCTTCGGCCACGTTAAGGCGCGGCACCTTACGGCCGCCAAGGCCGAGGAAGCGGCACTGCTGGAGCAGTTCCGTGCCGGCGCGCCTACTTTCCTCAAAGCCGCCGAGTAACGCACCGCTCATGACCCAGATCAAAGCTCCCGCTCTTGCGCCGGCTGTCGAGGCCGAACAGCCCGGCGTCAGCTCCGCCCGCATCGGCGTACTGATCGTCAATCTCGGCACGCCGGAGGGGACCGATTTCTGGTCGATGCGGCGCTATCTGAAGGAATTTCTGTCCGACCGGCGCGTGATCGAAAATAATTCACTGCTGTGGAAGCTCATCTTCAATGTCGGCATTCTCACGCTGCGTCCGAAACTGAAAGGCCGCGATTACGACAAGATCTGGAACCGCGAGAAGAATGAGTTGCCGCTGAAGACCATCACGCGCGCGCAGGGCGAAAAGCTTGCGGCCATGCTGGCGAGGATCGATGCGCGCATCGTTACGGACTGGGCCATGCGCTATGGCCATCCGTCCATCGCCTCGCGCCTGGCCGCGCTCGCTGAACAGCGTTGCGACCGCATCCTGATCCTGCCGCTCTACCCGCAATATGCTGCGGCTACCACGGCGACCGTCGGCGACGAGGTCTTCCGCACCCTGATGGCAATGCGAAAACAACCGGCGGTCCGCTTCGTGCCGCCCTATTACAATGACCTGGTCTATATCGAGGCGCTGGTGTCCTCGATGGCGGCGGAGCTTGCAAAACTTCCCTGGCAGCCCGACGTCGTCCTGGCGTCCTTCCACGGCATTCCGAAGGAATATGTCGATAAGGGCGATCCCTATCAGGCGCAGTGCGCTGAGACGGTGCGGCTGATGCGTGAAAGCCTCGGTCTCGACGAAAAATCATTCATGCTCACCTTCCAGTCGCGTTTCGGCCGCACCGAATGGATCAGGCCTTATACCGACGAGACGGTGAAAAGCCTGGCCGAGAAAGGGGTGAAGAATCTCGCCGTGATCACACCGGGCTTCGCGGCGGATTGCTTGGAAACCTTGGAAGAAATCGCGGTCGAGAACGCGCACATCTTCAAACAGCATGGCGGCAGCAATTTCTTCGCCATCCCCTGCTTGAACGACAGCGACCTGGGCATGACCGTGATCAGCCAGCTTGCGCTGCGCGAGCTGCAAGGCTGGCTTTAAGCTCGGATATCGTTGCTCCAACACGGCTAATTTTGCTTGTGATGCGCGCTGAACTCCGGCAGCCTTGTGATTGGGCATTCATCCGGGGGGAAGCGATGGATTTATTTCTCGGCATCAACGTCTTTGTGCTGGTGCTTGTTGTTCTCGCCATTTTGACGCTGTATCGGCGCCGTCAAAATGACGGCGCAGGGCTATCACTGGACCGTCGAACGCTTCGGCCGCTACACCCGCACGCTGCTGCCCGGCCTCAACGTGATCGTGCCGTTCTTCGACCGTATCGGACGCAAGGTCAACATGATGGAGCAGGTGATCGACATTCCGCAGCAGGAGGTGATCACCAAGGACAACGCCACCGTGACGGTGGATGGCGTCGCCTTCTTCCAGGTGTTCGACGCCGCCAAGGCGAGCTACGAGGTAGACAATCTCGAACTGGCGATCGTCACGCTGACCATGACCAACATCCGTTCCGTCATGGGCTCGATGGATCTCGACCAGGTGCTGTCGCATCGCGACGAGATCAACGAGCGCCTGCTGCGGGTGGTCGATGCGGCGGTCGCGCCCTGGGGCGTGAAGGTCAACCGCATCGAGATCAAGGATATCGTGCCGCCGCGAGACTTGGTCGAGGCCATGGGCCGGCAAATGAAGGCCGAGCGCGTGAAGCGCGCCGACATCCTGCAGGCGGAAGGCCAGCGCGCATCGGAAATCCTGCGGGCGGAAGGCGACAAGCAGTCGCAGATCCTGGAGGCCGAAGGCCGTCGTGAAGCGGCGTTCCGTGATGCCGAAGGCCGCGAACGCCTGGCCGAGGCCGAGGCCAAGGCGACCGAGATGGTGAGCGAGGCGGTGGCGCGCGGCGACATCGCGGCGCTCAACTATTTCATCGCGGAGAAATATCTGAAGGCGTTCGGCGCAGATCGCCGAATCACCCAATCAGAAAATCCTGATGATCCCAATCGAGGCCATGCAAGTGCTGGGCTCGCTCGCCGGCATCGGGGAGATCGCCAAGGCGACGTTCGGCGGTGATGGCGGGGGAAGCGCTCCGGCGCCGGTCAGGCGGCCTACCGTTCCGCCGGCCGGATCGGCGAGCGGCGGAAGCGCCGCATGATCGACTACCTCATCACCCTTGGCGCCTGGAACTGGCTTATTCTCGGCGCGGTGTTTCTCGCGCTCGAGCTGGCGCTCCAGGCGCCTTCATGCTCTGGCTCGGCCTTGCCGCGCTAGCCGTGGGATTGATCTCCTTCGCGGTCGACTGGTCCTGGCAGGCCCAGCTCTTCGCCTTCGCGGTGTTGTCGCTGGCGCTCATTCCGGTCTGGCGCCGCTACGCGCCGAAAGTTGAGCGACCGAGCGAGGCGCCGCTGCTCAATCGCCGCGCCGAAAGTTATATCGGCCGGACTTTCACCCTGGAAAATCCGATCGTCGATGGTATCGGCCGTGTTCGCATCGACGATACGATCTGGCGGGTGAGCGGACCGGACAGCCCGGCGGGCAGTCAGGTCAGGATTGTGCGCGCGCAAGGGCCCAATCTGTTTGTGGAGCGGGTTTAGCGCGCGACCAGCAAAAGTGGATACCGGTTTTGCGGAAGCAATCAAGCTTGCGCAGATCGCGTAAACTTACCTGCGGTGCGCGCGCTCATTTTTAAAATGGCGCATGATCTTGTCGGAAAACCGGTTCCCACTTTTCCGGATCATGCGCTTAGGCCACGCCGGCGCGCAGCAGGTCGTGGAAGTGCACGATGCCGACCGGCGTACCGGCTTCCTCCACCATCAGCGCGGTGATCTTGGAGGAGTTGAGGATTTCCAGCGCCTCGGCGGCAAGCTGGGCGGGGCTGATGGTCTTTGGATGCGGGGTCATCACATCTTCCACGCGCGCTTCCAGCAGATCGGGCCGCATGTGACGGCGCAGGTCGCCATCGGTGATGATGCCGGCTAGCTTGCCCGCGCCGTCCACGATTCCGACGCAGCCGAAACCCTTGGCAGAAATCTCCACCATCGCCTCGCTCATGCGCGAGCCGAGCGGCGCGAGCGGAACGGCGTCGCCCTTGTGCATGATGTCGCGCACAAATCTGAGTTGCGCGCCGAGCTGTCCGCCGGGATGCAGGACGCCGAAATCGATGGCGGTAAAGCCGCGGCTTTCCAGCAGCGCGACCGCGAGCGCATCGCCGAGCGCAAGCTGCATCAGCGATGAGGTGGTAGGGGCCAGATTATGTGGGCAGGCTTCGCGCGCTTGCGGCAGCGTGAGTACGACATCGGCGGCCTGGCCGAGCGTCGATTTCGGAATTGGCGGTCACCGCGATCAGCCCGATACGGAAGCGGCGGGAATAGTCGATCAGGTTTTTCAGCTCGGCCGTTTCGCCCGACCAGGACAGCGCCATGATGGCGTCGTCGCGGGTGATCATGCCGAGATCGCCGTGACCGGCTTCGGCGGGGTGCACGAAGAAGGAAGGCGTGCCAGTGGAGGCGAGCGTGGCCGCGATCTTGTGCGCCACATGGCCGGACTTGCCCATCCCGCTGACGATCAGCCGCCCGCGGATCCCGCGGATCAGCTCCACCGCAGCCACGAATCCCGCACCCAGTCCATCTCCGAGCGCGGCCGCAAGCGCGGTGATGCCGCCGCCTTCCGCATCCAGCGTGCGCACCGCCGACGCGATTAAGGCGCCGGCGTGCTCATTCGGTTCGCGGCCGTGACGGAGCGCTTTCGATTTCGCCATGTGATTCCAGTTGGGATTCGACGTCCGCAAGTTACCACGGGAAAGGTTCGCGAGCGACCGGGCAACATCAACGTCTCATTAACCATAACCGTTTTAACTCCGTTAACCAAAGGCCTGCCGCCCAGCAGGTCCGATCGCTTTTGGGCGCCCGTGTAGGTGGCGCCAACTTGTTGATTACGCGCCGATTTCGGTCCTCGCAAAGCGCAGGCGGGGCGACCTCGGAGCCAGGAGGTCCGGTGCCGCGGTTTTTCCCAGGTCGTGCCCCAGCAGCGTTCGGCCTTGGCGCCTTTCTCGCCGCCGTGGCGCTAGAGGCGGCCGCGCTGGCGCAGACCGCGTCGCCGGGCGTCTCAGAATACGGCATATTCGATCCGCCAGGCGGCCAAGGCGTGCTGACCCCGGAGGGCGACAACGAGCCGCCATCGTTGGCCCGCGGGAATGCCCCGGCTTTGGGAAATCTAGCCGCTCAAGGCGCGGGCCAAACCGGCTTCGATTCCACCAATGCCCGCCTCAAAACCCGAACCGCCCTCGAGAGGAAGAAAGCTAGGCAGCCGTTGCCGCCCGCGCTGACAACACCGGTCACGCCGGTCCAGCCGTTGCGGCCGACGCCGTTGCCCGAGCAACCCGCTGATCCGGACACGATGGCGTCGAGCGCGCCGCCTTATGCGCCTCCGCAGGCGCGGCCGAAGCCGAAGCAGCCGGAGATTGATCCGTACGAACCACTCGGCATTCGCGCCGGCTCTTTCATCCTGCGTCCGGCGATCGACCTCAGCACTGGCTATGACAGCAATCCGGGACGCGATTCCACGCCGAAGGCCTCACCCTTCTATATCGTCGCGCCGGAATTGCAGGCCACGTCCGATTGGCAGCGGCACGAATTCCGCGCCAAAATCCGCGGCAGCTACGATGGCTATACCGAACAGCCCTCGCTCAACCGTCCCTATTTCGAATCGATATTGGATGGCCGCATCGACGTGACGAGCCAGACCCGGGTCGAACTGCAGAACCGCCTAAAGGTTGCAACCGATACGCCTGGCAGTCCGGATTTCGTGGCCGATGTTGCCGAGCCGACGCTTTACACCAACATCGGCGGCACTGCCGGCCTGTTCCATCGTTTCAACCGGCTGGAAATCGGCGGCAAGGCCAGCATCGACCGCACACGCTATGAAGATTCCGAGTTGACAGACGGCACGACCGTCAGCAACGAGGACCGCAGCTTTTCATCCTATGGACTGGAATTGCGCGGCAGCTACGAGATGACGCCGGGCGTCAAGCCCTTCGTTGCGGTCGCGGTCGACCAGCGGGTGCACGACGTTTCGATCGACAGCTTCGGCGTCCGGCGCGACTCGGAGGGGCTTACGCCGCGCATCGGGACGACTTTCGAGTTGAGCCGGCAACTGACCGGCGACGTCAGCATCGGTTACATGACGCGCAGGTATGAAGATCCGCAGTTTCAGGAGCTCAATGGCATCATCACCGATGCTTCGCTGATCTGGTCGGCGACCGCGCTAACCAAGGCCACCTTCACGGCACGCACCCAGGTCTACGAAAGTACCGACCCCGATGTCTCCGGCGTGCTTTCGCGCGACTTCGGCGTCCAGGTGGATCACGCCTTCCGCTACTGGCTGATCGGCACGCTGAAATTCGGCTACGGCCTCGACGATTATGTCGGCTCCTCGCGCCTCGACCACCGCCTGTCTGCCGCCGCCGGCCTGACCTACAAGATGAATCGCAACGTTCAGATCAAGGGCGAGGTCCGCCGCGAGCAGCGCGACTCGAACGAGGCCGGCGAGGACTATTCGGCCAATATTTTCATGCTGGGCCTGCGCCTGCAGCAATAGCAGCGCTACTTGTCGCGCAGCAGGTCCTCGATTTCCTTGCGGAATTCCTGCGCGATATCCTTGCGCGCAAGCGCATAGCAGACATTGGCGGTGAGAAAACCGATCTTCGAGCCGCAGTCGAAGCTGCGCCCCTCGAATTTCAGCCCATAGAAGTTTTGTTTTTTGGCGAGCGCGACCATCGCGTCGGTGAGCTGGATTTCGCCGCCGGCGCCGGTTTCCTGGGTAGCAAGCTGGTCGAAGATTTCCGGCTGCAGGATATAACGGCCGGTAATCGACAGATTGGATGGCGCGTCCTCGCGTTTGGGCTTTTCCACCATCTGCGTGATCGAGAAGGCTTTGCCATGCGGCTTGCCGACTCCCACGACGCCATACATGTGCACACGTTCGGGTGGCACTTCCTCCAGCGCGACGATATTGGCGGGCGCGCGAAGCGCGGCGTAGGCGTCCATCATCTGCCTCAGGCAGCCGCGCTCATGCTGGACCAGCACGTCAGGCAGCAGAAGCGCGAACGGCTCGGGGCCAACCAATTCGCGTGCGCACCACACGGCATGGCCCAAGCCCAGTGGCGACTGCTGCCGGGTAAAGCTCGCGGTGCCCGCGCCGGGCTGGTCCTGGGAAAGCAGCTTCAGGTCGGCGGTCTTGCGGCGTTCCTTCAAAGTTACTTCGAGCTCAAATTGGCGGTCGAAATGATCCTCGATCACCCCTTTGTTGCGACCAGTCACAAAGATGAAGTGTTCAATGCCGGCCTCACGTGCCTCATCCACCACGTGCTGGATCAGCGGCCGGTCTACGACCGTGAGCATTTCCTTGGGCATGGCCTTGGTGGCAGGAAGGAAGCGCGTGCCGAGGCCGGCCACGGGGAAAACAGCTTTACGAATGGGTTTCATGAGATACCAAGGAAAACGAGAGGAACCAGGGTATAGCGCTTTGTTCCTTAAATGCGGCTAAATACCGGATATGCACAAGGGCGGAAAGTCGAACAATAATAGGCAAGGCTTAACTCGGATTCGGACGGTGAGGATGAATTTGCGAAACCGATTGCTACAGCTGGGTGCGGTTGCGCTGTTCAGCGCCGCGATGGCGGGGCAGGCTGCGGCCAATCATACCTGCCGCAATAGCGGCACCTTCGAGCAATGGATGGCAGGCGTCAGGCAAGAAGCGCTGGCGTCCGGCATCTCGCAGGCGACTATTTCCCGGACGCTGGAGGGCGTGACCTACGATCCGAACGTGATCAAGCGCGACCACGGGCAGGGCGTGTTCCAGCAGAGCTTCCTGCAATTCTCCGACCGGATGACCAACAAAAACCGTTTTCAGAACGGGCTGGCGCAATTGAAGAAGAATGCCGCCCTGTTCGCGCGCATCGAACAACAGTTCGGCGTGCCGCCGGCGGTCGTGGTATCATTCTGGGGATTGGAAAGCGACTACGGCGCTTACAAGGGCAATGTTTGGCCGATCATCCGCGCGGTGGCGACGCTCGCCTATGACTGCCGGCGCTCCGATTTCTTCCGCACGCAGTTGATGGACACACTGCGCATCGTGCAGCGGGGCGATCTGCGGCCGGATGAAATGATCGGCAACTGGGCCGGCGAGCTCGGGCCCACGCAATTCACGCCGTCGGATTATTACAAATACGGCGTTGATTTCGACGGCGATGGCCGCGTGGACATGGTTCGCAGCGTACCCGATGCGCTAGCCTCCGCCGCCAACCTGATGAAGGGATTCGGCTGGCAGCGCGGGCAGCCGTGGCTGCAGGAGGTTCAGGTGCCGGCGCAACTGCCTTGGGACCAGGCCGATCTCGCGATCCAGCATCCGCGCTCGCAATGGGTGAAGTGGGGTGTCACGGCCGCCTCCGGCACGCTGCCCGCCGACAACCTGCCGGCCTCGCTGCTGCTGCCGATGGGACGCAACGGCCCCGCCTTCCTCGCCTATCCGAACTTCAAGGCCTATCTGCAGTGGAATGCGGCCTTTGTCTACGCAACCACCGCGGCCTATTTCGCCACGCTGTTCGACGGCGCGCCGCGCATGGGACGGGGCAATGCGCCGGTGACCGTGCTGGCCCGCGACCAGGTGAAGGAGCTGCAGCAGCTCCTGCGTGCGCATCGTCTGTATGACGGCGAGATCGACGGCAGCGTGGGCTCGGCGACCCGGCCGGCGGTAAAGAAGGCGCAGCTCAAGGTGGGGCTGCCGGCGGACTCCTATCCCAGCCCGGAGCTGATCGAGCGCCTGCGCGCCACGCGCTAGGCAAGCGGAGCGGGCTTAAAAAGCCGCTTGCCATTAACAATGATTCAACCATATCCGGTCCCAATGGTTATCATTGTGACGCGGCCCGATGCCGCGCGGCGGAGTGTTGAATGGCGAAGCAGTCCGGCATCGCAATCTTGCTGGCGTCCTCGGTCTGGTTTTGCACCAGCGCGCCGGCTGTGGCCCAGCAGGCGGATCCGATCTCGGCCTTTTTGCGCAACCTGACGACCGCCTCGATCCCTGAGCCAGCAGCTCCCCCAGCGACGGAGGCCTCCACCCATCCGCTGATGACGCCACAGGCCATTGCCGCCGCAACGGCGGATTTCGGTGTCTGCCTCGAGCGGCTATGGCCGCAGGCCGCCAAGCGCGGCGTTTCGCGCGCCACCTACGAGACCTATGCGCTCACGCTGACGCCCGACCTGAAGATCATGGAGTTTATGGATTCGCAGCCGGAATTTACCCGGGCGCTCTGGGACTATCTCGACTTCCTGGTTACCGACGCGCGCATCGCCCGCGGGCGCGAGATCCTGGCGCAATACGCAAGCATCTTTGACGCCGTTGAAAAGACCTATGGCGTCGACCGCTATATCATCACCGCCATCTGGGGCATTGAATCGAATTTCAGCACCGCAGGCGGCGAGCGCCCGGTGGTGCGTTCCACCGCGACCCTGGCCTGCATCGGCCGCCGGCAGAATTACTTCCGGGATGAATTCCTCTCCGCGTTGGAAATCCTGCATCGTGGGGATGTGCGGCCAGAGCAGCTGAAGGGCTCCTGGGCCGGAGCTTTCGGCCCGACGCAATTCATGCCCACCTCGTTCAAGCGCTTCGCCGTGGATTTCGATGGCGACGGACGGCGCGACGTCGTCGACTCGGTGCCGGACCTGATCGCCTCCACCGCCAACAATCTGAAAAAGGACGGTTGGGTCGCGGGCCAGACCTGGGGTTACGAGGTCGTACTGCCGAGCGGGTTCAATTATATGCTGGCGGATCACTCGCGCCGCATGAGCTTGCGCGAATGGGAGCGGTACGGCGTCCGCCGCATCGGCGGCGGACCGTATCCGCGACCGGATGACACGGCCTATCTGCTGGTACCGGCAGGCACGCGCGGGCCGGCTTTTGTCATGCTCGAAAATTTTCGCGCCATCATGAAATACAATCCGTCGGAAGCCTATGCGCTCGCCATCGGTCATCTCGCCGACCGCATGCGCGGCGGCGACCCCTTCGTGCAGCCATGGCCGCGAGAGGAGCGTGTTTTGTCCCGCGCCGAACGCTACGAGTTGCAGCAACTTCTCGCCGCGCGGGGCTTCGATATCGGGCAACCGGACGGCAAGCTCGGCGGCAAAACGCGGCTCGCGATCCGGCAATTCCAGGCTTCGGTGGGTGATCCGCCCGACGGCTTCGCCTCGAGTAGCGTGCTTGGCCGTCTGCGCGGACGCTAGACGTCCCAAGCCCGGGGAAACTTGACCTTTCCGTAACCAGCGCCCCATCGCTAAGTTGACATTTTTCCCCTACTATATGCGGATCACGGTGAATCCCCCGGGAGCTCGCCGGGCCATCGAAATTTGTGGGCCTTGTGCCGCAATGATTGAAACAAACGCGATCCAACGCCGAGTTGTCGCCCTGGCTGCGATCAGCCTGCTCGCACTGTCAATGGCACTGCTCGCGAGCTCGCCGGCGGCCGCGCAATTCTTTCCTTTCTGGGCGTCGCCGCAGCAGCAACAGCCCTACTACCAGGAGCGCTACCGCGAGCCTCCGCCCGCTGACTATTCCAAGGCGCCGCCTGCCAAGAAGGTGGAAGTGCCGCCCACCTCCAGTGTGGCGGTAATGGGGGACTCGATGGCCGATTGGCTCGCCTACGGCCTCGAAGAGGCTTTTGCCGACACACCGGAGATCGGCGTCGTCCGTAAAAACAAACCGTATTCCGGTCTCATTCGTTACGAGGCGAAGAGCGATCTCGAATGGTCGAGCATCGCGCGCGACATCGTCACGAAGGAAAGGCCCGCGGTCGCGGTGATGATGCTCGGCTTGAGCGACCGCGGCCCGATCCG
Source organism: uncultured Alphaproteobacteria bacterium (assembly GCA_963728585.1). GTDB lineage: Bacteria > Pseudomonadota > Alphaproteobacteria > Rhizobiales > Xanthobacteraceae > CANKHA01. The sequence goes on from CAVSLB010000006.1 coordinate 224,749, forward strand.
CGACCGTCCGAGCGTCAAGCCGGGGCCAGCACCCGCGCAACCGGATGCCTCTACCAAGCCGCCAGACCAGCAGACTGCCGATGGCGAAAACGCCGAGGCGCAGATCGTCGCGCCGGAAGTCTCGAGGGACAGGGGAAGCAGCAACGAATACCGCACCGAGGCATGGGGCGAAATTTATTCCAAGCGCATCGCCGAGACGATCGCGGCGATGAAAGGCCGGGGCATTCCGGTCATCTGGGTCGGTCTGCCGATTATCCGGGGACCGAAAGCCACCAGCGACGCCGCTTATCTCAACGATCTCTATCGCGCACAGGCCGAAAAAGCGGGCGTCATCTATGTGGACGTGTGGGACGGCTTTGTCGACGAGGCCGGCAAATTCGCATCATTCGGTCCGGACGTCGACGGCCAGACACGCCGATTGCGCTCGCAAGACGGCGTTTATTTCACCAAATACGGCGCACGCAAGCTTGCTCACTTCGTCGAGCGGGAAATCCGCCGCGTGATTTCCGCACGCGTGGTGCCTGTGGCATTGCCGGCGGACGGCGGGGTGCAGCCTTCCGGGACGCCGCGTCCTGGCGGCCCCATCGCACGGCCGATTGCGGGCGCCGTCTTGCCGTTGACCTCAGGCACGGCTTCCGGCGGCGACGAATTGCTGGGCGGCGGGAACACGCGCCCTTCGGCCTCTGACCCGATCGCCTCGCGCGTGTTAGTAAAGGGCGAGCCGGTTTCTGCGCTGAAAGGCCGTGCTGACGACTTCGTCTGGCCGCTGGGCGGCGGCGGAACGCTGCCGGTGGCGAATACGATTCAAGAGCCAGGAACGATCAAGCCAGCGGAGGTCCCGGTCGCTGCAACCGGCGCACAAAGCAGCCCGAAGCCAAAGACCGAAGCGCAAGCGGCGAACCAGCCGAGAAGGCCACGACCGTCGCAAGCTTCCCCGCGGGCCCCGCAGCCTCAGCAGTACCCGCAGCAGCAGCGATCGTTTTCACCCTTCAGCTTCTTCCGCTGATAGCGCATGTCCGGCGAAGTGGGAACCGGTTCGCCGACAAGATCTGCGCCAAGTTAACAGGCTAGCGCGCGAACCGCAGATAAGTATACGCAATCTGCGCAGGCTAGGCTTTCCGCAAAACCGGTGCCCACTTTTGCTGATCGCGCGCTAGCGCGGCAGCAGCGTCGAACCCATCAAGAATTTGTCGATCGCGTGAGCCGCTTGCCGGCCCTCGCGGATCGCCCAGACCACGAGCGACTGGCCGCGCCGCATGTCGCCGGCGGCGAACACCTTCTCCAGCGAAGTGTGGTAGTCGTCGGTATTGGCGCGCACGTTGCCGCGCGGGTCTAGCTCAAGCCCGAGCGCTTGCACCATCCCTTCGTGCACCGGATGCACGAAGCCCATGGCGAGCAGCACGAGGTCGGCCTTGACCTCAAATTCGCTGCCTTGGATGGGCTGCATCTTGGCGTCCACGCGCACGCAATGCAGCGTGTCTACGCGCCCGTCTTTGCCGGAGAATTTCTGCGTCATCACGGCGAAGTCGCGCTCGGCGCCTTCCTCGTGGCTGGAGGACGTGCGCAGCTTCATCGGCCAGTCCGGCCAGATGAGCAGCTTGTTCTCCTTCGCTGGCGGCTGCGGCATGATCTCGAAATTCGTCACCGAGCGGGCGCCTTGGCGGATCGACGTGCCGATGCAGTCGGAGCCGGTATCGCCGCCGCCGATCACCACCACATGCCGGTCCTTGGCCAGAATTGGCGGCATGTCGTCGGCCGGCGCCGGCTCGCCGCTGATGCGCCGGTTCTGCTGCGGCAGGAAATCCATGGCGAAGTGGACGCCGTCGAGTTCGCGGCCCGGGATCGGCAGATCGCGCGGCTTTTCCGCCCCGCCGGTGAGCGCGATGGCGTCATATTCCTGCAGCAGTTGCTCCGCCGGCAGGTTCACGCCGACATGCGCGTTGTAGTGGAAGGTGACGCCTTCCGCCTGCATCTGCGCCACGCGCCGGTCAACGATGATCCTGTCCATCTTGAAGTCAGGGATGCCATAGCGGAGCAGGCCGCCCGCCTTGGCGAGTTTCTCGAACACATGCACGTCGTGTCCGGCGCGCGCGAGCTGCTGCGCGCAGGCCATGCCGGCCGGGCCCGAGCCGATTACCGCGACCTTCTTGCCGGTCTTGTGCGTCGGCGGCTCCGGTTTCACCCAGCCGCTCGAAATCGCGCGGTCGGCGATCGCGCATTCGATCGTCTTGATGGTGACCGGGTTGTCGTCGATGTTCAGCGTGCAGGAGGCCTCGCAGGGCGCCGGGCAGATGCGGCCGGTCACCTCCGGGAAATTATTGGTCGAATGCAGGTTGCGCGCGGCCTCTTCCCACTGGTCCTGGTAGACCAGGTCATTCCAGTCCGGGATCTGGTTGTTGACCGGGCAGCCGGTATGACAATAGGGGATGCCGCAATCCATGCAGCGCGCGGCCTGCTTCTTGTTGTCCTCGTCGGGCAACGGCAGGACGAACTCGCCCCAATGCTTGATGCGCTCCTCGACCGGCTGATAGTGACGGTCGCTGCGCTCGAATTCCAGAAAACCGGTGACCTTACCCATGGGCGCGCAGCTTACTCCGCCGCCTGCATGGTGCGGGCCTTTTCCATCTCGGCCAGCGCGCGGCTGAATTCCACCGGCATCACCTTGCGGAATTTCGAAACGTAATTGCGCCAGTCCGCGAGAATATCCTTGGCCCGTTGCGAGCCGGTATGACGCGCATGGTTGCTGATCAGCGCCTGCAGCCGCTCGCAGTCATTGCGCGTCATGTCGGTGAGGTCGCCGTGCATCTCGCCTTCGTCCCATTGCGGCATGTCCTGTAATTCGACCATGCCGCGGTTGCAACGCGTGTCGAAGGCGCCGTCCTCATCCAGCACATAAGCGATGCCGCCTGACATGCCAGCTGCGAAGTTGCGCCCGGTCTGGCCGAGCACGACGACGATGCCACCGGTCATGTATTCGCAGCAGTGATCGCCGGCGCCCTCGACTACCGCAATGGCGCCGGAATTGCGCACGGCGAAGCGTTCGCCGGCGATGCCGCGGAAGTAGCATTCCCCGCCGATGGCGCCATAGAGCACGGTGTTGCCGACAATGATCGATTCTTCCGGCACGACACCGGTATCGGCGGGCGGCCGGATGATGAGCTTGCCGCCGGAAATGCCCTTGCCGACATAGTCATTGGCGTCGCCTTCCAGTTCGAAGGTCACGCCATGCGCCAGCCAGGCGCCAAAACTCTGGCCGGCGGTGCCCTTCAGCTTCACGGTGATGGTGTCGTCCGGCAGACCCTGATGGCCGTAGCGTTTGGCCACCTCACCCGAGAGCATGGCGCCCGCGGTGCGGTCGGTGTTCTTGATTGCGGCCTCGATCGTCACCGGCGTGCCGTTTTGCAGCGCGTCGTTCGCCTGCGCAATCAGCTTGCGGTCGAGGATGTCGTGAGATCTTGTGATCCTGCTGCTCGCGATGGGAGATATACACGCCCTTGGGCGCTTCCGGCTTGTGGAACAGCTTGGAGAAGTCCAGCCCCTTGGCCTTCCAATGCGCAACCAGCTCACCCCGGTCGAGCATCTGCATTTGCCCGATCATCTCGTCGAAGCGGGCATAGCCCAGTGAGGCCATAATCTCGCGCACTTCCTCCGCAACGAAGAAGAAGTAATTGATCACATGCTCCGGCTGGCCCTGGAAGCGCTTTCGGAGCACCGGGTCCTGCGTCGCCACGCCCACCGGGCAAGTGTTCAGGTGACAGACGCGCATCATGATGCAGCCAGCGGCAATCAGCGGTGCGGTGGAGAATCCGAATTCATCCGCGCCGAGCAAGGCGCCCACCACTACGTCGCGGCCGGTGCGGATGCCGCCATCGACTTGCACGGCGATGCGGCCGCGCAGACGATTGCTGACCAGCGTCTGGTGCGTTTCGGCCAGACCAATCTCCCACGGCGATCCGGCATGCTTGATCGAGGTGAGCGGAGAAGCACCGGTGCCGCCTTCGAAGCCGGCGATGGTGACGTGGTCGGCACGCGCCTTGGAGACGCCGGCGGCGACCGTGCCGACGCCGACCTCCGAGACGAGCTTCACGGACACTAGCCCGTCAGGATTGACGTTCTTCAGGTCGAAGATGAGCTGCGCCAGGTCTTCGATGGAATAAATGTCATGATGCGGCGGCGGCGAGATCAGGCCCACGCCCGGCGTCGAATAGCGCACCGCGGCGATGATCTTGTCGACCTTGTGACCGGGCAATTGTCCGCCTTCGCCCGGCTTGGCGCCCTGCGCCATCTTGATCTGCATCATGTCCGAATTGACGAGGTATTCGGTGGTGACGCCGAAACGGCCGGATGCCACCTGCTTGATCGCCGAACGCATGCTGTCGCCGTTCGGCAGCGGCTTGAAGCGATCGGCTTCCTCGCCGCCCTCGCCAGTGTTCGACTTGCCGCCGATGCGGTTCATGGCGACCGCGAGCGTGGTATGCGCCTCGCGCGAAATCGAGCCGAAGGACATGGCGCCGGTGGAGAAGCGCTTGACGATTTCCTTCGCCGGTTCGACTTCGTCGATCGGGATCGGCCGCCGGCCTTCTTCCTCCGCCTTTTTGAGCCGGAACAGCCCGCGAATGGTCAGCAGCTTTCCTGATTGCTCGTTCAGCTCCTGCGCAAAGGCGCGATAGCGGTCATAGGAATTGCCGCGCACGGCATGCTGCAGCGCCGCCACCGTCGCGGCATTCCAGGCATGGTCCTCGCCGCGCACGCGGAGCTGATATTCGCCGCCGACGTCGAGTGACAAGCGATAAACCGGCGAGTCGCTGAAGGCGTCGCGGTGCCGGCGCATCGTCTCTTCCGCCACTTCTTCCAGACCCACGCCTTCGATGCGCGTCGCGGTGCCGGTGAAATAAGTGGCGACGAAATCGGCCTTCAGCCCCACCGCGTCGAAAATCTGCGCGCCGCAATAGGACTGGTAGGTGGAGATGCCCATCTTCGACATCACCTTCAGCAACCCCTTGCCGATCGCCTTGATGTAGCGCTTGAGGACTTCTTTGTCGTCGACCTTCTGCGGCAGCGTGTTCTTCAGCTCCAGCAGGCTTTCGAATGCCAGATAGGGATTGATCGCCTCCGCGCCGTAGCCGGCCAGGCAGGCGAAATGATGCACCTCGCGCGGCTCGCCCAACTCCACGACGAGGCCCACCGAGGTGCGCAATCCTTCCCGGATGAGATGGTGATGCACGGCCGCGCAGGCCAGCAGCGACGGGATCGGCATGCGCTCGGGCCCGGCCGCGCGGTCGGACAGCACCAGGATATTGGTGCCGTCGCGCACCTTGAGCTCGGCCAGCGCGCACAGGCTGTCGAGCGCATCCTTCATGCCGGCGGCGCCATTCTCCGCCGGGAAGGTCATGTCAAGCGTGGCGGATTTGAAATGCCCGCCGTCGAGCTTGGAGATCGAGCGGATTTTCTCCAAGTCCTCGTTGGTCAGAATCGGCTGACGCGCTTCCAGACGCTGGGTGCGCGACATGCCCTCCAGGTCGAACAGGTTCGGCCGCGGCCCGATGATGGAGACGAGGCTCATCACCAGTTCTTCGCGGATCGGATCGATCGGCGGGTTGGTCACCTGCGCGAAGTTCTGTTTGAAATACGTGAACAGCAGCTTTGGCTTCTGCGACAGCGCCGAAATCGGCGTGTCGGTGCCCATCGATCCGACCGCCTCTTCCCCGCCCGCGGCCATCGGAGTCATCAGGAGTCTTCAGGTCTTCCTGGGTGTAACCGAAGGTCTGCTGCCGATCGAGCAGCGACAGGTTGCTGCCCGTCGGCTTGCTGGCAACCGTCGGCAGGTCTTCCAGCACGAGCTGCGTGCGCGTCAGCCACTCCTGGTAGGGGTGGCTCTTCGCTAGCGTTGCCTTCAATTCGTCGTCGGGGATGAGCCGGCCTTGGTCGAGATCGACCAGCAGCATCTTGCCCGGCTGCAGGCGCCACTTGCGTATGATGTCCTTCTCGGGAATCGGCAGCACGCCCATTTCCGAGGCCATGATGATGCGGTCGTCGCGGGTAAGGAAATAGCGCGCGGGACGCAGACCGTTGCGGTCGAGCGTGGCGCCGATCTGTCGGCCATTGGTAAAGGCGATGGCGGCCGGGCCGTCCCACGGCTCCATCAGCGCGGCATTGTATTCATAGAAGGCGCGGCGTTCCTCATCCATGAGCGGATTGCCCGCCCAGGCCTCGGGAATCATCATCATCATCGCATGCGCGAGCGGATAGCCGCCCTGCACCAGGAACTCGAGCGCGTTATCGAAGCAGGCGGTGTCCGACTGGCCTTCATAGGAGATCGGCCACAGCTTGTTGATGTCGTCGCCGAACAGCGGGGAGGAAACCGAAGCCTGCCGCGCTGCCATCCAGTTCACGTTGCCGCGCAGCGTGTTGATCTCGCCGTTATGCGCGATCATGCGGTAGGGATGCGCCAGCGACCAGGTCGGGAAAGTATTCGTGGAGAAGCGCTGGTGCACGAGCGCGAGCGCGCTCTCGAAATCCGGCTCGTGCAGATCCGGATAGTAGCTGCCGAGCTGATCGGCCAGGAACATGCCCTTATAGATTACCGTGCGGCAGGAGATCGACACCGGGTAGTAGCCAGACAGGCGCCGCTCGCGCCGCCGATAGATCGTATTGGAGATCGACTTGCGCAGCACGTACAAGCGCCGCTCGAATTCGGCCTCGTCTTTGATGTGCTTGCCGCGGCCGATGAAGACCTGAAGATGCACAGGTTCGGTCGGCTTTACCGAAGCGCCAAGACTGGAATTGTCGGTCGGTACTTCGCGCCAGCCGAGCAACTCCATGCCAGAGCGCACGATCATGTCGCCGTAGATTTTGCGGATGACTTCGCGCCAGGCCTCGTCGCGCGGCATGAACAGATAGCCGATGGCGTATTCCCCGGGCGCGGGCAGGCGAAAGCCGATCTCCGCCGCTTTCCTGGCGAAGAATTTGTGCGGGATCTGCACCAGGATGCCGGCGCCGTCACCCGCGCGCGGGTCTGCGCCCACCGCGCCGCGGTGCTCGAGATTGAGCAGGATGGTGATCGCGTCTTTGATGATCTTGTGCGACTTGCGGCCCTTGATGTCGGCGATGAAGCCGACGCCGCAGGAATCCTTGTCGAGCGCCGGATCATAGAGTCCCCGAGCCTCCGGCACGCCGGGGTCGGCGGAATCGGCAAAGTCGGAGGCGCGCAGCACCGCGGGCTTGGTGGCCGCCCGGCCGCGTTCCGTCCTGCCGTGTCCGCTCTCCTTCATTTCAGTCCTCATGCCGCACCTGCCTTGCTCGCGGCATACGCAACCACGACCGAAGGCGAAACTATTCAGCGAAGGCGGCCTTCTAGAAGCCGTCCGGGCTCCGCGAGGCCGCTTAATCTTGGGCGCCAGGCAAGGCTTGCGCATCGCCGGCTGCCGCTCGCGGGGCCTTAGCCAATCAGGCTACCGGCCTTCCACGGAAGCAATAGGACAGTATTGCTGTCCTAAATGCGGATGTCAATTTCGCCTGTAAAATAGGACGACGCCTGATTGTTTAGTCTGTTCCGCTTCCGCAAGAGGAACACGGACGGGCCGGTTGGCGCAATGGCGATTGCGCCACATCCGGCTTCAATTGCGTGTGGCGAGCTTTCGTAACCCAAGGGCGAAGCAGAGCGCCGCCCCAGCGGCGCCCCAATCGGGGCTATCGTTGCCGGAGGGGACGTCATTTTCGAGGGAAGAACGCGCCGTGAAAACCAGACTTGCGATTTGCCTCGCCTTCACCGCTATCAGCGCGGCCGTTCTGCCCATGTCGGCTTCCGCGCAGGCCGTGCTGCCGCCTTACGAAATCACCACCAGCGTCCGCTCGATGGGGCTTGAGCCGATCAGTCCGCCGGTCCGCCGAGGCGCCCGCTATGTGCTGCGCGCGATTGACGGCCGCGGAGCCGAGGTCACTGTCGCTGCCGACGCCCTAAGCGGCCGCATTCTGTTGGTGCGTCCCCGCGGCTATGGCGGCGGTGCGGTCTATGCAGGGCGCTTCTATCCGCCAGTCGATCCGGAAGAATTCCTCCCGCCGCGCCGGGGAATTGAAGGGCAGCGAAGCTACGAGCAACGACGAAGCTACGAGCAGCAAGGAATTACGAGCAGCAGGGAAATTACGAGCGCCAGCCGCCGCGCAATCCGGCCGAGCCGTCGGTGATCTATGCGCCGCGCGACAATGCCACTGCGCCGCAAGCGCCTGCCCGGGCGCCATCTGCCGCGAAACCACCCGCGCCCAAGGTTGCCGCGAAACCGGCAGCCAAACCGGCCGCGGCCGCGGAATCCACCGCCTCCAAAGAACAGTCCGACCTCACGACGGGCGCCACGGCTTCGCAGCCGCCGGCGGAAAATCCCGCGCCTCGCGAACTTCCGCCGGTGCAGAACCTCGAATAGCTCGCGGCGGATCGCCGCGCATGATTGCGCACAATGCGCGATCCCGCGCGTTGCCGTGCAGCCCAAGCTGCGTACTTTCACAATGAAACAGATCATAAAAAGCGCCCCGGAAAACCGGGGCGCTCTATCGTCAGCAGAGGGCTGTGAATAGGACGTTACGCCGCCTTGGCGTCGATCACCTGAGGCTGCTCTTTCTTGCCGGCGCCATTCCCGATCGGAACGTTGCGCGGCTTCTTCGCCTCGGGAATCTCGCGAACGAGGTCCACATGCAGCAGACCGTTCTCGAGTGCGGCGCTCTTCACCTGCACATAGTCGGCAAGCTGGAAGACGCGCTCAAAGGCGCGCGCGGCGATGCCCTGGTAGAGCACCTCGGCATTCTTTTCCTGCTTGTCATGCTTTTCACCGCGGACCGTCAGCGTGTTTTCTTTCGCTTCGATCGACAGCTCATCCTGGCCGAAGCCGGCCACGGCGATGCTGATGCGGTAGTCATTTTCGCCGGTCCGCTCGATGTTGTAAGGCGGATAACCGGGAGTGCCCTCGAAGCCGCCGGTCTGGTCGAGCATCGAGAACAGCCGGTCAAAGCCGACGGTGGAACGATAGAGGGGGGTGAGATCAAACGTACGCATAGGCATATCCTCCAAGTTTGAGCGACATGCGGGTGGTCCGCCGGATGGCCGAACCCGACCCGTGCGCAGCTACCAGAGCGTTTTCAAGCGAAGTGGGAACCGGTTCGCGTGAAGAAAACGCGTCCACTAAAAAGGAGCGCGTTCGGGCGCAAAACCGGTCCACTTTTGCTGAACGCGCTCTGGCCTGCGCATCCAAAAAGTAGGAATCGCGGTTGGCCGCTTCAAGGGGGGCTCGGCTGGCTTCGGGGGCATGATGGTTAACGGAAATCAGCCGGAACTTGAGCCGTACCGGAGGGCTGCTATAAGGCCCTCCGCAAGCGCACCCGGCCGGATCCACCTATGAAACTCGTATCGATCCCGGCCAACCCGGTCCCTTACGGCGTCGATACCGGGACTTTTCGAACCAGCGACGGGGTTTCGCTGCGCTATGCGCGCTGGGCACCGCCCGCGGGCCGCAAGGGCACCGTTTGCCTGTTCCAGGGCCGTGCCGAGTTCATCGAAAAATATTACGAGACCGCCGCGGATCTGCGCGCGCGCGGCTTCGCGGTGGCGACGCTCGACTGGCGCGGGCAGGGGCTTTCGGATCGGCCGTTGCGCGATCCCCTCAAGGGCCATGTCGGCAATTTCTCCGAATACGACATCGACCTGCAGACCTTCATGCAGGAAGTGGTGCTGCCGGATTGCCCACCGCCGATCTTTGCCCTTGGGCATTCCATGGGCGGCGCCATTCTGATCCGCTCCGCACGCCAGGGTTACCGCTGGTTCGACCGCATCGTGCTTTCTGCGCCCATGATTGCCCTGCGCGGCGCGCGCAGCATGGGCGCGGCGCGCGTTATCATCGGCGCGGGAAGGCTGCTTGGCATGGGAGCCTCTTACGCGCCTGGCGGAGACCGCATGCCGGTGAATGCGCGGCCTTTCGTCGGAAATGTGCTCACGTCCGATCCTGTGCGCTACGCGCGCAATGCTGCAGTGCTGGAAGCGGAGCCCGCGCTCGGCGTCGCGGCGCCGACCTTTTCGTGGGCGGATGCTGCCTTCAAGGTGATGAACGACTTTTCCCAGCACGCCTATGCCGCGAATATCCGCCAGCCGATCCTGCTGATCGGCGCCGGCCATGATGCCGTGGTGTCGACCCAGGCGATCGAGAATTTCGCGATTAGATTGCGCGCGGGATCGCACCTGATCGTGCCGGCTCCGAGCACGAGATACTGATGGAGCACGACCGCTATCGTGGTCAGTTCTGGGCGGCCTTCGACGCCTTCGTGCCCGGCACGCCGCTTTTCGCCTAGGCGCGCTAGCGGTTGAGCAGTCAAGCGCGGCGGCGTGCACGCGGCGATCCCCCGCCGCGATAATGCGGCCTCCGCTTTGCGGCGGCCCATTCTCCCAGGTGGTCATCACTCCGCCGGCGCCGGTGACGATCGGGATCAGCGCCATCACATCATGCGGCTTCAGCTCGGTTTCAATGATGATGTCGATCAGCCCGGCCGCCAGCATGCAATAGCCGTAGCAATCGCCGCCATAACGCGACAGCCGCGCCGTTTTCTCGACGCGCCGGAAGGATTCGCGGTCGGCGCTATTCATCAACAGCGGGCTGGTCGTGTAGATGATGGCTTCCGACAGCGACGCGCAGGGGCGTACGTGCAGATCGCGATTGCCGGCCGGCCCGCGGTAATGCGCAGCGCCGCCATCGCCGGCGAAACGCTCACCGGTGAAAGGCTGATGCATCATGCCGAATACCGGCTCGCCGAAGCGCGTCAGCCCGATCAGCGTTCCCCATAACGGCATGCCGGAAATGAAGGCTTTGGTGCCGTCGATCGGGTCGAGCACCCAGACATATTCAGCGTCCGGCTGCTCCGAGCCATATTCCTCCCCGATGATGCCGTGCTCCGGAAAGGATTTGCGGATTAATGTGCGCATGGCGGCTTCCGCTGAACGGTCCGCCGCGGTGACTGGATCGAAGGCGCCGTCCTCGCGCCTCTTGATCTCCACCGTCAGAGCGGTGCGAAAGAATGGCAGGATGGTCTCGCCGGACACCGTGGCCAGCTTGTCGACAAAGGCTGCGAAATCGATTGCCGTCATTTACCGCTCGCCGTCGGGGTGGAGCGCATTCCGGGTACAGAAGACTCGGCGGCCGCGGCAACCTGCGCTTGGGCTCCGGATTGGCGGTGCGGCAGCCATGCGCTGAACGCATAGGAAAAAGCCTGTTTCAGACTTGAATATGGTGCGGCGCGGGGGCATGTTGTTGCAGTGCGGTAGGCGATCGCCTGATCGCTTACCCGCCGCCCTCCTTGGGCGTTTCCTCCCTAGACTTGGGCCGCTTGCTTGCAAGCGGCCCCTTTTTTGGCCATCGCCCGGAAGGCGTTATTCCGCCGCGGCGCGGTAAGGCCGCAATTCCTCCAACGGGAATGCTGCCCACCCGGTCCGCTACGCTTTCCAGATCGGTCCGCAGCTGCGCGAAGGACGCAGAGCGCTCGTAGCGCCGCTCATCCATATAGAGTGCGCGATTAAGCTCCAGCTGCAGGGAATGCAGGCCGGCGGCCGGGTTGCCGTAATGCTCGGTGATGAAGCCGCCGGCATAAGGCTTATTGCGGCTGACCGAATAGCCGAGCGAGCGCAGCGTCTCCTCGATGGTTTCCGAAATCGCCGGCGCGCAGCTCGTGCCGTAGCGGTCGCCCAGCACGATATCGGCACGCGGCCGTTCTTCCTTGCCGTTGTCGTCGAGGGCATGGAGTGGCAATCGATCAGCACGGCGGCCCCGAAGTCGCGATGCACGCGCGTGATCAGCCGCCGCAGCGCGCGATGATAAGGCTTGTAGAGCGTTTCTATCCGCCGCAAGGCTTCATCAACCGAGAGCCGCTGGCCGTAGATTTCCTGCGCGTCACCCACAACGCGCGCGACGGTGCCGAGCCCGCCCGCTACCCGCATCGAGCGCGTATTGGCAAAGGAGGGCAGGCGGCCATCGAACATGCGCGGGTCGAGCTCGTAGGGCTCGCGGTTGACGTCGACATAGCAGCGCGGGAAATGCGCACGCATCAGCGGGTGTCCGCGTTTCATCACGCCCAGAAACAGCTCGTCGACGAAAGAATCCTCGGAGCGCCGCAGCGTCGCGAGATCGAGCCGCGTGGCGATCAGAAAGTCGGAGGGATAGATCCGCCCACTATGCGGAGAATTGAAAACGACCGGGCTGCCCCGTTTTTCCGGCTCGAGAATTTCGAAGGGCGGATCGAACTCATCTTTTGGCGGGTGCATTCCGGGGGCGGTCTCCGTCGGGCGCTTTACGCGGTGCTAGCGTCCAATTCCTGTATATCATACTACCCGCCAGACCGGTGTTGGGGCGTGCGTAGCCTGAAGGTTCACGCGATATTTACCCCCCACAGTGCTAATGGATGGCCTAAGGCCCGCGAGGGTGGGCATAAGCCGGTTCCGTGCCGTAACGAGTGAATGAATGCCCAAGATACTCCTCGCTGAAGACGATACCGATATGCGCCGCTTCCTGGTGAAGGCGCTGCAGAATGCCGGTTTCGACGTCACCTCCTATGACAACGGTCTTTCCGCCTACCAGCGGCTGCGGGAAGAACCCTTCGAGCTTCTGCTCACCGATATCGTGATGCCGGAAATGGACGGCATCGAGCTGGCGCGGCGGGCCGCCGAGCTCGACCCCGACATCAAGATCATGTTCATCACCGGCTTTGCGGCGGTGGCGCTGAACGCGGATTCGGCGGCGCCCAAGCATGCCAAGGTGCTGTCCAAGCCGGTGCATCTGCGCGACCTGGTCAATGAAGTGAACAAGATGCTGGCGGCCTGAGCGCGGCAGCCCGTCAAGCGGGCGTGACGCCCTGACGCCCGCGCTTGCCACCCCCTATATGAGCCGATAAGACACCCTCAATCGGGCGCGTAGCTCAGCGGAAGAGCACTACCTTGACATGGTAGGGGTCACAGGTTCGATCCCTGTCGCGCCCACCATTCTCCGGCAACAGACTTGGAATCCCGGGCCGAAACGGCGACAGTCGGGCGCAGAACGCCCATCTCGCCTAGCGGAGGGATCCAATGCGCAATCTTGCCTCAACGATGTTCGCGGCTTTCGCGCTCGCGGTTTGCTCGCCGGGCATATCGCTCGCCGTCCCCTTAGCGGCGGGCATCGATCGAGCAATGGCCGCCGCGCCGGTGAATGGGCAGACGCTTGCGATCCAATACCAGCCGCGCAGCGATCGGGCCGATGCCAGCCGGCGAACCGTCCATAACAAAGCGCGCCGCTCCCACAGGACCGGCTACACGTTTTACGCCGTTCCACCGTCCTCCACCTATGGCGCGCATTACGCGACGGGATATCCTTACTATTACCCGGGCTATGGTGGGTATCCCTACTATTATGCCGGTTATTATTGGCCGCAATATTACGGTCGCTACCGGTATCCAGGTTACGATTATTCGCCCTTTGCTTTCTTTGGATATCGTCCTTCCGACTTCTGGTGAGGCGGCGGGGGTCCAGAGTTCGATCCCTGTCGCGCCCAGAATGCTCTCGCGCAATCAACACCTCCGATGCAGCTTTCCGCCCTGTCTTGCGCATTTGACAGCCGGCGGCGCGTCCGCTTATTTAAACGCCACGCCAACAGTTTAGAGCGAGATGCCGGGCGGGAGCCGGGCCAGGGATCAGTTGTCATGAAAGTCCGTAACTCATTGAAATCAATACGCGCCCGGCACCGGGACAACCGGCTCGTGCGCCGCAAGGGCCGGGTCTATATCATCAACAAGACCCAGAAGCGCTTCAAAGCCCGCCAGGGCTAAGGCGGCAGCCCGCGCGCCGAGCACCGGGATGAGCAATGGAAAATTGTCACATCCTGGTCAGCGGACGCTGGGACAACGTCGTCTCCGTCGTCGATCTCCGCCGCGCGCTTGATCCGAAGAACGACGGCACGCCCAAAGCCATCATCAACCGCGTCCGCGTGACGCCGGACGTCGATTCCGACGGCGACGGCATCGTCGATACGGCCGCCAGCGGACAACCGGTCAGCATCGCGGTCCCGAAGGCCGGCCGCTATGCCTATGTGGTCAATCATTCCGGCCGCGCGACGCCCGCGGCCGCGGCCGCCTTCCAGCACGGCCATCCTGGCGTCGTCACCGTGCTCGATCTCGTCGCCGCGCTCGATCCGGCCAGCAACGGCACCACCAAGGCGATCGCAGATCTGATCGCGACCGGCATGGCCGGTCCGGTCGGCATCGCGATCACGCCCGACGATAAATATGTGCTCGTCACATCCGCCGAAGCGGCGGAACGGGAGGACGGCGGCGCGGAGGTCACAGTGATCGACACCGCCAGCCGCAAGGTCGTGCGCCGCATCCCGCTTGCGGTGAAGAAGAATAACGGCGCCGATCCGATTCCGAGCCCGCATCCCGGCCCGCACCCCACTTACGGGAATTTCCCCGATCCGAATGGCATCGCCGTCTGCGCGAGTGGTCCCGGCTATATCTTCACCGCCAATGGCGGCACCGACGACGTTTCCGTCATCGACCTCACGCGCGCGCTTGCCGGCGATCCGAAAGCCGAGCTGGCGCGCGTCCCGGTTGAGGCCGGGCCTTTCGGGCTTGCCGTCAGTCCGGACGGAAAATTGCTCGCCGCCGCCAGCCGCGAAAGCGCGCAAACGGGTGTCGAAGGCCGCACCATTTCGCTGATCGATATCGTGCGCGCTGCCGCCGGAGGGGCCGATGCCGAGCGCGCGCGCGTCATGGTGGGCACCAACAACGCGTCGGTGGCAACGCGACCCTTCGCCGTGGCTTTCACCAAGGATGGCAAGCATGTTGTCGCCAGCTGCTTCCGCAGCAACACGGTGTCGCTTGTCGATGTAAGCAAGGCGCTGGCGATGCAGCCTGCCGAAGTTGCCCGGCTCGAGTTGCCGACGCCGGACGGCGGGCCTTCGCGCCCGCGCGGCGTGGTGATCACGCCCGATGGACGTTACGCCGCAATCACCGGCGGGGCGAAAACGGGTCCGGGCAGCAGCATGCTGTTCCTCGTGGAGGTCGCGACGATGAAACTCGCCGGCCGCGTGACCAATGTCGGTAACGAATCCTATCTGCTCGATATCCTGCCCGCCCCGAGAGCCTGACACCGTTCGGCAATCGCCGGAAGGCGGCGTTCCGCGCCATTGACGCCGATTGGGGGCAGCCTCATAGTTGGTGAAATAACTAAATAAATACATCACCCCGGGGAGGATCATATGACCATGCTACGGCGTCACTTTGTCTACGCGGCTGCTGCTCTGGCCTTTGCCGCGCAAAGCAGCCTCGCAACGGCGCAGGACTGGAAACCAACCAAGGACGTCGAGTTCGTCATTCCGTTCGCCGTGGGCGGCGGCGCCGACATCATGGCGCGCGTCATTCACAAGGTCATCACCGATGACAAACTGGTTCCCGTGCCGGTCGCGCTGGTCAACAAGCCGGGCGGCGGCGGCGCCGTCGGCATCGGTTACATGAGCGCAAGCCGCAAGGCCGATCCGCACACCCTCGTGCTGGTCAACGGCACCACGCAGATCACGCCGATCCTCACGCCGGAAGCCAAGACGCTGACGGAAGTGCAGCCGGTGATGAATGTCATGCTCGACGACTTCGTGTTCTTCGTGAAGGGCGACTCGCCCTGGAAGACGGCCGCGGATTTCGTGAAGGACGCGAAATCCAAGCCGCCGAAGACCTATAACTTCTCCACCGGCGGCACCACCGACGTGATGGCGGTCACCATCCTGGCAAAGTCCACCGGCACCGAATTGAACATGATCAACTTCAACAGCGGCGGCGAAGCGCTCACCGCGCTGCTCGGCGGGCACGTTCATGCCTCGCTCGGCAATCCGCTGGAATTCATGGGGCATCTGAAATCCGGTGCGGTGCGCGCGATCGGCGTGTTCCGCGACAACCGCTTTACCTTGCTGCCCGACGTGCCCACGATGAAAGAGCAGGGCATCACCGCGCCTAACTTCCAGATGTGGCGTGGCGTCGCCGTCCCGAAGGGCGCGCCGGCTGAAGCTGCGAAATATTGGGAAGGCGTGATGCAGAAGGTCGTGGCTGCGCCGGCGTTCAAGGCCTATCTGAAAGACAACGCGGCTTCCGAAGCGCCCATCGCCGGCGCGAATTTCGTGAAGTTCCTCGACGATCAGGAAAAGCTTTACCGCGACCTGCTGGGCAAGAAGTAAGGCCCTGGCAGCAATGCAAGGTCGGATTGCTATCGGCGAGCTCGTGCTCGCCGCTTTTTTCGTGGCTCTCGGCCTGCTTTGGGTCTGGACCGCGGCGCGCATGCCCTTGTGGCAGGGGTTCGCGCCGCAGTCCGGCTTTATGCCGCTATGGTACGGCATCATGCTGATCGGACTCACGGCTCGCCGTCGTGGTCAATCTGTTCATCGGCAAAGAACCCGCCAAGCGGAAGAACCGATCGGCAAGCCACTTATCGTGCTTGCCGTCTTCGCCGCCGGTATTGTCGGGCTGGAGCCGATGGGCTTCGGTCCGGCCGATTTTCCTGATGTTGCTGTTCATGTTCGTCTTTATTGAGCGCCTTCCGATCATTCCGTCGTTGCTGGTGGCAGTGACGACGACTGCGGTCCTGTTCCTGATCTTCCGCACCTGGCTGAAAGTCACCTTGCCCATCGGTCCGCTCGGGATTCTGATCATGGGACCGCTGGCCGACCTGATGCAGGGATTTATGACGGCGGCGACGCCGATGAATCTGCTGATGTGTTTTGCCGGAGTTCTTCTCGGTCAAATCATCGGCGTGCTGCCCGGCATCGGGCCTTCCGCCGCGATCGCGCTTTTGCTGCCGCTTGACCTATGGCGCGAGCCCGACCGGCGCCATCATCATGTTCGCGGGGCTTTACTACGGCGCGCAATATGGCGGCACGCTCACCTCGGTACTGATCAACGTGCCGGGCGAGTCGTCATCGGTGATGACCAGCATCGACGGCTACAAGATGGCGACCCAGGGCCGCGGCGGCGTGGCGCTCGGCATTGCGGCGATAGGCTCTTTCATCGCGGGCACCTTCGGGACGCATCGGCCTGATGCTGCTGGCGCCGCCGCTCGCAAAACTCGCGCTCGCCTTCGGTCCGCCGGAATATTGCATGCTGGTGCTGCTCGGCCTCACCGCGCTGGCCGCCGTCGGCGGCTCGGTGCTGAAAGGCCTCGCTGCCGGCGTCGCCGGCCTTCTGCTTGGCACCATCGGCATCGATCCGCAGGTCGGCGTGCCGCGCTTTTACTTCGGCCAATCATGGCTGCTCGACGGGGTCGATTTCATCATCCTGACCGTGGCGCTGTTCGGCATCGGCGAGGTGCTGGCCAGTTGCTATACGTCAAAGGCCGATCCGATCCTCAATGTCGGCCGTGTGCTGCCTAACCGCGAAGAATGGGGCCAGGCCTGGAAAGCGATTTTGCGCGGCACCGGCATCGGATTCATCATCGGCGTTTTGCCGGCCGCCGGCGCGACCATCGCCTCGTTCGTCTCCTACATCGTCGAGAAGAAAGTCGCGAAGGATCCATCGCGCTTCGGCCGCGGCGCCATCGAGGGCGTGGCGGGGCCGGAGTCCTCCAACAACGCCGCGTCAGCCGGCGCGATGGTGCCGATGTTCGCGCTCGGCGTGCCGGGTTCCGGGACCACGGCCGTCATGCTCGGCGCGTTGATCATGTTCGGCCTGCGGCCCGGGCCGGAAATGTTCACCACCAATTCCGGCGCTGGTCTGGGCGGTGATCGCCAGCATGTATATCGGCAATTTCCTGCTGCTGATCATGAACCTGCCGCTTGCCGGCCTGTTCGCCCGACTGCTGCAGATCCGCTACAGCTGGATTTATCCGCCGATCCTGGCGATCTGCGTCACCGGCGTGATTTCGCATGCCAATAACGTCGAGGACGCCTGGGTGATGCTTGGCTTCGGCGTGGTCGGCTGGTTGATGAAGCGCTATGACTGGCCGGCAGCGCCCATGGTTCTCGGCCTGGTTCTCGGCCCGTTATTCGAAAACACCCTGCGCCAGTCGCTGACGCTCTCGCATGGCAGCGGCATGATCTTCCTGTCGCGCCCGATCGCCGCCGTGCTGCTGGCCATTGCGCTGATCGCGGTGTTTGCCCCGCCGCTCGTCGAGATGATCCGCCAGCGATGGGTGGTGGCGCGGGCCTGAGCGCCCGCTCACCCGGCCTTTTTCACGGCGCTTTGACCGGCAGGCGGCTTTTCAGCCGCCCTGCAAGGTTCTACATTTGCCTCATGCGGGCGCGAATCCCCAGTGTCGTTCTTGCGGCCATCCTCGTGGCGGCGCCGATGGCGCCGGTACCGGCTTTTGCGCAGGCCGGCCGCTGGATGGAGCCGCCATCCAACTCATCCCGCCCGCCGCGCAATGACCGCCTGCAAAATCTCGATTTCCTGTTCGGCGCGCTCAAAGTTGCACCCGACGAGGAAAGCGCCAAGGCGATTGCCGACCGCATCTGGGGCGTCTGGCTGGGATCGGGCGGCGACACCACCAATCTGCTCATCAGCCGGGTGAGATCGGCGATCGAAAGCAAGGATTTGGATCTGGCGATCCAGCTGCTCGACGGCGTCGTCGAGTTCAAGCCGGAATATGTCGAGGGCTGGAACCAGCGCGCGACCGTCCATTACATGAAAAAGGATTACACCCGCGCGCTGGCCGATCTGGCGCAGGTGCTGAAGCGCGAGCCGCGCCATTTCGGGGCGCTGTTCGGTATCGGCGTGATCATGCAGGAATTCGGCGACGATCGCCGCGCGCTGGAAGTCTATCGCCGCGCGCTGGAGCTCGATCCGCACATGAAGCGCGTGCCCGATCTGGTGAAGACGCTATCCGAGAAAGTCGAGGGGCGGGATATTTAGCCCCGCCCTCTCGAAGTCTGCCACGGCATGCCGATCAGTCGTCGCAACAGCCGCTATCGTGCACATGGTCGTGGTCATGTGCGGACGACGCAGCCGTCGTTCCCGCGGCCTCGCTCTTGGCGCGCACTGAAACTTTGCCGTCGCCTTCCACCACGCCCAGAATGTCGCTCTCCTTCAGGATGATGTAGTCCTTCTGCGCGACTTTCACCTCGGAGCCCGACCACTTGGCATAGACCACCCGGTCGCCGGCCTTGACCGAGAGCTCCACCAGCTTGCCGTTTTTGCCGCGATGGCCGGAGCCCACGGCGACAACCTTGCCTTCCAGCGGCTTTTCCTGCGCCGTGTCGGGAAGAAGGATCCCGCCTTTGGTCACCGCCTTTTTCGAGACGGTGGGTTCGACCACGACATTGTCGTGTAACGGCCTGATGGTCATGGCATTCTCCTGAATTGCTGTGGCTTTTGCGCTTCTGGGCGCTGTTGTGAAAGCGCGGAGACGAACTGTCAATGTGGCGAGGCCGCCCGATTTCCCAACGCCGCATGGTGCTTTCCGCGGCCCTGGTGGCCGCATTCCTGGGTCTCTCCGCCGCGGGCTCGGCCATCGCTACCAGCGTCATCGAACGGGCCAATCCGGCTTCCGGGCGCTTCATCCCCGTGACCGGCGGCAGCCTGCATGTGGTGGAGAAAGGCCCGCCGGGGGGCGCGGCGGACCATCCGGCGATCGTCCTCGTCCATGGGGCGGGGGCCAATCTGAAAGACCAGGAGAATGCCTTGGGCGAGCGGCTCGCGCGGACCCACCGCGTGCTGCTGATCGACCGGCCGGGCCATGGCTGGAGCACGCCCGGCAGCGGCCCGGATGCCGCCTCGCCGAGCGGTCAGGCGGCGTTGTTGCGCGAGGCCTTGCAGCGCCTGGGCGTTACCTCCTTCGTGCTTGTGGGGCATTCCTGGGGCGGCACGCTGGCCGCTGCCTATGCCCTCGACTTCCCGCAGGACCTCGCGGGCCTGATCCTGCTGGCGCCGGTGGCCTACCCTTGGGCCGGCGGTACCTCCTGGTATTACCAGCTCGGCGCCATCCCGATTCTCGGCCCGGCCTTCGCGCATCTTTTTGCGCTGCCTGCCGGACTGCTGCTGACTTCTTACGCGGTGCGGCTCGTCTTTTGGCCGATTGAGCCGCCGCCGGATTACGTCTCGCGCGCATCCGCGCGGCTGGCCCTGCGGCCAGGCGAATTTCTCTCCAACGCCCGGGAAGTCGCCGGATTGAAAGCGTTCGTCGCCGGCCAGGTCGAGCGGTATCGCGGCCTCGCTGTCCCGACCATCATCATCGCCGGCGCCGCCGATATCGTCGTGCCGCCAAATGTGCATGCACAGCCGCTCGCAGCGGCCTTGCCGCGGGCGCGGCTGGTGCTGCTGCGCGGGGTTGGTCACATGCCGCATTACGCGGCGCCCGACCGCGTGGTTGAAGCGGTTGGCGAATTTACCGACGTGACGTCCAAGGCAAATGCCGTTCCCGGGCGCTAGACTTCGGTGTCGCTCTCGGAGCCGACAAAGGCAATGCGCAGCATATTGGTCGCGCCCGGCGTTCCCAGCGGCACGCCGGCGACGATGATGACGCGTTGGCCGGATTTGGCAAAACCTTCCCGAAACGCAATGCGGCAGGCGCGGCCCACCATGTCGTCCTGGTCGCGCGCGTCCTGTGCCACGACGCAATGGATTCCCCAGACCAGCGATAGCCGCCGGCCGGTGGACATATTGGGCGAGATCGCCACGATCGGCGGCTTCGGGCGCTCGCGTGCAACGCGCAAGCCGGTTGCGCCGGACGACGTCCAACACACCAGCGCGGACAGTTCCAGGGTGCCGGCGATCTGCCGCGCGGCATCGGCGATGGCGTCGGCGCCGGTTGCTTCCGGCGCGGCGTGCTGCGCGTCGATGATCGACCGATAGAATTCGTCGTTTTCGACTTCCTCGGCGATGCGGTTCATCATCGCGACGGCCTCGACCGGATATTGACCGGCCGCGGATTCGGCGGACAGCATCACCGCATCGGTTCCTTCGTAGATCGCGGTCGCGACGTCCGAAACCTCGGCGCGGGTCGGCACCGGGCTGTTGATCATCGACTCCAGCATCTGGGTGGCGACTACTACCGGCTTGCCGGCGCGCCGCGCCATCCGGGTCATCTTCTTCTGCGACCCGGGCACCTTTTCCAGCGGCAGCTCGACGCCAAGATCGCCGCGCGCCACCATCACCGCGTCGGCGATTTCAAGAATTTCGCCGAGCCGGTTCATCGCTTGCGGCTTCTCGATCTTGGCCATCACGGAGGCGCGCCCGCGCGTGAGCTTCTTGGCTTCGGCGATGTCCTCGGGCCGTTGGATAAAAGACAGCGCCAGCCAATCGATTCCGGCGTCGAGCGCGGCTTCGAGATCGGAACGGTCCTTCGGCGCCAGCGCGGAGAACGGCAAGGTCGCGTCGGGTAGGCTGACGCCCTTGCGGTCGGAGAGCTTGCCGCCGACTTCCACGCTGGTGGTGATGCTGGTGTTGGTCGCCTCGCGCACCTGCAGGCGCACCTTGCCGTCATCGAGCAGCAGCGCATGGCCCGGCTCGACCGCGCTGAAAATTTCCGCGTGCGGCAGGTGTACGCGGTGCGCGTCACCGGCGGCTTCGTCGGCATCCAACGTGAAAGTCTCGCCCTTGCTCAGCATCGCCGACCCTTCAGCGAATTTGCCGAGCCGCAGCTTCGGACCCTGCAAATCGACAAGGATGCCGATCGGCCGCTCGTGATCGGCTTCGATGCTCCTGATCGTCGTCACCAGCTCGCGCATCCGCTCATGCGAGGTGTGACTCATGTTGATGCGGAAGACGTCGGCGCCGGCTTCGAACAGGCGGGCGATGGTGTCGCGGTCGGATGAAGCGGGCCCCAGCGTCGCTACGATCTTCGTTCGGCGCAGGCGTCTCATCGAACTTATCTTTCCGGCGCCGTCCGGCCGCCCGCGGGCGGGGCCGGCGTCATTGAAGAACCCGAGGTCGGCGGGCGGGGCGACTGCTCGTTCGACTCGGTAAGCTGCACGGTCCAGGAACGCTGCTCGCCGGTATCGACCTCGAAGAATCCGGTCCGTTCATAGCCTCGCGCGAGGCAGTCGTCGATGCCCCGAATGGTGAACTCCTTATCCCGCGTGCACATGAAGGCCTGCCCCGACCATTCGCCGCCGCGCTCGTAATCGAGCGCATAGATGTAGTAAAAGCGCGCCACCAGCGTGCCGCGTAGCAAGGTCTCGCAGCTGCGCGCGGAAAGATTCCACCAGCCCTCTGTGGTCCAGCCGTCGCTGTCTTTGTAGCCGATGGCAATGCCGACGCGGCTGCCGGTATTATTGCAGAGATTGAAATCCGCCGCCGCCGGCTGGGCAAAGGCCACCACACCCATCAACGCGATAGCGGCAGGAAGCAACGCGCGTGTGACGAAGCACCGGAGGGGTGACAATCGAAGTAAATCCACGTTGATGCGGCCCGGTTTGGCCCTGGAAGGCGGGATTTCGCGCGAAGGCTCACGCGCTGTCAACGAGGATGGCCCGGAAGTCATTAACATTGGTGAAGGTGGGTCCGGACATTAGAAGGTCCCCGAGCGGGGCGAAGAATTCGGTGGAATTGTTGTTGGCCAGAAACGAGGCCGGATCGAGGCCAAGGAGCGCGCGCGCGCGCCGCAGTGGTGCCGTCGGCGAAGGCACCGGCCGGATCGGTCGGCGCGCCGGATCCTCCGTCGGTTCCGTCGGTATCAGCAGCCAGAACGGCAATGCCACGGGTTCCTTCGAGCGCGATAGCAAGCGCCAGGGCGTATTCCTGATTGGGTCCGCCCCGCCCACCCTGCTTGTGCACAGTCACGGTGAGCTCGCCGCCGGACAAGATTACGGCGCGGCGGTTCTGCGCACTTAATTCGCGCGCAATCCGGCCATGCTCCTGCGCCACCTCCCGAGCTTCGCCTTCAAGCTGATCGCCGAGAAAGACACAGTCATAACCCGCCTTCCTCGCCATTTCGCGCGCCGCGCGAAAGGCGTCTTCGGGCCGGGCGACAAGGATGAACTCGGTCGCACGGAAAATTGCATCTTCCGGCTTCGGCGTTTCGTTGGCCGGATCTGACAGCGCTAAAGTGATGCCCGCGGGCATCTCCAGCCCATAACGCTCGACAATGCCGCGCGCCGCGGACAGCGTGGAAGGATCCGGCACCGTCGGACCTGAGCCGATCACATCGGGGTCGTCGCCTGGCACGTCGGAAATCGCCAAGGTGACGATGCGTGCCGGTCGCCCGCGCGCGGCCAGCCGACCGCCCTTGATGCGCGAGAGATGCTTGCGCACGGTGTTGACCTCCCCGATGCTGGCGCCGGAGCGCAGCAATGCGCGCGTCGATCGCCTGCTTGTCGGCGAGTGCGAGACCCGGGGCGGGCGCGATCCAGTTCGCCGATGCGCCTCCGGACAGCAACACCAACAACAGATCGTCCATACCCGCTTGGTCCGCCAGCACCAGCGTCTGCTCGGTGGCATCGATACCTGTTTGGTCCGGCACCGGATGGCCGGCTTCAATCACCGGAATGTGCTGCGTTGGCTGGGCATAGCCGTGGCGCGTAACGGCAAGCCCAAGCAGCCGATCTTTTGGAAAACCGCTTTGCAGGTAGTGCTGCTCGGCGACTGCGGTCATTGAGCCTGCTGCCTTGCCTGCCGCCAGCACGATGAGACGTCCGGGTGGCGGCGGCGGCAGATAAGCGCGCAGACAGGCAGCGGGGTGAGCAGCTGCTACCGCTGTGCGGAAAAGCTGTTCCAGAAATGTGCGCGCCGCTCCGTCCATGCTCGCTCTTGGCAACAGCAAAGAGGCGGGTCAACAAAAAACGCGACCCTGGAATCAGGACGTAGCGATGACTATTGTTGTGATACCGCGGCTGCATCGCCGCGGCACTGTCGCATTGAAAGGAATCGGCCATGGACGACAAGACCCGGATCGAGCTTGAAGCCGCCGTCTATCGGCGCTTGGTCGAGCACCTGCGTGGGCGCACCGATGTGCAGAATATCGATCTGATGAACTTGGCCGGCTTCTGCCGCAACTGCCTGTCAAACTGGATGAAGGAAGCAGCCGACGCCAAAGGCCTGCCGATGAGCAAGGACGAGAGCCGGGAGATCGTCTACGGCATGCCCTACGAGGAGTGGCGCACGAAATACCAGAAAGAAGCGTCCCCTGACCAGAAAGCGGCGTTCGAAAAGACTCACCGGCACTAAAGCCGGGATCGAGCGAAAGCGGCCGCGCAAGGCTGAACCCGCCAAATTGTCCACTTGTCCACCGGCCGCCTGTGGATACTTCGGCCTCGCCTTGACGCGGGGCCGCCGGCTTCCGAAAGCTGGGGCTCACAGCCGAAGTCGGATTTATCCGATTTCGGCCACTTCAATAGTGCTGAACTCGGGCCAGCCCGAGGTCAGGTGCGTCACCAAAGGAGTAGTCGATGCCCGCCACCGCCGCCGCCCAGGAACAGCCCGCCACCCGCTTTGCGAAGGAGCAGCTCAAGGCTGTGGTTGAGCGCGTGGAGCGCCTTGAAGAGGAAAAGAAGGCGATCGCCGACGATATCAAGGATGTCTATGCCGAGGCCAAGGCGCACGGTTTCGACGTGAAGGCGCTGCGCACGATCGTGCGGCTGCGCAAGCAGGACACCGACGAACGCAAGGAACAGGAAGCAATCCTGGAAACCTACATGCTCGCGCTCGGGATGGTGGCTTAAGTCGAACCCGCTGCCGCTACCGAAGCATCGCGGTGCGTGCGCTGAAGGTGGTGGTCGCGATAAACACGACCGCCTGGCCGCTAAAACGATTTGCTATCAGACCCGGTGTCGGATCGGCGGAGAAAGCCATGGTCGCCAAGGACTCGGGCTTGCGCATGAAAACACTCAGACCGCGATAATCCTCGCCGCCCATCCCGCTCACGGTCATATAACTCGACAAATTGGGCGCAAGAATCGCCGCGCGCATCCAGGGATCGTCGAAGGGCTCGCCGGTCTGCAAGCGCCGCGTATGCACGATCGCCGGCTTGCCGTCAGCCTGCCGCACGACGATCGAGGTTTGCCGCGGGATAAAAGCCGGCACGGCGGCGGGCGCTGCCGTAAGCGCCGGCAAGGGGCGGCTCTCCACCGTGCGCGGCGGTGCCGCCGGACGGGCATTGAGCTCCGGGCCAGGCACCGGGGCATAAGCCAGCGCCTGCCCAGGCAGCACAGGGCAAGGGCGAAAGCTTATCCGGCCAGGGCACGTTGGCGCCGGAGAATTGCGCAGGCGCGGTCTTCGGCGGCAAGGCCGCGGCGACTTGCACTTCCGCCGCCTTGCGCGGTTGCGGCTTTGCGGCGGGGGCTGCCTTGGGCGTGGGTGTAATGGCAGCGGTCGTCTCGACCTCCTCGCGCTCAGGCTTGCCGAAGCCAAAAAGTCTTGCCAGCGGGTTGATGCTCGTGCCGGTATCCCGTTGCGCGGTGAGGATGCCGGCGCTGCGCGCTGCGTTCAAGGAAACGGAAGAAGGCTGGTTGCCGCGACGCTCAATGTCGGCCAGCGCGAGCGAATAGCCGGGCAGCGGCCGGCCGTCGGAGGGCACATGCACCGTGCGGCCATTCGGGAAGATGCGCACCAATTCTTCGCGGCTGATGCTCGGCCAGTGCCGCACACTGCCGACATCGAGATGCACGAACGGCGATCCGGAGCTCGGATAGAAGCCGATGCCGCCGCGCTGCAGTCGCAGTCCGACCTTGCGCAACTCCTCCAGCGGCACGCCCGGAATGAAGAAATCCATCGCCTTGCCGTGGGTATGTTGGCTGGACTGAGCGACGCCGTCGCTCTTCCGGCGCAGCATGGCGTTCGTTTGCGGCGCGCGGTAGCCGCAGATGATGTGGATGGGATGCTGGGCGCCCACTTCGCGGTGCACTTCCCACACCAGATCGAGCAGCTGCGGATCAGTCGCGATCTCTTCGTCGCGCCGCCAATCGCGCAAAATCCAGTTGATCTTCTTCAGCGCGTCGGCGTCGTAACGGCCATTGCGCTTGTAGGTGATGGTGAGGTCTTCCTTGGTATGAACGTGATGCAGAGAGATCGTGCGGGTGTCGCCTTCGGCGACCGCGTTCTGCAAGCCATCGCAACCGAAAATAAGGGCGGCAGCGGCGAGGCCAAGGCGATATCCGGTGCGCGGGGCGAGCAAGAGCGACAAAACTCGGCGCGCGATACAAACCGGCACGTGCAATCTCGCGTTGGAAGGCCACAAAGAACGAATATCTCCCGCGGTTTGGACCGCGGGAAACATGGCTAACGCAGTGTTACCGGGATGGGTTAACGCAGCCTTAGCGCCCCTCCTACCCCGTCGCCTGAATAGGACGCTAGAGAGCGACTGTGGCAAAAAATGGCTCGGCCGCGGGCGCGGCCGGCGCTTTAGTTAAGCGGGCGTGTATTGTACCGCCGCCGCTCGACCTGGGCCGGCGGTCGCGGCTGGTACTGCGGCTGGTAATAACGCGGCCCGCCGAACAGCAACTCGAAGAAGCCTCCGCCGTCGTAACGCGAGGCGTAGCGTGAGGAGCCTTCGGTCACGACGCCATACGGCAAGTTCACGGGCCCACGCTGATAGCTCGGCTGCTGCTCGGCGCGGCGATCCATCGGCATGCTTGCAATCCGCCGGTCCTCGCCCTTGAGCGCCGCCAGCGTTCTGGAATCGCGGCCGTAGATGTCGTCGCGCAGGACCAACTTTCCGGATTCATCGACAAAGGCGGTCTGATACGTGACGTGCACCGGGATGGGTGTCGGGAAGGTAATCTCCCGTTCCTCCGGGCCATACATGCTGCGCAGCTTGTCGACGGTATAATTGTCCTTTGGACGCGCGATCGAAAGCAGCACCTCGCCGTATTTCAGCGGGTCCTGCACCCGCATGCAGCCGTGGCTAAAGGCGCGCGTCTCTTTCGCGAACAGGTGCTTGTCCGGCGTGTCGTGCTGATAGACCAGGAACTTGTTCGGGAAGTTGAAGCGGATACGGCCAAGCGCATTGCCGTCACCCGGCGGCTGGTACATGTGCAGGCTGCCATCATTGTTCTGTACCACCTTGAGACCCATGCGCGCGATCGCGGTGGGATCCTGCTGCAGCACCGGAAGATATTCGCCATAGACGATCGAGGGCGGCACGTTCCAGGTCGGATTGACGGTGATAAATTTCATCGTCTCGCTGAGGATCGGTGTCGCGGTTTCGGGCTTGCCCACCACGACACGCGTCTCCCAGATCTTATTGCCGTTGTTCATGACCTTGAGCGTGAAGGCCGGAATGTTCAGCACCACATGCGCCTTGCCGAGATCGCGCGGCATCCAGCGCCAGCGCTCCATATTGGCGAGAATAGTATCGATGGTGTCCTTGCGGCCGCGCGGCTTGCTCGCAACGCCACCGTTGTTGAGGGCGCGCAGGGTGGCCGGTCCAACCGAGCCATCGTCGTCGAGCCCGGCTTTTTCCTGGAACGTCTTCACCGCTTCCACGACCTGCCTGTCGTATCTGGTCGAGTTCTGGTCCGCTATCTGGAGCCGCTTGCGCAATAAGGGAACACGCTCGTCGTCGTCGCCCGAGCGCAGGATCGGTCCCTCGGGAATCTGCACGATCTGCGCAGCCGGCGCCTGTGGTTGCGGGTCTGCCGACTGTCCACGCAATTCAGCGAGCTTCGCCTTCAGCGCCTTATAGCCGGCGTGCTGCGGCGTATAGCTGTCGAGCGTCTTTGCCACGTCGCTGTTCTCCGCCAGGTTGGCGAGCACCTGCGCCGGGTCGGGGGGAACCAGATTGTAAAGAATGTCGGCGGCGACGCGGGAGAAATGCACGCGGCCATTCTGGGCATGGCGCGCGAAGGTGAGCACGGAATCCACCAGCTTCAATTCCGCTTCCGCGAGTGCCTGCGGCTCGGCGCCATTCTTGAATGCGGGCGTCGGATAATCGGACGGGTCGAGTCCTTCAGCAGAGACGCCGGCGAGATAGGCGATCACGGCCTTGCCGCGTGCATTGAGCACGCCCTGGTCGGTCCACAGCGGCGCGTATTGCCGGGCGGCGTAGAAGGACTCCACGCCGGCACGGTCGTCCTTGCGGTCGACGAAGCGCGACAGCTTGGTGGTGATGATTTCTTTGAGCTTGGCGGGGATCGGATCCAGCACGGGCTCGACCGCGGCAGGCGCGGTCGCGGTTTCGGTCGTGGCAGCCGGCGGCGCCGACGTGACAGCGGGTGGCGGTGCGGACGCCTCGGGAGGTTCTGGCGCGGCGGCCGCGGCGGGTGCTGCGTGGCCGAGATGATCGTGGGCTCCGGCGCGGAGGGGACGGCGGGCTCCCGCACTGACGGGATAGTCGCCGTTTCCGATACCGGCGCAGCCTCTTCAGGCGCGGGCGATGCCACGTCCTTAGCAGAGGGGAGCGGTACGTCGAGCGGGTCGGGTAGGGGGATGCGGGAATTCAGATCGGCTTCCGAAGGCTGAGCCGCTGCCACAGTTCCGGTGACGCTCGTACCGGAACTGTCCGGAGCGGCTAGCGCGGCTCCCGCCGTGGTCAGCAGTAGTGCCAGAGCCGCAGCAAGAGCCTGGTCGTTTCGTGCGATCCGCATCAAATTTCCCCTATTTCGGAACTAACGCCCGAACCCCCATTTTCGACGGCAGAAAATCAAGGCCATCGTTAAATTAAAGCGACTGATACACGTTTGCCACAACGCCGAGAGGCGTAACAGCCTCGTTAACGCGATTTCGCGCGATAGTTACCCGCTGGACACGGCTTCCCCATCGGAATCCGGGTTTTCTCCGCCGAGACCGAGATTTTCGAGCTTTCGGTAAAGTGTCGAGCGCCCGATGTGCAACCGCCGCGCTACCTCGGACATTTGGCCGCGGTAGTGGCTGATCGCGAAGCGGATGACCTCTGATTCGAGGTCTTCCAGCGGGCGGATATGTCCCTCGCCATCGAAAATCGGCAGCATGCCATGCGGGCGGCTTTGAACCGGGACGGTCGCGGCCCAGTCCGGAATGCCCGCAGCGAAGGAAGTCATATCGGCCGTAATCGAAGGCGCCTGCGCGGTATCGGCATCAGGTTCGCCGCCCGTGCGGAGCGCCTGCGCCGCGATCTGCGGGAATTCGTCCGGGCCCAGGGTGTCGCCTTCCGCCAGCACCACGGCGCGGAACACCATGTTCTCGAGCTGACGCACATTGCCCGGCCAAGGATGATTTCTGAGCAGGGCAAGCGCTTCGTTGCTGACGAATTGGATGCGCTTGCCTTCCTCGGCGCAGAAATGCGCCAGGAAATAACGCACGAGATCGGGAATGTCTTCTGTGCGCTCGCGCAGCGGCGGCACTGTAATGGGAAAGACATGCAGCCGATAGAACAGATCCTCGCGAAAGCGGCCGCTTTTGACGTCGGCCATCAGGTTACGGTTGGTTGCGGAGATCAGCCGCACGTCGACTTTGACAGGCTTGCGCCCGCCCACCGGCTCAATCTCGTTCTCTTGAATGGCGCGCAACAGTTTCACCTGCGCTGCAAGCGGCAATTCGCCGACCTCGTCGAGAAACAGCACGCCGCCGTCGGCTTCCGCGAATTTTCCGACATGGCGCTCGGTCGCGCCGGTGAAGGCACCCTTCTCGTGACCGAACAAGATGGATTCAACCAGATTTTCCGGGATAGCGCCGCAATTGACGGCGACGAATGGCTTTGTTCGGCGCTCGCTGCTGCCATGAATGGCGCGTGCGATTAATTCCTTCCCGACGCCGGACTCACCCTCGATCAGCACCGGGATGGAGGAGGTTGCGGCCTTTTCTGCGGTACGCATGACAAGCTGCATCTGCGGGCTGCGGCTGACCAGATCACGGAAGGAAAGCGTACCCGTGCGCGCATGCTTGATCCGCTGCAGCTCGCCTTCGAGCGCGCTCTGGGCGAGGGCATTGCGCAGCGAAACCTGCAGGCGCTCCGGACCCACGGGCTTGACGACGAAGTCGGCCGCGCCAGCGCGCATGGCGGAGACCACATTGTCGATGCCGCCATGGGCCGTCTGCACAATGACGGGCATGCGCAGCCCACGCTCGCGCATCTTCGCCAGCACACCGAGCCCGTCGAGGTCGGGCATGACGAGGTCGAGGATGACGCAGTCGATGCGCGTCTGCGGATCGCCCAGCAGGGCAAGCGCCGCGTCGCCACCCTCGGCGGTCAGCGCCTGATACCCGAAGCGCACAGCCATCGCTTCCACCAGCCGGCGCTGCACTGGATCATCGTCGACAATGAGGATGCACTCGGCCATAGCGGCGTTCCGAACGTGTATCAATTCGGGGCACCATCCGCTGGGAAAATTAAGGTGGACTTAATCGCGCCGTATACGCGCCCGGCGACTGTATTGGCAGCTGGCTGTCCGGCGATCGGCAGGGCAGATCGAACGCCGGGGTCCGCGGCGCATGGACCGTGACACCCTCGCCACTTGATGCCCGTACCAGGATAATGCCGGCACCCGCGATGTCCGGTGAAGGCTTTCGGATGGCGCCGCGGCGGGACCACCGCGGTCGCAAGCTCCGGAAGCGATCTGCCGAAAACGCGGCCGATGGGCTGAGGGGATGTTGCCACACTGGGGCGGCGTCTTATCTAGTAAGACCTGTCTCGCAAGATCTGTCTCACAAGACTGCCACCCTACCACCCACGGCGTCCCTCATTATGGCATCTCCGAAGAAAGCAATTCGCAAAAAGCCGGCTCCCAACCGCGCGAGCGCAAAAGCGCTCGGCGCCCTGCCGGAGTGGAACCTGGCCGATCTATATCCCGCCCTCGACGCACCCGAGATCAAGCACGATCTCCTGCGCGTTGAGGAGGACAGCGCAGCTTTCGAGCAGGACTACAAAGGCAAGCTGGCGGAGATGGCCGCCGGACCGGACGCCGGTCGCGCATTGGCGAGCGCGGTGCAGCGCTATGAGGTGCTCGACGAATTGATGGGCCGGCTGATCTCCTATGCCGGGCTTGTTCACGCGGGCAACACCACCGATCCGGTGCGCTCGAAATTCTATGGCGACGTGCAGGAGCGTCTCACCGCCTCTTCGCTGCATCTTTTGTTTTTCACGCTCGAGCTTAATCGCATCGACGACGCTGTGCTGGAAGCGGCGATGCAGCATCCGGCGCTCGGCCATTACCGGCCGTGGCTGGAGGATATCCGCAAGGAAAAGCCCTACCAGCTCGAGGATCGGATCGAGCAGCTGTTCCACGAAAAATCCATGACCGGCTATTCGGCCTGGGTGCGGCTGTTCGACGAAACCATCGCGAGCCTGCGCTTCAGGGTGCAGGGCAAGAATCTGGCGATCGAGCCCACGCTCAACCTGTTGCAGGATTCTTCCGGCGCCAAGCGTAAGGCCGCGGCCGAGGCGCTGGCGAAGACTTTCAAAGACAATGCGCGGCTGTTCACGCTGGTCACCAACGCCCTGGCCAAGGACAAGGACATTTCGGACCGCTGGCGCGGCTTCGCCGATGTGGCAGATTCACGGCATTTGTCGAACCGCGTCGAACCGGAAGTCGTGGAGGCGCTGACGCAGGCCGTGAGGAGCGCTTATCCGCGCCTGTCGCATCGCTATTACGCGCTGAAAGCGCGCTGGTTCGGCAAGAAGAAGCTGCCGCATTGGGACCGCAACGCACCGCTGCCCTCTGTTCCGATGCGCACCATCGGCTGGAACGAGGCACGCGACACCGTGCTGACCGCCTATGACGCCTTCTCGCCGAAGATGGCCGACATCGCCCAGCGTTTCTTCGACGAGCGCTGGATCGACGCGCCAGTACGGCCGGGAAAATCGCCCGGCGCCTTTTCGCATCCGACGGTGCCTTCGGCGCATCCCTATGTGATGCTGAATTACCAGGGCAAGCCGCGCGACGTGATGACGCTCGCGCATGAGCTCGGTCATGGCGTGCACCAGTTTCTCGCCGCGCCGAACGGCGCGCTGATGGCGCCGACGCCGCTGACGCTGGCGGAAACCGCGAGCGTATTCGGGGAGATGCTGACCTTCCAGAAATTGCTCGCCGCCACCACCGACAACAAGCAACGCAAGGCCATGCTTACCGGCAAGGCCGAGGACATGATCAACACGGTGGTGC
Source organism: uncultured Alphaproteobacteria bacterium (assembly GCA_963728585.1). Taxonomy (GTDB): domain Bacteria; phylum Pseudomonadota; class Alphaproteobacteria; order Rhizobiales; family Xanthobacteraceae; genus CANKHA01. The sequence goes on from CAVSLB010000006.1 coordinate 256,729, forward strand.
GGCAGATCGCATTCTACAGCTTCGAGCGCAAGGTGCATCTTGAGCGCAAGAATGGCGAGCTGACGGCGGAACGCCTCGGCGAAATCTGGCTTGAAGTGCAGAAGGAAAGCCTCGGACCGGCGATCGATATCCGTCCGGGCTACGAAGTGTTCTGGAGCTACATCCCGCACTTCATTCATTCGCCGTTCTATGTTTATGCCTATGCCTTCGGCGATTGCCTGGTGAATTCGCTCTACGCGGTCTATCAGCAGGCCGCGGAAGGTTTTGCCGAGCGCTATCTCGCCATGCTCGCCGCCGGCGGCACCAAACATTACACCGAGCTGCTCAAGCCTTTCGGTCTCGACGCGCGCGATCCCACGTTCTGGCAGGGCGGATTGTCGGTGATCGAGAAGCTGATCGACGAGCTGGAAGAGATCGACCGGCGAGGCAAGTAGCCATGGCGCCGCGCGGCAAGGATCGCGAAGCCAACCGCTTCTCCGCCCGCGCCAAGCGCTACGCCAAAGTCGGCAGCAATGTCGGCGGCGTGGCGGCCCGCGTGGCAACCGCACGCGCGCTCGGCCGCACGCAAAATCACAGTCGCAACGCGCTTGATCTGGCAGCCGCGCTCGGCGGGCTGAAAGGGCCGATCATGAAGGTGGCGCAGCTGCTCGCCACCATTCCTGACGCGCTGCCGCCGGCATATGCCGGCGAGCTGATGAAGCTGCAGAGCGAAGCGCCGCCCATGGGCTGGGCTTTCGTCAAGCGGCGCATGACGGCTGAGCTTGGCGTGAATTGGCAGGAAAAATTTTCAAGCTTCGAGCACGAGCCGGCAGCAGCGGCTTCACTCGGCCAAGTGCACCGCGCCCGTTCGCTCGACGGGGCGGAACTGGCCTGCAAGCTGCAATACCCCGACATGCAATCGGCGGTGGAGGCGGATTTGCAGCAGCTCGGCTGGCTCCTCGCGCTGCGCCGCCGCATGGTGGACCCGGCCATCGACACCAGCGAGATCGCCCAAGAGATCGGCGCGCGGTTGCGCGAGGAGCTCGACTATCACCGCGAGGCCAAGCACGTTGCGCTGTATGGCGCCATCCTGGCCGGCGAGGACAATATCCGTGTGCCCGCGGTGCATCCGGAATTATCGACGCGCCGCCTGCTCACGCTCGACTGGCTGCAGGGCCGGCGGCTGCTTGAGCACAAGGATGATGATCTGCCCACGCGCAACCGGTTGGGGACCGCGATGTTCATGGCCTGGTGGCATCCCTTCAGCCGCTTCGGCGTCATCCACGGCGATCCGCATCTGGGCAATTACACCGTCTTCGATGAGAAGCAGGGCAGGGGGCAAGCGCGACCGGGCGGAATCAATCTGCTCGACTATGGTTGCATCCGTATTTTCCATCCCACCTTTGTCGGCGGCGTGGTGGATCTCTATCGCGGCCTGGAACGCGGCGACGAAGACCTCGTGGTCAATGCCTATGAGACCTGGGGCTTCAAAAATCTCTCCCGCGGCCTGATCGAAACGCTCAATATTTGGGCAGGCTTTATTTACGGCCCGCTGCTCGATAACCGCACCCGTACCATCGCCGACGGCGTGAAGCCCTCCGAATACGGCCGCCGGGAGGCATTCCGCGTGCATCAGGCGTTGCGGGAACAGGGGCCGGTCACAGTGCCGCGGGAGTTTGTGTTCATGGACCGCGCCGCCATCGGGCTCGGCGCGGTGTTCCTGCACCTGCGGGCGGAATTGAATTTCTACCGCCTGTTCAATGAGGCGATAGAAGCTTTTTCCGTGGCCAAGGTCGCCCACAGGCAGAAGCGGGCGCTTTCTGTTGCCGGGCTCGAAGAGCCGTGACGGTTCCCGCCCGCCATTGCCCGGGCTATGCCTTTCCGCTAATCCTCGCTCCCAACGAATCCTGAGTTTTCCCACGGAGGATAACAATGGCCGAGCATGCTGCGCCGGAATATGCCACGGCGCCGGGCAATGATTATGCGTCGCATGAAGGCACCTACGAGGCCTTCGTGCACATGGCTTTCATCGGCACCCTCCACGTCGCCACCGTCCTGATCGGACTGGCGATCGGCGCTGTCATGGGACACTGGCTGACTGCTTTCGGGATCTTTGCCATCGCCACCGTTGCCGCGATCCAGGGCTTCATGAGCAACACAAGAACCGCGAGCTATGGTGCGCTGGTGTTGGCGTTGGTGGCGCTTGCGCTAAGTGCCGGCTAACGCGGGTCCGGACGTTTGGGGGCGAGTGAATGCGCATTGCCATACCGCGTGAGGCAGAGCCCGAGCCACGCGTGGCCGCTACGCCGGAGACCGTCAAGAAGATGAAAGGCCTCGGCGCCGATGTTGCGATCGAGGCCGGTGCGGGTATCAAATCGGGCATCCTCGATTCTGACTATGAAGCGGCCGGCGCAAGCCTACATGCGAACGCCGCTGAAGCTGTGAGCGATGCCGACGTGGTGCTCAAGGTGCGCCGTCCTTCCGCGCAAGAGGCTGCGCAATACAAGCGCGGCGCCATCGTCGTCGGTATCATGGATCCTTACGACAATGAGGTGGAGATTCAGCAGCTCGCGCAAGCGGGAGTCTCGGCTTTTGCCATGGAATTGCTGCCGCGGATCAGCCGTGCGCAGTCGATGGACGTGCTGTCCAGCCAGGCGAATCTCGCCGGTTATCGCGCCGTGATCGACGCCGCCCAGGAATATGGCCGCGCGCTGCCGATGATGATGACTGCCGCGGGCACGGTGCCGGCGGCCAAGATATTCATCATGGGGGTCGGGGTCGCTGGTCTGCAGGCCATTGCGACGGCGCGCCGCCTGGGCGCCATGGTCACCGCCACCGACGTGCGTCCCGCCACCAAAGAGCAGGTGGAAAGCCTCGGCGCGAAATTCCTCGCCGTCGAGGACGAGGAATTCAAGAATGCCCAGACGGCCGGCGGCTATGCCAAGGAAATGTCGAAGGAGTATCAGGCGAAGCAGGCCGCGCTCGTCGCCGAGCACATCAAGAAGCAGGATATCGTCATCACCACGGCGCTGATCCCCGGCCGCCCGGCGCCGCAACTCATCAGCAAGGAAATGGTCGCCTCGATGCGGCCCGGCTCGGTGATCGTCGATCTCGCGATCGAGCGCGGCGGCAATGTTGAAGGCGCGCGTGCCGGCGAGGTCGTGCAGGAAGGCGGCGTCAAAATTGTCGGCCATCTCAATATGGCGGGACGGCTGGCGGCCTCGGCCTCGGCGCTTTATGCAAAGAACCTCTATACCCTGCTTGAGATTCTGATCGACAAGGCCGGCAAGACGCTGGCCGTGAAATGGGACGACGAGATCGTCAAAGCCATCGCGCTGACGCGTGACGGCGCCGTCATTCATCCGAATTTTCAGCCGAAAAACGCAGCCTAGGAATTAGTCGCCATGGCAACGCCACAAGAAGCCCTTGAACGCGCCCAAGCCTCCGCCGAGGTGGCGCGTCAAGCGGCCGAGGCCGCGCAGGCCTATGCCCAGCTCGCCGCCGATGCCGCCAGTGCCGCCGCACATGGTTTTTCCGGGGTCGATCCCTTCGTCTTCCGTTTCTCCATTTTCGTTCTCGCGGTCTTCGTCGGTTATTACGTCGTATGGTCCGTGACGCCGGCGCTGCATACGCCGCTGATGTCGGTAACCAATGCGATCTCCTCGGTGATCGTGGTCGGCGCGCTGCTGGCAGTGGGCGTGATGCTGGTGGGCGACGATTCCGGCACCTGGTGGGCGCGCACCTTTGGTTTCGTCGCGCTGATTTTGGCTTCCGTGAACATCTTCGGCGGCTTCCTGGTCACCCAGCGCATGCTCGGCATGTACAAGAAAAAGACCTGACGATGCGCGCGCGAGCCATGCTTTTTCGGTCATGCCCCGCGCAGACGGGGCATCCAGTAACCGGCATCGACACGCGTAGCTGCCGGCGCTTGCGGCTACTGGATCACCCGCCTTCGCGGGTGATGACGAAAACGGAGATCGCTCCATGAGCGCCAATTTCGCCGCGCTGCTTTATCTGGTCGCAGGCGTGCTGTTCATCCTCGCACTGCGAGGGCTGTCCAGCCCGGCCACCAGCCGCCAGGGCAACATGTTCGGCATGGTTGGCATGGCCATCGCGATCGCCACCACCTTGGCGTTGCGGCCGCCTTCGAGCTTGGCGGCTTGGCTGCTGGTGCTGCTCGGCATGGGCATCGGCGGCGGCGCCGGCGCGGTGATCGCGCGCCGAGTGCCGATGACCGCCATGCCGCAGCTGGTTGCGGCTTTCCATTCTCTGGTCGGCTTGGCCGCGGTGCTGGTGGCGGCGGGCGCGCTTTATGCCCCGGCGGCGTTCGAGCTCGGTCTGCCCGGCCGTATCCCGGGCGCGAGTCTGGTGGAGATGTCGCTCGGCGTCGCCATCGGCGCCGTCACCTTCACCGGTTCGGTGATCGCCTTCCTTAAGCTCGACGGGCGCATGAGCGGCGCTCCGATCATGTTGCCGTTCCGGCACATCATCAATCTCGGGCTCGCCGGCGCGCTCGTCCTGCTCATCGTTATCTTTGTGCTGACCGAGAGTTATTTCGTCTTCTGGATGATCACGCTGGTCTCCTTCGTGCTCGGCGTCTTGATGATCATCCCGATTGGCGGCGCCGACATGCCGGTCGTGATCTCGATGCTCAATTCCTATTCGGGATGGGCGGCTGCCGGCATCGGCTTCACGCTGGGCAATTCCGCTCTGATCATCACCGGCGCGCTGGTCGGATCCTCCGGCGCCATCCTCTCCTACATCATGTGCACCGGAATGAACCGCTCCTTCATCTCGGTCATCCTGGGAGGCTTCGGCGGAGAAACCGCGGGCCCGGGTGCGGCGGCGGAGCAGAAGCCGGTGAAACTCGGCTCGGCGGAAGACGCCGGCTACATCATGAAAAATGCTTCCAAGGTGATCATCGTGCCGGGCTACGGCATGGCGGTAGCGCAGGCGCAGCATGCGCTGCGCGAGATGGCCGATCATTTGAAGAAGGAAGGCGTCGAAGTGAAATACGCCATCCATCCGGTGGCGGGCCGCATGCCCGGCCATATGAACGTGCTGTTGGCGGAAGCCAATGTGCCTTACGACGAAGTGTTCGAGCTGGAGGACATCAATTCCGAGTTCTCCCAAGCTGACGTCGCTTTCGTCATCGGCGCCAATGACGTGACCAATCCGGCGGCGGAAGAAGATAAAACCTCGCCGATTTACGGAATGCCCGTGCTGCAGGTGTGGAAGGCCGGCACGGTGATGTTCGTCAAGCGCTCGCTGGCTTCCGGCTATGCCGGGATCGACAATCCGTTGTTCTACCGCGACAACACCATGATGCTGCTCGGCGACGCCAAGAAGATGGCCGAGCAGATCGTCAAATCGATGTAATCAGGCCGCGCGTGCGCCGCCTTGGCCGGGCTCCGGCCCAGAAGGGCCGGGCCGAACACGCATGCTCTTGCCGCCCGGACGCGGCGGCGGGTCGTCATCGAGGCTGCGAAGGGCGTCAATGATGTCGTCGAAGGACACGGCGGTTCTTGAGGCCCGGGAGGCCGGCGTAAGGCCGGTGCGGACTCGACGGCACAGGCGTCAGAGGCCCAGGCCGAAAGAATTGCCCGCTTTTCATAAGTGGTGAGATCCGGATCCTTCAAGATGTCCCGCGGATGTTCATAAGCGGCCGAAGGATGCAGCAGCGCCTGGATTTCGGGATCGAGTCCCTCGTGCGATAACGCTCTATGGGTGTCGGTCATATCACGCTCCGATCGTCGGTCATCCAGAAGCATCCGAGGATGCACATAAGCGAAAGCAAGCCAGCAGCGATAAGAACCGCAGTCATAAGCAATCTCCCTAGCTCCTCCTTTCCTGAACGGTTGCAAAAATTAGGAAAGGCAAAAAAGTTTTCAAGAGGGGCCCATCCAATTTTGCGCCGCAAAAAAAGCCGGAAAATGAAAGCCCGTTGGGTTAGAACGCTGCGATGACCAGCCTGAAATGGCTCCTTCTGTTTGGTATCGCCGGCTATGTGGCGCTGGTGGCGCTGCTCTATCTGACTCAGCGGTCGCTCATGTATTTCCCCGACCCGCGCCAGCTGCAGCCGGCCGACGCGGGCCTGCGACAGGCCGAGGAGGTGATGCTGCAAAGCGCCGACGGCGTGCGCGTCAGCGCATGGCATGTGCCGCCGCGCGAAAACATGCCGGTGGTCATTTACTTCCAGGGCAATGGCGGCGGGCTCAATCTGCGCGCCGAGCGGTTCAGCAAGCTTACCGCCGACGGCACCGGTCTCGTGGCGCTGAACTACCGGGGCTACGGCGGCTCGGGCGGCAAGCCGAGCGAGGCCGGGATCATCCTTGATGCCAAGGCGGCCTATGACTTTGCCGCGAAACGCTACAGCGCAGATCGCATCGTGCTCTGGGGCGAGTCGCTCGGGACCGGGGTGGCGGTCGCACTGGCGGCTTCGAGCCCGGTGGCCCGCGTCATTCTGGAGTCACCCTACAGCTCGATCGCCGACGTCGCCGCCTCGATCTATTGGTTCGTGCCGGTGCGGCTTTTGCTGATGGATAGTTTTCGCTCCGACCAGCGCATCGCCAAAGTGACCGTGCCGGTGCTGGTGGTGCATGGCGAGCGCGACAACATTATTCCAATCACTTATGGCGAGCGGCTTTACAAACTGATCCCTGGGCCGAAGCGGTTCATCCGCCTGCCCAATGCCGGCCATAACGACCACGACGCCCACGGTCTGCCGGAAATGCTGAAGCCGTTCATCCTGGGCGGCGAGAACTGATCTCCTCCACGAGCGGCACTGGCGCAAAAAAAGCGGGCCGAATAGCTCGACCCGCCGCAAACGTTCGAAAAATTCAATCAGCCGCGGCGCGGCGCGGCGCGTCCGCCCATGGCGCCACCAGGTCCGCCAGGGCCACCCGGCACGACCCGCGGCTTCATCGGCAACAGGCCTTCGCGCTGCAGCTTCTTGCGCGCGAGTTTGCGGGCCCGGCGAATCGCCTCCGCCCGTTCCCGCGCTTTCTTTTCTGAGGGCTTTTCGTAGTGACCGCGGAGCTTCATCTCGCGGAAAATCCCCTCGCGCTGCATCTTTTTCTTGAGCGCCTTGAGGGCTTGGTCGACGTTATTGTCGCGAACGAGAACCTGCACGCAGTCAATCCTCTTCGATCGGGTTAGCTGGGTGGCTTGCGGAAACCGTCCAACATTGGCCGGTGAACTCGCAGCCGAAGGCGCGCGTTTAGCAGAATGGCCCTTAAAAGTCCACAGCTTAGGGGTGCCGGCGGCAGGAACTTCCAGACCAGTCCGTAGAGCAGCAGAAGCCCCGCCAAGCCGACGATCAGCCGGTTGACGGCTCCGGCGGCATTGACGTGCAGCCAATTCGAAGCCGCAAAGCCGCCCCAGCCCGCGCCGCCTATGACGATGAAGACGGCAGAAGAGGGGATCGCCCTGAACATCCACAGAATGCCGCCGGTGCCCAACGCCGCGCCCACGGCGGAAAGCGCCAAAAGAAACAGCATCCCCATGGTCCCGCGGAAGGGGTTGGGCCGGTTCTCTTCGCGAAAAAGCACTTCTGCGGCCGCCACGGTCCAGCCGATCAGGAAAGAGATCAGCGCGCCGATGAGGTAGCCGGTCAAACCTTGTCTCCGCCTGACGTCACGCGGGTCACGTGGCCCATCTTCCGGCCGGGGCGAGGCTCGGTCTTGCCGTAAAGATGGAGCGAAACGCCGGGCTCGCCGAGCCATCGTGCGTAATCGTTCACTTCCGCCCCGATCAGATTGGTCATCTCGGCTGCACCACGGCGCACCGGTTTGGCCAAATCCCAACCGGCGACCGCCCGGATGTGTTGCTCAAATTGCGAGACCGAGCAGCCGTCGATGCTCCAGTGGCCGGAATTATGCACGCGCGGCGCGATCTCGTTGACCAGCACCGCCGGTCCGCTGCCTTGGCTGACGACGAACATTTCCACCGTCAGCACGCCGACGTAGTCAAAGGCATGAGCGATCTTTTCGGTGATGCGCCGCGCCTCGACCGCGAGATCGGCGGAAATCGGGGCCGGCACCCGTGACGTCTGCAATATGTGGTCGCGGTGTTCGTTCTCGGCGACCTCGAAGCATTCCACCTGGCCGTTGCGCGAGCGCGCCGCCACCACGGATATCTCCCGCTCGAAGGGAACGAAGCCTTCCAGGATGCAGGGCACGTTATGCAGCGCGGCCCAGGCCCGGATTGGCTCATCCTTCGCGGCGATTATCTTCTGCCCTTTGCCGTCATATCCAAGCCGGCGCGTTTTCAGCACGGCTGGCAGGCCGATGGCGGAGACCGCGCGGGCCAGGTCGGCCGCGGACTCCACCGGCACGAAAGGCGCGGTGGCGATGTCGAGGTCTTGGATAAAGTTCTTTTCCACCAGGCGGTCCTGCGTCTTCGCCAGCACCGCCGGATCCGGTATCACCGGGCGCCGCGCCGCGAGAAAAGCCGCGGTTTCTGCCGGGATATTTTCGAATTCATAGGTGATGACATCCACCGCGTCGGCAAAACGCGCGAGCGCGGCATGGTCGTCGTAGGCCGCGCAGGTGGAACGCTGCATGACATCGAACGCGCAGGAATCCGCGTCGGGCGAAAAGGCATGGCAGCGAAATCCAAGCCGCGCGGCGGCCAACGCCAGCATACGTCCCAATTGCCCGCCGCCGAGAATTCCGATTGTGGCCTCGGGCTTCAACACCGGCGAGGCACTCACGCGCCACCCTTGGGCCGCTTCGCTACCGCTTTGGTCTGTTTCGCGCGCCAGGCTTCCAGCCGCTTGGCAACGCCGCCATCGGACAGTGCAAGGATAGCTGCTGCCAACAGCGCGGAATTGATCGCGCCCGGTTTGCCGATGGCGAGGGTGCCGACGGGAATGCCGGCGGGCATCTGCATGATCGAGAGCAGGCTGTCTTTTCCTTCCAACGCGTGAGTATTCATCGGCACCCCGAGCACGGGCAGCGACGTGAGCGAGGCGGTCATCCCCGGCAGATGCGCGGCGCCGCCGGCGCCAGCAATCACCACCTTGAAGCCCCGCTTGCGCGCGGCTTTGCCGAACTCAAACAGCCGGTTCGGCGTACGGTGGGCGGACACGATCAGGGCTTCATAGCCGATCTTCAGTGTGGCGAGCGTCTCGCCCGCATGTTTCATGGTTTCCCAGTCTGACTGGCTTCCCATGATAATAGCGACCGGCTTTGCGGCCATTGACCCCCCGAATCCGGCTCGCCGCCGAAAGGAAGCGGCGGATTATAGGTACCGGCTTTGCAGTGGCAAGACGAAACGGCTCGGTTATCCTGTCCTCGCGATTCCCGTGCCGAGCTCCGAGAATGGCGAAAAGCAAGATCCGACTGGTCGAGTCCGAGGCCGAGGCGGCTCCGCGGAGCGAGCAGGCGGCCGCCTGCCGGCAGGCCCCGGACCAAGCAATGGGAGCAGCGCCGAAGAAGCGCGCCCGTTCGGTCGCCGTAAGGCTTTCCGCCGAGGTCGATCGCCTGCAGGCGGAACTTGCCGCCGCCCGGGCCATGGTGGCACAGCTCGAGGCGAAGGCTGATCTTGACCCTCTGCTCGACATTCTTAACCGGCGGGGCCTCGAGCGCGAGCTGCAACGTTCGCTTGCCTATGTGCGGCGTTATGGCACCTCAGCGGCCCTGATCTGTCTTGACCTCGATAATTTCAAGCCGGTGAATGACCGCTATGGCCATGCCGCCGGCGACCGGGCGCTGCAGGAGGTGTCGACGATCTTGCGGCAAATGGTGCGGGAGTCGGATGTGGTGGCGCGGCTCGGTGGAGATGAATTCGCCGTTCTGTTGTGGAACATCAGCGAACCACAGGCCACCGCAAAAGCGCGTGAACTGGAATCGGCTATCGCCGCAATGGTGGTGATGCAGGGGAACGTGATGCTTTCGCTCGGTGCTTCCGCAGGCGTCGCCATGCTGAAGCCCGGCGATACGGTCGCGAACGTCATTTCGCGCGCGGATCTTGCCATGTATGCGCGCAAACGCGCAGAACGGGTCGCGACGGGTTAGAAATCAAAAATCGCTCCACGGAGGAGAACGTAATGCACAGGGTTTTTGCCGGATTTATCGTGTCACTTGTCGTCAGCACTTCGGCGTCCGCGCAAGGCGATCCGGCGGCCAATTATCCGGATAGGCCGGTGAAGATCATCGTCTCGGTTCCGGCCGGGGGCGGCGTTGATACCGTCACCCGGATTTATGCCGACAAGCTGCGGCAGCTCTGGGGCCAAACCGTAGTAGTCGAGAATCGCGGCGGCGTTGCAGGCAATCTCGGCGCTGAGGCGGTGTCGTCCGCGCCGCCCGACGGCTATACGCTATTGGCGTCGCAACCTTCGCCGATCACCACCAACAAATTCCTCTACAAGAAGCTCAATTTCGATCCCGATGCGCTCATCCCGGTGGCGATCATGTCGCAGATCGCGAATGTCCTGCTGGTACGGCCGGATTTCCCGGCCAAGACTGCGCAGGAATTCCTTGCTTATGCCAAAGCCAATCCCGGCAGGCTGAACTATGCCTCGCAGGGAACCGGCACCACCTCGCATCTGACCACGGCCCTGTTCGAGTCCCGGACCGGAATAAAAATGACGCATGTGCCCTACAAGGGAACGGCTCCGGCGCTGAACGATTTGGTCGGCAGCCAGGTCGATTTTATTTTCATGGAGCTGGCGGCCGCCCACGAACTGCACGCGGGCAAGAGGGCGCGCATCCTGGCGGTGGCGACGAAAAAACGCATCGCCGAGCTGCCGGACATTCCCACCATGGAAGAAGCCGGCGTGAAGGATTTCGTTTCCGGCACCTGGAACGCGATCTCGGCACCGCCAAAGACGCCTCCCGCCATCGTGAAAAAGATCAATGCCGCCATTAACGAGATCGCGAAATCGCCCGAGGTCAAAGCTCATTTCGCGCGCGTACATCTCGCCGCGGTGCCGGCCGATCCCGCGCAGGCAGCGGTCTTCGTCAAGCTAGAGACCAAGCTTTGGGGCGAGGTGATCAAGGCCGCGGGCGTGCAGCCGGAATAAGGGCGCGCGACCAGCAAAAGTGGGCACCGGTTTTGCGAAGGAATCAAGCTTGCGCAGATTGCGTAGACTTATCTGCGGTTCGCGCGCTAACCTTATAAAGCGGCGCATGATCTGATCCGAAAACCGGTTCCCACTTTTCGGGGGACATGCAGTCACGCGATAATGTCGGGCGTAAGCTGGTCTTCGATGGCGTTGATGCGATCGCGCAGATAGAGCTTGCGCTTCTTCAGACGCTGAACCTGCAGGATGTCCGCTCCGGGCGAATCCTGCAGCGCCGCAATGGCGGCGTCGAGGTCACGATGCTCCTGCAGCAGCCGCGCCAATTGGGCGCGGAGCTCGCGTTCTTCCTCGTCGGTCATCGTCGCCCATTGAGGCGGCCGGTATTATTGTCCATCCGGCTGCAAAATCCTGATTATTATGAACTTTTTGCCCGCGGCCTTCAAGACCAGCGCGCCCCGAGGTCAGATAACGGCGATTTGTTGCAGCAGCCATAAAATCGGGCTTCGGCCTGGGGCCTGCGTGATGTAAAATCTGCAGGTCCGGGCAGTCAGGAGATATCCCCTATGTCCATTTCAACGAATCTTGTGGAATTGGAACAGCGCCACCGGGCGCTGGAGAACGAAATTTCTGAGGCGCTCATGCATCCATCCAGCGATGGCCTGCTGATCGCGGAGTTAAAACGTCGCAAGCTGCAGTTGAAGGACGAAATCGCGCGTCTGCGCCAACAAAATGGGGCTAGTGTTCACTAGCACTGGATAAGTTTTTAGTTTTGAGTGGTTCTGCGGTCGAGCCGCCGGCTCTCCGAGAGGGCCGGCGTTTTATTGCAAAGTTGATAAGAGCGCATTCACGCGCCGTGGTTCGGGGGAGGGGCAATAATGATCAAATGTGGGACGGTTATCAGCTTGGCGATGGTCGCCGGCGTAATGGTGGCTGTGCCGGCGCAGGCGCAGGTGCGTGACGCGGAATACCGCGGGACCCTGGTATGCGGAAAGCTACCCTTTGCACAAGACCCAAGCCGCGCGGCGATCACGGTCAAGCTCACCGGCAGCGAAGGCCCCTATGAGCGGCCGGTGCATATGCCGGTCCGGGGCAAGATCGCCGGTCAGGAAACCGGCAAGGTGAAGGTGGATGGCGACAAGATTGCGATCACTGGCGGCTGGAAAGGAGAGAAATCGTCTTACGAGGCGAGCTACAGCGGCACATTCGTTCGCCGCAGCGCCAAGCTCACCGGCCAGCAAAGCTGGACGCACGAAGGCAAAAGCTATACGCGCACTTGCTCCGGCGCGATTAAGCGCCCGCTCGCGGCTTTCCTGCCTAAGCCGCAGAAGCCGGCACAGTAACTTTCCTTCGCGATACTCAAGAAATTTCCATTGCGCGATGACGCATCCTACGCGGGAAGCATCTCGCTGCGCGGATGTCTGTCTGTTGCCCTTTTCAAGCCGCGGTAAGTTGGCGAGGGCGCGTTAGGAGTCGTCGCTCTGTCTCGAGAGCCGAACCCGTTTTGGCGTGCGCAGCCACCGGCTCAGCAAGATGACATTGCGCTTAGCGGATTTGCGGCCCGGGATTTGCCGATGACTAACCAGAGCAGTGGCCGGGTCCCGGCACTTGCTGCACCGGCATTGCCATATTTCAGGCTTCGGCTGCGTTGGCAGTTCAAACTTAATCACCGACATAACAAGACTCGATGGCAACAGCGTGGAAGGAAAGACCCTTCCGGCCCTCAAAGTCTCGCAAAAAGAAGTAAAGGGTTTCTCTAGCCGCCCGCCAAAATCCAGACGAGGCGGCGAGCGCAGCCAGGTTTGCCTCGCACACTTTTCCCACCGCGTCCCGATCTGCGCGCTGAAGTTGGTTAAGCGATCCATATCGGTAAAATTGCGCATATCGCTCCCACTGTTAATAAATTTTTATCGATTACCGTTCCGCGCCGTTGGTCAGAACTAGCGGTGGGAAACTCCTGAAATGGCGGTGTCGCCGACGTTGATCGCATTCCATCGATTCGGGCTTGGCGCAAAACCGGGTGGTCCTGCGCGCATCGGCGGTGCGCGCACCGCTCTCCACGCCGAGGTGCAGACGACGAACATTGCGGCGATCGTGAATCCCAATCTGCCGACTTATGAAAAGGCCTGCTTTGAGTCGCAGTTCGATTTCAATCGTGCCGAGCCGATCCGGCAAGCCGAGATCAACGCGCGTGTTGACAAGCAGATGTCGGTTGAGATCGGCTTCGTGGAGCGGTTGGTGTTGTTCTGGGCCAACCATTTCTCCATGAGCGTCAACAAGACGGACACCATCCGCGGGACGATCGGTCAATGGGAGCGCGATGTCATCCGCCGCCATGTTCTCGGACGCTTCACTGACATGCTGCGCGGCACGATCGAGCACCCCGCCATGCTCGCCTATCTCGATAATGAAAGTTCAATCGGTCCGAATTCCACGGCCGGAAAAAACTGGGGCGCCGGCTATAACGAAAATCTCGCGCGCGAAATTTTGGAACTGCATACGGTCGGCAGTGGTGGCGGCTACAGCGAAGCGGACGTCACGGCGTTTGCGAAGATGCTGACCGGATGGTCCTACGTTCGCGGATGGGAATCGGACGAGTGCTGGAACGGCGGCACCCCGGAGAACCGCGGGCGCTTCATATATCGGCCCGACTGGCATGAGCCGGGTTCATTTACGGTCATGGGCAAGACCTATCCAGAGGTGGGCAAGCAACAGGTAGAGAGCGCGCTGAAGGATCTTGCGATGCATCCGGCCACGGCGGAACACATCGCGTTCAAGCTGGTGCGCCACTTCTTCACCGATAGGCCGACGGCCGCGATGGTAGCACCCTTAAAGCAAAGATTTCTGCGGACGGGAGGCGATCTCAAGGCCGTCGCGCTGGCCCTGCTCGATTTGCCTGAGGCCTGGTCAATGCCGCTCGCCAAGTTGCGCACACCTTACGAATATTCCATCGCGAAATATCGCGCGCTAGGCATGCGCTATAAAAACAGTGAGCCTTGGGTACTCTCCGAAGCGCTCAGGGCACTCAATCAAATGGAGTGGGAATCGCGCTCGCCCGAAGGCTATTCCGATGAAACGCCGACTTGGCTCAACCCCGACGCCATGCGCGTGCGGCTCAACATTGCCCAATACGTGAGCTACGCGTTCCTCCCGAATTCGACGCGCAACGTACCAGCCTTGGCGAACAGCCTCTTCGGCGCGGCTCTGTCGGCAGCAACGCGCAGCCGCCTTGCCGCCGCCGGCAACAGCAACGATGCGCTGACCGTCCTGTTCGCCAGCCCCGAATTCCAGCGAAGGTGACTGCCGTGGCAGACGAGCATCGCAATGGTCCTACTGACGCCCATGTGGCCCGCGCGGCCACTGAAGGATGCGCGGAATCTCGTCTGTTGATGTCGCGACGGGCGATGCTCGGCGTTACCGCTGGCCTATTTTCCTGGGCTTATATGCCTCGCTTTGCGCAAGCGGCAGGCGGCGATTGTCCGCGCTTGTTGATCGTTGTGCTGCGTGGCGGCCTCGACGGGATCAATACGGTGGTGCCTTTCGGAGACAGCAACTACGTCTCGATGCGCGGAAGCATTGCCATTCCAGCCGCGAGCACCATCCGGCTCAACAGCTTTTTCGGCCTGCATCCCGCGTTGAAGAATTTTGCCGGGCTTTACAAGAAAGGCCAGGCGGCGGTGGTCAACGCGACCTGCGTGCCATTGCGCAACCGTTCGCATTTCGACGCGCAGGACAATCTGGAAACCGGTCTGCCGGGAAAGGCTGGCATCGCTCAAACCGGCTGGCTCAACCGTTTGTTGTCGGCGCTGCCGGCCGGCGCGCCGGTCAAACTGGCGGGCGCCATTCAGATCGGTGAAGCTCCAGTAATCCTGCGCGGCCCGGCCCCGGTTCTAGGATGGTCGCCAGCATGGTTCTGGCCAGTCCCCAACCCCACCCGCGACGCCGTGCGAACCCTCTACCACGAGCGTGACTTGGACATGTACCGCATGCTCGAACGGGGGTTGACGGCTCATCGCATGGCCAACAGCCTGGACGAGGACGAGGCTCAGATCGGTGCATTGCGCAAGGGTTTTCGTGGAGCCGGACGGCTGCTCGCGGCGGCCGACGGCCCGCGCATCTCCGTGCTTTGCGTCGATGGCTGGGATACGCATATCGACCAGGGCGGAACGCAAGGCCAGCACGCCAGGTTATTGGCCGAGCTCGATGCGGCTATTTCGGATTTCCGTGTCTGTGTCGGCACGGCGTGGCAGAACACGGTCATGGTATGTGCCACCGAGTTTGGCCGCACCATTCGAATGAACGGCGGCAACGGCACCGATCACGGCGTTGGCACGGCGACCCTGCTCGCCGGAGGTGCGGTGAACGGCGGCAGGATCTTCGGCGATTGGCCGGGGCTGGCGCCGAGCCAGCTTTATGAGGGAAGCGATCTCAGGCCCACCACCGACCTGCGCTCGGTGTTCAAGGGTGTCTTGCGGGACCACCTCGGCGTGCCCGGAACTCTACTGAACACGACCATCTTCCCGGAAAGTGCGAAGGCCGCTTCGCTGTCGAATTTAGTGAAGACCGCGACCGCTGCCGTTGCAGCCTCCCCGGCCCCGGTGAAAACCGAGTCGCCGATCGCCAGCTATCGTCGCGCGCAGGGTGCGGCGGAGATGACGACGCTTACGCGTTAAGTCGCTCGCCGGGCCAAGTCGGGCCAAGTGTGGCCCGACTATTCGTTTTCCTCTCCACCCTTGCCGCCGATCTGCTTGAGCTTGGCGAACACGGTGTCGACGTTGAGCTCCTGCGGCTTGGCGGATTCCGCTGCTGCGGCTTCGGCTTCCTTGCGCGCGGTGGTTTCCGCCGCCGGCAGAAGCGTCGCGCTCTGGGTTTCGGCCGCAACCGGCTTGTCCTTGGAAGCGCGCTGCACCTCCATGTCGAGATCGATCTGCGAGCAAAGACCGAGCGTCACTGGATCGAGCGGCGTCAGGTTGGGCGCGTTCCAGTGGGTGCGTTCGCGGATCGCCTGGATGGTGGACTTGGTGGTGCCGACCAGCCGCATGATGGCGGCGTCCTTCAACTCGGGATGGTTGCGCACCAGCCAGAGAATGGCATTCGGCCGGTCCTGTCGGCGTGACACCGGCGTATAGCGCGGGCCCTTCTTGCGCTGGGCTTCGGGCAGTCGCACCTTTGGGTTCAGCAGCTGCAGACGGTAATTATGATCGGCCTCGCGCCTTGGCGATCTCTTCGCGGGTCAACTGGCCGGTCTGCAGCGGGTCGAGCCCCTTGATTCCCTGGGCGGCGTCGCCATCGGCGACCGCCTTCACTTCCAGCGGGTGCAATTTGCAGAAATCGGCGATCTGGTCGAAGGACAGGGCGGTATTTTCCACCAGCCATACGGCGGTCGCCTTCGGCATCAGGGGTGCATTCGTCACGGGCAAATCTCCTTTGTGCTTCGCCCGCCCTTGCGGGCGAAGCCTCAAGTCATCAGCGATGACAGGAATTGGCCGGAATATAGGCAACTGACCCCCGCCCGCGCAATGGCATTGGCAAGGCCATATGCTAGACAGACGTAGCGCATGATCCGGCGAAGTGGGCACCGGTTCGCCGATAAAGATCATGCGCTATTAATGATTTAGCGCGCGATCGGACGCAAAACCGGTGTCCACTTTTGCTGATCGAGCGCGTTTGGAACCTGAAAATGGCCGCAGCCGACGCAATTTCGACCGCCCCAAAGCCGCCTCTGCGCGTGCTTTTGTGCTCCCCGCGCGGCTTCTGCGCCGGGGTGGTGCGGGCTATCGATTCGGTGGAGCGGGCGCTCGCGCTCTACGGCGCCCCGGTCTATGTGCGTCACGAAATCGTGCATAACCGCTACGTGGTGGAGGGTTTGCGCGCCAAGGGTGCCGTCTTCGTCGAGGAACTGGATGAAATTCCCGCCACTGACGCGCCGGTGATCTTCTCCGCGCATGGGGTGCCGCAGTCGGTGCCGGCGGAGGCCCAGCGACGGAACTTCTTGGCACTCGACGCCACCTGTCCGCTGGTCACCAAGGTGCATCGCGAGGTGGAAATTCATCGGCGCCGCGGACGTGAGATTTTGCTGATCGGTCATGCCGGGCATCCAGAGGTGGTCGGCACCCTGGGGCAGCTTCCCGCGGGCGCCGCCACCCTGATCGAGACGGTTGCCGACGCTGACGTTTTCACCCCGCGCGATCCGGCGCAGCTTGCCTATGTGACGCAAACCACGCTCTCAATTGACGATACCGCGGAGATTATCGCGCGGCTGAAGGCGCGCTTTCCTCAAATCGTCGGTCCGCACAAGGAGGACATCTGCTATGCCACCACCAATCGCCAGGAGGCTGTGAAGCTGGTCGCGCCGCAAGTCGACGCCATGATCGTCGTAGGCGCGCCGAATTCTTCCAATTCGCAGCGGCTAAAGGAAGTCGCGGAACGCGCCGGCTGCGCGCGCGCGGTGCTGGTGCAACGTGCCGCCGATATCGACTGGAACATGTTCGGCAATATCGCACGGCTCGGGATCACTGCGGGGGCATCGGCGCCGGAAGTCTTAGTGGAAGAGGTGATCGACGCTTTTGCAGAGCGCTACACCGTCAGCGTGGAGACCGTAACCGCGGTGGAGGAGGACGTTTTCTTCCCATTGCCGCGGGCGTTGCGCGAGAACGAGGTCGCGGAGTAGATCGCCGTGGCCGTTTACACCGACGTTGCGGCGGAAGAGCTGGCTTCGTTTCTTGCTGGCTACGACCTCGGCGAGCTGTTGTCCTACAAGGGCATTGCCGAGGGCGTGGAGAATTCCAATTTTCTCGTCCATACCTCCGCCGGGCATTTCATCCTCACCCTCTATGAGAGGCGCGTTGCCGCCGGCGACGTCCCATTCTTTCTTGCCCTGATGGAACATCTTGCGCGTCGCGGGATCACCTGTCCGCAACCGGTGAAGAATCGCGCCGGCGAAGACACTAGGCCAGCTCGCCGGGCGCCCGGCCGCGCTGGTGACCTTCCTTGACGGGATGTGGATTCGGCGGCCGAGCGCGCGCCACTGCGCCGCGCTTGGTGAGGCACTGGCGCGGCTGCATCTGGCGGGCGCGGACTTTCCGCTTAAGCGCTCCAACGGCCTGTCGGTCGGCGGCTGGCGGGCGCTCTATGACGCGACCGCGCCGCGCGCCGACGAGGTGCAGCCTGGCCTTGAGGCGGTCATGACCAAGGAATTGGCTTTCCTGGAAAGCGCGTGGCCCAGCGGCTTGCCGCAAGGGCGTGATTCACGCGGACCTGTTTCCCGACAACGTGTTTTTTCTCGGCGACAAGCTGTCAGGATTGATCGATTTCTATTTCGCCTGCACCGATACGCTGGCCTATGACGTCGCGGTCTGCCTCAACGCCTGGTGCTTCGAGCCCGACCATTCCTACAACGTCACCAAGGGCCGCGACCTGCTGCAGAGCTACATGAAAACGCGGGCGCTTTCCGCCGCGGAAAAAGCGGCCTTGCCGGTTCTTTGCCGCGGAGCGGCGCTGCGTTTTCTGCTGACGCGGCTGGAGGTCTGGCTCGACGTGCCGCCCGGCGCGCTGCTGCGCCCGAAGGACCCGCAGGAATACTTCCGCAAGCTCCGCTTCCATCAGGCGGCGAAAAGCCTGCGTGATTACGGGATCGACGCATGATCCCGAAAAGTGGGAATCAGCGCGTCAGCATCTATACCGACGGCGCTTGCTCCGGGAATCCGGGGCCTGGCGGCTGGGGCGCGGTGCTCACCTTCGGCGATCGCGAAAAGGAGCTGAAGGGCGGCGAGGAACTCACCACCAACAATCGCATGGAACTGATGGCGGCGATCTCGGCGCTGGAAGCGCTGAAATTCCCCTGCGTGGTGGACCTACATACCGACAGCCAGTATCTGCGAAACGGCATCATGACCTGGATCAAGACGTGGAAAAGGAATGGCTGGCGCACGTCTGACAAGAAGCCGGTCAAGAATGTGGATCTCTGGCAGCGGCTCGACGAAGCGCTGAAGCATCACCAGGTGCATTGGCACTGGGTGAAGGGACACGCCGGCCACAGCATGAACGAGCGCGCGGACCAACTGGCGCGCGACGCCATTGTGGCAATCCGGGCTGGCGCTATAGGGGCATTGGACGGCGCGAAACCCTGAGCCGTCATTCCGGAAGCTGCCGACGCATCGGCGCTCGCGCCGGATGATGACAGACTCCGCTGCTGACGCGA
Source organism: uncultured Alphaproteobacteria bacterium (assembly GCA_963728585.1). Taxonomy (GTDB): domain Bacteria; phylum Pseudomonadota; class Alphaproteobacteria; order Rhizobiales; family Xanthobacteraceae; genus CANKHA01. The sequence continues at coordinate 275,931 of CAVSLB010000006.1, forward strand.
TCCATGGTTCCAATTGCGTTGATGGAATCCGGGCTCGCGCATTTCAGCGCGCCCGAAATGACTCGATCAAATCTGCGCCGCCAGGGCCTCGCCGCTGGAAACCTCGAATTTGCCGGGCTCTTCCACATTGATCTTTTTCACCACGCCGTCATCCACCAGCATGGAATAGCGCCGGGAGCGCACCCCCATGCCGTTGCCCGTCAGGTCCAGAGACAGATCGATGGCCTTGGCGAAATCGGCATTGCCGTCGGCGAGGAAATCCACGTTTTCTGCGTTGGTGGCTTTTTTCCAGGCGTCCAGCACCGAGGCGTCATTCACTGCGGTCACCGCGATAGTGTCCACGCCTTTGGCCTTCAGCGCCGCCACGTTCTGCACGATGGTCGGCATGTGCTGCTTGTGGCAGGTACCGGTGAAGGCGCCTGGCACGGCAAACAGCGCGACTTTCTTCCCCTTGAAGATATCGTCAGTGGTTTTCCACGCTGGTCCTTCGGCCGTGGTGACGCGGAATTTGGCATTGGGCAGCCGATCGCCGACCTTGATGGGCATGGATATTCCTTTCTTGTGTGGGTGGTGGTGGCTTCAGACGTATGGTAGCGCGCGCCGGAAATTTAGTCGAGGTGGGCCGTAACTTCGATGGCATCATTGCCAGCGACCAGGGTGAGCTTGATCTGAGCGCCTGCGATGCTGGCGCCGGGCGGCACGCCCTCGACGTCAAAGGCGAAGCGGCGTGCTCCGTCCGGTCCACTTTCCACCGGCTCGGGCAACGGCAAGGACCATTGTGGTGTCGGGCCTTCGGCGAAGAGATCGACCTCGCCCCCGCCACGGGCAGTCACGTCGATGATCACCCGCTGCCGGGAAGCGATGGTTTCGCGCTGCAAGGCCCGGACCGAAAGCGGCCCCGGGTCACCGAGCGCGGCCGGTTTCGGCACGCGCCGTTCCGCCTCCGTGATCGCTGTGTCTTCACTCGATGGGCCGCCCTTGAGCTGCAATTGCGCCTTGCCGCTCGCCGGGATGCAAACCTTCTCGCAGACGCCGTATTCGGCCTTCAGCCGCAGCGTCACCGGTCGGCGCGCGTCCTGCGGCACGATTTGCAGGGGAAAAACGACATCGCCGGTGTAGCCGATGGAATTGCCGCCGGCTCCATCGGCAAAACGCCGGGGCACCGGCCAGAGCACGTTGACCCGATTTGACATTTTCAGAACCGGTGAATTCGAAGTGGGGCGGCAAGCCGGAATCTCCCGCATAGCGCCAATAGGTCTTCCATCCCGGGGCGATGCGCATCGCAATGCCGGCCCGTAACAGTGGACGCGCCAGTACCCGTGGACCCTGCAATCAACCGCAGGGCGGAGCGCTGGTCGGGGTCCCAGGGCGAGGCGTCGTCCGCGCTGGCTTGCGCCCGCCGCTCCCAGCAACAGGACGAGCGACAAAGGCGCCGCCCGGCAGAGGCTGCGAAGTCGGGGCGATATCGCACAAACAGGGTTGGGCATGACTTTTGGGATGGTAACACCGAAATTAATGGCGGCCAAAACACGAACGGTCTGAGTACGGGGTCGAAACATATTGCTTGGGCGCGGGATTGCTTCGTTAACTGGCTGGCGTGAAACTTTATCGGCCCGGATTCGTTCACAAAGCTGGTATCATCGGATAGCCTTTTTGCATGCGGCCACCATCTCGCCTGCCCCAGGAGAAAAATCCAGCGCGCGGCTATCTGGACGGCCAGATGCTGATCGCGATGCCTGCGATGAATGACGAGCGCTTCGCCCGCAGCGTCATCTACGTTTGCGCGCATTCCTCTGACGGGGCGATGGGAATTGTCGTCAATCACCCGGTGGCCAACATCAATTTTCCCGATCTGCTGGTGAAGCTCGAGGTCATTCCTCCCGCCGAACGCATCCAGCTGCCCCCGCGCGCGGGTTCGGTGAAGGTGCTCAAGGGCGGGCCGGTGGAAACCGAGCGCGGCTTTGTGCTGCACTCGAGCGACTTCTTCATGGACAATTCGACGCTGCCGATTGACGACGGCGTCTTTCTCACCTGGACGCTCGATATCCTAAAGGCGATCGCGCGCGGCGATGGCCCCGCCAGCGCCATCCTCGCGCTCGGCTATGCCGGCTGGGGCGCGGGACAACTGGAAAACGAGATCCAGCAGAATGGCTGGCTGCATTGCGCCGCCGATCCCGAGTTGATCTTCGGCAACGATACCGATCGCAAATACGAGAAGGCGCTGCGCAAGATCGGCATCGACCTCGGCATGCTGTCGAGCGAGGCCGGCCACGCTTAATTCCAAACAACAGCTTATCGTTGTCATGGCCGGGCTCGTCCCGGCCATCTCGATAAGGAGGGCACCGCGTCGCTAAGCGGGATGCCATAGGACCTCGAGCTTGCGCGAGGTCCGCAAGTTTTAATGCGATGACAAGCGCGGGCATGACAACAACGTTTATTCGCGAAAAGAGCTATCGCGCCATTTCCATCCGATCGGCGGTGAGCAATTCGGTGGCTCGGTCCGCCGTCATCGGCTCGCCAAAGACAAAGCCCTGCGCATATTCGCAGCCGAGCTGGTAGAGCTCGACCGCATCGCTGTCGCTCTCCGCGCCTTCCGCCACCACTTCCATGCCGAGATCGTGCGCGAGCGCGATGATCGAACGCAGGATCACCGGCCGCGTGCCGCGCGCGGTGGTGCGCACGAAGGACTGGTCGATCTTGATCGTATCGAAGGGAAAACGCTGCAGATAGGCGAGCGAGGAATGCCCGGTGCCGAAATCGTCGAGCGCAAGGCCCGCGCCGAGCTCGCGGATGCGCGTCAGGATTTGCGCGGCATGTTCGGGATTTTCCATCACCAGCGACTCGGTGAGCTCCAGCTTGAGCGTGCCGCGCGCCAAGCCGGAACGCCCGAGCACCGTGCGCAGGTCCTGAATGAGGTCGTGGCGCAAGAGCTGCCGCGAGGAGACATTCACGCTGACAAAAACCGGATCGCGCTGGCGCACCCCGCGCTGCCAGATGCTCAGCTGCCGCGCCGCGCGCTCCAGCGCGAACAGCCCGAGGTCGACGATCAGGCCGATTTCCTCGGCGATGCTGATGAATTCGGCCGGCGACATGCGACCCATCTTGGGATGATCCCAGCGCGCCAACGCCTCGAAGCCGGCGATGGAACGATCTTCAAGCCGGATGATCGGCTGGTAAAGCAGCATGATTTCGTCGCGCTCAAGCGCGCGCCGCAGATCGGATTCCAACGTGAGCCGGTCGGTCTTGCGCGCCCGCATGGCGGGCTTGAAGATTTCGATGCGGTCGCCGCCGATGCGCTTGGAATGATACATCGCGAGCTCGGCATCCTTCAGCACTTCCTCGGTGCGATGTGGCTGATCGTCGGCAAGAGCGATGCCGATCGAGGCGGTGAGGAAAATCTCGCGGTCATTGAAGGTGATCGGCGCGCGCAAGGCGCGGCGCAGCGTTTCCGCAAAAGCGGAAACACGGTCCGGTTCGCGTTCCGACAACAGGATCAACGCAAACTGGTCGCCGGAAATCCGCGCCAGCGTATCCTGCGGCTTCAGCAGCCGGCCCAGTCGGCGTGCGAGCGTGAGCAGAATGGAATCGCCGACCGCGATGCCGACCGAATCATTCACCTGCTTGAAGCGGTCGAGGTCGAGAACCAGAACCGATGGACGAATCGAGGTGTCGGCGCGCGCAAATCCGAGCGCCGCCTCCAATCGGTCGATGAACAGCTCGCGGTTGGGCAGTCCGGTGAGATTGTCATGCACGGCGTCGTGCAGGAGCCGCTCTTCCGCGGTCTTGAATTCGGTCACGTCGCTCAAGGTGCCGACCAGCCGCACCACTTCGCCGTCGGAACCGACCACCGGCCGCGCTTTGAGCACGAACCAGAGATAGCGGCCGTCCGGCGTGCGCAGACGGAATTCCTGCATCAGCCGCCCGCGCCGCTGCTCCAGCACGCTGTCGAGCGAAGCGCGAAAACGGTCGCGGTCGAGCGGATGCAGCACGTCCAGCCAGCCTGCTGCCGGACCTTCCAGCGTTCCGCGCTTGAGGCCCAACAGCTGCTCGGTTTCCGGGCTGGTGTAGACCTTGTCGGACGCGACGTCCCAATCCCAGATCATGTCGCCCGCGCCGGTGAGCGCCAGCGCCCGGCGTTCCACATCGGAAACGATGCCGTGGCCGACGCCGCCGGAGAAGGCGTGCTGCATCACGGTGAAGCCGATCAGCATCACGATCAGCACCAGGCCGCCGAGCAGCGCCGGGCCCACGATGTCATTGGTCATGCTGCCGGTCACGGTCAGCGCCGCGGCGAAAACCCAGACCAGGAACAGGAACCAGGTCGGGATCAGCAGCACCGCGCGGTCGAAGCCGTGGGTGGAGAGATAGATCACCAGCCCGAACCCGAGCGCGGCGATCAGCGCCAGGGATATGCGCGCGATCCCGGAAGCTACGGCGGGGTCGACCAGCGCCAGCCCGACCAGCGCGGTGAGAAAGACCAGCCAACCGGCAGTGATGTGCACATAGCGCACATGCCAGCGATTGAGATTGAGATAGGCAAACATGAAGACCAGCAGCGTCGCCGCCAGGATCGCCTCGCCGGAAGCGCGCCAGATGCGCTCGCTCGCCGCGGACAGATCGAACACCTTGCCCCAGAAGCCGAAATCGATGCCGATATAGACGAGCACCGCCCAGCTCAGCGCCGCGGCGGCCGGGAACATCACGCTGCCTTTCACCACGAATAGGATGGTCAGAAACAGCGCGAGCAAGCCGGCAATGCCGATGACGATGCCGTGGTAAAGCGTGAGGCTGTTGACCTTGTCCTTGTAGGCATCGGGTTGCCACAGATAGATCTGCGGCAGCTTGTCGGTGCGCAGTTCCGCGACGAAGGTGAGCACCGCGCCTGGATCGAGCGTAATGCGGAAGATGTCGGCGGTGGCGCTGTCCTGCCGCTCCGGCGGCTCGCCGCTGGAGAGAATATAGACCACGCGCGAGAGCCCAAGATCGGGCCAGAGCAGGCCCGAGCCCACCATGCGGTAATGCGGCACGACAATCAGGCGGTCCATCTGTTCGTCACTGGAATTCGCCAGCGCGAACACCGCCCAGTTGGTATTGCCTTCGCGCGCCGGCACCTGAATGCGGCGCACGATGCCGTCGGGGCCGGGCGCCGCGGCCACCTGGATGCGGTCGACTTCGGTCTTGTGGCGTTCCACCACGGCGGTGAGATCGATCGCGGCGGCGTCGGGACGCACATTCACCGCGTCCACCGCTTGCGCGGCGGTGGCGCCGATCAGTAAGGCAGATGATCGCCACTGGTTGAGCGGCGCGAAGGAAACGCAAATCTGGATCTCCCCTCCCGGCAGACCGGTTGTTCTCGTCTGCCTCTGCCCCAGGATCGGGGGCCGGGCCAGCGGGCACAACCTAGCCGACTTTACGCCGATTTCGCGGCTCCCGCTCATGCCTGCGCGTTATGGTTGACGCGGACCGCCAAGGCCTTTTTAGCAGGCCTAGAAATCAGTACGAATAATCAAATCGTTAGGACAATCTTGCCGATATGCGCGCTGGATTCCATGCGGGCATGGGCGGCGGCCGCCTCACGCAGCGCAAAGGTGCTGTCCATCACCGGCTTCACCTGTCCTGCGGTGAGCAGCGGCAGCACCCTGGCTTCGACGGCCGCAGCGATCGCATTCTTGTCTTCCACCGAGCGCGAGCGCAGCGTCGAGCCGGTGTGATGCAGGCGCTTCAGCATGATCCGGCGGAAATCAACGGTGGCTTTGGGCGATCCCTGGAAGGCGATCTGCACGATGCGCCCTTCGACCGCGGCGGCTTCGTAATTGCGCTCGATATAGTCGCCGCCGATCATGTCAAGGACCACGTCGGCGCCTTTGCCGGCGGTTGCGGTCTTGGTCATGGCGACGAAATCTTCGGTCTTGTAATTGATCGCGACATCGGCGCCGAGCTTGCGAGCGGCCTCGCATTTGTCCGGCGAGCCGGCGGTCGTGATGACTTTCGCGCCAAAAGCCTTTGCGAGTTGGATTGCGGTGGTGCCGATCCCCGAGGTGCCGCCGTGCACCAGCAACGTCTCGCCGCTTTTCAGCGCACCGCGCTCGAACACGTTATGCCAGACGGTGAAGAAGGTCTCCGGAACGGCGGCGGCTTCCGCCATCGAAAATTTCTGCGGCACTGAAAGCGCATGGCCTTCCTGCGCCAGGCAAAATTCCGCATAGCCGCCGCCGATGACCAGCGCCATGACCTTGTCGCCTTGCTTCCAGCGCGTGACATTATCGCCCAGCGCGATCACCTCGCCGGCGATTTCGAGTCCGGGAACGTCGGGCGCGCCCTTCGGCGGTGGATAAAGTCCCTGTCGCTGCATCACGTCGGGACGGTTCACGCCCGCGGCGGCGACTTTCACCAAAATCTCGCCCGGCCCGGGCTGCGGTACCGGACGTTCCTCCGGAACCAGGGCTTCCGGACCGCCTGGGGCGCGAATGGCTATGGCGGTCATGTGAGGGGGAAACGGATTCATCCGGCTTCTTTAGCGCATGATCCTGGATAGTGGGAACCGGTTTTCGATACGATCGGGCGGCCAGTAGAATTGGCGCGCAGAACCGCCGATAGGCCCCGCGCAATCTGCGCAAGCTTGATCGCTTTTGCACGAAACCCGTACCGAAGTTTGCCGATTGTTCGTCCCCAACCGCATGTGACAACCGCCGGGCTCGCCGCTAAATTACCGGCACCTGGAGGCGCCGATGCCAGCAATCGACGACGAAGACCGGCCGAAAAAAAAGATCGTCCACGAGATCGGGCAGGACCTGGCATTGCTCTCGCTCGGCGAATTGAATGACCGCATCGCGCTTCTGCGCGAGGAGATCGCGCGGCTGGAGGCGGTGGCTTCCAGCAAAAAAGCTTCCCGCGACGTGGCGGCGCAGTTTTTCAAAAAGTAGCGCAACCGAAAAACGTGCAATCGGGCCGAAATCCTTAAGGTGTCGTTAAGCTTTCTGGCCCATTACTGGAATGGTCCAAATTTTGGACATTGAGTGGCTCCTGTCCACTCTGTTTGACGCCTCCCTGTTATCACCTTAGAGCCGCCGGCAACGGCGGCTCCTTTTTTTGCTTTGTCCCATTTCGGGCCACTCGGCGATTGCACCGCTTCTCCGGCAACTATGTCGTCATCTTTAAGCGGCTGGGTTCTGGACTCCTACGCCTCGCCCGGGCCATGCTGCCTCCCCAGGGCGTACCGGGTGAGGCGCAAAATGTTTGACAAGTCCGCCAGTGAAGCGGGGCCGGTGTCTTTTGGCGAGCGGCTGGCCAATTCAGAGGTGTTTGCCGCGCTGTTTCGCGACGGCATGGCCTTGGTGGAGGAAACCGCCAGCTATCTGGACGGTCCGGGCCGTGCTGAATTGAAGAAATTGGAGCGTGGCGCGGCACTGGCTTATGCGACCGAAAGCATGCGGCTGACCACGCGGCTGATGCAGCTCGCCTCCTGGCTCCTGCTGCACCGCGCAGTAAAGGAAGGCGAGATGTCGCTCGCCCAGGCCAGCAAGGAAAAAGCCAAGGTGAAGCTGTCCTCGGTGCGCGCCAGCGACGATCAGGCCGTGAAGCTGTTGCCGGTCACGCTGCAGGAGCTGATCGAGCGATCGAGCCAGCTGGAAGTCAAGGTGCGCCGCCTCGACGCCACGATTCATGCCGCTCCCGCGCCCGAGACCCCGGTGGGTGGCAATCCGGTTGAGCGCCAGATCGGTCTGCTGAAGGCAGCCTTCGAGCAGGATCCTGTGTAAGCCTGTCGTTGAGCCTGTCTTTCTTCCTCTCCCGAGCAGCGAAAGAAAAACCCCGCCGAAGCGGGGTTTTTGCATTCCGTGAGGCGCGTTTACTTCTTGAGACCGATGCCGGCGAACTTCTTCTGAAAGCGTGAGAGACGCCCGCCGCGGTCGACCAACTGCTGGCTGCCGCCGGTCCAGGCCGGGTGCGATTTCGGATCGATGTCGAGATGCATGACATCGCCCGCCTTGCCCCAGGTGGTGCGGGTGGTGAATTCGGTTCCATCGGTCATGATGACCTTGATGGTGTGATAGTTCGGATGCGTATCGGCCTTCATAGCTTTGCTCCCGCGCGTCCTTGAAATCGCGCTGTTTTGCCGTCGTGTCTCGCTGGAATTGCCGGCTCTATAACCCAGCTTTGGCCTCGAAACAAGCCGAACGGCCTTGATTGCCAAGCCCGGCTCTGGGCGGGGCATTGTCCCGCCGGCCGTCCAGCGGCGGAACGAAAGGCTTTTGACGCGATGAGTGCCACGGGGGCTGAAGAAAAGCGCGGCCGCTCCGCGCGCCGGCTCAGGCCCCTGGTATCGTCCTGCCTTATGTGGCGCGCTATCGGGGCAGGGTGATCGCCGCCCTCATGGCGCTCATCGTCGCGGCCCTCGCCACGCTGGCGGTGCCGCTTGCCGTGCGTCGGATGATCGATGTCGGGTTTTCCGACGCGGATACCTCGTTGATCGACAATTATTTCGCTGTGATGATAGCGGTGGTGGCGGTGCTGGCCGTCGCCAGCGCCACGCGCTTTTATCTCGTGACCACGCTCGGCGAGCGCATCGTCGCCGACCTGCGCGAGGATGTGTTCGCGCATCTCACCAGGCTGTCGGCGGCCTTTTTCGACCAGGCGAAAACCGGCGAGATGGTCTCCCGGCTGACTGCCGATACCACGCAAATCAAATCCGCCGTCGGGGCTTCGGTGTCGATCGCGCTCCGCAACCTCGCGTTGTTTGTCGGCGCTGTCGTCATGATGGTGGTGACCAGCCCGCGATTGTCGACTTTCGTGCTCGCCGCCATTCCGGTGATCGTGTTTCCGCTGGTCGGTTTCGGCCGCGCGGTGCGCCGCCGCTCGCGGCTCGCGCAGGACACGCTGGCCGATGCCTCAGCCTATGCAACCGAAGTACTCGGTTCGGTGCGCGTGCTGCAGGCCTTCACCAACGAGCGCCTTGCGCAGACGCGCTTCGGCGCGGCGGTGGAGCGTGCCTATGAGACGGCAGTGGAATCTACCCGCGCCCGCGCGCTGCTCACCGCCTTCGCCCTCTTCATGGTGTTCGGCAGCGTGGTGATCGTGCTCTGGGTCGGCGCGCAGGACGTGCTGGACGGCGCCATCACCCCAGGCCGTCTTTGGCAATTTCTGCTTTACGCGGTGCTCGCCGCCAGCGCGCTCGGTGAGCTCTCGCAAGTCTGGGGCGAGATCACCCTGGCTTCCGGCGCGGCCGAGCGGTTGTTCGAGATTTTGGCGATGCGGCCGGCGGTGAATACGTCGGCGCGACCGGTGCCGCTGCCCACGCCGGCGCGCGGAGAGGTCGCCTTCGATCGGGTGAACTTCCATTACCCGACCCGACAGGACGCCCCGGTGCTCAGCGACGTCAGCTTCCGCGTGCGGCCGGGAGAGAAGGTCGCCATCGTCGGCCCCTCCGGCGCCGGCAAGAGCACGATCTTTCATTTGCTGCTGCGGTTCTACGATCCTTTGTCCGGCGTGGTGAGCTTCGATGGCGTGCCGTTAGCGGATGCCGATCCGATGGAACTGCGCCAGCGCATCGCGCTGGTGCCGCAGGATGCCGTGATCTTCGCCGCTACGGCGCGCGAGAACATCCGCTTCGGCCGGCCGGAGGCGAGCGATCAGGAAGTGGAGCGGGCGGCGGACATCGCACTGGCGGCGGAATTCATCCAGCGCATGCCGCAAAAATACGACACGCCGGTGGGCGAGCGCGGCATCATGCTGTCAGGCGGCCAGCGCCAGCGCATCGCCATTGCGCGCGCCATTTTGCGCGATGCGCCGCTTCTGCTGCTCGACGAAGCCACTTCGTCACTCGATGCCGAAAGCGAGACCCTGGTGCGAACCGCGCTGGAACGTCTGATGCAGCATCGCACCACGCTGGTGATCGCGCATCGGCTGGCGACCGTGCTGACCTGCGACCGCATTCTGGTGATGGAGCATGGCAATCTGGTCGAGCAGGGCACGCATGAAAGCCTGGTGGCGCAGGACGGGCTTTATGCGCGGCTGGCGAAATTGCAGTTCGAGGGGGTTTAGTCCGCTTGTCCCGCACTCGGATCGGCGCCTTGCGCCGTCCGAGCACAGGCTCCGACGGGGACCGATACGCCGTGTCCAATCGATCGACCGTATGGGTCCCGGCTCTCGCTTCACTCGGCCGGGACGACAGCTATTTCGGCCGCCATTTCATCCAGTAGGTCAGCCGCCCGGAAGAGTTCTTGTCCTCGCCGGTGATGGCGAAACCATGCTTCTGGTAGAAGCGGATGGCGCGGGCATTGTCCTGATTGACCTGCAAATCAAGCCCACGGGGCGACAGCCGCCGCGCTTCGACGAGCAGAGCTTCCGCCGTGCCGGAGCCCCAGGCTTCCGGCGCCACCACGATCTGATCGAGATAAAAGGTTTCCGGATCGACGGTGACGAAGCCAGTCATCGCGCCGGCCTTTTCGGCGACGACGATCCGCGTCTGCGCCACCAGTTCGTTGCGCCAGCGCTCGCGCCACCAATTAAGGCGCGCCGCAAAGTCGATGTCCGGATAGGCTTGCTGCCAGCTGCGAAGCCAGAGCGCGATTGCCGGCTCTTCGTCGGCCGCGGTGTAGGGCCGAAGCCTCGGCGTCTCCTGGTTCACCGCTCCGTCAGCTTCAGTTCGATGCGTCGGTTGCGGCTAAAGGCGGCCTCCGTCGGCGCGGTATCGAGCGGCTGGAATTCGCCGAAGCCGGCGGCCACCAGATGCTGCGGCGAGACCCCCCTGCTGATCAGATACTGCACGACCGAAATCGCGCGCGCCGCGGAAAGCTCCCAATTGGAACGGAATTGCGCGGTGAAGATCGGCCGCACGTCGGTGTGGCCATCCACGCGCATCACCCAGGCGATGTCGGAGGGGATCTGCTTTTCCAAGTCGAGTAACGCGTTCGCGACGGTATCGAGCTCGGACATGCCTTCCGGCTTCAGCGCAGCCTGGCTGGCGTCAAAAAATACTTCCGACTGGAAGACGAAGCGGTCGCCGACAATGCGCACATCCTGCCGGTTACCCAGGATCTGGCGCAGTCGGCCGAAGAAATCCGACCGATATCGTGAAAGTTCCTGCACCCGCTGGGCGAGCGCGACATTGAGCCGTTGCCCGAGCTCCGCCAGCCGCGTTTGGGATTCTTTCTCGCGCTGGCCGGAGACGTCGAGCGCCGCTTCCAGCGCGCTGAGCTGGCGGCGCAATGCCGCGATCTGTTGATTGAGCGCCTCGACCTGTGCCAGCGCTCGGGCGGACAGCGATTTTTGCGTGTCGAGTTCGCTGCTCAGCTGCTTGACTTGACCCTGTGCCGCGGCGGTGCCGCTCGCGGCGTCGGCTACTCCTTTCAGGCGGTCGCGCTCGGTTTCCGCGCTGGCAAGGCCGGCGCGCAACTGCGCGAGCTGTTGCTCGAGATCGATCGTGCCGGCCTTCTCCAGCGACAGCAGATTGGAGAGCTGGGCGATCTGTGCGTTCAGCCGCTGCAAAGCGGTGTCCTTGCCGCTGACTTCCTGCGCCAGGAAAAACTGAACGACGACAAATACCGAAAGCAGGAAGATCACGCTCAAAATCAACGTCGACAGCGCATCGACGAAGCCCGGCCAGTAATTCATGCCGGTGTCGCCGCGCGATCTGCGAGCCAGTGCCATGACGTCCTACTTGCGCACGTTCTCGCGCACCAGCATTTCCAGCAGCCGGCGGATGTCGCGGTGTTGTTCCGCCTGCGAATCCACCCAGTCGCGGATCATCTGCTGCTCGGTGCGCATATGATGCACGAGGCCTTGAATCGCCTCGGCGAGATTGGCCATGGCCGCGGTTGCCGCCTTGCCGGATCCGGCATCCGCGACGGCATCGCGCAGCTTTTCGATCGCGCTGCGCACCTCGCCGCCCACTGGTGTGCCGGGCTCGGTCGAAAGGTCGTGCACGGTGGTCGAGAGCCAATCTTCCAAGTCGATGTAAAAGCGGTTTTGCGCCTGGCTCGATTGCAGGTCCAGGAAGCCGAGCACGAGCGAGCCCGCGAGCCCGAACAGCGAGGACGAGAAGGAGATCCCCATGCCGCTCAAGGGAGCGGCGAGACCTTCCTTCAAGGCGTCGAGCATGGAGCCTGCGTCGCCGCCGATGCTGAGACCCTGAATCACCCGGCCCACGGAGCCGACGGTTTCGATCAAGCCCCAAAAGGTGCCGAGCAGCCCGAGGAACACCAGCAGACCCGTCATGTAGCGCGAAATGTCGCGCGCTTCATCAAGGCGGGTCGCGATCGAAGTCCAGAATGCCGCGCATCAATTGCGCCGACATCGCCATGCGTCCGATCCGGTCGCCCAGGATGGCTGCCATCGGCGCGAGCAGCACCGGCGGCCGGTCCACCGCCAGACCGGGGTCGGCGATACGGAAGCTGTTGACCCAGGCGACCTCGGGATAAAGCCGGATTACCTGGCGGAAGGCGAGCAGGATGCCGACCAGCAAAACACCGATGATGACCGCGTTAAGTCCCGGATTGGCGAGAAAGGCGACCCAGATCTGCTTGTGCAGCACGACCACGATCAGTGCACAGAGAATCAAGAACACGAATATCCGCACAAGAAAGATGCGCGGTGATGAAAGCTTCAGTAGATCGACGTCTTGAGCCATGCTTGTCAATTCAACGCTGGAGGTCGACCCCACTATGGCACAGGCACACCGAAAGAAAATAACAGCCTTGCCGCAATCCCGGCTAGAAACCGTCAAATCGTGGCGGAATTAATCCCGGCGTGACCCACGGCGCGCAGGGCACCCAGCAAATCGCGGTGGATTATCTCATTGCCGGCGATGATATCTCCGGTCGTCAGCATGGCGTCCTTGCCCTGCAGGTCGGTGACATAGCCGCCCGCCTCCCGTACCAGCAGGATACCGGCCGCCATATCCCAGGGCGATAAACCGCGCTCCCAGTAGCCGTCGAATCGCCCGGCGGCGATGAATGCCAGATCGAGCGCGGCCGAGCCGAAGCGGCGCAATCCAGCCACCTTTTCCTGCACCGCGGCCATTTCGCGGCGGTTCAATTCCAGATCGCCGCGCCCGAGATGAGGCAAGCCGCAGGAGATCACGCTGTCGGCGAGACGCCGCCGTCCGGCGACGCGCAGGCGTTTGTCGTTGAGAAAGGCGCCCTTGCCGCGCTCGGCCAAGAACATCTCGTCTGTCGCCGGATTGTAGATCAGTCCCGCGACAATGGCGCCCTCGCGCTCCAACGCCACCGAGATGGCGAATTGCGGAAGACCGTGCAAAAAATTCGTGGTGCCGTCGAGCGGATCGACGATCCAGAGATGCGTCGCGTCACTGCCCTCATGCCGGCCGGTCTCCTCGCCGACAAAGCCGTAGCCTGGCCTCGCCTTGGCGAGCTCCTCGCGCAGGATTTCCTCCGCCTTGCGGTCGGCGGCGGTGACGAAATTGGCCGGCCCCTTGAGCGAGACCTGCAGATGTTCCACCTCGCCGAAGTCGCGCTTGAGCGTGCGGCCCGCAAGCCGTGCGGCCTTGACCATGACATTGAGCAGGGCGGAATGCAGCATGTGAATCGCCTGTTGGATGACATCATCCGCGAAGGCGGATGATCCAGTAATCCCGGTGCGCGTAAGACGCGCAACCGTTAGCGAATACTGGATGCCCCGCATTCGCGCGGCATGACGAGGAATTGGTCCTGTGCCCGTCGCCGCAGGTTCCGTCAAGGCCGCGCGGCGAGATCGTTGGACCACGACTTGGCGGCCTTCTCCGCGGCGGCACGATCCTCCGGCTTCAATTGAGCGACCAGATCGTCGAGTATGACATCGCCATTGCCGCCCGCCTTGGCGACGAGGTGCCATCGCGCCGCCTGCACTAGATCGGCTGGCAGCCCGCGCCCGCGGAACAGGATATGCGCCAGCCGATTCTGCGCAACCGGGTTTCCCATTCGCGCCGATTTTAAGAAAATCGCCGCTGCTTTCGCTTCATCCTTGGCGACGCCGTTGCCGTTGAACAAAGCGATGGCATATTCGACCTCGGCGTCGCGATGACCGCCGGCAGCCGCGGCGGCAAGCCAGCGCGCGGATTTCGCGCGGATCTTTTTCTACGCCGCGCCCTTCCTTGTAGAGCGTCGCGAGCGCGTATTGCGCTTCAGGGCTGCCGGCGCCGGCGGCGGCGCGGAACAGCTCGGCGGCGCGCGCGAAATCCTGCGGGAATACCTGGCCTTCGAGATAAAGCAACGCAAGATTATAGGCTGCCGGTGGAGAGCCGAGCTTGGCCGCCGCGGCGAAAAGCTTGGCCGCCTCGGCCGTATCGCGTTTTCCGCCGCGCCCGCTGTAGCGCATGAGTCCCAGCTGGAACATTGCTTCGCGATCGCCGCGGTCGGCGGCGCGCTGATACAATTCAGCAGCCTTGGCGTCGTTCATCGAGACGCCGAGGCCGTTGGCATAGAGCTCTGCCAGCAACGCCATCGCTTTCGGATCGTTCTTTTCCTCCATCCGCTTGGTCGCTTCGACCAACGCGGTGAGATAATTCCCGCGCTGATAGGCGCCATAGGCGATGTCGCCCTCCGGTGGCAGGCTCGGCGCCGGTGCTGCCTTGCTTTTCGGCGCGGGCTTGGCAGGCGGCTTGGTCTGCGCCTGCGCGGGCATGGCAAGCATCGCGGTGCAACAGCACGGCAAATACGCGCGCGCTCATTTCGCGGCTTCCTTTTGCTGCAGCCGCTGCGCTGCATCGCTCACAGCAGCGGCAGGGCCGCGCGGGTCGTTCCAGATAAAATCCGTCACCGCCACAAAGTCGGCGCCGGCCGCGGCCAGTGCGCGCAACGTCCTCAAGGCTTGTCGCATAGGCAACGCAGGGCGGCTGGAAAACTTCCGCCCACCAGGATACGCGGTTTTCGATGGCGCTCAGGCTGGGACGCTCACCGTTGAGATCCGGCTCGCCGAACAGGACGTAATCGGCGTCGGCTTCCGCGGCGAGCATGGCGTCATGGCGCGTGGTCATGCCGCCAGCGCCGGCGATACGATCGGGCTTCAGCCGCTCAATCGCGCCTTCCAATGCATGGATCCCGGTCAGATGCGCGCCGTCGGCGCCCGAGCGTGCGACGAGATCCACATTGCCGTCCAGCACCAGCGCTGCGCCCGCGCGCTGCGCAAGTGGCGCCAGCAGCTTGATACGGTTCGACCAGCTCGGATTCGCCGCCCGGCTCGAGCCGCAGCAGCACCGCAGCAATATCCGCCGCAGCCAGCGCAGGCTCGAGCGCGCGCGCGAAGGCCGCCGCGTCCTTGACCCGCGGCGTCACCAGATAAAGGCGCGGGGCCGGGCGCTCGCTTTCCGTTTGAGCTTTCGACGACATGGCGCCCCCTATGCCAGCGCAATCCGGCGGTAGTTTGACTGGGCTCGCCGTGGTTCAGCTGGCTTATTTGGCCTGCCATTTGCGCTCGGCCCAATCCAGGACGCGCACCAGCGCCGGCTGCAGGGGCGGCAAGTCCTTTGCGATCACGATGAAGCCGAGCGGAACCATCCAGAACCCCAGGATCGGCAGAAAGCCGACAATTCCGGCGAGGATCAGGAAAATTCCGAGTGGAAGGCGGAGCCAGCGCGAATTGGGCTGCCAAAGCCAACCGACGAATTTCGCCGCCCATCCCGGCAGCCTGCCCTCAAGACGTTCCAGATGCTCGTCGAGGTCTTGCTCGTGCTTGCGGCTCATGCGCGGTAACTCAATGCTGCGCAATTCCGTTCCTTCAGGCGGGCTCTCCGAGGTTTGACTATCGAGGAGCAACGGCTGAAATTGCCCGTTGCGACATCAATCGCCGCTAGCGAGGAAATTTCATGCGCTTGCTTTCCAATCTGCTGACAAAATTCATCAAGAAGGGAAGCCTGCGCTTTTACGACGCCGACGGGCAATTGCATGTGTTCGGCGGGCAGCAGCCGGGACCTGCGGTTACCGCGCGCCTGCACGATCGCGCGCTGGAGAAGAAGCTCTTCGTCAATCCGGAGCTTTACGCGGCCGAAGCCTATATGGACGGCAAGCTCACCTTCGAGGAGGGCAGCGGCGTCCATGATTTCCTGATGCTGTTCTCGGTCAATCGCTCCGCGCTCTACAGCTATGGCTCGCAGAAGGTGATGCGAAAGATCTGGCGCGCGCTGCGACGCTGGCATCAGGCCAATCCGATCGGGGAGGCGGCCAAGCATGCGCGGCATCATTACGACATATCGAGCGAGCTCTACCGGCTCTTCCTCGACAAGGACATGCAATATTCCTGCGCCTATTTCCGCGATCCCGAACATGAGACGCTGGAACAGGCGCAGCGCAACAAGCTCATTCACGCCACCAGCAAGCTGCAACTGAAACCCGGCATGACGGTCGCGGAGATCGGATCGGGCTGGGGCGGCTTCGCCATCCATCTTGCGCGCGAGACCGGCGCGCATGTCACCGCGATCAACGTCTCGCCCGAGCAGCTGAAGGTGTCGCGCGAGCGCGCGCAGGAGGCGGGCGTCGCCGACCGGGTGGAATTCCGCGAGCTCGACTACCGCAAGCTGGATGGCAAGTTCGACCGCGTGGTCTCGGTCGGGATGATGGAGCATGTCGGCATCGGCCATCTCGACGAATATTTCTGGACGGTGCGCGACCTGCTGAAGGATGACGGCTACGCCTTCATCCATTGCATCGGACGCATGTCGGTGCCGGGTACGACCGGGCCGTTCATCCGCAAATATATTTTCCCGGGAGCTTACGTGCCGTCGCTGTCGGAAGTCTTCGCCGCCACCGAGCGCAACGGATTATGGGTGGCCGACAACGAAATCCTGCGGCTGCATTATTACTACACCTGCCAGCACTGGCGAAAACGCTTCGCCGCCAACCGCGAAGCGGCCAAGCGCATCTATGACGAGCGCTTCTGCCGGATGTGGGAATGGTATCTCTCCGCCGTGGAGCTGGAATTCCTGCACGGCTCGCACATGGTGTTCCAGCTCCTGCTGGCGAAGACGCGCGATGCGGTCCCGATCACGCGCGACTTCATGCTCGACGCCGAGCGCGCCGCGCAGGCGAGACTGGCTAGGGTTGCGCGATGATCTGCTTCCGAAAACCCGGTTCGCCAAGATGCCGCGCGGATCGAGTCCGGAGCAGGCTTTTTCGGGATCACGCGCTAGGCCGCCTTCTTCTCCAGATCCTTCTGCCATTTGCCGAGCGCGGCGAGGCCGTTCATCTCGGCGCGATGCGCGAAGGCGCGCTGCGCGGCGGCGACGTTCTCAGCTCTTGCCTTTCCAGGTCTGCTGCACCGCATGCTGCAGCGCGCGGCCATAGGAGAAGGTCAGCTTCCAGGGCAGGTCGCCGATCTTGTTCATGGCATCGAGATGCGCGGTGGCTTCCTCGTCCGACTGGCCGCCCGACAGGAAGGCGATGCCCGGCACGGCGCCTGGCACGCAGGCCTTCAGGAGCTTGACGGTTTTCTCCGCGACTTCCTGCACCGAGCTTTGCTTGCCGCTCTTCTTGCCCGGCACCACCATGTTGGGCTTCAGCACCATGCCTTCGAGCGGAACCTTCTGGTAGTAGAGCTCCTGAAAGGTTTCCTTCAGCACGAACTCCGTCACCATGTAGCAGGTGTCGATGTCGTGCCCGCCATCCATCAACACTTCCGGCTCGACGATCGGCACGATGTCTTCCTGCTGGCAGAGCGCTGCATAGCGCGCGAGCGCATGACCGTTGGCGCGGATATTGGCATAGCTCGGAATGCCCTGGCCGATGTCGTAGACGGCGCGCCACTTGGCGAAGCGGGCGCCAAGCTTGCGATATTCCGCGAGCCGCTCGCCGAGCCCGTCGAGCCCTTCGGTGACCACCTCGCCTGGGCAAAATGGTTGCGGCTTGGTGCCCTTGTCGACCTTGATGCCGGGGATCGATCCGGCCTGCTCGATGACCTTGACCAGCGGCGTGCCGTCCTTCGCCTTTTGCCGGATGGTTTCGTCATAGAGGATGACGCCGGAGATGTATTTCGACATGGCGTCTTTCGACCGGAACATCAGCTCGCGGTAGTCGCGGCGGTTATCCTCGGTGGATTCCACGCCGATGGCGTCGAAGCGCTTTTTGATCGTGCCCGAGGACTCGTCGGCGGCGAGGATGCCCTTGCCGGGAGCGACCATGGCCTGGGCGATTTTGTTCAATTCGGCGAGATTCATCGGATTTTCCTCATGTGGGCAGCCCTGCGTTCGCTTTTCTTTTTCACCTCTCCCGCTAGCGGGGGAGGTCGACGAGCTGAAGCGATCGTCGGGAGGGGGTTTTTCCTCGCATGTACATGCCCCCACCCCAACCCTCCCCCGCAGGCGGGGGAGGGAGCAGAAGTCATTTTACCCTCAACGCCTCCACCCCCGGCAAGGGTTTGCCTTCCATCCATTCCAGGAAGGCCCCACCCGCGGTGGAGACATAGGTAAAGCGGTCCGCCGCGCCGGCGGCATTGAGTGCGGCCACGGTATCGCCGCCGCCCGCAACCGAAACGAGCTTGCCGGCCTGCGTCAATTCGGCCGCGGCCTCCGCCGCCTCCACCGTCCCGGTATCGAAGGGCTCCATCTCGAAAGCGCCGAAGGGCCCGTTCCAGACCAGCGTCCTGCTGCGCGCCAGCACGGAAGCGACCTGCTCGATGCTGCGCGGGACCGATGTCGAGGATCATCTCATCGTCCGCGACCCCGGCGACGTCAACCACACGCGAGGGCGCATGCGCTTCGAACTTGCGGGCCACCACCGCGTCCACCGGAAGCAGGATTTCACGATTGTCCGCTTTGGCCTTGGCGAGGATTTCTTGCGCGGTCGGGACCAGATCCCGCTCAACCAGCGATTTTCCGACGCCGCGCCCTTGCGCAAGCAGAAAGGTATTCGCCATGGCGCCGCCAATGATCAGCATGTCCACCTTTTTGAGCGAGGTTGCCGAGCAGATCGAGCTTGGTGGAAATCTTCGCGCCGCCGACGATCGCGGTCACGGGACGCTGCGGCTGCTCCAGCGCTTTCGACAGCGCCTCCAGCTCGGCCTGCATGGCGCGCCCGGCATAGGCCGGCAGTTTGTGCGCCAGCCCTTCGGTCGAGGCATGCGCGCGGTGCGCGGCGGAGAAGGCGTCGTTGACATAGATGTCGCCGAGCTGCGCCAGCTGCTCGACGAAGGCGGGATCGTTCTTCTCTTCCTGCGGGTGAAAACGCGTGTTCTCAAGACAGACGATCTCGCCCGGCTTCATCGCTTTGACCGCCGCTTCGGCGCGCTCGCCGACGCATTCGTCGACAAAGCCGACAGGACGGCCCAGCACTTCCGCAAGCTTCGCTGCCACCGGCTTAAGCGAGTTCTTGGCGTCGCGTCCTTTCGGCCGGCCGAAATGCGAGAGCAGAATGACTTTGCCACCCTTGTCGGCGATCTCGCGGATGGTCGGCACGACGCGCTCCAGCCGTGTCGTATCGGTGACCTCGCCGTTTTCGGTCGGAACGTTAAGGTCGAGCCGCAGCAGCACGCGCTTGCCGCTCAGCTCGGCGTCATCGAGAGTGCGGAAATTGGCCATCAGCTTCTCAACGGGGCTCATCCTTCGAGACGCGCCTGCGGCGCTCCTCAGGATGAGGGGAAAGCGGTTATCTCCTCATCCTGAGGAGCCGCGCGAAGCGCGGCGTCTCGAAGGACGAGGCCGCTGAATCAGATCAGCTTCCCCATCGCCACCGAGGTGTCGGCCATGCGGTTGGAGAAGCCCCACTCGTTGTCGTACCAGGACATCACCCGCACGAAATTGCCGTCCATCACCTTGGTCTGGTCCATGTGGAAGATCGAGGAATGCGGATCGTGGTTGAAGTCCGACGAGACATTGGGCTCATTGGTATAGCTGAGGATGCCCTTGAGCTGCTGCTCCGATGCGCGCTTGATCGCCTCGTTGATCTCGTCCTTGCTCGTTGCCTTGCTCGCCACGAATTTGAAATCCACCACCGAGACATTCGGCGTCGGCACGCGGATGGCGACGCCGTCGAGCTTGCCGGAGAGTTCCGGCAGCACCAGGCCGACCGCCTTGGCCGCGCCGGTCGAGGTCGGGATCATGTTCAGCGCCGCGGCGCGGGCGCGATAGAGGTCCTTGTGCATGGTGTCGAGGGTCGGCTGGTCGCCGGTATAGGAATGGATCGTGGTCATGAAGCCCTTGTCGATCCCCACGGCGTTGTTGAGCACCTGCGCCACCGGCGCCAGGCAATTCGTGGTGCAGGAGGCATTCGAGATGATCTTGTGATCCTTCGTCAGCTTGTCGTGGTTGACGCCGTAGACCACCGTCATGTCGACGCCTTCGGCGGGCGCCGAGATGATCACGCGCTTGGCGCCGGCAGTCAGATGCGCAGCCGCCTTTTCCTTGGTGGCGAAGATGCCGGTGCATTCCAGCGCGATGTCGACGCCCAGTTCCTTCCAGGGAAGCTGAGCCGGATCCTTGATCGCGGTTACCTTCATCGGGCCGAGACCGCAATCGATGCTGTCACCCTTGACCGTCACCTCGCGCGGGAAGCGGCCATGCACGCTGTCGTAGCGCAACAGATGCGCGTTGGTTTCCACCGGCCCGAGGTCGTTGATGCCGACGACCTGGATGTCCTTGCGCCCTGACTCGATGATGGCGCGCAGGATGTTGCGGCCGATGCGGCCGAAGCCGTTGATCCCAACACGAACGGTCATTTCAATCTCCTCCAACGCGATTGTGCTTGTCATCGCCCGCGAAGGCGGGCGATCCAGTAAACGCGGGCGTTCCTTGAAGTCTAAACCGCCGGGGTTACTGGATGCCCCGCCTCCGCGGGGCATGACGCCAACTTATTTATCCCGCCAGCAGCATCAAGTCTTTGCCAATCGGCTCAATGCCGTTTCGGCGACCTTCTCCGGCGTGATGCCGAAATGCTTGTAAAGGTCCTTGTAAGGCGCGCTGGCGCCGAAGCTCGTCATGCCGACGAACAGCCCGTCACTGCCGATGATGGCGTCCCAGCCCTGGCGCACGGCGGCCTCGATGCCGACCCGAACCGGCGCCGTACCGATGATGGCCTCGCGATAGTCGTCGGGTGCGGCGAAGAACAGTTCGAAACAAGGCACCGATACCACGCGGGCAGCGACGCCCCTGGCCGCCAAGAGCTTGCGCGCCTCCAGCGCAATGGCGACTTCCGAGCCGGTGGCGAAGAGGGAAACCTGGGCCTTGCCTTCCGCCGGCTCGATTTCATAGGCGCCCCGCGCGCAGCGATTGTCTTTGTCGTGACGAAGGCGAACCTGCGGCAGGTTCTGCCGCGTCAGTGCCAGCACGCTCGGGCTGTCCTTCGCTTCCAATGCGAGTTGCCAGCATTCCGCAGTCTCCACCGCGTCGGCCGGGCGGAACACCAGCAGATTCGGAATCGCGCGCAGCGCGGCGAGATGCTCGACCGGCTGATGGGTCGGCCCATCCTCGCCGAGGCCGATGGAGTCATGCGTCATCACATGGATGACGCGAGCGCCCATCAAAGCCGCGAGGCGGATCGCAGGCCGGCTGTAATCGGAGAAAACCAGGAAAGTGCCGGAATAAGGAATGATGCCGCCGTGCAAAGTCATGCCGTTCATGGCCGAGGCCATGGCATGCTCCCGGATCCCGTAATGAATGAAGCGCCCACCATAGTCGGCAGCGGACATCACCCGCATGCTCTTGGTCTTGGTATTGTTGGAGCCGGTGAGATCGGCAGAGCCGCCAATCATTTCCGGAATTATCGGAATGAGAGCCTCCAGCGCGAGTTCCGACGCTGTGCGCGTGGCGATTTCCTTCGGCGCATCGGCAAGGCGCTTCTTCACCGCCTGCACGGCTTCACCCAGCTTGTCGGAAGCAATCTCGCCCCGCATGCGCCGCTCGAAATCCGCGCGCTTGCCGGCCTCGAGCGCAGAGATTTTCTTTTTCCAGGCAGCGTGCATTTCCTGCGAGCGCCTGCCGGCCTTGCGCCATCGGTCGCGGATGTCGGCGGGAATCTCGAAGGCCGCTTCGCTCCAGCCGAGCGCCTTGCGCGCGCCGATGATTTCTTCGGCGCCGAGTGGCGAGCCGTGCGAGCTGGCTTTGCCCGCCTTGGTCGGCGCGCCGAATCCGATGGTGGTCCTGCAGGCGATCAGCGTTGGCTTGTCCGACAGCTGCGCCCGCTGGATCGCCGCGGCGATTGCTTGCGGATCGTGACCGTCCACGCGCATCGCGGACCAGCCGCAGGCTTCGAAGCGCTTCACCTGATCGACGCTGTCGGTGAGCGACAGCGGGCCATCGATGGAAATGCCGTTGTCGTCGAACAGCACGATCAGCCGGTTGAGCTTCAGATGCCCGGCGAGCGCGATCGCTTCCTGGCTGATGCCTTCCATCAGGTCGCCGTCGGAGGCGAGCACATAGGTGCGGTGATCCACCAGATCGCCAAATTCCGCCGCCAGGTGCCGTTCCGCGATCGCCATACCGACCGCGTTGGCGAGGCCCTGGCCGAGCGGGCCGGTGGTGGTTTCCACGCCCTGTGTGATGAAACTCTCCGGGTGACCGGGAGTAACCGAGCCGATCTGGCGGAAGTTCTTGATCTGCTCGATCGTCATGCTGTCAGCGCCGAGCAGGTGGAGCAGGGCGTAGATCAGCATCGAGCCGTGCCCGGCCGACAGCACGAAGCGATCGCGGTCCGGCCATTTCAGGTCGGCGGGATCGAATTTCAGAAAGCGCGTGAAGAGGACCGTGGCGATATCCGCCGCGCCCATCGGCAGGCCGGGATGTCCGGATTTGGCCTGTTCCACCGCATCCATCGCCAGCGCGCGGATGGCATTGGCCATGCGGTCGTGTTCTGCGCGGCTCACAGCCGGTGTTCCGGCCGAGCGGTCCGGCTGCGAAGCGGCGACCGTTGCTGCCGACGAAGATTGTGCATTCATGGGAAGGCCATCCTTTGAAGTGGGATAGCACGTGAAAAAGGCAAATCAAACCAAGGCGGTGCTGTAAATCCGGGCCATGCACAGGCGCGACGAAAAGACAGCGCGCAAGTCGGCGCGGGTGATTGACGCCGCGATACGGCAACACGTAAGATTCCCGATCTAAGCGCTTGCCGAAACAAGAAATTCCGAGAGGAATCGGCGCGAGAGCCGGCAACCGGGGGATTTGGGCCCATGGCAGATACGGCTGCGATCGACGGCGCGACCAAGCGCCTTTCGCAAGCGCTGGACGCGCTGGAAGCCGCGGTCGAGCGCCGCCACGAAGCAGATCGCGGACGGACAATCGCTTGGCGCGCAATTGCATGCGCTGGGCGCCGACCGCTCGCGCCTCACTGCAGAACTGGATGACGTGACCGCGCGGTCGCGCGAGATCGAGACCATCAACCGTGAGATCGCTCGCCGCATTGATGTGGCGATGGACGGCATCCGCGCGGTGATTGATGGCCAAGAACGCCGATGATGAGGTCTCCCGATGTCCGAAGTGAATGTTACCATCAATGCGCGGCAATACCGGATGGCCTGCGAGAACGGGCAAGAGGAGCATCTGCTCAAGCTCTCGCAGGATTTGGATCAGCGCATCGCGCAATTGCGCGCGAGCTTCGGCGAAGTAGGTGACACGCGCCTCACGGTCATGGCGGCGCTGACGGTCGCCGATGAACTGGCCGAGGCCGGCAAGACCATCCGCCGGCTGGAGCAGGAACTGGCCGGGCTGAAGGATGCGCGGGTAATGGCCGCCGACCGTAGCCAAATGACACAGGCCGCTCTGGTCGCCGCTTTCAACTCAGCTGCCGCCCGCATCGAAGGTTTGACCAAGAAACTCAACCAGACCGTCGGCGGCGAAGTTGCGATGGGGTGATCTCATCTCTTTCGAGATGGCGTCACGGCAACGCCTTGAGGTGGCGGATCGGCTTGCCGGGCGCGATCGCCTGGGCGGCGGCGACGATGGCATTCGCCTCGATGCCATAGTGGCGGTAGAGGTCGGGAAGTGACCCGGTCTGCCCGAAATGCTCCACGCCGAGCGGGCGCACGCGATGGCCGTGGACGGCGCCGAGCCAGGCGAGGGTAGCGGGATGGCCGTCGGTCACGGTGACGAGGCCGCAATGCGACGGCGCCTCGCTCAAGAGGCGCTCGATATGCGAGGCGGCATGCACGAGACCGCGCTCGCGGGCGCGGCTCGCTGCGGTCCAGCCGGCATTGAGCCGATCGGCCGAAGTGATGGCGAGCAGACCGACGTCGCGCCGGTCCTCCGCCATCAACCCAACTGCCTGGATCGCCTCCGGCGCCACCGCGCCGGTATAGGCGACCACCACCTGGCAGTTCGGCCCGGGCTGGCGCAGCCAATAGGCGCCGTCGATGATCGCCTGGCGCAGTTCCGGAGTCAGCGCGCGGCTTAATTGCTCGATCGGCCGCGTGGTCAACCGCAGATAGACCGACCCGCCGGTCTCGTCGCGCAGCCAGTTGCGCTCGGAGGCTTCTCCGTCGCTCTCCTTCTGGATGTAGGCGAGCGCCCAGGCGAGCACGACCGCAAGCTCATCGACGAAGGCGGGCTCGAAGGCGGCAAGTCCGTCCTGCGCCATTCCGATCAGCGGCGTTCCGATCGACTGATGCGCGCCGCCCTCCGACGACAAGGTGATGCCCGACGGCGTCGCCACCAGGATGAACCGCGCATCCTGATAGCAGGCGTAATTGAGCGCATCGAGGCCGCGCGCGATGAACGGATCATAGAGTGTCCCAATCGGCAGCAGCCGCTCGCCGTTGATGCTGTGGGACAAGCCGAGCGCGGAGAGCAGGATGAAGAGGTTGTTCTCGGCGATGCCGAGTTCGATGTGCTGGCCCTTGGGAGAAAACTCCCAGGTGAAGGTCGAGGGAATGCGTTCTTTCTTGAACGTGTCCGCAAGCGATTCGCGGGCGAACAGGCCGCGCCGGTTCACCCAGGGGCCGAGATTGGTCGAGATGGTGACGTCGGGTGACGTGGTGACAATGCGCTCTGCAAGCGGCGTTGCGCTGCGGGCAATCTCATTGAGCAACGACCCGAAACCGGCCTGCGTGGATGTCACCTTTTGCGCCGGCATCGAAAGTTCGGCCGGGACGTCGATGGGCACGGCCCGATGCCGCCGCTGCATGTCGGGCGCGAGCGGCGACTGGTCGATGAATGCCTGCAGGTCGGCCGGAGAGGTTTGCAGCCCTTCGAACCGGTCCCACTCGTGCCCCGGCCTGATCCGCATTGCTTCGCGAAAGGCTTCCATCTGCGTCGGGGTCATCAGGCCCGCGTGATTGTCCTTGTGACCCGCGAAGGGAAGTCCGAAACCCTTGATGGTATAGGCGATGAAGCAAATCGGACGGTCGTGATCGACGCTCGCAAAAGCCTGCAGCAGCGTCGGCAGATCATGGCCGGCGAGATTCGTCATCAACCGCGCCAGCTCGGCATCCGACCGCTTCTCGAGGAGGCGCGTGACCGCGCCC
Organism: uncultured Alphaproteobacteria bacterium; assembly: GCA_963728585.1. GTDB lineage: Bacteria > Pseudomonadota > Alphaproteobacteria > Rhizobiales > Xanthobacteraceae > CANKHA01. The sequence continues at coordinate 301,299 of CAVSLB010000006.1, forward strand.
TGATCGCCGAGATCATCAAGAAGGCGGCGGCGCCAGGCCGCGCCGCCCTGGAACACCAGCGCCGAGTAAAGCTGGTTGGGGCACTTGTCGATCCAGTCGCGCAGGCGCTCGCCGCCGGGCTCGCGGAATGCGTCCTCCAGCATGGAGCCGTATTTCAAAATCACAACGTCCCAGCCGAACGCGCGGAACAACGACTCGTAGCGCGCCCACAGGCCCTCGCGGATTACCGCATCGAGGCTCTGACGGTTATAGTCGATGATCCACCAGCAGTTACGCAGGCCCTGTTTCCAGCCTTCGAGGACCGCCTCGAAGACGTTGCCCTCGTCGAGCTCGGCATCGCCGACGAGCGCGATCATGCGGCCTTCCGGCCGCGTCAGCCCCCAGCCATGGGCGCGCACATAATCCTGCACCAGCGAGGAAAACAGCGTCTGCGCGACTCCCAAGCCGACGGATCCGGTCGAGAAGTCGACATCGTCGACGTCCTTGGTGCGCGAAGGATAGCTTTGCGCGCCCTTGTAGCCGCGAAAGGCCGCGAGCTTGTCCCGCGTCTGCCGCCCCAGCAGGTACTGGATGGCGTGAAACACCGGGCTTGCATGCGGCTTCACCGCCACGCGATCCTGCGGCCGCAATACGTGGAAGTACAGCGCGGTCATGATGGTGACAAGCGAAGCCGACGAGGCCTGATGGCCGCCCACCTTCATCCCGTCCACGCTCTCGCGCAGATGATTGGCGTGATGGATCGTCCAGGCGGCGAGCCACAGCGCCTTGCGCTCAAGCTCGCCTAACATCGACAGCGTTCGTTGATCCATGGGCTCGGCCGCGCTTCGGCGTCGCGTGTTGCGTCGCGAGCTTATATCACCAACCCCCAGGCATCACCTCTGTATTGCCATTGTTCGCTGCCGCTTTGTGGTTCCAGGCGCGCAAATGGCCCAGCTGGCCGTGGCGCTCGCGGCGCATATGCACTACATTAGCCGGGCGGGGCTGCGGGGTGCGTTGGAGTACATTCCCCGGGGCCTTACGATCTCGACGGGAGCTGTCCCTGTCCTTGACCCTGGTCTTGGGCATATGGCGCCCACCTACTTATGTAGGTTCCCGGGATCACAGCTCTGACGGCTTAGCGGCTCCGCACCTACTAGTGCCGCCGATTTGAAGTTCCTACACGGGCTGCGGCAAGCTCGAATAGGAACTTCAAATCGAAAGCGGCACTAGAATCATAAAATTGATAGTGCCCCTTTGCTTCCGAAGTTCGTGTCAGGGGATGCGGCGATGTATCACGAACTTCGGAAGCGGGGCGCTATGACCGACCTGCAGAAACTGGTTTACAGCGTCGCCGCGGGTTTCGCCGCCATCATCGCGATCAGCGCGCTTTATTACTACGAAGGCCGCGAGCCGAACAAAGGTCTGGTCGGTGCAGCCGGGGTTATGGCCAGCATTGGGTTGTGGCATTTCCTGAACCGAAAAACTAAGTCCTGACCGCCACCCAGGATGACGGCTTTGGATTCAGCGGACCAAATTCCCCGACAAAAAGAACAGCTCCGCAACCAAGCGCTTGCGCGTCGGGATGCCTTGCCAGCGGCAGAGCGGCAGGCAGCGGCGGAAACGATCGCCGCGCGCAAGTTCCCTGTCGCGATACCGCGCGGCGCTGTCGTCTCCGGCTTCATGCCGATGAAGAGCGAGATCAATCCGTTGCCGCTGCTCAAGCGCCTGGCGGCGGAAGGCGCGAAGCTGGCGCTGCCGGTGGTGGCGGGGCGCGGCAAGCCGCTGATCATGCGCGCCTGGGAATTCGGCGGCCCGCTCGATGCCGGCGTCTGGGGAATCCGCCAGCCGAAAGTCGATGCCCCCGAAATCGATCCGGATATTTTGATCGTGCCGCTCGCCGCCTTTGACCGTGCCGGCCATCGCATCGGCTACGGCGCGGGCTATTACGACATGACCATCACCCGGCTGCGCGGCATCAAGCCCGTCGTCGCCATTGGCATCGGCTTCGCCGTCCAGGAAATCCCTCGCGTGCCGGCCACGGAACGCGACGCCCGGCTCGATCTTGTGCTAACCGAGCGCGAGATCATCGATTGCAGACTGTGAGCGCATGAAATTGGTAAGGCGACAGTTTTTGTCACCTCCCCCCTTGCGGGGGAGGTCGACCAATGCCGGCTTGCCGGCATCGGTCGGGAGGGGGGTGAGCCGCAATCGCCAGCGCAAATTTCTACCCCCCTCCCTAACCCTCCCCCGACGCAAGTCGGGCCTGCCCGACTTGCGCATCAAAATGCGAATCCCGGGCAAGCCCGGGATTCGTGGGGCAGGGAACGCGTTGTGCGCGGGGCGAGTCTGAGCATGCGCATTCTTTTCATCGGCGACATCGTCGGCCGCAGCGGGCGCGCCATCGTCCTCGAGCGTCTGCCGGGGTTGATCGCCGACTGGAAACTCGATCTTGTCGTGATCAACGGCGAGAACGCCGCCGGCGGCTTCGGCATCACCGAGGCAATCTATCAGGAGCTGCTCGACGTCGGCGCCGACGCCATCACGCTCGGCAATCATGCCTGGGATCAACGCGAGGCGCTGGTTTTCATCGAACGCGCGCCGCGCCTCATCCGCCCGATCAATTATCCGCCGGGCACGCCCGGCCGCGGCGCGGCGATGATCGAGGCGAAGAACGGCGCCCGCGCGCTCGTCATCAACGCCATGGGCCGCATTTTCATGGATCCGCTCGACGACCCTTTCGCCGCCGTCGAGCGCGAACTGTCCGCCTGCGCGCTGAAATCGGGCGCCGACGTCATCGTCATCGACATGCATTGCGAGGCGACCAGCGAGAAACAGTCGATGGCGCATTATCGTCGACGGGCGCGCCAGCCTGGTGGTCGGCACACATACCCACGTGCAGACGTCCGATCACCGCGTCCTTGCCGCCGGCACCGCATTCGTTTCCGACGTCGGCATGACCGGCGACTACGATTCCGTCATCGGCATGGCGAAGGAAGAACCGATCAACCGTTTTCTGCGACGCATCCCATCTACCAGATTCGAGCCGCCGCATGGCCCTGCCACGCTGTGCGGCATCGCTGTTGAGACCGATGACACTACCGGCCTCGCAATGCGCGTCGCGGCCGTGCGGCTCGGCGGAATACTCGAAGAGGCGCGTCCCGACTTCTGGCCCTAGTCCGGTCTGCCGGAATTGCGTTAATCTCTCGGCTCCGCGCCACTTTCCATTGGAGGTGCGCCATGACCATGCCCAATTCGCTCTCGCCCAGCCGCCGCGACCTTCTGAAGGTTTCGGCCGCCGGTCTTGCTGCCGCAATGCCGCTGCCTGCGCTCGCCGCAGCGCCGATGCGCAACACCCAGACGCCGGCCTTCTACCGTTTCAAGATCGGCGCCTTCGAAGCCACGGCGATTTCGGACGGCCCCCTCGATCTCGGCCAACCGAAGGCAGAGATGTTCGGGGGCGTCGCGCCGGAGGAATTTGACCAGGCACTCGCCGACAATTTCCTCTCGCGCGAAAAACTGCTGCTGCAGCAGAACGCGCTGGCGGTGAATACCGGCAACCGGCTGGTGCTGTTCGACACCGGTCTCGGCAGCGCGAAAATGATGGGCGACAAGACCGGACGGCTGCTGGCCATGCTGAAGGCGGCCGATATTTCGCCCGACGCCATCGACGCCATCGTACTGACGCATGCGCATCCCGATCATTGCTGGGGTCTGATGACGGAAAAAGCCGAGCGCAATTTCCCCGCCGCGCAAATCTACCTGGCGCAATCGGAGTTCGATTTCTGGACGGACGAGTCCAAGGGCACCAACGACATGATGAAGGCTTTCGTCGGTGGCGCGCGCAAGCATCTGTTGCCGAACCGCGAGCGTATCGTCTTCATCAAGGACGGCCAGGAAATCCTGCCCGGCATCCAGGCGATCGCGACGCCGGGCCATACCGTCGGCCACATGAGCTTCATGATCACCTCGGAGGGAAAGACCCTCTGCAACACCGGCGACACCATGCATCACCACATCCTGTCGATGCTCAAGCCGCGCGCCGCGTTTGCCTTCGACGCCGATGGTCAGCAGGGCGCGGAAACGCGCGTGCGCATGCTCGACCGCCTGGCCGCGGACAAGACTTTGATCGCGGTCTATCATTTCCCCTGGCCGGGGCTCGGCTATGTGGCCAGGCAGGGCGACGCCTACCGCTACATACCGGAACCGCTCCAGCCCGTCCTATAGCGCTGCTTTATTTCCGCTTTTCGCCCGCCTATAAAACCGGCCAAATCAACATCAGACACTAGTGAGACCATGGCTGGCCATTCGCAGTTCAAGAACATCATGCACCGCAAGGGCAAGCAGGACAAAGTCCGTGCTCAGCTCTTCGCCAAACTCGGCCGCGAAATCACCGTGGCCGCCAAGCTCGGCCTGCCCGATCCGGCCTTCAACCCGCGCCTGCGCGCAGCGATTCTCGCGGCCAAAGCGCAGAGCATGCCGAAGGACAATATCGAACGCGCGATCAAGAAGGCGTCAGGCGGCGATGCCGAGAACTATGAAGAGGTGCGCTACGAGGGCTATGGTCCCGGCGGCGTCGCGGTCATCGTTGAAGTGCTGACCGACAACCGCAACCGCACCGCTTCCGACGTGCGTTCAACCTTCAGCAAGAACGGCGGCAACCTGGCGGAGACCGGTGCGGTGTCTTTCATGTTCGATCGCGTCGGTGTGGTGGAGTTCAACGCCGGCGTCGCCGATGCCGAGCAGATGCTGGAAGCCGCGATCGAGGCGGGCGCCGACGACGTCATTTCAACCCAGGCCGGCCACGAGATTTACACCACGCCGGACTCACTGAATGGGGTATCCAAGGCGCTGGAGGCGAAATTCGGCGAACCGCGCAAGGCCGCGCTGCTCTGGAAGCCGCAAAACACGATTGCGGTCGACGACGAAAAAGGTGAGCAGCTGTTCGGCTTGATCGAGACGCTGGAGGAGCTCGACGACGTGCAGAACGTCTATGCCAATTTCGAAGTCTCGGATGCCCTCGTCACCAAGATGAGCGCCTGACGCCCTAGTGTCCCGAATCCGAAGTTCGCTCAATTGTGCGGCAACCTCGGGAGCGAACTTCGGATTCGAAGGGACACTAGCAAACTTACGGATTCTAGTGTCGTTTGGTTCAGAAATTCGCTTGCACGACCCGCGGCTACAATGAAGCGAATTTCTGAACTACGACACTAGGGCCGGTTGGCTTCGTTATTCTCGTAGGCCCGGTGCGTCGCCGCATCGCGCACATTTTCCATCGTTGGATCTTTGCGGCGCCGGCGCCAGGCGAGGATGCCATAGGCGATGCCGATGGCGAGCGCGGCCACCAGGATCACATCGATTACCAACCAAAGCCATCCGCCAGTGTCATCCATCGGTTCGCTCCCTTGTTATTAACTGGGATAACGCGCGGGCGGGGCTTGGGGTCCCGCCGCCGGTACTGGTGCCGCGCTTCCGAAGTTCGTCATCCGGTCGCGACATTCTTTGACACGAACTTCGGAGCAAAGGGGCACCAGCAACTTTATGACTCTAGTGCCGCTTTTCGATTTGAAGTTCCTAAATGCGTTTGCCGCAGATGGCATAGGAACTTCAAATCGGCGGCACTAGGCTGGAAACGGAGGGCGGGTTATCACAGCACATGCTGCGCCGCCCGATTCGCATCCTCGGCATCGATCCGGGGCTCCGCCGCACCGGCTGGGGCGTCGTCGAGATCGACGGCAATCGGCTGACTTTCGTCGCCTGCGGCTCGGTCTCCACCGACGACAAAGCCGAGCTGGCGCGGCGGCTGCTGGCGCTGCATGACGGGCTTTTTCGCATCGTCGAGGAATTCGTGCCGGACGAAGCAGCGGTGGAAGCCACCTTCGTCAACAAGGATGCGGCAGCCACGCTCAAGCTCGGCCAGGCGCGCGGCATCGCCATGCTGGTGCCGGCGCGGGCGAGCGTGCCGGTGTCGGAATACGCGCCCAACCTGGTGAAGAAGACCATCGTCGGCGCCGGCCATGGCGAGAAGGCGCAGATCCGCATGATGATCGGCGTGCTGCTGCCGAAGGCCGATCCGCAGAGTCACGATGCCGCCGACGCGCTTGCCATCGCCGTGTGTCACGCGCATCACCGCACGAGCGCGGTCCTTCGCGCAAAGGTAGGAGCGTGATGTTTGCAAGTCGCACTTGGCTTTTTTCACCTCTCCCCGCGTGCGGGGAGAGGTCGACGCGCGGAGCGCGGCGGGTGAGGGGGCCTCTCTTGGGTTCGAGCGCTGAGAGACGTCCCCTCACCCCGACCCTCTCCCCGCGTGCGGGGAGAGGGAGAAGATGATCGGCAAGCTGCGCGGCCTGATCGACAGCTACGGCGAGGATTTCATCATCGTCGATGTCGGCGGCGTCGGCTATCTCGTGCATTGCTCCGCGCGCACGCTGCAGGCGCTGCCGGCGCAAGGCGAGGCGGTGACGCTCGCGATCGAGACCCATGTGCGCGAGGACCAGATCAAGCTGTTCGGCTTCACCAGCGATCTCGAGCGCGAATGGTTCCGGCTTTTGCAAACCGTGCAGGGCGTCGGCACCAAGGTGGCGCTCGCGGTGCTGTCGACGCTCAAGCCGGCGGAACTCGCCACCGCTATCGCCATGCGTGACAAGGCGCTCGTCCAGCGCTCGCCCGGCGTGGGCGCCAAGGTTGCCGAGCGCATCGTCACCGAATTAAAGGACAAGGCGCCTGCTTATGCCGATGTCGATCCCGCGGTCGTGCGGCTGTCCGGCCAGTTGGAGGAAAACCGCGCACCGCGCCCGGTGACGGACGCCGTCTCGGCGCTGGTCAATCTCGGCTATGGTCATCCGCAGGCTGCCGCCGCCATCGCCGCGGCCGCGCGCAGCGCGGGCGAGGGCGCGGAAACCAAGCAGTTGATCCGGCTCGGGCTGAAGGAATTGGGCAAGTGAAAAATCGCAGGCGCATCCATCTCCCTCCCCGTGCAAGGGGGAGGGTTGGGGAGGGGGTCAAATGTCAGCAAGATGATCCCCACCCGGCGCTATGCGCCGACCTCCCCTTTGCAAGGGGAGGTAAAGAAAGGCGACGCCCATGAATGCTCCTCGTCTCGTCGCCGCCGAACGCCGCGAGGATGACCTCGCGGAAGCCTCGCTGCGCCCGCAGCGGCTGTCGGAATTCGTCGGCCAGGAACAGGCGCGCTCCAATCTGGAAGTCTTCATCAAGGCGGCGCGCGCGCGCAACGAGGCGCTCGATCATGTGCTGTTCGTCGGCCCGCCCGGCCTCGGCAAGACCACGCTGGCGCAGATCGTGGCGCGCGAATTGGGCGTGAATTTCCGCGCCACCTCGGGCCCGGTGATCGCGAAAGCCGGCGACCTCGCCGCGCTGCTGACCAATCTGGAAGAGCGCGACGTGCTGTTCATCGACGAAATCCATCGGCTCAATCCGCAGGTGGAGGAAATCCTCTATCCCGCGATGGAGGATTTCCAGCTCGACCTGATCATTGGCGAGGGTCCGGCGGCGCGCTCGGTGAAGATCGATCTTGCAAAATTCACGCTGATCGGCGCGACCACGCGCGCGGGGCTGCTCACCAATCCGCTGCGCGACCGCTTCGGCATTCCGGTGCGGCTCAATTTCTATTCCGAGGCGGAGCTGGAGCAGATCGTCAACCGCGGCGCGCGCGTGCTCGGCATCGGCATGACGCCGGACGGCGCCAACGAGATCGCGCGGCGTGCGCGCGGCACCCCGCGCATCGCGGGGCGGCTGCTGCGCCGCGTGCGCGACTTCGCGCATGTGGCCGGCAGTGAGAAGATCGACCGCGCCGCCGCCGACAAAGCCTTGCGCGAGCTGGAAGTCGACGCCGCCGGCTGCGACGCCATGGACCGGCGCTACCTCATCACCATCGCGAAAAACTACGGCGGCGGGCCGGTGGGGGTGGAGACGCTGGCCGCGGCTTTGTCGGAGCCGCGCGACGCCATCGAGGACATCATCGAGCCGTTCCTGCTGCAGCAGGGCTTCATTCAGCGCACGCCGCGCGGCCGGCTGCTCACCGGCAACGCCTTCAAGCATCTCGGCCTGCCCGAGCCCGCGCGCGACCCCGCGCAGTTCGGGTTGTTTGGGAAACAGAAGAAAGCTAGCCATTGTCATGGCCGGGCTTGTCCCGGCCATCCCGCTTAGGCAAGCATGTGCGTGCATAAGCGGGATGCCCGGCATAAGCCGGGCATGACGAACTGAGAAATCCGATGCAAACTATCAGGGCGGTTGCCATTGCGGGCGCGTGCGCTTTGCGGTCACCGCCGAGCTCGACACCATCACCGAATGCAACTGCTCGATCTGCACCAAGAAGGGCATCTGGCATCTGATCGTGCCGCGCGAGCAGTTTGAATTGCTCAGCGGCAAGGACGACCTGACCACTTACACCTTCAACACCGGCGTGGCGCAGCACACTTTCTGCAAGCATTGCGGCATGCATCCCTTCTATGTGCCGCGTTCCGACCCGGACAAGATCGACGTCAATGCGCGCTGCCTCGACGGCATCGACATCACCGCGATCAAGCCGAAAGCTTTCGACGGCAGGAATTGGGACGCCGCGAACCAGAAGGACGTGCCGTGGCGGTGATGAAGCAGCATTTTACGAGTATCCCGAATATGCTAAGGTTTCGCGCATGACAAAGACATCAAAAGAAGCAGCAGCTGCGCTTGATTTGTTGCCGGAAGAGATGCGCGAGCCTGCAGTCGCCTACCTAATCGAGCAGGCCGAAAAGTTTCGTGCCTTGAAACAGGCTGTGGCGGAAGGTCTCGCCGACGTGAAAGGCGACCGCGTTTCGGAATGGGATTTTGAATCGTTCTTGCGCGCGGCGGGGAAGGCGGATCCTAACGACCGCGCATGAAAGTCTTCCTTTCGGACAAGGCGCGATCGGACCTGCTGCAGTTCCACGGCTATCTAGCGGAAAGAAGTCCGTCTGCGGCCCGCGCCGCTCTCGAAACGATCAACGTCAAGTTTGCCAACCTCACCCGATTTCCGTTTATTGGTCGCGAGCGGTCAACGTTGGGCGCGGGCGTAAGGAGCCTTGTGGCCGGTGCGCAGGTGATTTTCTACACCGTGGAGAAAGAGCGGATCATCGTCGTCAGGGTGCTCGACGGCAGACGGGACATCGACGAAGAGTTCAAGCGGTGAATAATAGCGCCATTCACGGCATCGCCGGCGAAATCCGCGAGGGCCGCCACATCCTGCCGGTGCGGGTCTATTACGAGGACACCGATTTTTCCGGCAGCGTCTATCACGCGAGCTATCTGCGCTTCATGGAGCGCGGCCGCACCGACTATCTGCGTCTGCTCGGCACCGATCAGCGCGCGCTGTTCGAACAGACTGAAAGCGAGGCGCCCGGTTTTTCTTTCGTTGTCCGCTCCATGCAGATCGATTTCTTCAAGCCGGCGCGGTTCAGCGACCTTTTGGAAATCATCACCTCGCCGCAAGAGGTAAAGGGCGCTTCGGTCCTGCTGAAGCAGCAGGTCACCCGCGACGGCGGGGTGCTGGTCGAAGCCGCCGTGCGGGTCGCCTTCGTTTCCGGCGGACGCGCCAGGCCGATCCCGAAACCGCTGCGGCTGGCCATGCGCGGGAGCCGCGAGCCCCACCCTAACCCTCCAGCACAAGTCGGATATATCCGACTTGTGCCACGCCACTTCATGGTGCCGATCTTCGGCGTGAACGCGCGATCGGCAAGGGGGGAGGGAAGGGAGGGGGTGTGTCGACGCTTGCCAGCGAGTCATGTAAGAACTCTTCACATGAGCTGGTCCAAACATGGCGACAGGGGATCCCGGGGCTATCACCACGGAAATTTAAAGGAGGCCCTGATCCGCGCGGCGCTCGAGCTGATCGCTCAAAAAGGTCCCGCGGGATTCACCTTTGCCGAAGCCGCGCGCTGGGCGGGCGTCAGTCCGGCGGCTCCCTACCGGCATTTTCGCGATCGCGATGAACTGCTGGCGGATGTCGCGCGCCGCGGCTTCGAATTATTTGCAACGGCGCTGGCGAAAAGTTGGGACGAGGGGCGTCCCGATCCCTTCACCGCTTTCGACCGGCTGGGCAAGGCTTACCTCGCCTTCGCGCGCAGCGAGCCGGCCTATTACTCCGCGATGTTCGAAGCGGGCATTCCGCACGAAGCCAACGCCGAGCTCAGGCAAGCCGGAGATCGCGCCTTCGGCGTGCTGCGCGGCGCGACGGAAAAATTACTCGGCACCATGCCCGGGCCGAACCGGCCGCCGGTATTGATGGTGAGCCTGCACATCTGGGCGCTCTCGCACGGTGTTGCCTCGCTGTTCGGCAGAGGGGATGCGGCGCGCCGCAGCCTTCCGATGTCTCCGGAAGAGCTGCTGGAGGCTGGCGTGCTGGTCTATCTGCGGGGCCTTGGGTTTCTCGACGGCGAGCCACGCAAGAGTTGAGCAAAATTTTTTGCAGAGGCCATATTGACAGCCGTTGGGGCCGAGGCTAGTTATGTAAATGTTATTTACATTCACACGTGAGGGTCCCATGACCGCCGTCGCCGCATAAACTCGATGAATTGGGTAAGCCCGCCTGGATCGCGCTGATCATCCTGGGATTCATTGTCTGGTGGCCGCTCGGTCTTGCGACCCTTGCCTATTCGATATGGAGCAGACGCATGGGTTGCGGACATTCCCGAGGCTTCAATTGGGGCCAGGCTGGACGTTACATGGGCTCGCCGTGGCATCCCTCCAGCGGGAACCGCGCCTTTGACGAATATCGCGCTGAAACCTTGCGCCGGCTCGAGGAGGAACAGCGGGAATTTCGTGAATTTCTTGAGCGCCTTCGCATGGCCAAGGACAAGGCCGAGTTCGACCAGTTCATGGCCGACCGGCGCAATCGTTCTGCGGACGCCCCTCCGCAGCCGCAGAGCTGACCGCTGCTCTTTCTTTCACCCCCCTTGAATAGGGGAGGTCGGCGCATCGCAGGCAGGTTTACGCAGCCTGCGCAAGCTTGGCTGCGTTGCGCCGGGCGGGGATCGCTCTCGGCGATTGATCCTGCACTCGACCCCCTCCCCCCTTCAAGGGAGAGGGAGAAAGAAAGCCCCTTCCTTCGGAGACGGGGCTTTTTTCTTTCTGGCGCGCAGACCCCCTGCTAACCCTTCCTTAACCATAGATGCCGCTGTCTAGAGCGCATGATCCGGCGACGTGGACCGGCTGTTCGCCTGCGTGAATGCGGAGGTTTGACGCCCTAGTTTGGACAACCTTTGGCGGGATTTCCTGTGCCGTCGGTGGTGGACGTTTTTGATCTTCGCGAAATGGCGCGTGTTTTAACGGAAAGTCGGCTGCCATGCCGCCGTTCCGCCATTGGAGTGAGGTCCCCATCCGCCGGCCGGGGCTCGACCGAGGGAACCGGTAGTGTGGTGGTTCAGAAGTTCGTTCTTTTCTTGCCGCAGAGTCCAGGAAGCGAACTTCTGAACCAAAACCACACTAAACTCATAGAGTTGCTAGTGTCCTTTCGAATCCGAAGTTCGCTCAGAGGGTGCTGCAAGTTCAAGCGAACTTCGGATTGGGACACTAGCCGAAAGGACGAGCTATAAATCCTGCCGACATTGCGCAGTCGGCCCTGCCGCTCACGTCTTCCGACCTCTCACTGTTCAGCCTGTTCTGGCAAGCGCATTGGGTGGTGAAGACGGTCATGATCGGGCTGCTGATCTGCTCGGTGTGGGTCTGGGCTATCGCGATCGACAAAGTGCTGCTGTTCGCACGCACCAGGCGGGCCACCGATCGGTTCGAACAGGCTTTTTGGTCTGGCCAGTCGCTGGAAGAGCTTTACCGTTCCATCGCTTCCAAACCGACGCATTCCATGGCGGCGCTTTTTGTCGCGGCCATGCGCGAATGGAAGCGCAGCTTCGAAACTCCGAACAGGGCCTTCGCCGGTCTGCAGATGCGGATCGAAAAGGTGATGGACGTGACCATCGCGCGCGAGATCGAGCGCATGGAGCGCCGCCTGCTGGTGCTGGCCACCGTCGGCTCGGCCGGTCCCTTCGTCGGCTTGTTCGGCACGGTCTGGGGCATCATGAACAGCTTCCAGTCGATCGCCGCCTCGAAGAATACCTCGCTGGCGGTCGTGGCCCCCGGCATCGCCGAGGCGCTGTTCGCGACCGCGATCGGCCTTGTTGCCGCCATCCCGGCGACGATTTTCTACAACAAGTTTTCTTCCGAAGTGAACAAACAGGCGCAACGTCTGGAGGGCTTTGCCGACGAGTTTGCCGCCATCCTGTCGCGGCAGATCGACGAGCGCGGGTGAGGGCGATCCGATGGCGATGAACGGCATTGCGACGAGCGGCCATCGGCGTCGCCGCCGTCATGGAATCATGAGCGAGATCAACGTCACCCCGATGGTGGACGTGATGCTCGTGCTGCTGATTATTTTCATGGTTTCGGCCCCGCTGTTGACCGTCGGGGTGCCCATCGACTTGCCGCAATCGCAGGCTAAGAGCCTGGATCAGGACAAGCAGCCGCTGACCGTTTCGGTCAATCTGCAGGGGGAAGTGTTTCTGCAAGATAGCAAAATTCCGGTGGACGAACTGGTGGCCAAGCTGAAGGCCATCACGGAAAGCCGCGGCGGATTGGACGAGCGCATCTATGTCCGCGGCGACCGCAAGGTCGACTACGGCACGGTGATGCGGGTCATGGGGCGGTTATCCTCTGCCGGGTTCCGCCGTGTTGCGCTGGTCACAGAGGTCGAGCAAGAGTCGTGATGCGATGAAGAGGGGGATGACCATATCGCTGATCGGGCACGGCGTCGTGCTGGCATGGGCGCTTGTCTCTTTCGCGCGTCCGCTTGAAACCAGGCCGCTCGATACGATGCCGGTGGACATCATCTCCGCCGACGAGTTCTCCAAGATGACAGCGGGCGTCGACAAGGCGCCGCCGCAGCCAGAGCCGAAACCGCTGGTCGAGAAGGTCGCTGAGGCCAAACCGGTCGAGGATCTCAACGCCAAAGTGGTGGAGAAGAAAGAGGTCACCGCGACGACTTCGGAAACCACGCCCGAGCCGAAGCCGAAAGAGCCCGATCCGAAACCTGCTGCTGCGCCGCCGGAGCCGAAGACCGAAACCAAGGCCGCCGACAAGAAAGAGCCGGAGCAGAAAGTTGATCCGATCGCCGAAGCGCTGAAAAAGGATGATGCAAAGAAGCCGGAAAAGAAGGCCGAAGCCAAGCCGCAGCCGGTGAAAAAGCCCGAGCCGCAGCCGCCGAAATTCGATCCGCGCAAGGTCGCGGCGCTGTTGGACAAGCGCGATCCGACGCGGCTGGCGGCGGCCGGTGCGACGTTCAACAGCGCACCGTCGCTCGGCGCAGCAACCGGGACCGCCGCACAGCTTTCGCAGAATGAGCTGGATGCCTTAAGGGCGCGAATCCAACAATGCTGGAATCTGCCGCCTGGCAACGAGGCGGCGAATATCGTGGTGGATGTCCGCATGCAGTTGCGCAGGGACGGTTCACTGGCGGTGAGCCCAACGGTTGAGAGCGCGCACAACTCGCCGATAGGACGCGTTGTGGCGGAAAGCGCGACGCGGGCAATTCAGATGTGCGCGCCTTACAATTTCCTGCCGGCGGCAAAATACGAACTATGGAAGGACGTCATCATTGGTTTCGATGCGAGCTGGGCGAAGGCGTGAAGCTGAGCGACCAAAAGCCTAACGCCATTCTGCGCGCGCAATGCGCGCCGCTGGATATCGACCGTCGCCGTCTGCTGCTGCTGGGCGCTGGTGCTGCTGCTGCAACAATGAGCGGCTTGGCCGCGCAAACTGTCGAGCGCGCAGGTGCGTATCGATGTCAATCGCGGCAATATCCAGCCGATTCCGATCGCGATCCCGCCTTTCCTTCCGGTCACGCCCGACGATACCGCCGTCGCCGCCGAGATAACCCAGGTCATCACCAATAACCTGCGGCGCAGCGGGCTCTTCGCTCCGATCGATCCTGCCGCCTATATCGAGAAAGTCACCAATGTCGACGCCGTGCCACGCTTCGACGACTGGCGCGTGATCAACGCCCAGGCCCTGGTGACCGGCCGCGTGCGCCGCGAGGCGGCACGCGTGAAGGCCGACTTTCGGCTGTGGGACGTGTTCGCCGGCCAGCAGCTCACCGGCCAGCAATACAACACCACCGCCGAGAATACGCGGCGCGTTGCCCATATTATTTCCGACGCGATCTATACGCGCATCACCGGCGAACAGGGCTATTTTGATAGCCGCGTGGTTTTCGTCGACGAGACCGGCGCGAAGAACAAGCGCATCAAGCGGCTCGCGATCATGGATCAGGATGGCGCGAGTGTGCGCTATCTCACCCGCGGCGACGATCTCGTGCTCACGCCGCGCTTCAGTCCGACGACGCAGGAAATTACCTACATGTCCTACGGGACGCAGCGATCCGCGCGTCTATCTGCTCAACATTGAAACCGGCCAGCGCGAGATCGTTGGCAATTTTCCCGGCATGACTTTCTCGCCGCGCTTCTCGCCCGACGGCCAGCGCGTGATCATGAGCTTGCAGCAGGGCGGCAATTCCAACCTGTTCATCATGGACCTGCGGTCGAAGGCAACCACGCGCCTGACCGATACGCCCGCGATCGACACCGCGCCGTCCTTCGCGCCGGACGGCTCGCGCATCTGCTTTGAATCAGACCGCGGCGGCTCGCAGCAGATTTACGTGATGGGCGCGCAGGGTGGTGGCGCGCAGCGCATCAGCTTCAGTGAAGGGTCCTACTCGACGCCGGTCTGGTCGCCGCGCGGCGACTACATAGCCTTCACCAAGCTCGGGGGCGGCAGGTTCGGCATCGGCATCATGAAGCCGGACGGCTCAGGCGAGCGGATCCTGACCGAGGGCTTCCACAACGAGGGCCCCACCTTCTGTCCGAATGGCCGGGTTATCATGTTTTTCCGCGATGGCGGCGGCGGCGGTGGGCCCTCGCTCTTCACGGTAGACGTCTCCGGCCGCAACGAGCAACGCGTGCCGACGCCTTCCTTTGCCTCTGATCCGGCCTGGTCGCCGCTGCTCTCGTAACCGCCGCTTGGAAACTCGCCCCGCCGCATTCATGCCTGGTTAACCATGAGAGTGGTTTCAAAGCTTCAGAGGTTTTTTAATGATCGTCGCAAGGTCTCATCAAGGTTGATGGAACGTTCGTTTAACCAAGTTCCATTAAGACGAGGCAGGTCCGGCAACGACGCCAAAATGGAGGCACCGGGATGATGATGCGTATTTTCGGCCGCGCGCGTTATCGCAGCTTTTCTGATCGCAGCCTTGGCTGTCGCGGGCTGCTCCAGCAAGCCGAACGAGGATATCGTCGGCGTGGCCGGCGCGGCTGCCCCCGGCAGTCCGCAGGATTTCGTGGTGAACGTGGGTGACCGCGTCTTCTTCGAGACCGATTCCACCGACCTCACGCCGCAATCGCGCTCCACCTTGGACAAGCAGGCGCAGTGGCTGCAGCAATACAACCGTTATGCCTTCACCATCGAAGGCCATGCCGACGAGCGCGGCACGCGCGAATACAACATCGCGCTCGGCGCCCGCCGCGCCCAGACGGTGCGGGATTATCTGAGCGCCCGCGGCGTGCAGGTGTCGCGCATGCGCACCATCTCCTACGGCAAGGAGCGGCCGGTCGCGGTCTGCGACGACATCTCCTGCTGGTCGCAGAACCGGCGCGCAGTGACGGTGCTGAACGCGCCGCAGTCATAGCGCGCGCATTTGACTCGGTCGTTCCGGGCGCCGCGGGCATTCAGCCCGCGGCGCCCGGAATCCGTAAAGCTCATGGGTAGTTATGGACCCGAGTTCGCAGCTTCGCTGCGCCAGGTGAATAGTCACAATTTGAACGCACCCTGGGCTATGCTGGGGAAAATTCCGGGGAGAGGATTCGGCTTTCACCTATGCTTGGATTTGCGCGCGCGTCTCAGGCGGCGGCTATCGCCGCAAGCATTTTGATCCTGGCGGGAGCCGCGGCTGCGCAGGAGCGGGGCCGCTCGCCCAATTTTTTCGATAACTTGTTCGGCGGCACTACCGCACAAGCGCCGGCACAGCGCGGCGTGGATGAAGCCGACCTGGCGGTGCAGATCAACCAGCTTCAGGCGCAAATCCGTCAGTTGACCGGCACCATCGAGCAATTGCAGTACCGCAACCAGCAACTCGAGCAGCAAGTCCGGGCGTTGCAGGGAAATCCCGGTGCCGGACCCACTCCCGGCCCCGTTGCCGCATCCGGCGTTGTTCCGGGATCCGGCGCGGTCGGATCCGGCGGTGCGGGCTACCCGGTCCATCAGCAACCGCCGCGCGGGATGCAGCAGGCTTCGCCGCCGCCGCAGAATTATGCGCAGACCGCAGAATTATCCACCGCCCGTTATTACGGCCGCACCCGGCCGCCCCTCCGACGTATTCGATCCGACGCAAAATCCGCATGCGCCGGGCGCGCCGCGCGTACTTGGCTCGCCGTCGACCATTGCCGTGCCCGATAACGACCCGCAGGCGCCGATCGGTATTCCCGGTGGACGCGCGGCCGGCGCGCCGCTTGATCTGTCCCAGGCGGGCGGCAATTCATCGCTGCCGGACGAGCAAGGGCTGCTTCCGCCCCCGCCGCCGCGCTATCCAAATGCCGCCGGCGGCGCGCAATTAGCCAGCGTCGCGCCCCCCAGCGCCACACCGCGCGACGAGTTCGATCTCGCCTTCGGTTATGTGCAACGCAAGGACTACGCACTGGCGGAAGACAGCCTGCGCGTCTTTTTGAAGAAATACCCGAGCGACACCCGTGTGCCTGACGCGCAATATTGGCTCGGCGAGAGCCTCTATCAGAGACAGCGCTATCGCGATGCCGCCGAGTCCTTCCTCGCCGTGACGACAAAATTCGACCGCAGCCCGAAAGCGCCGGAGGCGTTGCTGCGGCTCGGACAGTCGCTCGCCGCGCTCGGCGAAAAGGAAACCGCCTGCGCCGCCTGGGGCGAGATCGGCCGCAAATACGCCAGTGCCTCGGCGAATGTGAAGAAGAACGTGGCGGCGGAACAGAAGCGTGTCCGCTGCTAAGGCTTCTGCGAAGCCGGTTTCGCGGACGGAAGCCAACGACTTATTTGCAGACCTCGTTTCAGCGCCGGCCATTGTGCTCGCTGTTTCGGGCGGTCCGGATTCTACCGCGCTCCTCCTTCTCGCCGCGCGCTGGCGCAAAGCACGCAGGCGTGGGCCGAAACTCCTTGCCGTGACCGTCGATCATGGACTGCGCGCGGGATCAGCCGCCGAGGCGAAGCAGGTCGCCCGTCTCGCGCGCTCGCTGGGCGTTCCCCACCGCATCTTACGCTGGACCGGAGCGAAGCCGACGAGCGGCTTGCAGGAGAAAGCGCGCCTGGCGCGTTATCGCCTACTCTCCGAGGCGGCGGCCAAAATCGGCGCATCGCATATCCTTACCGCCCATACGCTCGACGATCAGGCCGAGACCGTCCTGATGCGTCTTCTTCGCGGCAGCGGTCCCACAGGTCTTTCCGGCATGGCGCGACGCGCGACGCGGCTGCGGAGAGCTCAGACGCTGACACAGGCCCGGTCGCCTCGAAGGATTCCTCCGAAAGTCCCTGCGGCCTTCGTCGCGACGCTTGCGCGACACGGCCAAAATTCCCTTCATCGATGATCCGTCCAACCGCGATCCCCATTTCACCCGTGTGCGGATGCGCGGACTGATGCCGACGCTGGTGGAGGAGGGGCTCGATGCCAAGCGGTTGGCCGTGCTGGCGCGGCGCTTACGGCGTGCCGAGGCGGCGCTGGAGGCAACCGTCGAAGCGGCCGCAAAGCTTGCGCGGGGGAACTGGGCCTCCGGCAGCCGCATCGAGATGGCGACCGCCCATTTCGCTGCCCTGCCGGCGGAAGTGGCGCTGCGGCTCCTCGGGCGCGCTGTCGCAATGGCCGGCAATGAGGGCCCGGTGGAGTTGGCCAAGCTGGAGGCGCTACATGCGGCCGATCACGGCAAAACAGCCCAAAGAACGGCGGTTTCGCCGCACTTTGGCCGGGGCGATGGTCACAATGACCCCGGAAGGGCTCACGGTTGAACGGGCGCCGCCCCGCCGAATGCCTTAACCACGCCTCAGACGGTGGCTAACAAAGACCGGGGACGGCCGCTAAACTGCAGAATCGGCTTGGTTGCCTTGGCAGGAAGATGCCTGATACCTACATGGTTAAGCGGATCAGGCCCGAAAGCTTCCCGCATACCGTTTCACTGGGTGTCTGTGCGCGCCCATGAAGGACGCCTAATGAACGCGAACCTCCGCAATTTTGCTCTTTGGGTCATTATCGTTCTGCTGCTGCTGGCTCTGTTCACGCTGTTCCAGAATCCCAGCCAGCGCACGGCGTCCCAGGACATTTCTTTCTCGCAGCTGCTCAACGAGGTCGATCAAGGCCGCGTGCGCGATGTGCTGATCCAGGGGCCGGAGATCCACGGCACCTTCACAGACGGCCGCAGCTTCCAGACCTATGCGCCGAGCGATCCGAACCTGGTGCAGCGCCTCTACGGCAAGGGCGTCTCGATTACCGCACGGCCGCAGGGCGACAGCGTGCCGTGGTTCGTCTCGCTGCTCGTGTCGTGGCTGCCGTTCATCGCCCTGATCGGGGTGTGGATTTTTCTGTCGCGGCAAATGCAGGGAGCCGGCGGCAAAGCGCTCGGCTTCGGCAAGTCGCGCGCCAAGCTGCTCACCGAAGCGCATGGCCGCGTGACCTTTGAAGACGTCGCCGGCGTCGACGAAGCCAAGTCCGACCTGCAGGAGATCGTCGAATTCCTGCGCGATCCGGGCAAGTTCCAGCGGCTCGGCGGACGCATTCCCCGCGGCGTGCTGCTGGTCGGCCCTCCGGGCACCGGCAAGACGCTGATCGCACGCGCGGTTGCGGGCGAAGCCAACGTGCCCTTCTTCACCATTTCCGGCTCCGACTTCGTCGAGATGTTCGTCGGCGTCGGCGCCTCTCGCGTGCGCGACATGTTCGAGCAGGCGAAGAAGAACGCACCCTGCATCATCTTCATCGACGAAATCGACGCGGTCGGCCGCCATCGCGGCGCCGGTCTCGGCGGTGGGAATGACGAGCGCGAACAGACGCTCAATCAGTTGCTGGTCGAGATGGACGGCTTCGAGGCCAATGAAGGCATCATCCTGATCGCTGCCACCAACCGCCCCGACGTGCTGGACCCGGCGCTGCTGCGCCCCGGCCGTTTCGACCGGCAGGTGGTCGTGCCGAATCCCGACATTGTTGGCCGCGAGCACATCCTCAAGGTGCATGTGCGCAAGGTGCCGCTGGCGCCCGATGTGAATTTGAAAACCGTCGCCCGCGGCACGCCGGGATTCTCCGGTGCCGATCTCGCCAACCTTGTCAACGAGGCGGCGCTGATGGCGGCGCGCCGCAATAAGCGCATGGTCACGCAGGCCGAGTTCGAGGACGCCAAGGACAAGGTCATGATGGGCGCCGAACGCAAGTCGCTGGTGATGACCGAGGAAGAGAAGCTGCTGACCGCCTATCACGAAGGCGGCCACGCCATCGTGGCGCTCAATGTCAAGGCGACCGATCCGGTGCACAAGGCCACGATCATCCCGCGCGGCCGCGCGCTGGGCATGGTCATGCAATTGCCGGAACGCGACAAGCTGTCGATGAGCCGCGAGCAGATGACATCGCGCCTCGCCATCATGATGGGCGGCCGCGTCGCCGAAGAACTCGTCTTCGGCAAGGACAAGGTGACTTCTGGCGCCGCCTCCGACATCGAGCAGGCGACCAAGCTCGCCCGCATGATGGTGACGCGCTGGGGCCTTTCGTCCGAGCTCGGCACGGTGGCCTATGGCGAGAACCAGGAAGAGGTCTTCCTCGGTTATTCCGTGGCGCGCACGCAGAACATCTCGGAGGAAACCAGCCGCAAGATCGACGCCGAGATCCGGCGCCTGGTCGAGGCCGGTTATGCCGAGGCCGAAAAGATCCTCACCGACAAGCGCCCGGATCTCGAGATTTTGGCCAAGGGCCTGCTCGAGTTCGAGACGCTGACAGGTGACGAGATCAAGGATCTGATTGCCGGCAAGCGGCCGGTGCGGGAATCGGTGATCGAGCCGCTGACGCCGCGCGCTTCCGCGGTACCGCCGGCTGGCAAGGGCCGTCCGCGACCGGAGCCCGGAACCGGGCCGCTCGAGCCGCAGCCGCAGGCCTGATTTTGTTTCCACTGGTCATCGAAAGCGCGGCCTGACCCCCGCTGTTTAATCGCTTGCCCCCTGGCCGTGAATCATGGTTCACAGTTTTGAACCACGCAAATCCATGGCCTATCGCCGCACCGACAAAGTTGCCCGCAGGCTCGCCGCCAGGCGTGAGGCCATTCTGACGGCAGCACGCCTCGCAGCGAACGAGGGCGGGATGGGGGCGGTTCAAATTGCACCGGTGGCCGAGCGGGCCGGTATCGCTGCCGGTACCGTCTATCGCTATTTCCCGGCCAAGACCGACCTGGTCGCCGAACTGGCCACCGCCGTCGCCGAGCAGGAGAGCGCGGCCATGCGGCATGCAGCGGAAGCGGCGCCCGGGGCGCTGTCCGCGCTCCCGGCGGCCATTGCGACCTTCGCCATGCGGGCGTTGCGCGCGCGCCGTCTCACCTGGGCGATGCTGACGGAGCCGGTGGAAGCGGAGGTGGATGCCGTGCGGCTGGTCTACCGCCAGTCCATCGCCCGTGAGCTCGAGACGCGGATCCGCGCGGCGATCAATGACGGACATCTGCCGGCGCAGGATGCCGCGTTATCCGCTGCCGCCCTGGTCGGAGCGATGACGGAAGGTCTGATCGGCCCGCTCGCCTCGGCTGCCGATGACCCCGCCAAGTCGCGGCTCGCGGTGCAAACGCTGACGCTGCTAGCGCTACGCGCGCTCGGGATTGTGGACGCCAGGGCACGCGGGCTGGTGGTGCAGACGGCGCTGCCACCGGCGGACGAGTGAGGCCCGCGATCGTCGTGTACCAGGGAGGGCCTGGGCGAATGCGTTATCGTTTCCGAAGCGGAGGAGTCTGCATGTTCATTTACCGCGCAATCGTCATGACGTTCCTGGTTGCCGTGATGCCTTACGCCGCCGCGGCAGAGGACGCGGTGAAAATCGGTAACTCCTATGCGCTTCTCAACAAGCCCTCCTCAGCTCAGGCGGCGGTGATACTCATTCCCGGCGGTCACGGCAGGCTCGACATTCAAGCTGACGGCCGCTTCAGCGCGTTGCGCAACAACCAGCTTGTAAGAACGCGGCAAGCTTATCTGAGCCACGGCGTTGCCACCCTCACCATCGACGCCGGGACCGACATCGCAGCTGCAGTAGAATACATGCGCAGCGTGGCACCCAAAGTTGTGATCGCCGGCACCAGCCGGGGAACGCTGCGGGCACCCAACGGGCTATCGGCGCGCCCGAACGGGCTGGTTTTGACCGCCGGTTTTCTCTCCGATGTTAGCTCCCGGATAGGATCGGCATCGGTCCTGCCGCCGACCCTTGTCGTCCACCACCGCCAGGATGCCTGCCGAAAAACACCGCCGGAACAGGTTGCCCCGTTTCAGGCCTGGGGCGGCAGCAAGGTGAAAGTGGTCTGGATGGATGGCGGGATAAACGTCGGCGATCCCTGCGAGGCGAAAGCCTATCACGGCTTCAATGGACTCGATGGGCAGGTCGTCGCCACCATCGCTTCTTTCGCCAAATCGCTCAAGTAATGGCGGTCAGTGCGACATCAGCGTCGGCACGGTCATCGCTGCAAGCACGCCGCGGGTAGTGCCCCCGAGGATAAATTCGCGCAAGCGAGAATGCCCGTAGCCGCCCATCACCAACATGCCGGCACCGCTTTTGGCTGCATAGTTCAAGATTGCGGCGGAGACTTTCAGGTTGCCGGGCTCGATCCGCTTCACGTCCGCCGTGATGCCATGGCGGGCGAGATGGCGGCTGAGATCAGCGGCCGAGGTTTCTCCGGGGGCTGACGCCTCGGCGCCGACGGTGACGATCTCTACCGCATTGGCCCGCCGCAGGAAGGGGAGGGCATTGGCGGTGGCGCGCGCGGCGTTGCGCCCGCCATTCCAGCAGACCAACACGCGGTCTAGCCGCATACCGCCTTGATAGTCAGCCGGCACAACCAGGATCGGCCGCCCCGAGCCGAACAGCGCGCCTTCCACAATCAGCTCTTCCGGACCGACCCGATCGCGTTCCGATTGCCCGACGATGGCCAGATCAAACACCCGCGCGATCTCGCCGAAAGTATCGGCAGCGCCGGCCAGAGAGGCAGGCACCATGCGCGTCTCATGCTTTACGTCTTTGGCCGTCGCCTCGAATTGCTCAACCGCGCTCTTCGCCGCTTTTTCGTTTTCCTCGCGCTGCTCCTCGATCACCGATTCCGGGATACCACCGCCGACAATCGCCGGCAGCACCGGTTCGTAGGCGAAAGCGATGCCCGCCAGATGCGCGTCGAACGTCTTGGCGACGGAAACGGCATAAGTAGCGGCGGCGTCGCGTGAGCCGGCAACCATGAGATTGACGACAATGTCCTTGGGCATTGGCACCGCTCCTTCCGGGAAGACAGCTTACTTGATCTTACCGTCCGCGCCGAACTGCTTCAAATAGGCCCAGAGATTGCTGATTTCGGTTTCGTTCCTGATGCCTGGGAAGGCCATCTTGGTGCCGGGCATCTGGGCCATCGGGTTCTTGATATATTCCTTGAACACCGCGTCGCTCCAAACCAGGCCGGAGTTCTTATTGGCCTCGGAGTAGGAATAATCGGGGGTTGTGCCAGCCTTCTTGCCGTCGAGGCCGTTGAGCTGCGGTCCCACCTTATTGGCCGCCCCGTCGCCGACCGCGTGGCAAGGCAGGCATTTTTTGAATGATTGCTCGCCGGCTGCCAGATCCTGCGCCTTCGCGGCGGCTGACGGCAAGGCAAGGGCGGCGGCAATCAGGGCCAGCGAATAAAGCCGCATGTCTGTCTCTCCCGTGAAAATCCGACTAGGTTAGGTAACCAGGCGTTTGCTTTCGTGCCGATCACGGCGGTGGGCCGCTTTCGATGCGAAGGATCACAACGCATGTCAATGCAGTATTCGCCGCTTCGTTGCGTTTGGCCACACCGAGACAGGGTTTTGCGATGAAAATGCCCGAAGCCGATACCGAGGTTTTGGCGCGGCGTGACCGCATTGTCGCCGCGCTGCGCGCCATCGTGCCGGGCGAGGGCGTGATCAATACCGAACGGGAAATGCGGCCGTATGAATCGGACGGGCTCACCGCCTATCGCCAGCTTCCCATGCTCGTGGTGCTGCCGGAGACGACGGCGCAGGTGGCGGCCGTGCTGCGTTACTGCCACGAGAACGGCATCAAGGTAGTGCCGCGCGGGGCGGGCACCTCGCTGTCGGGCGGCGCGCTGCCGCTGGCCGACGGGGTGCTGCTCGGCATGGCGAAGTTCAACCGCATTCGCCAGATCGATTACGAGAACAGGCTGGCGGTGGTGGAGCCCGGGGTCACCAATCTTGCCATCAGCGATGCCGTCGCACACCAAGGTTTCTATTACGCCCCCGATCCGTCTTCGCAGATTGCCTGCACCATCGGCGGCAATGTGGCGGAAAATTCCGGCGGCGTGCATTGCCTGAAATACGGGATGACCACCAACAACCTGCTCGGCTGCGAAATGGTCCTAATGACCGGTGAGATCGTCCGACTCGGCGGCAGCCATTTCGACAGCGGCGGCTATGATCTTCTCGGCATCGTCACTGGCTCGGAAGGATTGCTCGGTGTCGTCACCGAGGTGACCGTGCGGCTGCTGAAAAGGCCCGAGACCGCCCGTGCCTTGCTGGTCGGCTTTCCCTCATCGGAAGACGCCGGCGCCTGCGTCAGTCGCGTCATCGGCGCCGGCATCATCCCAAGCGGCATGGAAATGATGGATAAGCCCGCCATCCAGGCGGTGGAAGCTTTCGTCCACGCCGGTTACCCGCTCGACGTGGAAGCCCTGCTGATCGTGGAGCTGGATGGCCCGCAGGCCGAGGTCGACCATCTCTGCGCGCGCGTGGAAGCCATTGCTCGCGAATGCGGCGCGGTTACCTGCCAGGTTTCCAATTCCGAGGCGGAGCGTCTGCTCTTCTGGTCGGGGCGCAAGGCGGCTTTCGGCGCCATGGGCCGCCTGTCGCCGGATTACTTTTGCATGGACGGCACCATCCCGCGCGCCCGCCTGCCCGCGGTGCTGAATCGGATCAAAGAGCTTTCACAGCAATACGGCCTGCGTGTCGCCAACGTCTTCCACGCCGGCGACGGCAATCTGCATCCGCTCATTCTTTACGACGCCAATCAGCCGGGCGAGCTGGAGCGCGCGGAGGCCTTTGGCTCCGACATTCTTAAGCTTTGCGTGGAAGTCGGCGGCGTGCTCACCGGCGAGCACGGCGTCGGTGTGGAAAAACGCGACCTCATGCCGACGATGTTCAGCGAGACCGACCTCAACCAGCAGCAGCGGCTCAAATGCGCCTTCGACGGCAAGGGCCTGCTCAACCCCGGCAAGGTTTTTCCCATCCTGCACCGCTGTGCCGAGCTTGGCCGAATGCATGTCAGCGGCGGTAAGCTGCCGTTTCCGGACATTCCGCGGTTTTAGTTCTAACCCAGTGCGCGCATGCCTTTACCCCTAAAGGTACTTCTGTTTCCCGGGTTCGACGGCACCGGCCGCCTTTTTCGATCTTTCATTCGCGCCCTTCCTCCCGCAATCATGCCGTCAATCGTCGCCTATCCTGCAGACATCGAATACCGATACGACGAGCTCGTGGAATTTGCTGAGCACAGCCTTCCCGTTGATCGCCCGTTTGCGATGGTGGCGGAATCATTCTCCGGTCCCGTGGCCATTCGACTCTGCGGCAGGAAAACCGCAAGGCCTGAAATCCGTCGTTCTGGTCAATACTTTCATTCGCCCTTCATTCCGTTGGATCCCTGTCGGGGCGAAGGGAATTATTGGAAGTTATCTGTTCAGGGTTGCACCGCCGGTGTGGCTCGTTCGGCATTTTGGACTGGGCTCGGACGCGTCCGAAGAATCGATTTCCGAAGTCCGGGCTGCTTTAAGCGAGATAAAACCCCGTGTTCTCGCCTGTCGGGCGCGTGAAGCGCTTTCTGCCGATTCCGAGAGCGATTTCATGCGTGTTACGGCGCCGATGCTTTACCTAAGAGGTACAAAGGATCGGCTGCTGGCTCCGGGTGTCGCCGGCGCCCTTCAGCAACGCCGTCCCGATCTTGAGGTCGCGTCCCTCGACGCACCGCATTTTGCGCTTCAGAGACGTCCAGCGGAGGCAGCGACCGTGATCTCGCAGTTCTTACTTCGGTCGACCGAAGAACAACCTCAATGACCGACACGGTGAAACCCCGCGACGCCAAGGAGGTCGAGGAAGCCGTGCGCTGGGCGCTTGACGGCGACAAGCCGCTGGAAATCGTCGGCGGCGGTTCAAAGCGTGCGGTTGGCCGGCCGAGTCAGACCGATCTCACGCTCGATCTTTCCAGCTTGTCCGGGGTTACGCTCTACGAGCCGGAGGAACTGGTGCTCTCCGCCCGTGCGGGCACCCCCATCGCCGAAATCGAGACGCTGGTCGAATTCAAAGGGCAGATGCTGGCCTTCGAGCCGATGGACTACGGCCCTGTGCTGGCCGGTCCCGCGGGGCAAGGCACCATCGGCGGGGTGCTGGCGGCCAATCTTTCCGGTCCGCGCCGAATCACGGCGGGCGCCGCGCGCGACCATTTTCTCGGCTTCTCGGCGGTGACCGGGCGTGGCGAGCCCCTCAAATCGGGCGGCCGGGTGGTGAAGAACGTCACCGGTTACGACCTGTGCAAGCTGATGGCAGGCTCCTGGGGCACGCTCGCCGTTATCACCGACGTCACGATCAAGACCCTGCCGCGGGCGGAAACCGAAGAGACATTGCTGCTGCCTGGCCTCGATGACCAGGCGGCGCTCGGTGCCATGGCTCAGGCGATGGGGTCATCTTGCGATGTGTCGGCCGCGGCGCATCTGCCGGCGGGCGTGGCGTTGCGTGCGCCCGGGCATATCCACCAGACCAGCCTGACGGCCTTTCGGTTGGAAGGATTTGCTCCCTCGGTCAGCCATCGCAAGATGGCGCTGGCGCAACTCATGGGCCGGTTTGGCGAGCTCGATCTGCTCGCGGAATCCGAATCGCGCGCCTTCTGGCAGTGCCTGCGCAATGTCTGTCCCTTTGCCGCCACTGGCGCCGCCGAGCGCCCGCTCTGGCGGATTTCCACGGTGCCGAGCAAGGGCGCTGAAGTCGCCGCCGCCATCTTGCGACAGGTGGGCGCACAGGTGTTCTACGACTGGGCGGGCGGGCTGATCTGGGTCGAAACCTTGCCGTCGGCGGATGCCAGCGCAGCATTGGTGCACCGCGCGGTCGCGGCCGCGGGCGGGCATGCCACGCTGGTCCGCGCTCCCGCCGCGGTCCGTGCTGCGGTGGACGTGTTCGTGCCGCAGGACGGCGGCCTTGCCGCATTGACGCGGCGTGTGAAGGAGAGCTTCGATCCCAAGGGCGTGCTCAATCCGGGGCGTATGTGGGCGGGAATATAGGATGCAGACCAGCTTCAGCTTAGCCCAGCTCGCGGATCCGCAGACCGCCGAATCGGAAAAGATCCTGCGCAGCTGCGTGCATTGCGGCTTCTGCACCGCCACCTGCCCTACGTATGTGCTGTTGAATGACGAGCTCGATTCGCCGCGCGGGCGCATCTACCTGATCAAGGAGATGCTCGAACATGAGCAGCCGGCGACGCGCGAGGTGGTTGTAGCATATTGACCGTTGCCTGTCGTGCCTTGCCTGCATGACGACCTGTCCTTCCGGGGTGCATTACATGCACCTGGTCGACCATGCGCGGGAGCACATCGAGAAGACTTATCGGCGCCCTTTCGTCGACCGCCTGCTGCGCGATCTCCTCGCCGCGGTGCTTCCCTATCCGGAGCGGTTCCGGCTGGCCATTGGGCTGGCGCTGATCGGCCGGCCGCTGGCGCCGGTCCTCTCGTTCCTCGGGCTCACGCGCATCGCTGCGATGCTGCGCCTCGCGCCTCTGCGGGTGCCGCCGCAACCGCCGGACCGCAAGCGCCGCGTCTTTCCGGCGGAAGGCACGCGCCGCGGGCGCGTCGCGTTGCTCGACGGCTGCGTCAACCCGATTCTTTCTCCCTCGATCAACGAATCAGCCATCCGGGTGCTGAACCGTCACGGCATTGAAGTGGTGCGGGCGGAAGGCGAGGGTTGCTGCGGCTCGCTCACCCATCACATGGGTCGAGAGGCGGAAGCGCTGGTCTCCGCGCGGGCCAATATCGACGCCTGGACGCGCGAGATGGCGGACGGCCTTGACGCCATTCTGATCACCACGTCGGGCTGCGGAACTACCGTGAAAGACTACGGTTTCATGCTCCGGACCGATCCGGCCTATGCCGAGAAAGCCTCCGCGATTTCCGCGCTCGCGATGGACATCTCGGAATATCTGACCGCGCTGAAACTGCCGCGCGCCGCATCAGGAAATGGCATCGTCGTCGCGTATCATTCCGCCTGCTCGTTGCAACACGGACAGAAAATCACACACGAACCGAAAGAATTGCTTTCCAAGTGCGGCTTCGTGGTCAAAGATGTACCAGAGGGTCATCTGTGTTGCGGCTCGGCGGGGACCTACAACATCCTGCAGCCACGGCTGGCGACCAAGTTGCGGGATCGCAAGATCGCGAATATCGAGTTGCTCAGGCCTGACGTGATCGCCGCCGGCAATATCGGTTGCATCACACAGATTGCGACAGGCACGGGTATACCGGTGGTGCATACGGTCGAGCTTATCGATTGGGCGACCGGCGGCCCTGCACCGGAAGGGTTGCGTACCGAGTTCAGTACCGCGCCGGCATTGCGGGCCGATAGCGGCGATCTGAGGAAGGGTTCGGCGGCGGCCTCGGGCAAAGCAGTTGAGCTCGAGCGAAGCACCGGACCGTAGCGCCAACAGGAGAAAAGACCATGGCGAAGAAAGCGAAGAAGTCGAAGTCCAAGAGTAAAAGCCGGAAGACGGCGAGGAAGGCCCCGGCGCGTAAGGCCAAGGGCAGGGCGGCCAAAAAGAGGACGCAGGCAAGGCGCGGTGCCAAACGGAAATCCGCTGCAAAGAAAACTGCCCGGAAGGCCGCTCCGAGAAAGCGTAGTGCCCCGAAGCCGAGGTCGACCGCCTCCTCAGAATCGAGCGCTGCGGGAACGGGATTCGGGTCCATGCTCGGCGGGATGAATCCGTTCGGCAGCAGCACCGACGGAAATGAAGGCAGCAAGGGGTAAGCCGGGAAAGAAATCACGCGGGAAGCGCAAGGCGCGCCCAGCCAAAGGGCGGGCCAAGCGCTCCGCGGCGCAGCGCCCCCGAAGCAAGATCAAAAAGGCAAAGTCCCGCAAGAGGGCAGGCCGCACCGCTGGCGTCCTCGTCCGACGGAAATCTGCCAAAGAGGCGGCGGCGAAATCCGGCGCCGCCGGCAAGTCGCGCGCGGCAAAAGGCCCGCCGGCGCGCGCCGGCTCCAAATCCGTTGTCGGTTCTCCCATCAAGACGGTGACCCGCGGCAACGGGCGTGCGGCGATCCGTGTTCGCGCCGTCGCCTTGCCGCGGCCCTCCAAAGGCGCGGCGGGCACTCGCCGCCGTGGCACGCGGCCCGACACCCGGCTGCGGACGGTGGTGAAGCGCCGGCGCGCCGTGCCCGGCATTACGATCAAGGCGGCCCAGGCGCCTCGGGTGGACGAGATCCTCAGCCCGGCGGCGCTGGCTTTCCTTGCCGAGCTGCATCGCAAATTCGATCCGCAGCGCAAGGCGCTGCTCGCCATCCGCGCGGAGCGGCAGAAACGATTCGATGCCGGAGAATTGCCGGACTTCCTTTCGGAAATGAAGGAGGTTCGCGACAGCGAATGGCAGGTCGCGCCGATTCCTTCCGATCTGCAAGACCGCCGGGTGGAGATCACCGGTCCGGTCGACCGCAAAATGATCGTCAATGCCCTCAATTCCGGCGCGACTCACTACATGGCGGACTTCGAGGACGCCAATTCGCCGACCTGGCTCAACAACATCGCCGGGCAGGTAAATCTGAAAGACCTGTGGGCAGGGAAGATCGCCTTTACCGATCCGGAGAGCCGCAAGCACTACGCGGTGGGCCCAAATCCCGCCGTGCTGATCGTGCGTCCGCGCGGCTGGCATCTGACCGAATCGCATCTTTTCGTTGACGGCGCGCCGATCTCCGGCGCGCTGTTCGATTTCGGGCTGGCGTTTTTCCACAACGCCAAGGCGCAGATTGCGCAAGGTACCGGGCCTTATTTCTATCTGCCCAAGCTCGAGAGCCACCGCGAGGCGCGGCTGTGGAACGAGGTCTTCCGATTCGCACAGGACAAGCTCGGCATTCCGCAGGGCTCGATCAAGGCCACCGTGCTGATCGAAACGCTGCCCGCCGCCTTCGAGATGGACGAGATCCTTTGGGAAATGCGCGAGCATATCGTCGGCATGAATGCCGGCCGCTGGGATTTTATATTCTCCTTCATCAAGACCTTCGCCAAGAATCCGAACTACATCCTGCCCGACCGCGGGCAGGTGGTGATGGGCGAGGCCTTCCTCGGCGCCTATGCAGCGCTGCTGGTGCGCACCTGTCATCGGCGGGGCGCTTTTGCGATGGGCGGTATGGCGGCGCAGATCCCGATCAAGAACGATCCCAAGGCGAACGAGGACGCCTTTGCCAAGGTGCGCGCCGACAAGGAGCGCGAAGTTCGCGACGGCTATGACGGCACCTGGGTCGCACATCCGGACCTGGTTCCGGTCGCGAAGGAAGTCTTTGACCGGCTGATGCCGCAGCCAAATCAGGTCAGCCGTATGCGCCTGCATGTGCGCGTGTTGCGCGACGACTTTCTAAAGATCCACGAAGGCACCAGAACGGAGGAAGGTCTCCGTCTGAATATCCGCGTCGGCGTGCAATATATCGAAGCCTGGCTACGCGGACGCGGCGCGGTGCCGATCTATAACCTGATGGAAGATGCCGCCACCGCCGAGATTTCTCGCGCGCAGATCTGGCAGCAGATCAAATACGCCGTGGCACTGGAAAGCGGCGTGACGGTCACACGCGATTTCTTTGAGCGCGCGTTGCGCGAGGAGATGCAGCGAGTCGAAGAAGAAATCGGCGCGGACGTCTATGCCGAAGGCCGCTTTGCGGAAGCGATCGAGCTGTTCCGCTCGATTTCGCTGAGCGGCAACTTCATCGAGTTTCTCACGATTCCGGCCTACCGGCTGATTGCCTGATTATCCGCCGCATCCGGCCGACGGCTCACCTCCCATACTTCGTACAGAGCCAGCCCCGCGATTAGCAGGCCCACAATTACGAAATTCGCTTTCGCCGGTGTGTTAGCGAGCGGCAGCACCCAGGGCGAAACTGCGAGCCAGACGCCGAGCGCGAGGTTGATCCATTCCTCCCACACGCGAAAAACCGACAGCGTCACCGCCTCGGTTAGCACGATCAGGCTGCCGACGATGACGGCGTTGCGGGTCGCGACCGGATCTCGCTCAAACAGAAGAATCCATGGCGACAGGAGCAGATAGATGCCGAGCGCCCAGTCGCACCAGTCTTCCCATTGCTTTGGAGTGGTGAAGGCCACGGCAGTCATGATCGACCCGGTTTTGGCGGCTCCTGTGGAGGGTATTATTTCCGCCCGGGACCCAAAAGGAAACACGGGGTTTACGAGTCCTTTTGGGGTAGCTCTCATTTTGTGACTTTTCTGTCACAACTTCGCACTTTCGATTTGCAAATGCCGGAATCGCCTAAAAAGGCGGCAACTGCCGATCCTTTACCCTTGCCGCTTTGGCTGTCTGCGTGCGTAATTTTACCGCACCGGGCGGAAATTTCCGGCTCGCTTGCTGCCCGAGCCGTGGGGAAGAGGGGATTTGCTATGAAGAAAGTTGTTTTGTCTGTAGTTGCGCTGGCCGCCTCGGTGGCCCCGGCCCTTGCGGCCGATCTGGTCAAACAGGCTCCGGCCGCCCGTCGCCGCACCGGTGGCCGTGAGCCCGTGGGACATTGCCTTCGGCGGTGTGATCATGTCGGACTACAATTTCCGCGGCGTCTCACAATCGAACAGGGGGCCGTCGGCAGGCGCCTATTTCGAGCCGCAGTTCAATACCGGCTTCGGCACGCTCTATGTCGGGCTGGCGGGCTATGCGATTGAATGGCCGAGCACCACCAACCCGCCTTACGGCTTTACTGACCCGAGCGCGGAGATCGATTTCTACGGCGGATGGCGCAACACCTGGGGCGCCTTCTCGCTCGACCTTGGAGCGATCTACTATTATTACCCGGAAGAGATCTTCAACGGCTTCACCGACGACAGCGACTTCCTGGAGATCTATGCCAAGGGCGCTTATGCCATTACTCCTGCATTCACCATCGGCGCGAACGTCTTCTATACGCCCGACCTGTTGAACTATAGCGAGACCTTCAGGGCGGTCGGCGTGAATGCGGATGCGGATGCGCTCTATGCCTCGTTGACAGCCAAGTGGGTGACTCCGTGGACCTACGGTGACCTCGGCGCCTACATCTCCGGTGAGCTCGGCCATTGGTGGATCAACGACGCCGGCTTCGCTGCGCCGGCGGTCGGTGCTGCCGATCCGAGCTACACCTACTACAACGTGGGCCTCGCCTTTACCTACAAGGCGGTCACGCTCGACCTGCGCTACCACGGCACGGATCAGAGCCCCCGCGACTGCAGAAACTTCCTGGTCGTGTCGGCGCCGAATCGCGCGAGCGACTGGTGTGACGACACGTTCATTGCCTCGCTCAAGTTCGACACCACGCTGGCTGCTCTGAAATAAGGCCAGCCAAGCGAGAGATCTGATCGGGCGGTGCCTTCGCGCGCGATCAGCAAAAGTGGGTACCGGTTTTGTGTCCGATCGCGCGCTAACTTTTTAAAGTAGCGCATGATCTGATCCGAAAACCGGTTCCACTTTTCGGGATCATGCGCCGGAGGTGCCGCCTTTTTTATTGCGCCGCCACTTCCAGCAAGGTCTCGCGCAGGTGATGGCGGTCGCCATCCCGCACCAACGAGAGCCGGCGGGTGTGGAAGTCGGCGAGTGTCGAACGGTGACCGATGGAGACGATGGTGGTGCGCGGCAGCCGTTCCTGCAGCAGCCGATACACCGCGGCTTCTGACGCCTCGTCGAGCGAGGCGGTAGCCTCGTCAAGGAAAAGATAATCCGGCGCATGCAACAGCGCCCGCGCCACGCCGAGGCGCTGTTGCTCCCCGAGCGAGAGCATGCGGTTCCAATGCGCTTCTTCTTCCAGCCGCTCCGCCATGGCGGGCAGACCGACGGCATTCAGCGCCGCTTTGATCGTCTCATTGTCGAAGGTGCCGGGCTCGGCCGGATAAGCGATTGCCGAACTCAGCCGGGCGACGGGAAAATAAGGCCGCTGTGGCAGCAGCATCACCTCGGCTTCGGTCGGAACCGAGATGGTGCCCGATCCGAACGGCCAAATGCCGGCGATGGCGCGGAACAGCGTAGATTTGCCGGAACCCGATGGCCCGGTCAGCAGCACGCGGTCGCCCGCCTTGATGCTGATGCCGTCCGCCTCGACCAGCGGCTGATCGTTGGGAAGCCGTATGGAGAGGTTATCGATGTCGAGCGACCGCTTGCCGGGCTCGCTTCGCAGCTCGATCACCGGGGGCGTCACCGCCACGGCTTGGGCAGCGGTCGCCGCCTTGTCGAAGCCGTCGAGGCGGTCAATGACCGATGCCCACTCCGCCAGATCCCGGTATGCGGTAATGAAGAAGGATAGCGCCCCTCGCACGCTGTCAAAGGCGGATGCGGTCTGCATCATGCCGCCAAGCTGCATGAGCGCCGGAAAAATAGGCCGGACTGGTGACGATATAGGGGAATATGATCGCCGATTTGATTGTAGCCGGCGGTAAAGAAGGTCAGCCGCTTTGTCCGTGTCATGATGCCGTACCAGTTGGTCACCACGCGCGCCGAAACGGTCGAGCAGCCGCTCGGTTTCGGCCTTTTCGCCCTCCAACAGTCCGATCTGCTCGGAATTTTCCCGCACCCGAACCAGGTTGAAGCGGAAATCCGCCTCATAGCGCTGTTGCATGAAGTTCAGCCGGACCAACGCGCGCCCGATCAGGTGCGTCAGCAGCGTCCCGACCACCGCATAGAGCAGCGCCGCCCAGACCAAATAGCCCGGAATCTGCATGCCGAAGATCGAGATCGGTGCTTCCGCGGAAAGGCCCCACAGGATGAAGACGAAGGAGGCGAGGGTGACGACCGAACTGAGGAATCCGAGACCGATCGGCAGCACCCCCGATCCGTTTTCCCCATCGATGAATTTTTTGACGTCTTCGGCAATGCGCTGGTCGGGGTTGTCGGCGGCGTCGCCAAGAAGCTGCATGCGATAGTGGTTCGCGGTGTTCAGCCAGCGTTCCAAATAATACTGCGTCATCCAGCGGCGCCAGCGGATCTGCAGCCATTGATTGAGATACAGCTTGTAAACGGCGAGCAGGATGAATGCGCCGGCCAGAAGACCGAAATATGTGAGCTCGCTGACGAAGGCGTCCCAGTCCCGGTCCTGCAGCGCATTATAGAACCGGTTGTTCCAGTGGTTGATCTGGACGTCGATGAATACGAGCGCCAGTTCCAGCGCGACGATTATGCCAAGCAGGCCGCCGCCCGCCCAGCGGTCTTCGGAACGAAAATACGGTGATGCCAGCCGCCAGATAATGGCGAGTTTGGAAATAAACCGTCTCACGCGGTGTTCTCCTGTGCGGCGCGGTCAAAGCGCGCGTTCCTAGGCGGCGGTCCGTAAATCGGCTGATCCCTGAATGATTTGACCCGGTGGCGGGATGCCTAAGCCTAACGTCGATGGTGCCAAACCCTGAACAAGGCTTGTGGAATACCAGCAATCCGGCCAAACTACGAACAACGCCGGCTTACGGCACGCCTATCGGACGTTTCAGATCGTCCGTCATTCTGCCAAACGGTTAGCAGATCGGGAGGAAGACCCAATGAAGTCCGACAAATCGAAAACGATGACGAATCGCCGCAAATTCCTGGTGGGGGCGGGCGTAGCGGGCGCCGCCGCGGTAGCGATGCCGCAAATATCTCGCGCGCAGACCGCCACTTGGAAAATGCAGGGCTCTTGGCCCGCCACCGATATCTTCTCGGAGATGGCGCAAGACTACTGCAAGCGCGTCAATGACATGGCGGGCGGACGGCTGAAGATCGATTATCTCGCCGGCGGCGCCATTGTTCACCCGTTCCAGGTCTTCGACGGCGTGCATGGCGGCCAGATCGACGCCGCGCATACCGTGACGGTCTATTGGTACGGCAAGCACAAGGCCGCCTCGCTGTTCGGCACCGGCCCGGTGTTCGGCTTCAACGCCAACGAAGGTCTTGGCTGGATCTATAACGGCGGCGGCAAAGAGCTGTTCGAAGAGCTCCAGACCAAGATCATGAAGGTCAATATCAAGAGCTTCTTCGCCATGCCGATGCCGACCCAGCCGCTCGGCTGGTTCAAGAAGCCGATTACCAGCGCCAACGATCTCAAGGGAATGAAGTACCGTACCGTCGGGCTCGCCGCCGATCTGATGCAGGCGATGGGCGCCGCGGTGGCGCAGCTTCCGGGCGGCGAAATCGTCCCCGCCATGGAACGCGGCGTGATCGACGGCTTCGAGTTCAACAACCCGACCTCGGACAGGCGCTTTGGCGCGCAGAACGTGGCGAAAAACTACATGCTCGGCAGCCACCATCAGGCCACCGAGTATTTCGAGATCATGTTCAACCGCACGAAGTTCGACGCGCTCCCGGCGGAGCACAAGGCGATCCTGCAATACGCCGCCGAGGCCGCTTCTTCCGCCAACGAGTGGAAAGCCTACGACATCTACTCGAAGGACCTGCAGGAGCTGCATGGAGAAGGACAAGGTCGACGTCGATGCGCACGCCGAAGGATGTCTTCGACGTCCAGATCAAGGCCTGGGACGGGCTCATCAAGGAGCTCGAAAAAGACGCCTTCAACAAGAAAGTGATGGATTCGCAGAAGGCCTGGGTGCGGCGCGTCGTGTTCTACACCCAGACCAACGCGACCGACTTCCGCGGCGCCTTCAATCACCACTTCCCGGGTGTGCTCAAGGGCTAGTCCGCCTGCGGGTGCAAATGCTAAATAGACGGGTGGCGCGCAAATGCGCCGCCCGGCTGTTCTAGGGGGGCCTTCGTGCCGTTAGCTGCGCGTGTCCGTCCATGACACGGTTTATCTTTATCATCGACGCTCTGAGCACCTGGGTCGGCAAGGCCTTTGCGTGGCTCATCCTCGTTCTGACATTGGGCATCAGCTACGAGGTCTTCGTGCGCTATGTCTTGCGCGCACCGACTTCCTGGGCCTTCGACTTCAGCTATATCAACTACGGCGCGCTCTTCCTCATGGCCGGCGCCTATACGCTGGCGCGCAACGGACATGTGCGCGCGGACGTGCTGTATCGCTTCTGGCCGCCGCGCCGGCAGGCCAGCATGGATCTCGTGCTTTACATCTTGTTTTTTATACCGGCGGTGCTGGCTTTTATTTATTCCGGCTGGAATTATGCGGCTTTCTCCGTTCGCTTCAGGGAAGTCAGCATCTTTAGCCCGGCGGGTGTGCCGGTATTTCCCCTGAAGGCGCTGATCCCCGTCACCGGCGTGTTGTTGTTGTTGCAGGGCATCGCCGAGATCTGCCGCTGCATTCTCTGCATCCAGACCGGCGTATGGCCGCGGCGCATGCATGACGTCGAGGAGACGGAGTTGATCATTCTCGCAGAAAAGCAGCATCTTGCGGACGCCGGCTTGCCGCCGCTGGAAGAATCGCCGCTGCCGGGAGAGGAAAATTCGGAGCCGCTGCCGGGACATAAGGAGACCGGCGCATGACCGACCCGCAAATTGGCATGTTGATGCTGGGCCTGTTTATTTTCATCATCATGCTCGGGTTCCCGATCGCCTTCACGCTGATGGCGATGGGCGTGTCCTTCGGCTACTACGCCTATTACACGGCAGGCCAGGAATTTTTTTCCAACCGTGTCTTCACGCTGCTGGTGCAGAAGGCCTTCGAGGTCGCCTCCAATGACGTGCTCGTCGCCGTTCCGTTATTCCTCTTCATGGGCTATCTGATCGAGCGCGCCAATATTCTCGACCGGCTGTTCCATTCGCTGCAAATCTCAATGAAGAACGTGCCGGGCTCGCTGGCTGTCGCCACGATGGTCACCTGCGCGATGTTTGCAACCGCTACCGGCATCGTCGGCGCCGTGGTGACACTGATGGGCTTGCTGGCCTTTCCGGCCATGTTGCGCGCCGGCTACGACGTGAGGCTCTCTGCCGGGGTGGTCTGCGCGGGCGGCTGCCTCGGCATCCTGATCCCGCCCAGCATTCTGCTCATCGTCTATGCGGCGACCGCGGGCGTTTCGGCGGTGAAGCTCTATGCCGCCGCCTTCATCCCGGGCTTTATGCTGGCGTCTCTTTACGTCGTCTACATCATCGCCCGGACGATGATAAATCCTGTCCTTGCCCCCAAACTGCCGAAAGAGCAGACGGATGTGCCTCTGAAAACGGTGATTTGGGAATTGACGACCGCGTTCCTGCCGCTGGCTTTGCTCATCGTAGCCGTGCTGGGCGCCATCCTGTTCGGCTTGGCCACGCCATCGGAAGCGGCAGGCGCCGGTGCGCTGGCGAGTCTCATGCTGGCTGCCGCTTACGGCACCTTGCGCTTCCAGATGTTGAAGGAATCGGTCTATCTGACCGCGCGCGCCTCGGCGATGGTCTGCTTCCTGTTCATCGGCTCATGGACCTTCTCGGCGGTGTTTGCCGTGCTGGGCGGCCAAAAAGTGGTCGAGGACTTCTTTCTCTCGCTCAATCTCAGCCCGACGCAATTCCTGGTACTCACTCAGATCCTGATCTTCCTGCTTGGCTGGCCGCTGGAATGGACCGAGATCATCATCATCTTCGTGCCCATTTTCCTGCCGCTGTTGGATGATTTCGGCATCAACCCGATCTTCTTCGGTATCTTGGTGGCACTCAACACGCAGACCGCGTTCAACACGCCGCCCGTGGCCATGGCTGCATTCTATTTGAAAGGAGTCGCGCCGAAGAGCGTGGAGCTGGCGGATATCTTCAGAGGGGCGCTGCCATTTGTCTTCATGGTCTTCATGACCATGGTGCTGGTCTACATCTTCCCTCAGCTGGTGTTGTGGCTGCCCGACTACCTCTACAACTGAAGCGCGATGGGTGCGGTGTCATCCATGAGTTTGTCCGCATTGTCGCTGACGGAGGCCGCGGCCGACATTCGCGAAGGGCGGATTACTTCCAGGGAGTTTGTGACCGCTTGCCTTGAGCGCATCGATGAGGTCGACGGCGACATACAGGCTTGGGCCTTTCTTGATCGCGACCACGCACTGCGACAGGCAGAGGCCGCCGACGGCCAGCGGATGCAGGGCCAGCAAATCGGACCGCTGCACGGCGTGCCCCTCGGCATCAAGGATATTTTCGATACCGGCGACTACGGAACGGAACTCGGCTCGCCGCTGTGGGCCGGACGCACGCCGCGCAGCGATGCGGTG
This sequence comes from uncultured Alphaproteobacteria bacterium, assembly GCA_963728585.1. Taxonomy (GTDB): domain Bacteria; phylum Pseudomonadota; class Alphaproteobacteria; order Rhizobiales; family Xanthobacteraceae; genus CANKHA01. The sequence continues at coordinate 338,838 of CAVSLB010000006.1, forward strand.
GCGGTCGCGCGGCTGCGCGCGGCCGGTGCCGTCATTCTGGGCAAGACCGTCACCACGGAATACGCCTATTTCAGCCCCGGCAAGACCCGTAATCCGCACGATCCGGAACGTACGCCCGGCGGTTCGTCGAGCGGATCCGCCGCCGCGGTTGCCGCTTTCATGGTGCCCGGCGCCATCGGCTCGCAGACCAATGGTTCGGTAATCCGGCCTGCGGCTTATTGCGGTGTCGTCGGCTTTAAGCCGAGCCACGGCATCATCCCGCGCAGCGGCGCGTTGCTGCTATCGCGCACACTCGACACCGTCGGTGTCTTCGCCCGCACGGTCGAGGACGCTGCCCTGCTTGCCGAGGTGATGGCCGGCTACGATGCCGAGGATCCCGATACGCGCCCGATGGCGGTGCCGCGCTATGCCGCAACCGCCGCCTCCGCGCCGCCGCTGCCGCCACGCTTTGCTTTCGTGCGCACCCCGGTTTGGGATCAGGCGGAATCCATCACGCAGGACGCCTTCGCCGAGCTGATTGACGCACTCGGTGAAAGCGCGGCCGAGGTCGACCTGGATGGCAGCCTCGCGCGGGTGATCGACTTCCATCGCGTTATCATGGAAGCGGAGATGGCGCATAACCTGCATCGTGATTATGAGCAGGGCGGGGAGCAACTCAGTGCCGTCCTGCGCCAGCTGATCGAGCGCGGTCGCCGCCATTCGGCGGTGGAGCACCAGCGCGCCATCGCGGCGATCGATACGATCCGGCAGGCCATCGATGCGGTTTTTGACGAATATGACGCCATCATTACGCCGGCGGCGACCGGTCCTGCGCCCCGTAATTTGCAGGCAACCGGCAATCCGATCTTCTGCACGATCTGGACCTATCTCGGCCTGCCAGCGGTAACGCTGCCATTGCTGAGTTCCGAGGAAGGATTGCCCATGGGGGTCCAGCTGGTCGGCCGCCGTGACAATGATGCAAGGCTCTTGCGTACGGCGTCCTGGCTGGTCAACAATCTGGCCCGCAGAGGCCGCACGCGCGGGGCGGCCGCGAAAGCCGGATCCAAGCCGCCGGCCCGGAAAGGGAAGTCGAAATGATAACGGTCCTGATCACCGGCATTATCGGCATTTCAATGTTGTTCGCCTTCGTCGGCATCATGGTCTGGTGGGTCAAGGCGCTGCCGCTCATCATCATCTTTGCTTTGGTCGGCTCTCTGCTGCTCTATGATTTCGTGCGCACGGTCCTCTATGGCGAGGAAGGCGCGCGCTGACACCGGCGCGCTAGAACGCCAAATAAAAAGCCGCCCGGAAATCCGGGCGGCTTTGGCATTGTTGAGGCCGGGCTCAGCTTGCCTTCGGCGGCGCGCCCAGGTTTTCCTTGAGGAAGGCGATGGTGCGGCCCCAGGCGATGTCGGCCTGTTCCTTGTTGTAGCGCGCGCCGCCGGTGTCGTTGTTGAAGGCGTGCTGCGTGCCCGGATAGGTATGCATCGTGAACTTCTTGTTGTTCTTCTCCAGCGCTTCTTTGAAGGCCGGCACGGTGCTGTTCACGCCCTGATCGTTCTCGGCGTAATGCAGCAGCAGTGGCGCCTTGATGTTGGGCACCTTGTCGGTAGGCGTCGCGCGGCCGTAATAGGTCACGACCGCGTCGAGCTTCGGAACTGGCGGCGGCCAACTGATTGACCATCTCGCCGCCGGCGCAGAAGCCGACTGCGCCGACTTTCCCGGTCAATTCCGGGTGCTTCTTCAGAAAGGAGACGGCAGCGACGTTTGCGCTCGGATCGGCGCGGTTGATCTTCCCGAACAAATCACGCGCCTTGTCCTCATCATCCGGCGTGCCGCCGAGCGGCGAGAGCAGATCGACGCGCGAGAGCGAGGAAACCTTCGGTGGCGAGCCGCGCGTGCACGTCCTTGATGTGCGGGTAAAGGCCGCGGTTTTCGTGGATGACAAGCACCGCTGGGCGTTTGCCCTTTTCCTTCGGCCGCACGAGATAGCCGGAGATTTTGCCTTGCGGGGAGTCGTAACTGGCGGTTTCCGCAACCAGGCGCGGATCGTTTGCTGGAACGGTCTCCGCCTTGGCATAGTCGTTCTGCAGCAGCGGCAGCAGCGCAGCCGCAGCGGCCGCCGACCCGGCGATGCCGGCCAGCCGATCAAGGAAATCGCGGCGGCTGATGCCGCCGTGGGTGAAACTGTCGTAAAGATCGAAGATACGTTGGTCCATAAGCACATCTCCCGGAAAAGCTGTTGTCGCGTTCAGATTAACATGCGGAACCGGCCTGTATTCCCCCTCACATGCCGAATCGAAACGCGGCACAAAGCCGCGTCCCGTCCGGTTCAGATCAGGCTGAGTCGGCTGCCGATCAATTGAGCAGCTCGACATAACCGATCCGGGCGTTGTAGGCCACGCCGCTCCAGTAAACCCGATTGGGATTGGTCGGATCGATTTCGATCCGCCGTACGTCCGTTTCGGCCTGCGGCAGCGGCAGCTCCAGCCATTCGCTGGTCTTCGGATTGAACCGCGCGATTTTGTCTACCCGGTGCTCCGTGAACCAGATGTAGCCGTTCTTGCGGTCCATGGTAATGGCATAGGCGCCGTTCATCGGCGTCGGCGGATCGTACACCGTCATCTCCGCCGTACGCTGATCGACCTTCATCAGCTTGCCGGCCTGCCACAAAGCAACCCAGACATCGCCGGCATTATCGGTCGCCATGCGTCGCGGGAAAGCGGTGCCTTCGACCGGAATCTTGAACTCGTCGGTCTCTCCGGTCTTGGCATCGGCACGCGCCATGACATTGGTGCGCTGCAGCGCCATCCAGCCGCGCCCGTCACCCGCGACGGCGATTCCGTAGCCGCCGGGATTTTTCTTGGTCTTGTTCCAGGTCGGCGTGACGAATTGCTCCCACTTTTCCGTGGCGGGATCGTATCTGCGCATCGCTCCGGGCCCAGCACCCCAGACGCTGCCATCGTGCGACAGCGCCATGCTGTTGCCGTTGGCGCGCCCGAGCATGATCGAGGGAAATGGCACGGTGGTCCATTTGTCATTCTTGATGTCGTAGCTCAGCCAACGCTTCTCGTTCGGATCCGGCAACCACATGATGCCGTCCTTGCTGATCTGCAGGTTGCCCGGACGCGCTTTCGGCGCTGTGATCATCGGCGGGGCGATTTCACTATAGGCCAGCGTGTTGCCGTCGAAGCGGCTGATGACGCCGCCCGTACGCTGGTTGGCCCAGGCGATGCCATTCGGATCGACCGCGACGTCATGCGGCTCCACCCTCGGATTCGGCAGATCATATTGCACGACGCGATACTTGCGCGCTTCGCCTTGCATCAGGCTGCGAGGCAGGCGGCTGTTCGCATCGGGCGGCGGCTTCGTGGCCCAATTCTTTGCGAAATACTCGATCAGGACTTCGGCCTCGTGATCGGTAAAATCAGGCATGCCGGCTTCCTTCATGAAGCCGCGCATCTCGACGACCTGTTCGTGCCAATATTTACGGTCGGCGCCGCGCCCGGCCCAGTTGCCCTGGGTGTGGCAGGAATTGCAGCGCGTTTCGGCGAGTTCTTTGCCGGCCCCTTCCGGGAGCGTCATCGTTTCCGCAATCTCGGGGGGCAAACGCCGCGGCCAAGCGGGAGCCAGATCCGACGCACGCGTATCGGTCAGAGCCAGATCGACCTTTGCCGACCCACTCTCCGGCACAGCGACCGGCGCCGACCACTTGCTCTGGAAATCTCCGCCGATGCTCTGCACTTCATAATTGCCAGCCGGCAACTGCTTGGCGCTGAAAGCGCCGCCGTCCTGGCTGATCACCATGAAGCCAAGCCGTTTCTCGGTATTCTTCAATTTCACAAAGGCGCCGGCGACCGGCGTTCCGGCAGCGTCTTTGACCACCCCTTCCAGCGTACCCTTGTAGACATCCGCGCCCTGCGCTGGCGCGTAGCCGAGCGCGAGCAGAGCAACCGCCGCCAGCCCGGCAAACGCCTGCTTTTTTGTTTTGACCATCATCGTTCCTCCCTGAAGTCCGAAGGGGAGCAAGCCTACATCCGCATATCCCGTGTTGTAAGGGTATCCCCTTGCGGCTACAGAAAAATGTTTGGGAACCAATCTCCAAAAGCGAGCTGCTCGTGCACTCACGAAGGCGAGCGCCACGCACCAGGACATGCTGTCGGCTTCACTAGGTCGCCAACTGGCGCAAAGGCGGCGCCGTCGTGGCGCTTGGTCCCAAAAAAACCTGCGCTTTTACGGGGCGACCAGCTGACGTCTTCGCCCAAAGTCTGATGCGCCGCTTGTCGCAGGGGGTGCGATTCCCGCTTGCATGGTGGCTTGAACGGCTGGACGATGTCCCTGAACAATAAGGCCTGCAACTGGCCCATAGCTTGCTTGTTAGACGGGCGGCTTCAAACAGAGGGGAGCGTTGCCATGCGTCGTCGAGATTTCACCAAATTGGCTCTGGCAGGCGCGGCCGGCACGGTCGCCGCGCCCGCGATCGTCAACGCGCAGACCACCTTCAACTGGAAGATGACCAGTTTTTACGGCCCGAACGCTGCCTTCTATTCCACCGGGCCGGGCAGCGCCAAGGATCTCGTCAAACGCATCGATGATATGTCCGGCGGCCGCATCAAGATTCAGTTCTACGGCGCGGGCGAGCTGATACCCGCGGCGGAAGGCTTCGACGCTGTTTCGTCCGGCACCGTCGAGATGAACTACGCCAATTCCTATTTCTGGACCGGCAAGAGCTTCGCCGCGCAATACTTCACCGCCGTGCCCTTCGGCCTGAACTTCCAGGGCTTCAACGGCTGGTATTATGACGGCGGCGGCGCCCAGTTGTGGCGCGAGGTTTACGACCGCTTCAATCTCGTGCCGATCTATTGCGGCAATACCGGCGTGCAGATGACCGGCTGGTTCCGCAAGGAGATCAAGACCCCCGAGGACCTCAACGGCATCAAGATGCGTATCCCCGGGCTGGCCGGCCGCGTCTATAAGGAGCTCGGCGTCGAATTCCCGCTTGATCGCGCCGGGCGAAATCTTCCCGAACCTCGAGCGCGGCGTGATCGACGCGGCGGAATTTGTCGGACCCTATCTCGATCGCCAGCTCGGGCTGCACAAGGTCGCGAAATATTACTACACGACCGGCTGGCACGAGATGGCCACCGCGAGCGAGCTCATCGTCAACAAAGCGAAATGGGACGAGCCTGCCGGCGGACTTGAAGGCCATCGTCGAAAATGCCTGCGCTGCCTGCGTGGTCATCAGCGAAGCCTGGTGCCAGAAGAACAACGCCGAGGCGATGGACGACCTGGTGAAGAACCAGGGCATCATCGCCGCTCCGCTGCCGGACGCCGTGGTGAAAGCCTTGCGGCAGGCGACGAACAAGATACTCGATGAGGCCGTCGCCCGCGATCCCGTCACCAAGAAGGTCCACGACTCCTACATGGCCTACAAGGCCAAGTACGACGCCTGGGCCGACATGAGCGAGACCGTTTACCACACCAAGATCCGCAAGGCCTAAGCGTGATCGCGCAAAGCGATTGGCCGACGGGATCGACCATTTCACCGATCTCGTCGGCCGCATCACGTCCTGGCTCGCGCTCGGGCTGGCGCTCGTCATGGGCGCCAACGTGCTGCTGCGCTACGGCTTCTCCATCGGCTTCATCTGGGCGCAGGAGCTGGAGTGGCACATCATGGTGCCGATCTGCCTGTTCGGCATGTCCTACGCCATGCTGCACGGCGAGCATGTACGCGTCGACGTGCTGTTCGCCTCTTTCACCCCGCGCAACAAGCACCTGGTCGATGTGATCTCGGCCGTTCTGTGCGATGCTGTTCTCGCTGATCGTGATCTGGCTGTCGATGCATTATGTGATGCAATCCTGGAACGTCAACGAAGGCTCCGCCAATCCCGGCGGCATGGATTACCGCTACGTCATCAAGTCGCTGATCCCGATCGGCTTCGCGCTGTTCGTTGCTGCAATCGCTGTCCGAGGCGATCAAAAGCTACATCGCCTACCGGAGCGCCGTGATGTTCAGCGTCGAAATTCTCGCGATCCTGATGCTGGTGTCGTTCTTCGTGCTGCTGCTGGCCGGCATTCCGGTCGGCATGACGCTGGCGATCTCCGGCCTGGTCTTCGGCTATCTCGGCTTCGGCACGCTGCTGTTCAATCTGCTGCCGCACCGCATCTTCGGCGTGGTCACCAACTCGACGCTGCTGGCCATCCCGCTCTTCGTCTTCATGGGCATGATGCTGGAACGATCCCGGCTGGCCGAAGACCTGATGGATGTGATCGGCCACGCCGCCGGCTCGCTGCGCGGCGGCCTCGGAATCGGCATCATCCTGGTCGGCGTGCTGATGGGCGCGACCACCGGCATCGTCGGCGCCACAGTGGTGACGCTCGGGCTGCTGACGCTGCCCGGCATGTTGCGGCGCGGCTACGACAAGGGGCTGGCCTGCGGCATCGATCTGCGCCTCCGGCACGCTCGGGCAGATCATTCCGCCGAGCCTGATCCTCATCCTGCTCGCCGACATCCTCGAACGAATCGGTCGGCACGCTGTTCGCCGCCGCGATGATCCCGGGCCTGATGCTGGCCGGCATCTACTGCGTCTATATCTCGATCCTCGGCATCGTCCGGCCCGACATGGTGCCGGCGATTCCGGCAGACGAACGCGCGCTGGTGTCCAAAGCCGAGCTCGCGCATGCGGATCGTGAAAGTGGTCGCCCCGCCGGTTGGTCTCGTCGGCGCGGTGCTCGGCTCGATCATCGCCGGCATCGCGGCGCCGTCGGAGGCCGCCTCCATGGGCGCGCTCGGCTCGATCGTGATCACCGGCCTTACCGGCGCGCATGTCGATGCGGGTCTTGCGCGAAACCGTGCAGGCCACGACCAAGATCACCGCGATGATGATGTTCATCCTGATCTGCGCGCAGGTCTTCTCGCTCGCTTTCCGCGGCTTGCAGGGTGAACGGCTGGTTCAGGATTTCTTCGCCTTCCTGCCGGGCGGCATCAATGCCGACATCTGGTTTCTGATGTTCATCATCTTCGTGCTCGGCTTCTTCATCGAGTGGATCGAGATTTCCTACATCGCGGTGCCGCTGTTCCTGCCGGTCTTCATGGCCGCGCAGGTCGACATGGTGTGGCTGGCGACGCTGATCTGCGTCAATCTGCAGACCTCGTTCCTCACCCCGCCGTTCGGCTGGGCGCTGTTCTTCCTGCGCGGCGTCGCGCCGCCGGAGATCACGACCGGCGACATTTATCGCGGCATCGTGCCCTTCGTGCTGATGCAGGTTCTGGCGCTGGTGCTGGTGTTCATCTTCCCCGGGCTCGCGACCTGGCTGCCGAAGGCGATCGGCTGGTAACGCCACTTCTCATTTCGCTGCATTCATGGGATGTAGGGGCATATCCCAACCCCCAGCGCCGGAGACCCCATGAGCGTCACTGATATTGCTGCGAAAAAGACCGCGCCGCCGAACGAGCAATTCGCCCTGGAAGCCGCGGCCACCACGCGGCTGCTGGAAGCCGAGGGCATCCTCGATTACAGCGGCCACGTGTCGATCCGAATTCCCGGGCGCGATGCCTTCGTGATCCAGGTCGGCTCGACCTCGCGGCAGGAAGTCGGCCCGGCCAACATCCTGGTTTGCGACTTCGACTGCAAAGTCATCGAGGGCGACGGGCAGCCGCCGAGCGAGACGGTGATCCATTCCGAGATCTTCAAAGCCCGGCCGGACGTGAATGCGGTCCTGCATTGCCACATGGACCTCGCCATCGCCTTCACCATGATGGAAGGCGTCAGCCTGCTGCCGATGCGCGCGCGCGCCTCGCGCTGGAAGAGCGGCATCCCGACCCATCCCGATCCGAGCCACATCAAGCTGAAGGAGCAGGGCATCGATCTCGCCAAGACGCTCGGCCCGCACCATGTCGCGCTGATGCGCGCCCATGGGCTGGTCATGACCGCGGAGAGCATCCGTCACCTGTTCGTCGATGCGGTGCATTTCAAGGAAAATGCGCTGGCGCAGCTGCAGGTGATGCAGTCCGGCGCCAAGCCGGTGCCGCTCAGCGCTGCAGGAGATCGAGCAGATCGAGGCGATGGAGATGCGCGACTGGCACATGCAGAAGCTGTGGAACTACTATGTGCGCAAGGCGATCAAGGACGGCGTGCTGCCCTCCGACTGGACCGCGCTCGTCCCGAGCAAGGAAGCGATGAAGCGCGACAAGATGTATGACGAGCGCCGCGTGGTGAAGAAGCGATGAGCTTCAGTCTTCGTCATTGCCGGACTTGATCCGGCAATCCATCTTCTTTCGCGAAAAAGATGGACCCCCGGGTCAAGCCCGGGGTGACGAACAGAGCGAATAGAAAAAGGGCGCGGCTTACGCCGCGCCTTTTTCTTGGCTCTGCCGTCACAATCTTGCCCGTCCGCAGCCTTGGCTCCGCCGCGCGCTCTTCAAAGTTCCGTCGCGGGACGGGCGAAGCATTCGCGCGGGGGAAGACTCTCTTTGCTGTTTGTTTGATTGCTCCTCTGCGACGTCTTTCCCCTGCATTGCCAGGCGCCGGCTCGGCGCATATTGATGGGGGAGACACATGCCAGCATTTGCGATCAAGGACGACAACGATATCTTTTGCGGCCGGGCTTGTTCGCGGCCGCGCTCGCCGGCTCGGCAGCTTTCGCCGGCGCTTGCGACGACCACGACGGAAAGGGCGTCGCAAGCTTGCCTACAGAAGGCCGACGCCGATCATCGCCTGACGCTCGGCAAATGCACGAACTCTTCAGGCGCAGAGCGAGCGCGAAGCCTGCATAGCAAAAGCCGACCGCAAGCGCGCAGCGGCGCGTAATCTTTGCGAGGATCAGGCGCAAGCGCGCAAGAAGGTCTGCCAGGCGCTCGGCCAGGCGCCGTACGATCCGGATATTCGACCGCGCCAATTTCGTGCAAGGAGATCACCAACCCGTTATTTCCCATTGCAGCCGGGCACGACTTTTACCTACCGTGGTGAGGACTGCACTCGTCAAAGTGGAGGTCACAAACAGGACCAAGACAATCATGGGTGTGGATTGCGTCGTTGTGCGCGACACCAAATTCGTCGAACGGCGAAGTCGAAGAAGACACCCTCGACTATTTCGCGCAGGATAAGGACGGCAATGTCTGGTATTTCGGCGAGACCACGGCCGAATATGTCAATGGCCAGCCGGTCTCGACCGCAGGCTCCTGGATCGCGGGCAAAGGACGGCGCCAGGCCCGGCATCATCATGCCCGGCGTCGCCCATCATCGGCAAAACCTATCGCCAGGAATTTCTGCTGGGCGAGGCGGAGGACACTCGCGCGCATCGAAGAGCGTGGCGTGCGGGTGAAAGTGCCCTACGGCACCTTCGACAATGCGCTGAAGACCTTCGATTTCACCCCGCTCGAGCCGGAAGTGAAGGAAAACAAATACTACGTACGCGGCGTTGGGCTGGTGCTGAGCATCGACCGGGTGACGGGCGAACGCGAGGAATTGGTCAGCATCGAAAAGGACTGAATGAACTCAAAAAAAGGGCGCGGCTTGCACCGCGCCCTTCTTTTTGTCTCAGGTGGAGGCTTAGAAGCCGCACCCGAAGTCGGGCATGCCCGACTTCGGCACGATAAGTAAGGTTGGGTTTCTCTTAGAAACCCATACCGCCGCCCATGCCGCCGCCCATGCCGCCCGGCATGGCCGGAGCCGAGGAGCTGTCCTTCGGCGCCTCCGCGACCATCGCTTCGGTCGTCACCAGGAGGCCGGCGATCGAGGCCGCGTCCTGCAGCGCCGTGCGCACGACCTTGGCCGGATCGATGATGCCGGCTTCGACCATGTCGACATACTCTTCCTTCTGCGCGTCAAAGCCGTAGGTCTCGGACTTGTTGTCCATGATCTTGCCGACCACGATGGAACCTTCGACACCCGAGTTCTCGGCGATCTGCCGCATCGGGGCTTCCAGCGCCTTCAGCACGATGTTGATGCCGGCCTGGACGTCCGCGTTGTCGTTGGTGATGCGGCCGACCGCCTTCTTGGCGCGCAGCAGCGCAACACCGCCGCCGGGCACGATGCCTTCTTCCACCGCAGCGCGGGTGGCGTTGAGCGCGTCCTCGACGCGGTCCTTCTTCTCCTTCACTTCGACTTCGGTCGCGCCGCCGACGCGGATCACCGCGACGCCGCCCGCCAGCTTGGCGAGACGCTCCTGCAGCTTTTCCTTGTCATAATCCGAGGTGGTTTCCTCGATCTGCGCCTTGATCTGGCCGACACGGGCGTCGATCTCCTTGCGCTTGCCGGCGCCGCCGACGACCGTGGTCTTTTCCTTCTCGATGATGACCTTCTTGGCGCGGCCGAGCATCGCCAGCGTGACGTTCTCGAGCTTGATGCCGAGATCCTCGGAGATCAGCTGGCCGCCGGTCAGGATCGCGATGTCTTCCAGCATGGCCTTGCGGCGATCGCCGAAGCCAGGCGCCTTCACCGCCGCGACCTTCAAGCCGCCGCGCAGCTTGTTGACGACGAGAGTGGCGAGCGCTTCGCCTTCGATGTCTTCCGCGACGATGACCAGCGGCTTGCCCGACTGCACCACCGCCTCGAGCACCGGCAGCATCGCCTGCAGCGACGAGAGCTTCTTCTCGTGCAGGAGGATGTAGGCGTCTTCCAGCTCGGCCAGCATCTTCTCGGCATTGGTGATGAAGTAGGGCGAGAGATAGCCGCGGTCGAACTGCATGCCTTCGACCACTTCCAGCTCGGTCTCCAGCGACTTGGCTTCCTCGACGGTGATGACGCCTTCGTTGCCGACCTTCTGCATCGCGCCTGCGATCATCTTGCCGATCGAGGCGTCGCCGTTGGCGGAGATCGTGCCAATCTGGGCGATTTCGGCGGAGGAAGCCGACGTCCTTGGCGCGCTTCTCGATGTCCTTGACCACCGCGGTGACCGCAATGTCGATGCCGCGCTTGAGGTCCATCGGGTTCATGCCGGCGGCGACCGACTTGGCGCCTTCCTTCACGATCGCCTGGGCCAGCACGGTGGCGGTGGTGGTGCCGTCGCCCGCGGTGTCATTGGTCCGGGAGGCGACTTCGCGCACCATCTGGGCGCCCATGTTCTCGAACTTGTCCTCGAGCTCGATCTCCTTGGCGACGGTGACGCCGTCCTTGGTGATGCGGGGAGCGCCGAAGCTCTTGTCGAGGATGACGTTGCGGCCCTTCGGGCCGAGCGTGACCTTCACCGCATTGGCGAGGGTGTCGACGCCGCGCAGCATCTTGTCGCGCGCATCGGTGGAAAATCTTACGTCCTTGGCAGCCATTGGAATTACTCCGGTTGATGATTGCACTTTCCTTTCCTCGTCATGGCCGCACTCGTTGCGGCCATCTCGCTTAGGAAGGCAGTGCACTCCTGATCGGGATGGCCGGGACAAGCCCGGCCATGACAAACGAAAACACTGTCAGCGGATGACGCCCATGATGTCGGACTCCTTCATGATCAGGAGTTCTTGGCCGTCGAGCTTCACCTCGGTACCCGACCATTTGCCGAACAGCACCTTGTCGCCCGCCTTGACGTCGAGCGGGATCAGCTTGCCGGCTTCGTCGCGGCCACCGGGACCCACAGCGATGACTTCGCCCTCCTGCGGCTTCTCCTTGGCGCTGTCGGGGATGATGATGCCGCCCTTGGTCTTCTCTTCGGACTTGAGGCGGCGCACGACCACGCGGTCATGCAAGGGACGAAACTGGGTCTTGGCCATGGATTCCTCGTCGGCGCGATACGCGCGGGTTGATGACCGAATGCGTCGATCGGGTAGGGGCCTTAGCAGTCCACTAGGGAGAGTGCTAAGTTGCGCTGGAGATAGGGGTTAGGCGCCGTCCTGTCAAGTTTGGGCCATTCCGCCGTGCCAGTCTTGTTCCGAAGTCCGCGTCAGAGCGCCGCCGATTTGGAGGCTGTCACACAAACTCGACTTGCGCTGCCGCCCGCGGCCCCGCTAAGTCGGGCTTCATTGCTCCGGAGATATTGATGCGCCGAGCTTGCCCGCGCCCTGCTATTGCCGTGTCCATCGCCGTAATCGTCGCCGCTTCGGTTGCGGGCTGCGTCGAGCGCGCCGCCGCCTCCGGCGCCTGCTGCGCCGCCCGCTCCGGCTGTCGAGCCGACCTTGCCGCCGAGCTTCCAGCCGCAGGAGCTTATCGGCCGCTGGGGTCTTGCCGCCTATCACCGCCCGGACGACAGGGCGCGTACCGAGGCGGCGGCGCGTAATCAATGCAAGCAGCCTTACATCATTGGCGCCGGGCCTTCCGGCGGCCTGATCATGCATCTGGCCGACCAGAAAGAGCCGCAGGAACTGCAGCTGAAAGGTTCGCGCAGCGGCAAGAATTACATCGGACCGAGGGACGATCCGCCCGGCGCGGACGCAGGACCGCGAGGTCGTTTCCTTCGACGGGCGGGTTCTCATCACGCGCTGGATCGACCCCGAGATCGCTGGCCGATACGGCAACGCCGTCTACGTCCGCTGCGCACCGCGGGCGTAGCGCGCGACCAGCGGACACCGGTTTTGCGGGAAGCAATCAAGCTTGCGCAGATCGCGTAGACTTATCTGCGGTCCGCGCGCCGCTATGTTAAAAGTGGCGCATGATCTTATCCGGCGAACCGGTTTCACTTCGCCGGATCATGCGCTCAGCAAGGATCGGCACCATGGAAGCGGTGATCTGGCACAACCCGAAATGCTCCACCTCCCGCAAGGTGCTGGAGATGATCCGCGCCAAAGGCGTCGAGCCTGAAATCGTGGATTATCAAAAAACCCCGCCGAGCGCGGCTGAGATCAAGGCGGCGTTGAAGGCGATGGGGATGAAGCCGCGCGATCTGCTCCGCCGGAAGAACACGCCCTATGAGGAACTCGGCCTCGACGATCCCAAACTCAGCGACGCGCAGCTTGTTGCTGCCATGGCCGACCATCCGCTGCTGATCGAACGCCCGGTGGTGCAAACCAAGAAGGGCACGCGGCTTTGCCGGCCGGTGGAACGGCTGCAGGAGATCTTATGAACGAGCGGCGCGCGGCCGATCCCCATCCCGCTTCCGCTCGCGGTCTGGGAGCGCGAAGGACTTGCCGCCGCGCTCGCCAAAGCTGGCCTGCCGGCCGAGGATATCCAAGCTGCCGGACCGCTGTTCTGGCGTTTTGAAAATGACGACGTCCCGGTGGGCTTCGGCGGCCTGGAGATTTTCGAAGATCAGGCGCTGCTGCGTTCGGTCGTGACTTTGCCGCCGGTGCGCAATCGCGGCATCGGCACGGGCCATTGTGCGTTTCGCTGGAGGCGGAAGCGAGTATTCGCGGCTGCCGCGCGGTCTGGCTGGTCACCGAAAAGGCCGCCGGTTTTTTCGCCCGTCTGGGCTACCGCGCCTGCGAGCGTTCGGAAGCCCCAAAAGCGGTGCGTGAGGCGGCGCCCTTCGCGCGTCCCGCAGCGGCGGCGGCGATGATGAAGCGGCTGGCTTAGGCGTACCGCGGGAAGAGCGGGTGAACATCGCGGTACGCAAACACAAAAATATCTCCTCATGCTGAGGAGCGTTGCCAACGGGTCGGCGCGAAGCGCCGCCCGATGATAAACTCCGCAACGCGTCTCGAAGCACCGCAAGTCGGCTATAGCCGACTTGCGCAATTCAATAGTGCCGATCTCCGGGTAAACCCGGGATCGGTCAGCCGCGGCGCATCCTTCGAGACGCCGCCTTCGGCGGCTCCTCAGGATGAGGCGGAGTATGTGGCAGCGAAACCAAATATCTCTCCGTCTACCGAGGAAGATCACCTTTCCGCTCACCCCGCGAAAGCGGGGGTCCAGAAAGTATGGATTGCTGGACTTCGCGGGGAGCGGGGTGAGCGAGGCAGGCTATTAGCTGCGCGCCGCGAACATGGCGTCGATTTCTCGCTGCGAGAGGCAGCCGTGGTCGCCTTCGAGCTTCGGTCCATTCAAGAGTTTCGCATGTTCCTTGAGCTCGGCGGCGGCCGCCGGCTCGACATCGGCCAACTGGTCGAACCCGCCCCAGATCTGCATCAGGTTGCGGATGTGTTCCTCGATGAACTGCAAGGTGGCAGTCACTTTGGTGATGCGCTGGCCGGCGAGGTCCTGGAAATTGCAGGCCTCGATAATGCTGGTCACCTGGTCGATGATGTCGCGCGCAAGATGCTGATCCTGGATATTATTGATCGCGGCGGCAAGCGTCTTGGCGGCTTCCTCGATCTCCTCACTCGCCTGCAGGATGCGATGCGTTGCGGATTCGCTGCCGCCGACTGCGGCATTGAGTTCCTGGCTGACGCGGCCCATGTCGGGATTGGTGAAGCTCGTCAGCACGAGGGTCGCAATCTCCTGCTTGGTCAGCTGGACCGCGTCATAGATCGAGCCGAGCTCGCTCTTGAAAGCGACGGCTGTCTGCGGCAGGGATTGGCGCGGCTTGCCGCAGACCATGCGCGCCAATCGCCTCTCGCAACGCCCGTAATTCAGTCATGATCTCGGCGTGGCGCAATGCCGCTTCCGCCGCGGGCTCAACAGCAATCGGCGCGACGCGCGAATGCCGGTGAGTTCCTCAATATGGAAAACCTCGCGCCGCCTCGACATTGTTTACCCGCTGCTCCCTGGCGCATGATCCGGCGAAGTGCGATCCGGTTGCCGATAAACGTCATGCGCTCTTGCCACGCTCCTTCTTTCTACACGTTGCGGCTTAACGTCCAGTTCATCGCGGCGTAACCGCGGCTTAACCATAAGTCCCGCGCTTCATCGAAAATAAACCGTAACTTTCTGTGCGCAGCGTGGAGCAACACGGTAAACGCCGCTTTTAACCAATCGGTCGATTTGACGCTGTATTCCGGCTGGGTGCAGCGGGCCTGCCTCGCCCGCGTATCAGTGATGGTCAGTTCAGAGTACGTCAATGCAGCGCCCCTTCCTTGCGATATTCCTGATGGTCATTGCCGGAGCAGGTCCGGCCTTTGCACAGCCGATGCCGCCGGACCGCCCCAATCTCGGGGGCGGCTTCATTGAATTCCTCTTCACCGGCGGACAGAGCCGTCATGGCCGCCCGGTGAACCAAGTACAGCCGGGAGGGCAGCAGCCTTACGTATCGGGGCAACAGGTCTATGTTCCGGGACAGCCGATGTATGGCCAACCGGGGTATGTCATTCAGGCGTCGCTGTCGCCGCAACGAGTTGCGCCCGATCCGCGCTATCTAAAGCAGGTGGTCGGCTATGACGGCGATGAGCCTCCGGGCACGATTGTGATCAGTACGCCCGACAAATTCCTCTATCTGGTGCAGGAAAACGGCACGGCAGTGCGGTATGGCATCGGGGTCGGGCGACCAGGCTTCACCTGGGCCGGCGAGCACGAAGTCACCGCCAAGCGCGAGTGGCCGGACTGGCGGCCGCCGAAAGAGATGCTCGCGCGCCGGCCCGACCTGCCGCGCTACATGGAGGGCGGACCTGACAATCCGCTCGGCGCGCGCGCGCTCTATCTCGGCTCGACGCTCTACCGCATCCACGGCTCGAACGAGCCTTGGACGATCGGCACCCAGGTCTCCTCCGGCTGCATCCGCATGCGCAACGAGGACGTGATCGATCTCTATGAGCGCGTGAAGCTTGGCACCAAGGTGGTGGTGATCTAGCGCAGCGGGAAAGGTCGAGATGCCGGTCGCGTCCCTGACGTTCAAAAGCATCCGCGCGCGACCTGTTGTCCTTAAGCTGAAGCGACCGATTGTTGCGCGCATCGCAACAATCACGGACTGGCCGCTGATCCTGATTGATCTCTACACAGAGGAAGGCGTCGTTGGCCGCAGCTACATTGAGCCCTATAGCGCGAAGACGATGCGCTATCTCGTGCCTGCGCTGCAGGATTTCGGCGACCTGTTGAAGGGCCGGCGGGTTGCGCCGCTGGAGCTGTATGATGTCGCGCGCAAATCCCTGCACTTCGTGGGCTATCAAGGCTTGTCCATGATCGCCGTGTCAGGCCTCGACATGGCGGCTTGGGATGCGCTCGGCAAGGCCGCCGGACTGCCGTTGTGCGTTCTGCTCGGTGGCTCCGTCGGCCCGGTCCCCGCTTACAACAGTAACGGCCTTTGGCTACAGGAAGCGAAGGCGGTGGCTGCGGAAGCGATTGTATTGCGGGACGAAGGCGGCTTTCGCGCTCTTAAGCTGCGGCTTGGCCGGGCGCACGTGCAAGACGACCTCGCAACCCTGCAAGCGACGCGGGATGCGGTTGGCGAAGACGTTTCGCTTATGGTCGACTTCAATCAGGGGCTGCATCTCGGCGAGGCGCTGCAACGCTGCCACATGATCGACGATTTAGACCTGGCTTGGATTGAAGAGCCGATCGTCTACGACAATCTCGACGGCTACACCCAACTCGCCGCCGAGCTGAAGACGCCGATCCAGATTGGCGAGAATTTTTACGGCCCGCGCGATCTGTACAGGGCGATACAGAGCAAGGCCTGCGACTATGTGATGCCGGATTTCATGCGGATCGGCGGCGTCACCGGCTGGATGCGGGCCGCGGCGATCGCAGGGACCGCCGGATTGCCCACCTCAACCCATCTTTATCCCGAGGTCGCCGCGCATGTCATGCGGGCAACGGAAACGGCGCATTGGCTTGAATGGCAGGACTGGGCCGACCCCATCCTGCAGCAGCCGTATAAGATCGAAAACGGCCTGCTGCACATTCCGGATGTGCCGGGCGTCGGCCTGGAATGGAATGAAGCAGCCGTGGCGGCCAATCTGGCCAACTTTTAAAATGAAATACCGGCATTAGCTCGGCATCGGCCCGGCTGATATGGCGATCGCCGGCCTGCCCGCATCGCAGCCGCCCGTCGAGCACGGCAGCAGCAGCGGAGCCGGCCGTCACTCAGGCACGCGCTCAGGTTTCGACTGTTTCTGCAGCAGAACGGCTGCTTCGACGCGATTGCGCAGCTGCAGCTTTTGCAGAATGTTGGTCACGTAATGTTTGACGGTTTTCTCTTTCAAGTCGAGCTGGCGGGCGATTTCCTTGTTGCGAAGGCCCTTGCCGAGCAGCACAAGAATCTGCTCTTCGCGCGCGGTGAGCGTTTCGATCGGCTCCTGTTCGGATCCCGCCTTGCGGTCCTTGCTGCCGAAATTGGCCAATAGTTTTGCCGCCAGCGGCGGCGAGACGTATGACCCGCCGTCATGGACGGCGCGCACGATGTCGACCAGTTCCGAGGCGCCGACGCCTTTTAGTGCATAGGCCCGGGCCCCCAACTGCAGCGCCTGGGTGACGGTGTCGTGATCTTCTTGGACGGTGAGCACGATCAGCTTGATGGCGGGGCATAGCCGCGAAATTCGTTCGATCGCGGTCAAGCCGGAGCCTGGCATATTCATGTCGAGCAGCATGATGTCGGGCAGGAATTGCTGCGCGATGTCGACCGCCTCTGCGGCTGTTCCGCCTTCCGAAACCACCTCGATATCCGCCTCATCGAGCAGCGTCCGGACGACCCCTTCACGCAGCATAGGGTGATCGTCAACCACCGCGATACGGATCGGGTCAGACATGGGCCGGGGTCTCTCCGGATTTCAGCGGAAGCCGGGCCTCGAGCCGCGTGCCGGTTCCGGCGATCGATTTGATCGCGAATTGACCACCCAAGCTTTCAATTCGCTCGCGCATTCCGATAAGGCCGATTTGATCGTCTGATCTATGGGCGGCGGGATCAAAGCCGCGGCCTTGGTCGCTGACTTCTATAACGATGGACCCATTGTCGAGATAGGCACGAAGTTTCTGGCTGGCGCCGGATGCATGGCGTGTCGCATTGTTCAGCGCTTCCTGGACGAAACGGAAGGCGGCGGTTTTGATCGGGTGGATGGCGGTAGCGCCGTCCACCGAAATATCGGATTCGACGCCGGTATTCGTCCTCCGCATATGATCGCGGACGGCCGCCTGCAACGTTTCCCCGATCGAAAGACGGTCGAGCGACGGCAGTGACAGTCCGACCGAGATGTTGCGGATTTCGTTAAGCGCTTCGCGGATCGCGGTACGGATGGTTTCTGCGTCATTGCCGCTTTGGGCTCCGTGGCTTGCGCTGCCGTTTTGGCGCGCGGCCGATGTACGCTCAAAGGAGTCGAGGCGAAGCAGTGCCAACCCAAGCAGCTGCGCAGGGCCATCGTGCAGTTCGGCGCCGAGTCTGCGCAAATGCCGCTCGTTGATCTCCAAAGCCCGTTGCGACGAGCGCTCCACGCGCGCGCGCAAGTCGACGTTCTGAGCCAGCAGCGTCTGCAGCTCGGTAATCTTGTCCTGAAGTTCGCGCTTTTGCTGATCAATGGTACGACTGGCTCGCCCAACGATGCCAAACAGCACTGAGACTGCGGTTGCGGCGACCCCGCCGATGATCAGCCAGCCTTGAAGCTTGGCCCGAAAAATATCGCGTCTGAGCTGGTCCGCGCGCTCGTAAAACTCCGCCACCGCAATGATGCGATCGGAGTTTTCCTGGCGAATCGGCGCATAGACTTCGAGCAAAGGAATGCCTTCGGCGCGCTCAAGCCTGTTCTCCTCTTCATTGAGGTGATCGAGCTCGGCCGCGACCTGGCCCGCCCAGGCCTGCCTGAATTTCGGGGTCGCCGGAAAGCTTCTTCCGATCAGCTCCGGCTGGGTCGCATAGACGATGACGCCGTCTTGCCGCCAAATCTTGAACGACACCACCCGCTGACTGAGCGGCGTGGTGGAGATCAATCTGGCCAGAAGCTCATGTTTCGCCGGGGGAAGCGTATCGGCTACTGCCAGATCCTGAACAATCGGCGCGATGAAGCTTTCGAAGTAGAGAGCGGTGGACGCCGCGCTGTTTTGGGTGACGCCGGATTCAATCCGGCTGGAGGTCCAGGCGCCCACAATCGACATTCCGGCGAGGAACACCGCGGCGCTGGCGAAAAGAAACTGTCTGGTGAGCTTTTGTTCGCCCCAGATTCCGGCCGCCCACGAGATCACATTTGACATGCCCATCGCAGCCTGACCCTACGCGATGTGAAAACAAGCCGCCGGACGAAAACCAGCAACGGCGCGGTTTAGTACCGCGCCGTTGCGATTTAGCAAATGCCGGTGGACCGGCTACTGCCGGCTCTCTAATCGCATTACCTGATGGCGCAGCCAAGCAAAACCGTGGTGCCGAGCTTGGCCTTGACCACCGATCCGGCACGGACCTGCGGAAAATTGGCCGGCCAGGGCTTGCCGCCATCTCGCGGCGAATCGAGATCGAGCTCAGCGGCTAGCTCGCGACCGACAATCACCCGCAACGGCGCGTGGCCCACAACGACGTTATCGACGGTAAAGGTGATCCGCTGGCCTGCGGAGAAGTTGTTGCCTGCAAGCGCCTCAAACTGGGCGTCGAATTTTTTGCGCGTGATTGTCGTGCGCACACGCTCCTCGTAGCGCGCATGCAGGTGGGTTTCGTTCGGTCCCCGGGCGTCGCACTCCAACCGCAGGTCGCCTGCCTGGCTCGGCGTTGCGTTGAACGCAACTGCGACAGTCGCAAGTAAAATCGCGGCGCTAAACCCCGAAAGCGTCGTGGGCTTGGGCATGAATCATCTCCGTGGTTGATCTTTCCATCGGAGTATTGAGCGGGGCGGGTGGGGCGAGGAACGGACTTTGGTCTGATCAATATGCCGGTCTGACGCCCGGCACATCGATGCACCCGGCCGTTCCTCCCAGCCGCGGTGTCACCCGAACGGGCGTCTGGCCGAGTTGCAGCAACAGAGTACCGTCCGGCGGCGTTAATTGGCCTGGCGCACCGAGATCAGGGTATAGTCGGGATCGGCCGTGAAGAACTCGCCAATCGGGCATTGCTTCTTCAACAGCTCGAGCCGGTTGCCGCTCTCTTTGCCCTTGCCGACGGGGATCGGATTCATCACCGGGTTCACGCCAACGACGTCGTCCAGATCTTCCTTGAACTTGTCCATGTTTTCGACGGTGAAGCCGACATGGTCCATGCCGGGCGTCAGGATGCTTTGATCGGCATAATTGGTGATCTTCCAGGGCATGATCATCAGCGTGACCTTGCCATCGCTGAGATAATGATTGGGATCGCCGGCGGGGCGGTTCTGCGGGCTTAATTCGAATACGTCCACGTAGAACTTTGCCATCTCGTCAGGGCGCATGGTGCGGATGGCGACGTGGCTGATGTGGCGCGGATTCTGCTCGCCGGTGTTTTCGACGTAAGCGGCGTGGCGGTTCTTCATGTCCTTCTGCGAAATGTCGAAAACGTTGCCGTCCGGATCGTTGGCGGTCAGCCCGGCGAACGGGCGCGTCGACGGGCGCTGCACCCAATCGGCTGTGGGATATTTGCTGCGCATGCGGTCGAACACGGTTTCGACATCCTCGACCTGGATGCCGAAGTGGTCGAGGGTGGCGGGGCGGCCGGCCTTGCGCGGATTGATGTTAAGCCCGACATAGCCATCGCCGACGGTAATCGCGCGCGCCGGATTCTTCGTCCCCGACGCCTTCATCCCGAACACGGATTCATAAAACTTGCCGAGCAGCGCATAGCGCTCGCTGACGATCGCAACGTGATTGATCTTGGAAAACATTCGGCCACTCCCCGGTAGATTTTGGACTTTATCTTGTCGGAAACGCGACGCTCGAAGAGGGCGGAGTGCCGTTTCAGACTAAGTCATTGTATATCGGCCCGCTTGGCCCGGACAACTGCGGATCTCCGCCCGTTTCGAGCGCCGTGGCAGCACCCCAGCACCGTCTTTAAAGAAAAGCGAAGTTCCCGGAACTTCGTGCGCGCGGCAGGCCTTCCCCTGCGTGGGGGCATTCACCAACAGGAGCGCTCAATGAACCGTAAGACTTTACTGTTGGCGTCCGTCTTCCTGGGCGGAAGCGTTCTCGCGGCGGCTGCTCAATCAGGCAGCAGTCCATCCGGCACCGGATCAGGTTCGGTCTCGGCGGCGACCCATTGCCTTGATGCTTCGGGTCAGCCGAAGCTGAAATCGGCGGCTGCGGGCTCCGGCTCATCCACGAGCGGTAGCGGCTCATCCGGCATGGCTTCGGGTAGCAGCGGCAGCCAGAGCGGCGGCTCCGCCAGCACCAGTGGTTCCGCCAGCGGTTCAGGCATGGGCAGCAGCAGTTCTGCCGCAGCCAATCTGCCGAAATGCTGATCGTCGCGTTACGATGAAAAAACGAGCGGCCCCGCAAGGGGCCGCTCTCTTATGAGCGGGCGTCAGCTTTCACTGCCGCCGCCGTCGCCTCCAATATCGAAGCCGCCGTCGCCGCCGGGATCATCGGCAATATGCTCCGCGGTATCGAAGAAGCCTTGGCGGTCCTCGCGTCCGCCGATGTCATTGAGGCCTGCTTCACGCGCCATGTCGCTGTCGCGCGCGCCGCCGCCCCAGGGCGTATCGCCGCCGGTGTCGCCGAATTTCTGGGTGCCGGCATGCGCCTTGTCGCCACCGAACATCGAGCCGAGGCTGTTGAACAGCAGCGAGCCGCCAATCACGCCGGCGGCGGTCGCCGCCGCGGTGCCCAGAAAGGAGCCGCCGCCGCGGCCATAATCCTGCGCCATCGGCTGCTGATATTGCTGGTACTGCTGCGGCGTATTCCACACGCTGCCGCGGCCGCCGACCGAGGGAACGGAGCCGCGCCGATTTTGATCAGGCCCGAGCAAGGCCTCGCGCACATTGTCGAGGAAGCCGCGCTCCTGCTGCGGCTCTCCGATCTCCCCGCCGAGCTCGCGAATGCGTTCTTCCGCGATCTTCAGCGCTTCATCCTGCACCAGCACGGTCTGCACAAGCGGATAGAGCGCATGCGGCGCGCGGGCCAAACCTTCGGCGATGGCCTGTTCGGCTTCCGGGTCGCGCGGCTGGCGTTCCAGCCGGGCGAGGCGGTCGAACAATTCGTCGATAAGCTGGCGTTCCTGCGGTGTCATCGGTCGTCTCCCTTCGGCACTGATAAGTTACGCGCCAACGCCGGTTATGTGGGGGGATTCCGGCCGGAGAAGAATAGCCGCGACAAAATATTCTGGCGTCGGAAAGGCGACAGTTCAGCTCAGGGCGAGGCCATAGGCCGCCAAGGTGGCGGGCAGGGCGTCGCTGCCGAGATAGGCATATTCCCGCTCGCGCTGGATGGTGAGCGGATCGAGCCGCTTCAGCTCGTCATCCACCACGCCGGGATGGCACATCACCACGCTTTCCGGCGGCAGCCGGTGCAGGAAGCGGGGAAACAGTTTGGCGAAATCCGGCTCGCGACGGAAATCATAGGCTCCGGCGAAGGCCGGGTTGATGGGCAGTCCCTTCCTGCCGGCCCGGCGCCGGAAGCTATAGCTGAGCACGTCGAGCAGCATCGCCTTGCGGTCGAAGCGCCGCCGTAGCGGGATCGAACGGCCGCATTGCCGCACCCAGGCCTGCGGCGCCATCTCCTTCACCACCGAAAGGAAGGCGTCGCGCACCTGCGGAAACAGATGCACATGCTGGTGACCGTCGACGAAATCCGGCGTGCGTCCGAAGGCCGAGACGAAGGCCTTGATCTGCGCCGCGATCTCCTTGGCAAGGCGGTCGCGGTTGAGCCGCTGCAGGAAGGCGGCGAGCAGCATGGCTTCGAGCGGCAGGAAAGCGCCCTCGCGCAGCGGGCTGTATCCGGAGGTCATCGGCTTGAACGGCGCGGTCAGCGTGACATGCAGGCCGATCGCCGCCCGCTTTTCGTCCTCGTTGAGGCCGGCAAGCGCCTCCGCCTCGGGCCGGGAAAAGCTTGGCGCCGTCACCATCACCGAGGTGGCATTGATCCGCCCGCGCGCGATCAGGTCACGGATGGCGCCGTTGACCCCGGGGGCGATGCCGTAGTCGTCGGCGCATAGCCAGATATGGCGCGGCTGCGGGGCCGGCGGAACCGCGCGCATCATTCGGCGGCGGTCCTTGCGGTCGCGTCGTTTGCACGCGCCTCGTCCGCCTGTTTCAGGCTGTGCTCGGCGACGAAATAGACCGGGCGCGCTTTGATCTCGGACAGCACCTTGGCGATGTATTCGCCCATCACCCCGATCATGATCAGCTGCACGCCGCCCAGCACCATCAGGCCGACGATCACGGACGGATAGCCGGGCACGGATTGTCCGTAGAACACGGTCTCGAACAGGATCTGCATGCCGAAGATGAAAGCGCCGCCGGCGAGCAGCAGCCCCAGCAGGCTGGCGAGCCGCAGCGGCGCGACCGAGAAGGAGGTCAGCCCTTCGATCGAAAGGCCGACCAGCGCGCGCATGTTCCAGCTGGATTTGCCGTGGGCGCGTTCCGCCGGACTGTAGTCGACGCGTATCTGGCGAAAGCCGATCCAGCTCGCGAGTCCCTTGAAGAAGCGGTTGCGCTCCGGCATTTGCCGCAAGGCCGCTGCCGCGCGCGGCGACAGCAGGCGGAAGTCGCCGGCGTCCTCCGGGAATTTTCTGCCGCGCACCCCAGTTGATGATTGTGTAAAAGGCATGCACCGCCACACGCCGCGTGAAAGGCTCGCTCGCGCGATGCGCCTTGGCGGTATAGACCACGTCGTAGCCATCCTCCAGCCAATGCCGCACCAGCGTGTCGATGAGATCGGGCGGGTGCTGGCCATCGCCGTCGATGAACAGCACC
Organism: uncultured Alphaproteobacteria bacterium; assembly: GCA_963728585.1. Taxonomy (GTDB): domain Bacteria; phylum Pseudomonadota; class Alphaproteobacteria; order Rhizobiales; family Xanthobacteraceae; genus CANKHA01. The sequence continues at coordinate 362,338 of CAVSLB010000006.1, forward strand.
GCGCCGAGCCGCGCATGGTCGAGTCCGGCGAGCAGGGCGGCTTCCTTGCCGAAATTGCGCGAGAGCGAGACCACCTGCACGTCGAGATGCGTAGCCGGCAACTCGCGCGCGATCGCGAGGGTGGCATCGCGGCTGCCATCGTCCACATAGACCACCTCGCAACGCAGCGCGCGCTTCTCTTGCAGCTGCCGCGCCACCTCGGACAAGCCGCGCATGCAGCGCCGAGAGCCCGGCCGCCTCGTTAAAGAGCGGCACGACAATGGACAGTCCGGCGGTCTGCGGTTGCGGCGTCATGCGTTCATTTATATAGCACCGGCAAAGGCCTGTCGCGCCTGCGCGAGCCGTGCTAAGCGGCTGGCATGAATTCCGTCAGCCGCCTGGTAGCCTTCTGGAAGCGTGAACTGTTGTTAATCAAAGCCACCAGTTTCGCGCTGGTCGGCGTGGTCAATGCGACCGTCAACTACACCATCTTCTGGCTGGGACTGCAGCTGATAAAAGCCGTTCCCGCCTTGGCGCAGGGATTGAAATGGACGGCCGAAAGCTGCCGCTGTGTCAGCAGTGAAAATGCCGAAGTGATAGCCGCCAACGTGGTGGCCTGGTGTGTCGCGGTGACGGGCTCTTATGTCATGAACTCGATGACGACCTTCGCCGCCGAGTCCGGGCGCAAACTGACCTGGCGTGCCTATTTCACCTTCGCCGCTTCCGGTTTGCTGGGCCTGCTCGCCGACACAACCACGCTGCTCATCGCCAAGACTTTCCTGCCGATCATGCTGGCAAAGTTGTTGGCGATCGGCGCTGGCTTCGTTGTCAATTTCTCGATGTCGCATTTCGTGGTGTTCCGGAAGAAAAACCCCGCGGTCATCGTCCGCGAAGGCGGACGATCCAGTACTCCCGGCGATCATTGATACGGAAGGACTGCGTTTACTGGATGCCCCGCCTGCGCGGGGCATGACAGCAGCTACAGCCCCGCTTCCAGCTTGGCGTAGAGCGGGTTGTCGCGCGCGAAGACATAGTCCAGCCGCCCGACCGAGACGCCGTCGGCGCCTTTTTCCCGCAGGAAATTCGCCAGCGCATGCACCTGATCCTTGCGGCGCATGCAGCGTGAGCATGCCGGACGACGACGGCCCGCCAAAGGGCGCAGCGGCGCCGAAGCGCTGCGTCACCTCGGCAAGGAATGCGATGCGTCGCTGTTGGGAAGACGCGTGCGCACTTCGCGGAATTCCCCCGCGCGCGCCTGCGCGGCCATGCGGTCGAAGATGATGCGCGCGGTTTCGCGCGCCTGCGCGATTCCAGTCGGCCTGGCGCGAGGCCACCAAGATTGGCCTGCGAGCGCAAAATAATGCCGTCCTCGATCACCTTCAGCCCGTTGGCCGCCAGCGTCGCGCCGGTGGTGGTGATGTCGACGATCAGCTCGGCCGAGCCCGCCGCCGGCGCGCCTTCGGTGGCGCCCAGGCTCTCGACGATGCGGTAATCGACGATGCCATGCGTGGCGAAGAAGCCGCGGGTCAGGTTCACGTATTTGGTGGCCACGCGCATCTTGCGGTCGTTGCGCGCGCGAAAGGCGGTGGCGACATCGTCGAGGTCGGCCATGCCGCGCACGTCGATCCAGGCTTGCGGCACCGCGACCACCACATTGGCATAACCGAAACCCACGCCGTCCAGCAGCACGACGCGCTGCTCCGCGTCGGGGATCATCTCCCGCACCAGATCTTCGCCGGTGATGCCGAGATGCGCCGCGCCCTGCGCCAGCTGCGAGGTGATATCCGCCGCGGAAAGATAGGCGACTTCTACATTGTCGAGGCCGGCGATGCCGCCGCGATATTCCCGCGCGCCGCGCGGCTTCACCAGATTAAGACCGGCGCGGGCAAAAAAGGCTTCGGCGTTTTCCTGCAACCGGCCTTTCGACGGCACCGCGATGACGAGGGGACCGCTCATGCTGCGCTCCCCTGGCCCGCCAGCCGTTCGATCCAGACCGCGAAGCCGACCGCCGGGATCGGCGCGGGCGCGCCGAGCCGCGTCAGCAGCCCGTCATAGCGCCCGCCGGCGACCAGCGGATTGCTGCCGTCGGAATCCGGCTCGTGCAGCTCAAATTCGAAGCCGGTGTAATAATCGACGCCGCGGCCGAAGGCGGTGGAGAAGCGGATGCGCTTTAAGTCGACGCCGCGCGCGGCGAGAAAGCCGGTGCGGCTTTCCAGGAGATCAATGGCCGGGTTGAGCGCGTCCGCCACCTCGCTCGCCAGCGCCCGCAGCTTTTCCGCCACGTCGTCAGGGTCGCCGCTGATGGCGAGAAATTTCTCGATCACCTCGCGGGTCTCGCGCGGCAGCGAGGTGGTCGCGCCGAGCGCGGCCTGTTCCAGAAAGCGGTCGGCGATCTCACCCACCGAGCGCCCGCCGACGGCGGTGATCCCGGCAATCGAGAGCAGATCGGTGACGAGTGCATGCGCGCCTTTCGGGTCGGCGCCGGCCAGCGCCGCCAGCACGCCCTGATATTCGGGACGGCCGTTGGTGGTGGCGAGGCTCAGCCGTTCGAGATCCTCCGCCAGGCTCTTCTTGCGGTTGAAATCCTTGATCAGCCGCCGTTTCCAGGCCGGCGCGAGATCGAGCGCGCGCAACCAGCGCAGCGAATAGTCCGACATCGCCCATGCGGATTTCCGGAGCCGTCGCGCCGTAATGCGTCGCCGCTTCCAGGCCGAGCGCCAGCATTTCCGCATCGGTGGCCGCGGTGTCGGTGCGGCCGAAAGATTCGATGCCGGCCTGCAGAAATTCATTCGGCTCCTTGTCGCGGTGACGGAAAACCGGGCCGAGATAGCAATAGCCCGCCGGCGTGCCGGCCTTCGCCGAGGCGAGATAGTCGCGCGATACCGGAATGGTGAGATCGGGCCGCAGGCAGAGCTCGTTTCCGCTCGGGTCGAGCGTCAGATACATGCGCTTGCGGATGTCCTCGCCGGAAAGGTCGAGGAACGGCTCCGCTGGCTGCAGCAAAGCGGGCGCGAGGCGGGCATAGCCCGCGCGCTCATAGGAAGCGACCAGCGCCTCCGCCCGTGCGTCCGGCACGGCCGCCATGGTTACTGCCTCGTTCATCGTCCCGTCCTGTACCCCTCCCTTTCCCTCCCCCGCTTGCGCTGATCCCGGGTTTACCCGAGATCGGCACCTTTAACCCGGCACAAGTCGGATACATCCGACTTGTGATGGAGGGTTGGGTGGGGGCGCGGTATAGCAGTTTTCCGTTAAATTTCGACGCCGTTTGGCCGCCGGGCCTGACGCTGCAAAGCCCGAAAGGCGCGAGAGTTAATGAATTTGGTGCTGCCGGACGGGTTCATAGGTCATTTACGCTGCCGCCCATGTTTTGGCCGAATGGCAAAGGCTTTAACGGCGTCCTCGCTCGGCTGCGGTAAACCGGCGAACGGGACCTGACGATCGCGTTACGACGCGGGGATGACGTATGCGGCGCGGCCGAAAATTCCTCACCATCTATTTCGTGGTTTTTGGCGCACTGAGCCTTCTAGCGGTGATTCCGGGCGTCCCGCTGATGGTGCTCCTGCTCACTTCCATGGCGCTTCCGCTGTTCGGGGCACCTGGATTTCTGGTTATCGCGTCGCCGACAATCCTGCTTTATTCCAGCGCGTTGGTGCCGTTATGGCGGGCCCTCGCCGTGCCGGGCCGCGGTATTTGGCCCATCGCAATCGCATTGGCGGCGGGCTTTCCCATCGCGGCTGGCAATCGCAATCGGACCCGGCATGCTCTCGCAGAACGCGGCGAGACTGTTCGGACTGCAAATCAGCAAGGACGACTTCAGCCGCTCGCCGGTCGCCGCCAAACCGAAGAGCATTGAACTGATCGGCGACTTGAACTCTGGCCTATTCGCTCATGGCCAGGCGGTGGGTGACAGCTACGCCCCCTGCAACGAGGTCTGCCGCCGTCTCTTGTTCAATGGCGAAGCCGACTGGGTGCGCATGACGCGCATCCCGGATATTTATATGAAGAAAAGGTCGGGGACGACACGGAGCGTCACCTACCACCTCGAGCATCGGGACTCCTGTCCGGAGCTGTTTCCCATCGGCACCACAATCGAAAAAGCGGTGCGCGACCGCCTGATCGCCGGTGATTGCGTGATCGCCGAACCCGGCGGCGACAACGGCTCCCGATGCGACCGTGAAGTTCACCACGCGCTATTCCCACCAGCATTACCCGAAGGCGCCGCCCGACAAAGGACCGAACTACGCGATCATCGAGACGGTGAAGGATTTTCGCATCGAGAGCCGGGAAGGGGGTGCGCTCACCCCTGTCGTGCAGCAGACCGAGACCGTCGCGCGCACGCTGGCGCTGCCTTTCTACATCGGCCATGAGCTGAGCATGCAAGGCGGTCCGAACGGACCGACGCTGGGCCGGGACAAGCTCGTCATGAATGCCGTCGATCTTGCCCAGGAATTACGCGATGCCTTTGGATACGAACTCGCCGAGATTTCGCCCCCGCCGTCTGAGGACACGAAGCAGATCGCCGAACGCATTCTGGCCTTGCCGCCGGATGCCCATCCGGGGCTGTCGGCGCAACAGCAGGACGCGATCGGCGACGTGCTGGCCGCGATGGCTAAGCAGCGGGCGCTTTCCGATGCGGATGTCGACTTCCTGCGCCGGGTCATCGCGGACAAGCGGGTGACCGAAGGCAAGGTCGGCATCAGTATCCAGGACATGTTTCGCAAATCGACCGCGCGTCTGGAGCCGCTGATCCCCGTCATACTCGATCGCCTCGGCACGCCGGTGTCGGAACGCGTCGGCCACTACAACTCCATGCTCGGATGGTCGCTGACAAGCTTTTCCGCTGAGAGCCTGCAGCCTTATCGCGACAGACTGGTTGCCGTGGTCGAGGCGGAGCCCAACTGGCCCAGCAACGGGCCCTTGACGCGATTGGCCGAACTGGGCGGTGACGAAGCCATCAATCTGGTCATCCGGCGCCTCGATTCAAAATCGGGGCGCCAGTTTGCAGCGGTTGCGGCCTGCCGCGCGAGCGCCGAGGCCTGGCCTGCGTTGAGGCGGCGGTTTTGGCGCGCCTGACGCCACCGAGGCAAGGCAACCGGCTTCAGGACGACGAGAACCCCCTGCTGCTGGCCCTGGTGCGCTTCGGCAAGAAAGAGCTGGTCGCGGACATGATCGCACAGCGCGGCCTGTTCGACGAAAAACGCACCTTCGAGCGGCTGGCCAAGTTCGAGCCGGGCTTCGATCCGAAACGTTGCCGGGAAAGGCTTTAGCGCGTGCTGCTTGGCCCCGGGTTTGTCCCGATGCGCTTCACGCGCCAAAGGCCAAACAGCGGCAGAGTTGATCCTTCCGGAAAACCGGGGTGAAGATCCTCCATTGCCCCTCGTCATTGCCGGGCTTGACCCGGCAATCCATCAATCGTCTAACCACCCATCAGACAAGATGGATGCGCGGGTCAAGCCCGCGCATGACGAAGAAGAATGGCCGGGCGACAGTAACAGAGAAGTCAAAACCGGCGCCTCGCCGTGCGCCTGCCCCGCGGGATTCCTCCACAGCCATGTCCATGAATGAAAGCATTGCCACGCCGCCGCGTGCTAATATTCCGCAGGGGATTCGTGTGGGAGATCGTTTCATGCGCCGCCGGCTCGCCGCTATTGCCGTCACTGTGCTGTTTGCCGCTCCTGCGCTCGCGCTCGACATGCCGACGCGCAAGGCGGGGCTGTGGGAAGTGAAGATGGTATTCGAAGGCCTCCCGGTGCCGGCCCAGACCATGCGTCAGTGCGTCGACCAGGCCACCGACCAGGCGGTGATGGCGCAATTCGGCGGAGCGGCGCAGGGCGCCTGCTCCAAGCAGGATTTCAGCAATGCCGGCGGCACGATGACCTTCGACGCGGTCTGCAAGATCGGCCCCGCCACCACGGCGACCAAGGGCGTCATCACCGGCAGTTTCGACAGCGGCTATACGATGAACATCACGACCAAGAGCACCGGCGGGCCAGCGATCCCCGGCATGACGCCCGGCGGCGAAACCAAAATGACGATCGAGGCCAAACATGTCGGCCCCTGTCAGGCGGGGCAGAAGCCCGGCGACATCATGATGTCGAATGGCATGAAAATGAACGTGCTCGACATGCAGAAGATGATGGACGGCATGACGCCGCCGGGCGGAATGACGCCGGGGCGGTAGCGTCCGCTCATTCCCGCGTAAGCGGGAATCCAGCTTTGGGCGAACCCCTGGGTCCCCGCTTTCGCGGGGACGAGCGGATTCTTACCCTCCCCCTTGTAGGGGAGGGTCGGCGATCATCGAGCGTAGCGAGATGAGAGCCGGGGTGGGGTAGCGGTTGTGGCACGCACCACCCCACCCCGCTGCTCACATTCGTTCGCAGCGACCCTCCCCACAAGGGGGAGGGTGACGCATCACTGCTTGATGCCGTGCGTTGCCAGCAGTTCGCGCACCGCCTCGACCAATTTGTCTTCCTTCACCGCGAACTGCGCCTGCGCCTGTTTTTGCAGATAGTCGCTCGCGCTCCTTCGCTTCCCCGGCGAGCTGCGCGCCGATCGCCAAATCCTTGATCTGCACTTCGCCGCGCGCCTTCTCGTCGCCGCCCTGGATGATCGCGCAGGGCGACTTGCGCTTGTCGGCGTATTTCAGCTGCGCGCCGAGATTGTTCTTCGGATTGCCGAGATAGAGCTCGGCGCGGATGCCGGCATTGCGCAGCGTCTGCGCCATGCGCTGATAATCGGCGATGCGCTCGCGGTCGAAGATCGTGACCAGCACGGGACCGCTCTGCGCCTCGCCGGTGACGATCGGGCTCTTGATCGCCTGCAAGGCGGCGAGCAAGCGCGACACGCCGACCGAGAAGCCGGTCGCCGGCACCGGCTCGCCGCGGAAGCGCGAGACCAGGCCGTCATAGCGCCCGCCGCCGCCGACCGAGCCGAAGCGCACCGGGCGGCCTTTCTCGTCCTTGGTTTCGAAGGTCAGCTCAACTTCAAACACAGCGCCGGTGTAATATTCCAGCCCGCGCACGACGGAAGGATCCAGGCGCACGCGATCGGTCGTAGCCCGCCTGCCGCACAATGCTGCGGATGGCTTCGAGCTCCTCCTCGCCGGCATGCGAGAATCTCGACGTTGCGAAAGTAAGTCCGTTCGGATCGACAACCGGCTGATCCTCTTTCGATCGGCATCCCGCCATCTCGTAGAATTGCATCAGGCCGTCGATTTGCGATCGTTAAGCTCGGCGCCCTTGGTGAAGTCGCCGCTTTCGTCCTTGCGGCCGGTGCCGAGCAGCTGCGCGCACGCCGTCAGGGCCCAAGCGGTCGAGCTTGTCGATGGCGCGCAGCACGGTGAGCCGCTTGCCGGCATTGGCGTCGCCGGCCAGGCCGACAGACTCCATCACTCCGTCCAGCACCTTCCGGCTGTTCACCTTCACCACATAGTCGCCGCGCTTGATGCCGAGCGCCTCCATCGCGTCGGCCGCCATCATGCACATCTCGGCGTCGGCGGCGGGCGAGGCGGAGCCCACGGTGTCGGCGTCGAACTGCATGAATTGCCGGTAGCGTCCCGGGCCCGGCTTCTCGTTGCGAAACACCCAGCCCTCGCGGTAGCTGCGATAGGGCAGGGCCAGATTCTGGAAATTCTCCGCCACATAGCGCGCCAGCGGCGCGGTCAGGTCGTAGCGCAGCGAGAGCCACTGCTCGTCGTCGTCCTGGAAGGAGAACACGCCTTCGTTCGGCCGGTCCTGGTCGGGCAAAAACTTGCCGAGCGCGTCGGTATATTCGATCGCCGGCGTCTCCACCGGCTCAAAACCGTAGCGCTCATAGACCGCGCGGATTTTCTCGATCATCGCCGCGCGTCGCCGCGATCTCGGCCGGGCCGCGGTCGGCCAGGCCGCGCGGCAGGCGCGCCTTCAGTTTCTGCGGCTTCTTCTCGGCCATGTCGGTGATCGGGGGCTATCATAAAGATGCGCGGGTCCTAGCAGCCGCGCATGAAGGCGGCAAGCAACGGCGAAGAACTCCCCGCCGATAGGGGCAAGTGACTTCCTGGCCTCAGAGTTGAACCCTCACCTTAAGGAGCCCGGCGTCTCGAAGGGCGGGCCGCTCCGCTTCGAAAGGTATCCTGCGGACGCGCGCCTCGCCATCCGGCCGGGAAAGAGCTGGTGAAAACCTCGGCATGTAACCAGCTCCGGCCCGAAACGAAGCGGCAACGCGCATCATTTTGCCCGATTTGCACGATCAGGACATTTAGCTTTGCGCGAAATCGCAGTTCTGGCAGAATTGGATTCGCACTTCGGGAATTGCATGCTCCGGCTTGCCGCCATCTTTATCTCTGTCTGCATGGTGCTCATTGCGGGCTCGGTCGGCGCCGTTCTTTATCTCTTCTTCGGTTTGACCGGCGCGGAATTGGCCACCGCCGCTTTGGCCGCGCTGACCGGGCTTGTGCTTTACAACACCATCACAAGCCGCCTGCGCGACCGCAATGACGTCGGCGATCAGATCGCCGACCTGTCGCGTGTGACCGCCGACCTCGCCAAGCAGATGGCCGAGTTCAAGCACAGCCTTGCCGCCGCCGAGAGCAAGCTGGAGGGCGCGGTCAATCGTGCGCTACGCTGCGGTCGATCCGGTCACGTCGGAAATCGGCGAACTGGGCCTTCTGGTAAGGCAACTGGCCGAGACGGTGGCGGCGCATGAGGCGGCGCTGGCTGCCCGCGCCGCCGGGGACGCCGCTGCAGCCGGCGAGCCGGCTTCCAGCGCCGCGCCGATGATCGCGCCGAGCGATGCGGCCCCTGCGGCTGCCGCCGGGGCTGGCTTCAAGTCGCTCGATGCCGAGAGCATGCGCTTGAGCGTCCGCGAGGCGATCGAAGCCGGCCGCATGGATATTTATCTTCAGCCGGTGGTGACGCTGCCGCAGCGCAAAATCCGCTTCTATGAAGCGCTCACGCGCCTGCGCACCGCAGGCGGCGAGCAGGTGATGGCGGAAGACTTCGTGCCGCATGCCGAAGCCGCCGGCTTGATGCCGAAGGTCGACAATCTGCTGGTGTTCCGAAGCGTGCAGGTCCTGCGCCGCCTGCTGCTGAAGGACCGCGAGATCGGTGTGTTCTGCAACATGTCGCGCTCCACGCTGCGGGATCCGGAATTTTTCCCGCAAATCTCCGATTTCATGGATGCCAACCGCGCGCTCGCCCCTGCGCTGATCTTCGAGTTCAGGCAGGACGCCTACCGCGCCATGGGGCCGCCCGAATACGAGAGCCTGGCTTCGCTCGCCAGCCGCGGCTTCCGCTTCTCGATGGATCACGTCACCGATCTGCGCATGGAGCCGCGCGAATTGTCCGAGCGCGGTTTCCGCTTCCTCAAGGTTTCCGGCGCGATGCTGGTCAGGAGCGGTCATGCCGCCAGCGGGGACATTCATCCCGCCGATCTTTCCGACCTTCTGGCGCGCTATCACATCGACCTCATCGCCGAGCGGATCGAGAGCGAGAGCGTCGTGGTCGATCTGCTCGATTTCGACGTGCGCTTCGGCCAGGGCTTCCTGTTTTCGCCGCCGCGGCCGGTGCGCGTCGAAGCGATACAGGCCAACGGGGCGGGCGATGCCGCGGCCAAGCCCGCCGGCAACACGGCCGCTCACCCGCCGGGCATCAGCGATCCGGGCGCCTCAAGCCTCGTCTCCCGCCTGGGCGTGGTGGCGTAACGCAACGGTCGTTCAGCCTGTCGGCTCCCTCTCCCTGAAAGGGGAGGGTTGGGGAGGGGGTCTTTCGTTGACCCCCACCCGATTTGCTGCGCAAATCGACCTCCCCCTTTTAGGGGGAAGTAAGCAAGAGCGGCATCTCATCCGCATCCCGTTTTTCCCACTTCCCGCATGGCCCTTCATGTCCGGCTCTCCGCCTTTCCTCGATCATTGCGGCCCGCTCCTGGCCGATTACGATCTTTTGCTGTGCGACGTCTGGGGCGTGATCCACAACGGCGTGGAGAGCTTTCAGCCGGCTTGCGAGGCGCTGCAGCGCGCGCGAGACAACGGCAAGACCGTTCTGTTGATCTCCAATTCCCCCCGCCCGGCCGCCGGAGTGGTTCCGCAACTCGACGGATTGCACGTGCCGCGCGAGAGCTACGACGGCATGGTGACATCCGGCGACGTGACCCGCGCGGTGATCATGGCGCGGCCCGGGCAGAGCGTCTTTCATCTCGGCCCGCCGCGCGATCTGCCGATCTTCGAAGGCCTCGATCTGAAGCTGCTGGATGCCGAGAGGGCGGACTACGTCGTCTGTTCCGGGCTGTTCGACGACACCCGCGAGACGCCGGAGGATTATCGCGCGATGCTCGAGGGCATGCAGGCACGCGGGCTGTTCATGCTCTGCGCCAATCCCGACGTGGTGGTGGAGCGCGGAAAGGAGCTGGTCTATTGCGCGGGCGCGCTGGCCGATCTCTATCAATCCCTGGGCGGCGACGTGCTCTACGCCGGCAAGCCCTATGCGCCGATTTATGAGCGAACGCTGGCGCGCGCGCAAACCTTGCGCGGGGACAAGGTGCCGCTTCACCGCGTGCTGGCGATCGGCGACAGCGTGCGCACCGATCTCACCGGCGCCGCCGCGCTGGGGGTGGATTTCCTCTTCCTGACAGCAGGCATCCATGCCGGGGAAATCGGCGGGGAGGCCAAATCCAATCCGCAGATGCTCAAGCTGTTTTTCGAAGAAAACCGGATGCCGAAAGCCGTGATGCACCGGCTGGTGTGGTGAGGCATTCCACGCAAAATATCGCCTCATGCCTGAGGACGCACCGTCGCGGGCTACCCGCTAGGATCGGCACGTTCTGTGTCCAAGTCGGCTAAAGCCGACTTGGATGCGCCGTCGCGACAGAATGGGCAGCGATACGGACCTCGTGGTTCGAGACGCGTTGCTTTGCACCGCGCCATGACAAATCGAGGAGAATAGATGGGGAATGATTATTCCGCGAAGACCGCTTCGATCTTGTTTTGCAGCGTCTGCGCGTTGAACGGCTTGACGATGTAGTTGTTCACGCCGGCCTTCTTGGCGGCGATGACGTTCTCGGTCTTCGACTCGGCGGTGACCATGATGAAGGGCGTTCTTGCCAGGCCGGGATCGCTGCGCACTTCTTTCAGCAGGTCGTAGCCCGTCATCGGCTCCATGTTCCAGTCGGAGATGACCAGGCCGTAATGCTTCTGCCGCATCTTCACCAGTGCCGCGGTGCCGTCGGTGGCGTCGTCGATGTCCTGAAATCCGAGCTGCTTGAGCAGATTGCGCAGGATGCGAATCATCGTGTTGTAGTCGTCGACTACAAGAACCGGCATGGAAAGGTCGACGGCCATTACTCCTGCTCCATCACGTCAATGATCGCGCCGGGCCAAGCGCCGGTTGGGGCTACCTGTTTAGACAATAGGAGGTTAACAGTCGCCTATTGAACATCCGGTTAACTGCTTTCATATGCAGGCTGGCGCCCGCCGCTGCCCTTAGGCAGGAAAGCCTCATTGGTTGCCGAAACCTTAAAGGGCGTTGCCCGCGGACTTATTTACCCAATGACCGAACCTCCTGCCCCGACGAAACCCTTCGTCGTTCTGCGCGACAGCGCGCCAGCCGATGCACTGCGGGGCGCCGTGGTCGCCATCGGCAATTTCGACGGCGTGCATCGCGGCCACCGTGCGGTGATTGCGGCGGCGCTTGCCCGCGCCAAGATGGCCGGCCGTCCTGCTGCAGCGTTGACTTTCGAGCCGCATCCGGCCGCCGTGCTGCGCCCGCAGCAGCCCATGTTCCGGCTTACCGATGCAAGCGGGAAGCTGCGTCTGCTTGCCGCGACGGGACTCGACGGAGCGGTTGTGCTGACTTTCGATGCCGCGCTTGCCAGCCTGTCGCCGGAGGAATTTGTGCAGCGTATCCTGGTGAAGCGCTACGACATCGCCGGCGTCACCGTCGGCTTCGATTTCCATTTCGGCAAAAACCGCATGGGCTCGCCCGCCTTTCTGCAGGGGGAGGGCGCGCGCCACGGCTTCACCGTCGATGTGCTGCCGCCGTTGCAGGATGAAGGCCGCCCGGTATCCTCCGGCACCATCCGCACCGCGCTCGCGGCCGGGCGCGTGATCGAGGCGGCGGAGCTTCTTGGCTATCCCTGGTTTGCCTCCGCTACCGTGATCGCCGGCGACAGGCGCGGCCGCGAGCTCGGCTATCCGACTGCAAATATGCGGCTCGATCCGGCCTGCGGACTGAAGCACGGCATTTACGCCGTGCGCGTCGGCGTTGGCGGCCGTCGGCATGATGCCGTGGCGAGCTTCGGCCGCCGTCCGATGTTCGACAATGGCGCGCCCCTGCTCGAGGTCTTTCTGTTCGACTTCGACGGCGACCTTTACGGCCAGAGCCTCGACGTCGCCTTCATCGCCTGGATCCGGCAGGAGCGGCAATTCGACAGCATCGAGGCTCTCGTGCGCCAGATGGATGAGGACAGCGCCCGTGCGCGCGAGGCGCTCGCCCGCGCTCCTGGCGCCTTTCCGGCGCTGGGTGCCCTATAAAAGGCTCGTCATGGCCGGGCATAGTCCGTCGAAGACGGGCGTGAACGCCCTGATGTCCCGGCCATCTCGCTTCATGAGGCACTGCTTTCCTAAGCGAGATCACCGGGACAAGCCCGGTGATGACAACGAAGAGATTGCTGCTTTCCGCCGCGGAATCAGCCTGCTACATAGCCCGCCATGTCGAAGCCCGCGCGCGATTACAGCGAGACTCTGTTTCTGCCGAAGACCGACTTTCCGATGCGCGCAGGCCTGCCGCAGAAGGAGCCGGAGATCCTTGCGCGCTGGGCCAAGCTCGAGGTCTACAAGCGGCTGCGGGAGGCAGCGGCGGGGCGGGACAAATTCGTCCTGCACGACGGCCCGCCTTACGCCAATGGCAACATCCATATCGGCCATGCGCTCAATAAGATTCTGAAGGACGTGGTGACCCGCAGTCAGCAGATGCTCGGCTACGATTCCAATTACGTGCCGGGTTGGGACTGTCACGGCCTGCCGATCGAGTGGAAGATCGAGGAAGAGAACTACCGCTCCAAGAATAAGCCGAAGCCGAACCTGTCCGATCCCGCGGCGATGATCGCCTTCCGCAAAGAATGCCGCGCCTATGCCGAGCATTGGCTCAACGTGCAGCGCGAAGAGTTCAAGCGGCTCGGCATCGAAGGCGATTGGGATCACCCTTACACCACGATGGACTTCGCCGCCGAGGCGCAGATCGCGCGCGAGCTGATGAAGTTCGCCGCGAACGGCACGCTTTACCGCGGCTCCAAGCCGGTGATGTGGAGCGTGGTGGAGAAGACCGCGCTGGCGGAAGCCGAGGTGGAATACGAGGATTACACCTCAGATCAGGTGTGGGTGAAGTTTCCGGTGGCGGATGTCGCACTTGAGGGCGGCGCGTCGCAAGATGCCATCGCTGCCGCGTTCGATTCGGTCGGCGATGCTTCGGTCGTGATCTGGACCACGACGCCTTGGACATTGCCGGGCAACCGCGCGGTCTCGTTCTCCTCGAAGATCAAATACGGGCTCTACAAGGTCACCGACGCTGCGCCGGACAATTGGGCGAAGTTCGGCGATCTCTTCATCCTGTCGGACAATCTCGCCGGCGAAGTGTTCAAGCAGGCGCGCGTGACTGGCCTATGACCAGGTCTGCGGATGTTTCCGCCGACGTGCTGGCGGGTATGACGCTGAAGCATCCGCTGCGCCGGCAAGGGCTACGACTTCACCGTGCCGCTGCTCGAAGGCGATCACGTCACCGATGATACCGGTACCGGCTTCGTTCATACCGCGCCGGGCCACGGCCGCGAGGACTTCGAAATCTGGACCGGCAATGCGCGCGGTCTGGAAGCGCGCGGAATCAACACGACAATTCCCTATACCGTCGATGAGAACGGCGCTTTCACGGAAGCCGCGCCCGGCTTCACCGGCAGACGTGTGATCAACGATAAAGGCGAGAAGGGCGACGCCAACGAGGCGGTGATCAAGGCGCTGGTCGAAGCCGGCATGCTGATCGCGCGCGGGCGGCTGAAGCACCAGTATCCGCATTCCTGGCGCTCGAAGAAGCCGGTGATCTTCCGCAATACGCCGCAATGGTTCATCGCGATGGACAAGCCCTTCTCTTTTCCCTCCCCCCTTGCGGGGGAGGGTCAGGGAGGGGGGTCATCTAGAGCGTCAGCAATCGCGAATACCCCCACCCCCGACCCCTCCCCACAAGGGGGAGGGGAGCAGAGCGACACGCTGCGCGCCCGCGCGCTCGGCGCCATCAAAGTCACGCGCTGGGTGCCGCCGCAGGGCGAAAACCGCATCACCGGCATGATCGAAAGCCGTCCGGACTGGGTGATCTCGCGTCAGCGCGCCTGGGGCGTGCCGATCGCCGTCTTCGTGCGCGAGCAAGGCCGACGGCTCGGCGGAAATCCTGCAGGACGAAGCGGTCAACGCCCGCATCGCGCGAAGCGTTCGAACAGGAAGGCGCCGACGCCTGGTATCAGCCCGGCGCGCGCGAACGCTTCCTCGGCTCGCGCGCCAACGAGGACTGGAAGAAAGTCGACGACATCCTCGATGTCTGGTTCGATTCCGGCTCCACCCATGCCTTCGTGCTGGAAGATCCCAAACACTTCCCCAGCCTCGCCGGCATCAGGCGCAAGGCCGAGCGGAGGGCCGGACCAGGTCATGTATCTGGAAGGCTCCGACCAGCACCGCGGCTGGTTTCATTCCTCGCTCCTGGAAAGCTGCGGCACGCGCGGCCGCGCGCCTTTCGATCTCGTGCTGACGCATGGCTTCGTGCTCGACGAGCACGGGCGCAAGATGTCGAAGTCGCTCGGCAACGTGGTGGCGCCGCAGGACGTGATCAGGCAATCCGGCGCCGACATCCTGCGCATGTGGGTCTGCGCCTCGGATTATGCCGATGACCTGCGGATCGGACCGGAAATACTGAAAACCACGGCCGACACCTATCGCAAGCTTCGCAATACCATCCGCTGGATGCTCGGCAGTCTGGCGCATTTCCGCGAGGAAGACCGCATCGCACCGGCGCAAGATGCCGGAGCTGGAGCGGCTGATGCTGCATCGGCTTTCCGAGCTCGATGCGCTGGTGCGCCAGGCCTATGCGGATTTCGACTACAAGCGCATCTTCGCCGCGCTCAATGCCTTCATGACGGTCGATCTTTCGGCCTTCTATTTCGACATCCGCAAGGACACGCTTTACTGCGATCCGATCTCCTCGACGGCGCGCAAGGCGTCGCTCACCGTGATCGATCATCTCTTCCGCTGCACGGTGAGCTGGCTCGCGCCCATGCTCGCCTTCACCGCCGAGGAAGCCTGGCTGTCGCGCTACGGCGAGAATGCGTCATCGGTTCATCTTGAAGGCTTTCCGGAAGTTCCCGCCGCCTGGCGCGACGAAGCCCTGGCCGAAAAATGGCGCAAGGTGCGGCTCGTACGCGGCGTCGTGACCGGCGCGCTGGAGATCGAGCGCGCGCAGAAGCGTATCGGCTCGTCGCTGGAAGCGCATCCGATCGTGCATGTCTCCAATCCGGACTTGTTCGCTGCGCTTGCCGATGTTGATCTCGCGGAAGTCTGTATCACATCGGCGGCGACGCTGGTCTCCGACGAGGGACCAACCAATGCCTTCCGCCTGCCGGAAGTGAAAGGCGTTGCGGTGGTGCCCAATCTCGCCGAAGGGACCAAATGCGCGCGGTCATGGAAAATCCTGTCCACCATCGGCGCCGATCCGGATTATCCGGACGTCTCACCGCGCGACGCCCAGGCGCTGCGCGAATGGGATACGCTGCGCAAGGCGGCGGAGTAATGGACGTTTTGACATCATCAGCAACAGAAACTCCGCGAGGGTCTTTTCTCTGGGGCCCTTTCACCGGCGCTCGGCCTCGCGGCGGCATTGGCCGCCTTGCTGCTCGACCAGGCGGTCAAGCTTTGGCTGCTGTTCGGCTATGATCTCGCAGAGCAGGGCGCGGTGGCGCTCACGCCGTTCTTCGACCTGGTCCTGGTCTGGAACAAGGGCATCAGCTACGGCCTCTTCCAGCAGGAAAGCGCGTTGGGGCGATGGGCTCTCCTGGGCCTCAAGCTGGCGGCGGTATTGCTGCTGTGGGTCTGGATGGCGCGGGTGCCCACGCGCTGGTCTGCGGTGTCGCTGGGTCTGATTATCGGCGGGCGCCATCGGCAATGCCATCGACCGCCTCGCCTATGGAGCGGTGGCGGACTTCGCGCATTTCCACATCACCACCGCCGGCTGGGCCTTTAGCTGGTATGTTTTTAACCTGGCCGATGTAGCCATCGTTGTGGGGGTTGCCGGGCTGTTGTATGAATTGCTGTTCGGAGACCGCGCCGTAAAAGCGCCCCGATCCGGGCCATAATCCCGGCCCGTCGCCGAGGGGGTTCGTTACAAATTTTCCAGTAGTATTTTGAGGGTGATAGCCATGTCCGCCATGCCTTGGATCAAGCCTGTGCGCAACGCCCTCTGGGCCGCCGCGCTGGCCGCTGGCCGCCATGAGCGTCGCCGGCAATTCCGCCTGGGCGCAGGCCGCGGCCGAGCGAAGACGACGAAATCGAAAACCACGTTCTGAATGCCGATAAGCGGCTGCTGAACATGATCCTGGCCCCGCTTGGGCTGGGTTCGGCTGCCAGCCCCCGAGATCAGCTATCGCGAACGCTCGCCGCTGGTCGTGCCGCAGGGACGTGACCTTCCGCCTCCGGGCAAGGCGGCCAAAAATGGCGAGTGGCCGATCGAGCCGGAAGTGAAGGCGAAGCGCGCAGCGGCCGCTTTGCGCAAATCCGGCCGCGATCCGGCCGTGGTGGATCCCGCCAAGCCGATCTCCGGCACCGCCGAGAGCCTATAAGACCGGCAATACCGGCCAATGGGGACGACAGGAAAGGGCCGAAAGAACCGGACTTCCTTTCGATGCTCATAAGCGGCAAGTTGACAGGCACCTGGGATGAGGTCGGCAAATTCGAGGGCGAGCCCCCCCGAACCACGCTGGTCGATCCGCCCCCCGGTTATCTCACGCCTTCCCCGGCGGCGCCTTATGGCGTGACGCCGCGCCAGGGTGCGCCGCAAAAGAAAGAGACGAAGCTTTAACGGCTGGATCTTGCGCGCCGCGGTCGAATGCCGACCTAATATATCCAAACAAGGCCTGCCGGTGCTGAACAGTCGCATCTTAACTTTTGCTGGCATTATCGCCGCCGCTGCTGGCGGCCGCGCCGCTTTCGGCAGGCGCGCAAGGCGCGCCGGAAACCAAGAACAAAGTCGCTCATTTCACGCTCGCTAACGGGCTTGAGCTCGTCGTCATCCCCGATCGCCGCGCGCCCATCGTCACCCATATGATCTGGTATCGCGTGGGCGCGGCTGATGAGCAGGCCGGCAAGTCCGGCATCGCGCATTTCCTTGAGCACCTGATGTTCAAGGGCACGAAGAAACATCCGGCCGGCTATTTCTCGCAGCTGATCGCCAGCGTCGGCGGGCAGGAAAACGCATTCACCTCCAGCGACTACACCGCCTATTATCAGCGCGTGCCGCGCGAGCATCTGGCGAAGATGATGGAGCTCGAAGCGGACCGGATGACCGGATTGGTGCTGACGGACGAGGTGGTGCTGCCGGAACGTGACGTCGTGCTGGAAGAACAGAATGCGCGGGTTGCCAACAACCCGCGCGCCCGGCTCTCGGAGCAGATGGAGGCGGCGCTTTATCTCAACCATCCCTATGGCCGGCCGGTGATCGGCTGGCGGCCTGAGATCGAAAAGCTCAATCGCGAGGACGCGCTCGCCTTTTACAAGCGCTTCTACGGGCCCAACAACGCGATCGTCATCGTGGCAGGCGACGTCGAGCCCGATCAGGTGCGCAGCTTGGCGGAAAATATCTACGGCAAGATCGAGCGCAGCTTCGAGGCCAAGCCGCGCCTGCGTCCGCAAGAACCGCCGCCCGCCGCCGCGCGCTCGGTGACCTTGGCCGATCCGCGGGTCGAGCAGCGCAGCGTCCAGCGCAGCTATCTCGTCCCCTCGGCTACCACGGCCAAGCGGGGCGAGAGCGAGGCACTGGAAGTGCTTGGGCACGTTCTTGGTGGCGGCAGCAACAGCCGGCTTTATCGGGCACTGGTGGTGGAAAAGGGGATCGCGGTAAGCGCCGGCGCAGGCTATCAGGGCTCCGCGCATCGATCTGACGCGGTTCAGCGTCTACGGCACGCCGGCCAATGGCACCACGCTGCCGCAACTGGAATCCGCAATCGAAGCGGTGATCACCGAATTGGCGGAGAAAGGTGTCAGTGCCGAGGAGCTTGAGCGCTCGAAAACCCGGCTGATCGCCGATTCGATTTATGCGCAGGACAGCCAGAGCACGCTCGCGCGCTGGTATGGCGCCGCGCTCACCACCGGCCTTACGGTAGATAGCGTGCAGACATGGCCCGAGCGGATCCGCGCAGTGACGGCCGATGCGGTGCGCGATGCCGCCCGGCAATGGCTCGACAACGAGCGCGCGGTAACCGGCTATCTGGTGAAGACTGCGCGACCGGAGGAGAAACGCGCGCCGGAGGAAAAACGCTCGTGAAGCTGCTCGCCCGATGCGCGCTTTTATTCGCTGTCCTATGCATCGCCGCTCCGGCGCAGGCGGTGCCGATCGAGCGGGTCATCAGCCCCGGCGGACTCGAGGCGTGGCTGGTGCGGCAGGAGACAGTGCCGCTGATCAGCATGGAGTTCGCCTTTGCCGGCGGCGCCGCCCAGGATCCGGCGGAAAAGGCCGGCGTTGCCCACATGGTCAGCGCGCTGCTCGACGAGGGCGCGGGCGATCTGGATTCCCGCGCCTTCCATGAAAAGCTGGAAGGCAAGGCGATCGAACTGAGATTCCGCGCCGGCCGGGATTATTTTAACGGCTCGCTGCGGATGCTGAACGAGCACCGCGACGATGCCGTTGAGCTTATGCGCCTGGCGCTCACCGCGCCGCGCTTTGAGACGCAAGACGTCGAGCGCATCCGCGGCCAAATCCTTTCCGGCGTGCAGCGTGACATTACCAGTCCCAACGCGATCGCCAGCCGGCGCTGGTGGGCGGCGGCCTTTCCGGGCCATCCCTACGGCCGGGAGGTCAACGGGACGCTGGAGTCATTGCCGCGCATCGGCGTCGAAGACCTGCGGACCTATGTCAAACGCGTCCTGGCCCGCGACGGACTGAAGATAGCGATCGTCGGCAATCTCGACGCGGCGGCGGCCGGCGCGCTGATCGACCGTATTTTTGGTTCGCTTCCGGCCAAGGCGGATTTGCAGCCGGTGCCGATGGTGGATCCGCAGGGCCTCGGCCAGCGTATCGTGGTCGACCTGGACGTGCCGCAGACCGTGATCGCTTTCGGCCGCCGCGGCGTCTTCCGCCAGGATCCGGATTTCATGGCCGCCTATATTCTCGATCACATTCTGGGCGGCGGCACTTTCTCCTCGCGCTTCTACACCGAGATACGCGAGAAGCGGGGTTTGGCCTACAGCATCCACGACAGTCTGGTCTGGCTGAAAGGCACGGCGCTGATGATCGGCGGCACCGCCACGCGCGCGGACCGCACGGCGGAAGCGCTGACGGTGATCGAAAGCGAAATTAAGCGCATGGCGGAAAGCGGGCCGACGGAAGAGGAACTCGCCAAGGCGAAAGTACTATCTCAAGGGCGCTTATGCCCTGAACCTTGACACCTCCAACAAGATCGCCGGCGCGCTGTTGCAGATCCAGCTCGACGGCCTGGGTATCGATTATATCGACCGGCGCGGCGCGTTGATCGATGCGGTGACTTTGGAAGATACCAAGCGCGTCGCGCAGCGGCTGCTCAAGAGCGGCATGCTGGTCACCGTCGTGGGACGGCCGCAGGGCGTTACCTCCAACTAATCCGGTGTTCTGAGAAGGTAATGACAAGGCCGCCCTGTCCGTATAGGCAGGGTGGTCGCTCCGCAGGATTGCCATGCCCTTCGTCCAATCGATCGACAACGCACAAGCCGCACGCATCGGCGCCGAAGGCGTCGCCGGCGGATGCTTTCGCCGCCGCGCTGAAACGCAGCGAGGGCGCGCTCGACTGGCTGCGGGCGCGGCATGCGGACGGCGGATTGCCGCTGCTGCGGCTGCCGGCGCAGCGTGACGACCTCGACGGCATCACAACAGGCCGCCCGCCGGCTGACGGCAGGCGCGACCGATATCGTCGCTGCTCGGCACCGGCGGCTCCAGCCTGGGCGGGCAGACGCTGGCCCAGCTCGCCGGCCATGCGGTGCCGGGCGTCGGCCCGCTGCGCGATCCGCCGCGCCTGCATTTCATGGACAATCTCGATCCCGACAGCTTCGCGAGCTTGCTGGCGCGGCTGCCGCTGTCCACCACGCGCTTTGTCGCCATTTCCAAATCCGGGGGCACCGGCGAGACCCTGATGCAGAGCGCTGCGGTGCTCGCCGCGCTGAGACAGGCGGGTTTGGAAAAGCGGATCGGCGAACTGGTGCTTGGTCTTTCCGAACCTGCGACCGGCGGCAAGCGTAACGGTCTGCGCGATCTGTTCGCGCCTTTCGGCGTGCCCTTCCTGGAGCATGACACCGGCGTCGGCGGACGGTTTTCGGTGCTCACCAATGTGGGCCTGCTGCCCGCCGCCATGCTCGGCCTCGACATCGGCGCGATACGAAGCGGCGCCGCCGTGGCGCTCGCGCCGGTGCTCGAGCGCAAGCCTGCGGCGGAAGTGCCTGCCGCCGTCGGTGCCGCGCTCTCGGTGGCTTTGGCCGAAAGCGGCAAACGCATCGCGGTGTTGATGGCCTATGCCGACAAGCTCGAGCGCTTCACCCGCTGGTATGTGCAGCTCTGGGCGGAAAGCCTCGGCAAGGGCGGCAAAGGCACGACGCCGATCGGCGCGCTCGGCCCGGTCGACCAACATAGCCAGCTGCAGCTCTTCATCGCCGGCCCGCGTGACAAGCTGTTCACGATCATTACCGTCGGGACTGCCGGGCGCGGGCCGCGCATCGAGGCGGAATTCGCCAAACTCTGCGGCGAGCCGGATTTCGCCGGCAAGACCATCGGCGACCTGGTCGCCGCGCAGGGCCGCGCCACTGCCGAGACCTTGGCCAAGAACGGCTGTCCGGTGCGCACGATCCATCTGCAGAAGCTCGACGAGGCAAGCCTCGGCGAGCTGCTGATGCATTTCATGCTGGAAACGATCATCGCCGCGCATCTTCTCGGCGTCGATGCCTTCGACCAGCCCGCGGTCGAAGAAGGCAAGGTGCTGGCGAAGAAGTATTTGGCCGGCAATTCCTAGACATCGTCATGGCCGGGCTTCGTCCCGGCGCGATCCCGCTTAGATTGCCAGCTGGCTGCGTTCCTTATCGGGATCGCCGGGACAAGCCCGGCGATGACAAGCAAGGTGCTTGCATGATCCGCATCACCGACCAGATCAGCATCGACGAATCCGAGCTTCAGGAAAGCTTCATCCGCGCCTCCGGGCCGGGCGGCCAGCATGTCAACAAAACCGAGACCGCGGTGCAGCTTCGGTTTGACGTGCGCCGCTCGCCCTCGTTGCCGAACGACGTCGCGCTCCGGTTGATGAAGCTGGCGGGCAGCCGGATGACGCAGGACGGCGTGCTCGTCCTCACCGCGCAGAACGAACGCAGCCAGAAGCGCAACCGCGAAGAAGCTTTGGCGCGTCTGGTCGAGCTGATCCGGCAGGCGGCGGTGCGGCCGGTCAAGCGCAAGGCCACCAAACCGACCAAGGCGTCGCGCGAAAAACGGCTGGAGAGCAAGAAACGCCGTAGCGGGATCAAGGGGTTACGGCAAAAGAAGCCGAGGGTCGAATAGCGGGGGCAGGGCGTCCCGCGGCCTCGCGGCTGCCGCGTCGGCCCGGTAAACTCCGGCCGATACTCGAATCAGGCCAGCTCTATGCCCGTCCGCCAATTGTCCGAAGCCACCGTCAACCGCATCGCGGCGGGCGAGGTGGTGGAGCGTCCCGGCCAGCGTGGTGAAGGAGCTGGTGGAGAACGCGCTCGACGCCGGCGCTACGCGCATCGAAGTGGCGACCGATGGCGGCGGGCGGCGCTTCATCCGCGTGATCGATGACGGCGAGGGCATGACGCGCCGCGATCTCGAGCTCGCGGTCGAGCGCCACGCGACTTCCAAGCTCGACGACGAGGATCTGCTCGCCATCCGCACGCTTGGCTTTCGCGGCGAAGCTCTGCCGTCGATCGGTGCGGTCGGCCGCCTGAACATCACCAGCCGCCATCGGTCGGAGCCGCATGCCTGGGAGCTGAGCGTGGACGGCGGCCTGAAGTCGCCGGTGAAACCCGCCGCGCTCGATCAGGGCACGCGGGTCGAATTGCGCGATCTGTTTTACGCCACGCCGGCGCGGCTGAAATTCTTGAAGACCGATCGCACCGAGGCGGAGGCCGTGCGCGACGTGGTGCGGCGGCTGGCGATGAGCCGGCCCGAGGTCGCCTTCACGCTGACGGGGGAGGAACGCGCGCCGGTGACCTGGGCCGCGGCCTTGCCCGGACCGACCGGCCGGCTGGCGCGGCTCGCCGACATTCTCGGCCCGGAGTTTCGCGCCAATGCGGTGGAGATCCGCGCCGGCCGCGAAGGCCTCATGATCGAAGGCTTTGCCGCGCTGCCGACGCTCACCCGCGCCAATACGCTCGGGCAATATCTCTTCGTCAACGGCCGCCCGGTGCGCGACAAGCTTTTGCTCGGCGCGTTGCGCGGCGCCTATGCCGATTATCTGCCGCGCGACCGGCATCCGCTGGTGGCGCTGTTCATCACCGCAGAATCCGCGTGAGGTCGACGTCAACGTGCATCCGGCAAAGACCGAGGTGCGCTTCCGCGACGGCGGGCTCGTGCGCGGGCTGCTGGTGAGCGCGCTGAAGGAAGCGCTGGCGCGCGACGGCCGCCGCGCGGCGACCACCGGAGGCAGCGCGACCATCGCCGCCTTCCGTCCCGCTGCGACGCCGCGCTGGGACTGGCGGCAGTCGCCGGCGCAGCCGGTGGTGCGCGGCAACGTGGTCGGCTTCGCCGAAGCCGCGCAGGCCGCCTTCCAGGTCGGCGAACCGATGGCCGATGCGCGCGCCGACATCGTCGAGCCCGCGCCCGAATTGCTCGATCGTCCGCTCGGCGCGGCGCGCGCGCAGGTTCACGAGACTTATATCGTGGCGCAGACGCGTGACGGGCTGGTGGTGGTCGATCAGCACGCCGCGCATGAGCGGCTTGTCTACGAGCGCATGAAGGCGGCGATCGACCGCAGCGGCGTGGCGCGGCAGATCTTGTTGATCCCGGAAATCGTCGAGCTGGACGAGGCCGATGTGGAGCGGCTGCTGGCGCGCGCCGAGGAGCTTGCGCGCTACGGTCTGGTCGATCGAGGCCTTCGGTCCGGGCGCCGTCGCGGTGCGCGAGACGCCAGCCATGCTTGGCGAGATCAATGTGCGGGGGATGGTTTGCGATCTCGCCGAGCACATGGCGGAATGGGACGAGGCGTTGCCGCTGGAACGCCGGCTGCTGCACGTCTCCGCCACCATGGCCTGCCACGGCTCGGTGCGCGCCGGGCGCCGGCTCAAGCCGGAGGAGATGAACGCGCTGCTGCGCGAGATGGAAGCGACGCCCGAATTCCGGCCAGTGCAACCACGGCCGGCCGACCTATGTGGAACTCAAGCTCGCGGATATCGAGCGGCTGTTCGGAAGGAAATAGAAGCGTTTGTTTGCAATGAAATCCGTTGTGGCATCTAATGGGGCAGATCGCGGGTTTTCTTTCTCAAGCTGGGGAGAGACGATGGGTAACAAGAGGCAAGGGCCGGGGCGGCGGAAGGCGTGGATCGCCGCAGCGGCAAGGATACCCGCAGCGAGGAAGAGAAGCGGGCCATCGGGCGAAAGGCGTTCCGGCGAGCGGCGCTCGGGCAGGACCGGCGCACCGGCAAGCCGGTTCCGCCCGGCGGCGACGAAACAAGAGGAGCTAGCCGTGGCGCGCGGGCCAGCAAAAAGCACCGGGAAGGACACGGTCGGCAAACGCGTGACCTTCGACCGCGAGACCTGGAACGCGCTCGATCTGATGGCGCGCGACCGGATGATGACGCTGCAGGAATTGGCCGACGAGGCCTTCCGCGATCTTCTGAAGAAGCATGGCAGGCCGACCGATCTGCGTTCCGCGCTGAAGCAGAGCGCGCGCGAGCTCGCGGCCAATCAGAACAAGAAACGCCGCACCGGCCGGCAGAAATAGCGAGCTGGCCGCGGATCAAGTGCCAGGCTCTCGCGGGTGAGTGGCGTGAGCGGTCGGCGAAGTGATCGCGGATCTCGTCGGACCAGCGTCCGCCGACGAAGGCGAAGACGCGCCTAGGACGAGGCCGATGAAGCTGACGAACATCGACGTGGCGGCGGCCTTGCGCGCGGCTTCCCGAGCTGAGCCTGGGTCGGCGGCGGTACGTTCGGCGCACGCGTTTGCATGGTAGGTCAGCCTGAGGAGTTGACGTTGACATAAGGGCCCGCAAGCTGACTGGCAACGGACTGGCGCTGCCGGAGGCCGTGAGCAGGATGGCGCCCGACGACGATCAAGGTCGGCCAAGGCCCAGGAGGCGAGGGCATGCGAACGCGCGCGCGATCGGAAAGCGATAGGGCGACAGGGCCCCGGCGACGGCGCCGCCGACAAAGGCGGAAAAGATGCCGGAGGCAATGAACCACAGCACCGCGGCGGCGCTGACGCGATCGGGGCGTTAGTGGCAGTTGGGACATCGGTGGCGATGAGCCCGACGCCGAGCCCAAGCATGGTCAGCATGACCTGGATGATGAGCGAGGTCAGCGTACCGGCTGCAATCGGCGGACCAACTCCACATGATCCGCGCGTGCGAGGCGGCGACCACCGCGGGGCGGGTGTCGGTTGTATAGGTTTGCATGGGATTTTCCTCTAAAATTCAGCGTTAGACGCAATACGTCACAAGCAACGCCGACGCCCCAATGTGCGGTTCCGGCGTCCAGCCTGGCTTAGGTCGGCAAGCGCACTGAAAGGTCGGTCAGACCTTGCGAATTCCGTCAGCGCTTCCAGCACAGAAAGCACCTTGGCCGACGCCGTTGGCGATGCGCTTGGCGCCCGGCGACTTGATTGCCCCCCATTGGATCAGGAGCTTTTCGCCATCGGCGACCCAGCGCAGGGTTTCCGCGATCGGATAATCGACCGATTTGCCGCTGCGCTTGGTGGTCTTGCTGGCGTCTGGTAGCCTTGCTGACATCGCGCACGACTTCCTTCGTCGATTTCAGGCGCCGCTTGCTTCCCTGCTTTACCGTGGCCTTCATCGCTGCCTGCCTTTCTGAAATAAACAACAATTGCAACTCGGCGGTAACGCGCGAGCGGCCGAAACGTTCAAACAGGTCTGGGTTCTAAGGCGCCCGCAGGAAGACAAATTCGGTGTCGTCATAGGCGCGGCGCTCGAGCTCCTCGAAGCCTTCCGGCGCCTTGAAGGCTGCGGCGACAGCTTCCTCGACGACGACCAGCGCGCCGGGCACCAGCCAGCCGCCGTCACGCGCGCTGGCGAGCGCCTTTTCCGCCAGCCCCTTGCCATAGGGCGGATCGGCAAAGACCAGGGAAAACGGCTCGACCGGATGCGCGGGGCCGAGCTTGGTGGCGTCGCGGCGGAAGACCTTGCTGGTCCCGCCGAGGCCGAGCGCCTCGACATTGCCGCGCAACAGTGCGCGCGCTTCCACGCCGTCATCGACGAACAAGGCGAAAGCCGCGCCGCGCGACAGCGCCTCGATGCCGAGCGCGCCGGTGCCGGCGAAGAGATCGAGCACGCGCGCGCCCTCGATCGGATCGCCATAGGCATGGATGAGGATGTTGAACAGCGACTCGCGCAGCCGGTCGGCGGTGGGGCGGATGCGTTTGCGACTGCGGTCCCTTCAGCGCGCGCCCGCGCAACCGCCCGCCGACGACGCGCATCAGCGTGGCCGGGAAGGACGCGGGCCGCGGCTGCGGTCGGGCCGGCGCGGCTTGCCGCGGTGCTTCTTGGCGGCGGGGCGCTCGGGCTTTTCCGTGCGGGTGCGGGTGACGGGGATCGCCCGTCCGCGGCGGTCGGCGATGGTGTCGCTGCGCGTGATGCGCTTGGGCTCGGGCGTCCTGCACGTTTCTTGCCGTCGTTGCCGGTCGCGCGCCTTTGCGCGCGGCGCCGGACTCGCTAACCCCTGCTGCTCGGCAACTTTCGCGTCGGCCGGGATTATCGATTCCGGGCTCGCCGCTGCGCGAGCGCCCGCAATGGCGCGGAGGGGAGGGCGTCCGGCTACGGTCGCCCCGTTCGCACCATCGGCCCGGTGAAATCCGCGCCCGCCAGCGCTGCGATGCGTTCGCCGAGCTGGTCGCGCAGCATGCGCGTGCGCACTTCCTCTACCGCGCCCTCGCGCATTTCCCCGAGCTGGAACGGGCCAAAGGAAATGCGGATCAGCCGGTTCACCTGCAGCCCGAGATGCTCCAGCACATTGCGTACTTCGCGGTTCTTGCCTTCGCGGATGGCAAAAGTGAGCCAGATATTGGCGCCCTGTTCGCGGTCGAGCGTGGCTTCGATGGCGCCATAGCGCATGCCGGCGATCTCCACGCCGGCGCGCAGCGCGTCGAGTCGGGCTGGGTGACGCGGCCATGCGCGCGCACGCGATAGCGCCGCAGCCAGCCGGTCTCCGGCAGTTCCAGCACGCGCGCGAGCCCGCCGTCATTGGTGAGCAGCAACAGGCCTTCGGTGTTGAGATCAAGCCGGCCGACGCTGATCAGCCGCGGCAGGTTCTTCGGCAGCGCGCCGAAAATGGTGGGGCGGCCTTCCGGGTCGCGTTGGTCGTCACCAGCCCGCGCGGCTTGTAATAGAGGAAGAGCCGCGTGCGCTCGCGCTGCGGCAGCGGCGCGCCGTCGACCACGATCTTGTCGGTCGCGCGGACATTCAGCGCGGGCGAGGTGATGACCGCGCCGTTGACGCTCACGCGGCCCTGCGTGATCCACTGCTCGGCCTCGCGGCGCGAGCACAACCCGGCGCGGGCGATCACCTTGGCCACGCGCTCGGCGGATTTGCGCGCCGGGAGCGGCGCGTCCGGCGCGTGCGGGCGCGGCAGCGAGGTCTTCAGCTTCTTGGCGCGGAAAGGCGGCCGCGGCTGCCGGCGCTTTGTCGTGGTCATGCCTCATGGTGTATAACGTTGCCGTGGATGCGCCGTGTACAAGCCCGGCAATGACAACGGAGAGAGCGAACATGCCCTCATTCATGGACATGGCCCTGGAGGAAGCCCGCGCCGCGCAGGCGCGCGGCGAGGTGCCGGTGGGCTGCGTGATCGTGCGTGGGAGCGAGGTGATCGTGCGCGCGGGCAACCGCACGGTGGCCGACCGCGACCCCACCGCGCATGCGGAACTTTTGGCCTTGCGCGCGGCCGCCGCGGCGATCGGCTCCGAGCGGCTCACCGGCTGCGATCTCTATGTGACGCTGGAGCCCTGCGCCATGTGCGCCGCGGCCATGTCCTTCGCCCGCATCCGGCGGCTCTATTACGGCGCGGCCGATCCGAAGGGCGGCGCGGTGGACAATGGCGTGCGCTTCTTCTCCGCGCCCAGCTGCCATCACCGGCCGGAGGTCTATGGCGGCGTCGGCGAAAGCGAGGCCGGCGTGCTGCTGAAGGATTTCTTTGCCGCGCGGCGTTAGGGGCGGCCTAGGGCGCGGGCGATGCTTCCGCGCTCTCCGGCATCTTGAACACCACGGCGTCGTCGACGGCATAGAGGTGGCAGGTGCCAACCGAACGTGTTCGCGGCAGGCTTGCAGGGCGCGCTGTCGATGGCGTTCTCGCCGCTCCGCGCCAGGCCCAGGCTCCCGCTGGTCGATACCGCGAAAGCCCGCGGCAAATCCGCTCGCAGGAATTTCTGGTAGCCGTCTTTCCCGGTCCTGCTGAAGGGCAGCTTGTCGACCTCGTCGAGGCGGGCGAAATCGGTGGCGGCCGGCGCGTCGGCGGAACGGGGCGGCGGGAAGCCGAACTCCTGCGAGGAACTGGTCCGCCACCGGGCGCCACTGCGCGAAACGCCGTTCGCGCGAGATAATGTCCATTCTCCGGGACAGGCGGAAGCATCGAGCATTCTGCGCCTTTCCGCCGGCC
Organism: uncultured Alphaproteobacteria bacterium; assembly: GCA_963728585.1. Classification (GTDB taxonomy): domain Bacteria; phylum Pseudomonadota; class Alphaproteobacteria; order Rhizobiales; family Xanthobacteraceae; genus CANKHA01. Next base: position 390,375 of record CAVSLB010000006.1, read on the forward strand.
TTCAGATAGGCGGCGTGCCATTTGCGCGGCAGCTCGCCGCCCCAGAGGCTGTCGTTTTCCGCGTAGAGCCAGAGCATCGGCACCTTCGCCTGCTTTCCGGCCTCTGCGATGGCCGCCGCGATGCTTGCAGGCCCGCAGGGTTGGCCGGGCTTGTCGCCGCAAGCCGCCGCCTCCCGCCGACAAAGTTGATCGCCGCGAGCGCGCCGAGCTGATTGTTCGCACTCGCCGCGACCGCCGCGAAGCCGCCATAGGATTGCCCGGCGATGATGAGGCGGCGGCCGTCTGCCCAGGGCAAGCTCTTGCGCAAAGTTTGCGGTCGCGATTGTTTGAGCCAACAGCACCTGCAGGCCCGGGCGGTAGTCCGGATCGCTGCACGAACCAAGCGGCGCATCGGGGTCGATCTCGACGCCTGACTCGCCATAACCGAGGCGCGTCGGAACAAAGACGGCAAAACCGCGCCGGACGAAATAACGCGCAAGCAGGGTCTCGCGAAATCGCGGCGTCGCGGCGCGCTTCTCCTTTTGGCCGCTGCGGCCGTGATTGACGATGGCGATGGGAAAGGGACCGTCACCGGCCGGCCGGTAATACGTGAGGACGATCTTCCCGCTATGCTGTTTGCCCGAGGCAAGCCGAACGGTGACCGGCAATTTGACGATGGTCTCGTGGAGATCTTCCGCAAGCTTGGGCGGTTCTTTAGGAGACTTGTTGGGCGCCTCTTGAGCCGCTCTTTGGATGCGCTTTGCGCGGAAGCGGCGAACAAGCCGCAGGCCATCAGCGCGGCCATCGCAAGCGCGCCGGTCGAAATGGACCGCAAGACTGGAAAGTTACGCAAGACGCCCCCCGCAGGAGAGCTTACACTCTCCGGCGGGCTTTAGAACGGGATTGAAAGCGCGGCCGCTGAAGGATTGCTTTGCCCTCGCCCATAGGGAGAGGGTGGCGAGCGGAGCGAGCCGGGTGAGGGGTTACAACTCACTTAGGACCGAACCCCCTCACCCCGACCCTCTCCCCGCAGGGAGAGAGAAGAGGACCTGCCGGCAGTCCATATTTTTCAGAGCGCGCTCTTGCCGATGTCGCGGCGGCAGAAGCCTTCCGGCCATCGGATGCGGTCGACCGCCGCATAGGCGCGCTGCTGCGCCTCGGCCACCGTCTTGCCCAAGCGCGCTGACATTGAGCACGCGCCCGCCATTGGCGAGGATCTTTCCGCCTTCGGCTTTGGTGCCGGCATGGAAGATTTCCACGCCTTCCACTTGCGCCGCGTCTTCCAGGCCCGCGATCACGCTGCCTTTGGCATAGCTGCCGGGATAACCGTTGGCCGCCATCACCACCGTCAGCGCCACGTCGGGATACCAGCGCAAATCGAAATTCTTCAAGCACGCCGTCGCGTGACGCCATCAGCGCCGGCAGGAGGTCCGACATCAGCCGCAGCATCATCACCTGGCATTCCGGATCGCCGAAGCGCACGTTGTATTCGATCAGCTTCGGCCCCTGCGCGGTCATCATCAGCCCGGCATAGAGCACGCCCTTGTAAGGCGCGCCCATCGCCTTCATCGCGCGCAAGGTCGGCGTCACGATCTCGTCCATCACCCGGCGCGACAATTCCGGCGTCATCATCGGCGCCGGCGAATAGGCGCCCATGCCGCCGGTATTGGGGCCTTTGTCGCCGTCGAAGACGCGCTTGTGGTCCTGCGCGCGTGGCCAGCGGAATGGCGTTCTCGCCATCGCAGAGCACGAAGAAGGAGACTTCCTCGCCCGTCAGGAATTCCTCCACCACCACTTCGGCGCCGGCCTCGCCCACGCCGCCGCCGAAGATCATCTCGAGCGCGGCCTCGGCCTCTTCCAGCGTCATGGCGACGACCACGCCCTTGCCGGCGGCGAGCCCATCGGCCTTGATCACGATCGGCGCGCCTTGCGCGCGCACATAATTTTTTGCGGCGGCGATATCGGCGAAGCGCTCATAGGCCGCGGTCGGGATATTATTGGTCGCGGCAGATGTCCTTGGTGAAACCCTTGGAGCCTTCCAGCCGCGCCGCCGCCTTGCTCGGCCCGAATGTCTTGATCCCGGCGGCTTCCAGGTCGTCGACCACGCCGGCGCAGAGCGGGCCTTCCGGCCCGACCACGACGAAGTCCACTTTGTTGGCGCGGCAAAAGGCGATGAGCGCCGCGTGATCGCCGATGTCCAGATCGACCAGTCTCGGCTTCCTGCGCGATGCCGGCATTGCCCGGCGCGCAATAGAGCCGCTCCACCAGCGGGCTTGCCGCGATCTTCCAGGCCAGCGCATGTTCGCGCCCGCCGGAGCCGAGAAGGAGGATGTTCATCTACGTCCCCATTCGTCATGCCCGGGCTCGACCCGGGCATCCATCTTCGTGCAAAAAGTTGGATTGCCGGATCAAGTCCGGCAATGACGATGGCGGCTGGTGTAGCATGCCGCCCAACCGCCGCAAGAGAGCCGCTTAGATGACCGACGCCCCGCGCATCAACGTTGTGGAATTGACGGTTTCCGAGCTGTCGAACGCGCTCAAGCGCGCGATCGAGGACGGCTTCGGCTATGTGCGCGTGCGCGGCGAACTCGGCAATGTGAAGTATCACTCGCAGCGGCCACGTCTATCTCGACCTGAAAGACGACAAGGCCTGCCTCGCCGGCATTGATCTGGCGCACCACCACGCCGCGCATCAAGATCAAGCTGGAAGCCGGCCTGGAAGTGGTGGTGACCGGCCGCATCACCACTTATCCCGGCCAGTCGAAATATCAGATCGTCATCGAGACGTTGGAGCCGGCGGGCGTCGGCGCGCTGATGGCGCTCCTGGAGGAGCGCAAGAAGAAGCTCGCCGCCGAAGGCCTGTTCGATGCGGCGCGCAAGCAGCTGCTGCCGTTCCTGCCGAAGGTGATCGGCGTCATCACCTCGCCGACCGGCGCGGTGATCCGCGACATCCTGCATCGGCTGTCCGACCGCTTCCCGCGCCAGGTGCTGGTCTGGCCGGTGAAGGTGCAGGGCGAGGGCTCGGCCGAGCAGGTGGCTGCCGCCATCAACGGCTTCAATGCTTTTCCCTTTGGACGCATTGCGCGTCCCGACGTGATCATCGTCGCGCGCGGCGGCGGCTCGCTGGAGGATCTCTGGTCGTTCAACGAGGAGATCGTGGTGCGCGCGGCGGCGGCCAGCATGATCCCGCTGATTTCCGCGGTCGGCCATGAGACCGACATCACGCTGATCGATTTCGTTTCCGACAAGCGCGCCCCGACGCCGAGCGCGGCGGCGGAGATGGCGGTGCCGGTGCGCGCCGATCTGATCACCCGCATTGCCGCGCTCAACAACCGGCAGGTGGCCTGCTGGCAGCGCGGCATCGAAAACCGCCGCAAGGAATTGCGCTCGCTCGCGCGCGCGCTGCCGGGCCTGGAGGATTTATTTGCGCTGCCGCGCCAGCGGCTCGACACGGTGACCGAGCGCTTTCCGCTGGCCTTGCGGGTCATGAGCGCGCGCCGGCACGACCGCCTGGTTGGGCTGTCTGCGCGCCTCGGCGCCAGCCTGCGGGCCAATACGCAGGCGCATCGCACCCATATCGCGCATGACCGCCACCGGCTTGCGGTCCTGCAAGAGCGCGCCAGGGTGGCGCTGGACAATCTGCTCGATCGCCGCGACGCGCGGCTGGAACGCGCCGGCCAGCTCTTGGCCGCCTTCTCTTATCGCGGCGTGCTGGCGCGCGGCTTTGCCCTCGTGCGCGGCAGCGAAGGCCAGCCGCTGCGCAACGCGGCGGCGATTACTCCTGGGCAACGTCTCGACATCGAATTTACCGACGGACGTGTCGGGGCTTTGGCGGAAGGCTCGCGCCCGATCGAACAGCCGCCGCCGATCCGGCGCCGCCGGCGGACGGCCGTCGATCCCGGGCAGGGGCAGTCTGTTCTGAAGACGCCGGAACCGCTTCCGGACAAGATTGCTCTGGTTCAGCCTTTCTGCTTGTGACCCGAAGCGGACCTCAAGCACCCATTGAAAGCTGCTGCTCATGTACTTTTCATTATCGCGCCCTTGGTGACACCTCTATCTCGTGTCTACGTTGATCAGGAATTTTCAGGACATTGACGATCTCGTCCCGCGTTCCGCCCAATGTTTTTCGATTGATCCTATGCCTGCAGACGATTTGAAATCTTCATTTAAGTCGCTCGAGTTGCCGATCAATGCCACCATAACGAATGCTTTGGGCATTTTCCGGCGAAGGCGACGGGCGGCATAATGACTTGCGCTGCGGAGGCGTCCCCACAAAACACAGGCAAATCAGCTCCACATCCTGAGTATCCAGACTGACTATCCGCGACATCGACAATGCGTCACTCTGCTCAGCGCGCGCTGGGATGCCCTCTCTGGAAACAAGCTGAGCAATGATGAGTGCAAAGGCCTCACCAAGCAAATCACGTCCAGGGATGCACAAAACCCGCTTCTTGATTGGCCCCTGGTCGGGCACGTCCGTTATCGCGACCGTAGCTTGATCGTCTTTGATATCGAGAAGCAGGGGTGTCGCGACCTCGTTTGCATCGGGGATGAGCTGGGGTTTGTCGTCGTGTTCTTCTAGATCGTCCAAAATTTCCGCAACCACGTCGCGAATGCGTTGCTTACGTTCCTCATCTAGGAGTCCACGATCGGCATCCGCCTGCGCAAGTTTCAGCGCCTCTATCAGAACGTCTTGATAGTATGCGATCAGTGGCTTTTCCTTCAAAATCTGGTGAGCCTGCTCAGCCGCCTCGATCGGATCGCCTGCCAGCATGCGCTGATAGGTCAATTCTTCCGGTTTGAGAGCAGGCTCGTCGCCAAGCATAATGTCGAGAAACTTCAATCGATCGACATGCTTGCCGAGCACCACCAAGCACATCGTCAGCGGGGTCGCCAGGACAAGCCCGATAGGTCCCCACAGCCAAGTCCAGAATGCGGCAGAGGTGACCACCGCAACAGGCGAGAGACCCGTGCTCTGGCCCGTAAGGTGCGGCTCGACAACATGACCGACGAGCGGTTCGACGATGACGAACAAGGCCGCGGTCCAAGCCACCATACTCCAGTCTGGCCCCACAGCTGCTGCGAGGATGAGCGGAAAAATCGCGGAGATCAGTGCTCCGATGTAGGGGACGAACCTTAAAATCGCAGCCAGCATACCCCACAAAGGGGCGCTGGGAACGCCGATCAACCACAGACCTGCGCCGATAATCAGACCGAAACCGGCGTTCAGTGCGAGTTGTGTCAGGAACAAGCGGCTGAGCCGTTGGCCCGCATCGTCCAGTGCTGCCGTTGTCCGCTGGAGATCTTGCGCCCCCACAAGGCGGATTATCCTGTTTCTCAAATCCTCACGTTGCATGAGGATGAAGATGACGAAGATAATTACAATGCCGGTCGTGGTGAGTGGATGTATCAAAGGGGTAATCAACGCCACGACAGTTTGAAGAGCGCCTGGGTCGGGCTGCTTTACTTCAACAGTGATTGGCTTATTAGCGCGGCGCTTGTCGACGCTCAAAGGAACGGAGGGCGAGCCGCTTATTTGCGGCTTGTCGAGTTCCTTGCCGAGATTTTGCAGCACCTCAGACGCCCGTTCGAGCGTCCCGGTGCCGGCGGCGGCACCGCGCAAACTTTGTATCTTCTCGCGCAACGTGGACTGATAGCGCGGTAGGTCACTCGCAAGTTGGTTGACTTGCGAAACCATCAAAGCGCCCAAGCTCAAGATAACAGCAAACGCAATCAGAACTGAAATGATCACCGCAATAGAGCGCGGCACGTACCAATTCCGCAAAGTTCGAACGAGTGGCGCAAGGGGCTGGTCGCAACCGCGACGGCACGAAGCTTTACGCCATCACGTCGGACTCCGACAGCAACGTTGTGGCGAGAACGGCACTCGACAACGGAAGAAGGCCGCGCCGCGATCTTCAACGAAATCGATCTCGCAACCGGCAACGCGGCGCCTGTTATGCGTCAGGCTTGCGTAACCCGGTGGACATGGCGGTCGATCCGCAAACGCGGCACGCTCTGGACGGTGGTGAACGAGCGCGACGAATTCGGGCAGCGATCTGGTGCCGGATTACCTGACCTGGAGCGCGGAGGCGGCTTCTACGGCTGGCTGTACAGCTGCTGGTGCAAGATGCGATCACCGGTAACGTCGCCGAAGCCGGAGCTGGTGGAGAAGGCAATGACGTGTTGGGAAGCACTTAGTCCCTTATTTAATTCAAAACAATTGAAACCCCCTACTCGCTGGGCAATAGCACGTCGCACTGGCCACTAACAGTGGCATGTCGTCTGCGCCGCCACTCGGACCCGTGAATAGCATCGGCCTCTTCGTGCGCACCTCGTAGCAAATGAGTAACAGCCGGCCGGACCAACAAGCGCGGCGCTGAATTAGGCGGCCTTCCGGCGGCCTGTCGCTCGCTTGGAGCGTTCCGCAACGGTGTTTCGTCGGCAACACGCTTCCTGGAACCGTAATGCCGGGCAGTACTGCGCTTACAAGGACTTGATTTGTTCGCGGGCGAGACAAGCTCCGGACCCTTTGCTAAGGGCGCATCACGTATCGCCGCACCGCCGGTCGGATTCATGCTCGCGGTTTCATCAGCATAGTGCCAAAAGCGATAGTGCCACTCGATTTCGGGTAGAACTCGACGAAACTCTTGAACGCCTGAAACGGGGTTACGTGGTTCGCAGGTGCATAAGCAGATACGCGGGTTTTTGAGACCATGGAGCGCAACGCGCAAAAGCGGCACGAGTTCCCTAAGATCGCGCGCGCTGCAATTTAGCTGTCAATTCAGATGAGCCTACGGCAAGGTGAGCATTTTGAACAGGAGGATGCCTCACGGCGCGGCACGCTCGTTGCGTGAACATGATAAGTCGGGCGCGCTGCTCATTGCCGACGACGTCGGCAACGGATCTGCTGCGCCGGCCGCGCGGCCGCACGCTACAGTATACGAATTGCCGCGTGACCATGCGGGCCAGTTTCTCCGCGTCCTCCGGCGGCGCATTGCCGCGCCAGGCGACATGCATGTCGGGCCGCAGCAGCAGCAGATCATAGCCGTAGATGTCGCGCGGCCGCTTCGTCCGGGATGTCGAGAATTTGCAGCGGCGCGCCGAGCGCGGCGAAGGCCCGCGCAAGCGCCGCGCGTATCGGCCCGCGTGCCTCCCAGCCGCAGCAAGGTATAAGCGAGCGCATTGCCGATGCGGTCCTGCATGGCCGTGCGGTCGCCAGCCAGGCATGCGGCAGGCGCGCGCCCGGCCAGGTGGTCGGCGTGTATTCCATGAAGTTATGCTCAGGCCCGCCGGGCTCGTCGGCGATCAGCGGCGAAGCCTCGTAGCGGTAGCCAAGCTCGGCGCCGGTCATCTTGTTGCCCTTGCTCTGCTCGTATTCGGCGACGCGCAGCAATTCGGCGCGCGCCTGCGCGCCCTCCGGCGTTTTATCGCGGATATTCGGCCGCCACAGGGAGCGCCATTTGTTGCGTCCGCGCGCGGCGAAGGTGGAGGCCGCGACATTGCGCGCGCCGACCTGCCGCCGCTCGAATTCGTAGGAAGCGCAGCAGCTTCGGCCCGCCCCAGCCTTGCAGCGTGGCGGCGAGCTTCCACGACAGGTCGATGGCGTCGCCGACGCCGGTATTCATGCCGAGCCCGCCGGTCGGCATGACCAGATGCACCGCGTCGCCGGCGAGAAAAACCCGGCCCTCCTGGTAACGGTCCGCCAGCAGCAGGTTCTGCTTCCAGGCGCCGACATAGAGCATGTCGTATGTCACCGGCATCGCCACGGCCTGCTCGAACATCGGCGGCCATCTCGGCGTCGTTATCGACCACCGCATGCAGGGTGAAATGCTTGGTGGAGTCCTGCACGATCAGGAAGGTCGCCTTGTCGTCGGCGACGTGATAGTGCCGGCCTTTGCCGATCGGGATCCGCTCATACAGGTCTTCGCAGTAATAGAGCGCCTGGCGCAGCTGCAGCAGGTTGCCTTCGCCCGACAGCTTGATCCCGAGTTGGCGCCGCACGGTGCTGCCGCCGCCGTCGCAGCCGACCATATACTGCGCCGTGATGTCGGAGACCGCGCCGTCCTTGTCCTTCACCCTGGCGGTGACGGAGCCTTTGTCCTGCGCGAAGGAAACCAGCTCGCAGCCATAGCGCACGGTCACGCTCGGCAAGCTTTCCGCCACGGATTTCAGCAACGGCTCAAGCGTATATTGCGAGATCAGTTGATAAGGTTCGAGCGGCCGCGTGCCGTCGTTGGTTTGCGCGATCAACGCCTCGTATTCCGCGACCGAGGGATGCTTTTCGTGGAACAGCGGCGGCTCGATCAGCGAGAGCACGATGAAGACATCCATCGGGCAATGCCGCGGCAATCCGGCCGCACGGATTTTTTCCGCCAATCCCCATGCGCCGGTAGATTTCCATGGTGCGGGCGTTGCACCGTTCCATCTTCGGCAGAAATTGCGGCGCTTCCTTCTGCTCGATCAGCGTGCAGCGAATGCCGCGCAAGCCGAGATCGATGGCGAGGGTCAATCCGGTCGGGCCGGCCCCGACGATGAGGACGGGAGTATTCATAACTGGCGTGGGTCTCGCGGCGCTGTGTCGGAATACCGGCTCTAGCATCCGCGGGACACCCTGTGGAAGAGAGGGTTTCGCCGCCGCCGCCAAAGCATTATCTTGGCCGGCAGGCGCGGGAATCCCCGCAGCAATGGAGGTGGAATGTGCTGAACCGGTATGGCAGTCCTTCGCCCAAGGGCGGCGAGGCGGAAGTGACCTATCTCGACGGTGATTTTCGCATCGTCAGGCCGGGTGCTTTTGTCCGCTGTGCCGTGACCGGCGTGCCGATTCCCCTGGAAGAGCTGAAATACTGGAGCGTCGACCTGCAGGAAGCCTATGCCACGCCGCAAGCCGTGATGCAGCGGCATCTCAAGCAAAAGAAAATTAGAACGGCTTCTGGAATAGCAACTGCCGCAAAGGCTCCTCGTCCTCGATTTCCAGCGTCACCGGCAAGGCGCGCGTCACTTTTGCCAAAGCTGCGAGTTCGGGATCGCGCGCGATGCGTACGAGGTCCTTTTCCGTCGTCAATAGCACCAGATCCTCGCGTGCGGCGCGCTCGAGCAGCGCCTCTGCCTCGTAACGGCTGTAGCGGTGGTGGTCGGGGAACGCCTGCGGTGACCTGGACGGAAATGCCGGCGGCAGCGGCCGTCGAAAAGAATTTCCCCGGATATGCCGATGCCGGCGAAAGCCAAAACCCGATGCCCAGCCAGTGCCGAGACAGCATCGGCTTCCGCCTCCAGTTGGCCGTGTAAAATCGGCAGGTTGCGCGCCTGCGCTTCGGCGATGACAGATTCGCATTGTGATGACGGCGTGCCCAGGACCAGCAGCGCATGGGCATGGCGCATCTGCGCGCGCAACGGGGCGCGCAAGGGGCCGGCCGGGATCACGCGGCCATTGCCGATCCCGCGGTCCGCATCGATCACCACGATAGAAAGATTTTTATTCAGCGACGGGTTTTGAAAACCGTCGTCCATCACGATGGTGGAAGCGCCGGCGGCGCGCGCCATCTCCGCGCCGGCAACGCGGTTATGCGAGACGATGGTCGGTGCCAGCCGCGCCAACAGCAACGGCTCGTCGCCTACTTCGGCGGCGCTATGGCGCGCCGCGTCCACGCGCAGCGGCCCGGCAGCCTGGCCGCCATAGCCGCGGCTGAGAAAGACCACCCGCCGCCCGGCATTGATCAGCAGCCGCGCCAGGGCGAGCGCGGTCGGAGTCTTGCCGGCGCCCCCGACGGTGAGGTTGCCAATGCAGATCACCGGCACGCCGGCGGGATGCCCGCGGCGTTGCATCCGATGGGCGGCGACGGCGCCATAGGCGGCGGCAAAAGGCGCCAGCGCCAGGGCTTCCAGGCCGGCACCGCGCCACCAGAATGAGGGTTCACGCATCGCGCGAGTGTCGCCCAAGACGCAGTTGCATGAAATAGGGCTCGAGCGCCTGCAATGTCCGGTCAAATGCGCCGCCCAGCGTATCGACCGTGCGGCGCCCGGCCTCGGTCACCGCCTTGCGCCGCTGGTCGTCCGTGAGCCAGCCGCCGATGCAGGCCGCGAGGCCTGCCGCGTCATCCACCTGCTCGGCGCCGGCTGCGGCATCGAGCGCCGAATAGATGTCAGCGAAATTCCACACATGCGGGCCGTGCACGATCGCCGCGCCGAGCTTTATCGGCTCGATCGGGTTCTGCCCGCCATGTTCGACCAACGAGCCGCCCATGAAGACGACCGATGCAATACGATAAATCAGGCCGAGTTCGCCCATGGTGTCGGCCACATAGATCTCCGTACTGGCGTCGGGCATCTGGCCGCGCGAGCGCAGCGCCGGCGTCAAGCTGGAACTGCGTGCCAGCTCCGCAATTTCCGCGCCGCGATGCGGGATGACGTGGAACGAGGATGGTCAGCAGGTTGGGGAAGCGGGGGCGCAACTGCTGGTGCGCGTCCATCACCGCGGCCTCTTCGCCGGGATGCGTGGAGGCGGCGGCCAACACCGGCCGTCCGCTGATGGCGACCCGCATCGCCTCCACCTCGGCCGGTTCCGCCGTTGGCGCCGGCACGTCCAGCTTGAGATTGCCGGTCATGGCCACGCGTTGTGCCGCCGAGCCGGCCATAGCGCTCGGCGTCGGCGGGAGATTGCGCAAGGCAGAGATCAAAGCGCCGCAGCACCGCGCCGATGGTTTGCGGGATCCTGCTCCAGCGCGCGAAGGAGCGTTGCGACACCCTGCCATTGAGCAGCACCAACGGGATTTTGCGCTCGGCGCTGGCGAGGACGAGATTTGGCCAGAGATCGGATTCCACGAACAGCGCGAGGCCCGGCTGCCAATGATCGAGGAAACGGCTGGCGAATATCGGCACATCGAGCGGCACGAATTGGTGAATGGCGCCGGCCGGCAGGCGCTGTTGCGCCAGTTCGGCCGAGGTGGTGGTGCCTGACGTCACCAGCACCGCAAATCCTTCAGCGCAAAAATGATTGATCAGCGGCAGCACGGCGGTGATTTCGCCAACGCTGGCGCCATGCACCCAAACCAGTGGACCGGGGGGGCGCGGAACGCCGGCCTCTCCCCGGCGCTCCCCCAGGCGGGCGGGATCTTCTTTTTCGCGGTTGAGCCGATAGGAGAGCAGGAGCGGCGCCAGCGGCGCGCCTGCCGTCGTCAGGAAACGATAGAACGAGAGCGTCGCGGGCAGGCCGTCACGCACGTCCGGCCTCTCCAGCCCGCCGCCGGTCGACGAGCGCATAGGCGCGGTCGGTCACCGCGTTAAGCTGAGCTTCCACCTGGCGGCGCGCGGCCTCCAGCTCGTCGTCGCTTGCCTCGGCAGCAACGCGAATGGGTTCGCCCATAACCACGGCGCCGCGGCTGAATGGCAGGTTCACCGCCGAGCTGTCCCAGCTGTTGAGCTTCACGCGGCGGCTGGTTGCCATCGCCACGGGATAGATCGGCCGGCCCGAGACGCGCGCCAGCATGACGATGCCGAGTCCGGCGACGCGGGAGACTTTTGGCACATCCGCCGTCATGACGATGTTGTAGCCATCGCGCAGCGCGCTGTGCATGGCCTTGAACGCTCCGACCCCGCCCTTGCGGAGAAATTCCCTGTTATGGTCACCGGAGCCGCGGATGGTTTCGGCGCCGAGCCGCTCGGCCACGAGCGCATTGATCTCGCCGTCACGATGGCGCGAGATCAAAACCTTCACGCGATGCTCGTCGCGCTTGAGAAACGACGTCATGAAATGCTGGCCGTGCCACACCGCAACGATCACCGGCAGCTCTGGCCGGACGCGGTCGTAGATATCCGCGGGCTCGAAGATGAATCGCGACGTATTCCACACCAGGCGCAGGTAATTGCAAGCGGCGATTCCGATCGCCTGCTGTGCCCAGGGCGCGGTGGTAACCCGCTTCGGCAGAATACGCAATCGCTTTGCTCCGAAGTCTAGCGCTTGCCCGGTCCGCCGGCATCGGGCTCAAGCAGCCGGTGCAGGTGCACGATGAAATAGCGCATATGCGCGTTATCCACCGTTTGCTGCGCCTTCGCCTTCCAGGCCGAATAGGCGCTGGCGTAATTCGGGTAGATGCCGACGACCTCGAGCTTGTCGAGGTCCTTAAATTCGTGGCTGTCGAGACTTTTCAGCTCGCCGCCGAAAACCAGATGCAGCAATTGCTTGACGGGCTGGTTGGCCATGTCGGTACCCCTTGAATTGATTCGGCGAGCGAGTCTTAGTGCAAGATCGAGCGCTGTCGCACCAGCGCCGACAAGGCGGCGTGGCACTGGGGACCGGCCGCAATCAGCGGCGGATGCGTCGGCTGCGGCTTGTTGTAAGTGAGCGATTTGTCCAGCGAAGGTGGTAAGCGCCCCGCCGGCTTCGTGCACCAAAAGGTCGGCCGCTGCAAGGTCCCAATCATGCGCCTTGGCCGAGGCGAAAGCCGCATCGATCGCGCCATGCGCTACCCGGGCAAAACGCAGCTGCAGCGAATGGATTTTCGGATGCGGGAAGAACCGCGGCTCCATGGCCTGTAGCCGGCGCAGATAGCCGGCCGGCCCGGCGATGCGCGCGCCGTCGAGGTCGCCTTCACTGGTACGGATTGGGTTGTCGTTCAGCGTCGCGCCACGGCCGGCGACCGCCACAAACATCTCGCCATCGACCGGCGCATACACCACCGAGACAATGGGCCGCCCGTCTTCTACCAGCGCGGTGGCAATCGACCAGTCGGAACGCTCGCCGATAAAAGCGCGCGTGCCATCGATCGGATCGATGATCCACAGCCGCCGCGCCCGCATGCGCTCGGGGTCGTCTTCGGTCTCCTCCGAGAGCCAGCCGATCTGCCCGGCGGGATCGCGCAGCCGCTCCTGCAGGAACTCATTGACGGCGATATCCGCCTCACTCACTGGCGAGTATTCGTCCTTGTTCCAGCTTTTCAGCGGCGAGCGGAATTTGCCGAGCGCCAGTTGCCCAGCTTCACGCACGGCTGAAACCAGTTGCTCGCGATAGCGCGAACGGTCGTCCTCGAAATCAGCGACCGGCAACGGTCAATCCCTCGATGCGCACCGTTGGAGCATTGGTGCCGAAACGAAATTCGAGATCGTTCGCGGGCGTGAGCGTGCGAAACATATCGCTCAAGTGGCCGGCGATGGTGACTTCACTCACCGGGTAAGTGCGTCTGCCCCTCTCGATCCAGAAGCCGGAAGCACCGCGGCTATAGTCGCCGGTCACGATGTTGGTCCCGGAGCCGATCAGGTCGGTGACATAGAAGCCCTGATGAATATCGGCGATCAACGCGTCAGGCGTCGCGGCCCCCGCCTCCAGATAAAGATTGGTCGCACTCGGCGAAGGAGATGAGGAGACGCCGCGAGAGGCATGGCCGGTGGTTTCCCGGCCCAGTTCGCGCGCGGTGGCGCTGTCGAGCAGCCAGGTCATCAGGATGCCGTCGTCGACCAGAGCGAGCTTGCGGCCGGCGACGCCTTCGGCATCGAAGGGACGCGAACGTTGGCCGCGCTTGCGCAGCGGATCGTCGATGATGCGGATGCCTTTGGCGAAAACCTGCTGGCCAAGCTTTTCCATCAGGAAACTGGTCTTGCGCGCAATGGCTGCGCCATTGACCGCACTGGCGAGAGAACCGACCAGCGAGCCGGCAACGCGCCGGTCGAACACGACGGGGACCTTGCCGGTCGCGGCCTTCAGCGGATTGAGCCGTTCCACCGCGCGCCGGCCCGCGGTCTTGCCGACTTTTGCCGGCTTGTCGAGATCCGCCGCGTGCAGCGTCGAGCTGTAATCGTAGTCGCGTTCCATGGCGGTGCCTTCGCCCGCAATCGCCGTCATCGAGATGCCGTAGCGGGAGGCCAGATAGGCTCCGGTAAAACCGTGGCTGGTCACCAGCACCATCCCGCCGATCCCCGCCGAGGCCGAGGCGCCGCCGGATTTGGTGACGCCTTGCACGTCCAGCGCTGCCGCTTCGGCTTCTCGCGCCAGTTCTTCCAGCCGCCCCACCTCCGGCAGATCGGGATCGACCAGATCGAGATCGGGGAAATTCTTGGCGAGCAGAGCCGCATCCGCCAGGCCGGTGAAACGGTCCTCCGGCGCGACCCGCGCCATCGCCACCGCGCGTTCGGCCAGCGCCTGCGCCCCGTTGCCGCGCAGATCATTGGTGGAGACGACCGCCTGGCGCTTGCCCACGAAGACGCGCAGCCCAAGGTCGTCGCCTTCGGACCGTTCGGATTCCTCCACCGCGCCGTCGCGGATTTCCACCGACTGCGAAACCGAGCGCACGGCTACCGCATCCGCCGCATCGGCGCCGGCCTTGCGCGCGGCTTCGACCAGGCGCTCGGCAAGGCCCGTCAATACGGATTGATCGAGCAGGGATGACATGCGGGATTTCCGTGGGCCTGAAAGAAGAGAAGCGGGGGTTACCACCCTTCAGATGTCACCGAAGCCGTGGGCATTCAAGCTTTTGGCAAGCATGACAAGTGAAGGAATGCGCAACACCACTGATTAACCAGGGTTCTTAAGCGGATTCCCAGGTCTCTCAGGCATTTTGTGCCTTGACCGGGCAACAAAAAGCCCGGCGGGGAGACACGCTTTGAGGCGTCAAGCGAAAGGCGGCGGGCATGCGCCCGCTGGGTCGAGCCGTGCGCTACGGCTCGACCCCTTTTCTCTTCCTTTGCGCTTTCGGGCCGGCGATGCCGGAGCGGACGAGCGCAGACGGGATGTGGAGCTTTACCGCGAGCGCGTGGTCGTGCGGCGGCTGCGTGCGCGGCATCCCGATGACGCTCAACCTGCCGATGGCTGATTTCCTCGGGGTGGCGCTTCGCGTCATCCGGCAGGACGAGGCTGAAACGGTCTCCCTCACCCTGGAGCATCCGGACCCCGGCCTGTCGATTACGCTGTATCGTTCCGGCGATACCGACGACGTGGTGGCCGAGTGGCAATCCTGGGCGCAAACCCTGCAGCGTCCGCTGCTGGTGGCCGACGACAGCGGCGCCCTGCATGAACTCTTTGCACGCCTCGGCCCGCTGCGTTTGGGCGCAGTTGCATCGCGGCGCCGTCGCCGCACGGCGATGAAAGGACGGCGGCCGTCGATCGGCTGGCGCCGACGTCAATCGCTTTCAAGCGGTACCGTGCACCGGGGCGAGCGCGAAATCACGAGGGGGAATTAGCGCGGGTCCCGAAACGAGCAAATCGGTTTTCGACCAGACCATGCGCCGCATTACGCGAAATAATTCCAGGCCGCCTCCAGCAACAGTCCGCCGAACAGGATCAGTCCGGCGTCGCGGTTGGATTTGAACAGCGCGAGGCAGCGGTCCGCATCGTCGATGTCGAGCCGCCAGATTTGCCAGGCAAGATGCGCCGCGAAGGCCGCGAGCCCTGACGCAAAGAAAATGCCCGCGCCCGCAGTCCAGCCGGCAAGTCCAATCAAGATCACCGCCGCGGCATAGAATGCCGAAAGGATCGGCTTGCTGCGCGCGCCGAATAGCAGTGCCGTCGATTTCATCCCGACCAGCGCGTCGTCTTCGCGGTCTTGATGCGCGTAGATGGTGTCATAGCCGATCACCCAGGCGATCGATCCGGCATAGAGCAGCAAGGCGGGAGGATCGAGCCGGCCGAAGGCGGCCGCCCATCCCATCAGCGCGCCCCAGGAAAACGCCAGACCGAGCACGATCTGCGGCCAGTAGGTGAACGCGCTTGAAGAAGGGATAGACCGCGACGATCGCAAGCGAGGCGATGCCGGTGCCGATTGCAAAGCCGTTGAATTGCAGCAGCACGGCGAGGCCGGTCAGCGCCTGCAAGATCAGGAATACCACGGCGCCGGTCAGGCTTACCTGGCCGGATGGAATCGGACGGGAGCGCGTGCGCGCCACTTGCGCGTCGATGTTGCGGTCGACGATGTCGTTCCAGGTGCAGCCGCAGCCACGCATCACAAAGGCGCCGACGAAGAACAGCACCAGGTGCCAGGGAGAGGGGAAAGGCGCCTTGCCGTAGACCGCGGCCAGGCTCGCCGACCACCAGCAAGGCAGCAGCAACAACCAGGCACCGATCGGCCGGTCGAAGCGGGCGAGTCGCAAATAAGGGCGAAAGGAAGCGGGCGCGAGACGATCGACCCAATTGCCGGTCGCATCGGCGACACGACCCGCCGTCTCGCTCATCGCGCGAGCGGATTGCCGCTGAGTGAATCGAGCGTGCCGCGGCCGGTCCGGGTGTTGTCCTTGCCGGCCACAGGCGGGCTCAACGCGTCGCTCAAGGTGGGCGCAGCCGGGCGCGCCGGTTTCGCTGGCGCGGCAGCGGCGGTGCAAGCTTGCTTGCGATAGCCCTCCGTCTTGGCGTTGCTTGCCTGCGCGCCTTCCAGCAGGGTCGGCGGGAAATTGCACGCCGGGCCGTTCTCGCGAACGTATTTGATCATCTGCACTTCGGCTTGGGCGAATTTCGTCAGCAGATTGCACAACTCGGCGGCGGAGCCGCGCCGCTCGATGCCCGCCTTCGCCGCCTCGAAACGTTTTTCCACTTCCTGCCGCAGCGGAATGAACTCGTCGAAACAAGGCGGCTTCTGTTGCGGCTGCGCGACGGAAGGAGCCGTCGATTGCTGTCCGACTGGAGGGAAGGGTGAAGACTGTTGTCCGACCGGAGGAAAGGGCGATGATTGCTGTCCGACCGGCGGAAAGGGGGATTGCGCCCGCGCTTCAGCGATGCCCGCGACAGCGAAAGCCGCGGCGGCCATGAGAGCATAGCGAAGCAGCATGATAAATCTCCCCCTCCAACGGATCGTCGAGCCGCCCCCGGCTTGTCCCTAACAACGCTTGGATTCCGGCGAGAAGGCGGCAACAAGATATCTTCTTTTTCCGGGCTTGCCGGAAGGTAAAGATGGGCAGAGTTAGAGCGGCTTCGGTCGCGATCGGCAAGCAGCATGGCTCGCTACGACATCCGCACCCCACGCCTTTACACCGATTCCCCGCTGGGCGCGGGCATGATCATCGCGCTGGATCAGCCGCAGACGCACTATCTCCTGCATGTGATGCGGCTCAACGCCGGCGATCCGGTCCTGCTGTTCAACGGCCGGGACGGCGAATGGCGCGCGCGGCTGGAAAGTCCCGGCAAGCGCAGCGTTTCCGCGCAACTGGAAGAACGCATCCGCGGCCAGACCGCACCTGGCGATCTGCATTACTGGTTCGCTCCGCTGAAACATTCCCGGCTCGATTACATGGCCCAGAAGGCGGTGGAGATGGGCGCCGCCCGGCTGCAACCGGTGATCACGCGGCATACCCAGGCCGCGCGCGTCAACCTGGATCGGTTGCGGGCCAATGCGGTGGAAGCGGCGGAGCAGTGCGGCATCCTGACGCTGCCGGAGATCGGCGCGCCG
Organism: uncultured Alphaproteobacteria bacterium; assembly: GCA_963728585.1. Lineage (GTDB taxonomy): Bacteria > Pseudomonadota > Alphaproteobacteria > Rhizobiales > Xanthobacteraceae > CANKHA01. The sequence continues at coordinate 407,717 of CAVSLB010000006.1, forward strand.
GCCGATCTGGAACAGGCGCTCATCCAGCGCGAGCCATCGCGGCTGCTGGTTTTTTGCGACGAGGATGCGGAGGTGAAAGACCCGCTCGCGGCGCTGCAGCAGCTGCGCAGCGATCAGACCGGCGCGCTCCCGCTCGCCTTGTTGATCGGCCCCGAAGGCGGCTTTGCCGAAGACGAGCGGGCGATGCTGCTGCGCGCGTCAAATGTGCTGCGGCTTGCGCTCGGCCCGCGTATTTTGCGCGCCGACACCGCGGCGGTGGCGGCGCTGGCGCTGGTTCAGGCCGTGCTGGGAGATTGGCGCTAGGCGCGATCAGCTTATTGGGGAAGCCAATTGAGAATTCGCCGAATCATCCGCGGTCAGCCTTTGGTGCGGATCGCGAAGTCACTTTCCCTTATGACATAACCGCGCGGGAAGGCGCAGGCGAAGCCGATGTAATGGCCATATTGCCGGTACACGCTGGTGACGCGGGCAAGTTTCCCATAGCCGGCACAATGCGCATCCGCGGCTGCAAAGGCTAATCTTTCGCTTTCCGGGCTCCAGGGGATCATCCCGCCAGTGTCATTGCCGGAAATGTAAAGCTGGGCCTGCGCGGCAGACGGCGCAGCCGCAAGCATTACCAGGAAAAGCATTCTTCGAATCATAGCCCAGCTCCTGCGCGACGGCTGCAAAGCTTAGAACGGCTTTGCTTTATTTGAAAGCCGCCCCGGGACCGATCAGAGCCTCCGCGCGGCAAAATAAGAAAAAAGCCGTGGTCAATCGCAGCCGGCTGGTTGCTCTTGACCCTGCGCGGGCGACGCGGCACCGTCTGTAAGCCGATTTGGAATCTTCTGGGAGGCAGTGCGATGCCGGCTGGCCTGAAAGGTTGGATTTTTGCCTTCGCGCTGATGGGAATGGCAGGCTGGCCAATGCCAACGCCAGCGGCCAGTCTTTTGGAAAAGAATTTCTACCTGTTTGGGCCGCGCTACGACTCGATCCTGCCGCAATGCGAAGCCGCGCTCAGCGTGATCGCTTTGCGCTTTGCCCAGAAGGAAAGCCGGTTCTGGACCAGCAACCTGCAGCTGGTGGATTTTGCCGATGTGCGGGAAACCGCTTTGCGGCCCTGGGCGGACGAAGCCATCCCTCGCCGCTTTTGCAGCGCCCGGACCAAGGTTTCGGACGGACTATGGCGTCCGCTGCATTATGTGATCGCGGAGGATACCGGACTGATTGGGTTCACCTGGGGGGTTGAATGGTGCGTCGTCGGGCTGGATCGTAACTGGGCCTATAACCCGGGATGCCGCATGGCGCGCCCATAAGCGGGGTCAGACCCTTTTTATTCCTGTTTTGTTCTTGCAATGTTCCAGCGACTCTGGTAGGCTCTGGCGTCTGCAACAAGCAGTTGGGGCGTGTCATGCTTAGCATCCATCGATCGGCGGCCCTGGCCGCCTTTATTTTTGTGTTCTCCCTCACCGTGACGACGGCGCCGGCGCAGGACCGGCGGCAAAACCAGCCCGGGCAATTCGACTTCTACGTTCTCGCCTTGTCGTGGTCTCCCTCCTTTTGCGAGGCCGCGGAGGAACGCTCGCCCGGCCGCGCACCGGCCGAGCAATGCGGCGAGCGGCCCTATTCCTTCGTCGTGCATGGGCTTTGGCCGCAATACGAAAAGGGTTTCCCTGAATATTGCCAGCAGCCACCGCCGCGGGTCGACCGCGCGGCGGTCTCATCCATGCTCGATCTGATGCCGAGCCCGCGGTTGATCTTCAACGAATGGCGCAAGCACGGGACCTGCGCGGGTTTTTCCGTCGGACGTTACTTTGAGGAAATTCGCAAGGCGCGTGCGGTGGTGAAAATCCCGGACGAATATCCTGGAAGCTCCAATCGCCCGCGAAGTGGCGCCTGCCGAGGTGGAGGAAGCATTCCTCAAAGCCAATCCAAATCTGAGCGCCGGCGGAATTTCGGTCACCTGCGACAGCAAACGCGTCAACGAAGTGCGGGTTTGTTTGTCCAAGGAGCTGCAGTTTCGGGACTGCTCGGAACTGGAGCGCCGCAGCTGCAAACGCGCGAAACTCGTCATGCCCGCGGTGCGGGTTGGAGGGCTTGCGACGGCGCAGTAGCGCATGATCCCGAAAAGTGGGAACCGGTTTTCGGATAAGATCACGCGCCGAATTAAAAGTGAGCGTTATCGCAAGGCATGAACTACCGGCACGGATTTCATGCGGGCAATTTCGCCGACGTGGTCAAGCACGCAACGCTGGCGCGTATCGTCAGCTATCTGCGGGAGAAGCCTGCGCCGTTTCGGGTGATCGATACCCATGCCGGCGCGGGCCTTTACGACCTCAGCGGGCCGGAGGCGGCGCGCACCGGGGAGTGGCGTGAGGGGATCGGGCGGCTGCTGCAGGCTGATCTCGCGCCCGAGGTGAGCGCGCTGCTGTCGCCTTACCTCGACGCGGTGGCGGCGCTCAACCCAGGAGGCCGGATCAAGGTCTATCCCGGCTCGCCGCTTCTGGTGCGCGCCTGGCTGCGCCCGCGCGACCGGTTGATCGCCTGCGAGCTCGAGCCGCGCACCGCCGCGGCGCTCAGCAAGAACCTGGCGACCAGCACCCGTGCCAAGGCCTTGGTGATCGACGGCTGGACCGCGCTGTCGGCCTATCTGCCGCCCAAGGAACGCCGTGGGCTGGTGCTGATCGATCCGCCCTATGAGGCGCCGGACGAGTTCACGCGGCTTGCGGAGGCCTTCACAGCAGGCGCAGCGCAAATGGGCGAACGGGATTTATTTGCTTTGGTATCCGATCAAGGACCGCAGCGGCCCGGAGGCCTTGGCCAAGCGCCTGACAGCGCTGCGCCTTGGCAAGATCTTGCGGGCCGAATTGACCACCGCGCGCGTGCCGGCCGCCGACCGTTTGACCGGCGCGGGGCTGATCGTCGTTAACCCGCCCTGGACACTGGAGGGGGAATTGGCCGTGCTGCTTCCGGCGCTCGCCGGATGTCTGGCGCCGGGCCAAGGCGGCTTCCGTCTGGACTGGCTGGCCCGGGAAATTTAGACGCGCCTGCCGTTCGCCTCTTTCCAGCGTGCTCTTGTTCGTTTACCCCTATAGCGCTGGCTGGATATTCCGCCTCCATCAAGGGGGGCCGGCGGAACCGAGGCCGTGGGGGCTGTCGCTTCTCCGAAGAGGAGTCCGGTCGAGCCGTCGAACCGCAGGGGGGCGGGCGGCGATGCAGTGCGTGGGAGGGGGTTTCCCAATGGCGCAGACCGGTATTGTGAAGTTTTTCAATAGTGAACGCGGCTATGGTTTCGTGAAGCCGGACGACGGCGGGCGTGACGTCTTCGTGCACATCACCGCGGTGGAAAGTGCGGGACTGAAATCGCTGAACGAAGGACAGCGGCTCAGCTTCGAGGTTGAACCCGACAAGAAGGGCAAAGGCCCGAAGGCTGTGAACCTGGTGATCACCGGCTGAGATTTTCAGTCGCTTTATTGATCGCCGTCCTTCGACTGCAATGCGTGGTGCGGATTTCTTCCGCACGATTGCGCGCGCGATTGCGTTTTGATCAAACAAACAAAAAGCCCCGGCGCGCAGGCCGGGGCTTTTGCTTGTTGAAACCGAATCGCGGTTAGAAGCTTGATAGTTCAAACCCGCGCGCACGATGTGCGAGTTGTACTCCACCTTGTCGGGACCGGCGGTGCCGCAGCGGGTGCCGCAATTGAAATCGCCGAGATCGACATAGAGATATTCGAGCTTCGCGGTCCACGGACCGTTGATGCGCGAACTCGACGCCGCCGCCAAGCGTCCAGCCCACTTGAGTTTCGCTCGCGCCGCGCAAGCCTGTCACGCTGGCGTTCACATCGCCATAGGCAAGACCGCCGGCGACATAGGGCATGAAGCGATCCATCGCGAGGCCGATGCGGCCGCGCGCAGTGCCAAGCCAATCATTGTTGACTTCGCAGCGCAGGCCGCCGCCGACGCCGCAGCGGCGGTTGGCCTCGATTCCGCTCCAGGCGAGATCGGTTTCGACGCCAAACACGACTTGGTTCATTTGCCAGTTGTAGCCGAGGGTGCCGCCGATCAGGCCGCCGTTGCCCTCCATATCGCCGGTGGGCGGCGGACCGCTCAGCGATCCCGTGCCCCAGCCCCAGCCGGCATTGAGGCCGGCATAAAAACCGGTCCAGTTATAGGCCATCACATGCGGCACCGGCGCTGCCACCGGGCGTTCGACCACGCGGCGCGGAATATCGGCCGCAGACGCAGAGCCCATCAGCGCGGCCAAGGCCACGCCTGCAAGAAGTACGCGTTTCATCACTGATCTCCCTCTTTGTAACCGTGCGCCGAGCAGCGCGCCCGCACAGGTTCTGCAGCCACAACGTGGCCTTTGGTGGGAAGTTCCTGGGGGAAGTTGCGGCGGAGGAGATGCACAGCGGGTGTGGCTTTTCCTCCACAGCTTGGTCCGTCCAACAGAACTCGTGTCATGCAACAACCTAGGTTGAAGATTGCGCGCACAGTATTCGTAAAGCAAGGACTGTCTAGTGCGGCAAAGGCACAGTTATCCTTTTAGTCGTATTCATTAAAATGACTGATTGATGCCAGGAAGTGGCCGTATTTATCCGGCTTCCCGGTATGGTAATACTGTAGTGCCGGCTGCGAATACGGCACAGCAAAGAAAAAGGGCCTCGCCGCAGCGAGGCCCTTCTCCCCCGGCCCCTTCAGATTCAGAATTTGTAGTTCACGCCCGCGCGCAGGAGGCTGGATTCCAGGCCATGCGAGGTCCCGGTGAAATAGGTTTGGTTGGTCAGGTCGAAGTAGAGATATTCAACCTTCGCCGTCCAATTCGGGGTGAGGCCGACTTCCGCGCCAACCCCCAGCGTCCAGCCATAATGCGTCTGGCTCTGCGACACGCCAGCGGAGCTCAGCTCGACGCCGCCATAGGCAAAGCCGCCGGTGCCATAGGCGAGCACATTGTTCATGGCGTAGCCGACGCGGCCGCGTAACGTGCCGAACCACGTATTGGCGAATTTCACCGGCGCCACCGTGTCCTCGGCATTGGACCACTGAACATCGGTTTCAGCGCCGATCACCAGCTGGCCATATTGCCAGTTGTATCCCGCCTGCAGGCCGAAGGCGCCGCCGCTGGGGTCGGCGGGAGCGATATCGCCCCATTGGTAACCGAGATTGCCGCCGATATAGAAGCCCATCCAGTTATAGGCGGCATAGGCCGGAGCGCGGGCCGCATAGGGACGGGATATGCCGGGAATAATATCGGCGGCGCGCGCTGCGCCGATCGTTCCCAACAGAGCGAGGCCCGCCAGTGCGATTGCTTTTTTGCTCATCGTTACCTCCACGCGCCGCCCGCGGAACACCGGAGCTGCAAAACTCAAATTATACGTGGGCTGTTATCGGGATCTTCAGGTTAAGCGTTTCTAAATGCGGGAAACGGCGAGTTTTTCATCCCTAAGGAAGCGTATCTTTCCAGGGTTTCCGTCAGCGGTGCATTTACTATGATTGCGTCCGCCCCCCTGCTGGCTACATTGCCGGCGAACGCAATTCAGCTGCCGACGCATGACCATGCCCGACCGTAACGCCGCGCCGCGCGCTGCCCTTGTGACCGGCGGCGCCAAACGCGTCGGTCTCGCCATCACGCGCGCGCTGGTTGACGCCGGCTACGCGGTCGCCGTCCACGCCAATTCCTCGCGTGCGGAAGCGGATGCGGTCTGCGCGGATATACGAAGCCAAGGCGGGCGCGCGCAGGCGGTGCAGGCCGATCTCAGCGAACATATGCAAGTCGCTCAAGCTGGTGCCTTCCGCCGTCGCCGCCGTCGGGCCGCTGACGTTGCTGGTCAACAATGCCAGCATGTTCGAAGCCGACGACATCGCTACGCTTGGCCGCGAATTGTTTGATCGCCATATGGCGATCCATGTGCGCGCGCCATTGTTCCTCGCGCAGGCTTTTGCCGCGCAGGCGCCCGACGATGCCGACGCCTCAATCGTGAATATGCTGGACCAGCGGGTGCTGAAGCCAACGCCGCTGTTCCTGTCTTATGCGCTGAGCAAGAACGGTCTCTATGCCGCAACCACCATGCTGGCGCAGGGGCTGGCGCCGCAAAGTCCGGGTCAATGGCGTGGCGCCGGGGCCGACCTTGCCGAGCCGCCGGCAATCGCCGGAGGAATTTGCCCGCCAGGCAGCGAGGCTTCCGCTCGGCCATGGCAACGTCGCCGGAAGAAGTGGCGCAGGCGGTGCTGTTCCTGGCCGCTGCGGCTTCGGTCACCGGTCAGATCATCGCCGTCGATGGCGGCCAGCATCTGGCGTGGCAGACGCCGGACGTCGCGGGCATCGAGGAATAGCGCCGGCGCTGTTGCTCTGGTCCGCAGCGGTGAGAGCCCTTACCTTTCCGCCATGAACGGCAGCAAGAAAGACATCGACCCCACGGCCGATATCGTCGAGGAGGACGAGGAATCGAGCCTGCCGGAGGTCGAGGAAAGCAGCGTCATCGATCTGGAAACCCCCGCCGGCCCGCTCGCTGCGGGCCGCGCCGCCATCCTGCGTCATGCCAAGCATGCGCCGGCCTCGCCCGGCGTCTATCGCATGATCGATGCGGCCGGCGAGGTGCTCTATGTCGGCAAGGCCAACAACATCAAGAAGCGCGTGGTCGCCTATACGCGGCCGACCGGCCATGACAGCCGGATCGAGCGGATGATTGCCGCCACCCACGCGCTGGAATTTGTCTCCACCCGCAGCGAAACCGAGGCGCTGCTGCTTGAGGCCAATCTCATCAAGCGGCTGCGCCCGCGCTTCAACGTGCTGCTGCGCGACGACAAGTCGTTTCCTTACATCCTGATCACCGGCGACCACTGGGCGCCGCAGATCCTCAAGCATCGCGGCGCGCGCAACCGGGCGGGCAAATATTACGGCCCTTTCGCCTCGGTCTGGGCGGTCAACCGCACGATCACGGCGCTGCAGCGCGCCTTCCTCCTGCGTTCCTGCACCGATGCCTTCTTCGAAAGCCGCACGCGCCCCTGCCTGCTGCACCAGATCAAGCGCTGCTCGGCCCCCTGCACGCAGGAAATCACTTTCCCTGATTACGCGGAATTGGTGCGCGAGGCCGATGCCTTCCTTTCCGGCAAGAGCCGCGCGGTGAAGGAAGAGCTGGCCGCGGAAATGGAACAGGCTTCGGCGGCAATGGATTACGAGCGCGCCGCGGTCTACCGCGATCGCCTGGCGGCGCTCTCCGCGGTGCAGTCCCAGCAGGGCATCAATCCGCGGACGATCGAGGAGGCCGACGTCTTTGCCCTGCACCAGGGCGGCGGCTTCAATTGCGTCGAGGTGTTCTTTTTCCGCACCGGGCAGAATTGGGGTAACCGGGCCTATTTTCCCAAGGCCGACCGCTCGCTGCCGGCATCGGAAGTGCTCGGCGCCTTCCTCGCGCAATTCTATGACGACAAGCCGGTGCCTCGCCTCATTCTGGTCTCGCACGACATCGAAGACCGCGACCTGCTTGCCGAAGCGCTCTCCACCAAGAGTGGATATAAAGTGGAAGTCAGCCTGCCCAAGCGCGGCGAGAAAAAAGAGCTGGTCGCGCATGCATCGACCAATGCGCGCGAGGCGCTCAGCCGAAAGCTTGCCGACACCTCCGCCCAGAGCAAGCAGTTGCGGGCGCTGGCGGAGACCTTCGGGCTCAAGCGCCTGCCGCGGCGCATCGAGGTTTACGACAACAGCCACATCCAGGGATCAAACCCGGTCGGCGCCATGATCGTCGCCGGACCGGAGGGCTTCGTCAAAGGCCAGTATCGCAAGTTCAACATCCGCTCCTCCGAGCTCGCGCCCGGCGACGACTACGGCATGATGCGGGAAGTGCTGCGACGGCGGTTCAAGCGGCTGCTGACGGAATCGCCGCGCGCCGCGGCGCCGGCGCAGACGCTCACGCCGGCGGAGGAAAGCGCCGCCGCCGGCGCCGAACTGATTCCCGCGCTCGACATCCCGCCCTCGCTGACGCTGCTGGATGCGGATAGCTTTTCATCTCACGACGCGTCGCCCTGGCCCGATCTGGTTCTGATCGATGGTGGGCTCGGTCAGCTCAATGCCGCGTGCGCGACGCTGGCGGAGCTTGGCGTGACCGACGTGCCGCTGGTCGGTATTGCCAAAGGCGTCGATCGTGACGCCGGTGAGGAAACATTCTTCATGCCAGACCGGCCGCCGCTGAAGCTGCGCCCGCGCGACCCGCTGCTTTATTTCGTGCAGCGGCTGCGCGATGAAGCGCACCGCTTCGCGGTGGGCTCGCACCGCCAGCGGCGCAAAAAGCGATATTCGCGAGGCCGGACTGCAGGAGATCGCAGGCATCGGGCCGACGCGCAAACGCGCGCTGCTGCGGCATTTCGGCACGTTGAAAGCGATCGAGCGCGCCACTGTTGCCGATCTGTCGCAGGTGCCGGGCATTAACGCGGAAACCGCGCGGAAGATTTATGATTTTTTCCACGGCACGCCCGGCAGTGGCACAGCTTTCGCGATAAATTGACCGCCTGTGCGCATAGCCGCCCATACGATCGGCTTGTTGACGCCCGCGGCGTGCGAGGTATTTGGTCAGCCCATGAAGCCCGTCTCCACCTCCGCTGCCGTCGCGTCCGTTGGCGCTGCCCAATCTGCTGACTTATGCGCGCATCGCCGCCGTGCCGGCGGTGGTCGGCGCGTTATACGGCAAGTCGTGCTGGACGGCCCGCTCTGGCTGCGCTGGGTTGCGACTCGCGATCTTCATCGCCGCGGCCCTCACCGACCTTCTCGACGGCTATATCGCGCGCGCGTGGGAGCAGCAGTCGAGCTTCGGCCGCATGCTCGATCCGATCGCCGACAAGCTGCTGGTGGCTTCCTGCCTGCTGATGCTGGCGGCAGCCGATACCATCAAAGGCTGGTCGCTGTGGGCCGCCATCGTCATTCTCTGCCGCGAGGTTCTGGTATCGGGACTGCGCGAATATCTTGCTGAATTAAACGTCAGGGTACAGGTGACGCGGCTCGCGAAATGGAAGACCACGGTGCAATTGATCGCCGTCGGCTTTCTCCTCGCCGGGGAAGCGGGCGATGCGGCAGTTCCGGGTCTCACCGTTACCATCCCCACATTGTGGACGACCGGCGTTTTTGTCGGCACCCAGACGCTCGGCCTGGTGACGTTTATCGGAATAGCGCTGCTGTGGATTTCAGCGCTGCTGACGCTCTATACCGGCTGGGACTATTTCCGCGCCGGCATAAAGCACCTGACATGAAGATCCGTTATTTCGCCTGGGTGCGCGAGCGCGTCGGCAAGACCGACGAAGACATCGAACTGCCGGCAGGCGTCGCGACCGTCGGCGATCTGATGACATGGTTGGCGGCGCGCGGAGAGGAATATGCCCGTGCCTTCGAGAATCCCAAGGTGATCCGCGCCGCCATCGACCGCAGCCATGTGCGCCCGGAAGCCGCCATCGCAGGCGCGCGGGAAATCGCCTTCTTTCCGCCGATGACCGGCGGGTGATATCGTCATCGTTCCGGCCGCGTGGCGCCGGTGACGAGAGATCGATGAGCAGACCATTCGCCTGCAACGCGAGGATTTCGACGCAGCCGCGGAAGCCGCCGCGCTCACGCGCGGGCGCAGCGATATCGGCGCGGTCGTCACTTTCAGCGGCATCTGCCGCGGCAGCGAGGCCGGCGATCCGATTGCCGCCCTGACCCTCGAACATTTCGCGGAGATGGCCGAGGCGGAAATCGCGCGCCATGTGGAGGAGGCGCAGCGACGCTGGGCGCTGCTCGGCGTGACGGTGATCCATCGTTATGGCCGGATCACGCCGGGCGAGAATATCGTGCTGGTCGTCACCGCCTCTTCGCATCGCACCGACGCCTTCGCTGCCGCGGAGTTCCTGATGGATTATCTGAAGACCCGCGCGCCCTTCTGGAAGCAGATGGAAAGTGCGGAGAGCAGCACCTGGGTGGAGGCGCAAGCGAAGGACGATGCGGCGGCGCAGCGCTGGGATCGGCCGAAGACGGGCAGGGGACCGGCATGATCCCGAAAAGCATGTCCCAGACATTGATCGGGGATGGGAACCGGTTTTCGGACCAGATCATGCGCAACGCACCCACGCGTCGGATGTTTCTGCGGTTGCTGGCAGGCGCGCCGCTGCTTGCCGCCTCGGTGCGCAGCGATGCGCGCGAAGCCGTCATCCCCCGGCTGATCAAGCAGGCGCGCGCGCACAAGAATGTTTCAGCCCGCGTCGAATTTATTTCGCGTGCGCTGCTCGGCACGCCTTACCAGGCCAATACGCTGATTGGCGGATCGCGCCAAAAAGAACAGTTCGTTCTGCGCGACGATGCCTTCGATTGCGTCACTTATTGTGAGGCCGTGCTGGCCGCTGCAAACGTCAATGACTATCCGCAATACCAGGAGCTGTTGCGGCGCATCCGCTATGCGCAGGGTGAGGTGCGCTGGGCGGAACGCAACCACGACTTCGCGCAATGGAGCCGCCGCATCGTCGAGAACAGGATTTGCAGGCCGGTTGGCATTGCGCCTGCCGCGACGGTCGAGAAGACCTTGAATGGGGATGGGTTAGGAAAGCGCCGCTATGCGATTTCCGCTGTGCGCCACGCCGGCTCTCATGGCCCATCGACAGATGTTGCAAGCCGGCGACGTCATCGGCTTCGTTTCGCGCCGGTCAGAGCTCGATTTCTTTCACACCGGCTTTATCGCTTTCGACCGGCGTGGCGCGCTCATGCTGCGTCACGCCTCACGCACCCGCGGCAGAGTTGTCGACGATGATATGGCATCCTTCGTCGCCGCGACCGGCGTGAAATACGTCACTTTGCTGCGGCCGCAGGAGCCGGCTTCGGTGCAGGCGTGATGATTCTGATCAGGGTTTTTTTCGTCATCGCCGGGCTTGTCCCGGCGATCTCGTTTAGAAAGGCAGTGCGCCCCTCGTCGGGATGGCCGGATCAAGTCCGGCCATGAGGAGGCCCTTGGTTGTTGCCTTGAAACAAATCTGATCTACGCCGCGGCGGCTTTGCCCTTGGGCTGCACTTCGGCGGTATAGTCTTCCATCAATTGTTGCGTGATGGCGCCCGGCGTGAACTTCCACTGCGCGATCTCGCCCACCGGCGTTACCTCGGCGGCGCTGCCGGTGATGAAGCATTCGCTGAAATTCGACATTTCCTCCGGCATGATGCGGCGTTCGATCACCTGGATGCCGCGCTTCTTCGCCAGCCCGATCACGGTGCGGCGCGTGATGCCGTCCAGAAAGCAATCCGGCGTCGGGGTGTGAATCTTGCCGTCGGTGATGAAGAAGATGTTGGCGCCGGTGCATTCCGCGACGCGGCCCTGCCAATCCAGCATCAAAGCGTCGGCATAGCCTTTGCGCTCCGCCTTATGCTTGGACACGGTGCAGATCATGTAGAGCCCGGCGGCCTTGGAGCCGGCCGGCGCGGTTTTCGGATCCGGGCGGCGGTATTCCGCCAGGTCGAGACGGATGCCTTTCAGCCGCTGCGCCGGATCGAAATAGCTCGGCCATTCCCAGCTCGCGATGGCGAGATGGATGGTGTTGTTCTGCGCCGAGACGCCCATCATCTCCGAGCCGCGCCAGGCGATCGGACGCAGATAAGCGTCCTTCTGCCCGTTCGTCTCCAGCACCAGCCGCTTGGCGGCGTCGATCTCGGCGGCGGAATAGGGGATCTCGAAGTCGAGCATCTGCGCGGAATAGCGTAGCCGCTCGGAATGCTCGGTAATCTTGAAAATCTCGCCGCCATAAGCGCGCTCGCCCTCGAACACGGCGCTGGCATAATGCAGGCCGTGGGAGAGCACGTGCAGCGTGGCGTCTGACCAGGGCACGAGCTTGCCGTCGTACCAAATGATGCCTTCACGCTGGTCAAAGGGCGCAGCGGGTGCGGCCATGGCTTTCTTTCTCCCTGGGTACCTGAACCCTAGTGTCGTGGTTCAGAAATTCGCTTCATTTTAGCCGCGAGTCCTGCAAGCGAATTTCTGAACCAAACGACACCAGAACCTTAAGTTTGCTAGTGTCCTTCGAATCCGAAGTTCGCTGCCCGAGATTACCGCCAAGTTGGGCGAACTTCGGATTCGGGACCACTAGTAGGTCGGTTTTGCTTCGCGGGCTGACACCCGGTATGTTTCATTTCCTCAATGAGAGCGTGCTTTTACGGCAAGTGCAACGGCAGGCCGGATAGGTCTTCGGCACGATCCTTTCGTTTAGGCGCGGTATTGAGTAACAATCAGACCGAAATATGTCAATATGGCTGACCTAAATTCCCGCCCCGTCCGGCAGCGGCCTCCCGCCGAGGAAATCACGGGTTCGCCCCCTGTTGAAGAGCCGGCGTGGGATCTCATCGAGCTGCTTTTCTTCGCCTATCGGGATTTCGTCGCCGATCCTGACGAAGTGCTGGGAAAGCTGGGCTTCGGCCGCGCGCATCATCGCGTGTTGCATTTCGTCAACCGCAATCCGGCCATCAAGGTGGCCAAACTGCTCGATATCCTCAAGATCACCAAGCAATCGCTCGGGCGCGTGCTCAAACAGCTGATCGACGAGGGTTATATCGTGCAGAAAGAGGGGGAGAGCGACCGCCGCCAACGGCTGCTTTACGCCACGCCGGAAGGCGAAGCGCTGGCGTTGAAGCTCGCGGGTCTGCAGACCAAGCGCATTCTGCGCGCCCTCGAAAGCTTGCCGCCCGGAGCGCATGAGACCGCCCGCCAGTTTCTCGTCGCCATGCTCGAAGCCGATGGCCGCGACGACGTTCTGCGGCTGATCGGGCATACCAATCGCAGCGCGCCTTAGCCGCGAGCCGCCATGATTTCCCGAACCCCCTCCGCTCTTGCCGACGACGCGCCGCATCTGCTCGTTGTGGACGACGACCGGCGCATCCGCGTTCTGCTGTCGCGCTTTTTGTCGGCGGAAGGCTATCGCGTCACCACTGCGGAAACGGCGGCCGATGCGCGGCTCAAGCTCGATGGATTGAGCTTCGATCTTCTCATCCTCGATGTGATGATGCCGGGGGAGACCGGCTTCCAGCTGGCGCGCGCTATTCGCCAGAACTCCACGGTCCCCATCATGATGCTGACCGCGCGCGACGAAAAGGAAAGCCGCATCGAAGGCCTGGAAACCGGCGCGGATGATTACCTCTCCAAGCCTTTCGAGCCCCGCGAGTTGTCGCTGCGCATCGCCAATATTCTCAAGCGCACGAAGCCGGCCATGCCGGCGCCGGCGGAATCCGTCCGCTTCGGGCATTTCGTCTTCCATATCGGCCGCGGCGAGTTGCGGCGCGGTGAGGAGATCGTCCGGCTGACCGATCGGGAACGCGACATGTTGCGCATTCTGTCGGCGGCACCGGGAGAAACGGTGCCGCGCCTGGCGCTTTCCGGCAACGGCGGATCGCTGAATGAGCGGGCGGTCGACGTTCAGGTCAATCGCCTGCGGCGCAAGATCGAGCGCGATCCCGCCAATCCGATGATCGTGCAGACCGTGCGCGGCATCGGCTACCGGCTCGTGCTCACGCCATGACCAGCCTCGACATCGGCTTTGCCAGTCTGCGTTCGGCGGCCGAACGCGTGCGCGGCGTCTGGGCGCAGATCTGGAAATGGATCAACAGCTTCATGCCGAAGGGGCTCTATGCCCGCTCGCTGCTGATCATCGTCACGCCCATGGTGCTGCTGCAGTCCGTCGTCGCCTTCGTCTTCATGGAGCGGCACTGGAACACAGTGACCCAGCGGCTTTCGGCCAGCGTGGTGCAGGATATCTCGGCGCTGATCGAATTTTATCCGCACTTGCCTGCCCAGGACGCCCAGCGCCGCATTCGCCGCGTGGCGCAGGAGCGCCTTAACCTCGTGGTCGACTTTCTTCCGGTCACCGAAATGCCGCCGCCAGCGCCGAAGCCGTTCTTCTCGCTGCTCGATCAGGCCTTGTCGGAAGAATTGCGCAAGCAGATCGGCAAGCCGTTCTGGATCGATACCGTCGGCCGCTCGTCGTTGGTAGAAATCCGCATCCAGCTCGAAGATACCGTGCTGCGCGTCTTCGCGCGCCGCAACGCGGCCTATGCGTCAAATTCGGAAATCTTTCTGCTCTGGATGGTCGGCACCTCGCTGGTGCTGCTGACCGTCGCCATCCTGTTCCTGCGCAATCAGATCAAGCCGATCCTGCGGCTGGCGGACGCCGCCGAAAGCTTCGGCAAGGGCCGCGAAGTGCCGGACTTTCGTCCGCGCGGAGCGCGCGAGGTGCGCCGCGCGGCGCAGGCCTTTGTCGAAATGAAGCAGCGCGTCGAGCGCACCATGGAGCAGCGCACCACCATGCTGGCCGGCGTGTCGCACGACCTGCGCACGATCCTGACCCGCTTCAAGCTGGAGATGGCCTTGCTCGGCGACAGCCCCGAAGTCGACGGGATGAAGAAGGACATCGACGAGATGGCGTTGATGCTGGAGGCCTACCTCGCCTTCGCCCGCGGCGATTCCGCCGAGCCCTCCGCACCCACCGACATGGCGGCGTTCCTGGAGGAACTGAAGCTCGACGCCGAGCGGCAGGGCGACAAGGCGGCCGTGCTATTCCATGGCGAGCCGGTCGTCACCGTAAGGCCGGCCGCCTTCAAGCGCTGCCTTGCCAATCTCGTGTCCAATGCAGCGCGTTATGCCTCCTCGATTTCCATCACCGGCCATCGCGATCATCGCTGGCTGACCATGACCGTCGACGACGACGGCCCCGGCATCCCGCCCGGCATGCGCGAGGAAGTGTTCAAACCATTCCTGCGGCTTGATCACGCGCGCAACCAGGACGAAGGCGGCACCGGCCTCGGGCTCGCCATCGCCCGCGATATCGCGCGCTCGCATGGCGGCGACATCACGCTCGGCAACAGCCCGCTCGGCGGCTTGCGCGCGACCGTGCGGATCCCGGTGTGATCTCGCCTCGTGCCTGAGGAGGCGCATCAGCGTCCGTCTCGACGGATGGGCGCCCTCCGAGCTGTTACGGAAGCTCGGATATCAGCTTTTTAAATTCCGACTCAGGCCAGGCGCGGGCGGTGCGGGTACGCACGTTTCCCTGCGAGCCGAGCGCGAGCGCAAATTTCGCGACGTTGTCCCCGTTAGGGGTATCGACAATGACAACGAGATCGCTCGCGCCGGAAGTGAGATAGACCTCCTTGATGTCAACTCCCACTTTCTTCGCGAGCTCCCGGGCCGCTTGAGCCCGCTTGGGAGAATCCTTGACCGATCGGATGCCTTGGTCAGTCCAGTTGAGCGACAATATGAACATTGGCATGGGACACTCCATGTGTTTCACCCCCCACTCGCGGACGTAGAATATCGGCAGCGTTGAGAATGCCAGTCGCGCTGCCCTGGCTTCGTCGGCTTCGCCGACACGCCCGCTCGGCGGCTTGCGCGCGACCGTGCGGATCCCGGTCTAGCGCCCGCCGTCAGCCTTGCGGCGGCGTGTCGGCCTTGTTGCCAAGCCGCGCGGGCGCGTTCAGCTTCTCCAGATAGAGCAAGAAGGCGCTGTGGTCCCAGCGCTCGTGGCCCTGGTCGTAGAGCGCCTTGAACACGTCGCGCACCGCCTTGACGATCGGCAGCTGCGGCAGGCCGATCTGCTCGGCCGTGGCCAGTACCGTGTCGAGGTCCTTGACGAAGTTGCGGATTGGCGCGCCCGGGCGGAAGTCGCGGTTGATCATGCGCCGGCCGTGCTCCTGCAGCACGCGGCTGTCGGCATGGCCGCCGGCCAGCGCCACCGGGATCTGGGCGGGGTCGGCGCCGCCGGCGCCCGCGAATAGGAGGCCTTGCGCCACGCTGGCGATGTTGCAGGCGACCATGATCTGGTTGGCGAGCTTGGCGATCTGGCCGCTGCCGGCGGGGCCGATGTAGCTCGCCCGGCCCATCGGCTTCCACACGCCGTCGCGCTCGGTGCGGTCGAAATCGGCCCGCTCGCCGCCGGCCATGATCGCCAACGAGCCCTCCGCGGCGCCGAAGCTGCCGCCCGAGACCGGGGCGTCGAGATGGCCGACCCCGCGCTCCTTGAGCCAGGCGGCGTGCTCCTGGGCCATCTTCGGCGGGATCGAGGCCATGTCGATGAACACGGCACCGCGCTTCATCGCATCCGCCGCCCCGCTGTCGAAGAACACCTCGCGCACAACCGGCCCGCTGTCGAGGATGGAGAGGATGTAGTCGGCGTCCTTGACGCAGTCGGCCGGGCCGCTGGCGACCCGGGCGCCCTGCGCGGCGAGCGGGTCGGTCTTGGAGCGGGTGCGGTTCCAGACCGCGGCCGTGAAGCCGGCCTTGATCAGGTTGGCGGCCATCGGCGCGCCCATGATGCCAGTGCCGAGAAAGGCGATATGGTAAGTCACTTCAAATTCCCCTTGCCCGAACGCTTATCATTTGACGCCCTGCGGCGCGAAATGACGGCCGCGCATTGCCATCATCCGTGATAAATTCACAACGCGTCCTTTTGCGCAGTCAGGCTGCCGCGGGCTGGTCGTCCTCGTTCCGCCGCGAGTAGCGCCGGCGCCGCGGTCGCAGCGTCGAGGCTGCCAGTTTAACCGAAACCCGGCCGTGCCGAGAACGAGGCTTCGGCTTTATTCGGGCAATCCGGCGGTCCGGAGACCCTCAAAAAAACGCTCCTGTTGCTCGACGAATTTGGCGTCCGTCGATATTCCAGCGCGCCGCAAGGTTGAAACGGTGGCTGACGGCACAGTCTTTCTGAAGTCGGCAAGCACGGCCCGTGCTTCGGGAAGGCGTCCCGCCAGCGCTAGCGCACTTGCAAGATAGGCGTGATGGCGGGCAATCGGCGTCCCGGTGTCGATGGCGCGGGTAAGCCACGAAACTGCGTCCTGATATTCCCCGATATGCAGCTTGGCCATGCCAACAAAAGCAAGCCAGGGGCCGAGCGACGGGTCGCGCGGACTAAGCTTGATCGCACGTTCGACCGCTGAAATGGCCGGTTCGGGCCGGCCAAGCTCGACTTCCGTGGCGCCTAACTGGGCGTAACCGGGAGCGAAATTCGGATTAATTGCGATGGTGGTGCGGAACGCATCGCGGGCGGCGCTGGTCCGCCCTTCCATGCGGAAAAGGAACCCGCGCACATGATGCGCGATAACGTGGTTCGGGTTGAGCGCAAGCGCTTTGGCGGCCGCCAATTCCGCAGTGGTTTTGTCCAGCGCGGGCGAAATGCTCCAGCCATCGAGCACGAGAATGGCGGAGGTCCAGGCAATTCCAGCAAGCGCATTCACCGCCTTCAGGATCGCGCTCTACCGCTTGTTCAAAATGGGCGCGCGCAGAGAGGTAGTTGGCCGGGGTTCTTGGCGGCGTGGACCAATGCCCAGCCTCGCGTCGTGAGATCAAATGCTTCGGGATTGCCGCCCCGTTCACGCAGCCCTCGTTCGCTCTCAAGTCTCGTCAGCCGGAAATTGAGTGCGTTAGCAATCCGCCCGATGGCCTCGTCCTCCCAAAGGGCAAGCTTCATCACGCGCGCGCTCGAAACGCTCGACCCAGACTGTGGCGCCAGTCTCTGCACTGACAAGTTGAGCATTGACCCGGACCTGATCTCCCATCCCTCGGGTGCTGCCTTCGAGCAGATATCGTACATTGAGCTCACGGCCGATCCGTCGCGCATCGATGTGCTTTCCTTTGAACGTACGTGCCGTAGCGTGGGCAATGACGAACACGCCGGGGAGCCGCGACAGTTCGCTCGTCAGCTCCTGAGTCACGCCGTCGGAAAAATATTCCTGGCCCGGATCATCGCTGAGGTTGGTGAACGGCAATACGGCAATGGACAGAGGCGGTGCAGCTCTCAGGTGGTCGACCGAGCCGGACCACCACCAACCCACGAATATTGCCGCCGCGAGGAGGGGCAAAGCCGCGCCTGCATACGAGCATTAGGCTGCGTTCTCCGCGTACCCGCACCAAGTCGAAACAAGCGCCGTCGCTTGCACGCGAGCGGTCACCTCCTGCGGGGGAGCTCGTAGGCTGCCAGCGCGGACGTGTTTGGCTCGACCGCTACCGATGTCTCAAAGCGATAGCCCCGCCTCTGGAGAGTTCTTGATCAGGCGCTGGTCATGATCGCCCAATGCCCGGCGAAGTTCTGTAATGCATTGGACGATCGAATCCTCGCTCACGATGACGTCAGGCCAAACGGCGGCGAACAATTCATCCTTGGAAACCAGCCGACCGTGGGCTGGCGACGAGGTAACGCAAAAGATGGAATGTTTTCGGCCTTAGCGGGACTTCTTCTCCCTGCGGCAAGCAGGCACCCGCGTTCAAGGTCCAGAACGTATCGCTCAAATCGCAGCCGGAGCGGAGCGGTTATTGTCGACGCGCTGCCATTGCAATCTGCATCCACGATATTCGGCGAAATTTCCGCTTTTCTTCGGCGGTCCTTCGGGACATCGCGACCGGCGATAATGTTCATTCTAGGCACCACATCCTATTGGAGCGCGCCGGACGTGGAGCAAGACTAACCGGATTTGACGGCGGGCGCCAGCTACGAGGTGGCTCCGCTGGAGGCAGTTCGATCAATCTGGAGGATACAGTGAGACACAAAATGATCGTTTCGGGCGCAATCCTCTTGGCACTAACGGTGCTAGCGCCAGGCGGAAAATCCAAATGATATTTTCATCGTAAGAACCACGCCGAAGACGCCGGACGCTATCGTGGCCGCCATCAAATCCCACGCCGAAGAAAAAAAATGGGAATATCTCGGTGAAAGTAAAGTGAAGAAGGGCGAAGTGACACTTGTGAAGATTTGCATTCCCGCGGTTGGCCAACTGCTCTGGCCTGTAGGTCTGCAGCTCAGTGCGATGCTGCCGTGCGGCAATGTCGGAATTTATCAGAAAGGCACGGCAACGGAGATTTCCGTCCTGCACCCACGCTATATGCATGCACTGTATCCGCACCCCTCGACGGAACGCGCGAGTGCCGTTGCCCAGCCATTGCTGATCGAAATGCTCGATGCGGTGGCGAAATAAGAATTCGTCCTTTTGCGCAGTCAGGCCGCCGCGGCCTGATCGCCCGCGTCACGCCGCCGGCGCCGGCGCCGCGGCCGCAGGGTCGGAATGACGGCGCAAAGATCGTCGAGCAGCCGCGACCAGTTCTGACCGCTCGCCAGCCCACGGTCGAGCTCCGCCATGCTGCGCGCAAGGCCCGGATCGTCGTCATCGACCCAGACCCGCAGCACCCGCGCGAAGATCAGCGCCGTGCCTTGCGCGCGGAAAGCGCCCCTGCCGCCGGAGGTGCTGATGCCGGCAGCAATGAGCATCCAGCGCATCGAGCGCACGCCAAGCCCGTTCAACGCGAGCGCCAGGCCGGGATTGCACATTGACGATCGCAGCAGCGAGCGCACCGAGGCCTTGTACGCTGCCAGGGCTTCCAGCCGCCGCATCAGCACGTCGAACAGCCGGTCGCGCGGCGGCTCCTCCGCCATATCGGCATCGCCGCCGTCGAGCACCACGCGGTCGATGTTCTTCATATGCGCGGCGAGAATGGAAAGGGGGGTGTTGAATTGCTCGCGCAGGCGCGCCAATGAAACGCCCGCGCGCTTGGCCACTTCGCTCAGATCGATGCGCTCGAGCCGCTTTTCCGCCAGGAGCTGCATGAAGGCATGGACAATGCGCTCGCGGTCGCCGCCGGCAGGCGGCGGCAGGGCGGGCCGGGCTTTGGATGGTCGGCGACGCGACGGCTTGCGGGCCATGACGGGTGCTCCTCTGTCGCGATGTCTGAGCTTGAATCTAGGCCGCCAAAGGCGACAGTTCCAGGGCACTTTTTTCTGTCGTCCCGACCGCGAGGAGCGAGAGCCGGGTCCATAGCCCCGGTGTTCAAGATTTCGCACGGGCAGCGGTTATGGGTCCAAAATGAATCCCCCTGAAAGGGAAGGGTCGGCGACCCCCGACTTGATCGGGGGGAGCCGCGGTGGGATCAACGATGTTGCAGATGACCCCCACCCGGACAGCTTTGCTGTCCGACCTCCCCCTTGCAGGGGGAGGTATTCAGAAACGAGCGTTTTGAATGAAGCTGTAGGTGATAAGCCCCGGCCTTCGCGGGGGACGACAGCACATTATCCGGCCAGTTCCCGTGACCGCTTGGCGGCAGCGGCGATGGCTTTGGCCAGTAACGGATCAAGCCCGTCCGCGGCTGCCATCAATATCTCCAGCGCCGCCGCCGTGGTGCCGCCGGGCGAGGTCACGTTCTGCCGCAAGGTGGCGGGATCGAGCGCCGAGCGATGCAGCAGTTCGCCGGAGCCGGCGACGGTTTCGCGCGCCAGCTTGGCGGCGAGGTCGGGTGGCAATCCGGCGGCGATGCCGGCGCGCGTGAGGCTTTCCGCGAGCAGAAACACATAGGCCGGGCCGGAGCCGGACACCGCCGTCACCGCGTCCATCAGACTTTTCGTCATCGATCCATTCCACCGCGCCGATCGCTCCGAGCAGGCCATCCGCCAGGTCACGCTGCGCGCTGCTGACGCGTGCATTTCCCACCGCGACGGTGATGCCGCGCCCGATCGCGGCCGGCGTATTCGGCATCGCGCGCACGATGGCCTTACCCGGCAAGGCGCGTTCGAGGAATGCCAGCGTCTTGCCCGCCATGATCGAGACGACGATGGTCGAGCCGTCGGCCATCGGCGCAAGCGGCGGGACCACGCTGTCGGCGACCTGCGGCTTTACCGCGATGACGATAGCGCCGCTCTCGGCGGGCCTGTTCGCCGGATTGAATTGCACGCCGCGCGCGCTCAGCGGCTTGATGTCTTCCGCCGGCTGCGGTTCGAGCACGATCAGTTTGGAAGGATCGATGCCGCGCGACACCCAGCCTTGCAGCATGGCGGCGCCCATCTTGCCGGCGCCTACCAGCACGACGTTTTTGGAGATATCCTTGAGATCGTGCGACCGGCTCATGGCGCCATTGTGCCACCGCCCGCGCTAGCGCGCGACCAGCAAAAGGAAGGGAGTGGAAATCCGAAAACCGGTTCCCATCCCGGATCAAAGTCCGGGACAGGCTTTTTCGGGATCATGCGCCAGCGGTCACGCCTCGCCCGAGGTCTCGAACATGGCGGCGTCGAGCGCCTCGCGCGCGCCCTTGCCCGCCCAGACCACGAATTGGAAGGCGGGAAAATAGCGTTCACAGGTATCGAGCGCGGTTCCCAGCAGCGCCTCGCATTGCTGGCCGGAAGGCGGGATGCCGCCGCTGAGCACGAGGGCATGGCGGTACATCACGATGCCGTCCTGCACCCAAAGATCGAAATGGCCGACCCAGAGCTGTTCGTTCACCAGCGAGATAAGCTGCTGCACCTCGGCGCGCCGGCGTTCGGGCACCTTCATTTCGAAGGCGCAGGCCAGATGCAGCGCTTCGATGTCGGTCATCCAGGTGAAGGAGACCTGGTAATCGGTCCAGCGCCCGCCGACCACGATGTTGATCTCGTCTTCGCTGGCGCGCTCGAACGACCAGTCATGCGTGCCGGCCACCCGCTCGACCACGTCGAGCGGATTGATCCGTTGCGGTTGGGAATAGTCGATGAGGGACATGCCGTCTCCACCAAGTCCGAGTAATAGGGCGCGCACAACCGCACGCGCACGAGCACGCTTACGGCACGTTCCCCGAAGGGCACGCGATTTGACGCAGGATCTACTAAGGCGGGCCGATTGACCGCGAAGCCGCGAATCACTTAGCGACTCGAATATAAAGCGCGAGAGTCCAGCCGCCAAAGTCATTTTCACCAAGTGTCCCCAATCCGAAATTCGTACCAACCTGCCGCAAACAGTCCTGCGAACTTAGGATTGAAACAGGGACACTGGGGCGCATTAACGGTACTAGTGTGGCTATGCACAAGGAATTGGAAGCTTCTGAACCGCCGCACGAGTAGGCTGTGATCAAGGATTCTTGCCGCACTCGCAACGCGTTCGCGAACTTCGTCCACAAGCATGAATGCGACAGTTTAACTCAATCAGCCTCACTCCGCCTCATCCTGAAGAGCACACCGATCGCGAGATCGGCCTGCGTCTCGAAGGACGAGGCCCCGAGGGGCCTCAATGGTTCGAGACGGCCCGCGCTTACGCGCGGGCCTCCTCACCATGAGGGATAAGTTTTTTTGTCGGTCCAGTTAATCGAACAGGCTGGACACCGACTCTTCCGACGCCGTGCGTCCGATCGCTTCGCCGATCAGGGTGTCGATCGAGAGCACGCGGATATTTTTGGCTTCTTGCACCGCCTTCGTCGGCTGGATCGAATCGGTGATCACCAGTTCCTTCAGCCGCGAGGCGTTGATGCGCGCCACCGCGCCGCCCGACAGCACGCCGTGGCTGATATAGGCATAGACATCGGTCGCGCCCTGTTCGAGCAGAGCATCGGCAGCGTTCACCAGCGTGCCGCCGGAATCGACGATGTCGTCCACCAGCACGCAGGTATGTCCAGCGACCTCGCCGATCACGTTCATCACTTCGGAATCGCCCGCGCGCTCGCGCCGCTTGTCGATGATCGCGAGCGGGGCATTGATGCGTTTGGCGAGGCCGCGCGCGCGCACCACGCCGCCGACGTCGGGCGAGACCACCATGATCTTTGCCAGGTCGAAGCGCTCGCGGATGTCGCGCACCATCACCGGCGAGGCGTAGAGATTGTCGGTCGGAATGTCGAAGAAGCCCTGGATCTGTCCGGCATGCAGGTCGAGCGTCATCACCCGGTCGGCGCCGGCATGGGTGATCAGGTTGGCGACCAGCTTGGCGGAGATGGGGGTGCGGGCGCCGGGTTTGCGGTCCTGCCGGGCATAGCCGAAATAAGGCACCACCGCGGTGATGCGGCGCGCGGAGGCGCGGCGCAGCGCGTCGATGATGATCAGCAGCTCCATCAGATGGTCGTTGGCGGGAAAGGATGTCGACTGGAGGATGAAGACATCCGCGCCGCGCACGTTTTCCTGGATCTCGACGAAAATCTCCATGTCGGCGAAGCGCCGGACGCTGGCCTTGGTCAGGGGAGTTTTCAGATAGTCGGAAATCGCCTTGGCAAGGGCGGGATTCGAGTTCCCGGCGACGAGCTTGAGCGCGCCATTCTTGCCCATCTCTATCCCCCGCCTTTGCTGTCCACGATGGCCGCTGTCCTATCAAGGAGGCAGCAAGGCTGGCAATAAGCCATAGTCCTTGTCCCGCCAGTTTTTAATGCGCCGCCGAGCTTCGCGGCTAATCCGAAAGAGCAATGGCGTTGACGTGGCGCCCATAGTCCGGCTCGGCGCGATGGGTGGCGCGGCGAAAACTGTAGAACAGGCGCGGATCGGCATAGGTACAGACGCCCAGATCCTCGACCGGGCGAATGCCGGCGCGGGCAAGGCGGGAGGCGATGAAGCCGGGGAGATCGAATTGCGCATGGCCCGGCTGGCCGGCCGCGAAGAAGCGGGCATTCTCCGCGTCCGCCTTGGTGAATTGCTCAACCACCTCGTTGCCGACCTCGTAATTGCGCTGGCTGATCATCGGGCCGATCGCAACAACGAGGCGGCCGCGCGCGGCGCCCAGCCGCTCCATGGCGGCGATGGCTGCTTCCAGCACCCCGGAAAGTGCGCCGCGCCAGCCGGCATGGGCGGCGCCGACAACGCGCGCTTGCGGATCGGCGAATAGCACCGGCCCGCAGTCGGCGGTGGAGACGCCGATCGCCAGCCCGGGCTGCGCGGGTGACGATGGCGTCGGCGCGCGGACGGGCGTCGGCGGGCCAGGGCTTTTCCGCTACCACCACATCGGGCGAATGGATTTGATAGGCGGTGAGAAAGCGCTCGGACGTCACGCCCACCGCCTTCGCCATGCGCGCGCGATTTTCCGCCACCTTCGCCGGATCGTCCCCGGATCCGACGCCGGCATTGAGACTCGCATAGAGCCCTTCCGACACGCCGCCTTCGCGCGTGAAGAAAGCATGCCGGATGCCGCCGAGCGCCGAGAGGTTTTTCGCCTGCAGCATCATGGCTCGAATCCCGGCAGCACGCCGAGCTTGGGATCGCTGATCCCGAGCACCTTGAACAACATGCCCATTCCCCGCGCGCCGCTGCCGGTCAACCGCTCCACCTGGCCCTCGATCTCGCTCGATCTTGTCCGGCGGTGCTTTGGCTTTCAGCGTGGCGGCGCGGGTTTCGATGCCAAGGCGGCGGAGGAATTTGCCCTGATGCAGCGGGCCATGGATGCGGGCGCCGATGCTTTCGGCGGCCTGGGCGAGCGACTGGAAATCCACATGCGCGGTGAGATCCACCAGCCCCGGCGCCACCAGCGGATTGGCATAGGCATGCTCGCCCACCGCCTGCACGGTGTCGCCGATCTCGGTTTCGATATGCCCGTAATCGATCACCAGCGCGGCGCCGCCCTGGCGCGCCACGCGGCGGCCGATCTCCAGCGCGATGGAATCCGTGCGCCATTCGAAAATGCTGCCTGGCGGGGCATCGCGCACGCGCGGCGGCAGCAGCCTTTCCAGATGCGGCAGCGGCGAGAGCAGGGGCGCCGAGCGTGAAATTGCCGTTGCCATCCACCGTCACCACGCGTTCGTGCCAGCCGTCTTCCTGCTTGATCGCCTGATGCACCGGCAGCGCGTCGAAGAATTCATTGGCCAGGATAATGGCCGGACCCTCCGGCACTTCTTCCAGCGCCTTGTGCCAGAGCATGGGGACGCCGAAACGCTCCAGCCTCTGCTGCTGCAACTGCTGCAATGCGGGGCTGATCTCGACCAGATGCACCACAAGGGCGGAGTGAAAGTCAGGCACCACTTTCGCCGCGCGCAGCGCGTCGGCCATCATGGTGCCCCGGCCGGGTCCAAGCTCGACCAGGCGGATGTTTTCCGGCGATCCCATTTGCTGCCGCCATACCGCCGCCGCCCAAAGTCCGATCAGCTCGCCGAACATCTGGCTGATCTCCGGCGCGGTGATGAAATCGCCGGCCGCGCCGAAAGGATCGCGCGTCATGTAATAGCCGTGGACGGGATGGCAGAGGCAAGCCGCCATGTATTGGGCAATCGGCATCGGCCCGGCGAGGGAGATCAGCCGCCGGATTTCCGCCTCCAGCGGGGGCGTGTCGTTCGCCATCACGCCTGCTTCACGCCTCTTGCGGTTGCCGCCGCATTGCCTGGGCGATCAGGATGATGCCAGCAAGCGCCAATGGAATCGAGAGCAGCATGCCCATGGTCATGCCGCCCCAGAGAAAGCCGAGTTGCGCATCCGGCTCGCGGAAAAATTCGGAAAGGCTGCGCGCCAGGCTATAGCCGAGCGCGAAGGCGCCGAGGATCAGGCCGGGCCGGCGCAACGCGCCGCTGCGGATCAGCATGTAGAGCACGACGAACAGTACCAGCCCTTCCAGCACCGCCTCATAAAGCTGGCTCGGATGCCGCGGCTGCGGGCCCGCGCCGGGGAACACCATGGCCCAGGGCACATCGCTGGCGCGGCCCCATAATTCCGCGTTGATGAAATTCGCCAGCCGCCCGAGAAAGAGGCCGATCGGCGCGACCGCGCAGGTGAGATCGCCGAGCGAAAGGATGCGGACGTTGCGCTTCCAGCCGAACAGCATCACCGCGGCGACGCAGCCGAGGAAGCCGCCATGGAACGACATGCCGCCGTTCCACAATTCCAGGATTTCGAGCGGATGGGCGGCGAAATACGCCGGGTTGTAGAACAGCACATAGCCGAGCCGTCCGCCGAAAATGATGCCGAGCGTTACCCACAGAATGAAGTCGTCGACGTCATCGAGCGTGAGCGGCGCCTTGCCGCCCCACAATTCCTCCGCGCGGATCAGCGCGCGGGCATAGAGCCAGCCGAGCAGGATGCCGCCGATATAGGCGAGCGCATACCAGCGGATGGCGAAAGGCCCGATCGAGACCAGGACCGGATCGACGGCGGGAAAGGGCAGCACAAGGAAGGGCATTACGTTTCCTGCGGGGCGGTGAATCGACCAACCATAGCATCCTTCGAGCCGCCCTTCGCTGCGCGTCTCGAAGGATGGGCCTTGCGGCACCCGTTCCGGATCGCCACTCTTTCTGTGCTACCATTCCTCTCGAAAATGAAGCGCCGGAGGCCACGATGACCCAGACCAGCAGCCGGATTTTTGACGAGATGGCGCGGCTGATGAACGATGCCGCCGGCGTCGCCTCGGGCGTGCGGCGCGAGTTCGACACTTTATTCAAGAGTCAGGCCGAGCGCATTTTGCGCGATCTCGACGTGGTCAGGCGCGAGGAATTCGAGGCGGCGCGGGAGATGGCGAAAATCGCGCGCGAGGAAAACGAGGCGCTGAAGGCGCGGGTCGCGGCGCTGGAGGCGCGGCTCAAAGCCACGCCGA
Source organism: uncultured Alphaproteobacteria bacterium (assembly GCA_963728585.1). Lineage (GTDB taxonomy): Bacteria > Pseudomonadota > Alphaproteobacteria > Rhizobiales > Xanthobacteraceae > CANKHA01. The sequence continues at coordinate 433,941 of CAVSLB010000006.1, forward strand.
CCGCTGATGCCGCTCCGCCGAGCGGCGAGCCCTCGGCCGTGCCGCCGGAAAAGGCGGCGCCCAACGTCACGCCGAACGAGCCGTTCCAGGAATAACGCGCCAAATTTTTCGTCATGCCTGAGGTTGACGCGGGGCATCCGCGTTCTCCGGATACAACACCGTCAACTTCCCTCCTCATGGTGAGGAGCGTCGCACGTCAGTGCGGCGCGTCTCGAACCATGTGGATACAACGCTACCCATCCTTCGAGAGCCGCCCGCCGATCTCTAGATCGGCGGGCTCCTCAGGATGAGGTCGGATTCGTCGAGGCGCTGCCCGATACCATCAACACAGCCATGCGTGATCGGCCCAAGTTTTTGCTCGGGCGGCTTTCCCGCTACGCTGTCTATCTAGCTGTTGGTAAATGCCCGGGGCGAGATTTGCTCGCCGGCTTGGGTACGAGACAGCGCGTCATCGGCGACTTTCTTTATGATGACGAGCGCGTGCTTGGGATCGACGCCAGGTTCAAAGGCCACATGCGCAATGGTGTCGAGGGCCTGGTTCATCGTTTTGGCTGCTTGCGTAATCTGCACTTTCGCCTCCCGGGGCGCGTCTGTTTCCTACATAACGCCGCGGCGCCCCAAAAAGGTCCGGTAAAGGCCAAATTTTGACCGACCCCTTGGTTCGCTTCCTTGCCTCAATTGGCCGCCTCCGCTATAAGCCGCCTCATCCCGCGCAACCCCGACACCCCTGGAGGCTGGTTGCGCCGGAGAGGCCGCCTAAGCGGCTGTTTTTATTCCAGAAACAGGTAAGGTGACGACAATGGCTACCGTCAGGGAATTGAAAGCGACGGCACGTCCGAAGAGCGGCAAGGGGGCCGCCCGGGCTGTGCGTCGCGCCGGCCGCGTGCCGGGCGTTATTTACGGCGACAACAAGCCCCCGCTCTGCATCTCGCTCGATCATGCGGAACTGCGCCAGCGCATCTATGCCGGCCGCTTCCTCACCACGATCTACGACCTCGATCTGGACGGCAAAAAGCAGCGCGTGATCCCGCGCGACTTCCAGCTCGATCCGGTGAAGGACACGCCCGCGCATGTCGACTTCCTGCGGCTGGGCGAAGGCGCCGTCATCCGCGTCAATATTCCGGTGCATGTGCGCGGCGCGGAAGTCTCGCCCGGCGTCAAGCGCGGCGGCGCGGTCAACATCGTCGAGCATACCATCGCGGTGCGCGTGCGCGCCGACCAGATTCCGGAAGAGATCGTGGTGGACGTGAGCGACCTCGACATCAATCACTCGCGCCATCTGAACGAGATCACGCTGCCGGAAGGCGTGCAGGTGATGGAGGCGCCGGACGCCACGCTGGTCACCATCGTGCCGCCCTCGGGCTATGCGGAAGAAATCAAGGCCGCCGCCGAAGCCGCTGCCGCTCAGGCCGCCGCTGCTGCCGCTGCCGCCGCCGCGCCGCCTGCTCCGACCGGCGCACCGGGTGCCGCGCCCGCGGCTCCGGCTGCCGGTGCTGCTGCTCCCGCCGCGGATACCAAACCAGCGCCCGCGAAGAAGTAAGGCGTATGCGCATGATCCGGCGAAGTGGCAACCGGTTCGCCGACAAGATCATGCGCCAAGTTAAAAATTGGCGCGCGAGCCGCAGATAAGTATACGCAATCTGCGCAAGCTAGATTGCTTTCCGCAAAACCGGTACCCACTTTTGCTGATCGCGCGCTGACCGTCCGCCGCACACAAGTCGGATTTATCCGACTTGTGTATTCATAGTGCCGATCTCGGGTAAACCCGAGATCGGATGCGGCGGGCGGGGAGACGAGAGTTTGATCCACGGCAGTTGAAGCACCCCTTCGCTCATTCCCGCGCAAGCGGGAATCCAGCTTTCGTGCCGAGGCCGCTGGTCCCCGCTTTGGCGGGGACGAGCGGAGATTTATTCGATCGGATCAGGGTCTAAAGCGCCATGCTGCTCTTCGTCGGTCTCGGCAATCCGGGCAGCCAATATGTCCGCAATCGCCACAACATCGGCTTCATGGCGGTGGATGCGATTGCGCGCCGCCATGGCTTCTCGCCCTGGAAGCGCCGCTTCCAGGGCGTGACCGCCGAAGGCAGCCTCGGCGGCGAGCGGGTACTGCTGCTGTTGCCCGGCACTTTCATGAACGACAGCGGGCGCGCGGTGCAGGAAGCCGCCGCTTTCTACAAAATCCCGCTGAGCGACATCGTGGTGTTCCAGGACGAGGTCGAATTGCCGCCGGCCAAGTTGCGGGTGAAAACCGGCGGCGGCAACGCCGGGCACAACGGGCTGCGCTCGATCACCAATCATTTAGGCAATGACTATCGCCGCGTGCGGCTGGGCATCGGCCATCCCGGCGTGAAGGAAATGGTGCATGGCCATGTGCTGAGCGATTTCAGCAAGGCCGACATGGAATGGGTGGAAGCCTTGTGCGCAGCCATCGCCGACAACGCCGAGCTGATCGCGCGCGGCGCAGGATGCGACGTTTCAGAACAAGGTGCATCTCGCCGTGGCGGCGAAGGGATTTTTCGACAAAGGCGAAGCCGAGAAAGAGGGCGACGAACAAAAAGAGTGAGGGGCAGAGCTTGCGTTGCTTTCTCACCTCTCCCGCTTGCGGGGGAGGTCGCCGAGCGAAGCGAGGCGGGAGGGGGTGAGCGGCAAGCGAGGTGCAAGTTTCCTCCTAACCCTCCCCCGCAAGCGGGAGAGCGAACGAGTTAATGCCCGCGGCAAATTTCGAATTGAGAATCAGGAACGAGTAATGGGTTTCAAATGCGGCATCGTCGGTCTGCCCAATGTGGGCAAGTCGACGCTCTTCAATGCGCTGACCGAGACCGCCGCGGCGCAGGCGGCGAATTATCCGTTCTGCACCATCGAGCCCAATGTGGGTGAAGTGGCGGTGCCGGATCCGCGGCTCGACCTGCTGGCGAAGATCGGCAAGTCGGCGCAGATCATCCCGACCCGGCTGACCTTCGTCGACATCGCGGGGCTGGTGAAAGGCGCATCGAAGGGCGAGGGGCTGGGCAATCAGTTTCTCGCCACCATCCGCGAAGTCGACGCCATCGCCCATGTCGTGCGCTGTTTCGAGAATGGCGACATCACCCATGTGGCGGGCAAGATCGATCCGCTCGCCGACATCGAGATCATCGAGACCGAGCTGATGCTGGCCGATCTCGAGTTCGCTGGAAAAGCGCGTCGATGCGCTGGAGAAGAAGGCCAAGGGCAACGACAAGGAGGCGAAGGAACAGCTCGACCTGGTGAACCGCGCGCTGGCGCTTTTGCGCGAGGGCAAGCCGGCGCGGCTGGTCGAGCGCAAGCCGGAGGAGGAAAAGACCTTCGCCATGCTCGGGCTGATGACGTCAAAGCCGGTGCTCTATGTCTGCAATGTCGAGGAAAGCGCGGCCGCCGCCGGCAACGAATATTCCCGCAAGGTCGCAGCGCTGGCAAAGGAGGAGGGCGCGGTCGTCGGTGGTGATCTCCGCGCAGATCGAGGCGGAGATCGCCGTGCTGTCGCGCGAAGAGCGCGAGGATTTTCTTTCCACGCTCGGGCTGACGGAGCCGGGCCTCGATCGTCTGATCCGCGCCGGCTACGAACTGCTGCACCTGGTGACTTATTTCACCGTCGGGCCGAAAGAGGCGCGCGCCTGGACCATCACGCAGGGCACCAAGGCGCCGCAGGCCGCCGGCGTCATCCATACCGATTTCGAGCGCGGCTTCATCCGCGCCGAGACCATCGCCTACGACGACTACGTGACGCTCGGCGGCGAGGCCGGGGCGCGCGACGCCGGCAAGCTGCGGCTGGAAGGCAAGGATTACGTCGTCGACGACGGCGACGTGATGCATTTCAGGTTTGCGACTTAGTTCCCCGCGCAACCTTCAGGTGTCATCCCGGCCGAGCGTAAGCGAGAGCCGGGACCCACCCTCTGGGTCCCGGATCGGCTCGTTTCACTCGCCGTCCGGGATGACAACTGCGGTCACATCTCTCCGCCGCGCGCGCGGATGGCGCCGAGATGCTCGCTGATGCGAAAGACAATGAGAATGAACTCCGCCGCGATGCGGGCGAAGATCACGCCGATAACGATGCCGAGCACGCTGATGAGCACGGCAATCAGCCCGGCGATCGGACTGGCGAACATCGTCATCAGCCCGGAGCCGAGGCCCGAGAGGCCCGCCAGAATGGAAACCGCTACCGCCAGCCAGTAAAATATCTTGATGATTTGCGGCGTGATAAAACGTTCCCACTGGAACAGGTCGCTGAAATCGAACATGGGCTTCTCCTCTGGACGAAGCGCAAAGCAGAAATTCCTCATGCAGACTGCACTTAGCCTCTGAGTCGGTCAATCGCAGGCGGGCCTGTCCGGAACCAAATCAGCGCCTAAAACATTGGTAATTAAGCAAGCAACCGCGCGGTTTCGCGGCGCTACCACATACTCCGGAGCCATCAGGCTTCCGGCAAGCCGACCAATTCAGGAGGAACGCGTAATGCAGAAACTTATTTTGTTGGCCGCGGCGGGGGCGTTTCTGAGTCCCGCCCTGATCTCGTCCGCCAGCGCACAATCGGTCAGTGTCCGCGTCGGCGAGCCGGGCTATCGCGCCTATTCGCAACAGCGCGTCGTCGTTTCCGGGCACGAACTGCCGCACGACGACCGTGCGCACCAAGCGTCCCAATGGCACGACCTGGGTCCGCAAGGTTCGCAAATGCGACTAACTTTATAAAGCGGCGCATGATCTGATCCGAAAACCGGTTCCCACTTTTCGGGATCATGCGCCCGCGCGATCAACAATAGCGGAAAGGAAAAATGGCCCGAAGCGGGGCTCATCTTTTTCTTAACTCAGTCCTGCTTCAGGCTTCCCTTCACCTGCCGGGCCACCGCCTTGGGCAAGATCTCGAGATAAGGGCCCATGAAAAAGGCCTCGCCGGTGCCCTCGCCGAACAGCCGATCGTGCGCGTCGATCATCGCGCGCATCTGCTCCAGGCAGGTCTCCATCGAGGAGACGATCAGTTCATTGATGTCGCCGGGCGGCAGGCTGATGCGAAATTTTGGATCACCGGCGACCGTGCGTACAACGCAGTCGGTGGCCGAGTGCAACAGCGGCTGGATCACTGCATTTTTCTGCTGCGGCGACATCTGCAGACGCGCAGCCTCCGGACCAAGCTGCGGCTGATACGGCTCGACCGCCGTATTGATCACGAGCGAAAGCCCGAGAAGGACCCCCTTGATCATCTCAAACCCCCCAATTCCCCCGAATCGGTATCCCAATTATTAGCATCCGGCCGGGCCGGGTCCACGGCAAAAATGGGCGGCTGCGCGGGCAAACCGCGGCTTTCAGCCCCGGTTTTTGCAAAATGATGCAACAAAACAGCGGCTTTCGCGGTTGTCACACGCCGGTTGGCATGGGAGGACAGCAATGGCCAAGCAACTCTGCCAGGCCGCCATCGTGTTGTTGCTGCTCAGCGGATCGGCTGTCCCCGCCGCCGCCCAGGCAACGCCGGCGCATCCCGGCGCGGAAATGAATCCCGCGGCCGTGCCCAGCCTCAAGCTTACGGCCGCGCAAAAGCAAACGATCTACTCCAGCATCAGCAGCCAGAAGCAAAGGGAAACCGCGCCGCCTACCTTTCACGCGGCGGTCGGAGTGGTCGTGCCGTCATCGGTGGATCTGCAGCCGCTGCCGAAAACGATCGTCGAGTTGATTCCGGAATTAAAGGATTACGAATACGCAATGGTAACCAACCAGGTGCTGCTGGTGGATCCCAAGAGCAAACAGGTGATCGAGATCATCAATTAGGTTGCGACATGTCGCTCCGGAAAAGCTCGACCGAGATCCCGCAGCAGGCTTCCGTCAAAGCAGCCGGTGACGCGGAAGCGCCGATGACGCGCGACCAGATCAAACATCTGAAAGAGCTGTGGCGTCGTGCCGGCGATAGCGATGCCTTTGACGAGAACCTGACAAAAGGCGAGGCGCAGAAACGCATCGCCGCACTGGAAGCACTGCTTGAGCGCGAACAGCACAGCGGCACGGAACGGCTGCCGCGAACCTGAATAGTCCACAGCAAGATAGGCGGGCACCTGCTGCGACAAATTGGCGCGCACGCACCGGAACAGGAATCCCGTGACAACGTTGCTTAGCCGACTGGGCCAGCATCAGGCCGAATGGCAACAAAGAGATACACGGCGGAGTGGACATGGCGGATAAGAATAGTCTTGGAATTTTGGGCGTGCTGTTCGGCGGCATTACCCTCGCAGTGACTCTCGTCGCCTTCCTTCTGGTGCGCGATCACGTCGAAGGGCGTCTTGCGCTCGACGACATGGCCATGGCCCCGCAGCTGATGTCGGCGGAAACCCGCTAGCGGAACCGCGGCGGCGCAGTGAACGTTTGCGCTCCGAGGGTAAAGGAGTTGCATCATGGCGGACGACAGCGGTGGAACGGGTTTTCTCGGCTTCGTTCTTGGCGGCGTGGTGGTCGTTCTGGCGGTCATCGCCTTCGTTCTTTATGGCGGTCAGGGAACCGGTCCGAAGACCGTGAACCTTGATCTGCCGAATACGGCGGCGCCGACCAGCCGCTGAAACCTGTTCGGAGTGATGCGCGCAGGCCTCAAGGGACCGGGGGCCTGAGCGGCATTTTGCACGCCTGCGCCCCTCGCATTCGGCCGAATTCGTGCTTATATCAAGCGTCGCGACAGGGATGCCGCGTGGCCGGATCATTAAATCCGGAAAGCCGTGGCCAACAATTTTCAGTTAGGAGTAAAAGCCATGGCGCAGGCCACAATGCAGCAGGTGCGCGCTCCGCAGCGCGATCTCGATATCGATTTCAATGCCCCGGCGGAGCTGTTTCCCAGCCGAAACCGCAAGGTCCGCCGTCCGGTGACCTACCGGCGCTTTGCCACCGCGGCCGAGGCCGTGCGTTTTGCCATCGAGGGGATGCCCGCGGCGCTGCTGCTCGGGGCCTATCTGGAGGTCGATGAGGTGCGCTACAGCGGCGACGATATCCGCCGGCTGTATGATCGTGCCGATTATCCGCTGCCGCGCGCGGTAGCCGCGAATTAACCACGGCGGCGGCCCGCGGCCGCCGGCGAAGCTTGGCTCAACCGCGCATCTAGTCTTTCTTGCCGATCGGATTGTGGCTCGCCTGCGCGTGATAAGCCTGCGCGTAAGCCGACGTGCCTTTTTTCTTTTCCTTGTCCTGTTTCGGCTTCTTCTTTTCCTTGTTTTGCCGCATCTGACCCTTGGCCATGGCCTTTATCCTCTCAATATCTGCCTGATCTTGCCCGTCAGCCGGTTTCGATCCGGCCCCGGCTTTCTCGGGATCAGGCATGCCTGCCGGCGAATCCGGCGCAGCCGGTATTCTGCTCCCTTGCGCGGCGCGGGCAAGAGCCTGGCGGAGTCAGGGACTCAAACGAAGGGGTAATGAGGCATTTGCAACGTTTTGTGCTTTCGGGCGTTTTCCTCCGGATCTGACAGGAGGATTTCATGCAACGATTTCACTACGGCGTGATTGCCGCCGCGCTACTGGCCGCCACCTCGGTCGCCGTCGCGCAGCAGGAAAAGACCCAGCAAAATTCCGCTGACGAAGCTTTGACCCGCAGCGCCCCGGAGGCGAAGGATCATCCGCAGGCGCCGGCGCGCGGCGCAGACAGAACGAAGCTTCGCAGCCGGGCACGATGCAGAATGGCGATCCGCTCCAGGGCGGCAAGCTTGCGGTGCCGGGCGCGCCGCAAGCCACGCAGGACGAGCCGGCAAAATCCTCGGCCAAGAACGAACAGCTCGACAAGACGCCGATCATGGCCTATCCGCTCGCGCTCACCGACCAGCAGAAGCGAGCGATCTATGAGCGCATGACCCAAGGCGCGCAGCCGGGCCTGACCAAAGGCGCGGCGCCGGCCTCGGAGATCACGGCCAAGCCCTCGGAACAGGTGCCGGCCACGCTGGCGTTGCAGGAATTGCCGCCGGAGATGGCTGCCAGCATGCCGTCGGTTGCCGACTACAAATTCCTCCCGCTGCAGAACCGGATTCTGGTGGTGAACCCGCGGGAATCCGTCGTGGTGGGTGAGATCACCAACTAAGCCGCGAGCATCGCCTCGCGCCGTCTGGCGCAAGCGTTCCAAGGCGGATGCAGCTTCGTGCAAAGTTGCGTCCGCCTTCCTCTTTGCAGCAAGACCGGCAGTCGTCGAACGGCCAGCGCGCGTATCCAGCTCAGGCCTGTAACCCGGTATTAACCAATCGGGCGTTGATTGGTCATCCGGCTTGATAAATCAGCGCGCTGCGACGTTCCTCCACCGCAACGTTTTTCGCAAGGAGCATCATGCCCCGCCCGGCCAAGTCTCGGATGGCCCGCATCCTGGTGATCGACGACGACGAGGCGGTGCGGGAAGCGACCGCGATGGTGCTCGAAGGGAGCGTTTCGAGGTCGTGGCTGTTCCGGACGGGAAATCCGGCATCGAAGCCGTCAAGGCAGGAGCATTCGATCTGGTGATCGTGGACGTGTTCATGCCGGGCCTGGACGGGCTTCAGACAACCAAGGCGATCCGGCAGCTTGACCCGCCATGCCGGTGATCGCGGTATCGGGCTTCATGCTCGGCGACAGGCGGCGCTGGAAATGCCGAACTTCGGTCGCCATGGCGACGGAGGTCGGCGCCTTCTCGACCTTGTATAAGCCGTTCCAGTCCGGCTGCGCTCTTGCAGGCGATTGAGGAAGCGTTCACCGGCGCGGCGCCGCAGGCGCTCGCCGCCGCGCACCGCCGCTAGGCGGTCAGCACCACAAACAAATGGATCACAACCGCCACCCAGCCGACGGTGAATGCGGCCGTGCGCGTGCCCCAGATGTTGAAAATCACTGCAACGGGATGCGCCACGCGGGCCCAGAAGAACACCATGGCGCAGGCGGCGGTGACAGCGGTATGGATGCCGCGAAATTCTCCCGCCATCACCGCGATCGCAAATAGCGGGATATTCTCCACCAGATTGTAATGCGCCCGCTTCAGCCGCGCCGCCCAGGGCGGCATGTCCACCCGTTCCGGATAGCTCAGCGCGAGCACGGCCCCACCTGCGCGATATGCGCGAGCGATATAGGGAATCCAGATCACGGCCAGCAGGATGGCGGTATAGATGAGATAGCGCAGCTCAAGCGACAAAGCGCGCATGGCTTCCCCCTTTGGGCTCTGGTTTATTCGACGACGACCTGGCCTGTCATGCGCGGGTGAATGCCGCAGACGTATTCGTAGCTTCCGGCGGCGTCTCATTCTCAGCTCCGCGCTCTGGCCGTCATTCATCACCGCCGTCTTGAGATTCATCGACGCGACTCGGCGGAGCAATCAAGGCCGGCTCCGCAGCTTGATTATGCGGCGCGGATGAAAAGCGATTGGTAGGCCCGCAAAAGTCCTCAGCAGCGGGCCGCCTTCAATTTCTCCGCGGTGCATTTCTCCACCGGGCGACTACCGCGCGTCTTGGCAATCGCAGGACGGGCCGAAGCTGTGTGCTCTCCCGAACATTTCGAGCGGTCACGATGCCGTGTTCGTTCGTGAACCCCACAGCGCATGGCGTGTTTCCCCTCTGAACGACACGGATTTCTGGAGGCGACAATGCGGTTATTCTGGGCTGCTGGGGCAGCAGCGCTTGCTCTCTGGAGCGCAACGCCGGGGAATGTGAATGCCGAACCGATGGACGACGGCGGCATCGCCATCGGTGTCGGGATCATCTGCAACACACCGGAACAAATGCAGCGGCTGGTCGGCTTGCGCAACGACGGCAAGGAAATGGAGCGCGCTGTCATCACCGTGAACGACGAAGCCAAGGATCCGCGCGCCTGCGGCGTCGCCGCCGTGGCATTCATGTCGGATAAGATGGTCGATATGAAAAACGTCCAGGGCAAGCTGGTGCAGATCGTGCGGATCACCGTGGTGGCGACTTTCGACGGCCGGCAATGGGCGCGCGTCCCCGTGATGACGCAATACGCGCTGATCGAGCCGAAGGGCTATACGATCTGATTTTCGCCTGGGTGCGGACGGCACAACCGGTGGAACCGCTGCGGCGGGCCGCCGGTTGTCGTCTTGGAATGACCATGACGAGGTCCAGCATGTCACCGCAAAAGCATCGCCGACACCGAACGCATCGGTGGTCCCGGGCTGCCGACGAAAATCGCAAAGAGCCGGAGAAATCCAAACCGCATGGCGAGCTTCCGCACGAAGACGCCGGCTCCGGCAATGCCGGCACGCGGGTGCAGAACAAGCCCTGGGATCAAGCCAAGGAATTTCAGGCGGATGATTTTGCCGGCCGCAAGGACGCCGGCGGCGACCATCAGGTGAAGAAGCCCGCGCCGAAGCGCAGTAAAAGCTAGGCGCGGCGGCGGCGCGCCGCGCTGACGCGGCTTATTCCTCCATATAGCGGCGCGGCATGCTGCGGCGGATTTCCTGCGCCTCACGGAAGCTGTCGGCGACGATCCAGACGCTGCGCGTGATTTTGCGCGCCATACGGCGGGCCATCTCGACGAGATAGATCAGAACGGCAAGCATAACAATTCTCCTCAAAAGTACGGCGCAGCCACTGCGGCGGCGCCGTCGGTCGGTCGCTTGCGAGCCTTAGCGCGCGACTTCGCTGGCGGTGTGACGGGTCTGTTGCGTTACGATGAAATCGTAAAACCAGTGCAGCCGGGACGATTTGCCGGCGGTGGCGGCGGAAAGACCGGTGAGATCGGGCGTGAAAGCCAGCAGCGCGAGATTCGGGGCCATGGTCAGCAACTCCATCGTTGTGATCCAGAGCGTTCCCGAATTTTCTTATTGTTGTTGACTTCTATATAGCAGCGGCAGTGCGCGAATGCTTCCCACAATGCGAGATAAGACTCATGCGCTGAGCACATGGACGGGCGCGGCAGTGCTCTCTTTGGTGCAGGGATGCGCAATCGCGCGGCAGCCTGCACAGCATCGGCGCAAACGCTGGTTAACGAATGTTAAGGATTGATGACGAAGCGTGCAGCGGCGAGCTCACGCCGGCCACCGCTCATCTGGCCAACCAGGCCATCAGCGGTCGGGCGCAAGATCGAAACGCAGTAACGTTACTGCACAGCTTTTCCTTCGTCATGGCCGCACTTGTTGCGGCCATCTCGCTTAGCAATGCACTGCTTCTCTCATCGGGACGGCCGGAATAAATCCGGCCATGACAACCGAGACGTCACCGTATCATGGAGGCGCCGCAGGCGCGTCCCGCTGTCGCCGCACGAATTGACGCTGCGTTCGGCTAGCCGCTCTTGATCATGCCGCCGATCTGCTCGCGCAGCTCCGGCGTATCCTGGTGGCCATGCACGGCGACGGCGTGCTGTGCCGCCGCGTCAACCAGCTCTTTCTTGTTGTCGGCGGAAATCGCCACCGTGCAATTGCTGTCACTCGGGTATTCGCGACAATCGATCGAGAATCTGGTCATGATCGCCTCCCTGGCTACAACGCGAACGGCGGGATATTGCGCCGTTCCGTGGGGCTAGGCAAGACGATGGAGCTCTGTCGAGGCCGCTGCTAGCGCCCCTTGCTCTTCCATCCGCCGCGCATGCCGGGGCGGCCCAAGGTCGAGCGCGGGCCGGCGCTTTTGCCCGGCACCAACTCCACGCCGGGGCCCATCTCGTCGAGGTCCGGCTTGCGCGGCGCGGAGTCGATCGCGGTGGTCAGCGGGCCGCCTTTGCGCTTGCCGCCGCGCGCAGGCTTCACTTCGTGCCAGAGCGCGATGCCCATCTCGTCGAGATCGGGCTTGTGCACTTTGCTCTTTCCCCCTCCCGCGCGCTGCGCGCGCGACCTCCCCCGCGAGCGGGGAGGGTGGAAGATGAGCGGCCGCGCGCTGGTCGACTCTGCACGCGCACATGTTTGGCGGTCGGGTCGTCCACCACCGCCAGCTCGGTCTGCCGCAGGCGCTTGATCTCGTCGCGCAGCCGCGCGGCCTCCTCGAAGTCGAGATCGCCCGCCGCCTGCGCGCATGCGCGCTTCCAGATCGCCCAGCACCGCCTCGAAATTATGCCCGATGGTGATGGCCTCGCCGGTGGCGCTGTCGGCGCCGGTCTCGATCAGCACATGGTCGCGCTCATAGACGCTGGAGAGGATGTCGCCGATCGATTTCTTGATGCTCTCCGGCGTGATGCCGTTGGCGGTGTTGTATTCCAGCTGCTTCTCGCGCCGGCGGTTGGTCTCCTCGATCGCGCGCTGCATCGAGCCGGTGACATGGTCGGCATAGAGCACCACCTTGCCGTCGATATTGCGCGCGGCGCGGCCGATGGTCTGGATCAGCGAGGTCTCGCTGCGCAGAAAACCTTCCTTGTCGGCATCGAGGATGGCGACCAAGCGCGCATTCCGGAATGTCGAGGCCCTCGCGCAACAGGTTGATGCCGACCAGCACGTCGAAGGCGCCGAGCCGCAGGTCGCGCAGGATCTCGATCCGCTCCAGCGTGTCGATGTCGGAATGCATGTAGCGCACGCGGATGCCCTGCTCATGCAGATATTCGGTGAGGTCCTCCGCCATGCGCTTGGTCAGCACCGTGCAGAGCGTGCGGTAGCCCTTGGCCGCGGTCTGCCGCACCTCGCCGACGAGGTCGTCCACCTGGGTGCGGGCGGGGCGGATCTCCACCGGCGGATCGATCAGCCCGGTGGGACGAATGACCTGCTCGGCGAAGACGCCGCCGGCCTGCTCGATCTCCCACGGCGCCGGGCGTCGCGGAGACCGCCATGGTCTGCGGCCGCATGGCGTCCCATTCCTCGAAGCGCAGCGGCCGGTTGTCCATGCAGGAGGGCAGGCGGAAGCCGTATTCCGCGAGCGTGGCCTTGCGGCGGAAGTCGCCGCGATACATGCCGCCGATCTGCGGGATGGTGACGTGGCTTTCGTCCACGAAGACCAGCGCATTGTCCGGCACGTATTCGAACAAGCGTGGGCGGCGGCTCGCCCGGCTTCCTTCCGGTGAGATAGCGCGAATAATTCTCGATCCCGGCGCAACTGCCGGTGGCTTCCATCATCTCGAGGTCGAACATGCAGCGCTGCTCCAGCCGCTGCGCTTCCAGCAGCCGGCCTTGCGCGTTGAGCTGTTCCAGCCGCCAGCGCAGCTCCTGCTTGATCGCGGCCATGGCCTGGATCAGCGTCGGGCGCGGCGTGACATAGTGGGAATTGGCGTAGATCTTGACGAATTCGAGCTCGTCGCTGTTCTGCCCGGTGAGCGGATCGAACTCATTGATGGCTTCGATCTCGTCGCCGAACAGCGAGACGCGCCAGGCGCGGTCTTCATAATGGGCCGGGAAAGATTTCGATCGAAGTCGCCGCGCACCCGAAACGTGCCGCGGGAGAAATCGCCGGCGGTGCGCTTGTATTGCAGCGCCACCAGGTCGGCGATCAGCCGGCGCTGGTCGATGCGCTCGCCGCGCTTGAGCGCCGAAGGTCATGGCCGAATAGGTCTCGACCGAGCCGATACCGTAGATGCAGGACACCGAGGCGACGATGATCACGTCGTCGCGTTCGAGCAGAGCGCGCGTCGCCGAATGGCGCATGCGGTCGATCTGCTCGTTGATCGAGGAATCCTTCTCGATATAAGTGTCGGTGCGCGGGATATAGGCTTCCGGCTGGTAGTAATCGTAATAGCTGACGAAATATTCCACCGCGTTGTCGGGAAAGAAATTCCTGAACTCGCCGTAGAGCTGCGCCGCCAGCGTCTTGTTGGGCGCAAGGATCAGCGCGGGGCGCTGCGTCGCCTCGATCACCTTCGCCATGGTGAAGGTCTTGCCGGAGCCGGTGACGCCGAGCAGCACCTGGGTGCGGTCGTGCCGCTGGACGCCCTCGACCAGTTCCTTGATGGCGAGCGGCTGGTCGCCCTTCGGGTCGAAATCCGACTTGATCACGAGGCGCTGGCCGCCTTCGGATTTCTCCGGGCGCGGCGGGCGATGCGGCACCCAGGGAACGCTCTCGAACTCCCTGCGGCCTTCGCGCAGCAGATTTTCCAGCGCCTGCACGGTGGCGGTGATGCCGGACGAACGCAGGCCGGAAAGATCGTCTTCCTTGTAGCCGAGCGCCTCGGCCATCTCCTTGTTGATCTCGACCGAGCCCTTGCCGACATAGCCGGACTGCGGCGCCTCGCCGAGCCCTTGCTGGCGGATTTACGCGCGGTATGCGCCTTGGAAAAATCGGCGCGCCGGTCGAAGGAATTGTCCGCCGGCGGCTGGATGCCGGTCTGCGCGCCGACGCCGGCGGTGCCCTTGGCGATGCCGGGATTGAGCAGCTTTTCCAGTTCCGGCGCGAGCGGCTTCATATGCTCCGCCGCCGCCTTGGAACGGGTCGGGCGGGCCGGGTCTTTCGGCTTTTTCGGCTTGGGCGGCTTCGGCATCACCGCAATATGGGACGTGATTCACGGCAACGGAAGGACCGGCAAACTGATGTCGTCATCGCCCGCAAAGGCGGGCGATCCAGTATCCGGGTCACGCCTGTAACTGTGCCTGCGATTACTGGATGCCCCGCCTGCGCGGGGCATGACCGGAACAAAATCAGCGCATGACCTGCGCGCCCGTTTGCGGGCAGGCGGTGGCGGGGACGGCGCGGCCGCGCACCAGCATGGCGACATTGATGCGGAGCGAGGAAGGAAAGTCGTCGAGGGAAATGCCGCGCTTTTCGAACGCCACGCCGATCGCGTCGCGCGCCGAAATATCGAGCGGCGTGGAAAAGGTCGCGGCGGTGACATTGATCTTGCGGTAGTCGCAGCCGTCGGGACCGCAGCCCATCATGTCGGCCCAGGCCTTGGCATAGGCGCTGACGGCCCGGACCATGATGGCCTTCGCCGCTTCATCGCAGGGCGTCAGCGCATAGGCCGTGCTGGCCTCGAGCGCGGCGACACGCAATTTGTCGCGTTGCGGATGGCCATCGCCGCGCGGCAGCGCCGCCGGCTGAACCGGGTGCGGCGGCACGACGGCGTCCAGACGAAAGCGGCAGACTGGAAGTCACATCGCCTGGCGCGTGAGCCGGCAGCTGTCGGCAACGCGTGTTTGCGGCTGCTCCGGCGACATGCCGGCTAAGGGCGTGCCGGCCATCACCCAGGCGACGCCGCTATAGGACATCACAAACAAGGCTGCCGCGAGAGCGGCGAAACGGACGTGCTCCGACATGGGCGGCGTTCGGGTTCCGGTTACACAACGAAGAACCCGTTTCTAGCAAAGGCCGCGCGCCGGCGGTACGCGCGTCCACAGTTAACGCGCCGCATGGTTGATGGGCATGTTTAACGCGCGTGATGGTGCCGGCCGTGACCGCCGTTAATTCCATGTTCCCTGCGAAACGACGGTGCCGCTCCCGATCGGCTGCAGCCGGAACCATGATCCGCGTTTGATCGTCGGCGCCGAGCCCGGCGCGGCGCTGTACTGAAATTGCGGGATAAACGTCCCGGCGGCATTCACGCGGACTGTACCTTTCACGATGATCTCAAGGTTTTCCGTCGCCGAATTGGAGTTTGCGGTGACGACAACAAGAGTTGCAGCTGTGCCGGATATAGCCGAGAGCGGGACCGAGGACATTTCCGTCGTCGTCTTCGACAGTGCAACGTAATCGATCGAGGTCAACGTCGCCGTGCCGCCGAACAGGACGCCGGTGGTGTGGTTGGGTCGTGCCGGCCGTGCGCGTGAGATAGATGCGGCCGTCGAACTCGTAGGTGGTATTTGCCGCAAGGGCGACCGCGCCCGCGGAGGGAAACCAAGGCTGGGCGGTAGTGACGTTGCTGCCCGAAGCATCGGCCGCCAGATTCTTGAAAATGAGCGTGTCGAGAAAGGCGGCCCCGGTCGCGCCAGTCAGACCTTGCGGGCCGGCGATGCCTTGCGGGCCAGCCGGACCTTGCGGGCCGGTCGCGCCGTCCGTTCCGGCGGCGACCCGTCGCGCCGTCGCGCCGGCGGCGCCGGTCGGACCTTGCGGGCCTTGCGCACCGGTGGCGCCGGCTGCACCAGCCGGGCCGGTGGCGCCTTGCAGCCTTGATCGCCGGTATCGCCCTTCTGCGCCAGCACCGACCAGAAGCCGGTTGCGTGGCGGGATCTTTGTTGCTGCTGGCCTGGATCGCGACATAGGACGAGCCGTCGCGGAACACCGCGTCGTCGATCACGTAAGCGGTCGCGGCAGACCAGGCGTCACGCCAGTTCATTCCCTTGGCGCCCTGCGCTCCGGCGGCGCCGGTCGCGCCTTGTGCGCCGGCGGGACCTTGCGCACCGGTCGCGCCGTCTGCGCCGGCGGCGCCGGTCGGACCTTGCGGACCTTGCGCACCGGTGGCGCCGGCTGCACCAGCCGGGCCGGTCGCGCCTTGCGTGCCTTGGTGCCTTGCGGGCCGGTGTCGCCCTTCTGCGCCAGCACCGACCAGAAGCTCGGCTTGCGTGGCGGGATCTTTGTTGCTGTTCGCCTGGATCGCGACATAAGACGAGCCGTCGCGGACCACCGCATCGTCGATCACGTAAGCGGTCGCGGCAGACCAGGCGTCACGCCAGTTCATTCCCTTGGCGCCCTGCGCGCCGGCGGCGCCGGCGGGTCCTTGTGCGCCGGCGGGACCTTGCGCACCCGGCCGCGCCGTCCGCGCCGGCGGCGCCGGTCGGACCTTGCGGACCTTGCGCACCGGTGGCGCCGGCTGCACCTGCCGGGCCGGTCGCGCCTTGCTGCCTTGATCGCCGGTGTCGCCCTTCTGCGCCAGCACCGACCAGAAGCTCGGCTGCGTGGCGGGATCTTTGTTGCTGTTGGCCTGGAGCGCGACATAGGACGAGCCGTCGCGGACCACCGCATCGTCGATCACGTAAGCGGTCGCGGCAGACCAGGCGTCACGCCAGTTCATTCCCTTTGCGCCCTGCGCTCCGGTGGCGCCGGCGGGTCCTTGCGCGCCGGCGGGACCTTGCGCACCGGTCGCGCCGTCCGCGCCGGCGGCGCCGGTCGGACCTTGCGGACCTTGCGCGCCCGTGGCGCCGGCTGCACCAGCCGGGCCGGTGGCGCCTTGCAGACCTTGATCGCCGGTGTCGCCCTTCTGCGCCAGCACCGACCAGAAGCTCGGTTGCGTGGCGGGATCTTTGTTGCTGTTGGCCTGGATCGCGACATAGGACGAGCCGTCGCGGACCACCGCATCGTCGATCACGTAAGCGGTGGCGGCAGACCAGGCGTCACGCCAGTTCATTCCCTTCGCGCCTTGCGCGCCGGTGGCGCCGGCAGCGCCTTGTGCGCCGGCAGGACCTTGCGCACCGGTCGCGCCATCCGCGCCGGCGGCGCCGGTCGGACCTTGCGGACCTTGCGCACCGGTGGCGCCGGCCGCACCCGCCGGGCCGGTGGCGCCTTGCAGACCTTGATCGCCGGTATCGCCCTTCTGCGCCAGCACCGACCAGAAGCTTGGTTGCGTGGCGGGATCTTTGTTGCTGCTGGCCTGGATCGCGACATAGGACGAACCGTCACGGAACACCGCGTCGTTGAGCGCATAATTGGCGCCGCTGTCCCAGGCATCGCGCCAGTTGGGACCCGCCGCCAGTAATGACCAGAAGGTAGGCTCACTCGCCGGATTTTTGTTGGTGCCCGCCTGCAGCGCCACATAGGCCTTGCCGCCGAACTGCACCGCATCGTCGATCACATAATCGGTCGCCGAAGACCAGTCCGCACGCCAGGTCAAACCCTTCGCGCCCTGCGCTCCGGCAGCCCCGGCGGGTCCTTGCGGGCCAGCGGGACCTTGCGGGCCGGCTGCGCCGTCTGCTCCAGCGGGGCCAGGTGCACCGGTGGCGCCGGCCGGTCCTGCCGGGCCGGTTTCACCTTGCGTGCCTTGCAGGCCTTGAGTTGCCTTGCAGGCCTTGCGCGCCGCGCGCGGCGAATACCTGCCAATCCGCGAAACTCAGATTCGGTCGCTTGTTGATGTTGACGCGCTTCGCGCGCCAGGTCGCACCGTCGAGCGTGACAAGATCATCGATCTGATAAGTTTTCGTCGCCAACCACAGTCCGATAAAATTGACTCCCTTCGGCCCGCAGGAGCTGACCGCCGCCTGGTCGGTCTTGGTGGTCAGCTTCAATTCAATGAAGCAGTCGGTCGGAAGATAGAGCAGCGAGAAGGCAAACTTTTTTGTCGCCGTCGACCTGTTGCTGAATTTGCCGTCGAGTGTGACCAGTGTCCCTGGCGAAACGGTCGTGCCTTGAACGACAAGGCGCCCGCCTTCAATTGCTGCCTTGGTCAGGTTGATGCCGGTGTTGGCCAACACACCCAGCGGCGTCGGCGGCGATCCATCCTCCGGCTCAGGTGACGGCATAGTCTGCGTCGGTGGTGACGACATCGTCTCTGTCGGTAAGGACGCAGGTTGGGCGAAAGCAACGGCGCCTGACGACAATAGAGCCAAGGCACAGGCAGCGAAGTAGATCGCCAGTCGCTTGTTGTTACTTCGCTTGGCCGCGGAGATTCCAAACAAACGCGATGACATTGGCCTGGCTTTCGTATGCATCACAGCGATGCTAGAACGTGATGCAGGCGAAATATGTACAACTAGACGTAAAAACTGCGTAAAATCCGTCGATGAAACAGCGCTGCGTCATTCCCCGCCGAACGGAATAGGCTACATGTTGCGGTTATCGTAACTGTCGCTAAAACCGGACTGATAAATTTTTACTCTTCAAATCAATCTTGCTCGAAAGCATCGGCGCCGAACAACAAACAAAGCAAAGG
The DNA here is from genome assembly GCA_963728585.1 of uncultured Alphaproteobacteria bacterium. Lineage (GTDB taxonomy): Bacteria > Pseudomonadota > Alphaproteobacteria > Rhizobiales > Xanthobacteraceae > CANKHA01. The sequence continues at coordinate 452,573 of CAVSLB010000006.1, forward strand.
GCACGAGCCTCATGTTGGTTAAAGTCATCACGACAGCCTTTCGGCATTCAAACGCATTTGTGATTTGGTCCGCTAGGGTGATGCAAGTCGGGCAATTCGACGGACTGTGTTCTGCTCGCCCGACGTGGAAATAACAAACAGAAAGCCCGCCGCGGGGCAGCGGCGGGCCAGGAGATGACCGGCGGGTTCGGAGGACTACCTGCCAGTCACCCCCATCTGATCGCGGCATCAGGCCGGAAGCAGAACGCTATCGATGACGTGGATCACGCCATTGGACTGGAACACGTTCTGAATGGTGATGGTTGAGCGATTGCCCTTGCTGTCCCACACCATGACCTTGTTGCCTTCGGTCGAGACGGTGAGCTCTTCGCCCTGAACCGTCTTCAGCTTGTGTTTGCCACCATCCTTCTTGGCCGCTTCCATCAGGTCCTTCGCGCTGAGCCGGCCGGCTACGACGTGATAGGTCAGCACGGAAGTCAGCTTTGACTTGTTTGCCGGCTTCAGCAGCGTGTCCACGGTGCCGTTGGGAAGCTTCTCAAATGCGGCATTGGTAGGGGCGAAAACCGTGAACGGGCCCGCGCCTTGCAGCGTCTCGACAAGGCCGGCTGCTTTCACGGCAGCCACGAGCGTGGTGTGGTCCTTGGACTTGGTGGCATTCTCGATGATGTTCTTCGAGCCATACATGGGAGCTCCGCCCACGGTGACCGGCTTGTCGCTCATCATGGCGTCGCTCTTCATCTGGGCAAAGCCGGGAGAGGCAGCGGCAAGGCCGACCGCAAGGGCAGCGGCGGTGACAGCAGAAAGGGTGCTTATGCGAGAGAGTGTCATGGCGTTTTCCTGTGACTTGGGGTGATCCCTGTTGGGATTGCGGACGGAGCTACGAAGCGGCTGGGTAAAAGGACGCGAGGCAGGAACTCACAAATTTGTGAGTTTCCCGCTGGCGATCACGGGCCCGGTGGGCAGGCCCGTCGGGGAGCCGCCTGGCGGCTCCAGCGACACCGCAAGTGCTGCGTCTACTTGCATATGCGCCGTCAAGCTGGGCGGCACGCTCACACGCACAGGGCGTCCAGCTTCGATTACGCCGAGCGAACGCGGCCGATCGCCAGGTACGATCACCCAAAGCTCGAGGGCACGCTGCTCTGTGGTGGTCAAGGAGGCCGGAACAACCGTGATGCTGTTACGGTCCGGGTCGGTGGCTGCGACAAAGCCGGTTTGGCCGCTGGCATCCAGCGTCGCCACTAGCGCTCCGCGCGGAGACGAAACGACTGCGAAATAGACGACGGCCAGCGAGGCCGCGGCGAGGGCCGCGGAAGCAAAAGCCGACCAGCGCCAGAACCACAGGCTGTTCCAAAGACCGCCGCGACGGGCTCCGGGAGCCAACGCCGTATTGATCCGGTTCCAAACCTGCTCGGGCGGGAGTAACCGGCAGCACCTCCGAGGTCAGGCCACCAAGTCGCTCTTCCCAAAACGTGACCTCGGCCGCGAAAGCCGGGTCCTGCGCCAGCAGCCGTTTCGCATCGCCCCGCTGCGCCGCATCGAGCACGCCCAGCACGTATTCCGCGGCCAGGAGCTGGCGGCCTTCGCCGGTTGGGGTGAAATCGTCGCTCATTGCTCCAGACAGCTTCTTAGGTTCATCAGTCCGCGCCGGATCATGCTCTTCATGGTGCTCAGAGGGACGGCGGCGCGGTTTGCCAATTCCTCATAGGTGAGGCCATCCAGGAAGGCAGAGCGGATTGCGTTGGCTTGCCTCTCCTCCAGCTGCCCCAGGCAGTCCTGCAGCAACCGCTGCTGATCCGCATTTTCCAAAAGCGTCACCGCGTCGGGCGCCGGGTCAGACACGCCCTCTGCCGATTCCAGCGGCGCTTGGTGTCGTACTTTCCCGCTCGCGCGCAATCGGTCGATACAGCGGTTGCGTGCCACCGCCACCAACCACGTGATCGGACTGGCCCTCGATGCGTCGAATGTGGCGGCTCGCCGCCACACCGTAATGTAAACGTCCTGCAGCACGTCTTCCGCCTCTCGCCTATCCCGTAAGATACGAAGGCAGACGCCAAAAAGCTTCGCCGAAGTGTCCTGATAGATAAGTCGAAGGGCTGCCCGATCGCCCGCGGCCACGCGCTCCAATGCGGCGGCGAGTTGGCGGCGGAGATCCTCAGCATCCATGTGGCTTTGCCCATAGCAGGGAGCCGAACCCATCACGCGGTCCCCATCTGCTCAATGCGCCAACGCTCCGACCCCAATCCGGAGTGGTGAAATTGCTTTGGCGCCAGCCCGTCGGCATCGAATGCTGGCGCATCAGCAACGAAATATCCAGCACCGGGCGAGACAAGAGACGTCTCAACAACTTGGTGTTCCTGTATGGATACCGCGGGAGCTACGAAGCGGCGTCGGATAAAGACGCACGGCCGAACACACAAAGTCGTGAGCTATCGAGCCTGCGGAGGCGCCGACCGTGTTCTGCGGCAACTGCGCGTGCCAGTAGCGGGCGGCACGACGACGCTGCCCGCCACCGTGCAAGAGTGGTGAATTAAAGTTGGCTAAGCCAGCGCGCGTTTGCGCAAGTACGACGTAGCGAAAGCAGGCACGTTTGTGCCTGCTTCCTTTATTTCACGAGAGCGACGGTGGTCAGATTGAAACCGGACGGCACGGTGCTGCCGAAGGCGTCGAAGGTGAAGTTCGCCCCGCCTTCATATGATAATTGATGGGCGATCACGTAGCCTGATTTTGCGGTCACACTCAGGCTAGCGTCTCCATAAAGGCTCAAGCTCTGTTTCGGCAGATAAATAGTGCCGGCGACAAAATAGTCCTTATTGCCGGTGAATTTGAAAGTCGAGTGTTTGTTGTCACTGCGCGAGCCAAAAATGGCAATGCCGGCATAGTCGCCCGACAGCATCGGGGTGAAAGAGACTTTGCCCGCTCCGGACGAATCCCAGTCGCTGTTATCGGTGAAGTACAACATCGCATTTTGCGATGTCATGTTAATGTTGGACGCCGTCTTCACCTGCGCGTCTTTGAAATAGTGTATTCCGGGGCCGAACGTCACGTTGCCATTAAAGGTGATGTTGTCACAATAGACGGTGCCGCCGGGCAGGGTCACGATCGTCGCAAAGTTTTGTTTCGTATAGGTGCACGGCCCAGGAACTGTCGGCTCCGGAATCTTGGCGAGAGGATCGGCGAGGACCTTTTGGCTTGTAGTGGGCATGGGCGAGTAATTTCCGCCAGAGGCCCCGCCGACGACAGAGATGGATTTTGCCTTGATCCAGCCGGAACCCGCGTTATGCAGGGCGTTACCGGAAGTCGAATTGACGTGAAGCCCGCAATTGGGAAGGTTCACTGCGCCGCCGCCAGTCACTTTGAAGGCGCCCTCGCCACTCGGAGCCAAGGCAATGACGCATGGCCATTTGTCGGCGTCGCGAGCCTTGGAGCGCGCGCCAATCTGCATGGTTTTAATGCCGATCAGCCCCATGAACGAGGTCGCTACATCCGCCGAACCGTTCAATGTGAGTGTGGTTGTCGCGGGATCATATTGCGCTGTGACTTGAACATTGCTCGCTTCCGGGTTGTTGAACACCCCCGTGAGCAGGGCGTTTGCCCGGGGTGCAAGCTCGCCGGTAGCAAGCGTTCCAGCATCTCTGACGAGGTTTAGCGCCGCGCCATCGAGCGCGGCCTGCATGGCAGTCCGGGTGGCGGAGCCTCTGCTGAAGTCAACCGCTGCGCCCACCGCCGTCATAAGCGGGAGCGCGGCCAGCCCAAACACGAGCACGACGCCTCCGTCGCGCGCGGCGAGAAATTGCCTGATCTTGTTGCTAACCATCTGCTAACCCATTTTTTGCCATCGGCATCAGCGACCTTGAAAACGGTCTTTATCGTGAGCGGGAGGTCTGAAGAACGTGTAAAATCTATCGATGAAAGTCGTGCCTATCTTCCGATTTTGCAAACGAGGTGATTTGATCGTGAGACCTTCCCGGCCCATCGCGGCGGCCTGCGAAGATGTTTGCCGGGCTTTGGACGTGGCGGGGCGTGCAGATCGGATGAGTGAGGCGCTCGGCGCGAAAGTGGTTGACAGCGGCGCGCGCGGCGCCAACATCGTCGGCGGCGAACGACGCAAAACTAGGCGTTAATCATCGTCTTTACGCCGGGCTGATACAGCGTCGCTATTGATTGAACGCGCGCGACTTTGCTCGTGGCGTTCCAGAGCCTCTGCGATTTCGAGCCAGCGCTTTTGTTGTTCTTCGTATGCTTTGCGCATTTGCGGATCCGTGGCCTTTCTTGCCATCTTGCCGCATTGTCCCGCCTTCTGCCGATACCAACCCATCCAGGCCTACGCAACTGTCATTGCAGCTGGAGGGTAAGGCCGGTTCGCGTCGATGGTTCCAGGGCGCCAGGCGTCATAGTGCTGTCCGCACAAGCGGTTGGCCCTCGCCTCCGCCGCTGCAGGGGTTGGCGGCCGGCGGTGGCGACGTCTCGTCCCGTCGTCCGCTAGGCGGCGCGGATATTTTCCAGGAAGCTGCCGATTTCGGCGCGCAGCGCCTCGGCCTGGCGATTGAGATCGATCGCCGCTTCCACCACCTGATTGGCGGCGGAGCCGGTGGATTCCATGCTGCTGCTGACGCTTTCGGCATTCGCGGTCACCTGCGCGGTGGCGCCCGCGACCAGGCCGGTATTGGCCGCGATCTCGCTGGTGGCGGTGCTCTGGCTTTCCATCGTGGTGGCGACGAAGTGCGAGATTTCCCGCATCTCGCCGATGGTGCCGCGCACGCCCTGGATCGCTTTGACCGCCTGCTCGGTGGCGCTCTGGATGGCCGCCACCCGGGCGGCAATGTCGGCCGTCGCCTTGGCGGTCTGGCCGGCCAGATGCTTGACCTCGCCCGCCACCACGCCGAAGCCGCGTCCGGCTTCGCCCGCGCGCGCCGCTTCAATGGTGGCGTTGAGCGCCAACAGGTTGGTCTGGCTGGCGATCTCATCGATCATGCGGACCACTTCGCCGATCTCGGAGGCGGTGGAATGCAGCTCCTGCACCACCGTGCCGGCACGCTCGGTTTCCTCGGCGGCCTTGTTGGCGATCTGCGCCGAATGCAGCGCCCGGTTGTTGATCTGCGCCGTGCTGGCAGACAATTCCTCGGTCGCCGCCGCCGCGGTCTGCACGTTGGTATTGGCTTCCTGCGAGGCGCCGGCCGCGGCCACGGCCTGCTCGCCGGTTTCCCGCACGATGGCGTGCATGGTCTGCGAGGTGGAGCGCATATCGGCCGCCGCGCTGTTGAGCGCGCGCAGCAGGTCGGTGATCGAGCGCTCATGCGCCGCGCAAAGCTCGGTCACCCGATGCGTGCGTTCTTCCTTCACCCCCTGCTCGCGCTCGCGTTCCTCGATCAGGTTGCGGGCGGTGATGGCATTATCCTTGAACACCTGCAGCGCCGCGGCCATGTCGCCGATTTCGTCCGTCCGGCTCTGCGCCGGGACCCTGACATCCAGCTCACCGGCGGCAAGCGTTGTCATCGTCTCGGTTATCCGTGTGATCGGACGGACAATCCGATCGGCAAAAATGAGACTGAACAGGAGCCCGACCAGCAGGCCGGCCACCACCACCGCGCCGATAAAGACCAACGCCTGGTTGATCATTTGCGCGGCGCGCGCCTTGGCACCTTCGTTGCGCTTCTCAACAAGCTCCCGCACATCTTCAAGCGAACTCATATAGCGTGTTTCGATGCCTGCTACTGCGGTTTGCAGCGAGGCGATTTCGTCCTTGAGCTTCAGGTAATCGCGATAGGCGGCAAACAGTCCGCCGCTCCCCCGTCAGCCGGCGATGCAATTGCTCCAGGCCGGCTTGGAACCGCTTCACATAGCCTTGTCCTTCCGTGCTCTGCAGCCGGGCGGCGATACGCTCAATGACCTCGTTCGCGTTGTCGAAGGTGAACGTTGCGCGGCGTTCCACCGCCGGCAGGGATTCCGGTTGAGTAATATTGATGTAGGATGTCGCCGCTTCCTGCAGGGTCACCGCGTCGCGGGTGAGCTTGTAGAGCCCCTGCACCAGCGGATAACCCTCGTTCATCGTGGTGGAAAACAACTCGTTGAGTCCGTCGACCGTTGCCCTGCCGAGGGACACCTCCAGCGCGGCCCGATCGCGTGTCTGCGATATCAGCGCTTCGCCGCGGGCAGTGATGGTCCGCAACAGGGCATCGAACTCTCGCCGCTCGGCCTCGAAAAGCGTCAACCGCTCCTGCACCGCCAGGGACGCAATCTGTTGCTGCCGGTGAGCCGTCAGCAGGGCGACATGAATTTGGTGAAATTCGTTCTGCAGCTGCCTGATTTCGTCCAGCCCCACGGGTACTCCGGCCTCGGCCCAACAGATCCCGTAGCTTTTCCATGCCGTGGCCGGCGGCAAGGCCGATATAGCCAAGGTTCTCGCTGGATTCCAGGAAGGCGCTGTTGTCGTTCTTGTTGACCGCGTCGAGAAACACGCTGCGCACGCGTTGCGCGTTGTCTGCCAGCACCACGGTCTGGCTGAGCAGCGGCGAGGTGATGTCGGCGAAGAACGACAGCGTGGCGCCGATGCCGTGGACGAAGATCAGGCCCGAGGCGCCGCAAATGCCGATCAGGGCGGAAAGGCAAAGAAAGGCCGCTGCCAGCTTGGCACGCAATTTCATGCGGTCCAGAAGCGCAATGCGGATACGGCGAGCCATGCGAAGATTATTTCCGGCCGCGGGAGACGCATCATGCAGGGCATAGACTTAAGAAAGCCCTGATGGGGAATTGCCAAATCGGTATCCCATTACACCGAATAAAAATAAGTAATTTCAATAGCTTGGTTATACTGCGGCGGGTGGCGCTGGCAGGCTCATCCGGCGCGGCATCGGTGAAGCCGCCGGACTGCCGCTTTGACGGCGCGAGCCAACCTTTTTTGACCGGGCCCTGCGTCCTTTCGGGATGCCTGCTCGTACCCGTTACAGGACTTCCATCCGGGGTCCTTTCAGACAGGAGAGCACCGCCATGAAAATAGCAATCGTTCTGGCTGCCTCAGGCGCCATCATCACGTCCGCTACCGGCGCGCAGGCCGCACAGATAGCGGCGCTGGTTGGCGCCGATACCATCGCGATCGTTGACACGTCGGCCAAGAAGGCCACCAACAGCACGAAGGTCACGGGCATCAACGGCGCCCTGGTCGGAATCGACGTGCGGCCTGCGGACGGCATGCTGTACGGACTGGTTTCCGACGGTACCGTGGTTACCATTGCCATGGATGGCAAGGCGACGATGAAATCCAAGCTGGAGACGATGTTGGGCGCGGGCGTTGCCGGCACCGTCGACTTCAACCCGGTCGCCGACCGGCTGCGCGTTATTGGCAGCGATGGAATGAATCTTCGCGCCAATGTCGACGACGGCAAGGTTACCACCGACGGCGCGTTGAAATACGCCGATAGCGACATGCACAAGAGCGAAAAGCCGAATATCGTCGCGGGCGCCTATACCAACTCGTTCAAGGGGACGAAGGAGACGGCGCTCTACGATATCGACGCGACCATCGGCGCGCTTGTCAAGCAGGCGCCGCCGAACGATGGCGTGCTCAACGCGGTCGGCAAACTGGGCGTGAAAGCCGACAAGGCCGCTTTTGACATCGCTTCAGACGGCAAAGGCGGCAACGAGGCCTGGCTGATGTCGGGCGATACGCTCTACAGCGTCGATCTCGCGACCGGAAAGACGACGGAGACTGCCAAGATCAGCGGCGTCAGTGCAACGGTGCGCGACATCGCCATTCTGCCGGCGATGTAGGGCTTGTCGCAGTCGGCGCCGCGTCCGCGAGGAGGTTGCGCCGACTTGGTTGCCGGATTACTCCGCGGCGGCGGTCGTTGGCTCATCCGGCGCGGCATCGATGAAGCCGCCGGACTGCCGCTTCCACAGCGCGGCGTAATGCCCGCCCAGCCGCAACAGCTCGTCGTGGCTGCCTTGCTCGACGATATGGCCGTGGTCCAGCACCACCAGGCGGTCCATGCGGGCGATGGTGGAGAGCCGGTGGGCGATGGCGATCACCGTCTTGCCGCCCATCAGCGTGTCGAGACTGGCCTGGATCGCGGCCTCCACCTCGCTGTCGAGGGCCGAGGTCGCCTCATCCAGCACCAGGATCGGAGCGTTCTTCAGGATCACCCGGGCGATGGCGATGCGCTGGCGCTGGCCGCCGGAAAGTTTCACGCCGCGCTCGCCGACATGCGCGTCATAACCTGTGTTGCCCCGCCAATCCTGCAATTCCTGGATGAAATCTTCCGCATGCGCGAGCCGCGCCGCCGTCATGACCTCCTCTTCGCTGGCCCCGCGGCGGCCATAACGGATATTCGATCGGATCGAGCGGTGCAGCAGCGAGGTGTCTTGCGTGACCACCGAAATCTGCGCGCGCAGGGATTCCTGCGTGGCCAACGAAATATCCTGACCGTCGATCAGGATGCGGCCGCCTTCCAGATCGAAGAATCGCAGCAGCAGGTTGACCACGGTAGACTTGCCCGCGCCCGAGCGGCCGATAAGGCCGACGCGCTCGCCGGGTTTTATCGTCAGCGAGAAACCGTCGAGCACGCCCACATCGCGGCCATAACCGAATCGCACGTCCTTAAATTCGATGCGGCCCTCTTTCACCGCCAGCGGCTTGGCATCGGGGTGATCGGTCAGTTGCAGCGGGCGCGCGATGCTCATCATGCCTTCCTGCACGACGCCGACATCCTCGAAGATGTCGGCGATCTGGATGGCGATGCGGCGCGAGATGTCGGTGAGATGGAAGGTGAGCGTCAGCACCATGGCGATGGCGCCGAGCTCGACCGCGCCGGCCTGCCACAGAGCGATCGCCAGGCCGACGGAGCCGGTGATCAGCAGGCCGTTCAGGAGCGAGAGAACCGCGCCAAATATGGTCATCAGCCGCTGCGACCAGAGAAATATTTGGGTATGCGTGTCGATCGAGTCGCGCACGTAATTGTCCTCGTCGCGTGCGCGCGCGAACAGCTTGACAGTGAGGATGTTGGTATAGGCGTCGACGATGCGTCCCATCACCGTCGAACGCGCCTCCGAGCTCTGCTTCGAGCGGTCGCGCATGCGCGGCACGAAATAGACCAGCAACGCCAGGTAGCCCGCGAACCAAAGAAGCAGCGGCACCGTGAGCCACGCGTCGGCGCTCGCGACCAGCAACACGGCGGTGGTGCCGTAAACCAGCACGTACCACAGCGCCGTGATGCCGGAGACGATGGTCTGCCGCATGGCGCCGCCGGTCTGCATGACCCGGTTGGCGATGCGTCCGGCGAAATCATTCTGGAAGAAGGCCCAGCTCTGGCGGGCCACATGCCAATGCGACTGCCAGCGGATCAGATTGGTGAAGGGACCGGAGATCGCCTGGTTGGTGACGAGATAACGCGCGAAGACCACGGCGGGCCGCGCCACCAGCAGGATCAGTGCGAGACCAAGAAGGACGGGCCAGCCCTCGGCAAGGTAATGCTCTCTCGCAACGGTGCTGGCGAGCGTGACGATGCGGCCGAAAAACCAGGGAATGACGGCATCAAGCAGCGCCTGAAAAAACTCGATGACCAAGAGAGAGACAAAGAGCCATTTTGCCTGGCGGGCGAAATGCCAATAGAAAGCGAGCAAGCCCGCCGGCGGCTCTGGCCGGGCCGGCGCTTCGGTTGGGTTCAGCAGCTTCTCGAATCGGCGAAACATAGGCGGGTCATCATAGAACGGCGCAAATGCCGTTGCAAATCGGCGGTTTAGCGCGCTGAAGCTTTACAGCGCAAGCTAGAAGGGCGCGGCATGGATCCGGTTATCGTCAATCTTGTCGGCGCTGCTGCGGCCACGCTCACCACCATCTGCTGGCTGCCGCAGGCATTCAAAATCCTGCGCACGCAGAATACGCGCGCGATCTCGCTCTTGACCTATTCGGTCTTCGGCCTCGGGCTGGTGCTGTGGCTGTGTTACGGGATTTTACTGGGCAGCTGGCCGATCATCGGCTCCAATGTGGTGACGCTGCTCCTCGTCATTCCCATCATCCTGCTCAAGCTGCGGCACGGCTGAGGCGCCTGCGCGCGGCATGCCGTTTGCTTTTTATTAAGCCTACTGCGGCGATTGCGGCGCGCCTTCGCCGACATAACCCACGATCTTCCAGTCGCCGTCCTGCTTGATGTAGCAGAGCTGGTCGATGCCGAGCGGCGACAGCGTCTCGGCGGGAATGAAGGCAAGCTTGCCGGATGGCGTGACAATGCGCAGCAGGGGCCCGTCAGAATCCGGCTGTACATCGTCGAACACCACGCGGACCAAATGCATGCCGAGCGTTTCCACGACTTTGGAATCGGTCTTGGCCGTCTCGCGCGCTTCGATCCTGTCCCTGATCGGATAGCCCCATTCGATCGGGTTGGTTTCGGTGGCTTTCACCACCTCGATAAATTCATCCTCATCAAAAACGGGGTGGGCGGGAGCGCAGATCATGGTTTGGCCGTCGCCGACCGAGGCCGCCGTCGGCTCGGCCGCGTAGTCGGCGAGAAAGTCCCAGCCTAAGTCGTCTGGAGCATCCAGTCCGACGGCGGCGGCGAAATTATCGATGCCGGATTTTTTCTCATCGGCACCGTTACCCGCCTCCCGCTCCCAGAAAAATCCCTCAGACACGATCAGCGCGCCGAGCGCCTTGCGGTCCTTGCGCTCGGCGATGTCGGCGAGCTGCTTGCGGAAAGCGTCGAAACTCGGATCGTTGATCGGCGCGGACATGCTTACCGCTACTTGCTTGTATGGCTTGGGTGGCGCCGGTTCATGGATTTGCTGTTGTTGCGCGATGGCCGAGCCGCATAACAGCGAACCGGCCAGCACGAGTGTGGCCACGATCGGTCGGATCGCGAGAGAGGGCATGACATTTCCTTTACGCGGGATTTGGGGTGTTCGCTTCATCAACGCTGGAAGCGCCTGCCGGTTCATTGGGCCGGCCGCTTTTCCGTCCGTGATTGTCGCGCGGCTTCTCGCGCGGACCTCGTAGATGGCAAAAAATGGGCTAGGTCCCGCCACTATCCCTATGTATATTTCATACCGATGCTGATGAGTCTGACGAAATCCGCGCGGTATTGGGCGGCGATGGGAGTGATCGCGCTTTATGCCGTCTGCATCCTCACTCCGACGGCTGCCCTCGCATTTAATGGGGCTTCCTGCCTTACCGAGCACGAATTGGCGCAGGCTCACAGCCATGCCGGTGACGCAATTCACGACCATGGCGACGAGCACAATCACGCTGGCGCGACTGACAATCCCGACGATGGCAATTCGGCCAGCAGCAAGTGTTGCGGGATGATTTTCTGCTCTGCGCTTGCTCCCGAGCTGGCATCGTCTTTGGCTCCTGCCGTGCAATCCGGCCGCGCGGCCCTTGCGGCCATGCAGGACTTTACCGGCCTTCCGCCTCACAAACTTATTCGTCCTCCCAAATCCCAGTCCTGATCGCAGCTGACGCCCGCCGGTAACGGCGCTTGGCGTTCTTTGTCATCCGGATTTGGGAGTTTTCATGCCCGTGCTTTGCACGCGTGCTGCCGCAACAGGCGGCAAAGATAAGCGTCATCGGGAGGCGAGATTTGGCTTGATCGCTGCCGCGATCGCAGCGCTGATCGTCAGCGGCTGCGCCGCAGCGCCTCCTGCAGCGGTTCTCGCCCCCGCTGATCCCGGCACTCCCGTCCCCGCGGCACGCTACAGCTCGGTCACTGCGCCCTATACGCGGCAGCGGCCGGTGGAGCCGCTGCCCTGGCGGGAGCGCAACGAGCGCGTTGCTCCGCAGGCCGGCCCATGAACAACGCCGTGCAGCGACTGAATGAGCGCATGCGTTGCCTGTTGCTGGCCTCCCCGCTTGTGCTTTCCGGCTGCGCCGGCTTCTCGCCGGACGGCGGAATGGACTTCGTGGTGGCGAGCGCGGGGTCCGATATCAACAAGCAGGTCGTGCTCGTGCGTAGCGACGAAGACGCCGCCGCGGCGCGCGCAGTCACGGACAAGTTGTTGAAGCGCCCGCTCACGGCCGACAGCGCCGTGCAGATCGCCTTGCTCAACAACAAGGGGTTGCAGGCCGCCTACAACGAACTGGGCATCGCCGAGGCCGCCAAGGTGCAGGCATCGCTGCTGCCCAATCCCACGTTTTCGATTGAGAGAATATCGGGACCGGTGGAGATCGAGATCGAGAAGCGGATTGTCGGAAATATTCTGGCGCTGGCGACGTTGCCGGTACGAGCGGAGGTAGCATCCGACCGTTTTCGACAAGCGCAGCTGCGCGCCGCTGAGGAGACGCTTCGCATCGCTGCCGAAACCCGACGCGCCTATTACCGCGCAGTGGCGGCGCGGCAGGCGATCTTTGTGCTGGCACAGGCGAGGGATTCGGCAGAGACGGCGACGCAACTGTCCCGCCGCCTGGGCGAGAGCGGCGCCATCGGCAAACTCAATCAGGCGCAGGACCAGGTCTTCTATGCCGAAATTACCGCGCAGCTCGCCACCGCGCGCCAGCGCATGCTGACCGAGCGCGAGCGCCTGGTGCGCGCGATGGGACTCTGGGGTGACGATCTTGCCTTCAAGCTCCCGGATAACTTGCCGTCGATGCCGCGCAGGCCGCAGGTGCTGCCGGCGGTGGAAGTCGAAGCGGTGCGGCGGCGCATCGACATCCAGATCGCGCGGCATTGAACTCGACGCGCTGGCGAAGTCCTACGGACTCACCCAGGCCACCCGCTTCGTGAACCTGTTGGAAGTGGCCGCCATCGCTCGCGACACCAAGGAACGCGCTACCCGCGAGACGACGCGCGACCGCGGTTTCGAAGTCGAGTTCCAGATCCCGCTCTTCGACTTCGGCGAGGTGCGCGCGCGACAGGCGGAGCAGATCTATCTGCAGGCGGTGAATCGGCTGGCGGAAAAAGCCGTCAATGCCCGCTCGCAAGCGCGCGAGGCTTATCGCAGCTATCGCGCAACTTATGACATCGCGGCGCATTACCGGCGCGAGGTGCTGCCGCTGCGCAAGATCATCACCGAAGAAACCTTGCTTCGCTACAACGCGATGCAGATCGACGTTTTTGCGCTGCTGACCGAGGTGCGGCAGCGCACGGCATCCATCAACGCCAGCGTCGAGGCGCAGCGGGAGTTTTGGCTCGCGACCGTGGATCTTGCTGTGGCCGTGATGGGCGGCGGCGTCGCGGGAGCGAGCGAAGCTGCTTCCATGGCGGGCGCGCCGGCCGAGGGCGGGGGCGGTCATTAATGAGACAACCGATGAAGGAGCGCAGAGCATGATTTCGCGCAGGAACTTGTTGGGTTCGGCGGCCGTGCTCGCCGGTGCTACGGCGGTCAGCGGCCGTGTGCAGGCTGCCGCAATACCCGAGGCGGCGACCATGGAAGCGGCGACCATGCAGCCGCCGCTCGCGCCGCCGCAAGGCCAGGACTACCAGCCGGTGGTGACACTCAATGGCTGGACTTTGCCCTGGCGCATGAACGGGGACTGGAAGGAATTTCATCTCGTGGCCGAGCCGGTGGTGCGCGAAATCGCTCCCGGCATGAAGGCGCATCTCTGGGGTTACAACGGCCAATCGCCCGGCCCAACCATCGAATGTGTCGAAGGCGACAAGGTCCGCATCTTCGTCACCAACAAGCTGCCGGAGCACACCACAATTCATTGGCACGGCATGCTCGTGCCCAACGGCATGGATGGCGTCGGCGGCCTGACGCAGCCCCACATCAAGCCGGGAAAAACCTTTGTCTATGAGTTCGCGATGAAGAAGAGCGGGACCTTCATGTACCACCCGCACGCCGACGAAATGGTGCAGATGGCGATGGGCATGATGGGATTTTTCGTCGTGCATCCGCGCGATCCGAATCTTTACCGCGTCGACCGCGACTTTGTTTTCCTGCTCGCATCTTACGACATCGATCCCGGCAGTTACGTGCCGAAGATCATGACCATGACCGACTTCAACCTGTGGGCGATGAACAGCCGCGTTTTCCCCGGCATCGATCCGCTTGCCGGTGCGGCGCGGCGACCGCGTGCGCGTGCGCGTCGGCAACCTGACGATGACCAACCATCCGATCCACATGCACGGCTATCATTTTGCGGTGACCTGCACAGACGGTGGCTGGATTCCGGAAACCGCCCGCATTCCCGAAGTGACCACCGACGTGCCGGTCGGAGCCATGCGCGCCTATGAGTTCGTCGCCGACGAGCCTGGCGACTGGGCGCTGCATTGCCACAAGTCACATCACACCATGAATGCCATGGGGCACGAGGTGAAAACCTTCATCGGCGCGCGCACCAAGGACCTGGTGAAACCCATACGCAAGCTGGTTCCCGACTACATGGCGATGGGCAATGCCGGCATGGCGGACATGGGCGAGATGGAAATGCCGGTGCCCGACAACACGCTGCCGATGATGACTGGTTTCGGGCAATTCGGGCCGATGGAAATGGGCGGCATGTTCACGGTCGTCAAAGTGCGTGAAGGCCTTGAGCCCGGCGATTACCGCGACCCCGGCCCTTACAAGAATCCCGAAGGCACCGTTGCCTACGAGTTTAAAGGCTCGCCCGCAGAGCCTCCGCGCCAGCAAAGCAAGGCCGGCAAATCCAAGGTCGAAATGACCGTCGTCAAACCCGGAAGCAAGGGCGGCCACGGCGGTCGCCATTAACTCACGCAATCAACGAAGGAGAACGAAGGACATGAAACGTATTGCATTAGCAGCTCTGCTCGCGACGCTCGCGCCAATCGTGGCGGTAAGTGCGCCCGGCGCGCCCGGACACGAGCCATGAAACGTTCACCGCGGGCGAACCGGGCGATCCGAAAAAGCCAGCGCGCGTCGTGCAGATCACCATGAAGGAAGAGGACGGCAAGATGCTGTTCATCCCCGACCGGGTCGAGGTGCGCAAGGGAGAACAGATCAAGTTCGTCCTGCGCAACAACGGCGAGCTTGCGCACGAGTTCATGCTGGCCAGCAAGGCGGAAAACGACAAGCACGCCGAGCTGATGCAGAAATATCCCGACATGGAGCATGACGATCCGAACGGGAAGACGCTTCAAACCAAGGAAGTCCACCGAACTCGTCTGGAAATTCACCAAGGCCGGCGAGTTCGAGTTCGCCTGCCTCATTCCCGGGCATCGCGAGGCGGGCATGCACGGCAAAGTCATCGTGAAGTGATGCAAGGAAAGGAGCGAGACCATGAAACTTCATATTTATCTGACGGGCATGCTGCTGGCCTTCGTTCTGAACCATACGGCGGCCCGCGCCCAATCGTCCGACCTGATCGACGGCGTGGTGACCAAAGTGGACGCATCGGCGCAGAAGATCACCATCAAGCATGGTCCGTTGAAGAAATTCGACATGGACGACGGCATGACGATGGTTTTCCGCGCGCAGGACCCGGCAATGCTGAAAGCGGTGAAGGCTGGCGACAAAGTGAAGTTCGTGCCGGACCGCATCAACGGGCAGTTCACGGTCACGCGGATCGAAAAGGCCCGCTAAGGATTGCTGGCGTCAGAACTCAAGGCTCCTTTCCAATTTCCACCGCGAGATAGATCAACGACGTCGACCCTTTGTTAGATGCCCAGTGAATCACATCTTTTCCCTCGGCCGCGGCTTGGCCTTCAGTGAGTTCGTCGCATTTACCCTCTGGCGTACATACCGTGAGCGTGCCGCGGACGACGTACAGAATGACCGGAAGTTCTTTGTGGCTGTGCAATGCTCCGTATCCCCCGGGTTCCAATGTTCTTAGCCGGGCGCGCAAATACCGGCCCTTAATCTCCGGCAGCTGATCGCCTAGCTCCAGCGAAGCGAGGGTTTTAATTGTTTGCCCTTTGGCTGACGTCGGCGATGCCTGCTGCGCCGTTAGACCGTCACCGAAAGCTACTACGCCAAGAGCTGCTAGGAGCAGCACAGCGTGTGCTCTGCTTGCAGATGCCATCGCTAATCTCCTTAGCTCAATGGAACGCGAGTCTAACATGCCGAACATCCGCCGTCGCGATTCCACGTGGATCACGCCATGACGATCGTGTTCCTCGCCCGGACCCGGCGATGCTGAAAACGGTGAAGGCCGGGGACACAGTGAAGTTCGTCACTAAGATCGAGAAAGCAAATAGGATGGCCGAGTTGGAGGTTTTCGCGCCCATTGAACCCGCGCTGGCAACGGCATAACGTCCTGTCATCAGAACGGCCCCCGGGCCCCTTATCTGGCTTCAGACCTGCGGGTCGATTCTGGAAGGGAGGCCGCCATGCGAGCCGTTCCGTTCATCGTCGCCGCCGCCATTTTCACGCATACGGGCAATCTGCTGGCGCAGAATGCGTCCTTTGAAGCGTCAGCCGCAGCCATTCACAAGGTGATCTCCGGCAAAACCTGCGTAGGAGACGATCTTCTCATCTTCGGGGAGCGGGATCCAAACACGAGCGGAAGGTATGAACGCGTTGGTCGGCCGCCCGGCGCATATCAGATCGGCTATGGCACGATCTTGATCTTGCGCGGCGAGCAATTACACAGCCATGTAGCCACCGTCTCTTCACCCGACCACATGCTTTACATGAGCACCGGTAAGTATCGGTGCGATCCGTAAAGATCATTCGGGACTTTTTAGTCCGTAGCGGCTGGTTTACGTCTGAACGGCGCTTAGTGCCTGACCGCATCAACCGGCAATTCACAGTGACCAAGATTGAGAAGGCGCGTTGAACGGCGCGGAGACGATTAAGCGACAGGAGAGGGAGCCAAATTAGCAATGCACATGAACCACTCCGAGCATCACGGGCATAGTGGCGCTCAGTCCTTAAATAAGACGGCGTTCAGCGCCACCGTCCACTGCCTCACCGGCTGCGCAATTGGTGAGGTGCTTGGTATGGTCCTCGGTACCGCCTGGGGTCTGAGCAACACGCTGACAATTATTTTGGCGGTGCTGCTCGCCTTCTTGTTCGGCTACGCGCTCACCATGGTACCGTTGTTGCGTGCGGGGCTGACACTTCGGGCATCGGCAGGCCTGGCCCTTGCCTCTGATACCGCCTCAATCAGCATCATGGAGATCGTGGATAATGCGATCATGCTGATCATCCCTGGCGCAATGGATGCGGGACTTAACACGCTTCTGTTCTGGGGAAGTCTCGCCTTCTCACTTGTGGTGGCGGGCATCGCTGCCTTCCCGGTCAATCGCTTTCTGATTGCCCGCGGGCGCGGACACGCTGTGGTTCATGCGCATCATGGTCAGCACTGAAACTTGCTGTGTGTGTGCGGCTGCCAGAGGAAGCCAGCAGCGGTGGCTAACCCAGCAGCGGTGGCTAATGTCCATGCGTGTGCGCGGCCGGCTTCGACGCCTTGGTTCCGAGCGGCTGCACTGTGTATTCCACGTCGATGCTGCCGGCTTTCTCGAACGTTAACGTGGCCCTGGCCCGGGTGCCCGCGACCAGCGGCCCGGACAGTCCTTCGAACATGACGTGCGTGCCTTCCGGAACCAATTCCACCGTTTCGCCGGGTTTGATCTGCAGCCCTTTGTCGAGGAGGCGCATCTTCACGATATCGCCTTCCTTCACCGAGGCGTGAACCGTCACCTTATGCGAGGCCGGGCTGGTGATGGCGATCAAGCGGTCGGCCTGCGCACCGTCATTGATGATCTTCATATAGCCGGCGCCGACCTTGGCGCCTTGCGGCGTGGCCGTCGCCCAGGGGTGATCGATGCGCAGAGAGCCGATGCGATAATCATGCGTGTGGCCGGGTGTCGGAAATGCCACGCCTAGGACCATGCATAACGCAAAGATGGATTTGCAGAAGCGGGAGGTTGTCACGTGGCGGTCGTGTCCATGTTTGAGCCGGGGTTCTATCGCACCCGAGCGAGGAATCAACCGCCGCAATGATCCGGCCTTTCGTCTTCCACCGCTGGTGAGCTTCACTGGCCCGGCGTCAGCCGCAGCAGCTGGCCATTGCTGCTGTCGGTGAGCAGCCATACGGCGCCGTCCGGGCCGACGCGTACGTCGCGGATGCGCTGACGCATCTCCTGCAGCAGGCGCTCTTCTTTTGTCACTTTTTCGCCGTCGAGCTCGAGCCGCACCAGGGCCTGCGAAACCAGCCCGCCGATCAACAGATTGTTCTTCCATTGCGGGAACAGGTCGGCGGTATAAAAGGCCATGCCGGAGGGGGCGATGACCGGCGTCCATTGCCGGATCGGCTGTTCCATGCCTGGCTTGCTCGTGCCCTCATGGATTTTCGCGCCGCTATAGTCGATGCCGAAGCCGATCACCGGCCAGCCGTAATTTTTGCCTGCCTGCGGGATGTTGATCTCATCGCCGCCGCGCGGCCCGTGTTCATGCATCCATAATTTTCCCGAGGACGGATTTAGCGCGGCGCCTTGCGAGTTGCGATGCCCGTAGCTCCAGATTTCCGGCTTGGCGCCGCGGCGGCCGGTAAAGGGATTGTCGTTCGGCACCGAACCGTCGGGCGCGATGCGGACGATCTTGCCGAGATGATTCGCAAGATTCTGCGCCTCGTCGCGCGGGGTGAAATGGTCGCCCATGGTGAGAAAGAGGTTGTTGTCCGGCATCTGCACGATGCGGCAGCCGAAATGATTACCGCTTGAGAGCGGGCCTTCCTGCCGGAAGATGACGCGCAGATTTTCGACATAAGGCTCTTCCGCCAGCCGAGCGCGGGCCAGCGCCGTGCGCGCGCCGGAGCCGGATGGCTCGGCGTAGCAAAAATAGATGGTGCGGTTTTGCGAAAATCCCCGGTCCACCGCGACGTCGAGCAGCCCGCCCTGGCTGCGCGCGAACACTTTCGGCAAGCCAGCGACCGGGGGTGACATTTTGCCGTCGGGCGTGACCACGCGGATGCGCCCGGGCCGTTCCGTCACCAGCATGCGGCCGTCCGGCAGGAAGGCGAGCGCCCAGGGATGCTGCAGACCGTCGACCACGGTCTCAACCTGGATCGGCCCGGCGGAGGAGGGAAACGTCTTCGTCGCGCCGGCAGCACCCGCGATAAGGGCCGCGCTTGCAGCTATGGCGCACAGGCTGGCGCGGATCATCAGGGGCCCGTTAGCGGATCGCCGTCATACGGGGAGCATAACAGATTGGGCGTCTGGCAGGTTCCGCTGGCGCTGCGCGGATCAATGTGTCGCGGTCAGAGCCCGGCCTGCGCGAGCCCGATGGACACGATGGTGACGGCAATCACCGTGGAGATAGCGAGCGCAAGCCCGGCGACCAGCGAGAGCGCGGTTCGTTGGCGCCGTCTCTCCTGGTAGCCCAAAGGCGGAACGAATCCGCCTCTCCTCAAATCCTTGCGCGCCGCGTGCGGCCGAATCAGTGACATGCTCTCAACCTGTTGCGAAATGCGGGCGGGTAGCCGGCCACAGTGTGGCGAAGCCATTGGCGAACGGTGGCGATTTGGAGGCGCCGGTAAATAAAAGGTTAACGCGCGCGATCGGCAGTTTTGCGGAAAGCCGTCCAAGTTCGCGCAGATTGCCCAAGCTTATCCGCGGTTCTCGCGCGCAGCGCCTGTTGAAAGGCGGCTATTCCGCTGCGACCACTTCGGCCGACTGCCAGTCCATCGTAATATGGTCGGGTTCCGCGGCGACGCGTTCGAGCCAGGCGCGCACATGCGGGAAGGGGCCCAGGTCGAAATCGCACTGCTCGGCAACATGCGTATAGGCATAGAGCGCCAAGTCAGCGACGGTCAGGCTGTGGTCGACGAAGAAGGGCTGCTGCTTGAGATGCTTATTCATCACGCCAAGCGCGCGATGGCCTTCCTCCATCCAGTCTTCCAGCGCGTGCTGCTGCAATTCGCGTCCGCCCTTCACCAGCGCCAGCCAGAACCATGCGGCGCCGATATTGGGCTCGAGGCTATGCTGCTCGAAGAACATCCATTGCAACGCCACGGCGCGTTCGATCCGTTGCTCCGGCGCCAGCGGCGTGCCGGCAGCGAGGTACCATAGGATCGCGTTGGACTCCGAGAGGTAGCGGCCGGGCGCGACTTCCAGCAAGCGGCACCTGGCCTGTCGGATTCATCGCCAGAAATTCAGGCGTATGGCTGTCGCCCTTGAGAATGTCGACTTCATGCAGGCGATAGGGAGTTGCCAGCTTGGCCAGTGCGAGCCGCACCTTGTAGCTATTGCCCGACCGCTGCATTGAATAGAGCGTGTACATTGTCCTCGCCTGGCAAATGAATCCCTACATTCGATTGAGCAAATAAAGTCAGGCGATTGCAAGGCGCGGATATGGCACGGCTTCGCAGGTAGCGCAGTGCAGTACAGTGCAGTGAGTGCAGTGCAGTGCAGTGCAGTAGAGCAAGAGCGTCGCCGCTCCGGCAAATTTGAGACAATTATTTTGGACCGGAGGGGCTGCTTAAAAAATCATTCCGCGGCAATGCGCGCACGGGCGCAGGCGAGCAGCGCGTCGTCGTTCACCGGCTCAATCGGCGTGAAGTCGCGGTGCGCAATCCATTCGGCGCGGTTGAATTTGGTGATGTGGTTGGAGACCGCGCAAAGCGTGAGATAGACGATCTTGCGCGGATAAGGCGTGATGTTGGCGGGCGAGGCATGCACCAGGTTGCCGTGGAACATGATCACCGAGCCCGGCTTGCCGGTAGGCGCGACGATGCCGAGGCCGGCGGCTCCCGCCGCCTCGGCGGCCAACCGGGTCACCGTGAGGTTATCCAATATCCACAACGGGTAGGATGTCGTTGAGGTATCGTGACCGGCGGCGAGCGTGCCGCATTTATGGCTCTTCGGAATGAACATCAGCGGACCGTTGATCGGCAGCACCTCGTCCAGAAAGACCGCGATATTCATCGCGCGCGGTTGCGGCATGCCATCGTCGCGCGCCCAGGTGCCGTAGTCCTGGTGCCATTGCCAAACCTCACCTTCGAACGCCGCCTTGGCGTTGAGCTTGAACTGATGGACGTAAACATCCTCGCCGAACAGCTGGCGCAGCGGCTCGACCAAACGCGGATGCCGGGCCAGTAGGCCAAAGACATCGCTGTAGGTATGCGCGGCAAAAGCGGTGCGCGGCGCCCCACTCTTTTCGCGCCAGATTTCCTGCCGGTCGAGCTTCAGGATTCTGTCCGCTTCGTCGCGCAACAGCGCGACTTCTTCCTCGCGGAAGCAGTTGGGAAAGAAGATGAAGCCTTGTTCGTCGAAGGTACGGATCTGTTCGGGGGTGAGTTGCATATTTGCCTCACGCTGCCGCCCCACATGGT
Organism: uncultured Alphaproteobacteria bacterium; assembly: GCA_963728585.1. Lineage (GTDB taxonomy): Bacteria > Pseudomonadota > Alphaproteobacteria > Rhizobiales > Xanthobacteraceae > CANKHA01. The sequence goes on from CAVSLB010000006.1 coordinate 473,727, forward strand.
ACCGCCTCGATCTTATCGTGCGTGCGGGAAAAGCCAAAGCGTCCGGGCGCCCGTGACCTCCGCGGCCCGGCGCAGCAGCAGCACAAAAGCAGCCAGGAGCAGCGGAGCCGTCAGTGGTATTAACGTAGCCTCCGCGAAACTGCGGGCGATCAGGGGCACAATCCAAATTGCGGCAAGGGTGGTCTTTTCCCAGCTGCGGAATCCCCGAGAAATGCCTTCGCTGGCCCAAAAAGCGATGGCGGGAGCCAGCGCCATGAGGTCGTAGTCGAGGCCGTAAGGTGTCGCCAGCAGCGAAGCGATGATGAGCCCCGCGGCTTTTAGCGGCCATCGACGTTCCGCTGCGCCACAGCCACACCACGGCGATGCCGAGTGCGAGTGTCACGAGTATTTGAACGGTATAAGCAAGCGGAATCGGGCCGCCCCACATCCGCACCCAGGAAAAGACGGTCTGGATTTTATGCCAGCCGGTATCGCCCGCTTCGAGCACGACCTCGCGGGTGAAAGCCGTAGAGGCGAAAAAGGCGGGCCAGACTTGCGGCCCAAATGCGAGCGTCGCGGCGAGCGCGAGCATGCCGACGGTGGCCGCGGCGGCGGCGAAAGTTTTCCAACGGTCGGTGGCAATCAACACCAGCGGGATCAGCAATCCGAATTGCGGCTTGTAGGCGAGCAGGCCAAACAGGATTCCCGCAACGATGGGCCGGCGGTCGAGCCACACGAGTGCGAAGCCCATCAGTGCCGCAGTGAGAAACCCGTTGTGCCCATGCCCGAGATTGACAAAGACCGCGGGGAAACTGACCGCCAGCAGAAGCCACATGCGGCTGCGGACCAGTTCATCGAAAAGATTGGAGTTCGAGCCGCCGCCGGGCTGCTTCGGCAGCAGCGACGTCAGGATGGTCCAGATCGCGAGCAAATAGAGCGGAAAGGTCGTGCCCTGCCAGACAAACAGCGCCGGCAGGTAGGGCATCAGTGCCAAGGCGGCGGCGACAAACAGAAGAAATGGCGGATAGCACCAGCCGAACGGCGGCGTATGGGGACCGAAGATCTCCTTCTGACGCGCATGCTGCAGGGCCGGGTCGAAGGCCAGCTCTGGTTTGCCGTCGAGCACGTAAGTGCCGCCGGCATAGATATTCGAGAAATCGGTGCCGAGCGGTTTGCCCTGGAAATCATCCAAGCCGTTGGAGGTGATCCCAAGAAATGCGACGCCGGCGACCGCCGCCACCAGCACCGCCAGCGCCCAGAGCCGCACGCGCTCGCGCGTCAGCCAGTCCCCGCTTTGCAATGTGAGCAACAGGCCGTGCATTGCGCCTCCGCCTTCGTTCGATGCTGTGCTTAGCGAGACGCGCTTAATGCGAGGTGTCTTTCCGGATCTTCACGAAACCGCGTTCGGATCAGCCCGACAGGTCTTCCGAGTAATAAATGTCCCGGCCGATGTCGCAGCAGGTGTGGCGTTCCGGCACCGGGATCATGGCGCGCAGGAAGCTATGGGCGTAGGGGAAGAAATTCAGGTGCGGATTGAAGGTGTAGATCCCTTCGCGTTCGCGCGGCACCACGATGATAATGCGTCGGCGAGCGATCCGGCGCAGTTCCGTGATCGCATGGCGGTAGTTCAGGATGTGCTCGATGACGTGCGTGCAAACCACGGTATCAAAACTGCGGTCGGCAAAGGGCAGGTTCTCGATCCAGCCGGCAACGAAGTCGATGCCTCCGCCGATCGGCCGCTCGGGCGCGATCAGGTCGGTCCCCACCATGCGGGTCAGATCCTGGCGCGAATGATGGCGAATATGCCGCAGCAGCGCGCCGGTCCCACAGCCGACGTCGCAGACGGTCGGGCCGACCACGTCGGCGGCGATGCGCGCCAGGCAGGCTTCCGAATTGTCGGTGCCCTCGTGCACCCGCGGATGATCGAGATAGAGCTGGCTATATTGTTCCGCCGTGACAAACGGCGCCGACTGTCGAAACTGGGCCAGATCGGAGATATGTTTGCCCCAGGCCAGCGACGCCGCGTATTTGAATAGCGCGGTATCGCGCAGGATCGGCGGGAGCAATTCCTCCATCACGAAGCGGATCTGATTGGTCTGCTCTCGCCGCACGCCAAATGCACCTTGTGGTTGATGAGGCTGCAAATTACGGCTGCGAGTTTGAAAAACGGTAAATTTTGCGCCCGAAAGTGTTCCGGTTGTTGGTGGCCGGCGTAAGCTGAGATGACCGCATCGGCTTGATCCGGCAGAATTTTATGGGGCAGGGCGCACGCGCCACGCGGCTGACCAGCCGCCTGGGTATCCGCCCGCGATCAACCTCTGCGACCGGTTGCGACGACCTTCCCCGCGTAGTGGGAAGGAACCTGGCATCCGCCCGCAAAATCGCTGAAACTTTGCCTCAGGTGGTCTTGCTGCGACCGCCTTGGACCGTTAGGAACTGCCCCTGCAATCAGGAGTAGACCATGGCGTTCCTCGCGGACTCGCTCAAGCGCGTCAAACCCTCCGCCACCATCGCGGTGACGGATAAAGCGCGCGTGCTGAAGGCCGCCGGCCGCGATGTGATCGGCCTGGGCGTGGGTGAGCCGGATTTCGACACGCCGGACAACATCAAAAAGGCCGCGGTCAAGGCGATCGAGAGCGGCCGTGCATCCAAATACACGGCGGTGGACGGCATTCCGGAGCTGAAGGCGGCGATCATCCGCAAGTTCAAGCGCGAGAACGGCCTCGACTACAAGCCGTCGCAGATCATCGTCGGCACCGGCGGCAAGCAGGTGCTCTACAACGCCTTCATGGCGACGCTGAACCCGGGCGACGAGGTGATCATTCCGGCGCCTTATTGGGTGAGCTATCCGGACATGGTGCTGCTCGCCGGCGGCGAGCCGGTCGAGGTCAAAACCACCTTGGAATCCGGCTACAAGCTCGACGCGGCGGCGCTGGAAAAGGCGATCACGCCGAAGACCAAGTGGTTTTTGTTGAACTCGCCGTCGAATCCGACCGGCGCGGCCTATACCCGCGCGGAGCTGAAGGCGCTGACCGATGTGCTGCTGCGTCATCCGCATGTCTGGGTGATGACCGACGACATGTATGAGCACCTGGTCTATGACGACTTCAAGTATTTCACCCCGGCGCAGATCGAGCCGAAGCTTTACGAGCGCACGCTGACCATCAACGGCGTGTCGAAGGCTTATTGCATGACCGGCTGGCGCATCGGCTATGCCGGTGGGCCGGAGCCTTTGATCAAGGCGATGGCGATGATCCAGTCGCAATCGACCTCCAATCCCACGGCGGTATCGCAATGGGCGTCAGTGGAGGCGCTTGACGGGCCGCAAGATTTCATCCCGCGGCACAACAAGATCTTCAAGGAGCGCCGCGATCTCGTGGTTTCGATGCTGAACCAGGCGAAGGGCATTAGATGCCCGAAGCCGGAGGGCGCCTTTTACGTCTATCCGTCTTGCGCGGACACGATCGGCAAGACCGCGGCGTCGGGAAAGCAGATCGCCAATGACGAGGATTTCGTCACCGAACTGCTGGAAGCCGAGGGCGTGGCGGTGGTGCATGGCTCGGCCTTTGGACTCGGGCCGGCGTTCCGGATTTCCTACGCCACCAAGACCGAAGACCTGGAAGAAGCCTGCCGCCGCATCCAGCGCTTCTGCGGCAACCTGACCTAACGCCGGGCGATAATTTCAAATAAGCGGCCGCTGCTGCACTCGCAGGACGCGGTCTGATAAATTGAGCTAAACTTTGTTGCCCGACTTCACCGCGACCGATCGGGATCGTGTCAGTCCCAAAGGAGAGAAATCATGGTTCGTGCCTTGGCAATCCTCAGCATTTCCGCAGCGGCATTGGCCGCATCCACAGCCGCATTCGCGGAGCCGGTCCAGATCGGCGTGCTCGAATGCGCCGGCGGCCCGAGCGTCGGTTACGTGATCGGCTCTAACGCCGCGCTGAATTGCGTCTTTCGTCCCAGCACACGTAGAGGTGACGAAGGCTATGTCGGCTCAATGAAATCGCATCGGCCTCGACGTCGGCGTCACAACCGGCACGGGATTGGGCTGGCTGGTCTTCGCGCCGTCGAGAAATGTTTCACGCGGCGCACTCGCCGGCTCCTACGGCGGGGTGTCCGCCAATGCATCCGTCGGCGTCGGCGGCGGAGCCAATGTGCTGGTCGGCGGACTCAACAATTCCATCACGCTCCAGCCGGTCAGCGTACAGGGCCAGACCGGCCTCAATCTCGCCGCCACGGTGAGCAACGTGGAATTGCGTCCGGCGCGCGTTGCCGCCGTGAGGACGACAAAGCGCTCAAAAAAGAAAAAGAGCTAATCTTTTCAGCGCAGGAACGCCCACGCGGCGGCCGGCCCGCGGCGATGCGTTCAACTAAGGGGGACTTGCCAATCGCCCTTGCCTCCTGAGACGATGCTGTTCCGGCGTCTGAACGGAAACCTCCGGCCGGCGCCATGCAGCATGGGAGGTGTTCATGGCCACAGGGAACGGCAACGGCACAAGTCCCAGGGGTCCCCGGTGCATCGCACTGGTGGGCCCGTTCCAAAGCGGCAAGACCACGCTGCTTGAAGCGATCCTCGCGCGCACCGGCGCCATCCAACGCCAGGGCAAGGTGGAAGCCGGCACCACGGTCGGCGATGCCAGCAAGGAGGCGCGCGATCATGGCATGAGCGCGGAGCTGTCCGCAGCCACCACCAGCTTCATGGGCGACAGCTATACTTTCATCGATTGCCCCGGTTCGATCGAATTTTCGCATGACATGCGCGCCGCGCTGCCCGGCGTCGACGCCGCCGTCGTGGTTTGCGAAATGGACGAAAAGAAAATTCCGCAGCTGCAAATCATTCTGCGCGAACTGGAAGAGCAGAAGATTCCGCACTTCCTCTTTCTCAACAAGATCGACAAGGCCACCGCGGCCATCCACGACGTGTTGCCGCTGCTGCAGCCGGCCTCGCGCTGCAAGCTGCTGTTGCGCCAGCTGCCGACCTTCGCCGGCGAGAGCATCAACGGCTTCGTCGATCTCGCGCTGGAGCGCGCCTTCGTCTACAAGGAACACGCGCCGTCCGAGGTCGTCACGCTCGATGACGAGGTGCTCTCGCGCGAAAAGACCGCGCGCTTCTCCATGCTGGAGACATTGGCCGACCATGACGACGAGCTGATGGAGCAGCTGCTCGAGGATATCACCCCGCCGCGCGACAAGGTGTTCGACGATCTCGCCAAGGAGCTGCGCGAAGGGCTGGTCTGTCCGGTGCTGCTCGGCTCCGCCACGCGCACCAACGGCGTGCTGCGGCTGCTGAAGGCGCTGCGGCACGAGGCCCCGGGCGATCGAGGCGACCGTCAAGCGGCTCGGGCTAAAGACCGCCGGCAACGAGGCGGCCGCCTTTGTGATGAAGACCCTGCACACCGCGCATGGCGGCAAAATGTCGGTCGCCCGCGTGCTCGCCGGCTCGATCGCGGAAGGCGCGCAGCTGGTCGGGCCCTCCGATGTCGCGGATCGCGTGGCCGGCGTGTTCAAGCTGTTCGGTCAGCAATCGGAGAAGCGCGGCGCCGCCGCGGCCGGCGAGACCGTCGCGCTCGGCAAGCTCGATCATGCCAGGACCGGCGATACGCTGGGCTCCGGCAAGCAGGGCCCCGCGCAGATCGCCAAGATCGATCCGCATCCGCCGGTGCTCGCCATCGCAGCGGCCGCCAAGGAGCGCAAGGACGACGTCAAGCTCGGCCAGGCGCTCAACAAGCTGGTGGAGGAAGATCCGTCGCTGACGGTGCAGCACAATGCGGAAACCCACGAGGTGGTGATGTGGGGACAAGGCGAGATGCACCTGCGGGTCGCGGGCGAGCGTCTGACCGACCGCTTCGGGGTCGGCGTGACGACCCGCCCGCCCTCGGTCGGTTACCGCGAGACCATCCGCAAGGGCGCGGTGCAGCGCGGCCGGCATAAAAAGCAGTCCGGCGGTCACGGCCAGTTCGGCGACGTGGTGCTCGAGATCAAGCCGCTGCCGCGCGGTTCCGGATTCAAGTTCGAGGAGAAGATCACCGGCGGCGTGGTGCCGCGCAATTACATTCCTTCGGTGGAGGAGGGCGTGCTGGACGCGCTCAAGCACGGGCCGCTCGGCTTTCCCGTGGTCGACATGGCGGTGACGCTGGTCGACGGCTCCTATCACACGGTTGATTCATCCGACATGGCGTTCCGCCAGGCCGGCCGCATCGGCGTGGTCGACGCGCTGCCGCAATGCCAGCCGGTGCTGCTGGAGCCGATCCACCTGGTGGAGATCGTCTGTCCCAGCGAAGCGACCGCCAAGATCAACGCCATCATGGCCGGACGGCGCGGACAAATCCTCGGCTTCGATACCCGCGAGGAGTGGCCGGGCTGGGACGTGGTGCGGGCGATGATGCCGGAAGTGGAGGTCGGCAATCTGATCGTCGAGGTGCGCTCCGCCACCGCCGGTGTCGGCAGCTTCACCTTCAAATTCGACCACATGGCGGAATTGACCGGCCGCACCGCCGATCAGATCATCGCGGCGAAAAAGGCAGCCGCCGCGGCGTAGCTGTTAACTTCAGCCGCTGTTCTTCGCCGCCGCTTTCTTGCGCGGCCGCGGCGGCTTCTCCCGCGGGATGATCGAGATCTTCCCGCTGGCTTCCAGGATCGCGTATTTGATCTGGCTGAGCGATTCCAGGCCGTGCAGCACGCGCGCCCGCTCCATGATGTCCTCGACGCTGATGCGTGCGCGATGCATGTGGCCGGTCAGCGGCTCGCCGTCATCCACCAGAATGGTCGGCACGCCTTTGATGATCCTGCCGAAGTAGGGAAACCGCCGTTCCAGCAGGCCGACACCGATGTCGGCCACGATCAAAGTCGCCACCACGATGAAGGCATTGGTCAAGGAATAATCCTGCCCGACCAGGGCGCGCTGGGTCGCGCCGCCGATGATCAGGAAGAGGATGAAATCGAAGGTGCTCAGTTCTGCCAGCGTGCGCCGGCCGGATAGCCTGATCAGAAGGAACAGCACCAAGTAAACCACGAGTGCTTTAAATACGCTGTCCATGGCGCCCTGCTACGGATGGATGAAGACGGGAAATTTCACCGGCCCGCTGCTGTCGGTTTGCGCCTCCAGATCGACGCTTCCGAAGCTGCGGGGCGTGCTCCAGATGACGGCAACCAATTCGCCGGCTTCGGGAGGATGGAAGAAAAGCTCAAGCCCTTGCGGGCTGGCGCGGCTGCGCAGCGGCGCCGGCTGCAGACTTTGGATGTCGTAGGTTTGCTGGAAAGAAGGGCTCAGCCGCAGCCGGATTTCGCCCGATTGCGCGGAAGGGATGCGAATGACAAAACGCGCCTGCACGGACTGGCGCTGGTAGCGCTCGTATTCCACGCTCAAGGATGCATTCGGCGCCCGCGCGATTTTGTCGCTGACGATGCCATGCGCGAAGATCCCGGTGAGCGCGGCGAGCGGTACCAGCGCCAGAACCACCCAGGCGATCCGCTCCAGAATCCAGGAAACCTCCTGAAAGCGGATCTTTTCCCGGATTGTGGAGATACCGAGTTGTTCCTGTGGCATCGCATTTCGCCAACTTTATGAACTGAGCGCATGATGCTTATCGGCGAACCGGGTTTACCCACTTCGCCGGATCATGCGCTAGCGAAACGCGCCGCCGCCTCGGGCGTTCCTTGCCGATCACTCTTCGCCGGACTTGCTGCGGTTGCTGAACCGGGCGTTGCCGAGGCCGGTGCCGATGGTGAGTATGCCCCAGCGCTCCACGTCTTTCATATAAGGCACTTCGCTCAGGCCCTGCACCACCGCGTCGTTGTGCATGACGATGGCGGTCTCATCCGGGCCGATTTTCGGAATTGCCTCGCGCAGCGTGTTGGGCAGATTGAAGCGGCTGCTTTCCCAATTGCCCGGAAGATTCTGCGCGCCGCGATTGATCGAGCCGTCCTCCTCGATCCGGCCCGGACATCCGAGCCCGATGAAAGGCGCAAGTCGCAGGCCCTCTTTCTTTGCGCTCTTGATCAGCGCTTCGAGCATATCGATCAGACCTTCGACCGCGTCATCGCGTTTGAGCTTTTCCTCGTCGCCATGCCGCCACAGATCGAATTTCCACACCGCCGCTTTTGACAGGTCGCGCGCTTTCTTCAGATTGAGCGCGACCACGCCGGCCCGGATATTGGTGCCGCCGATATCGACACCGAGAATGGCGTCATGCGCCTGGAATACCCAGGTGGGCGCGAGCTGCGGCGCGCCCAGGAGGCAGGCTTCGTCCGGGTCATTGCGGATCGGGACGACGTCAAGCGCGATGCCGTCAGCTTTGAGGATCACGCCGGCGCGGCCGATCGCCAATTCTCCTACCCGGCTGGAGCGGAAGCCGCCGCCGATCATGATGCGCTCGGTATCGCGCCAGCCCTTGGTCTTCAGGAAGCGGCGGGTGATCAGCGCCAGCTCCTGGGCGAAATCTTCGATCGCGCCTTGCAACACGCCGGCCGCCTCGGGGTCGCCGTCGGTGATGACGGAATCCAGCTTTTTCTTGCTGATTTCCTCGCTCGGCTCATCGCCGAACGGGTCGTGGCCGCTCTTGCGCATGGCCTTGCGCCAGTTTTCCAGGATGGTACGAAAGGCTCCCTTGCTGGCGCGGTCGCCGAGAAAGCCTTCGTCGTCCCGGAGTTCGAGATTGTAGCTGTCGAGGTCCACCGCAGGCAGGCGCATGGCGCCGTGCGCGGCGACGGCAGGTGCGGTTGCAGCTTGCTTGGTAGCTTGTTCGGCCATGCTCAGCCCCATAAGGTTCTGCGTCAACGGCAACAGCGGGGGAAAGTTTCATTTTGGCCCGAGCTATTACGAGAGGATCCCGAAACAACGGGCATCGATATGAATGAAGGGTTTCGGGCGGCTTGCGTCATCGGCTGGCCTGCCGGTCATTCGCGCTCGCCGCTGATCCATAACTACTGGATCAAGCAGCATGGCCTGACGGCTGAATACCGGCGCGAGGCGGTGCCGCCGGAGAAGTTGGCCGACTTCATCGCCTCTTGGGGCGAGCGTGGCTATATCGGGGCGAATGTCACCTTGCCGCACAAAGAGGCCGCACTGGAGCTTTCCCAGCCGGACGACCGCGCGCAGGCGGTCGGCGCTGCCAATACGCTGTGGCTGGAGAGCGGCGTGCTACGTTCCACCAATACCGACGTGGAAGGTTTCACTGAAAATCTCGACGTCGCGACGCCCGGTTGGGATGCCGGCTTGGCGAGCGCGATCGTGCTGGGCGCTGGCGGCGCAGCGCGCGCGGTGGTCTTTGCGCTGCTCGAGCGTGGCGCCGAGCGCGTCTATGTCGCCAACCGCACGTTCGAAAAAGCGGAGGCGTTCCGCGCGCGCTTCGGCAAGCGCGTGCATCCGGTGCGCTGGGGCGAGGTCAATGGGCTGTTGACGGGCGCGCAGTTGCTGGCGAATGCGACCTCGCTCGGCATGACCGGCCAGCCCGAACTCGAGATCAATGTATCGGACCTGCTGCCGAGTGCGGTCGTGACCGACATCGTCTATGTGCCGCTGGAAACGCCGCTGTTGGCCGCGGCGCGCAAGTGCGGACTGCGGACGGCGGACGGATTGGGCATGCTGCTGCACCAGGCGGTGCGGGGCTTTTCGCTGTGGTTCGGCGTGCGGCCGGAAGTGACGGCGGAACTGCGCGCCCTTGTTGAGGCGGATTTGAAGACAGGCGCGGCGGCGGAAAAGTAGGCCGCATGGAATAATGTTCGAAGGCCGGTGTTGCTGGCTGTGAAACCGCAGGAAGCGGAAGTAACCGAGTCTCCGGGAGGATGCACCATGAAATCTGCCGCAACATGCCTGGCTGCGCTGGTTGTGCTGGCGCTGCCGTCTTTCGCCCTGGCGCAAGCCCAGCGCCTCGCGGGCACCATCGTGAGCGTCGACGGGCCGACGGTCGTGCTCAAGACCGCCAAGGGCGAGGACGTAAAAGTCAGCCTGGCGGAAAAAGGCACGGTCCTGGCGGTCGAGAAGGTGACAATCGATGGCATTAAACAGGGTGAGTTTGTCGGCGTCGGCGCCATGCCGCAGGCCGACGGAACGCAGCGCGCGGTTCGGATCAATATTTTCGACGAGGCACGACGGGGGAATAATGAGGGGCATCGCCCCGGTTGGGGTCCGGAGTTCGAAAGGCACCATGACCAATGCCACGGTGGATACCACCGTTAGCAGCGTCGAGGGCCGGGTGCTGACGCTCAAATACAAGGACGGCGAGAAGAAGATCATCGTTCCGCCGGAAGCCGTCATCCAGCGTAACGTGCCGGGCAGCGCGTCCGACCTGAAGCCCGGCGCCGCGGTGACGATCAGCGCCGCAACTCCGAAAGGCGAGGGCGTCTATGAAACGGCACGTATCAACGTAGGCCGCGAGGGCTATGTGCCGGAATAGGTGGGGTGCGGCCCCACTGCTCAGGTTCCTCAGCAATGCAAAAAGAAAGCGGCGGACAGGCCCGCCGCTTTCTGCATTCGCTAGGCGAAGTTCAGCGCGCTCTGGCGCCCTCGCGGCCCAGGCGCTGCGAATGCCTGCCGCCCGGCTCCGAGATTTCGCACAGCGCTTCTCCCGTGATATCGGGATCATCCACCAGGGCGACGTCGCCGAGCGAGAGGATGCCGACCATCCGCTTCTCCCGGTTCAACACCGGCATGCGGCGCACTTTCGTGTCGGCCATGTTTTTTACCACCTCGTCCAGGTCCTGATCGGCGAAGCAGTACAGGACCTCTTTGCTCATGACGTCCTGCACCTGGGTTTGCGGACCCTTTCCGAGCGCAACGGCGCGGATCGCGATATCGCGGTCTGTCACCATCCCCACCAGCCGGTCGCCGTCCCCGACCGGCAGCGCACCGGCGTCGATTTCGGCCATCATCCGCGCCGCTTCGGCGATGGTGTGCTGCGGCCTGGCAATTCGAACGTCTGCGGTCATTGCATCGCTCACGCGCATAGTGTCCTCCATTGGTTGAGCGTTCGTCGATCTTGGGGCGCCGCGTCTCACGCGGCCGATTGCGTCTTTCCTTTTCCTCCTTGAGCCGGCCACAGTTCGCGTACGGCTTCCGGCAGGGCTTCGCGGACCTTTTGTACCTGTCCTGGCTCGACGTGATGGTTGAGGACCTGAAACGCGACCTGCACCGCGTCCTGCACATTGACCGGACGAATGCCCTTGAGGCCTTCGGCTACCCGATCAAGAAATTCCTCGCGACTTCGCAGCTTGAGCTGTTGCTCGTTGCTGGCGTGCCACTGGTCGTAATAAAGGCCCCGTACCAGAAGCGGCAGCTGTGCACCCAGATGCGCCATCAGTCCCGTCGGAAGACGGTCGCGCAGGGCGTGCAAGACAGCACGCAATATGTGCCATGCCACCTGCCGGTCAGGTCCCATTTTTTGCATGATCTCGTCGAGCCACGTGTTGGTGGTCTGCAGAGTCTTGTCGAAAACTTCGAGTCCGGTTGCGCTCATTGCCAAACTCCTTTGTCTGTTTAGTTCCTGCGTTTAGAGGCCAAATGGATAAGTTTCGGGCACGCCTGCGCGCACCGCTGCCGGCAGCGGCGTTACCGCCCGCGTTTCTTCGAACCAGACATAGCCGTCGAATTGCTGCGGCAGCGAGGCATCAAAATAGTGGCTGGCCAGCTCGGTTTCGGGCCGGTAGATCACCCCGATGGCGCGCTCCAGCCGCGGATAGCGCAGTCCTGCATGCAGCTGGGGCTGCTCATCCTCGCGCAGGTCGATCAGGAATTGGTCGATCCCGCTGTCGCGGCACAGCCGCTCATAGCTGTCGCGATGCGCAGGACGCACTTGCTTGATCTCCATCGGCTCGTCCCAATCGGAAGCCGCTGCCACCGTGCCGCGGTCGGTGCCGAAGCCGATCAGGCTTGCTTCGTTGCCGAAACGATCGCGGCAGAGCTGGCCGATATTGATCTCCTCGCGGATCAATCCCATCTCGGTCGCCGCCGCGTTGCCGATATGTGAATTATGCGCCCAGACCACCGCCTTGGCACTCTCGCCGCGCCAACTGAGCAGCGCCTCGAGCGTCGCAAACATATGGCGGTCACGCAGGTTCCAGGATTCCGCCGAGCCTTGATACATCATGCGGTAATAGCGTTCGGCCGAGGCGACGAGCCGTGCGTTCTGCCCGGCGTCGAGGAAATCGTCCTCGTCCTGTTTGCGGTATTGCATCTGCTTGGCGAAGATATCCCGCAACATGGCGGTCACCGCGTCCTCGCATTTTGCGTGGCCGGTGGTCAGCGCCATGCGGCCGTAAGCAACCGGATCCTTCTGCCAGGGGGTGAGGCAGCCATAGCGTTGGCGTGCGATCTTCGCCGCCTCCGGATCCGTCTTGTCGAGATAATCGATCACGGCCCGGATCGACGCATTCATGTTGTAGATATCGAGGCCGAAAAAGCCGGCGCGCTGTTCCGGTGGACGTTTCTCGTTGTGTGCGCGCATCCATTCGACGAAATCTTCCACGTCGGTGTTGCGCCACATCCAGGTCGGGAAGCGCTGAAAGGCTGAATCGATTCCGGGCCGCGGCTGCTTGTGACGCACGTAGCGGTCGATCGACGCTGCGTCCGGCCAATCCGCTTCCACCGCGACGATGCTGAAACCGTGTTGCTCGATCAGCCGGCGGGTGATGGCCGCGCGCGCCCGGTAAAATTCCGACGTGCCGTGACTGGCCTCACCGAGCAGCACTACCCGCGCCTGTGCGAAGCGGTCGAACAGCTTTCCGAAAGCCGGATCGTCCAGCGCAGGCAGGCGGATCGCCGCCTCGCGGATCAGATCGGCGGGAGTCTGTTCTTTTGCCGCCGTGCGGCTCGCCGCTTTTGGATGGATGTCGGCCCAGCCCTGTTCGCCGATCAGCGGAACGAAGCGCACCGGTTCCAGCTCCTGTTCGGAGAAATCATGTTCGCCGCGCCGCACGACCTTCACCAGGCGCTGGTGGTGGATGAAATCGCCGACCGGAATAATCAGCCGTCCGCCGATTGTGAGCTGATTGCGCAGCGCCGCGGGAATTTCCGGCCCGCCGGCGGCGACAATGATGGCGTCGAACGGCGCTGCTTCCGGCCAACCCAGCGTGCCGTCGCCATGGCGAACATGGATGTTGCGATAACCGAGCCGTTGGAAACGCGCGCCGGCGTTGTCCGCCAGCGCCTTGTGGCGCTCGATGGTATAAACTTCGTCGGCAATCTCGGCGAGCACGGCGGCGGCATAGCCGGAACCGGTACCGACATCGAGCACCCGGTCTCCCGGCCTTACCTCCGCCGCTTCGGTCATCGCGGCGACGATGTAAGGCTGCGAGATGGTCTGCCCCTCCGCGATCGGCAGCGGGCTATCCTGGTAGGCAAATTCCTCCATCCCGGGTGCGACAAAGGCATCCCGCGCCACCCGCCGCATGGCCTCGAGAACATGCTCATCCGTGATGCCGCGGCCGGCAAGCTGGGCCCGGACCATGCGTTCGCGTTCGGCCGGTACTTCCGTACGGCGCCGAACATTGGAACGGCTGGTCGCCATAGGTTCCTCCGTGTTGGAGGCTCTTAATGAAAATGCTGACCACAGCCGCCCGTTCCCGGCTTCCGGCGGCTTTGTGAGTGAGCAGACAAGAAAATTAGCCGTGGGCGGTCAGATTTTGGCCGCTAAGCCGTCATGACTTCGATCGCATCGACGCGATTGGGATAGAAGGCCAGACGGCCGGCGATCTCCGCAACCGCGGGGTAGGGGTGCTCGTAGCTCCAGATCGCATTCTCGCCGACAGCCTCCCCGACGCGGATGGAGTAATAAGCTGCATCGCCTTTGTAGGGGCAGTGGCTTGTGTGCGCCGTGCGCTCGAACAGCGTCATCTGCGCGTCCTCGCGTGGAATATAGAAGCGCGGCGGATAGGACTTTTCGTGCAGCGCCAGCGCGCGGTTGCTGTCTGCCACCACGCAACCGTTGAAGAGCACGCGCACCCGCCCGGAATGCGGCGTGATCGAGATCGGATGATCTGCTCCGGGTATTTTCATTGTCGTCGGCGCCTTCAGCTTACTGATTCTCGCTGCGTGTTTATCGATATCGCGCCGGCCCTGTCCCGGCGAAGCCCCGATGCGGGAGCTAATTCGCGCATCCATTAAAGCTTTACGCAATTCCAAAAACCACCGGAAAGGGCGCGTAGCCTATGCTGCCGCGACCGCGGAGCATGTCTTATGTCCATCTACCAGGTTCGAAATTCAACTCGCGCCTTCATCATTGCCCTTATTCCCGTGGCGGCGCTGTACTCCGTGCTCACCGTAATGGCAGCGCTCGGCTCGGTGGCGCAGCCACCGGCTATCGCCGTCCCGACGCCGGACGCGGTCTTCCTGTCATTAGTGCTTATGGTCGCCATCGACGCGGCCCTGCTATTCGCTGGCCATCGGGTGTTGCAAAGTCGAATGATGGCCGGGCGCCTATCCTATGCGTTGATGGGTGGCGTCATGACGGCGGTCGGCCATATGCTGGCGCTGCGCTACGGCCTTTACCTTGCGCCGCCCGCGACAGGCAGCACGGTCACATCCGGCGTGCTGCCGGTGCTCGCCGGCATGATCGCCGGCTTCCTCTATCATCAGCTAGCTGGACTGATGGCAGTGGCGTCACCCGCGGCTGACGCCGACGCGCAGTTGCGCTTCGTAGGCCCGGTGCGGGTACGCACCTCGCTCGCGGCGAGCGGCATTGCCGCGCTGGTTCCGGCCATGCTCACCGCCGTGCTGTTCTTCGCCGTAGGTGGGCTCATCTCCGACATGCACGCGCCGTGGTCGCGACAGATCATGTTTTTGGCGCTGCCGGCGCAGATGTTCTTGATCACTTTGATGATCACCTTCCTGCCGTCTCTCATTCTCACGTTGCTCACGCATTTCGTCGCGCGCGCCTGCGGATGCCGGCACATCGCAGCCTATGCCGCCATCGGCGCGGGCATGGGCCTGACTTGCGCGCTGCTCGTGACGCCGTTGACCCTGTTCACATCGAGCGTGTACACCGCCGGCCCGACAATCATCTGCGGCGCCATCATGGGTGCGCTCTACCGCCGCTTCGCCGGCCTCGAGCCACTGCCTCTGCCGGAGATGCTGCAGGTTGACGACGAAAGCGCTTTGGTCGGCGCCGAGCATCCCGCGCGCGTGGGGCATGCGGTCGCGCCCCCCTATTGAGCCGGGCCGTTTGATTGTCGTCGGCGCATTCAGCGCGCTTCGTCCAGCACGAGGTGTTTGCCGATATCGGCAAGGCGCCGCGTGCCCGTCAGCGCCATGGTGACATCGAGCTCCTGGCGGATGATGTCGATGGCCTTCGCGACGCCGGCCTCGCCCAGAGCGCCGAGGCCATAAATATAGGCCCGCCCGAGCATGCAGGAGCGGGCGCCCAGCGCCAATGCGCGCAACACGTCCTGCCCGGAGCGGATGCCGCCGTCGAACATCACTTCGATCTCGGAGCCGACCGCATCGACGACCTTCGGCAAGGCGGAGATCGTCGACGGCGCGCCGTCGAGTTGCCGCCCGCCGTGATTGGAGACCACCAAGGCGCTGGCGCCACACTGGGCCGCAAGTCTTGCGTCCTCCACGTCGAGTATTCCTTTGAGGATCAGCTTGCCGGGCCAGAGGCTGCGGATCCATTCCACATCCTTCCAGCTCAGTGACGGATCGAATTGGCCGGCGATCCAATGCGCCAGCGAATTGACGCTCTCCATGCCTTTGACGTGGCCGGCAAGATTGCCGAAATTCTTGCGTTTACCGCGCAGCACGCTGAGCGCCCAGCCCGGCTTGGTCATGACGTCGAGCACGTTCTTGACGCGAATTTCCGGCGGCACCGTCATGCCATTCTTCACATCGGCATGGCGCTGGCCGAGCACCTGCAAATCGAGGGTGAGAACCAGCGCGCTGCATTTGGCCGCAATGGCGCGCTCGATCAACGCGCGGACGAAACCGCGGTCGCGCATCACGTAGAGCTGGAACCAGAACGGCTTGTCGACCGCCGCTGCCACGTCCTCGATCGAACAGATCGACATGGTGCTGAGCGCGAAAGGAATGCCCGCTGCCTGCGCGGCGCGGGCGGAAAGAATCTCTCCATCGCCATGCTGCATGCCGCAAAGGCCGATCGGCGCGAGCGAGAACGGGAGCGAAGCCGGCTCGCCGATAATGCTGGTGCTGAGATCGCGCTCGGAAACGTCCACCAGCACACGCTGGCGCAATTTCAGCCGCAGCAGATCCTCGCGGTTGGCCCGCAGCGTTTCTTCGGAATAGGAGCCGCGGTCGGCATAATCGAAAAAGGCGCGCGGCACCCGGCGGCGGGCAAGCTGCCGCAAGTCGTCAATGCAGGTGATGGAGGTCATTGGGCCCCACCTTCACGCAATCCCCGAGCTTCGTAGCATTGTATTCCGCAAGCGAATAGCGCGCCCGTTTAGCAATGGCTTACGGCGGAACCCCAGCCCTTTCGAAGCGTTGTTTCGGAGTCTTCACGAAACCAAGGAGAGGCCCAATGGGAGCTCAATCCGGAGGTCCCGGTAAGAGACACGCGACCAAGAACCGCGGCGGCGAAGCCGATGTGAAAAAGCCGCCAGCGGAGAAGGAGCGCGATGCCAAGGAAAGAGCGCTGGATCAGGGTTTGGAAGAGAGCTTCCCCGGGTCCGACCCGGTCAATGTGACCCAGCCCGCGCCGAGCAAAAAAGACAAGGATTGTGCCTGACCGGGGAGGTATTAAGCCGTTGAAACGGCAGGGGAATAGGCGGGCTTTTCCCAGCGGCGATTTTTTAAGGATGCGCGCCAGGAATAAAGGATGTTGGCGGTTTTTTACCCAATTTGAATATGGATCGCCGTAAGATAGCCGCGCCCGCCACAGGCTCGAACAGGAACACTATGGTCCGCAAATATTTTGGCACCGACGGGATTCGCGGCCGGGCCAATGGCGTCATCACCCCAGAACTTGCACTTCGCGTTGGCCAGGCGACCGGAACAGTCTTCCGGCGGGGCGAGCATCGCCATCGCGTGGTCATCGGCAAGGACACGCGCCTCTCCGGCTATATGATCGAGACCGCGCTGGTCGCCGGCTTCACCTCCGTCGGCATGGATGTCCTGCTGCTCGGCCCGATGCCGACACCGGCCGTCGCCATGCTCACGCGGTCCATGCGCGCCGATCTCGGCGTGATGATCTCCGCCTCGCACAATCCCTATGACGACAACGGGATCAAGCTGTTTGGGCCGGACGGCTACAAGCTCACCGACGAGCTTGAAACTGAGATCGAGGAATTGATCGACGGCAATGTCTCCAAGCGCCTCGCCAAGAGCGCCGATCTCGGCCGCGCCAGGCGCATCGACGGCGTGCATGATCGATACATCGAATTTGCCAAGCGCACCTTGCCGAAAAACATGAGCCTTGAGGGTCTGCGCGTGGTGGTGGATTGCGCCAACGGCGCGGCGTATCGGGTTGCGCCCGGTGCGCTGTGGGAGCTTGGCGCCGAGGTCTTCACGGTCGGCGTCGACCCGGACGGCTTCAATATCAACAAGGATTGCGGCTCCACCGCGCCGGAGGCGCTGCGCCGCAAAGTGGTGGAAATGCGCGCCGACGTGGGCATCGCGCTCGACGGCGATGCCGACCGCGTCATCGTGGTGGACGAGCGCGGGCGCCTCGTCGACGGCGATCAGCTGTTGGCGGTGATCGCCGAGAGCTGGAAAGAGGACGATCGGCTGGCGCGGCCGGGCATCGTCGGCACCGTGATGTCCAATCTTGGGCTGGAGCGTCACCTGAAGGGGCAGAAGATTGAACTGGTTCGGACCCCGGTGGGCGACCGCTACATCCTCGAGCAAATGCGCGAGCACGGCTATAATGTCGGGGGCGAGCCGTCCGGCCACATCATCCTGTCGGATTACGCCACCACCGGCGACGGCTTCATCGCGGCGTTGCAGGTGCTGGCGGTGGTGAAGAAGAACAACCGGCCTGTTTCCGAAGTCTGTCACCGCTTCGATCCGCTGCCGCAGATCCTCAAAAATGTCCGCTATCGGAACGGCCAGCCGCTGGAACATGCCGAGGTGCGTTCCGCCATTGCTGACGCCGAGCAGCGTCTTGGCCGGCAAGGCCGCCTCATTATCCGGCCGTCCGGCACCGAGCCGGTCATCCGTGTGATGGGCGAGGGCGACGACAAGATTCTGGTCGAGGAAGTGGTCGACGGCATTGTCGACGCGCTCAACCACGTCGCCGCCTGACCGCAAGTTCCCGCGTCAGATCCAACCTGCTTAATCCTTAAAGGCCGCGCTCGTGAAAAGCCCGCAGCAGCGGGCTTTGCGCGCTATGGCTAGACAAGCGTGGTTAAAATTCGTCGTTAAAAATCATGGTTAAGTCTCGCTTAACGGTTTTCTGAGATCGTTCCTTCGCTCGAGTTGTTTGTATGGCCGGGGTCCCCCCAGGCCGGTGAGAGAAGGAACTGAACATGCGCAGTGCCCGCACCTGGGTGATGGCTGGAACCGTTATGCTGGCTGCGAGCGCGGCCAATGCCGCCGACCCGGTTTCACCGCCACCGTCACAGCCGATCTGCGTTCCGCGCGCCCAAGCGCATCTGTGGCCGGGCGTGCCGCTCTGTGCGGAGGAATTTGGCGGCTGGTATCTGCGCGGCGATATCGGATTCACGAATCAGGAGGTCGACAAGCTGGAGAACGTGTTGATCGATCGCGCCGATCGGGTGCAGGTCATCAATTCCGACTTCGACAGCGCCGGTTTGTTCGGTCTCGGTGTCGGCTACCAGTTCAACAATTGGCTGCGCTTCGATGTCACCGGCGAATACCGGATGAACTCGACCTATAACGGCCTCGACGTGCTC
Organism: uncultured Alphaproteobacteria bacterium; assembly: GCA_963728585.1. Taxonomy (GTDB): domain Bacteria; phylum Pseudomonadota; class Alphaproteobacteria; order Rhizobiales; family Xanthobacteraceae; genus CANKHA01. Next base: position 492,507 of record CAVSLB010000006.1, read on the forward strand.
ACCTTCGGCACCGGCAGCTTCACCAATGATTACCGGGCGAAGAAGTCGGAGTGGCTGTTGCTCGCCAACGCCTATGTCGACCTCGGCACCTGGTGGTGTGTCACGCCCTTCGTCGGCGCCGGTCTCGGCGTCAGCCGCGTCAACATCAGCGGCTTCACCGACGTGAATACACCGAATGGCGGCGTGTCCTTCGGCCCCGATGAGTTGCAGTGGAATTTCGCCTGGGCGTTGCATGCGGGTCTCGCTTTCCAGGCCACCAACAACTTGGCGATCGAGCTGGCGTATCGCTACACATCCCTGGGCGATGGCCGCGCCGGCGACCACCGTGATTTCCTCGGCAACAACACAGTGCACAATCCGACCACGTTCAGAGACATCACCTCGCACGATCTCAAGCTCGGTGTGCGCTGGATCTGCTGCGATGTGCCGGCTCCGTTCCCGGTCATCACCAAGGGCTGAGCGGGGATGACGTCGGCGGAAGCACGCAAGCTACGGACTATTAAGGTTAATCAGGCCTTAACTTCTGTTTGAGATGGTTTCTGAGCTGGCAATGAGGCTTTGGCGCGAGTGCCGGGCCGGGGCGTAACCGAAGGACTCTGGCAATGTGCAGTATCTGCAAAACCGTACCAACGATCGGCGTGCTGGCCTTGGTGTTCAGCAGCGCCGCGAACGCCGCCGACATGGGCCGTTATTCTTCTTCGCCGCTGCTTCAAAGCGCCCCGCTGCTGGTGGATGAATTTAGTTCCGGCTGGTACCTGCGCGGCGACATCGGTTACCGCTGGAACGAGGTGGACAGCGTCGTCAGTCTGGATCCTCCGCCGGGTGCGCGCGATCACGACGCTCTCAGCAAAACCTGGATGTTCGGCGCCGGCGTCGGTTACAAATTGGAGTGGTTCCGCGCCGACGTCACGGTCGACTATGGCACCAAGGTGGATTTCAACGGCGACAGCACCGTCCGGACCAATGACTTCACCGCCAAGATCGACAGCGTCACCGGACTGGTGAACGTCTATGGCGATCTCGGCACCTGGGCCGGCTTCACGCCTTATATCGGCGCCGGCATCGGCTTCGCGCACCTGCAGGCAGCCAATTTCAGCATTGCCTCCGACGGGGTGCCGCGCGATGCCGATTCCGCCGGCAGCTGGAATCTCGCCTGGGCCTATATGGCCGGCATCAGCTACCGGCTGATGGGGAATATGCACATCGATGCCGGCTATCGGCACGTCAACATGGGCGACGTCACCACCGGCAGGATCGGCGGCAACAAGCTGACGTTCAAGGAGATGTCGGCGGACGAGGTCCGGCTCGGCTTCCGTTACGTTCTGGATTGATCACGGCGATCTGAAGCTTTTGTGGCAGCGGCGCGCGCGGCGGGGATGACTCGCCGCGCGTTTTCCTTTGCAGATGCGCTTGACGCCGCGCCCGCCCTTCCTTAACTCCGGCGGCGGGAAACCCCTCCCCACCGAGGGGCGCCTATCTGGAAGGATAGATTAATGACGAATCCGATGCCCGGCGTGCGGCCGTCCAATCCGCATTTTTCGTCCGGCCCATGCGCCAAGCGCCCTGGCTGGAGCCTGCAAGTCCTCACCGACGCCGTATTGGGCCGCTCGCACCGCTCGAAGATCGGGAAGGCGAAGCTCAAGCGCGCCATCGAGCAGACCCGCGAAATCCTGGAAGTGCCCGCCGATTATCGTATCGGCATCGTTCCCGCTTCCGACACCGGCGCGGTCGAGATCGCCTTGTGGTCGCTGCTTGGTGCGCGGCCGGTCACCATGCTGGCGTGGGAGTTCTTCGGCGAAGGCTGGGTCACCGACGTGGTCAAGCAGCTCAAGCTCAAGGACGTGACCACGGTGAAAGCGGCCTATGGGGAAATCCCGGATCTCTCCAAGGTCGATTTCGCCACCGATGTGGTCTTCACCTGGAACGGCACGACTTCCGGCGTCCGGGTTCCCAATGGCGATTGGATCAAGGCAGACCGCGAGGGTCTGACCATTTGCGACGCGACCTCCGCCGCCTTTGCGCAGAAGCTGGACTGGCAAAAGCTCGATGTCGCGACTTTCTCCTGGCAGAAGGTTTTGGGCGGCGAAGCCGCGCATGGCGTCTTGATTCTCTCCCCGCGCGCCGCAGAACGCCTGAAGACCTATACGCCGCCGTGGCCGCTGCCCAAGATCTTCCGCCTGACCAATGCCGGCAAGCTGATCGAAGGCATTTTCGAAGGCGAGACGATCAACACGCCGTCCATGTTGTGCGTGGAGGATTATCTTGACGCATTGCAATGGGCGAAATCGCTGGGCGGCTTAAGCGCCCTGGTCGCGCGCTCCGATGCCAATGCGAAAGCCATTGCCGACTGGGCCGCGCATACGCCCTGGATCGACTTCCTTGCCAAGGATCCGGCCATCCGTTCCAACACGTCGGTCTGCCTGAAGGTCGTCGATCCGCAGATTCAGAAGCTGCCGGCGGACGCGCAGGCCGCTTTTGTGAAGAATCTCGGCGCCATCCTGGAGAAGGAGGGCGTCGCCTATGACATCGATGCCTATCGCGACGCGCCGCCGGGCCTGCGTATCTGGTGCGGTGCGACCGTCGAGACGGACGACGTCGAGGCGCTGACCCAGTGGCTGGACTGGGCCTTCGTTCGGGCGAAGGAAGCGCTGGCTAAGGCGGCATGACGATCTTGCTGGTCATGCTCCGCGCAGGCGGAGCATCCAGTAAACCTCATCGTACGAACATGAATACGAAAGGCTGCGATTACTGGATCACCCGCCTTCGCGGGTGATGACCACAAACAGATGAAAGACTCCCATGGCGCCCAAAGTGCTTATCTCCGATGCCCTCTCGCCCGCCGCCGTGCAGATCTTCAAGGATCGCGGGGTGGAAGTGGATTTCCAGCCGAACCTCGGCAAGGACAAGGACAAGCTCGCCGAGGTCATCGGCAATTACGAAGGCCTTGCCATTCGCTCCGCCACCAAGGTGACGGCGAAGATGCTGGAGAAGGCAAACAAGCTGAAGGTGATCGGCCGCGCCGGCATTGGCGTGGACAATGTCGAAATCCCCGCTGCGACCGCCAAGGGCGTGATCGTGATGAACACCCCGTTCGGCAATTCCATCACCACCGCCGAACATGCCATCACCATGATGCTCGCGCTGGCGCGTGAGATCCCGGCGGCCGACGCCTCCACCCAGGCCGGCAAATGGGAGAAGAACCGCTTCATGGGCGTCGAGATCACCGGCAAGACGCTGGGTATCATCGGCTGCGGCAATATCGGCTCCATCGTCGCCGACCGCGCGCAAGGCCTGAAGATGAAGGTGATCGCCTATGATCCCTTTTTGTCTCCGGAGCACGCCATCGATCTCGGTGTGGAGAAGGTCGCTCTGCCGGAGCTGTTCAAGCGTGCCGACTTCATCACCTTGCATACGCCGCTGACCGACAAAACCAAAAACATCATCGATGCCGATGCCATCGCGCAGATGAAAAAGGGCGTCCGCATCATCAATTGCGCGCGCGGCGGGCTGGTGGATGAAAACGCGCTGCGCCAGGCGCTCGATTCCGGCCAGGTCGCGGGCGCGGCCTTTGATGTCTTCGTCGAGGAACCGGCGGTCGATAATCCGCTGTTCGGGCATCCGAACGTGATCTGCACGCCGCATCTCGGCGCCTCCACCGCGGAGGCGCAGGAGAATGTCGCCCTGCAGGTCGCCGAACAGATGTCGGATTATCTGCTGACCGGCGCGATCTCCAACGCGGTGAACTTCCCCTCCATTACCGCGGAGGAAGCGCCGAAGTTGAAGCCTTACATCATGCTCGCGGAAAAGCTCGGCTCCTTCGCCGGCCAGCTCACCGAAAGCGGCATCATCAAGGTGCAGCTCTGCTACGAGGGCTCGGTGGCGCATATGAAGACCAAAGCGCTCACCTCGGCCGCGCTGTCGGGCCTGCTGAAGCCGATGCTGGGACAGGTCAACGTCGTCTCGGCTCCGGTGGTGGCCAAGGATCGCGGCATGGTCATCGAGGAGATGACGCGCGAAGGCGCAGGCGACCACGAGAACCTGATCACGGTGACGGTGACCACCGAGCGGCAGTCCCGGCATGTCTCCGGCACGGTGTTCGCCGACGGCCGCCCGCGCATCGTCAATATCAAAGGCATTCGTATGGACGCGGAATTTGGCCCGTCAATGATTTACATCACCAATGTCGACAAGCCGGGCTTCATCGGGAAATTCTCCTCGGTGCTCGGCGATGCCGGAATCAATATCGCGACCTTCCATCTGGGCCGCGAGACCCCGGGCGGAAACGCCGTGTCGCTGATCGAGATCGACGGCGAGCTTCCGGCCGAAGTGCTGAAGAAAGTGCAGGACTTGCCGCAGGTTAAGCAGGCAAAGCCGCTCAGATTTTGATCGGTCGCACGGCGTTTGTTTGATGCGCAATTGTTGATGCCGGCCGCTCAACATTAACGCATTTTCATTTACGCATTTTCCCGCAGCCGCGATGTCGCCGCCATCGCGCCCCACGGAAACCCAAATTTCGCCGGTTCCTTCCAAGGTTTGAAAATTCCTATCGGAGGGAGCGCCATGCGCCATTATTTCCTGTCATTCGTTGCCAGCATCGCCCTGATCGCCGCCGCGCCTGCTTTGGCGGCCGAAATCGAAACCAGCTCGCAGATCGACGCGGTCACCGTCTACCCGGACGGGGCCACGGTGACCCGCCTGATCCGGCTCGATCTGCCGGCAGGCAACTCGACTCTGTTTGCGCGCGATTTCCCGCTCGCGCTTGATCCATCCTCACTGCGGGTCGAAGGCGAGGGGGGCGAGCGCCTCGTCATCGGCGCCGTCGATGCGCGGCACCCCTTGCCCACGCCGCCCGCAAACGTGCCCGAGATCGACCGCCGGCTGGAGGCATTGCGCGATCAGCGCGCAGCGCTCGATGGCGAGATTGCGGCTGCGACGGCGCGCCGCAAATTCGCCGAGCGTTTTGCCGAAGCCTCGCCCACCGGTCTTGGCGAGAAGGGCGAAGCCCGGCCGCTCGCCGAGTGGCGTCTGGCCTTCGCCGCCGTCGCCGAGGAGATCGCGACGGCGGGCAGCGCAATCCGCAACGCCACCATTAAACAGCGCGAAATCGACCGCGAGATTGCGCGCCTGCAGACCGAGCGCAACATCGCACCGCCGAACAAGCTGGAAGTCCGGATCGACTTGAACGCGGACGCTCCCAGCCCCGTTCTGCTGCGCGTGACCTATGCGGTGCGGGGCGCGCGCTGGACTCCGGTCTACGACGCGCGGCTCGACACCGGCTCAAAAGAGCGCAAGCCCGCGCTGGAGCTGATCCGCCGGGCGCAGATCGTGCAGACCACCGGCGAGGATTGGGCCGATGTCGCGCTTGCGGTCTCCACCGTGCGCACCGCGCGCGGCGGCAGCGCGCCGGATTTGCGGCCGCTGATCGTCCGCTATCCGGTCGCGGCGCGGCCGGCGGCGCCGCGTTCCAGCTTGTCGGAGGTACAGCGCTCTGATGCGCCAGCCGCCGGCGCCGCCCTGGATGACGCTTTCGCCGCGGCGAATGACTTGCAGGCGAGAGGAAGGCCGAGGAGCAGCAGGCCGAACTCGATGCCGGTGGCTTCCAGGTTGTGTTCCGCGTCCCCGGCCGGATCGCGGTGCCTGCCGGGCAGGGCGCCAAGAGCTTCCGCATTGCCTCGACCACCCTCGCACCCGACTTGATGGTGCATGCGGTGCCGGCGCTGAGCGAGACCGCCTTCCTGCAGGCCAGCTTCAAGCACAGCGACGACGCCCCGCTGTTGCCAGGCCGGGCTGCCATCTATCGCGACGGCGTCTTCGTCGGTCACAGTCCGATGGCGCTCGCCGCCAAGGACGAGACGGTGCGGCTCGGCTTCGGCGCCGATGAAAAGGTCAAGATCACCCGCACGGTGACGCGCCGCCTCGAAGGCACCGCCGGATTGATCGGCTCGTCCAAGGTCGATGAGCGCGAGTTCAAGACCTCCATTCGCAACGGCCACGACTTCGCCGTCCAGTTTGCGATTGAGGATCAGGTGCCGGTCAGCGATAGCGAAGACATTCAGGTCGAGATGTTGCCGATCACCACGTCGCCGACCAAGCGCGATCTGCGCGACCGCCGCGGGGTGCTGGAATGGGCATTCGAAGCAAAACCCGGCGAGAGCCGCGACATCAAGCTCGGCTGGCGGGTGCGCTGGCCGAAGGACAAGACGGTACAGTTCGCTCCCGAGTCCTGACCCCGCCTGCATAGAAAGGTCGCAAGAGTCTGAGAAAGCTGATTAATTGACTTCGGCGGCGTGTCGAGGCTGGGTATGGCTTCACCTTGCCTCGCACGCCGTCATCCTTTAATCCCGGTCTAAGCCCCATCGCGGATGGTGCGGCTGCGGAAGCGGGCGCCGCTGCCCCCTGGGGGAAGGATTCTGCATGGCGAATGTCGTGGTGGTTGGCTCCCAATGGGGGGACGAAGGCAAGGGGAAAATCGTTGACTGGTTATCGGAGCAGGCCGACATCGTCGTCCGGTTCCAGGGCGGTCATAACGCCGGCCACACACTCGTCATCGACGGCACCACCTATAAGCTGTCGCTGCTGCCGTCCGGCGTGCTGCGCCCAGGTAAACTGGCGCTCATCGGCAACGGCGTCGTGCTCGATCCGCAGGCGCTGATCGAAGAGATCGAACGGCTGGAGAAACAGGGCGTCTCCGTCACCCCGGACAATCTGCGCGTGGCGGAGAATGCCACGCTGATCCTGCCGCTGCATCAAGAGCTCGACGCATTGCGCGAGACCTCGAACACCGCCACCGCGATTGGCACCACGCGCCGCGGCATCGGCCCGGCCTATGAAGACAAAGTTGGCCGGCGCGCAATTCGGCTGATGGACCTGAAAGACATGGATGCTCTCGGTCCGAAGATCGATCGGCTGCTCGCGCATCACAACGCGCTTCGCCGCGGCATGGGCATGAAGGAGATCGAGCCGCGCGTGATCCATCATCAGCTCGCGGCCATTGCGCCTTACGTGCTGCCCTTCATGGACTGCGTCTGGGCGCTGCTCGATGAGAAGCGGCGTGAAGGCAAACGCATTTTGTTTGAAGGCGCGCAGGGCGCGCTGCTCGACGTCGACCACGGCACCTATCCCTTCGTCACCTCTTCCAACACGGTGGCGGCGCAGGCCGCGACCGGTTCCGGGCTCGGGCCGACCGCGATCGATTACGTGCTTGGGATCTGCAAGGCCTATACGACGCGGGTGGGGGAGGGGCCATTTCCGACCGAGCAAAAAAACCAGGTCGGGCAGCTGATCGGCGAGCGCGGCCGCGAGTTCGGCACCGTGACCGGACGGGCGCGGCGCTGCGGCTGGTTTGATGCCGTGCTGGTGCGACAAACCGTCCGCACCAGCGGCATCAATGGTCTTGCCCTGACGAAGCTCGACATTCTTGATGGATTTGATGAAATCAAGGTCTGCATCGGCTATCGTCTGGACGGCCGGGAAATCGATTATCTGCCCGCCGGGGAGCGGGCGCAGGCAGAGGTCCAGCCGGTGTATGAGACGATCGCCGGCTGGAAGGATGCCACCGCGGGAGCGCGCTCCTGGGCCGATCTGCCGGCGCAGGCGATCAAATATGTGCGGCGCGTCGAAGAGCTGGTCGGCTGTCCAGTGGCGCTGCTCTCTACCAGTCCGGAGCGTGAGGACACGATCCTGATGCAGAATCCGTTCGAGGCATAAGGCAAGATGGCCGATTATTATCCGCTGATCGCCCGCGCCGTCACCGGTCTCGACAACGGCACCGGCGAAGCCCGCCGTGCGCTGTATGAGCGCGCGCGCACGGCCCTGGTCGCGCAGCTGCGCGGCGTCGAGCCGGCATTGACTGAAGCCGACATCACGCGCGAGCGTCTGGCGCTGGAAGAAGCGATCCGCAAGGTGGAAGCGGAAGCGGCGCGGCGGCCCCGGCAGCCATCTTCAGAATGGCCGCGCGCCAACCCCACGGCGCAGCGGCCAGCCTCGGACAAACCGGCTTCCTTTGTTCCGCCGCCGCCTCCGCCGCCCCCGCCTCCGCCTCCGCCGGAGGTCACACGCACCGAGATGCCGCCGCCGGATTGGGACGAGTTGCGAAGAGAGCTCGACAATCTCGCGTCGCCGCCGGAGCCGGAGGGCAGGGCAGCGCCTGACCGCGAGCCGGTGGCGCCGGCAGAAGCGCCGCCGGAGCCAAGCCGGGACGAGCAACCGCCGCCGTTCGAGCCGCCATCGCGGCCCGATTACGGAGGAATGCGGGAGCCGTCTTCGCGATCCGATCACGCAGGAATGCGGGAGCCGGCTTCGCGATCCGAGGCCGCACCGCCAGAGCCGCCGGCTCCTGCACGCTTTTCCGGCGCGCATGCGCCTGCGGTCAATGAACGCCCCAAGGGCTTTCGTGACGGAGTCGGGCAAGCAGACGATCGCGGGGAAGGCGCGGCTTCGGCCGCCAGGCCGCCACGCGCGATGCGTGACGCCGGCCCGCCGCCATCGAACAAAAGCGAGCACCTAGAGCCGCGTCCCAGGCCGGAAAATCTGACACCGTCGGAGCAGACGCGTCGCAGGCCGGATAATCTGGCACCCCCGGAGCAGACGCGTCCCAGGCCGGATCGTCTGACACCACCGGAGCAGATGCGTCCGCCACCGCCGCGCCGTGAACCGCGCCCCCTTCCGAGTGCGCGTCCGGTTCCGCCGCCCCTGGATCTGGGGGAATTTGAGGAGGCGCAAGACCAGCCGCTGCGTCGGGGGTGGAGCGGCGCCGCCCGCATCATCCTGGGCCTCGCTGTCATCGTGGTGCTGGTGGCGGCGGGCATCTTTGCCTACCTCGAATGGGGAAGCGGCGGGGTGCTTCAGTCGGGCCGCAGCCCCGCCACCCAGGCGTCGAAGGAAGCCCCGCAGGGACGGCCGAAAATTTCCGACCGGATCGGTGGCGGACAGCAGCAGGATTCAGCCGCGCGTCCCGCGCGCAATGCCGGAGCCGCCGTAGCGCAGCGCGCGGTGCTCTATGAACAACAAGCCGATCCGCAGGAGCGCAAGCAATATGTCGGCTCGGTGATCTGGCGCACGGAGACGTCCTCTCCCGGACCCGGTCAGCCCGCGGACGTCGCGGTAAAGGCCGAAGTGGAAATCCCGGAACGCCACGTGCGGATGAATTTCACCATACGGCGTAATCTGGAGGAGTCACTTCCGGCCAGTCACACCATCGAGATCCTGTTCAGTACGCCGGCGGATTTTCAGCCCGGCGGTATCAACGACGTTCCGAACGTGCTGATGGAAGATACCGAACAGAAAAGCGGCGCGCCGCTTACCGGATTGCGGGTGAAAGTCACCAACGGCTTTTTCCTGGTCGGTCTGTCCTCGGTGGAGAGCGACGTGAAGCGCAACGTGCAACTGCTGAAGGAGCGGCCGTGGCTGCACATCCGCATGGTCTATAACAACGGGCAGCGCGCGTTGCTGGCGATAGAAAAAGGCGTTCCCGGCGACCGCGTTTTCGAGGAGGCCTTGAACGCCTGGGGTCAGAATCCGCCGCAGCAGCGCTGATACGGTGACGTCTCGGTTGTCATGGCCGGATTTATTCCGGCCATCCCGATGCGAGAGGCAGTGCATTGCTAAGCGAGATGGCCGCAACATAAGGACGTTTACGCCCGTCTTCGCGGGCTATGTGCGGCCATGACGAAGCAAAAGCTGTGCAGTGACGTTATTGCGCGGCGACGGCGGGACGCGCCTCCGGCGCCTCCATGGTGGCGACGCGGTTCTTCACCGCCTTTTGCACCTTCTCGAAAGCGCGCACCTCGATCTGCCGCACGCGCTCGCGCGAGACGCCAAATTCCGTTGCCAATTCCTCCAGCGTGATGGGGTCTTCGGCGAGCCGGCGGGCCTCGAAGATACGGCGCTCGCGATCGTTCAGCACGTCGAGCGCCTGCACCAGCGCGGCATGGCGGTTATCGGCTTCCTCGCTCTCGGCCAGGATGCGCTCCTGGGTTGGCGAGTCGTCCACCAGCCAGTCCTGCCACTCGCCGGCGTCGCCTTCCTCGCGGATCGGGGCGTTGAGCGAGGCATCGCCGCCCAGGCGCCGATTCATGTCGATGACGTCCTGCTCGGTCACGCCAAGGCGTTGCGCGATCAGCTTGACCTGATCCGGCCGCATGTCGCCCTCGTCGAGCGCGGAAATCTTGCTCTTGGCCTTGCGCAGGTTGAAGAACAATTTTTTCTGGTTGGCGGTGGTGCCCATCTTCACCAGCGACCAGGAGCGCAGGATGTATTCCTGGATCGCCGCCTTGATCCACCACATGGCGTAAGTGGCGAGGCGGAATCCCTTCTCCGGCTCAAATCGCTTCACCGCCTGCATCAATCCGACATTGCCTTCGGAAATGACCTCGGCGATCGGCAGGCCATAGCCGCGATAGCCCATCGCGATTTTCGCGACCAGACGCAGATGGCTGGTGACGAGCTTATGCGCGGCGTCGCGGTCGCCGTGCTCGCGCCAGCGCTTGGCCAGCATGTATTCCTGCTGCGGTTCCAGCATCGGGAACCGCCGGATCTCTTCCAGATAGCGGGTAAGACCGGATTCGGCCGTCAGGATCGGCAAGGCCGAGGAACGGGCCATAGTAAGCGCCCTCCAAGTTGCTGCCCCCGGGATCCGGCGGGCGGTTCGCGCCGCCGCTTCGGGGAGCCGACGGCGCATCCAAATGCTGCGACCGCGAAGACCCGATCGCATACGCAGCATACAGGACCAACGGGGCCAAAAAAAGTGGCCCGCGCCGACAAAGTCTCAGCTCTCAGCGTATTCGCTGCAAGCCGTTGATAGGTTACGGATTTCGCCGGATTAGGGCTCTGCCCGCGCCCCGCCATTTGCGGCCAGGACGCTGGATAAACGAGCGAGATCGGCCGGCAGTTCCGAACGGAACTCCAGCACCACCCCCAAAGTAGGGTGTTCTAAGACCAAGAGATAAGCATGCAGGGCCTGTCTTCCAAGGGCCGCCAACGCCTCCTGGGCCGGGCCCGGCAGGTGCACGGCTTTGGTCCGAAAGCCCGGACCATAGGTATCGTCGCCCAGCAGCGGATGGCCGATATGCGCCAGATGCACGCGGATTTGATGGGTTCTTCCCGTTTCCAGCCGGCAGGCGAGAAGGCTCGCCACCGGCTTGCCGTCGGTGCCGGTGTAACGGTGCAGCACCTCCCAATGGGTCACCGCTTCCCGCCCGCCTGGCCGCACCGCCCGCTTGTCGCGGGAATGCGGGTGGCGGTCGAGCGGGGCATCGATCGTGCCTTTCGGCCGATCCGGCGCGCCCCAGACGAAAGCCAGATAGCCGCGCCGCAATTCGCCCGTGCGGCCGTGGTCGGCGAATTGCTCGGCGAGCGAGCGATGCGCGGCGTCGTTCTTGGCCACCACCATGAGGCCGGTGGTGTCCTTGTCGAGCCGGTGCACGATGCCGGGCCGCCGCACCCCGCCGACGCCGGAAAGACTGTCGCCGCAATGCGCGATCAGCGCATTGACCAGCGTGCCGCTCCAGTTTCCCGCCGCCGGATGCACCACAAGCCCGCGCGGCTTGTCGATGACGATGAGATCGTCGTCCTCGTAGACCACCTTGAGCGGAATATCCTCGCCTTGCGGCTCGGCCGGCTCCGGCGGCGGGACCGCGACGGTGACGACCTCGCCGGATTTGACGCGATAGCCCGGATCAAGGATCGTGCGCCCGCCGATCGCCACCGCGCCATCGAGGATCAGGGCCTTGAGACGCGAGCGCGACAGCGCCTCGATCCGGGCGGCGAGCACGCGGTCCAGCCGCTCGCCGGCTTCCTCGCCGGCGATGACGACTTCTTCACTGGAGCCCTGCGACATTGTCATGAGCACTTCATTACCCGGATCCGAAGAGCCGCTCGACCCGCAAGCCGCGCGCCTCGCCGCCAAGGTGCGGCTGCTGATGCTGGCTTCGGCATTGACCACGGTGGTGGCTGTCGGAGCGGTGCTTGCCGTTATCGGCTATCGCCTTTTCAAGGCGGAAGGAAGCGCGGGCATCGTCGAGGTGACGGCCACGCTGCCGAAAGGGGCGCGCATTATCAGCACGGCCACGGCCGGCGAGCGGATCATCGTCACGATTCAGATTGGCGACAGCACCGAGATCCGCAGCTTTGATGCAAAAACTTTGCAGCCCGCCGGGCGGCTGAAGTTCTTGGCGCAGCCGTAAAGCCGCGCCTGCCGATGGGTCATGCCTCAGTTTGAATTTCCCGCGTCTAGGCGAATAGGCTTCTATCCTGCAATATCGCAGGATGCGCCGCTTTTTATTCACCATGCCGCAGAGCCGGGGAGAATACTACTGCGTAGTGCGGCACCGCGACGGTAGCGCGTCTTGGCATGGGCCGTTTCACACCGCGCAGAGAGCGGCGGAAGAACTTGTGACCTTGAATTACGATCTAACCGATGTCGGGCTGGGGAAGGCCGACTTGGTCGCTTGGCGCGTCGTGCGCAAGGGTGAGGAGAAGATAACCCCTTGGCAGCCGATGCCTTGATCTAATCAAGGATTTCAAACTGAGGCACGACCGGCCGATAGGCCAGTGTTCAGCCCCACCGCGCGGTGCTAATTTTCACGGAAAATGAGAGGAAGCATGTCGAAGACCCCAGCCAAAGCCTCCAAGAAACCCGTCGGCGGCGGCGCCGCTCCCGAAAACGCAATCGTTGTCGGCAAGAGCGGCAAGTATGAAGTGCTCGATCTGAAGTTCGGCAACCGTCACGGGCTGATCACCGGCGCGACCGGCACCGGCAAGACCGTCACGCTGCAGGTGCTGGCCGAAGGTTTTTCGCAAGCCGGCGTGCCGGTCTTCGCCGCCGACATCAAGGGCGATCTGTCGGGCGTCAGCGCGGCGGGCGAGGCCAAGGAAGCGCTGGTGCAGCGAGCGCAATCGATGGGCCTGACCTACCAGCCCGACCAGTTTCCCGTCGTCTTCTGGGACGTCTTCGGCCAGCAGGGTCATCCGATCCGCGCCACCGTCTCCGAAATGGGACCGCTGCTGCTGTCGCGCATGCTGCAGCTCAACGACGTCCAGGAAGGCGTGCTCAACGTCGCCTTTCGTCTCGCCGACGAGCAGGGGCTGGCGCTGCTCGATCTGAAGGATCTGCGCGCGATTCTGGGCCTGGTGGCCGAGAACGCCACCGAGCTGCAGAAAGTTTTGGGCAATGTATCGCCCGCGACCGTCGGCACCATCCAGCGGCAGCTGCTGGTGCTGGAGAACCAGGGCGCCAATGCCTTCTTCGGCGAGCCGGCGCTCGACCTCGACGACTTCATGCGCAGGGACCGCGACGGGCGCGGCATCATCAATATCCTGGCGGCGGACAAGCTGGTGGAGAATCCCCAGCTCTATGCGACGTTCCTGCTCTGGCTGCTGTCGGAGCTGTTCGAGGAATTGCCGGAAGTCGGCGATGTCGACAAGCCGAAGCTGGTTTTCTTCTTCGACGAGGCGCATCTGTTGTTCAACGATGCGCCGAAAGCCTTGCTGTCAAGGATCGAGCAGGTGGTGCGTCTGATCCGCTCGAAAGGCATCGGCGTTTTCTTCGTCACGCAGAACCCGCTCGACGTGCCGGAGACGGTGCTGGCGCAGCTCGGCAACCGCGTGCAGCACGCCTTGCGCGCGTTCACGCCGCGCGATCAGAAGGCGGTGAAAGCCGCCGCCGACACCTTCCGGCCGAACAAGAAGCTCGACACCGCCCAGGTCATCACCGAACTCGGCAAGGGCGAGGCGCTGGTCTCCTTCCTGGAAGGCAATGGCGTGCCCTCGATGGTGGAGCGCACGATGATCCGCCCGCCTTCGGCGCGGCTCGGCGTCATCACGCCCGCGGAACGCAGCGCGGTCATCGCGGCGAGCCCGCTCAAGGGCAAATACGACACCGCGGTCGACCAGGAATCCGCCTACGAGATGCTGCAAAAGCGGGTGGCAACCGAGACCGCCGAGGCGGAGGCCGCGGACGGCGGCTTTATGGGCAAGCTTGGCGATGCGCTCGGCGGCATTTTTGGCACCAGCCGCGCCGCGCGGAAAGCGGCTGTCCACCGGGCAACTGGTGACGCGCGAGGTCACCCGCACGGTGACCAACCGCGTTGCCGGCAAGATCGCCGCCGACATCGGCAAGTCGATCGGCGGCTCGATGGGGCGGATCGATCGGCCGCGCCATCGTGCGTGGAACTCTGGGCGGCATCCTGCGTCGTTAGTGAGCGCGCGCTTTCACCCCGGAGGTACCCATGCGCATTCACGGCCTGATCCTTGGTTTGGTTCTTCCCGTCTTCGCCGCTGTCCCCGCGCTGGCGCAAGGCGGCGCCATGCAGCCCGCGCACGACGCCCGCAAAGCCGCGCCGCGACGGCGCCTGCCGGCGAACTCATCGACATCAACACCGCCAGCAAGGCGCAGCTCGAGCCGCTGAAGGGCGATCGGTCCCGCGCGCGCCGAAGCGATCATCAAGGGCCGGCCCTACAAGGGCAAGGACGAGCTGGTGCAAAAGAAGATCGTTCCGCAGAACGTCTATGACGACATCAAGGAACAGATCATCGCCAAGCAGAAATAGCTGAGCGCGCATGCGAGCGCGCGCCCGCGCGCCCGCGCGCTTGCATTAACCCCTGATCTTGTTTAATTCCAAAGCCCTTCGCTCCCTTCGTCTAGCGGTCTAGGACGCGGCCCTCTCAAGGCTGAAACACGGGTTCGATTCCCGTAGGGAGCGCCAGCAGGATCAAATGGTTATTTGCCACTCGAAGCCTGCCTAGATCCCGTCCATTTCCAGTTCTATCGGCAGCATTGGAAGGCGGGGGAAGGATAGCGATTCCTTTACCTCGAAAACCAAGTTTGGGAAGTTTCGAGCATACACCGCCTCCATGACTGATTTCATTAGCCTATGGCAAGTCTCATCCAGAAACTTAACCACTTGTGCGTGGCCCATTGGAATCCGGCTCTTCATCGGAATATCCAATGTGTCGGCCCCGTTGAAGTCGTGGTGGCGCAGAAATCGGAAAAGCGTTTTGTCCAAAGTTCAAACCAGGAAATTCAATCCGCGTCGACAGCACAATTAGGTTGAAATGGCCAAATTCCAGCACTTTTATTGAGGCCTCGCCCCAAACCAGTTTGCTTGGATCAAAAGTTTTTCCAGCGGCCAGTACGCAGATTAACGGCGCGTCTGTTGCGCCATTTGTTCTGCCGAGATTGACGACGCGGTCTTTGTTTCGAGGTGTATGATCATATTGCTTCATTGAAACTTTGCCGTAGAACCTTAGAAAGGCCGGGAAGATCAATTCCGAATTAAAACCTTCAACCACTACAGAATGCGTTAGCTTCCTGCCGTCTTGCAGCACTAAAGTTCGGCCAATTTTTCTTCCTCGGCCCGACTGAAGCATGCGATGAAATGAAATATGTTGTTCGACAATTGAGTTCGAAGTGCTCACTTTCTCTATAACTGGACGATCAAATTGGTCGGTTTTAAAGGTTGGGCTGGAATGTGGCTTCGTCCGAGGAATAACTTGCAAATCGCCATTGCCATTCTCGTGTACCGCGAAGAGTTCCCGTAGCATCTTGCCTACAGAGATCACAGCTCTGGTTTTTGGTTTGTTGCCCATGACAAAAGACGACCCAACCAAAGACCCAGTCTTAACCAAACACTGAAAGACTTGCTGAGCGCAAAGCCCAAGTCTCATTCAGATATGAAACTTGGGATTAAGCGCAAGGCAAAAAGACTACCCAGCGCAGATTCCCCGTAGCCGGGTGCAGCTTGTGCAGCATCAACAATCGCGTTTGTTACTGAGGACCGCGCAAGCCCGCCAAGTGGTTACAAGTGAGGCATGCGCGCATTCAATATCCCTTCCACAGGCCGGGTGTCGCGATCTCAAGGAGATGATCATCGGGATCGCGGAAGTAGACGCTCACTCCGCCGCGCGGCCACTGGGTACGTCCTTCCAGCACCAGGCCATTATTCATGAGGTGCTGCTGCCACGCCTCCAGTTCGTCAGCGGCGATGGAGAAGGCCACGTGCATAGGGCCGGAGCCGTCGTGTGGCGGGATGGATCCGCCGGGCGTCTCCACCGGCTGCAGCGAGCCACCTTCCGGAAACAGCAGGAGCACGCCGGTGCCGGAAACATCGAATGCCCGCATGCGGTGATCACGGTGGATGCAGGTCAGCCCAAGCACGCGCTCGTAAAAGGCTGCAGCCCGATCGAGGTCGGAAACGTAGAGAACGGTTTCCAAAACACGCGTGAGTTTTGGCATGGCGCTTCTGGTAAGCTCCATTCAGTTACAGACGACACTCCACACGCGCGCCCAACGTATGAGCGAAACAGCCAAAACAGCGCAAAAGAAATTAGCGGGCCGGATTCTCGCCTACACAGCTATATCCGTGCCCGTGCTCGTAGCAGTATTCGTTGCCGGTATCGTTTTCGAGCGGCAACGGGTGCAAATCTCGTCGCAAGAACATCCGCCTGCAATAACGTCAACGCCGGCCCAGATTGGCCCCGAGCCCAAGGCCGAGCAAGACCCGGCCCCATACCAGCCAGACGCCCCCAAGACAGAGCTAGACCCGGCTCCTCAACCCGAGAAGGCTTTGCGTCAGAAAAAAATCGCTGAAGGAATGCAGACGATCGAGGCCGCTTGGCGGGTGGCAATCTACGCTGAACATCTTCTCGCTGTGAAAACCGGCGCTTGTTACGGGGCACGGTTCATTCGTCGTGGCGCTGACGTGCGGGCCGACTGGGCACAAATAGATGGTACTCCGGACCTTCATGTCGGTGTTGTCCGCATCACTGGCTTGACCGCCGTCAATCAACCAGCTGGAAAAGCCAGTTGCTTTTCATCCATCGCCGAGGCGCTTGCTGCAAACAGACGGGGTTCCGAAACCCTTGAGCCTCTCGATGCAACATTCAACTACAAGATCAGTAACACCGAAATCCGATTGGATCGGATCGAGTCGGAGCCCGCCTGGCTCGCTATCGCCATCAACGATAACGTGAGGCTTAAGCTTGGATCATGGAAGGAAGTCTCCACACAGCTGATCGACCCAACTAGCGCAGACGGCAGTAACCGCGTGCTTGGTTAGGGCGCTGGGGAAGCGAGTGGCTTTCCTTTCTCAACGACGTAAGTCGCGATTACTTTTGCCCCTTGCGGCCCTGTCTTGGCGTCGTGAATGGCACCGGATGGAACCTGGTAGCTCTCGCCGGTCTTCACCGTTTTGTCCGGTAAACCCTCCACCATCAGCACCATATCGCCATCGAGCATGAAGCCGGATTCCGGCCCCGGATGGGTGTGACGACCGATGCTCACGTTGGGCACGATCTCCGCCATGCCGATCACCGTTTCAAAGTTTGTGCCCGGAACGTCGAATTTCTGCAGGGGTGTTCGTTTGATAGTCTGAGTTTGTTGGGTCATCGCCGGGAGTTGCTGCGCGTTGGCCAAGCTTACGGGCGCTAACGCGGCAAGCACTATTGCAAACGAAAGGTGCCTAAACATTCTGTCCCCTCCTTCAAGGCTTTTACGGCGGCGCTTCGAAAAGCTGAGACTAGCTTGAAAGTCGGCCCCCGGCCACGTCGCGCACGCAACGCCGCGATGATATCTGCCTGCTCGATGCTTCGTTCACCACAGTCAACAACGCGGGTTTTTCATACGGCTTCGGTGTCTGTTTGAAAAATGAAAACGATATCTTCTATGCCGCGCGGATCGCCTATACCATCAAAAACGCCGGTGATCGAGTTGCGTCTCAATCCAGGGAAGGAAACACAATCCTTTCCGGGATTGAGAATGTTGAACGCACTATAAAGCACGCAAGAGAGGGAGCGGCAGTTGGTCCGGAGAAAAGGAGAGATTTCCTCAGCCATCATCGATCGGGAGTATCCGTATCAGGTCATTCTGCCCGCGCGTTGCTATTCCGAGCCGAACTACCAGACGGTCGCATCTTTCTGCGCTGACCTGCGCTCGCTCGCGCCGCGCGGCCACGCTGTCGTCAAGAATGACGAATGGCATTACGTCTTTTGCTTTTCGCTCCAGGAGGAGGCGGAAAAGCTGATGGCGCGTTTCGCCGGCGAGAGGTTCGATCCGCAAACGCGCGGCAGGGGCGCGAAGTGGCACCTGCTCAGGGCTGTCCGAAAGCATTCGCGCTAGCAAGCCGCCGCATGCGCTGTCGCGTAGCGCGCCACTCGTCCGCGCCCCGATCAAAGTCGGGGTAAACTCCGGCGGAGACTCAGAACTGCAAGCTGTGAATGTTTGGCACCTGGATTGCCGCTGGCGCGGCAATGAGCGGAGTTGGCCTTACGGTCGTCATGGCCGGACTCGTTCCGGCCATCTCGTTTAGGGACGCAATGCCCCTGGAATCGAGATGCCCGGGACAGGCCCGGGCATGACGAGATAACAGGTGCAATTTTCCCAGGGGTAATCGTAGACGCAGCCTTCGGCTGCTCTTTCAGGATGAGGCGGGGTAGGTGGCGGCGAAAAGCGCCGCCGATGAAGGGAAACTCTTGGTTCGAGATGCCCGGGACAGGCCCGGGCATGACGAGATAACAGGTGCAATTTTCCCAGGGGTAATCGTAGACGCAGCCTTCGGCTGCTCTTTCAGGATGAGGCGGGGGTATGTGGCGGCGAAAAGCGCCGCCGATGAAGGGAAACTCTTGGTTAATGGGGCGTTACCTTAGAAACCCCATGCAAGAGGAAGCGTCCAATGGCCCCCCTTTTTACCCGGCTTCTGACCGCCACTGCCGCAGGCGCCTTTATTCTCTTCGCAAACGGTGCCGGCGCTCAGGCGCCGCCGCCCGATAACGCAAACCCGCCGCAGCAAACACAATCAGGTGAACCGCAGGAAACGTTTTCGCAGGCCGAGCTGGATCAGCTCGTCGCGCCGATCGCGCTCTATCCCGATGCGCTTCTGGCCCGCGTGCTGATGGCCGCGACCTATCCGCGGGAGGTCGTCGAGGCCCGTCATTGGCTGGAAGAAAACAAGTCGCTGCAGGGCAGTGAACTGAAGGCTGCCGCCGACCGGCAGCCCTGGGATTACAGCGTCAAACAACTCACCGCGACACCAAATGTGCTCGCCATGATGAGCGACAAACTCGACTGGACGGAAAAGCTCGGCGACGCGGTATTGGCCCAGCAACCGGATCTGATGGACGCGGTGCAGCGACTGCGCACAATCGCCCAGTCGCACGGCAAGCTGAAGACGACCGACGAGCAGAAAGTGTCGCGGCAGAGGGAGGGCAGCCGGGACACGGTTGTCGCGGCGACCAAGACGGCCGACGAGCCGAAAGTGTCGCGGCAGAAGGAGGGCAGCCGGGACGCGGTTGTGATCGCGGCGACCAAGACGACCGATGAGCAGAAAGTGTCGCGGCGGCGGGAGGGCAGCCGGGACGCGATTGTGATCGAGGCGACCAAGCCCGACACGGTCTACGTGCCTCACTACGATCCGGCGGTCGTTTACGGGGAATGGCCGTATCCGGACTATCCGCCTTATTATTGGCCCGGCTATTATTATGGCCCCGACCCGCTGACGGCCGGCATCGTCTTCGCAGCTTTCGGCGTCGGCGCCTGGGTGGTGCACGACCACTGGTGGGGTGGCGACTTCGATTGGCACCGCCGCCACATCCACCATCGCCGGAATTTCAATGACCATAACAGGGATGCCACGCGGTGGAGCCACAATCCCGACCACCGCCGCGGCGTGCGATACAAGAACCGCGACGTGGCGGACAAGTTTGACCGCAATCGCGACAGCCGTGCCGCACGGAAACTGTCGCGCGATACCGACGGGGTTGCCGGTGGCGACCGGCGGGATCGCCGAGCCAATATCGACAATCGCGCCGCCTCCGACAGGAAGGCTGCGCAGAAACCAGCCTCCAACAAGCAGGTACAACGCGCCGACCCATCGCAAAGGCGCCTCGTGCAAAATCCCGCGGCGCGTCGCAGTGACCTGCGCGCCGACGGTGGAAGGCAAATCCGTATGCAGGCAGAGCGGGACCGGCGGAGCCAAATGCGTATGCAGGCAGATCGGCATCGGCCGAGCCAAATGCGCATGCAGGGAGATTGGGACCGGCGGAGCTTCGCGGCGCACGGCAGCGTAGACCGCGCGATGCGTGGCTTCGGTGGCGGCGTAGACCGCGCGATGCGTGGCTTCGGTGGCGGCGCAGAACGCGCCCTGCGTGGCCTCGGTGTACGCAGGCGATGACCAGCAACATGGGCTGGTGAAATCCCTGTTTGCGCGGGAATGAGCGGAGGGTTTCTTTACCCTCCCCTCCAGGGGAGGGTGAGCGGTGCAGCCGCACAGCAAGGTCACCGCGACTGTTTTTCCTTCGTCATGGCCGCACTTGTTGCGGGCCATCTCGCTCCGCAACGCACTGCTTGGCTCATTGGGATGGCCGGAATAAATCCGGCCATGACAACCGAGAGTTCAACGATGCCCCCGGATTTCACCGGCGTGGGGTGAACGCATAAAGAAAGCCCCGGTATTCTGCCGGGGCTTTCGCATTCAACCACGTAAACGGTGGACTTAGGCTAGAGGCGAGACGCGATCACCAAGTCTGACTGGCGTACCAGTCGTCCACATCGCGCCGCACTTGATCTCTCGCATAGCCGTAACGTTCCTGAATCTTACCTTCCAGTTGGTCGCGCCGGCCATTGATGACGTCGAGGTCGTCGTCCGTGAGCTTTCCCCACTGTTCCTTTATCTTGCCCTTCGCCTGCTTCCAGTTTCCTTCAACACGATTCCAGTCCATGAACTTTGCCTCCTGGTGAACCTGACTTACAGAAGTAATCCGCTAATCCTTCCGAAAGTTCCCCGCTCAAGACGTCTGCTGGCGGACAATCGCTCGCTTGCAAGCGATGATGATTCTGACATCATCAGAACTCTCCTGGGGGGTTCGTTTCGACGGAGGCGACCACAATGAAAATCGGACATTACGCAGTTACCACGGCGACCGTGCTCGGCCTCGGCATCGTGGCGGCATCCGCCGATCTGCTTCCCGTCAGAGTTTCCGGCTACGAATATTTTGTCGGCACGTCCTGCACGATCGATGGTCAGGCCGCCACCTGTGATGTCCAGTTCGCCGGCTGGACCGGCGGCGGCGGGCAGGTGGCAAACGGCTGGAGACAATTTCCCGGCAATGGCCAAGGCATGTGGACAGCGACCGTCGACTATCGGGGCAAACCAAGATTTGGCGGTCGTGTCGTCCTGTTGGGTGGCAACTTCGATTTGTTGTTCAACGACGGGAAAGTGGTGTTGGGCAGGGTGACCGGCGGAACGATCACCTGGCCGGCCGCCGGGCAAAGCAGTATCTGCGGGACGGAGGTAGCCGTCGTGTCAATGAACGTCAGATACAGAGTCGGCGCGGAGGATCGAGGCGTATTTCGCGGCTGCCTGCATGATCTGCCCTTCGGCAGCGTTCTTCCGCCGAAAATTTGGGGCAGGTTGGAATAATCACAGGCCGCACCGAGAGATCAAAACTCCAAGCAGCAAACGCAGCAAGGAGCCCTGAGTACTCCCAGGGCTCCTTGCTTTATTTGTGGTGCGGGCCGTTACTGAATGACCTGGACCACACGGCGTGTCCGCGGCTCTACCAGCACAGGGCTGTTGTTTACCACGGTGTAGCGGTATTGCGTGACGCCGTAGTCGGCAGGAACGTCATAATATGTGACACCGGTTTCCGGCAGCACGGTCCCGACGGCCACAGGCGAGCTATAGGTGAAGGAAGCCGGCGCCTGCTGCACCACATAAGTTCTAAAGCGAGGCCGCATCTGCGTGGTGATCAGGCCCTTCTCCTCTGCTGTCGCGCTCGCTATCGCGCTTCCCGACAGCGGCGCACCGGCAGGATTGTCGGATTGCGCAAGCGCAGGCGACGTTAGGCCTGCCGCAAGCACCGCGAAGATGGCAAAATAGTGTCTCATATCACTCCTCATGTTGTTGCTCTCTCCATCTAGATAACGTTTGAGTGGAGTCGACGTTCCGCGCACCGCATCAACACGGCAGCCTCGGAACCAACGGCGTGGGCTCAGTTGATGCGACACAACCCGTATCCTGCTCGCCTCCGACGAACGCAGAGCTGTAAAGGAGGTCCAGAATTCGCGCCTTGGGCTTTTTCAGGAGTGCCGCTAGCCGGAGTGCCGCAGGGCGCATGTGTTTCGCCAGGCCATTCCAACTTTCTTCATTTCGGTAACGGCTAATCTATTTTTTGGTGTCATCATGCCGTTCGTACGGTTCAGCCGCGGCCTGTTAGCTCCTCGCCATGGAAGACTTCGCCTCCCACAGGGACGCCCACCCGCGCTGTTCAACCTGCGATGTGCCGATGTGGCTTGTCCGGATTGAACGCACAAAGGCCGGGTCAAACAATCACTTCGAGTGCAAGGCGTGCGACGCCACTAAAGTCATTGCGGCAGCTAAAGATGATTTGTCTTCGCCCTCCTTCGACCGGGAGGCTCCCGAAGCGCGATCGAGGAATTCGGATGAGCCGCGCAAAAGAGATCAGCCCCGCCCAAGGGGACGGGGCTGATCTTACGAGTTGAGCTTACTTAGTATCTTGACGATCCGCCCGAACTGCTGGGGCTCCGCCGGCGCTGGGCCGCCGTTGCGGCTCAGCGCCACGGTCCGCAGAACTGGGCTGCGGTTGCTGCTTGGCGTCGCCGCCGCCCTGGCCGCTGGTCTCACGCTGCTGCGGTTGCTTGGCGTCGCCGCCGCCCTGGCCGCTGGTCTCACGCTGCTGCGGTGCTGCTTGGCGTCGCTGCTGCCCTGGCCGCTGGTCTCACGCTGCTGCGGTTGCTTGGCGTCGCCGCCGCCCTGGCCGCTGGACTCGCGCTGCTGCGACTGCTTGGCGCCGCGATCCTGGCCGCTGGTTTCACGCTGCGCCTGGCCGCTGGTCTCACGCTGCTGCGGCTGCTGCTTGGCGTCGCGGCCCTGGCGGCTGAACTCGCGCTGCTGCGGATCCTGCTGCCTGTTCGCCTGGCCGCTGGCGCTGCTGCCGGCTCGGTCGGCATCGCCTTTCACCTTGACGCGGTCCTGCACGCCGAGCTTGGCGACCGTGCGGGTATCGATCGAGCCGGTGGCCTGCAAGCCCTCGCGACGCTGGAACGAGATCAAGGCCTGCCGCGTCCTTGTCCCGAAGACGCCGTCCACTTCGACGTCGAATCCGCGATCAATCAGCACCTGCTGGACGATGCGGATCTCCTCGGGAGGAAGGTCCTCGGCCAGTGCCAGTGCACTGCTGCCGGCTGAACTTATGCCGGCCCGGTCACGGCCGACCGGCACCACCGCTACGATCTTGCGCTCGGGGCTGACCACGATGATGTCCTCCTCGACCACGAAGAACTTATGGCTGCGCCAGGAGGGGTTGATCTCGATCAGCGCGGGTGGAACGTCGACGATCGTCACATGCGTCGGAATCACCGTGCCGACGCTAAGGGCAAAGTCCACGCGCGAGACGCGCGGCAGGTTCGCACTTGCGAACACCGTCTTCTGGATGCGCGTGCGCTGCTCGCTGTTCAGTGTAACACGGCCCTTGTCGTCAGGCCGCGCGGCAGCCTTGTCTTGATTCCCGCGATCCCGCGTTCCGGCACGATCCTGCGTGCGGTCCTGCTGGCGATCACGCTGCGCGTCCTGCTGCTTCGGTTGCGCATCGCGGCGCGGCTCACTGTCGCGCTGAGCCTGGCCGCTGGTGCGGTCCTTCTGCTGGTCCGACTGCTGCTTCTCCGACTGCTGCTTCGGCTGCGCATCGCGGCGTGGCTCGCTCTCACGCTGGGCCTGGCCACTGGTGCGATCCTGCGCGGGCTCCTGCCGCTGTTGCGCGCGCATTCCGTCGCGGCTCTCGCCACGCTGTTGCTGCATGCCGCGCTGCGACTCGCCGCCGCGCTGCTGCTGCATTTGCGGCGCCTGGCCGCCTGACTGGCTACTCATGCCGGACTGACTTTCACCCTGCGGCATGGTTTGTGCCGAGGCCATAGCGACGCCGGCTAAGAGCGCAGCTGTACCCAAGAGTGCTCTTTTCCTCATTGCTTGGTCTCCTTTCGTTTTCTCTCTCTTTTTTCTTCTTTCTCTGCTTTTCCTATTGCTCAGTTCCAGCGCGGGATTGCACTGGGAGCCAAAGTCAGCAGAGTTTGTGGGGTCTCAATATAAACGTGCGGGCAGGGGCCGATGTTCCCACCCATGAGGAGCAAGAAAATACCTGCTGCAGAGCGCTGGCTATTGCAGAATCCAAGCCCCCAGCGGCGCTTGATGCAGGCTTGAGATCACAGCGACGTGTAGTCTTCGTGAGTTCGGCATTTCCCGGCCCGTTGGGGCGGGGCGCGACGCAGCCTGCAGTTTTCTAGCGCTGCGCAAGCGCGCCGCAACCGCGTCAGGCATTGCGAGGACGGTGAAATACGCTATCTTCACGGCATGAACGTTCGCGCAATGCGCCGCCTCACGGCTTTCCTCCTGGCCGGCCTGTTCGCCGTCAGCCTCGGTCTGCATGGATTGCTGGCGACAAAAGTCAGCGCAAACATGGACGCGCCTGCCCCGCTGAGCACTATGTCGTCCGGTGACGAACCGACGAACTGCCCGGGACAGGATGGGGCGGACCCAGCGATCTGTAACGCCATCTGCGCGGCGTTCATTGGCATTGTGTTTGAACCTGCGCGGTTGCCTGTTGCGCTATCGCACAAGATACATGCGGGCGCAGCTGATCGTGTCGCTTAGCGACCGTAGCATCCCTCCAGATCCCTATCCTCCGAGACCCAGCGCACTGATCTAGTCGCGCCGCATTGCGGACGCGACGCGGCGGGGCGTGCCGTCAGGCAGCCTTGCCCGCGTGCTGTTTGGAACCAACTCCATCGGAGGGATGCCGCCTTATGGCAATGGCAATCGAAAGCGTCGACAAGACATTGAAGCTTCACATCAGCGGGATGCATTGCCCGAACTGCGACATCATCGTCGCCCGCCGATGCATGGATATCCCGGGTGTGCGGGTGGCGAGCGCCAATTACCGCAAAGGCTATGCCGAGATCACGCATGACGGCGGCCTTGCACTCGCCTCGCTGCAGGAAGCGTTAAGTCAAGAAGGTTATGGCGCCTCCGTCTGGGACAGTGACCGCCGGCCGTCCACTAATACCTGGCGCGACTACGCAGAGATCGCCGGTATATTCGTCCTGGTCTGCGCGCTTCTGTTCGTTCTCAGCCGCGCGGAAGTCCTGCCCAGCGGCATCGGCGTCTCCGAAGAGATGAGCTATGGCCTTGTCCTTATGCTCGGCTTGGTCGCGTCGGTTTCGAGCTGCATGGCGGTAACCGGCGGACTGCTGCTGGCGATCGCCGCCAAATACAATGAAACCCACGCCACCCTCTCGCCCATGGAGCGGATGAAACCGCATCTTTATTTTAATATCGGCAGAGTTCGTCGCTTACACGGTGTTTGGTGGCGCGATCGGTGCGCTGGGATCAGCGTTGATCCTGTCGCCGGAGATAAACGGCGTTCTCATGCTTGCCGCGAGCGCAGTCATGATCGTGCTCGGTCTGCACATGCTCAGGCTCTTTCCCGCAAACTTCGTTCCGACGCTGCCCCGGTCATTTTCGGATCGGATACATCGCTACGCATCGAGCAAGACAAAGGGGGGCGCGCTCGCGCTCGGCGCGTCCACGTTTTTCCTACCATGCGGCTTTACGCAGGCGCTGCAACTCTATGTTCTCGTGAAAGGCAGTGCGATCGTTGGGGCGCTGACCATGCTGACGTTTTCTATTGCTACCCTGCCGGCTTTGCTCTCGCTGTCTGCGGTATCAAACTTTGCGCGGGGAAAGATGCAAAAACACTTTCTGCGGGTCGCCGGTGCGGCGGTGATCGTGCTCGGGGCGATCAATATTCAATATGGCCTCGTCCTCATCGGCATGTCGGGGCAAGCGGCAGCGCAGGAAGCAACGCCGCCGAAGCAGATCGTGACGATGACCATCAATGGCTACGAATATCGCCCCAACCGCTTCACAGTTCAGCAAGGCGTCCCGGTGGAATGGCACATCGATGCCAGCAGATCGGTCGGGTGCGGCTTGATTTTGCTCGCGCCCAGGCTGGGCATCAGGAAGTTCCTAAGTCCGCATGGCGAGAACGTCATCACTTTCACGCCCGAACAAGCCGGAGAGTTCCAGTTCAACTGCGGCATGGGGATGATGACACGAGATTCAAAATTCATCGTCGTTCCTAATGACAGAATCGGCTTGTGAGGCTCGGCGATGAAAACAACAACCTTTGGCATCGGCGGCATGCACTGCGCGGCCTGCGCCGCGAGGAACGAACGGGTGCTGCAGAAGCTTACGGGCGTGCGCAACGCCGCGGTGAATTTCGCGACCCGAAAGGCGCGGGTGGAGTTTGACGACACCGCGCTTTCGGAAAGCACGCTGCACGAAGCCGTGATCAAGGGCGGCTATGAGGTGCTCACTTCGGAATTTGCCCAAGACCATAAGGAACGTACGCAGCGCGAGCTGCAGACAGCTCGTCTGCGCGCGTTTCTGGCCTTGGCCTTGGCGGCTCCGGTGGTGGTCCTGGCAATGTTTGAGATCGAATTGCCTTGGTCGATAAATGGCCACAACGTCAGCGTCTGGCTGCAGGCGATTTTGAGTTCCGTGATCATCCTCGGCTTGGGTGCGGAGTTTCATCAAGGCATGCTTCGCCAAACCCGCAACGGCACGGCGAATATGGACACGCTGATTTCCTTGGGGACGCTGGCGGCACTGTTCTTCAGCTTGTGGGCGATGAGCATGGGCGAGCATCGTCATTTTTATTTCGAGACGGGGGCCGTCATCGCGGCGCTGATCCTGCTCGGCAGATATTTTGAGGCCCGCAGCCGCGGACAGGCAAGCGAGGCGATCGAGAAGCTGATCGAACTCGGCGCAAAGACGGCTTACCTTCTCGGCGAAGGCGGAATACGGGACGTGCCGATCGAAGCCGTGAAGGTCGGGGATGTCTTGCTGGTAAAGCCGGGCGAGAAAATCCCGGTCGATGGAGAGGTGACCAGCGGCGTTTCAAGCGTCGATGAAGCGATGCTGACTGGCGAAAGCATGTGCGCGAGCAAGAAGCCGGGCGATACGGTATTCGGCGCAACCATCAATGTGAGCGGCGCCTTTGAAATGCGCGCCACGAAGGTCGGGCAGGACACCACGCTGGCACAGATCGTCAAGCTTGTGGCCGATGCGCAAGGCAACAAGGCGCCGATACAAAAACTTGCCGATCGGGTGTCGGGTATTTTCGTCCCGATTGTATTGGCCATCGCCTTCGCAACGGCGCTCGGTTGGTACCTCGTCACGGGCGATGTCTACCAAAGCATCATCCCGGCGGTGGCGGTTCTCGTTATTGCCTGCCCCTGTTCGCTCGGTCTCGCCACCCCAACCGCGATCATGGTCGGCACCGGGTTGGGCGCAAAGCGTGGCATCTTGATAAAGAACGGGGAGGCGTTGGAACGCGGGCAGAAGATCGATTTGGTTCTATTTGATAAGACCGGCACAGTTACGCAGGGTCGTCCTCAGGTTACTGCCATTGAACCGTTCGGAGCGGATGTCACCACCGAGGATGTGCTAGGGGTTGCGGCCAGCTTGGAAAAGCTGTCGGAGCATCCGCTGGCTCACGCGGTCGTCCGTGCAGCGTCAGGAGCAAAACATTCGGCTCGCTGATGTAGGAGATTTTGAGAACCTTGCGGGTAAAGGAGTTTCCGCAAGGCTGGGCGAATCTCGGGCGCTGGTTGGTAGTCCGCGGCTGATGCGGGACATGGGCGTCGTGCTGGATGTGGGGAACGAGGCTATTGATCGCCTGGAGCGGGGAGCGCAGACCGTTGTCGCGGTCGCTCGCGACCAGACGCTTATCGGTATCATCGCGATTGCCGATACGCTCAAGCCGGACGCGAGGGATGCGATAACAAGCTTAGCCGCTGAGGGCATCCAAACGGCGATGATCACCGGGGACAACCGGCAGACGGCGGAAGCGATAGCGGCCCAGATCGGTATCAAGGTCGTCTTCGCCGAGGTGATGCCGCAGGACAAGGCGGAACAGGTTCGCCTCTTGCAGTCGCAGGGTAAGCGCGTCGCCTTTGTCGGCGATGGCATCAATGACGCCCCGGCCTTGGCGCAGGCCGATCTCGGCATAGCAATGGGGACCGGGACTGACATCGCCATGGAGGCGGGCAATATCGTGCTGGTGAAGGGAAGCCCGTCCAAGGTCATCGAGGCGATCAGGCTCTCCCGCGTCACCTTCAAGACGATCCAGCAGAACCTATTCTGGGCCTTTTTCTACAACGTTGCCGCCATACCGCTCGCGGCAGTCGGACTGCTCAATCCGATGATCGCCGCTGGGGCAATGGCGGTTTCAAGCGTCAGCGTTATTGCCAACAGTTTACGCATCAAACGGCACAAGCTGGTGATGATCAAATGATCTTGCAATCCACCATCACCTGCCCGCACTGCGGCAACGCGAAAACAGAAACGATGCCGACGGACGCGTGCCAGTTTTTCTATGAGTGCACCCGATGCGGTACGCGTCTGAAGGCCAAGCCGGGCGATTGCTGCGTATTCTGCTCCTACGGCTCAATTCCTTGCCCGCCGATGCAGGCTGAACCGGGGGCTGACCCTGGCGATGGCCGGTGTTGCGGCTGAAAGGAATAATCTTGATCGGGATCCGCAAAAGATCGGGGTTGTCATGAAACTCCCGCCTTGCGCCGCCATTCAAATGATCGCGAGGGCGCGCCGATCCTCCGTTACAGGCGCAGCAACTCCGGTGAAACTTGGCGCTCGGTTCGCTCCAGCAGCAAGGATGGCGGATGCACCAGCTCATCTCACCCCGGTCGATCGTCGCGTCTCTCGTGGCCGCGTCGTGCCTACTGCCCGCAATCGCCGCAGCGCAGGAGGTACTGAACCGGCCGCACCTCGACGTGATTTACGCGGCGACCCCGAACAACGTCGTCGAACGGATGCTCAGCATAGCCCAGGTGCGCAGCGACGATTACGTCATCGACCTCGGCTCCGGCGACGGGCGCGTGCCGGTGGCGGCCGCCAAGACCCATGGCGCGCGCGGCTTCGGCGTCGACATCGATCCGGAGCGCGTCAAGGAGGCGCGGCAGAATGCGCAGGCCGCCGGCGTCGCCGGCCGGGTCGAGTTCCGCCAGCAAAACCTGTTCGAGACCCCGATCCGCGACGCCACGGTGCTGACCATGTATCTGATGCCCGACGTCAACCTGAAGCTCCGGCCGCGCATCCTGAGCGAACTCAGGCCGGGCGCGCGGGTGGTGTCGCACGACTTCGACATGGGCGACTGGAAGCCGGATCAGCGCGCCAGCGTGGGCCGGAGCAAAGTTTACATGTGGATCGTTCCGGCCCAGGTGGAGGGGCGCTGGAGCGTGCAGACCGACGACGGCGAGTCCTTGGCGCTCGACCTGAAGCAGCGCTACCAGGAGATCCAGGGCACGGCGACGCTCGACGGACGCGCCTTTCCCATTCGCGAGGGCAAGGTCAAGGGAACGCAGATCAGCTTCGCCATCGCCACCGGCCAAGGCCGCACCATCCGCTACACCGGCCAGATTAATGGGAACATGATCCAGGCGCGGCGGGTTCGGGGCAGTTAGACCCGCGGCGTCACGCGGAAAACGCGTGGCATGGTGTCCAAACTTCGCGCGGGCGTTCCCGAGCAGATCGAAGCGCCGCTGCTGCCGCGCTACGCGCGCGATCACTTCGCCGGCGGGATCGGATCCGGCACCTTGTTCTTGATCGGCGGGATTTGCCGCAGATAGGCGTAGACCGCCTTCAAATCCTCGTCGGTCATGTTCCCGTAAACTTGCCAGGGCATCGGCGGCAGAATCTGCCGTCCCTGGCCCAGATGCCGGCCGGTGCGCATGGTTTGAATGAATTGCTGCTCGGAAAAATCCCGCAGCACGCCGGTCTCCGGATCCGGCGTCAGGTTGGCGGCAAAGCTCACACCCCAAGGGCCTGACCAAGCCGTCAGCGTCGGCGTGAAGGCGCCCATCCAAGGCGCCGAGGTCGGCGCGGGAGCCGTTATCTTCATCGCTTCAGGGTGGCCCGACAGCGCCCGCTTCATATCCGGCGCCGGGCCATCGGGTCCTGGCGTCAGCGGCGTGTGGCAATCGTGGCAGGCTGCGATAGAGACGAGATATTCGCCGCGCTTGACTTGCGAGCTGGGGGCGCTGCCTTGCGCCAGGCCAGTGGCGGGAACGAGCAAGGCAGTTGCCATCACAACGAGGCCACGAACATTCATGGGCGATTTTCCTTTCCTTGTGATTTGGGTTCGAGGCGCGTTGCCTCCAATTCCGAAATCCAGCGATGGAGCAGGGCAACGGCATCCTGGTCGACCAGTTCGGATCCGAGCGGCGGCATCTGCAGGGCCGGATAGCGCGAGGCCATGCGCTGCAGCAGCGCGCTGGTCTCCGGATTGCGCGGCTCGACCCGCAGCACAGCGTCAGGGGATTGCCCGGGGGCCGGCTTCCTGATCGGGCGTCCAATGGTGGTGCTGACGGCGGGTTGCGTTCGGTCCGCCGAAACATGCCGCAAGAAAAGGCCGAGGTTCTTCAGCGATCCCTGATCGTTGTGGCAGTGTCCGCAATTGCCATGCATATAGCCGAGCGCCGCGCGCTCGGTCGCCGACGCCGCCTCGATGCGGGGAGGCGTCTTCGCGAGTTTCTGCGGGAGTCCGACCAGCAGGCCTTTCTCGATCAGGTAATTGACGTCGACATCGGGAAGCGATCTCGGCTCGGCATGCAGCGCATCGGGATCGCGATCGCGCGATAACTGCAGCGTGCTGAATCCGAGAATCTCGCTTCGGCCTCCCTCATGACAGGCCTTGCAATCATTCACCCCCGGGATCATGTACGATCGCCCCGCCGCCAGTTGATAGGCGTTGCGCCGGCCTTTTTGCGAGACGAGCACGGCCTCGCGGCCATCGGGGCTCCAGGCATAGGCAGCATATAGCCATTGGCCGTCAGCCTGCCGCTCCAGATAGCGGGTTTCAACGCGCTGCCCGCCGAAGGCAAACTCCTTCCAAAAGCGCGTGCCGATGGGGAAGACCCAGGCGTCGGGGTCGGAGCCGTCGATCACGCCGCCGGCGGGCAGCGACAGCCACCGGCGCTTGGCGGCCCCGTCGCTCCACAGCGGATATTGCGGCGTGAAGGCGAGGTGTTGGGGGTCGACCGCGAGGGTTTTGAAGTCGGCGTAAAGCCCGGTGTCTTGCAAATTTTGCGGCGCGCTGGTCGCAGCAACCTGTGCGATCACCGCCACCGGCGTCAAAAATGCAAGCGCGGCAAACAACACCGATCCGGCTGCGATCAGCAGACGAAGTGGTGCCGACACACTCTCTGTAAGGTTGATGACCCGCCCAAGCATCGCAGAAATTAAAGGATTTCCGCAAGTATAGCCTCGGGAAATCGGCCAGTCAAAGCACCGCCGAGCGGCCGTTTGCCGCGTCGCTGCTGCGGCGGTGGCGAAGTATTTTGGCTTCCCAGGCGCAGACGGCCAACATCACGGCCGTGGTCATCCAGCCCATCACCAGCAGGTCCAGAGCGAAGGCCAATGGCGCGAGTGCGGCAAGCGCCAGGACGCCGGCGACGTGCGAGACGGGAACGCTGTCGTAGACGACCTTTTTATATATCGCGCTGCCGAGCAGATAGATCGCCGGACCGCCGCACAGCACAAGAATGGAGGCAACCGACGGCGCGTCGTGCGGGTGTGCGAGCACCAGGTCGTTCCCCACCGCCGTCGCGATGATGCCTGCCACGAGAATCGCGTGGACGTAATGGAAATAGGCGCCGATGCGGCCGGGATCGCCGGATTGCGTGATTGTCGCGATCGCGTCCTTGCTTGCGGTGCCGAAATAAAGCCACCACATGGCAAGCGTGCCGAGGAAGGCGGCGAGCAGCCCCATCAGGACAGCGGCGTTCCAGGTGGTTGCCTTCGCCATGGTAGCGCCGGTCGCCAATAAGGTTTCGCCGAGCGCGACGATGACGAAGAGCTGGCAACGCTCCGCAAGATGCGCGCCCTCAATCGTCCATTCGCTCGTTTCGGAACGTCCGAGGCCTGGCAAGGCGAAGCCGAACATCGGCGAGCAGTATTCGCACAAGACCGCGACCGCCCACAGCGCGATCCGCCATTCATGCGGAGCGAAAGCGCCTGCGATCCAGAACACGGCCGAAATCGAGAGCCACCCAGCCATGCGCCGGTAATTCGGATAAAGCACGTGATCGCGGCCCAGCAAGAAAACGACGAAGACCGTGCGTCCCACCTGAATGCCGATATAGGCGGCGGCGAAGATCAACCCGCGGTCGCCAAACGCGTCCGGAATGGCGGAGGCCAGGATCAGCGCCAGCAGCATGCTCGCGAACAACACGGCGCGGATAAGCGGGGTCTCTGGATTGAACCAGTTCGTGAACCAGCAGGTATATTGCCAGCCGAGCCAGACCGCGAACCAGAGAATGACCGTCTCGATCAAGCCGCCGAGCGAAAGATGCTCCAGCAGTTCATGGCTGATCTGGGTGACGGCAAATACGTAAACGAGGTCGAAAAGCAGTTCCTCGTAGGTGATGCGGGCATGGTGCCCGTCACGCTGCCGCAGGAAAGGGTGCTGCTGGTCGCTCATTATATGTATCGAAATGTATCGTATCAGGCGCGGCTGAACTGCCAGGCCGCAACCGCCGCCGCGGCAGCCGGCAGTGCGAAGACGATCAACAGGATCGGCAGCTCTTCGCGCAGCGTATAGCCGGCTTTGCTGACGCCGACCCAGAGGTTGACGATCGCGATCGCCAGCCAGACCGGAATGAAGATTTTCGCGGCTGTCGCGCTTCCCATGGCGTCGCCGCCCCAAAGCTTTCCGAACAGCAGGAAAACGCCGAGCAGGAGGATCCCTCCCGCAATCACCATTGCCATGTGCATGAACGATACTCCCTTATCGAAAGCTCCGCATTTGGATCGTAGCACGACCCGGGTGAGGCAAAGCGCACGGGCAGGGTCGGCAACGTGCCGCTGCGGTGTGCATTCCCGCTGGCATGAGGCTTGAATGCGTTGACGATGCCTGTAACATGGCAAGCGTTTGATTTTGGACAATCCATTTCAATGCTTCGTCTCATTTGCCTTGTCCTAGCCGGCATGCTGGCGGCCGCAAGCGCGCCAGCAACGGCCCAGCGCATCGACACCTCGGTTGTCGATGAACCCGGGGCGACGCCGAATGCCGCCGACGAGGAATTGCCGCCGACCCTGCGCAGGCAGGTCGTCTTCTTCCGCTCGAATGAGGTCCCCGGGACGATTATCGTTCATACCTCGGAGCGCTTTCTTTATGTCGTGCAGGGCAATGGGCGGGCGCTGCGCTATGGCATCGGCGTCGGCCGCGACGGGTTTCAGTGGCAGGGGCTGCTGCGCATCAGCCGCAAGCAGGAATGGCCGGACTGGACGCCGCCGCCGGAGATGATCGAGCGCCAGCCTTATCTGCCGCGCTTCATGGCCGGCGGACCGGGCAATCCGATGGGCGCGCGCGCGCTCTATCTCGGCGCTACGATCTATCGCATTCACGGCACCAACCAGCCGCACACGATCGGCAGCGCGGTTTCGTCCGGCTGTTTCCGCCTGGTCAATCCCGAAGTCATCGATCTCTATGAACGCATTCCGGTCGGCACCAAGGTGATCGTGCGCCAGACTCCACAGCTGTAATCGCGCAGCCACAATGTCAGTCAGCGAGGCCACATGATGAAATTCTTCCCTCGCACCTTCCGCTCCGGCCTGGTAGCCGGCGCCGCGCTCGCCGTCGTCGTCGCGGCGGCTGCCATCACCTACGAGCGTTACGACACGCAGACGCTGAAGCGGACGGTCAAGCGCGGCGAACTCCTGTGCGGCGTCAGCACCGGCCTGCCGGGCTTCTCGATGCCCGACGCCAAGGGCAACTGGTCCGGCTTCGATGTCGATATCTGCCGCGCCATCGCGGCGGCGATTTTCAACGATCCCGGCAAGGTCAGGTTTGTGCCGCTTGACGCCAATGAGCGCTTCACCGAACTGCAGAAGCGCAAGATCGACGTGCTGTCGCGCAACTCGACCTGGAGCATGTCGCGCGAAACCAACTATGCGCTGAATTTCGCGGCGGTTTCCTACTATGACGGCCAGGGATTCATGCTGCGGAAATCCCGCAACATCAATTCAGGCCTTGAACTGGATGGCAGCAAGGTCTGCGTGCAGGAGAGCACGACGACGCAGCTCAATCTCTCGGATTATTTCCGCGCCAACAATATCAAATACCAGGAGATGAAATTCGCGCGCGCGGACGATGTCGTCAAAGCCTACGAATCGGGCGGCTGCGATGTCTTTACCGCGGACGTGTCGCAGCTCTACTCGCGGCGCATCAAGCTCTCCAAGCCGGACGACCATGTCATCCTGGCGGACGTGATCTCCAAGGAGCCGCTGGCGCCGGTGGTGCGGCAGAAGGACGACGATTGGCTGCTGATCGTGAAATGGACGGTCTATGCCATGCTCAATGCGGAGGAGCTTGGCATCAGCTCGAAGAATATCGAGGAGGCGATGAAATCCAGCAAGCCGGAAGTCATGCGGCTGGTCGGCACGGAAGGCTCATACGGCGAGCAACTCGGTCTCGCCAAAGACTGGGCCGCCCGCATCATCCGTCACGTCGGAAACTATGGCGAGGTCTACGAGCGCAATCTCGGCACCGGCTCGAAGCTCGGCATCCCGCGCGGCATGAACCAGTTATGGAGCGCCGGCGGCATCCAATACGCGCCGCCAATCCGCTAGGCCGGCGCGGCTTGGGGCCCCGGAGCGTGTATTTATCGGGGATCACCGCGCTTCATTAGACCTGCCGCCTTCAAGGCGTTGGTGATCACCGCTCCGATATCAATGGGATGCGGCGGAACTTGCGTGCCTTCGGGCCTCGCATCCAACTCCGAGTCTAGCACCTCGCCTTCCAGCACATGAGGCTGCGGGAGCGCCGCCGCGGGCCTGATGACGTGCGGTCGTTGGCCGGTCACCGTAATTTCGCCCGGCGTCGCCACGACGTGGCTGGGACGGGCGACGGTAAGGCCGAAGAACTTAGCGATGTGATAGGACGAAGAAATTCCGACTTCGAGCAGGAACGGTCCGGCAGCGCCGCACTCATGATCCGCCGCACCGGTCGCGAGCGGTGTGCCATGCGCCATGTTGGTGATGGTGTAGGACTCGATGAGCTCATCCCCGTCCGAGTTGACCCAGACTTGCCGGGGATAACCGTCAACTATCGTTTGCGCCGTTGGCGCCACCGGCAGCCCTTGCACGTTGGTCCATTGCTTGACGATCTCACGAGCGTTCGACGGGATCACCGTCGCGTCGGCGCCGCCGTGCCAGACCGACACGCGCGGCCAAGGTCCGTTATGCGGCGACGCGCCTCGCACCAGATCACCCCATGCCTGTGCAGGACGCGGCGGACACTGGTACATGGTCTCGAATGCCTGCTGGACATTGGTCGCGGCGCCATAGGGCAAACCCGCGACAATCGCGCCGCCGGCGAAGACATCAGGATAGGTCGCGAGCATGACGGACGTCATCGCGCCGCCGGCCGACAGCCCAGTGACAAACACACGTGCGGGGTTGATCCCATGATCAGACACCATCTTGTCGACCATTTGCCGGATTGAGCACGCCTCACCATGTCCACGTTTGGTATCGCCCGCTTGAAACCAATTGAAACAGCCGTTCCGGTTATTGGACTGCTGCTGCTCAGGCAGCAGCAGAGCGAAGCCGAACCGGTCTGCCAGCGTCGACCATCCCGCGCCAAGATCATAGCCGGCCGCGCTTTGTGTGCATCCGTGCAGAACGACAACGAGGGCGCGATCTCCTGAGACCTGCGGCGGCAGGTGGATGAACATGCGCAAGGCGCCGGGGTTGGAGCCGAAATTCCGGATTTCCCTGAGGTGACTTGATGGCGCGCCATTGTTGAAGGCTGCCGGTTTGATTCTGGCGGCTGCCTGCACCAACTTTCCCCACTTTCGCCGCTGCTTCCAAAAACTGCCGAGTGTTTTCCGCATAGAGCACCGCTGTCCCTTCATTTCGATCTCAGCACAACGGCTGAGGAGCCGAAAAGTTGCTGCAGCGCAGCATGATATAAATACAAGTAAATGCAAGATTCTTTTACATTACGTCCTATTTTCTATTGCGACGCAATATGGGCATGGCCACATACAAGTTCGACGGCCTGCCACAGGTCGCGGCGGGCCTTTTGCCACCGGCATTGCCACCGGACCTGGGCGGAACGGGATGGGATGAAGCGTCGGCAGGTTCGGTTGAAACCCAAAAAAATGGGCGTCAACGGTAGCGACCGAAAATAAACGGCATGGCGGCTTGTGGTTTAGGCCAGTCGGCCATCCACGCAGATGCGCGCGCGGCCGCGCCAATTCGGCACCCGCGCATAGATCATCTGGATGCGGTCGATCGCGCGGTCGTGCCCGCGCAGGTCAAGCGGACCGCTGGTCCCGCCCTCGGCAATCCTCGCCCGCACCGGAATATCATCCGGCTCGCCATTGCCGTAGATCACCTTGAGATCGAGGATTTGCACGGCATTGCCGGCCGCGCGCAACCGGAGGGCGGTAAAGCGGCCATCGCGGCGATCCACTTCGACGACGTCGCGATCGAGGTTGAGGTCGACGTCGCGGCAGCCGAGCTGCACCCAGTTGAGCGCCGCTGCCTGCACGCGATGCCCCTCGGCGCAGATACGGGCGCGGCCGCGGAAATTCGGCACCCGCGCGTAGGTCAGCTCGATCCGGTCGATCGCGCGGTCGTGCCCGAGCAGATCGAGCGCGCCGCTGCTGCCGCCTTCCCGAATCCGCGCCCGCACCGGAATGTCGTCCACGCTGCCGTTGGCATAGACGACCTTCAGGTCGAGCACCTGCACGGCGTTACCGGCCGCGCGCAGACGGATGGCGTCGAAGCGCCCATCGCGGGCGCCGACCCGGATCCCGTCGCGATCGAGATTGAGGTT
Organism: uncultured Alphaproteobacteria bacterium; assembly: GCA_963728585.1. Lineage (GTDB taxonomy): Bacteria > Pseudomonadota > Alphaproteobacteria > Rhizobiales > Xanthobacteraceae > CANKHA01. Next base: position 529,437 of record CAVSLB010000006.1, read on the forward strand.
GACGTCGCGGCAGCCGAGCTGCACCCATTGCGCCTGTGCGCTGGTCGAGACGGGCAGGATCGTGAGCAAGAAAAGCGCCATAGCGAGGAAGTGCTTGCCGGACATCAGTATCTCCAATGAATCAATAAATGTCTCACGTGCAGCATGACGGCACCAAGCTGGTGCAGCAAGATCATGCGGCGGTAATTTTCATTTCCCCACCCGCTCGCGGAGCCTGTCATCGGGCCGGCCGAACGGGCCGGACCCGTTGGCTCGCTTCCCTCCCCCGCAAGCGGGGGAGGGATAGGAAGGGCATATCGAAGACCGCGTGATCTGCAATGACAGGTCCAACGTGAATGCTTGCTGAATAGTTCGGATCAGACCCGGAAGCTTTTCTGCACCTGCGGCAAGAACAGGTCCTCGGGCGTGAGCCGGCGGTGGCAGACTCCTTGCTCATGCGCGTATTGCAGGAAGGCGTCGAGCGTTTTGCGGTTGGCCTCGATGCCGTAGGGCCACGGATCATCGCCGAACACCGTCTTGGCGCGCCGCGCATATTCGTAACACCAGGGGATCGGCACCGTCGTCGAGGTGATCGCCTGCACGCGCGCCACGCTGCGGTTTTTGGCTTCCTCAAAAGCCTTGAACAGATTCATCGCGATCCAGGGATGGCGTTCGACCAGATCGCGGCGGATCGCGACCGCATGCATGATCGGAAAGATCCCGGTCTCTTTGACGTAATTCATTTCCACATCGAGGAAATCCTCGAACATGCGGCCGATATTGGGGTGGCCGTTGGCGAAAGCGGGCGGCGCGTGCGCGGTGAGGATGGCGTCGATCTCGCCCGAGAGCAGCATCTCGTTCAGGCTCTTGTCCGGCCGCGGCGTCAGCTTCACGCCGGCCGGCAGATTGAGCTTCACCTTTTCCGTGCGCCCCGGCTGATCGAGGCCGGCCTGCACCCAGTCGATGGCGGTGAGCGGGACGCCATAGTGATGGACCAGCAGCCCGCGCGAATAGACCGCCGCCGTCTGCGCCCATTCCGGCAGGCCGACCTTGCGCCCTGTCAAGATCGGACGGGCTTTTCACCGGCCCGTCGCGGCGGATGTAGATCGAGGAATGCCGCGGCACCCGCGAGGGAAATACCGGGATGGCCGCCAGCGAATTGTCGCCCTGCGAGATCGTCGAGCAGAGTTTGGCCATGGAAACTTCCGAGGCATCGAAATCGCGGTAAACGAAAGCGCGGAAGAAGATCTCCTCGATCTGCAAAGTGAGGCAGGTGAGATCGACGCCTTCCACCGGCACCCGGCCGGTGACCAGATCGGTGACATGGTCGTATTCGCTGACGGCCAAAGTGAGGGGGACTCGGGTCACGAAAGCTTCTCCTTGCTGCAGCGTTGTCGCTGGCCGCGGCCGCGGCGTTAAACTTCCAAGCCCGCCATTGTGGCAGGCCGCAATCCGTAACAATATGCCAATCCATCAGCCGGGCAGAATGCAATGACCGATGCCGCTACGTGGCCGACGGAGCTGCGCCTGCACAAGGACCGCAAGACCCTGACAGTCAGCTTTGGCAATGGCCAGAGCTTCGACCTGCCGGCGGAGTATCTGCGGGTTAAAAGCCCCAGTGCGGAAGTCCAGGGCCATTCGCCGGACGAGCGCAAGACCGTGCCCGGCAAGAAGAACGTCATGATCCTCGAGGTGCAGCCGGTCGGCAATTATGCCGTGCGGCTTGTTTTCGACGATCTGCACTCGACCGGCATCTTCAGCTGGGCCTATCTGCATGAGCTCGGCCGCGAGTATCGGCGCTACTGGCAGGATTATCTCGACGAGCTGGCGCAGAAGAACCTGTCGCGCGAGCCGGCGAGCGCGGCGCTGATTTCCTTGTCATGGCCGGATTTTTCCGGTCATCCCGGCAGCGGCAAGCTGCCCACAGACGAGATGGCCGCAACAGTGCGGCCATGACAACCTTCAGTTAAGACCTGCAGCCGCAGTATGACGATCACCGCGGCTCTCGACCTCGGCCGGCAGAGGTCGATGACGTAGGTTTGGGTTATGTGGAAGCATCCCGATGAAATGGCCTCGCCGATCGTCTGTGGCGATGCCGCACGCCTGGGCGCTTCTCGCCTTAGGGCTTTTGGGCGTGCGAATCCTTCGCGGCTTTGCGGGCCTGCAGCCATATCTTAAAATCGGCCACGGCTTCCTTGATTGGCCCTATGAGCAGGTTGAATAGCAAGAAGTACAAGAAAACCGCAGTAAAAATCCCGATCAAGATGAAAACGTCGTCCCACCGAATGGGATAGTCTGCAATGCCATTGAACAACGCTGTAAGCGCTTCTATCACCGCTTGGCCGATTTCACCGAACGACATGGCCTTACCTTTGCCGTCGATGCCACTATACCAGAACTCTGCCTATTCGGCTACGGCGTCAGCCGCCAGACTGAGGCACTACCGACGCCTCAAAGCTTGACGATCACCGTGGCGCCGACCTTCACGCGGTCGTAGAGGTCGATCACGTCGGTATTGGTCATGCGGAAACAGCCCGACGAGTTGGCCCCGCCGATCGTCTCTTCCTCGTTCGAGCCGTGAATGCGATAGAGCGAGGAGCCGAGATACATGGCGCGGGCGCCGAGCGGGTTTTCCGGTCCGCCTTCCATATGACGCGGCAGATCGGGCTCGCGTTTGAGCATTTGCGGCGGCGGCGTCCAGTCCGGCCACTCGCTTTTTCATGCTGACGCTGTGGACGCCGGCCCAGCGAAAGCCGTCGCGGCCGACGCCGATGCCGTAGCGCAGGGCCTTGCCGTCATCCGAGCGTCAGATACAGCCGGCGCTCGTTGGTCTTGATGACAATCGTGCCGGGCTTGTGTTTTTCCGGGAAGCTGACGACCTCGCGCGGAACGCGGGCGATCTGGGCCACGAATAAACGGAGCTGCTATTCACCAGCCGCGCATTGGCCTCGATTTGCTGGCGCGACAAAGTTGCCGGTGTGCTGCGGAACGCAGGCCGACAGTGCAAGACCAAGGATAGCGACCGGAAGAATTCCCCCGGGAAAAACCAAGCGCATGGCAATTCCTGTATTGCAACGGCGAATCGTTCTGAGGAGCGCCCCGCCCCTGAGCGAAGGGGCCATAAAAGCTCTGACTCGGCAACGAATTTTCGCCACTTTTCGGCCGCCCGGGGCCGCATTCCCGCGGCATGTGTTGCTTTCGCGCAAGGCAACGTGCAAAGTGCTGCCGCGCACGGACTTCCCGCCCCTGGTGGCGCCTTGGGAAGGGCGCTCAGCGGCTTACACTGGAGGTGTTGCGAGCATGGCCGAGCAACTCGTCGGTAAAGCTTCAGATTTTAAGGATGGCGACCGCCGTATTGTCTTTCTTGGCGATCGCGAGATCGGCATCTTCCGCCATGAAGGCGAGTTCCACGCCTACAGCAATTACTGCCTGCACCAGGGCGGCCCGGCCTGCGAGGGGCTGACCATCGCCAAGGTCGAAGAAAAGCTCATGCCGGACATGACGTCCCGCGGGCTGTATTTCTCCGAAACCGAAATGCATTTCGTTTGCCCCTGGCACGGCTACGAATACGACCTGCTCACCGGCGAATGCGTGGCCGACCGCAAGCTGAAGTTGCGGAAATACCAGGTCGTGCAGAAGGGAGATGACATCTATGTCGTCGCCTAAAGCCGCCGTAAAGGCGGCGCGCGGCAAGGTGAAAGCGGTTTCTGCCCCGACGCGGAAAGCCAAGGCGGAGAGCGGGCCGACGGCTTCGGCGCAGGCACTGCAGCTCGCCGCCGAGATGGAGCAGGGCATCGAGTCCGGACGCCCCATCGTTTCGGAAGAGGCGCGGCAGAAACTGATGGCGGTGTTATGCAAAATCTATTCGCAGCAGATACAGGCCGGCGTGCCGGAGCCTGCCTTCGACGCGCGTAGCGGCGTCAGTCCGACCGACGTGATGATCACGGCAAGCGGTCTTTTGAAGGCGGCCGACCTGCAAGTCTTCGAATTGGGAATGTGGCAGAGTTGGACCGGGCGCTGACCGGACGGCTCAGCAGAAATATCGAGGAGACAAATCATGGACTTGATCGCTGATCGTGGCCGCCGGGTCTCGGTAGAAGAGCTCAACACCAGCCGGCTGCTCGCGCATGCGCGCAAACAGGCGCAGCAGCGCAAGTTCGACGACATCCTGATCGTCGACGTCGATGCGCATCATTATGAGAACGAGAATTTCGGCGAGATCCTGCCGTATATGGAAAATGACGTGCTGCGGCAGCTCACGATCTCCGGCCGCGCCAAGGCGCGCCACAGCATCGTGCCCGGCCAGATGGGCTATCAGGACATGGGCGGCCGCGTGACGCGCTATCCCATGCGCTCCTCGGAAAAGGTGGAGCCCGGCAAGCTGCGCGACATCCAGCTCGGCCACCGCTGGATGGACGCGATGAGCGTCGACTATTCCTGCCTGTTTCCCACCGGCATGCTCAATGTCGGCCTGCATCCGCAGAAGGAAATGGAGGTCGAGCTGTGCTGGGCCTATAACCGCTGGCTCACCGAGAACGTGCTGCCCGAGTGCGACAACCGCATGTATTCCATGCTGTCGCTGCCATTCTCCGATCCCGACGCCTGCCTGCGGCAAGTCGAGAAGTTCGGCGGTTGCCACGGCGTCACCGGCTTCATGGTGACCACCGTGCGCACGCTGCAGGTCAATGACAACGCCTATATGAAAGTTTATCGGGCGATGGAGGAGCGCGGTCTGGCGCTCGCCTTCCATTCCGGCCCGAACTGGGGCGAGCCGGTATTCCGCGCCTGCAACCGCTTCCTGTCGGTGCACGCGCTCGGCTTCTCCTTCTACAACATCCTCCACTGCACCAACTGGGTCATCAACGGCATGGGCGAGCGCTTCCCCAAGCTGCCGGTGCTCTGGGTGGAAGGCGGCCTCGCCTGGATTCCCTTCCTGATGCAGCGGCTCGACCACGAATACATGCTGCGCTCGTCGGAATGCCCGCTGCTGAAGAAGAAGCCGAGCGAATACATGCGCGACATGTATTACTCCTCGCAGCCGATGGAAGTGCAGGACATGGGCGCGCTGGAGACGACCTTCCGCATGATCAACGCCGAAACCCAGCTGCTTTATTCTTCCGACTATCCGCACTGGGACTTCGACTTGCCGTCGACGATCTACGATCTGCCGTTCCTGTCGGAAAAGGCCAAGCACAATATTCTCGGCGGCACCGCGGCACGGCTGTTCAAGCTGCCGCCGCGTAACGAGAAGCAAAAAGAAAACCTGGTCAAATACGGCAATCTCGCCGCCTGAGAGTGATGAATGGTCAAGGCAGACGCGATCGTCTCCAATGAGCTGGCGCAGAAATTCGAGACGGAGAAAGCTTCGCCCTATACGCGCTGGGTGGCTGAGCAGGGCCTCGATATCATCAGCGGGCATTACGTGCGCAATCTGCGCCACGTCGAACTGAAGCCCTGGGCGCGCCGCGGCGGCAAGGGCATCTTCATCAACCACGAAGCCTCGCGAACCTCGAACGACTGCTACGTCTGCGAGATCGCGCCGGGCGGCAAGCTGCGAGCCGCAGCGCCAGCTTTACGAGGAGATGATCCTGATCCTCAGCGGCCGCGGCTCCACCACGGTGTGGAACGACGCCGGCCAGCGCATCACCTTCGAATGGAAGGCGGGCGCCATCTTCGCCATCCCGCTCAATTGCTGGCACCAGCATTTCAACGGCTCGGGGCAGGAACCCGCGCGCTATGTCGGCGTCACCAGCTGCCCGTCGGTGATGAATCTCTACGGCGATCCCTTCTTCGTCTTCAACACGCCGTATGATTTCAAGAGCCGCTTCAACGGCGAGCCGGATTATTTCAGCGCCAAGGGCGAGCAGAAGGGCTTTCTGCTGACCACCAATTTTGTGCCGGATGCGGTGAATATTCCGCTGATCAGCGCCAAGGAACGCGGCGCGGGCGGCGGGCATATTCGCTTCAACATGGCGCAGGGCTTCGCTCGCCAGCCATATCTCGCAGTTCGGGGTCGGCACCTACAAGAAGGGCCATGCGCATGGTCCGGGCGCGCATGTGATCCTGCTCAACGGCGAAGGCTATTCGCTGATGTGGACGGAAGGCGAGGAGCCCAGGCGCTACGACTGGGAGATCGGCACCCTGATCGTGCCGCCGAACAAGACCTTCCATCAGCATTTCAACACCGGCCCGACGCCCGCGCGCTATCTCGCGTTCAAGCATTGGTCGCCGCGCAACGCGCAGGGCGTGCCGATGAGCTGGATCAGCCGCCGGCTGGGCGGCTACCAGATCGACTATGCCGACGAGTCTCCGGCGCATGCGCAAAATGTATGCCGACGCCCTGGCGCGGCACGGCCTGAAGCCGCAGATGGACGAGGCCTATAAGGCCGAGCTCGAGACGCTGCCGCCCAAGTCGCAGGTGGCGTAAGCGGGCGCTTCGCGCAGTGGCCAAGCTGCGCTGATCAAGCGACCGGCACTTCCGACCAACGGTATCGTACGACCAGCAGTCGCGACGCGGCTTTAGGCTTGCGCTCCGCCGCAAGGCTTAACGACTCGTCAATAAATACCAAACAGAATGAGCCCGGGGACTGGGGCTTTCCTGCAATGGCTGACGAAGCCGAACACTTCTACAGCATGCTTCCTGTGTCAACGCCCGTTTCAATTCGGCCGCTACCTTTATGAGGGCAACTACATCGCCGAATGGCGATTGAGTGTGTGCCATAGGTGCAGGGCGGATAGCTGGAACGGCATTGATCCTGCGAAATATCCGCATATCGAGGACGTTCTCAAATATCGAAGTGTGCCGTTTCAGGATGACTCCAAAGGGCTGGGTTGAAATCCCAGGCGGGTCGTCCGCCTCAGCCACTAGCGAAGAGCCGATCGCAACCATCGCTGACCTGCCAACGGATAGCCCGCGTCGGCTGCCTGCCCTCAATAATTACACGCGGCCTGCTCGCGGGCTGGACCGGTGAGGCTGCCAAAGTAGAGCGCCCGAAGGCCGGCAAGCTCCGCGAATGTGAACGGCTTGCGGGAACCCGCGGGCTGGGCGCTGCTTGATCCAGAGCAGGCTTTGCGCCTAAGACGTGCCATCCAGTTCAGAAATGCCTCGTCGCCGGGCCCGCCCCGGCCAGCCATGGAGAACGACATTGGCAGACAGCAACACCAAAACCCGGCGGAAACCGGCGGAGCCGGGCCCCGGTCATAACATCGAGACCCATGTGCCGGGCGAAGAGGCGGTGTGGGAGCGCTGGACCAAGAAGCGCGTCTTCGTTCGCGCGCTGGAAGGCACCTACGGCGAGCTGGTGAGCGAGCTGTTCACCCAGCCGCGCGTCTACCCCACCAAAGATCACAAGTGGAAGGGCGGCCCGACCACCTACGGCAAGAAGATCATCAACCCGCAAGTCGCGAAGGTTGCGCAGTCGATCGAAACCCATATGGAGTGCTTTGCCCCCGGCGGCTACGGCCAGAAGCACGGCCACATGAACTCCGCGGTGTTCTTCGTGCTGAAGGGCAAGGGCCACGACGTGCATGACGGCCGCAAGCTTCCATGGGAAGCCGGCGATGCGCTGATCGTTGAGAACGGCTGCGTGCACCAGCACTTCAATGACGATCCGGATGATGAGGCGATTGTCATTGTGATGAAAGCCAAGCCGCTGTTCCTGTTCATGCACATGCTGTTCCAGCGCGTCGTCGAGTATCCGCCGAAGACGGGTAACGAGAAGCAGATGGCCTATGTGCCCCCGGCCGATCTCTAAGGAGTAATGTGTAATGAGCAGCGCTATCGATCCCCGCGAGCGTGAACGTTCCCGCTCGAGCGACTATGTGGACTTCTACGCCGAGGCGCTGAAGGCCTCGGAGGAATTTCGCAAGGAATATGACGGCCGGATGAACGTGGTGAAGGCCAACCAGATGCCGATGGAGCGTTCGCCCGACGGCCTGATCAAGTGGATCATCAACGAGAAGATGGACACCAAGGAATGCTGCCTCGACATCTATATGCAGTTCCTGCCGCCCGGTAAGGCGTCCGGCAAGCACCGGCATCTGTCGGAGGAAGTGTTCTATGTCGTCGAAGGCAGCGGTTATGACCTGCACTGGGACGTGAAGTTCGACTGCAAGGACAAGATGGAGTTCGAGTGGGAGAGCCGAGCCGCAGAAGTTCGAGTGGAAGATGGGCGATTTCGTCTACATCCCGCCCTATTGCACCCACAAGCATTTCAACTCCGACCCGAAGAACGAAGCGCGCATCGTCGTGGTCAACAGCCGGATCGTGAAACCGATGGGCTTTGACTGGTTCGAGCAGCTGGAAAACGCCGAGGGCTACTAATCGCAGACGTCGTCATGCCCGGCGCTTGAAGCCGGGCATCCAGTTTCGATTTAGCGAAAGACGATGGATCGCCGGATCAAGTCCGGCGATGACGAACGAGGGAGACAAGCCATGTGCGGCGAGATAGAAGAAGACGGCCCGAGCAGCGTCGAAGAGCGGCTGCATCAATCGCTTTCTCGGCCATGCGCGCACGCTCTTGGCGCAATATGCCAAGGCGCCGAAGCCGAAGGACGCCAACGACCTGCATGCCTATATGGACAAGCTGTTCACCGACGCGCTCTCGCGCGCGGCGCGCGACGCCGACAGCGCGGCGGACGGGCAGCATTACGCGCGCCTCGCTTCCCAGCCGCTGGTCTTCGCCCGGCTGGCCGGTTTCCTCGCCGGGCATATGTCGCTGCAGGAGGATCCGCTGCGCAAGGTGATGGAGGCCTTGATGCTTGGTTACGGCGAAGCCGAAGAGATGACCGCCGCCGATCACGAGCACGGCCACAGCCATGATCACGATCATGACCACGGGCATTCCCATGGTCACGGGCACGATCACGATCACCATGCACTGATAAGACTCTGGCCCTCATTGGCGGCCAAGGCCGCGTCTCGCGATTGCAGGTCGACTACGGCGCTATTTCTCGTCCGCATACATTAATCTTGCCGTCGATTTCCAGCACCGCGGCGGACATCCGCGATATTGCTGCACCTGCGTCCCAGCGCCCTAGCAGCGGAGATCGTATTGCTGTGCGCCATCATTCGGATGGGTTCCCGTGACGCACCAGGATTTTCGGAACGCCTTCCAGAACTTTCGCCTTATTGCTGAAACCAGCTGACAAAGCCATTTGCACCAGAGCGATTAGCGTGGCCGCGAATCAGGCCGCCGATGAAGACTTGTCATCCCTGGAAGCGCGTTTGAAACGTCTCGCTGAGATCAGCAAACGATCAAAATCTAAACGGAGCAATTCGCCGACATGCTTTTTTCCGACGATCGCATGAGAACAAACAGGCCGATGTAGATACGACGGCGCGAATATGAGTTCGGGGCACTACGGAATTTCGAACATGCGGCACTATGAATGAAATACGGGACACACTGACTTGCGGAGTATGGGTGCGTAGCTCGTACCCTGTCTCGGTCCTTATCCAATCACGGCCCCACCAGCCGATGCAGCAAAAGAGTTATGCCCCGCTGCTGGCGCGCTGGCATGCCATGGAGCCGGTCGCGCGCGGCGCCGTGCTGGTGTCGGCCGGCTCCATGACGCTGGTGATCATGGCGGCTTTGGTGAAATTCCTCGGCGCCCGGCTTCCGAGCATGGAGATCCTGTTCTTTCGCTCGCTGATCGGTTTTTTCTGGTGCTGCCGATGTTCCTCCGCAACCCGCTGCAGCCGTTGCGCACCAAGCGTTTCGGCATGCATCTGTTGCGCGGCGCCACCGGCGCGGTCGGCAATGCCTGCTTCTTCTGGACCATCACGCATCTGCTGCTGGCGGACGCGATGGCGCTGCAATTCTCGCGCCCGCTGTTCATGATTCCGCTGGCGCTGATCTTCCTCGGCGAGATTGCCGGCTGGCGCCGCTCCATCGTCGTCGTGGTCGGCTTCGTCGGCATCCTGTTTTACGCGCGGCCTTTCACCGCAAGGCTTCGAGCCGGGCGCCTTCGTCGGCGCGACCGGCGCATTGTTCGGCGCGCTGGTGGTGATCTGCATCAAGCGCTTGCAGACCACCGAGCCGACCCGCGTCATCATGTTCTATTACGCGTTCTGGAATGCGCTCTTCGCGCTGATTCCGGCGGTCTGGTTCTGGGTGACGCCGACACTTGCCGGAGCTGGCGCTGCTGACCGTCGTCGGGTTCTCGGCATCCTCGGCCAGACCATGATTACCCATGGCCTGAGCCAGGGCGACGCCACCGTGCTGGTGCCGCTGGATTATTCGCGCATCATTTATTCGGCAGCCTTGGGCTATCTGCTGTTCGGCGAGCTGCCCGGCTTGTGGAGCGTCGCCGGCATGGCCTGATCATTTCGGCCTCGCTCTATCTCGTGCTGACGGAACGGCGCGAGCGCGCGCCTCGCCGCGCCTTGAATTTCCTTTATCGATTCAAGCGGCTGTGACCACGCCTGCGACAGAATTCAACGTTGCTTTCGAAGCTCGCGGGTCTAAAATCGGGCCACGCAAAACAGCGGAGAAGTTGATGCGGATGCGGTTGAACCGGGTGTTGGCGCTCGCCGGAATGACAGGCGCCGTCGCGATGGCTGCCTCTTCGGCATGCGCGCAGACCGGCGCCGATTTTTACAAGGGCAAGACCGTGACCTACATCGCCGCCACGTCGCCGGGCGGCGGCTACGACCTTTACGGCCGGCTGGTTGCCGAGTTCATGCAGAAGCATCTGCCCGGCTCCACCTTTGTGGTGAAAAACGTGCCCGGCGCGGGGCATATCGTCGGCGCCAACACCATCTACGCCTCCAAGCCCGACGGGCTGACGATCGGGATTTTCAATACCGGCCTGATCTACAATCAGGTGCTGGAGCCCCCGGCGTCAAATTCGACCTCGCCAAGATGTCATGGATCGGCAAGGCGGCCTCCGACCCGCGCGTCATCACCATCGCCGCCCAGTCGCCGATCAAGTCGTTCAAGGATTTGCAGAACAGCAAGGAGACGGTGAACTTCGCCGTCGGCGGCATCGGCAGCGCGACCTATATCGAGTCGATGATGCTCACCAACGTGCTGAAGCTGCCGGTCAAGGTGCTGACCGGTTATAGCGGCGGCGACGACCAGATGGCGGTGCGCCGCGGCGAGATCACCGGCTCGGTCGCCTCGCGTTCCTCCTGGGAGCAGTTCGTGAAGAACGGCTACGGCAAATTCGTCGCCCAGATCGGCGGCAGCCAGACCGACGTCCCGCAGCTCGCCACTATGGTGGATGATCCCGACGGCCAAGGCGGTCATCGCGCTGATCCAGTCGCAAGGCGACATCGGCCGTCTCACCGCCGGCCCGCCCGGAATCCCGCAGGACCGGCTCGATGCCTTGCGCGCCGCCTACAAGGCTGCGATGGAAGACAAAGAGCTACTGGCCAAGGCGGAAAAGCTGCAGGTGCCGATCGATCCGCTTTACGGCGACGATGTGCTCAACCGGGTGAAGCTGGCGCTCAACCAGACGCCGCAAACCGTCGCGCTGCTGAAGGATGCGATGGAAAAGAAGGAGGAGCCGGCGGCGGCCAGCAAGGGCACGATCGCGGAATGGGATGGCCGCGCCAAGCTCGTGCTGAAGCTGGAGGACGGCAAGATATTCCCCGCGCAAGTTTCCGGCTCGCGCACGGAGGTGACTATTGCGGGACAGAAGAGCAGCCGCGACGACATCAAGGTCGGCATGGCCTGCGCGGTCGAGGGGCCGAGCGGCGGAGAAGCCAAAGCGATCATTTGCAACTAAATCCAGCAAGGCCCGCGCCATAGATAATGCGGGACCAGGGAGGAAAAACGATGCGCAACTCGACTCACTATTCTGGGAGCTGCTGTTCTCGGGCTGTTTGTTTCATCCACGGCCGGGGCCGACCCGGTCGCGGATTTCTACAAGGACAAGCAGATCTCCTGGATCCTGAGCGCCGATGCGGGCGGGGGCTATGCCAGCTATGCGCATGCCTTCGCTGCCATTTACTCCGACCATATTCCCGGCAAGCCGAAGATTCTGGTGCAGAATATGCCGGGCGCCGGCGGCATCAAGGCGATGAACTATCTGATGAACGTCGCGCCGAAGGACGGCACCGCCATCGGGCTGGTGCATTCCAGCGTGTCCTTTGCGCCGCTTTACGGCCTGGAAGGCGCCACCTTCGACCCACGCAAGATGCACTGGATCGGCAGCCTCAATACGGCGTCCGCCATGTGCGTGGCCTGGCACGGCTCGGGCATCAAGACCTGGGAGGACCTGCTGCAAAAGGGTTTCGTGGTCGGCACTTCCGGCGCCGGCTCGCAGATGGAAACGCTGCCGGCGATGCTCAACAAGCTGTTCAACGCCAACATCAAGATCATCTCCGGCTACAAGGGCGGCAACGAAGTGTTTCTTGCCATGGAGCGCGGCGAGGTGCACGGCCGCTGCGGCGGGCTGGTGAACTCGATCCAGTCGACGCGGCCGGAATGGTTCCCGGAGAAAAAAGTCCATGTGCCGATCCAGCTTTCGCTCGAGCGCAGCGAGCGCTTTCCGGACGTGCCGACGGTGGGCGAGCTTGCCAAGGACGAGAAAACCAAGCAGGTGCTGCGGCTGATCTTCTCGCCGCAGGGCATGGATCGCCCGATCCTGGCGCCGCCCGGCGTGCCGGCCGAGCGCGTGGCCGCCTTGCGCAAGGCCTTTGAAGCCGCGACCAAGGATCCGCGCTGGCTTGCCGAAGCCCAGAAGCAGAACCTCGAGATCGATGCCGTTTCCGGCGAAAAAGTCGCCAAGATTATCGAGGAGGCCTACAAGTCCTCGCCGGAAGTCATCAAGGCGGCGGGCGAGGCCACGGCCACAAGCGGCAACTAAGAAGGGTGTAAGGATGGACGCGGCGCTCGCTACCAAAACCGAAGACAAGTTCGTCACCGTTGCGGGATTACGCACGCGCTATCTCGAGCAGGGGCAGGGCCCGGCAGTGATCCTGCTGCACGGCGCCTCGCTCGGTTCGGCCGCGGACGTCTTTCAGCGCAACCTCGCGCCGCTCGCCGACTTCGGCCTGCGCGTCATCGCCTATGACCAGCCCGGCTTCGGCCTCTCCGACGATCCGCCGGACTGGGGAATCGGCTTTCGGACTTCCTTCATCCTGAAGTTCATGGATGCGCTTGGCATCGACAAGGCGGCGCTGGTCGGCCATTCGCAGGCCGGCAACATGGCCGCGGAAGTGGCGCTCGCGCATCCCGACCGCATCAGCAAGCTGGTCGTGCTGGGGACCGGCAGCCTGCTGCCGCCGCTTGCCCGAGAGCGAGGCGGCGAAGAAAAGTGCCGGTCCCGCCGAAGGCGAGGAGGGCGGCGAGCGCGAGCCGACCGCCGCCGAAGTGCGCGAACTGCTGCAGAAGAATCTCTACCACCAAAATCTCGTCACCGAGGCCGAGGTGGAGACCCGTCTGCGCTTGAGCACCGGCAAGAACCACAAGGCGTTTCTTGCCCGCAACGCGGCCGGCGCGAAGAACAAGGGCAAGCCGAAAGATCCCAACAAGAAGGCGATGTGGCAGCGCCTCGGCGAGGTGAAGCAGCCGTTGCTGATGCTCTATGGGCGCGACGATCGCGGCCAGGCCGGCAAGCGGGCGGAAGAATTGAAGCGGCAGCAGCCCGCGTTCGATCTGCATATCCTGCCGAACTGCAAGCATCTCGTGCAGTGGGATGCGGAGAAGGATTTCTATCGCCTCGCCGGGCCGTTCCTGCGCGGCTGAGCGAGGCGCGACGCGCCCCGCAAGCTTTCCGTCGTCATGGCCGGATTTATTCCGGCCATCCCGATCAAGGACGCAGTGCTCACCTAAGCGAGATGGCCGGGACATAAGCCCGGCCATGACGAGACCGGAGTTGCTTATCCCTCCCTGGAAGGGGAGGGATAAGCAAAGGCGATCCGAATTTCCAAGCAATCCGAATTTCCAAGCGGAGCATAATATGAAAGTCGGGGTTATCGGCGTCGGCGACATGGGTCTTCCCATCACCGGCCATCTGATCGGCAAGCAGCACACCGTTTCGGTCTACGATGTCAACAGCGAACGCGCGAAGGCCGGCGGCGAGCGCGGCGCCGCCGTCGCGGGCAGTCTGGCAGAGCTGGCCAAGCTGGCCGAAGTTTTCGTGGTCATCGTCTCGACCGACGCGCAGTCGCGCGAGGTGACCACCGCGATCTCCGCACATGCGGCGCCCGGCTCCCTCGTCGCGGTGGCCGCCACCAACCATCCCGAGACCATGGTCGCGCTGAAGAAGTTGTGCGCGGCGCGCGGCATCCGCTTCATCGATGCGCCGGTGGTCTATGGCGCCTCCGGTGCGAAGGAAGGCACGTTGCTCTCGCTGTGCGGCGGCGAGGAAGCCGATGTGGAGTTCGCCCGCCCGGTGCTCTCCGCCTATAGCAGCCGGGGCGTGCTGCGGGTCGGCCCGGTGGGCGCGGGTCAGCTCGCCAAGGCCTGCAACAACCTGCTGCACTGGGTGCATTGCGTATCGAATTTCGAGGCGCTGCTCTTGGCCAAGCGCTACGGCGTCGATGCGCAGCGCATGCGCGAGGTTCTGCTGGAATGTCCCGCCTATAATGGTACGCTCGCGCGCTGGGACACCACGCGCTTCACCTGGCAGGAGAAAGACATGGACGTCACCATGGACCTGGCGCAGGACGCCGGCCTGGTGCTGCCGCTGTCGGGACAGGTCGATCAACTGGTGAAGCTGTTCAAGGCGGATGACGTCGCCGCATTGCTGTACGGCAAGGAAGCGAATTATCTTGGCGTGACGGTAACGCCGCTGCCGCCGGACAAAGGCGGGCTCGGCTCCTAGCGCATGATCCGGCGAAGTGGAATCCGGTTCGCCGATAAGATCATGCGCCAAATTAATAAGTTAGCGCGCGAACCGCAGATAAGTATACGCAATCTGCGCAAGCTAGATTGCTTTCCGCAAAACCGGTTCCCACTTTTGCTGATCGCGCGCTAAGGCGGCAAGGAGGCAAGGACGCAACCATGATGAGAACGTCTTCAAGCCAAGATATTCGGCCGGTGGCGATACCGATCGCCGACGTGCTGCCTTGGGCAATTTTCGGCGGCCTTCTCATGTTCATGCTGATTTATTTCGTCGGCGCCGAGCAGGGCGCGCTGTCGATTTTCCGGGCGCTTACATCCACGAATTGGTGCACGATGGTCGCCATCTGCTCAGCTTTCCCTGTCACTGACGCTGCGTAGCGATCATGGTCAAAGCTCTGCTCGTGCGAGGCATGCTGGCCGGGGCCATCGCGGGGCTGTTTGCATTCGGCTTTGCTTACAGCTTCGGCGAACCGGAGATCGACTACGCCATCGCCTTCGAGCAACAGCAGGCGGCGCACGATCAAGCAGGCGCAGCCGGCGCCGTGCACGAGCATGAAGAGGAATTGGTCAGCCGCACGGTGCAGGCCGGCATCGGCCTCCTGCTTGCGGTGGTCATCTACGGTGCCGGGATCGGCGGATTGTTTGCGATTGCCTTCGCCCTCGTCTATGGGCGCATTGGGCCGTTCGGTCCGCGTGCCACCGCAGCCTTGCTGGCCGCGGCGGGCTTTGTTTCAGTCGCGATGATCCCCTTCCTGAAATATCCCGCCAATCCCCCGGCGGTGGGAAGTCCGGAGACGCTCGGCAACCGCACCGCGCTGTTCCTCGTCATGATCGCGATTTCGCTGATGGCGGTCATGCTCGCCATCGGACTTGCCCGCCGGCTGCTGGCGCGCTTCGGGCCAGGGCTATCGGCGGCTATCGGCGGCGCAGCCTTCGTTGCCGCCGTTGCGCTCGCCTACCTGCTGTTGCCGGACGTGCGGGAAGTCCCCGCGCAGTTTTCTGCCGATGCGCTGTGGCGTTTCCGCGCCGCCTCGCTCGGCATGCAGCTGCTGATGTGGGCGGTGCTTGGTCTTGTCTTCAGCCGGCTGGCGGATCGTGTGCTGAGTCGCGCGGGGGCGCGCGGCGTCAAAGCGGGCTAGCGAAATTTCGCAGCAGCAAGCGTCAAATGGTATTCGTCAGGCAACTTGTGTTCGATGGCCTACCCTCCGGCTGGCTGGCTATCTGCCACATCATCCTTACAGCCAAGCTCTTTTTTTACCGCCGATGCATTGTCGCCGACCTTCTCGATCGCTGCCGCAATTTCCTCTAGAGATTTCCCAAGTTTCTTCGTCCAGGCGCGGGCCGCAACCTCATCGGTCAAATCTATCCTCGTTCGGTGCGGCTTGTCGGGGGTGATTTTCATGGCTGTTCCTGTCTGACCAGCCTTCAACGCACATCGCCGTTTGCGTTCCCGGCCTCTCGCACCATTCCATCCAGACGGCAAAAATTCTAATGAAACACACGGTGTTAAATCCGCCACCTGCTGGAACTGAGCGCCCAACTAACTTCTTGTATTATACATTCTCTCTCGGCAGGCCCGAGCGACCAATTCAGGCTGCGGGAAGCTTGGGTGCGTAGCATGCCTCCGGAAATTGTCGAGAAGCGCACGCTGCATGCGGGCTGGTGCAATCTGCTCCGCTTGCGGATACGCGTCGATAACAGCGAAGTCTTCAGAGAGGTGGAGGATCACGGGCGCGCGGTTGCGGTATTGCCGTATGATCCTGTCCGGCGAACGGCGCTGCTGATCAAGCTGCTGCGGGCTCCGGTGCTGCTGACGGCGGGTATTGCCGAGCTGCTTGAGGTTCCGGCAGGCCTTGCCGATGAGAGCGATCCGGCGGAGACGGCGCGGCGCGAACTCTGGGAAGAGACGGGCCTCCAACGCGCAGCGTTGAAGCTTTAGGCTGTGTCTGGACCATGCCGGGATTTCCACCGAGCGGATGGATCTTTTTCTCGCGCGCTACTCGAAGGCCGATCGCGTCGGTGCCGGAGGCGGCCTTGCGAGCGAGAACGAGAACATCACGGTCGAGGAGATATCGCTTGATGAGCTTTGGGCGAGAGCGCAGGCCGGGCAAATTGCCGATATGAAGACGCTGACGCTCATTCTGCTGCTGCATGCGCGGCATCCCGAGCTGTTCGGCTAAGGTTGCGGGGCCGTCGTCGGCCTCGGCGTGAAGTGGCGCGGGACGTTAGCCGCGGCGCAGCTTAGCGCACGTTAATCGTATAGACGTACCGGATGACATTGCCGTCCCGGTAATTAACGTCGAGCGTCATCCGATCCGTGCCGATAAAACCATCTTTCGATTTGTAGACAATGCTGATGGCGTCGACCGGTTTGCCGTTGCAATGCGCGCGCGGGGCTTCCTTGGGAAAACTAATCGGAAGCTTTCTCTGCTCGAAGCGAACCTCGCCATTCTTCGCCTGGGCGACGACCCGGACTTCGGGCTCCGGCCCGGAAGTGCAATCGCTCTGGACAGGATTGGACCGCCTATGCCGAGGATTACCGCGCGGCGCATGGCGAATATCCAAGAGCCGATCCGGAGCGCGGCGGCAAATGGTTTCGCGTCGCCGGCGAGCAGGCGCGCAGCGCTAAGTTTTCGTAGCCTTGCTTAACAAATCAAATGGGGATTGCAATGAACGGGGGACATCATGCGCAGGCGAAAGCTTAAGAAGGCCGTCACGCTCGCTGGAGCGATCCAGCCGGCACAACATGACCGCAGGGCCACCGACCTTTTGAGGAATGCGCAAGTCGCTCCGGTGGTGGTCGACGATCCGTATGAACATGGAGCGAAAATCCTCTCCATGCGCTCGCTGCGCGACGATCCGCTGGCGGCCATGCACAGCGCCAGGCAGCTCGACGATGCGCAGTTCATGGCCGGCCGGCACTGGCAGCGCAACCGCTACATCGCCGAGATCGGCGCCGTGCAGGCGATCGATCCGAGCAAGGAAGCGGTGGACGGCGGCAAGCCGCCGGAAGCGCGGATCTCGGACGACCACATCAAGGCGTTCAAGGAAATGGCGCAAGCCATGCGCGCTTGGGGATGGAGGGCGGGGCGCTGATCCAGCTCTTCCTCGACCAGGGGCTGACTTTGAAGGTGATCGCAAGCAAATGGGGGCTGAAGACCGCCCGAGCGCGGCTATCTCGGCTACCGGCTGCGTGAATGTCTCGACACGCTGGCAGTTACTTTCGGCTACGCCCGCAACATGGATCGCAAGGACGAGCAGCCGGCGATCGAGTGCTAGGTCATGTGGGCAAGCGTCACGCGCCTCCCATAGTTGCGGCGTCGCGCTGGCACGAGATTCGCAACGTATTTGTATGTTTCGGCCAATCTGGTCCGAAACGGCACAAATGCGAGGCAGTCATGCTTGAGCGAGTCACTCAAGTGCTCGGCCGCAGGTCTTCGGTCAGCACCAGGATCGAACAGACCAAAAGTCTTATTCTCGAAATGGGACGCGAACGTAAGAAGCTGTCCTGCGATCTTGAGGCTGAAGAGACCAGGGTGGGTATCGGTGATCCCACCCATTACGCCTACTCCCCCCTGGCGAAAACGCTCCGTGAGCGCCGGGATCGTCTCGAACGCTCAATCGATACCCTCACCAAAAAGCTCGCAGAGTATGAGGCGGGATTGGCGACCTCCGTTGACGAGCAAAATCCCGTGACGACCCAGCGAGTTCGAAAGAGATATTACTGGGGCTATGATCGGAAGTCGGCTCGCACCCCGGGGAGCCAACTGACGCATCTCGCGACTTCTTACGATGGCTCTCGCAACGCTCCGCTTGCTCCTGATCGCCACTACCGCGAGGGCTGAGCCAATCCGATCCGGAGCAATCGCGGTTGAGGACGGCGAACCGGAGGCCGCTTGGTGCCGTGCTGCCCTAGAGGCGAGAAAAGACCCGGCCTGTTGGGGGCTTTAGGTCACTCGCATGGCGCCTTCGGGGTGGATACCGCTCCATCCGTGCGTAGTGACGGTGGACGGGGGCCTATCACCTGTTCTTCAGGCGGCCCTGGTTGGTGGTGTTCTGTTTGATATTTCCCTGCTGGTCTTGCTCGGCAAGATTCTTGGAAGCGCTGCCGGTATCGGCCGGCTTCTGGTCTTTACTCTTTACTTTGGGTTCTGAACCCGGCCCCTTCGGGCTTTTATTGGCGGGCGGAACGGGGGGCATTTTGGACATCGCAAACTCCTCATGCTGACTGAGGCAACTCAGGTCAGCGAGCTGCCGTTCCCGGCGTCTCATAGACAAGGTCGGTCTGCTGATTTTTTTCGGCTTGCAGCGCGAGGCGGAAATAGGCTTCGGCCATCCCGGCATACTCGAGCTGTAACTGCGGATTCCTCACCTGGTTCGCCATTGCAGCAAATTGCAGTCCTTTTGCGCGGTACTGATCTGCAGCGGTCATTACGCGGCCCAGTTTTTGTTTAGAACTTTACTCAGATTGCGCTGCAACCTAACAATGAGTTGCCCGCGGGACTAAACAACAGTTAGTGAGCCGAGCCATTCCGATTGCGCATGAGCCACTAGCGGCGGTATCATGAAGCCGCTGACGATGGCAGGCTAGGTGATGTGGGTTATCCCCCACTTATCAACGGGCAACCACAAGATGATGTAGGCGCAGCTTGACGGCCTGACGAGCCCATGATAGCAGCTAGGCAGACTTCAGAATTACGCCCGGCCCGGAGCCATCCGTGTCGGGCGTTTCGCGTTCAGGCGGCCTCTCTTCTTCTCCATTATCGACGCGCCCACATCTTTATATCCCCTCTGATTGTAGGGCAGCGGTCATTACAGGATAAGGCGGGCGGCTGCCTGAGCTGATCCCTCGGCGTAAGGGAACTGGATAACCAAGCCAGCACTGAAACCGATAGCCGTCCGGCATGAATCCCGGGCGGTCTAATTCCGTATGAGCGCGCAAAACTGAAACGCGGTCTCTTGCGCGCAGCGATCTTAGCAACTGAAAAAATCAATGGCAGGCAACAGCCGTAAGCAAGCGGGGGCAGGGCGTAGAGCCGGTATTCCCAACAAGGCATCGATCGCGCGGCAGCAAGCGGTGGCGGCAAGCGGCGAGACGCCGCTCGATCACATGCTGCGGGTGATGCGCGATCCCGCGAGCGACGACCAACGGCGCGACCAGATGGCGAGGGCTGCGGCCCCTTACGTTCATCCCAAGCTGGGAGCTATTGAGCACACCGGCAAGGACGGCGGCCCGATCGAAACCGCTGAGCTATCCGATACCGAGCTTGCCCGCGCCATTGCTTTCACGCTCGCCAAGGCCGTGCGGGCCCCGGCGCATTAATCAAGGTCTTGCATCATGGCACTTCAGCAATCCCCACGGATCGCAATGGGCCTTGACGCCAAGCGGCGGAGGCAATTGCCGCCTAGTCCGACGCCTGAGGCGTTTGCGTCTGGATCCGCTCCAGGAAGGCCAGCGATTCCCGCGAGTAGTCGAGGCGTCCCGTTGCGTCGGCTACTTCGTGATTGTCAGCGGACAGCTGTGCAATAGTTTGTTCCAGCTGCACGATCTCCAGCCGGGCGGCCTCGATCTGCGCGTTGAGCGGCAGCTTGGGTTTCAGTATTCGGCGATGTCGAAGCGGGCATAATTTCCCCCGATCACAGGCGGGAGCGCGACCGGTCTCTCAGCCACCGCTGCCTGCCCTGGCCGTTGTCGATGATGCATCAGCCAAGCGCAGGGCAATAATCGGTCGGACGAAATTGTGACCGCGCTGCGCTAACTCGTCTCCGCCGCTCGCGCCAGGCCCTCCCATTTGGCGGCGAGCTCGAGATACTTTTGTCGGATATCCCCTTCGTCCCCTGCCTGTTCGGCCTGTTGCCGGCAATACTCTGCCTGCGCCCGGTAATACTGCGGGCTATTCGGGCGATTGGGGTTCGGAGGGCCATTGACTGATGCCACATGGGGTAAAGCATTGAGCTTGCCCAAGGTTCGGGCCAAAGCCAAAAAAGACAACGATAATGCTAAGGCCCGCCAAGGGTCGAAAAACCACGGTGCGGCCACAGCCAGCGGGATAGGGCTACGCCCGCCGCCATACCCATACTGGCGTTAACCGGCAATTCGGAATCTTAGCGGCACTCCCATTTGGCAAGCCTATCGCTGCGTGTGCGTTGCTGCCAATCCTCATCTGCCCGGAAGGCTACCCCATGTCGTCATTGAAGAGCATGATTCACTGCCAACATCGCACGCGTGGGCTGGGCCAAATCCGAACCCGGGAGTCACGGCGTAAGGATTTATTTGGGCAGTAGAATGGCCTCGTCTGCGTTTGCCCAGGCTAATTCTTTCCCCCAGAAATCGACAGGGCGGTAGCCCAGGGGTTTCAGCAGTTCTGCGGTCCCGTCCAATTCGGCGGGGGAATGGTTGCTGAACGCGATGACGGGCCGGCTGCGCGCAATGCTCTTGATCGAGCCCGCGAGAGCTTGGGCGCCGTGGCCCTGCACGTCCACCTTAATGAGGTCGGGATCTCGAATCTGCCCGCGCTCTACCAGGTCATCGGGGGCGACGGTCTGCACAACGGCGGAGGGAATGCCGCTCATATCGTTCTCTGCGTAGTATTTGAGATGCGAGCACGACAGCCCGGCGCCTCCGGGAAAATACAATCTGCCGGTGCCGGTCGAGGCCGACGCGGCACAGGGGCACATCTTCACGTTATCAAGGCCATTGATTTCGACGTGGTACTTGAGCCGCGCAAACGCGACGGGATCAGGTTCAAAGGCGACCACTTCCCCTGATGGCCCCGCCTGCATGGCAAGGCCAACGGTATGAATGCCGAAGTGGGCGCCGAAATCCCAGAATGTCATGCCTTCGATTTGGCTGACGTAGCGCAGGCGCTTTCGATGTCCTGCTCACTGCCGCCATTTCGCCAGTTGTTTGAAAACGGAAACATCGTCCACCGCGCGCCTTTCGCAGGCCCCTTGCGGACACGCACGGGGAAATAAGCCAGCGGCGTGGCGGCGATGACTCTGGCCAAGGAGGCGTGGATACTCATGCCGCTTTCTACCAAATCCGACGCGCTGCGGACAATCTATTGGCGCGAGAGTGATCCATTGCCGACAATCGGTGCAGCGCTCGGCATGACCATCGGGCAGGCCGTATATGTGTTCAAGAAAGTGACAGGCGTATGAAATTCGAGGTCTACCGCGCGGGCTGGTTCCGCAAGGAATGGCGCTGGCGGTTTATCTCCAATGGCCGAACCATCGCGGTATCCAGTGAAGGTTATCGCAACTACGTCGATTGCCTGAGAGGTACGGCGGGAACTGAGCGCAGGCGTTAGCCAAAAAGTTTTTCCGGCTGCTCCAAACCACGCGCAGGAGGAGGCGGTAACCGGGAACGCATCGCGCGACTTCGGCGTGTGAAGCTGTGAGCTTTGGCGGACTAATTTTGCGGTGACAGGAATAAAGCCGGGAGGACGGTGTTTTGCAGGCCGCGGGAGGCGCCGCCATTGCGTTGCGGGCCAGCTTCCAGATCGATCCAATCGCGTAACAAAGGGAGGATCGCGTGTACAAAGCAGTTTTTGTCGGCCTGTTTTCTGTCGCCCTGTCGTTTCCGCTTGCTGCCAACGCGCAGGACTCGGTCATCCGCTTCGAGGGCGGTATCGGTTCCCAGCCGTTGCGCGCCGACGCTCTGGTGAACGATGTGAACGGCGTGCCGCCCGGCGGTCGGCCGTGGGTGATTTCCCGTCTGATTGCGGAGGTGATTGGCCGCAGGATCATCGTTGAAGGACGTGGCCTGCTGATCGCAGGCGGCGGCAATGTCGGCACGGGTGCTGGGCAAAGCGTTCGCGCGCGATTGTTCTGCGGCGGCGTGCCCCGCGATTCGGCCGCCCTTGTGCCGCTCGCGGCCAACGGCGATTTCCGCATCGACAGCCTTCTCTCGCCGGCGCCGCCGCGTCCTTGCGCGAATCCGGTCCTGCTCATCGTCAGTGGCGGCGGGAGCTGGTTCGCGGCCGGAATCCCGAGGAACTAGGAAACGGAAAAAGCGATCCCGCGCAAGATTGCTGAAATAAATAAAGAGGCCGCCAACTGCGGCGGCCTCACGCTGGGGCGGCTTGTCAGTTTTTAGCCGGGCCGTTTGATCAGTGCCCCCTCGAACGTCACGTTGCATCCCGACGCAGGGCTGGGCGCCTGGTTGCTGAGGAAATTATTGATGACGATTGAAATCGTCACGATGCGTTGAGCGACCGGTGCAGGAGGGCTTAGTATCGCGTTGATGGTGCTGTTGCGCTGCGAAAAACCGGCTGAGCCAGAAATGCTGCGCACTGTCGCGAGCGTAGCAGCGTCGAGTGAGCCGCCGCTAGGCACCAGTTGGCCCGCCGCGCGGGGAAAGGTCCAGGACAGCAGGTCCGTAGTTCCGTTATCGGGAGCGCTTTTCGGTCGCAGAACGAAACGGGCAAATTCGCCCACCTTCATATTTACGGCGTTGCACAGGCTAGCGTTATTGACTTCCGTAATAAAAAGGTCGCCCTGCCACACAGTCTGGGCCGCCATTGCCGGCGAGGCAAAGCAGGCGAGCAAGACAGTGCAGACGAGCGTGCGTTTCATATTTCCCCCCTTTTTCGGTGTGGAAACTGCAATTTAAAATCCGGCGGCAGGTTCCGTCAAAGGAAAAAAGCGCCCATCGGGCCTCCGCTTTTTCGGATTGTTGTGAAGATTCAATGGGCGGCGCGACGGGACTTTCGCGCAACGACCCGCCACGGAGGAAACGCCTGTTAGCGCCGCTGGCTGAAGGACCGCATGACGCTTGACGAAATCCTGGGCCGCCTCGGCGCATTGCCTGACAAAGACCGCAACGAAGTAAAAGTCGCTGCGTTAGAAGCCACCAAAGGCCGTTACTTTGTTCCCAATATCGGCCCGCAGACCGATGCCTATTTCAGCGAAGCCGATGAGCTGTTCTACGGCGGCGGGGCAGGGGGCGGGAAATCGGCGCTGCTCTGCGGGCTCGCCATCGAGGAGCATAAGAAGTCGATCATCTTTCGCCGCGAATATCCGCAGATCAAGGGACTGGTTGATGAGGTTCGTCGCCAGATCAGAACCCGCGCCGGATACAACGCGCAAAACAAGCTGTGGCGATTGCCGAACGGAAACCAGCTCGAGTTCGGCTCGGTCCAGCACGAATACGACAAGGAAAAATACCAGGGCCGCGCCCACGACCTGAAAGGCTTCGATGAGATTACGCATTTCACCGAAAGTCGCAGTACCGCTTCCTGATCGCATGGAATCGAACGACGGTGCCGGGACAGCGCTGCCGGGTGGTCGCGACCGGCAATCCGCCGATCTCGGCGGAAGGCGCCTGGGTGATCAAATATTGGGGGCCGTGGCTGGATCCGACGCATCCTCATCCGGCGAAGCCCGGTGAGCTGCGCTGGTTCGCCGTCATCGACGGCAGCGACAAAGAGGTTGATCGGGAGCATCCCAACGCGAGATCAAGAACATTCATTCCGGCTCGTCTGGAGGACAATCCCGATCTGCTAAAGACCGGCTACGCCGCGGTGATCGAGGGCATGCCGGAGCCCTTGCGCACGATGATGCGCGAAGGCCGCTTCGATGTCGGGCAATCCGATGCCGAGTTTCAGGTGATCCCCACCGCCTGGATTGCAGCGGCGCAGGCAAGATGGAAGCCGGACGGATTCCAAACCTTCGCCATGACCGCGATGGGGTTTGATCCGGCAGGCGGCGGCGGCGACGCGGCGGAGCTCGCGTTCCGGCATGGCGGCTGGTACGGCGAAGTGATCAGCGCGAAGGGAAGCGAAACGGCGGACGGCGCTGCGGCGGCAGCAACCATCTTCCGCTACCGCAAAGACAACGCACCGGTGGTGGTTGACGTCGGCGGCGGCTACGGCGGCGCGGTGACCCTGCGGCTGAAAGACAACGACATCGCGCATATCGGCTTCAACGGCGCGAACAGCTCCACGCATAAGACCATCGACGGTCAGCTGGGTTTCCAGAACAAGCGTGCCGAAGCCTGGTGGCGCTTTCGCGAGGCGCTCGATCCCGACCAGCAGGGCGGCTCCGCGGTCGCGCTGCCTCCGGATCCCGAGCTGCGGGCGGATCTGGCGGCGCCGACTTATTCGGTCGGCGTGCGCGGGATTGTCATCGAGTCGAAGGACGAACTGCGCCGGCGCCTGGGGCGCTCGCCCGGTAAGGGCGATGCGGTGGTGATGTGCCTGTCCGAAGGCAATGCGGCGCAGCGCAAGCTGTTGCGCGGTGCGCGGGTGGAGCAGAGCACCGCCAACATGGGCTACAGCAAATTGAAGAAGCGGCGGCGCTAAAAAGCCGAGTCACAAAAAGAAAAACCCCCGCCGAAGCCAGATTCCAATTATGCCGTTAAAAGAATGCGGCCGGTTTTGTGTGATTGGGTTGGTTTGACCTTTATCGTCACGTCATTCCCAAGCGCACTCACAAAGCCGATAAGTCGCTCTAGCGAGAAACCAGAAAAACGCCCGCGAAGCATGTTTGATACATCTGGCTGCGATGCGTTCAGTATTTTTGCGGCCTCGACTTGGGTGAGGCGTCGCGCTTTAATCAGTTGCCCGATAAAAACGACCATGTCGGCCTTCAGAGAGTGCTCAGCAGCATCTGGATAGCCGAGATCAGCAAAAACGTTGTTTGCTTTCACGGCGGTCTCATCTCTTTTTCTTGGGCGAGCGAAAGTTCTTTTCATAATGCTCTTTGGCGCGCTGAAGCCTGCCTTTGATGCGGTTAATGTCCGCTTGGGACGTAGCGATCCCTGATTTTGATTTTTTTTGAAAGACGTCGAGCGCATACACGGCTCCTGTGAACTTGACGGTGTAGACACCTCTGTAGGTGTTCCCATCGAAATCTTCGACCACCTCCATTACCGCGGCACCAGAAAACTCTGGGTGTCCCGTTAGCGGTTTAGCGTCGGGATGCCTTTCCCCGATTTGTGCCAAATGAAGCGCAAAGCCAATTACGTCCTTTGCTGGTTGCGGCAACCGAGTCAGATCGTCCTTGCAAGAAGCGATGAAAATGCATGGTTTTCTACGCATTTTCCGCTCCTATAGTAAAACTACTATAACGCACTTTAGTTCCCGAAGCAAGCCGTCCAGCGGATAAAATGTGGGCGTTCGCCGTAATAAAGCGGCGGATCATCGAACCACCCACCCGCCACACGGCGGGTTTTTCTTTGAGCGAAAGAAAAAACAGATGTCAGGTCTCTTCGGCTCTCCGCCTCCGCCGCCGCCGCCGCCCAAGCCGCAGCCCCCGGCCCCGATGCCGGATCCGGAATCGCCGCAGATTTTGGAACAGAAGCGCCTGGCGGCGCTCAAAGCCATGCAGCGCGGCGGCCGCGATTCCACCATCCTGACCGATGCCGACAGCCGGGCGTCCGGCGGGGATTATTCCCGCAAAACTTTGGGCGGTCACTAATGAGCCTCGGCAGAGCACGCGAACTGATCGAGCAGGGCGACCGGCTGTTTTCCAAACGCCAGCCCTTGCTCACGCTCTGGCAGACCATCGCCGAGCAGTTCTATCCCCTGCGCGCGGACTTTACCTCCGCGCATTCGCCCGGGGAGGAGTTCGCCTCGCATCTGATGACCGGCCGGCCTTTGCTGGTGCATCGCGAGTTGAGCAACGCCTTCTCCTCCATGCTGCGGCCGCGCGGCAAGGTCTGGTTTCGCGCGCGCACCAATAACGATCAGATCAACGAGGATTCGGTCAGCCGCGATTGGCTGGACAATTTCTCCGCCATGATGACGCGGGCGATGTACGACCGCCGCGCGCAGTTCGTGCGCGCCACCAAGCAGGGCGATGCCGACTTTGCCGCCTTCGGGCAGACCATCATCTCGCTCGATCCGAACCGGGAAAGAAACGGGCTGCTCTACCGAAACTGGCATCTGCGCGATTGCGTGTGGTGCGAGAACGCGGAAAACCGGATCGATGTCTTTCACCGCGACTACAAGATCGAGGCGCGGGATTACGTCCGGCTGTTTCCCAGGACCGCGGCGCAGTCGGTGAAGGATTGCGTGTCGAAGGAGCCGTACAAGGAGATCAAGTGCCGTCACATCGTGCTGCCGTCCGACGATTACGATCTGGAGAACAACAAGAACAAGGAGCGCTTTCCCTTCGTCTCGCTCTATGTCGATGTCGAGAACAATATCGTTCTGGAGGAAGTGCCGCGCAAGCGCCTGGGCTATGTCATCCCGCGCTGGGTGACGATCTCCGGCTCGCAATACGCCTATTCCCCCGCCACCATCATTGCCATTCCCGACGCGCGGATGTTGCAGAACATCTCACTGACGCTCTTGGAGGCCGGACAGAAGGCGGTCGATCCGCCGCTGAAGGTGACCAAGGACGTGGTCGGCGCGGTCAACACTTACGCCGGCGGCCTGACCTGGGTGGATGAGGAATACGACGAGCGCCTGGGCCCGGCGATCGAGCCGATCGTCGGCGGCGGCGCTCCGGCCTTGGGCTGGGGCGAGAAGCGCGAAGAAAAGATCGAGCTGATGCTGGCCGACATGTTCTACCTGAGCAAGCTCTCGCTGCCGCCGCCGCAAATCGACGGCGACATGACCAAGTGGGAAGCCCAGCAACGCGTGGAAGAATATATCCGGGGCGCGCTGCCTTTGTTCGAGCCGATGGAGGTCGAATATAACGGCGGCCTGTGCGAAGAGACCTTCCAGCAATGCATGGACCTCAATCTCTTCGGCCCGATGGACGACATACCGCGGGCCTTGGCCAGCCAGGAAATCCGCTGGCAGTTTGAAATCCCCGCTGCAGCAGGCATTCGAGCGCGCCAAGGCGGAAGCCTTCATGCAGGTCGCCAACCTCACGCAGATCGCCTCGGGCGCCGATCCGACCATCATTCACGACGTCAACATCGCCAAGGCCTATCGCGATGCGGTGACCGGCTCGGGTGCGCCGGCAGACTGGCTCAATCCGCTGGAGCACGCCGCCCAGGCCAAGGCGCATGCAGCCAAGCAGGCGATGGCGCAGCAATTGGCGGCGACGGTTGGCGCGGGCGCCGATGTGGCCGGCAAAGTCGGCGCCGGCATTGCGCAGCTCAAGCAGGCGGGAATGGTGTAATGGGGCAGGTGATCCGTCTCGACCTCGCAGGCACCGCCGATATTCCGGTCGCGACCGTTCTTGACGAGGCGCGCGCGCTCGAGCTGCAAACGGTCTTTGTCGTGGGTGAATTGCCGGACGGTCAGCTTTACACCGCCGGCTCGAGCGCAGACGCGCCATTGAACGGCTGGCTGCTCGATCAGGCCAAGGCGACGCTACTGCGCATGTCCGACCCCGGCGGCGGCGACGGCGACGAGGATTGATGCCGAAAAAGGCCGCGCTGCATCCCTGGCATCCCGCAGAATATGACCAGGCGATCACCGGCGCGATCAAGGCGCTGGCTGCCGGCAATGCCAACGAAGCGCAGCAGAAGCGCGCGCTCGACTGGATCATCTACACGCTGTGCGGCACCTACGATCAGCCTTACCGGCCGGGCGAGGGCGGCGACCGCGACACGGTCTTTGCCTGCGCCAAGCAGTTCGTCGGCCAGCAGATCGTCAAGCAGACCAAGCTGACGACGCCGGAACGCAGGGGTTCGTGAGTTTCTCTTAGGCCAAAGCTACCACCCCTTCGAAACCACCGCCCAACAGGGCGCGGGGACGCAAACGGCTGCGACGGAGGCGCTTGCGCCCGCAGCTCGCGGCCCGAAGGCCAACGACATTCAACAAAGATACCGCAGCCTGATTGAGGCGCGCGACAAGATGACCGGCCGGGCGGCGTAGACCGTTTCGGCACTCATACCCGCGCTCCCACCCGGACAACGCGCATCCGATCACGGGCTCGCCCGAAGATCGGCGCTAACAAGAAAGCACAGCCATGCGAGACGCGACCCTCCAACGATGGAGGACGACGAGGCGCGCAAGCGCGCGATCGAGCTGCTCATGCGCACGGACCGGCCGCGCTATTTCCGCGACGAGGGCATGCAGCGGGAATATCTCCAAATGCTGGAGCGGGAAGAGGGGCGACAGCAAGGCGGCGAAGGAAAAACTTTAGCGCCGGGTGCGGACGTCAGCATTCCTGTTAAGAGAGGCACGGTCGGTCAGGAGCGGCGGGACCGCGTGGGTGCATTGACTGAAACGCCTTACCTCGACGCGGCGGACAGCAAGCGGATCGATAATTCACGCGTTCTATCAGAGTTCACGGCCGATAATGAGTGGATACCTGGCGCGCAATACGCGCAGATCAAACTCACACCAGCGACAGGCACGGTTTATGATAAAGATGGCCATCAATATTACCAAGGGGGCGGCCACCATGAAGTGCCAAGAGGTGTTTACGAAAAGTGGAATCTTAGGTCCGAAACTGAGAAGGTGTTCAAAGATGCGACAACCGGTCCAATTCCACCATGGGAAGGCCGAACCACTCCTGACGGCATCCGCATAGGCAACAGATGGACCGAGGCACATAGGGAATATAATAAAGCAATCAAAGAGCTAAGTGAGGACTTCTTCAAAAGGCACAACATCAGGCCTCAGGACATGACGCCCGACCAAGCGCGTACGTTGTCGAAAGAAATAAGGGAAACCCCAGATCCACGTATTCGCGTCTTTAATGATATGATGAGACTTCTTCGGCGCTTATTTCGCGCGTTCCCGACGCGGGGGATGGAATAGGAGAAGTTGAGATGGGCAAGCACAAAAGACGACGTGGAAGGGAAAAGGAGGCGCTGCAGGAGAAAGAATGGGCGATCCTGCACGACCGGATCGCGAACCTTCTTGATCAGTTCGGCAAAAAAGATCCCGTAGGAGATGGCGACTATTGGCTGGTCGATGAGAATTTGGGCTGGCAACGGCACAAAGTCGAAATCGATAATCTCAACTTTCTTCAACCGCACATCATAAAGTCACTGCAGGCCTTGCTGGCGGATTTTCCAACTTGGGACATAACGGTGCAGGTAGCCGTATCAGGTAAGGAAAAGGAGTGGCCGGGCATGGGTCTGACGATCTACTCGGACGAGATCATCGACGAACTGCAGCGGGAGTTTCTGCCGGAAGAATTTCGCAATATTCATTACGAGGGCGCAAGGCCATTGAGAACCGATCTCGAACGAATAAAGAATATGTTTGGTTGAGTGCCCAGGTGAAGCATGGCCAGCGAGCTTCGAGCCCGGCAGCAAGCGGAATGGCAGGTTCTCTACGATCGTATCGCGGCGGTCTTGGAGCGATATGGCAAAATAGATTATTGCGATGGAGCAGACTATTGGCTCGTAGATGAGAATTTGGGGGGATGGTCTCAAAAAATCGAAGCGGGGAAACTGACTGTGCTCAAACCCGAGATTATCAAACAGTTGCAGGATCTGTTGGCAGACTATCCCGATTGGGAGATTGCGGTTCGCGTGGTTCTGGCCGGTCATGAGGACATCGGGATGGGACTAATCATCGCCAACGACGAAATCATCGACGACCTGCAGCGGGAGTTACTCCCAGCCGAGTTTCGCAACTTGACGTATTCGGGCAGCAAGCCGTTCAAGAATTGGTTTGAAAGCTGATGACCACACAACATCCAGTCCGCGGATATGACGCCTGACCAAGCGCGTGCATTGTTGAAAGAAATAAAGGGATCGCCAGATCCTCGTATTCGCGCATTTAATGACGTGATGAAACTCCTTCGGCGCTTATTTCGCTCGTTCCCCACGCGGGGGCTGGAAAAGGAGAAGTTCAGTGGGCAGCGACAAAAAGCGGCGTGAAAGGGAAAAGGAGGCGCTGCAGGACAAGGAATGGACTATCCTGCACGATCAAATCACGAACCTGCTTGATCAGTTCGGCACAAAGGACCCGGTTGGAAAGGGCGATTATTGGCTGGTGGATGACAATCTCGGGCGGCAACGGCATCAAGTCGAAATCAACAATCTCAACTTTCTTCAACCACACATCATAAAAGCGCTGCAGGCCTTGCTGGCGGATTTTCCAACCTGGTACATAACAGTCCAGGTGCTCGGCCCTGACAAAGAAAATGAGTGGCCGGGCATGGGTTTGATGATCTATCCAGACGAGATCATCGACGAGCTGCAGCGTGAGTTTCTGCCGCAAGAATTTCGCAATATTCAGTACGAGGGCGCGCGGCCCTGGCGGACTGATATCGAACGAATAAAGAATATGTTTGGCGGTTGATTACTCCCATGGCCAGGATAGATCAAGAGCGGGCCGCCGAGGTCCCCCTATGGCGGCGGCCCTAACCGTAGGGGACGCGAGGACAAAACCCCACGGCTGCGTTGAGAGTACAGTTGCACCGCATGGCCGGTCAGGAAGACTTGGCGTCAACCTTAACTCCGGCGGACCGCTTCCCTGCGGTTCGTCATGCACGAGAGCCATCGTCGCCCGTTAGTCATTCGGCTTAAGGTTTATTTGCTTCTGTCGTGGCGCGCTCTGCGCGTTCGTGGCTTGATGTGGCAGCAAGAAATCTTGCCATGGGAAAGCCGATGGACAGAGTCTCCGCTGATCATCAGGACCACACATTCTCTGCGGCCACCGCGATGACAATGGTGTTGAGGGGTGCTTCGGCGATTGCCCTCACCGTCGCGCTCTTCACGCTGTTCTGCTACGGCGCCCTGGCGCTGTTCGACTTTATTGCGGGATAAGCCCGCCGAAAAAAACCAAAAATGGACAAAGGCGCGGCTGATCGTCAGGACCGCAAAATCCGTTTGATTGTCCTGGTCGTAGGATTGCTGACAGTGGCTTCAGCGATTGCGTTGATGGCGGTCCTCGAGTTTCCGGGATAGCCCTGCCGAGCCGCCAACGTGGCGATCAGCACCATGGCTTGCGCCGTGGGCACCGCGCGCCCCTGCAAACATAAGACCGCGCCAGGCCTTGCCCGATCGGCGCCGCTGCAACGGTTCGGCGGGTGGTTAACCGGTTGTTTACCATAAAAACGCAAACTCGGTCCGGGGAAAGGGACCGCGCCTTTCGTTGGCTTCGCCGCCTAAAGCGCAGGCCCGCTGGGGCATCCGGTCTCGGCTCCTCTCGGCACCAAGGGGTTGGGCATGAAACTGGGCATTCCGTGGAGAGTGAAAGGCTTCCGTCCCGATACGCGCGAGACGCCGTGGGAAACCGCGCGCCGCGCCAGGCATGTCGGGGAGCGAACGGTGCAATACGGCGATCCTCGATCCCGCAGCGACCAGCTGTTGGCCGTGCATGAGCGGATCAACGAATTGACCCGCCAGCTCGAGCGGGTGCAGCACGCGCCCGCAGCGCGCCCGCCTTATCCGCCGCCCGCGCAAGGTCCGGAGGACCATGCGCTGCCGTCTTACCATCACAACCGCGACCATCATCTGGCGGAAGCCATTCTTCGCCTGGAGCGGCGAATGGACGAACTGGTCAATGCCAGCCGTGAGATCCCGGCGCCGCCGTCCTATGCCGAGCCTGTCGATGCGCCGCCCGCGCCGGCCGACATGCCGGAGCCGGTGGCCTTCGCGCAACCCGACACCCCGATCCTGGATTTCGATCAGGCCATGGCGGAAACCATCACGCAGGCGCTCGATGCCGAACTGAATGCGGCGGCATTTGCCCCGCCACGCGCGACGGCCGAGGTGACCGCGCCGGTGGAGCCCGAGGCGCCGGCACAAACTGCACCGGTTCCGGCCCAGAATCTCTCCGGGCTGGAACAGCATTTGCGCGATATTACCAGTCAGATCGAGGCGCTGCGGCCGCCGCCGCAAGCCGGCGAAGTTCCCGCGCCGGCGTCCGCACTCGACAACAGCCGCCCTGCCGGCGGCGACACCGACACGCCCGCTCCCATCGAGCGTGGATTGGCGGAACTGTTCGAAACGCTGTGCAGCGCCTTTTCCAAACACAACGCCGCCGTCTCATTTAACGAACTGGCGGGGCAGACTGCGATCTTCATTGCGGCTTGTCCTGTGCCGGGCGCGGCAACGGCCCGTCGCGGGTCTCCGCTGAATGCAGGGCAAACCAACTCTACATGACAATTTAGCGCCCCGCCCGGGGAGGGCCTATGTTCCGCGTTTTCACCTGTCTGACGGTGGAGCACGACTGGCGCCTGGTCGTGATCGCCGGCCTGGTTTGTTTTCTGGCCAGCCTCTGCGCGATCAGTCTTTTCCATCGCGCGCAAGCATCTCAAGGGCGAGCGCGCGCTGCCTGGATCCTGACTGCTAGTGTCGCTACCGGCTTCGGCATTTGGGCGACACACTTCATCGCGATGCTCGCATACGACCCGGGAGTCGGGACTGCATACGGCATCGTTCTTACGGCGCTTTCTCTGGTTCTGGCTGTGGCGGTCACCGGCGCGGGTCTCTGCGTCGCTATCTATAGGCCGGTCCCTTGGGCAGCCGAGATTGGCGGAGGTATCGTCGGCGCGGGTGTGGCAACG
Source organism: uncultured Alphaproteobacteria bacterium (assembly GCA_963728585.1). Classification (GTDB taxonomy): domain Bacteria; phylum Pseudomonadota; class Alphaproteobacteria; order Rhizobiales; family Xanthobacteraceae; genus CANKHA01. The sequence continues at coordinate 562,592 of CAVSLB010000006.1, forward strand.
ATGCATTACATCGGGATGTCGGCGCTGGAATTGCCCGGCCGCATCGTCTGGTCGTTGGACTTAGTCGCCGCCTCGATCGTGCTCGGCATCCTCATCGGCGCTGCCGCAATCCGCATTGCGGTGCGAGGCGCTACTATTTTGAATATGTGCATCGCGGCGGCGGTTCTTACGCTTGCCATCGTATCGCATCATTTCACCGCGATGGGAGCAGTTGAGATCGTGCCGGATCCGGCGCGCGCCGTCACCACGCTTTCAATGGCCCCAATGGGACTCGCACTCGCCATCGCAAACGTGGCTTTTACGATATTGACTATGAGCAGCGTCGCCTCATTGATGGATCGCCGTCTGCGCGAGCAAAGTGCGCAAACGATGACTGCCCTTAATGACATGCCGCAGGGGCTTTGTATGTTTGATGCCTCGCAGCGCTTGGTAATGTGCAATAAGCAATATGCCGACCTGTATGGATTGACCGAGGAGCAAACGAGACCTGGCACAACACTACGCACAATTCTTGGATATAGAATTGCACAAGGCACCGCCCCTGAGGGTCATGAAAAATACGTCAATGACCGACTCAAAGAAGTCGCAAAAAACCAGCCTTATCAAGTAATGAATAAGTTGAGGGACGGCCGTTTTGTTTCGGTCGTTCACCGTCCGAAAAAAGACGGCGGGTGGGTTGCAACGCATGAGGATATTACCGAGCGGCAACAGTTTGAGAAAGAACGCGAACACGTAACATCTCTGGAAAGTCGACGTCTGGCGGTCGAAAGCGCCATCGCCTCTTTCCGCAATCGCGTCGAGAGCGTGCTAAAGGCTGTCGGCGAGAACACCCATCAGATGAAATCGACGGCAGGAACGCTGTTCAGCTCGTCGGAGCGCACGACACAGCGCGCCAAAGAAGCGGCCCGCGAATCGAACGAAGCTTCCGTCAGTGTCGAAACCGTTTCCGCCTCGGCAGAAGAATTATCGCAGTCGATCAGTTCCATCAATCAACAGCTTGCGGAAACCGCCAACAAAGTGAGCAATACCGTTACCAGCATCGAGGCGACCAACACGGCTTATGTTGAGTTGGCGAGGGCCGCGCAGACGATTGGCGAGGTCGTAAAGCTCATCCAAAGCGTCGCCGGGAAGACAAATCTTCTCGCGCTGAACGCGACGATCGAGGCTGCCCGGGCCGGGGAAGCGGGCCGGGGCTTTGCCGTCGTTGCCTCCGAAGTGAAATCACTCGCCGTACAAACCGCAAAGGCAACCGGCGAGATCTCTGCCCATATTGCCGCCATGCAGGCTTCGACCGAGCGTGCAATTCATGTGGCTCACAATATTGAACAAGACATGCAGGAGATCAGCACGCGATCAAACGCTGTGGCACAGTCCGTCAAGCAGCAATACGATGCGACTGCCGAAATAACCCAGAGCGTGGCCAAGGCCGCTCGTGGAACGGGCGCGGTGGTTACCATCCTGAGCGAAGTCTCCACGGCTTCGGTTGGAACGCGCACGGCAGCCGAAACGGTGCTGGCTGCGTCAGAATCAGTAGACACATCGATCGGAACTCTGCGCAGCGAGATCGAGAATTTCCTCAGGAAGGTCGCGGTCTAAACCGCCAAATTGCTGACGGAACAAGGTTGGCGTTCGAACTCTGCATCTGGGGACCTCTAGAGAAAGCACACGATCCGCTATTTTCTGTGCGTGTCCATGATGGTCTGCGAGGAGCCTTGTGGTGCGGCTTGCATCCCCGGTGGCGTTTGCCCTTGGGGGCTTTCTGCCGGTGCCCCGCCGGTGGTCGTGTTCAACGGGCCGCTTTCTCCCTGCGGTGTCTGCTGGATATTTTCGTGATGCGGCTTCATGTCCGTGGCTTTTGAACCTTCCTTCGGCGGCGGACTGCCTCCGGACGGATGTGCGGTGCACACGCCGCTTGCGAGGCAAATGCTGGCCAGGACCAGCAACGGCATCCGCATAGTCAGTCTCCTTGGTCCTCCGGCAACAACATCCGACGCGTCAACCGATCAGAACCGTTGTCGCGGATCGGGCTTTCAGGCAGTTTTTTTGGCGAACTGGGCCGCCACCAGGGAAACTTCGCCCACCCTCCTGTTCTCGCGATCTCGGACCACGATCCGGAGGGAGCCGAGATTAAAGTTGTTACGGGCCAAGTCGGTCGCGATCTTCTCGGCCGCCGCGCGCGCAGCCTGGTCATCCGGAAGTTCTTCACCGAGGGGATCCCCTAACGGGTGACCGTTCTCCAAACTGAAGTAGTACCGTGCCATATGGGCTTAATGCTCGGCGGCAGGCCGGAGGTCCTTCAAAAAAAAGCGAGCCGCAGGGCTCAACTCTGGGGGTTCCCTTCGCAGCCTCCCGTCCGAGGGGGAAAGACGGGGGCTGGCTTGGGTGAACAAAGCTCCCTCACCATCGGTAAAGAACAAGTCGAGATGATCAAAATGGAGCGCCAGCAGGCATCCAAATACGCATGGACGATCCCCTGCTCATAGGCCGACAGCGGCAGCGCTACGAGGCACTGTCCTAACGATAGTTGCGAATTAAGGAAGCAAGAAACCGAAGGGCTCTTTTAGAGAGGGCCTTTTGTCCCGTTAATGGGAATTTGTTTCAGCCGCCGAAAATGCGACGCCTCATCCCCGGCAACCCCCCGCGCCGTAGGGCCGGATTTCGCATTTGCGGTGCCAACCGATAGCACGTCCGTCGGACTTGGCGCCTTCGCGGGTTGCAGATACGCGCTGAGTGCAAGCAGAAAAACCAGCAACGCCGGAGCTGTTATCGCGAAGTATGTGAAGATCGGCATTACTTTTCGAACCCCCCGCCCCTCGACCACAGCGATCATTGTTGAAACAAGCGGGCCGCCGGACGGTGTGCGGGTGCCCGGCGGCCCTCACCGTTCGGGGACATTGGGACGTACCCCTGGGGCTGAATGGAGATTACAATTCCGGTGGGTCGCCGACAGGACGACTTGGCGTCAACCTTAATTCCGGCGGCCGCTTCCCGCGGCGCGGAAACCCGAGCATTCTTGGCAAAAATATAGGGGCCGCGTTTCAACGGCCCCTATGAGTTTGGGTTGAAATGAACGCGAAAGTTTCGCAGGCTCTGCGGAGAGCGTTCAATATATACAGTTATACGTGCGGAGATCAGCACCACGGCTCCCGCCGCGGGCAGCAAAGGTAGGGCCGCGCCAGCCCGTCGGCGATCAGCACCGCCGCAACGTCTTTGCCTGCCGCCTTCAGCACACCGCAGCCTCGCCCGGACTATGGCAATCGGCTGTGCTATTCGCGTGGGTAAACAAACACGAAGCGGACGCGCGAGTGCACGAGGGAATCAGAGGGCGCGTCGCCGCCAACGACGCCACCAATGAGGAGGAGTGATGAGCCGCCGTTGGCCACTGTAAACTGAACAAGGCCGCCCGCACGGGTGGCAATCGGCTCCATCGCGATATGAAGAAATTCGCTCAGTGGTTGATCCAAATACTGGAGCCGCAGTTGCGGTCCGACCTCAGGGGGACAGAGTTCAAAGCCGAGTTGCTTCGCTCGCGCATAAACCTCCGCAATTGGCGCACCGTCGTATCCGAACCCCAACTCAGAAACCGAGAGGACGACGAGATTCACTTCCGCTTTCGTCGTCCTCAGGACGAAGGCAGGTCGATCAATAATTGCCAATGCCGAATTGCCAAGAGCACACCGCGGCGTCGGCAGTTTCATCGCGCCGATGGGAAATATGGCCTGGCCGCTATTACCGTCCCATGAGTTTTCCAGCCCACAGTTTAGCGAAAGCAAATCTTCGCGAAGGATATTGACGGCACTGTAAGTGCCGAGCGCGATCGTTTTCCAGGTCGTGGTACTCCCAGCTGCCTTGGCATCGGTCAACACGGTCCATTGATCCTCCGATGCACTAGGCGCCCGAATAGGGCTTCGCGTATCCGATTGCGCGAGAGGTGCGTTGGCAGCTCCGAGACTGACAACCAAAACGCACGCGGTGCTCAGAAAACGGCGCTGGAGCCTCATGGCATCCTCCGCTGGTTCCGCCATGCGATTGAACGACGGATGAAAGGCAGGACCCTTACGCGCTGAGTATCAATAGGAGCCACGCCACTACGCGGCTCAGCACCAAGGCTCCCGCCGCGGGCAACTATCGCCGCTGCAAAGGTAGGGCCGCGCTAATCCGTCGGCGATCAGCACGTCCGCAACGTCTTTGCCCGCCGCCTTCAGCACTCCGCACGCTCGCTCGGAATTGCAGGCTGGCGTACCTTCGGTTCCAGCCGGACAGGAGCATTGGACAAGCGCGAGGTCGAGGCCACCGCCGGCAACGAGCTGGCGCAGCTTGAGCGCGGCCTTGGCCGCAAGCGATCGCTCAGAATTCGCAGTTCGCATACATATCCGCTTCCGGCGTGTCGAAGCCAACTAGGCCGACGGTCTTCCCGCCGGCAGTAATGGTGTCGGCATCGATCACCTGGATCGCGCCGGATGCGACGGGGTCGGCGCTTGCGTTCGCGGCAATCAGGAGCAAGAGGCAGGCGAGAGCCGGAATCCTCATTGTAGTTGTCCTCTGTTGTTATACCGTCTCCTATAACGGCACTGACGACATGCCTACGGGACGCGTTTCCACTTCAACTCGTTTGAGCCGCCGGAGGCGGCGACCTCACTGGACAATGTCAGTTCGTCAGTGGAAAGCGCGAGAGACCACTTGCGATCCGTACCATTGAAACTTGGAAATGAGCTGCTCTCGACGTGCTGGGTGAGTAATTTGCCCGTAGCGTCGATCGAATATGTCCCGAAATATGAGAGGACGCCCTGGGCCATGGACTCAAATTCGTTTCCAGCATCAGACCCAGTATCAGACCGAAGAATTTGGTAATTAAATTGGCCAGTGCTGGCGAAAGACTGCGTGCCTGCCCCGTTTCCGCCGAAAGGATCGAACTTGGTGCCATCGGGCCGGGTGTCGACCGCCGACACGAACTTCCAGGTTCCGACAAGCTGTTCCTTGAGCGATTTTTCTTGGGCGAAAGCGTCGCCCGACACCCAGCCGGCCGTTCCTCCTATTGCTATGATCACCGCCAGAACGAGAATCTCACGTCGACGCATCGTGACCTCCTCTTTTGCCTAGAATAAATAGAAGTCCGCGCCTGCATGGCGCCGTGCAGTAATGGTAGGCGTTGATCAAGCGAGAGCTGGCATCCTCATTATAGTAGTCCTCTGTTGTTGTACCGGCTCCTATATGCGGCACTGACATGCCTACTGGACGCGTTTCCATTTCAACTCGTTTGAGCCGCCGGAGGCGGCGACCTGACTGGCCAATGTCAGCTCGTCAGCGGAAAGCGCGATGGACCACTTCCGGTCAGCTCCGTTGAAATTCGGGAATGAGCTGCTCTCGACGTGCTGGGTGAGTATTTTGCCCGTAGTGTCGATCGAATATGTCCCGAAATATGAAAGGACGCCCTGGGCCATGGACTTAAATTCCTCGGGGGTGCCCTGCTGACGATTGTTGGATGCCAGCTTTGGAATATCAGATCGGATATTCTGGAACGAGAAATGCGAGAGACCATCGAACGTCATCAAACCTGTCCCCTTGCCGTCGGTGGGATCAAACCGGGTGCCATCGGACCGGGTGTTGACAACAGAGACTAACGCCCATGTTCCGACGAGCTGTTCCTTGACCAATTTTTCTTCGGCAGAAGAGTCGCCCGACAACCAGCCGGCGGTTGCTCCTATTGCTATGATCACCGCCAGAACGAGAATCTCACGTCGACTGCATCGTGACCTCCTCTTTTGCCATGAATAATAGAAGTCCGCGCCACCAAGGCGCGTGCCCGTATGCGCGGGGCTGCTCCCGCTTCGAAAGCCAGTTCTGATGAGTGCGAGAATGCCTACCGACGGCACCAGGGCTGCAAACGATAGAAGCGGAGACTTCGGTACGTCGCCGTTTTGAGCAGCTCTTCGGACAAACCAACGTTTGTTCGGTAGCCGATAGTGGACCTTCTGTGGAGAAAGACAATAGACATTCGCCGCTGCGCGCGAACAGCCTGTCAGGCTGGTGTCGTTTAGAAGGACCTTAAGTGCCGGGCGTTCTGTTATGCCTGTTGCCTGGTCACCAACTACGTAAGGCGAGCTGACGTACCCGCTGCAAGCGAAGGTAATCCCCACCACTGATGAAACACAAACTGCTGCCGATCTTCGCCGCCCTTTTGGGCGGTTTTTTATTGGCCTGGTCGGTCATGCCGCCTGTGCAAGCAAACGCTGGCCCGGCGTTGCGCCGATGATCTTCTGTTTTATCCCGCCTGCCACTGGAGATGTGACCCATGTTCTACATCGCTATCCCGTCGCTCATCTTCGGCCTGTTCATGGCCTGGATGGCCTGGGGCGACAGGAAGTATGAGCCGGACCCGCTCAGGCTCGGCCCCTGGGGTCACTACAGCCTGACGGTCGCGCTGCTTGTCGGCTCCGCGTCAACCGTCGCCACCGCCATTGGCGTGGTGTTCTTCGGATGAGCGAGAAATTTCACAGCAAGCTCGTGTTCGCGGCGGCGGGCCTGATCTTCTTCGGCGGCGTGATCGTCTGGACACTCGTCTACGGCAAGCCGGAGAACTCCCTGCATGTAAGCGCGCAGTCCTGGAGCTTCATGCTCTGCGCCGGCCTTTTCGCCGGCATTGGCTTCGGCGCCATCGCGCATCTCATCCCCGGATTCAAGGCTCCTGAAAAATCAACGCCGGCGACGACGCCGCCACCCGTCCGAGATAAAACCAGAATGAAACGCAAGCTTGGCAAGAAGGGCCTCGATCTCATCAAGAGCTTCGAGTCCTTCGTCCCCTATGTTTATGACGACCTCATTCCCCCGGTTAAGGGAAAATATCGGGAGTGGAACGGCGGCGCGGTCAAGGGAACGCTGACCATCGGCTACGGCCACACCGACGCGGCCAAACATCCGCTCAAGATCGAGCGGGGCCTCAAAATATCGCAAGCCAGGGCGCTGGAAATCCTCGACGTCGATCTCGATGAGTGCGAGGAGGCGGTGGACCGGCTGGTCAGGGTTTCGCTCACCCAAGGCCAGTTCGACGCGCTGGTTTCCTTCGCCTTCAACTGCGGCACCGGCAATCTGCGGAAGTCCTCGCTGCTGAGGAAACTCAACGCCGGCGATTATGATGGCGCCCGCGCGTGCTTCGATCTCTACACCCGCTCCAAGGGGAAAGTTCTGCGCGGCCTTGTGCGCAGGCGCGATGCCGAGCAGGCTTTGTGGGGCGATACCGCCGATGGCGTGCTGCTTCCGGAGGAGCCGGTCACGCACCCGGCGGAAGTCGACGCTCCCATTGCGCCCATCGATGCCCCGCCGCCGGCGCAGCAGGACGATGCCCCGCCGCAGGCCGCGCCCGAACCGGCATCCAGGACCGGCATCAGCGAAGGCGCGAAAGTCGGCATCGGCGCCGGTTTCGTCGGTCTGTTGACGCAAGCCTGGGAAGTCCTCACGCAAGCACCCGAAACACTGTTGCAAGCGATGGTCGCTGCGACACAGAAGCCCGCCTTCTGGATCTTTGCCGTTGTGATCGGCGCTTGCGTCTATGTCTGGCATCGCCGCAGTCAACAGAAAGTGGCCTAGATGCTCGGCGCATGGACCTTCGCCAATCTCTGGAACCTGCTGCTCGGCTCTTTCTCGCTCGCAAGCCTGATCGGCATGGCCGCGGCCGCCGTCGCGGTGCTGAGCCCGCCGTTTCTTTCCGCTCTCATCCCCAACCTGCGCTGGATCGCGGTCTATGTCGCGCTCGGCGCCTTCTCTTACTCCTTCGTCGCAGGAAAGTTTTACCATGACGGACTTACCGCCAAGCAATCGGAATGGGACGCGGCGCTGGCGCGCGAGGCTGTCGACGGCGAAAAGGCGCGCCGCGATGCCGAGCGCTCTGTTGCTCGCGACACTCCTGACAGCCTGCGCACCGACCCGCGCAACCGTGACAACTGGAAATAGCGTGGCAGATTTCAAGGCGCGCTGCTCCGGCTGGCGCGCGATCAGCTTTCTCCGCCAAGGGCGACACCCCGCGCACCATCAAAGAAGTCCGCACGCATAATCAGACGGGCAAGAACAAGAAGTGTTGGAAGTGATGCACGAGCCCGGCGACTACAAACACTGGCACCTCGACAGGCGCGTCCCGCTCGCGCTCATCGTCACGATTGTCATGCAAACCGCGGGGCTGGTGTGGTGGGCCTCCAGCCTTTCCGAACGGGTCAATTCGCTCGAGCGCACGCGGGAAGCCACGGCTCCGCAAGCCGACCGCCTGACCAGGGTGGAGGTCAAGCTGGAGGTCGTGCAGCAGGGCATCGACCGCATCGAGCGGCTGATCCGCAAAGACCCGTAACACTCCGATAGAGGGGGGCGGCAATGCCCTTCCGCCGGTGGCTGCCGAACGTGCTGCTGGCACTGATCGGCAGCGCCATCCTGTTCGCCGTCGTCATCGCGCGATCGCGCAAACACCGAAAATCAAAACCCACGAGAGGCAACGAATGCGCCTGATCCGCGCCGCGACCATCATGCTCGCCTTTTGCTCCGCGCCGACGCCGGCGCCGGCGCAAGGCTGGCCGGTCAGGGAGATCAATCATGCCATTGAGCAGACCAATTTCATCGTCAACGGCGGCTGCTCGGGCACGCTGATCAGCATCCGCGAAAAGCTGATCCTGACCAATTACCATTGCATCGAGCGTGAGGTTTCCTCGATCGAGCGCGAGGTGATGGACGAGCAGGGCTTTGTGCGCAAGGTGAAGGTCCGCAAATACAACGACGTCCCGGTGGTGCAGAACCGCTATGACGGTTTTATCCGCACCGGCTCGGCCTCCTATGTCACCGAGATCGTGGCGGAGGCGAAGACCCGCGACCTTGCGCTGCTGAAAATCAAGGGCGAGATCCCCCACACTTATGCCAGCCCGTTGCTGCCGGACGGCGAGAAGGTCGTGCGCGGCGAGCGCGTCTACACCGTGGGCAATCCGGCCGGCGAGGATGCCTCGCTGGTCGAGGGCATCGTGTCAAACGTCAACCGCACCTTTGAGTTCGCCTGGACCGACGGCGCCAAGCTGCCGATGATCCAGTTCTCCGGCGGGCTGTTCGGCGGAAATAGCGGCGGCGCCTTATACGACTCCCGGGGACGGCTGATCGGCGTTCCCGCCGCCGGCTATCCCAGCGCCACTTTCATCGGCTTCGCCATTCCGGTCGAAGTGGTCAAGCTGTTCCTGCAGGACGACTGCCTTGCTTCGGTGTTTGACGACGCGGCCGACGACAAGAAATGCCGCGCGGAAAAGGAGCCCGGAAGAAGAAAGATTAGGGCGGCGACGCCAGAGGGATTGGCGGCTGCGCCAAAGGTAGAAATTCCAAAGCTACGGGTTTCGGGTTAGTATGCTATCGTTTCCGAGTTCCTGGTCTTCGCGGGACGTCGGCTCGTCTCTCCAAGGGAGAAGGCCCATGAAAACAGTGCTCGGGTTGTCCGTTGCTCTGGCGGTTACGCAAGTTGCACAAGCCGCGGATATCGAGGCCGGAAAAGAGATGGCCGAGGCTGTGTGCGCGGCATGCCACGGCGCAAACGGCGTCAGCGTCAGCGATACCACCATTCCCAATCTCGCCGCGCAGCGCGTGGGCTATCTCGAGGCGCAGCTGAAGGCATTCAAGGAAGGCACGCGCAAGGCACAGGCCGCGACGAGTCCGACCGCTATCATGAATGCGATTGCGGCCCAACTCAGCGCCGAGGATATCGCCAACGTCGCGGCGTATTTTGCCTCGCAGCCAGGTGCGGTGGCGGGCACCAAGTCCGCGTTGCTGCCGAACTTCGCAACGACCAGAGTGACCTTCCCCGAAGGCTACAAGGACTCGTACACGAAGTACCTCACCATCAACTTCCCCGCGACCAAGCAGGTGCGCCACTACTACGCCAACTCAGCCGCGCTGGCGGCGGCGAAGGCGGGCCAGCCGCTGCCCGACGGCTCGGTGCTGTTCGTCGAAGTGTATGCGGCGAAACTTGACGCCGACAAAACACCGATCACCGGCGGCGACGGCTTCTACGAGGCGGATAAACTCATCCTATACACGGCGATGGCGCGCGAAGAGGGCTGGGGCAAGGACATCCCCGAGAAGCTGCGCAACGAAAATTGGAACTACGCGATTTTCACGACCGACAAGCAACAGCGGCCGGGTGTGAACCAGGCCGAATGCCTCGCCTGCCACAAACCGCTCGACAAGGTCAGCTACACCTTCACGCTGAAGCAGCTCGCCGGCGCAAAGTAAGCCGCGTGACACCGGCTGCATTGCCGAAGAAACAGACACCGCAAAAATGAGAAGGCCGCCTCTTGGGCGGCCTTTCTTCTGATTGCCTGATTTCGTTTCGTGCCTCTCGCCGTCCGGCTTGGCGCTCGCCTTTCTAGAATAGGCGCTTTGTTCGATGCAGGTGTTTAGCCCACTCGTCGGCATAGGTGAGAACGCCTTTCTTTACGGTTGCCATTGTTGTTCTGCTTCAAGTTTGTAGCGTTCTTTTATACTGATCTTCCCCCAGCGCAAACTCCTCAGCCTCACCTCGCCATCCTTTCCGATCCCGATCCCGTCAATTCCTGCGGAGGGCTGATCCGTGTCTGATGACGACTATTGGCCGGCAGAGCCTTTCCTCGGCATCGGCTCGACCCACACCCTCTCCGAGCGCGCCGTGAAAAAGAGCAGAAAAGAACCGATCGGCTTTGTGCATTTCCCCGAAAAGCCGAAAGCCAAATCCAGACGCGCGCCGAAGCCTCATCCCAAGCCGAAATCCAAAAGGCGCAAGCGATGAGGTTTTCCGCCGAGCTCACCGCCGCTTTCCTGATCCTTGCCTCCATGTGGTGCGCTGCCGACAAGAGCTTGCTGGCGCCGTGGCTGGGCATGCTCGGCTGCATCATCCTGGTCGCGCTCTTTATCCAACAACAGCAATGGGGGCTGCTGCCGATGGAGCTATTCGCCATCGCGCTTTATTGCAGGCAAGCGCTGCGCTGGCGCAATGCGCGGGTGACACGATGATGCCGCTCGCGCTCCTTCGCAAATATCGCTGCGTTTATCTGGCGTCGCCCTACAGCCTTTCTCGCGGCGGGCCGGAGCTGGCCTTGGCGGAAGCCTGCAAGCTCGGCGGCGAACTGGTGGCGGAAGGCATCAAAATTTTCTCCCCGATCGCGCAGAGCCATGCCTTCTGCGAGCACGCCGACCTCGACCCGCTCGACCACGAGCTCTGGCTCGAGCAGGACGAGTTCTTCATGGCCGCCTGCGACGCGCTGGTGGTGGCGCAATTTGCCGGATGGGAGGACTCCTACGGCATCGCGCAGGAGGTCAATTACTTCCGGAGCAACAACAAGCCGATCCATTACCTCGACCCGATCCGGATGGAACTGCGCTAGTGGCGATACCGGAAATCCACGTCAATGCCTGGCATATCAAAAGGCAGGGCGACGCGTTCATCGTCACCATCGGCTCCGCCGATGCCAGGACTCAGCGGCTGATCATCGGCATGAATCACGCGCTGGATTTCTCCTTGAAGATCGAGGCGGCGCTGAAGGAAGCGGCAGGTGAGTGAAGCGGGATTGCCATGAGGAGAGCCTGCCAAAACGCGCGATGAATGAGGACAATGGCCGCAGCGGATGCGGACATGGCCGGCGGGCTATTGGCCGCCTGGCGGGCTCCCGACCATGCGCACCGCGTGTCTCACCGCTTCCGCATCCGGCTGCATCTGGGAAACACTGGCCGCGTTGGCGAGGTCGCGGAAGGCTTGCGCCAGCTTTTGGTAACCGGCTTGCAAAGCGCAATTCGGCGCCTGTGCCGCGCGAATCTCAAGCTCTGCGGCCCTTTGCAGATAATCGCCCGGTGTAAACATTCCCGCCCCCCGCGGATGAATCCGTCCCGCGGAAATGCAATCTCATTTAAGCAAAATCAAGGCGGACAGAATTAAAAACAGACACCGCGGAAACCAAATAGGACCGAAACCGGACACTGCGCATGAAGTGCAACGGTCCGTGAAGTTGTTCACGTCCGCTCCAGGTCATGACTGCGTTGTTGCCGAGAGTTGCGTGACACTGCCGCATGCGGCCGCCGACATGCGGATCAAAAATGGTGGGCGCTGTAGGGATTGAACCTACGACCTCTCCCGTGTGAAGGGAACGCTCTCCCGCTGAGCTAAGCGCCCGCCCAACCTCATCGCGAGACAAGAGCCCGGATTTAGTGGTTCCGGCAGGCCTTAAGTCAAGCTGCGCGAAAACCTTGAAGAACCGCCCGCGAGAGCCGCTTTGCCTCTCGTCCCGCCCGGCGGCCGTCCCCCCAGAAAAATCAGTTTGGCTTCTGCGGCGCGATTTGCGTCACGCGGCTTTGCAGGGCGCGGATGCGCTCGGCCAGACTGCCTTTGCTCTCACCCTCGGCGCCGGCCCCGATATTCGGGGCGGTTGGCTCCCCGCCAATCGACACGCTCGGCGCCTCCCCGGCCAAAATGGTTTCGATCGGCGAGCCCGGGCCTTCCAGCGCCGCGGTCAGCCGGGCGACTTCCGCCGCGACATCGTTGATGCGCTCGCGCAAGAGCGCGCTCTCCACGCGCTCGGAAGCCCATGACGCCTCGGTATCGCGCTTCATGCTCGCCATTTCGCGGCGCAGCGCGGCCTGCTCTTCCGCGCGCGGTAGAGCTGCTCGCTCGAGCGCGGCCTTTTCCCCCTTCAGGCTTTCGATTTCGGAGCGCTGGCTGCCGCCGATGCCGGCGAGCTGGGCGCGCAGATCCGCCTCGGTCGTGCGCATGCCCTCGAGCTGGCTCTTCAGCTCGTTGCATTGATAGTCGCGCTCCGCCAGCAGCCTTGCTTGATCGGCTGAGCCGCGTCTCCAGTTCCTGCGCGCGGCGGCCGAGGATTTCGGCTTCTTTCGTCTGCGCGATCAGCTGGTGTTCGAGATCGGAGACACGATCGGCCAGGTTGCCGACCTTGCTGCGCTCGGCGTTGAGCAGATCGCTCGCTTCCGCGGCATCGAAGCGTTCGCGGTCGAGCCGGTCCTCCGTGGTCTTGAACTCGCGTTCGGTGTCGTTGACGTGATCCTTCAGCGCATCGACCTGGGTGCGCAGCGCGACCAGTTCGACGCGCTGGCTGTCATTGACCACCGATTGCTGATCGAGCTTGCCGGTGAGCCTGGCGAGATCCTCCTGCTTCTCCGCCAGCGCGCGTTCGGCCTCGCGCATGGCGTTGAGTTTGAACGAGAGCTCTTCTTCGGTCGCGCGCAGCTGATCCTTCAGCGCCTTGTCGCGCGCTTCCAGCGCGAAGATGGTCGCGGTCTTTTCCCCCAGCTCCATCTTCAGGCGATTGATGGCATCGGATTTCTTGCCGAGCTCGGCGAGCTGGCTCGTGGTCTTGGCCTTCATCTGCTCGACGCTCATTTCCAGGCGCCGTGTCGACATGGCAAATTCGGCGCGCAGCTGATCCTTGTCGGCCTGGATTTCCGCCATCGAAAGCGGCGTGGCCGCCTCCAGGCGGCGCATGGTGAGGCGCACCGCGCGGGCTTGCACAAGCGGGATGATGATCAGGCCGATGAGTGCCGCGAACAGGAACCCAATCCCGAAGAACATGATGGGTTCGACCATCGAAGAGCTCTCCTAAGCGTGACGCTATTTCTCCGCCAGCATGCCACGGCGGAAGCGACGCCACCAGCTTTGGCTGGCGGGCCGATCGTTGTCGTCAGAACGGATTCCAGGTCGCCTGCGGCGTGAACTTCAGATAGCCGATATTCGCGCCGAGCCGCATGCCGACCCCCGAGCGGATCGGAACCACCACCATGCCGCTGGCCGTCAACGCCGTCATGCCGAATCCCCCGATAAAATACGCAGAACCGTCGATGCCGGCGAAGCGCTGGTAGACCGCGTCGGTGGCGGGAAGATTGTAGACCAGCATCATGGTGCGTGCGCCTTCGCCGCCCCAGTCGAAGCCGACCGTCGGCCCCTGCCAGTAAACGCGCAGATCGCCGGCATTCTTGGTGTAGAGCGTGCCTTCGCCGTAGCGCAGCCCGCCGACAAAGGCGCCGGAGGCTTCCTCGCCGAGGATATAGCCGTTGGGCTGACCCCATTGGGCGGTGGCCTTTTCCACAATCGACGCGAGCCCGCGCGATACCGTGCCAAAGAAGGTGTGGCCGGCATCGACGATTTCCTGCGGCGAAAACTGTTTGTCCCCGGAGCGCGCCGCGGGCGGGGGAGCGGCGGGCGGCGGAGCGGTGATCACCGCCGGAGGAGGCTGCGCCGGGGCGGGCGCCATTTGCGCGGCGGCCGGGCCGATGCCGAGGCAGGTCGCGAGCAAAGGGAGAGCGAGAAACGGCAGAGCGGCGCGCATCGAATGCTCCTTCGAAAGAAGTGCCGGTATAATGTGTTGCTGACGCAGACTGCTTGGGTGGACCCCGACGGTCCGAATCGCCCCATATTTAAGGTAAAGTATGTCGGCACAGCGGCAAAAACGGAAGCTTCCGAGCGCCGCCTTTTTCGCCAAACTACATCCGGGATTGCTGCCTGCCACCGCGCCGGCCTTGCCTCCACCAATTCGTCCCGCGGATTTTAGCTGGGGGTTTGGCCTTGGGCGGCTTCGACCTTTGGTGGCATGCCGCACGCGAGCGGTGTATGTAGCAAACATACGAATCGCCGCGTGTCACCCGCATCGCTGCCCAAAACCGGAGAGTCCCGATGTCCAGCCCGATCGTCCTGGAATCTCTCGATCTTGCGGCATTGCTCTGCTCGCGGGTCTGTCACGACCTGATCAGCCCGGTCGGCGCCATCGTCAACGGCCTGGAAGTGCTGGAGGAAGAAAACGACGAGGAGACCAAGACCTTCGCGCTCGACCTGATCAAGCGGAGCGCGCGCACGGCCTCGGCCAAGCTGCAATTCTGCCGGCTGGCCTTCGGCGCGGCAGGGTCGGCGGGGGTGCAGATCGATGTGGGCGATGCAGAGAAAATGGCGCGCGGGTTCATTGAGGATGAGAAAACCAAGCTTGTCTGGAATCTGCCCCGCGTGCTGCTGGCGAAGAACCGGGTCAAGCTCCTGCTGAATATGCTGATTATCGCGGGCCAGGCGATCCCGCGCGGCGGGGTGCTGACGGTCGACCCGGTGGGTGAGGGCGATTCCATGAGCTTTCGCATCACCGCGGCCGGGACGAACGGCCGGGTGCCGCCGCATGCGACGGACTTACTGGCCGGCACGGCGCCCGAGGGGGTCGATGCCCATGCCATCCAGCCCTTTTATACCGGCATGCTGGCCCGCAGCGTCGGTTTGGGGGTCTCGGTGGCGGCCGAAAACGACGCCATCGTGGTCGCCGCGCGCTAACCGGAAAATTTTGGTTAACAAATACTAACAATTTGTTTCTACAGCCGGTTTTCGTTTCCTCCGATACGAAAATTAAACGCTTTACCAACACACTGGCGAACTCGCGAGAGGTGGCGGCCAGCGGGGGCCGTGCCTGCGATCAAGGCCAGTTTCAATGGACGATTTGTTGCGCGAATTTCTGACGGAAACCAACGAGAGTCTTGGCGTTGTCGACGTCGAGCTTGTGCGTTTCGAGCAGGAACCAAACAACGCCAGCATCCTGGCCAACATTTTCCGCCTCGTTCACACCATCAAGGGCACTTGCGGCTTTCTCGGCCTGCCGCGCCTGGAAGCGCTGACGCACGCCGCCGAAGCCCTGATGGGTAAATTCCGCGAGGGCATGCCGGTCACCGGCGAGGCGGTGACGCTCGTTCTCTTCACCATCGACCGCATCAAGGAAATCCTCGACGAGCTGGAGAAGCACCATAAGGAGCCGGCAGGCAGCGACGAGGATCTGATCGACAAGCTCCAGGCGGTGCTGATGCAGACGCAGCCCACGGCTCCCCCGCCGCCGGGAACGGTTGGCTCGCTGGTTGAGCAAAGGCTGGAGCGCCGGTTGCGTCCCGGCGAAGTTTCGCTCGACGAATTGGAACGCGCCTTTCGCGAGACTCCCGGCCCGGAGCCGTTAAAGGCAAGCGCCGCTCCCGCCAGGGCCGCATCGGGGCAGAAGCCGAGGGACGACGAGAACGCCTCGGATTCCAAGATCTCCCATCAGTCGATCCGCGTGAATGTCGACACGCTCGAACAGCTGATGACCATGGTCTCCGAGTTGGTGCTGACGCGCAATCAACTCCTGGAGATGGTGCGCCGGCACGAGGACTTCGGAATTTAAGGTGCCGCTGCAGCGGCTCTCCAGCGTCACCGCCGAGTTGCAGGAAGGCGTCATGAAGACGCGCATGCAGCCGGTCGGCAATGCCTGGCAGAAGCTGCCGCGGATCGTGCGCGATTTGTCTGCCGAGCTCGGCAAGCAGATCGAGCTGGAGCTGAACGGCGCGGACACCGAGCTCGACCGCCAGGTGCTTGACCTGATCAAGGACCCGCTCACCCACATGGTCCGTAATTCGGCGGATCACGGCCTGGAGACTGCCGAGCAGCGACGCGCGGCCGGCAAGCCGGAGAAAGGCACGATACGGCTCTCGGCTTATCACGAGGGCGGTTACATCATTATCGAGATCGCCGACGACGGCCGCGGCCTCGATACCGAGAAGATCAAGGCGAAGGCGATCGCCAACGGGCTGGTCTCCGAGGCCGATGCGGACAAGATGTCGGAAGCGCAAATCCAGCGCTTCATCTTCACGCCGGGTTTCTCAACCGTGAGCGCGATCACCAGCGTATCCGGCCGCGGCGTCGGAATGGACGTGGTGCGCGCCAATATCGATCAGATCGGCGGGACGATCGATGTCAGGTCCATGCAGGGCCGCGGCATGAGCGTGACCATCAAGATTCCGCTGACGCTCGCGATTATCGCGGCGCTTATCGTGGAGGCCGGCGGGCACCGCTTCGCCATCCCGCAGCTTTCGGTGGTGGAATTGGTGCGCGCCCGCGGCAATTCCGAACATCGCATCGAGCGCATCAAGGACGCGGCGATGCTGCGGCTGCGCCACAAGCTGCTGCCGCTGTCCAAGCTCAGTCATTTGCTTGGTCTGGATCGGAACAAGCCGCAGGAAACCGACACCGGCTTCATCGTCGTGACGCAAGTCGGCAACGAAACCTTCGGTGTCGTCGTGGACAGCGTGTTCCATACCGAAGAAATCGTGGTCAAGCCGATGTCCACCATGCTGCGTCACATCGGCCTGTTCTCCGGCAACACCATTCTCGGCGACGGTTCGGTGATTCTGATTGTCGATCCCAACGGGCTTGCCCAGGCGCTC
Source organism: uncultured Alphaproteobacteria bacterium (assembly GCA_963728585.1). Lineage (GTDB taxonomy): Bacteria > Pseudomonadota > Alphaproteobacteria > Rhizobiales > Xanthobacteraceae > CANKHA01. The sequence goes on from CAVSLB010000006.1 coordinate 579,800, forward strand.
GGCACCTCCGCGCGCGCCAGTAGCCAGATCGGCGAGGAAGCGGAAGCCGAAGCCGCGGAAACCAAGCAGTCGACCTCCATGCTGGTGTTCCGGGCCGGTTCTCCGCATCCGCGGGCAGTACCGCTTTCACTGATCACCCGGCTGGAAGAGATCGACGTCAACCGCATGGAGTTCTCCAACGGCCGCTATGTGGTGCAATACCGCGGCCAGCTGATGCCGCTTATTCCCATCAACGATGCGGTGCAGGTGAAGACCCACGGCCAGCAGTCGCTGCTGGTGTTCTCCGACGAAGGCCGCTCGATGGGCCTGATGGTCGACGAGATCGTCGATATCGTCGACGACACTCTCAATATCGAGGTCCGCGGCAATCGGCCGGGCGTGCTCGGTTCCGCCGTCATCAAGGGTCAGGCCACCGAGATCATCGATATCGAGCATTATCTGCCGCTGGCTTTCGAGGACTGGTTCCGCTCCAAGGACTTCTACGAGAGGCGGATCTCGCGCAGCGTCCTGCTGGTCGACGACTCGGCATTTTTCCGCAACATGCTGGCGCCCGTGCTGAAGGCCGCCGGTTACGACGTCACCACCGCCGCCGGCGGTGAGGAAGCGATGGCCCTGTTCCAGAAGGGCCGGCGCTTCGACGTCATTCTCACCGATATCGACATGCCGGGCATGGACGGTTTTGTTTTTGCCGAGAAGTTGCGCGACGATCCGCGCACAGCCGGCATTCCGATCATCGGAATTTCTTCAATGGTTTCGCAGGATTTCGTCCAGCGCGGGCGCGAAGTGGGCTTCCACGACTATGTGGCGAAGTTCGACCGTCAGGGTCTGATTGCCGCCCTGAAGGAGCAGACCGCCGAGGCGCAGGCGGCATAGGACACAGAGATGCCAACGGAAAGCAGCAGCACCGGGCCTTCGACCGAATACGTGACCGCCATGATCGGCGGGCAGCTATTCGGGCTGCCGATCGCGCGCGTACAGGACGTGTTCATGCCGGACCGCATGACGCAGGTTCCGCTGTCGTCGCCCGACATCGCCGGCATCCTCAATCTGCGGGGCCGCATCGTCACCGTCATCGACATGCGCTGCCGGTTGGGCGTGCCGCAGCAAAAGAGCGAGCAGCCGCCGATGGCGATCGGAATCGAATGTCGCGGCGAATCCTATGGGCTGCTGATCGACGATATTCGTGAGGTCATGAAGCTTCCCGACAGCATGCGAGAGGATAATCCGATTAATCTTGACGCGCGGCTGGCGCAGCTTTCGAACGGCATTATCCGCCTGGACTCGCAGCTGCTGGTCGTCCTCGACATCGATCGCGTGCTGCATGTCGGCGCGCAGATACAGGCGGCGTAAGCCCGGGTTGCGGGCGGAACGAGTTTTGGAATGCGCGGGGGTTCCCGCGGAAAGGAAAGTGAGGGCGTGATGAAGACTTGCTTGGTGGTTGATGATTCGAGCGTCATCCGAAAGGTAGCTCGGCGCATCCTCGAGGGTCTGCAGTTTCAGATCATCGAGGCTGAAGACGGCGAGCAGGCGCTGCAGTCGTGCCAGAATCAGTTGCCGGATGCGGTGCTGCTCGATTGGAACATGCCGAAGATGGACGGCTACGAATTTCTGCGGCAGCTGCGCCGCATGCCTGGCGGCGATGTCCCGCGCGTGGTGTTCTGCACCACGGAGAACGACGTGGCCCATATCGCGCGCGCCCTGCACGCGGGTGCGAACGAGTACATCATGAAGCCCTTCGACAAGGAAATCGTCGAAGCCAAGCTTCAGGAAGTAGGCCTGCTCTGATCAGCAGTTCGCTGCTCCTGCCCTGATGGGCAGTTCGCTGCTCTTCGCTCGTTTTTTTGTAATTTGAGTGCCGCCGATGAGCGTTGCCGCCGCCGTCACGTCGCCTATCTCAGCAGTGACGCAGCAGCCCATCCGCGTAATGGTCGTGGATGACGCCGTCGTGGTGCGCGGGCTGGTCTCGCGCTGGGTCAACGCCGAACCGGATTTGAAGATCGTCGCCTCGCTGCGCACCGGGCAGGATGCGCTCGACGAGTTGGATCATGCCGATCCGGAAGTCGTCCTGCTCGACGTCGAAATGCCGGTGCTCGACGGCATCACGGCGTTGCCGCTGCTGCTGCAAAGGCGCTCCAATCTCGCTGTGATCATGGTTTCCACCGTGACCCGGCGCAACGCCGAGGTGACGCTGAAGGCGCTGAGCCTGGGCGCCGCGGATTATGTTTCCGAAACCGGAAACCAACCACGAAATCACCACGTCCGAAACCTTCCGCCACGAACTGATCGAGAAGATCCGCCACATCGGATGGCGCCGCCGCGGGCGGAGATTCCCGCCCTCAAGCCCTGGCCCGGGGCCGGCGGAACGGCCGCGCAAGCCCTTGCCGGTGGAAGGCACTGCGGCGGAGAGCAATGTCCATGCGCTGCAGCCGCTGCAGGCGCCGCCTGGAGATCAAATTGCGGCCGCTGGCTGCGAGCATCCCGCGGATCTTGCTGATCGGTGCATCGACCGGCGGGCCGCAGGCGCTCGACACCGTGTTGTCTTCGCTCGGCAGCGTGATCGACCGTGCGCCGGTGCTGATCACCCAGCACATGCCGCCGACCTTCACCACCATCCTCGCCGAACACCTGACGCGGGTAAGTGGAAGGCCGGCGCGCGAGGCAAGCGATGGTGAGCCGATCTTGGCCGGCAACGTCTATGTCGCGCCCGGCGGCCGGCATCTGCAGGTGGCACGCGTTGCCGGGACCGCGGTGGCGAAGATCAACAACGGGCCGCCGGTGAATTTCTGCAAACCTGCGATCGACCCTCTCTTCGGGTCGGCGGCCAAAGTCTGGGGCACCTGGAATCTCGCCGTCGTTCTCACCGGCATGGGCTCCGACGGTACGGAAGGGGCCGGCGAAATCGTTGCGGCCGGCGGCAACGTCTTGGCCCAGGACGAAGCCACCAGCGTGGTCTGGGGAATGCCGGGCTCGGCAGCGCATGCCGGCCATTGTGCGGCCGTGCTGCCGCTCGATCGGATCGCCGGGAAAATCACCCGCCTGTTCAGTGGAGACCGGCAGTGAACCCGGCCGACTACGATCTCCTCCGCAGGCTGCTGAAGGCAGCGCTCCGGCCTCGCCCTCGGCCCGGACAAGCAGTATCTGGTGGAAAGCCGGCTATTGCCGGTATCGCGCCGGATTGGCGTCGCGGGCCTCAACGGGCTGATGGAAAAGATCCGCCAGCCCGAAAACGAAGACCTGATCGTCCAGGTGGTCGAGGCCATGGCCACCAATGAATCGCTATTCTTTCGAGACAAAATACCCTTCGACCATTTCCGCGACACCATCATTCCGGCGTTGCTGACCTCGCGCGCCAATCAGCGGCGCATCCGCATCTGGTGCGCGGCCGCCTCCACCGGGCAGGAGCCTTATTCACTGGCTATGGCATTGAAGGAGATGGGGCCGCAAGCTTTCCGGCTGGCAGACCGAGATTTTGGCAACCGACTTCTCGCTCGAGGTTTTGGAAAAGGCCAAGGCCGGAATTTACAGCCAGTTCGAGGTGCAGCGCGGGCTGCCGATTCAGATGCTGGTGAAATACTTCACCCAGGTCGGCGAGATGTGGCAGATCGCGCCGGAGATCCGCGCCATGGTGCGGTTCCGCCAGTTCAACCTGCTGCATGATTGCTCGCATCTCGGCATCTTCGACGTGGTGTTCTGCCGCAACGTGCTGATCTATTTCGACCGGCAGACCAAGATCGAGGTGCTGGACCGCATCGCGCGAGTCATCGAGAGCGATGGCTTTCTGGTGCTCGGCGCGGCGGAGACGGTGGTCGGCCTTACCAGCAGCTTCCGGCCGATCCCGGACAAGCGGGCGCTTTACGGGCCCAACCCCGTGCATCTGCGCGCGGGAGCGGCGGGCCTTCGGCGCTTTGTCGCGGCCAGCTCGCGGTAAAACTAAAGCCGCTTGAACGAACCATAGACGTTGCGGGTGTGGCGGCGGCGCGGGGCCGCTGCCGCCAAGGCGGCCATCACTGTCCGGATCATGTCTTTCTCGCTCGGCTGGCGCCTCAAGCGCCCGCTTCGCGGACACTAACCCCGCGGGCCGGGCGTTTATCCCGCGCGGTTGCCGGAGTTGAAAACCCCGCTTTTCGGCAGGATTTTCTTGGAAAAATCCGCTGGCTGTAACAAGGTAATCGACGAAGGGGGCCGCGTTCCTACCCGGCAGCGCACGCGGCGGGGTGTAAGCTGCAAAGTCGGGTGATCGAGACCGACCTAACCGCAGGAGAGTCCCATGACAAGCGCATATCCGCAGTCCCCAGCCCTTTCAGGCGGCTTGATGCTGCACGCCCTGGCCCGCAATTGGTGGCTCATCCTGTTGCGCGGTATCTGCGCCATCCTGTTCGGCCTGCTGGCCTTTATCTGGCCCGGGATTACCTTGCTCACGCTCGCGCTGCTCTACGGCATCTTTGCCTTGATCGAAGGCGCGCTGGCGCTGGCGGCGGCGATCATGGGCGGGTCGCCCGCGCCGCGTTGGTGGCTGGCGGTCGTGGGCCTGCTCGGCATTGCCGTCGGCATTCTCACCATCATGATGCCGGGCATCACCGCGTTCCTCCTGGTGCTGTTCATCGCGGCCTGGGCCATCGTCAGCGGCATTATGCAGATCGTCGGCGCGATCCGGTTGCGCAAGGAGATCGACAACGAATGGATGCTGGTGGCGGTCGGCGTCATCTCGGTCGCCTTCGGCGTGCTGGTCGCGCTGCAGCCGATGCTGGGCGCGCTCAGCCTGGTCTTTGTGATCGGCGCCTATGCCATCATCTATGGCATCGCTCTGGTCGCCCTTGCTTTCCGGCTGCGCGGCCATAGCCACCCGGCGCCTGCGTCAGCGACCTGACGGCGGGGCCGCCCAAACAAAAGCCCCGCCGTGAGGCGGGGCTGAAGTCAGGAGGAGAGAGCCCTTCGGCTCCGGAACAACCGTCGTCAGGCAGCCGAAATCTTGGCTTCGTCGTCGCTCGGCTCGCGCAGCACATAGCCGCGGCCCCAGACCGTCTCGATGTAGTTTTTGCCGCTGGCAGGCATTCGCCCCGCGCATCTGCGCGCATCAGCAGGCTTTCGGCGCTTGGTCGCGGCCAGCTCGCGCTGAACGCTAAAGCCGCTTAGCCGACGTCGCGCGCATCCTCGTCCGATGCTCCTTCGAGCGTGAAGCCAACTTTCAAGGTCACCTGAAAGTGCGCGACCTGACCATCGACGATATGCCCGCTGGTCCTGACGATTTCAAACCATCGCAGATGCCGCAGCGTCTTATGGGCGCGCATGATGGCGAGCCTGATGGCGTCTTCGATGCTGATGCCGGAGGTTCCGACCAGCTCGATCACGCGATAGGCATGGTTGGATTGCGCCGCCTCGCTCAGCATGGAGACTTGCGCCGCGAAATCTGCGGCGCCGTCGCGGCCCGTTATTCCTGCAATTCCGCCTCCAGGATTTTCTTTCACGATCGCCTCGCATGTAATGAAAGATGAAAGCTTCTGATCAACCCGCGAATATCCCCAAGGGTTCCTGCGAGCAAAGCATCATCCAGGTGGTGACGATGCAGGAGCCACCGGCCGACCTTCTGCTCGCCATCACACCTGGAATTTCCGCTTTTGATCCTTGTTGGACATATTCCAGGGCCCAGCGTTTTCCAGGGCCCAGCGTTGAACGCAACGCGGTTCCGCTTGGAACCAACGCGAAACCGATGCGGTTTAAGGGCATGAACGCTTTATCAAATTGGCCCGCGCAATCGGCTTTTGCTCGCCCTGCCATCCCGCAATCTCAGGCGGCTTATGCCGGAACTTGAACAGATTCCTGCGAACGCGAGCAGGTCCTGATCGACGCCGACAGTTCGCTCGACCATGTCTTCTTTCCCGATAGCGGCGTCGTCTCGGTGGTCGCGGTCTATGCGGACGGCAGCATCATTGAGATGGCAACGGTCGGCAGGGAGGGTTGCACGGGTATGCAAGCCTTCTTCGGCGCCAAGATTTCCTCTGTCCGGCTTCTCGTCCAAATCCCGGGGAGCGCAGCCAAGATGTCGCGCGTGGCGTTCACACGGGCGATGGAGTCGATGCCGGCCTTCCGAAATCTCATGTCCGCTTACATCCAGGCCTTTCTCGAGCAGGTCATGGTGTCGGTAGCGTGCAACGGTGCGCACAGCCTCAAGCAGCGGCTGGCGCGTTGGCTGCTCATGATGCGTGATCGCGGTGACGAGGATGCACTGCCGATCTCTCAGGACCTGCTGGCCGAAATGCTGGGTGTCCAGAGGCCGACCATCACGAATGCCGCCCGGGAGCTGGAACGGTGCCGGTTTGATTGAGCGCGGCCGACGGCAAGTCACGATACTGGATCGGCGGGGTCTGACGAAGGCATCTTGTGAATGTTATCAGTTGGTCCGGACGCGCGTCGCTTTTCACCTTCCGAAAACATACCCAGAAAAATGAACTTCTCCGAACGGTAATGTAGATTACCGACAGCACGTCCCTAACGAGCGCACAGTCAGAACCGGCAGGCTGACGTGGGCGCTCCGGTAGCGTTCCCGCTTGTAGGTAGGGGGCCGCTATGCCGATAGATTCGCTTCTCGCAAATACCAGCCTTTGATCCGGACACGACCGCACTGTTGGCGTCGGCTTTCGACACCGCATGGGACACGATCAAGAAATCGGGCAGCCCTCTTGCCGCGAATGACCAGGCTGCGTCGACACGTGAAGTGCTCGCTAAGCGCATCATTGAAATGGGGCAGCGGGGTGAGCGGGACCAGCAGCGGCTCGTCGATGATGCACTCGATCATTTGGCAGGCCCAAAATGACCCGCGGCCGAGGCGAAGCTGGTGGTGATCGTTATTTTTTTTCTGAGCCAGGTGCGCGCGGTTTAAGGGTATGAACGCCGTATCAAATTGGCCCCGCAATCGGCTTTTGCTCGCCCTGCCATCCCGCAATCTCAAGCGGCTTATGCCGGAGCTTGAACACATTCGCTGCCAACGCGGGCAGGTCCTGATGGACGCTGATAGTTCGCTCGACCATGTATTCTTCCCCGATAGCGGTGTCGTCTCGGTGGTGGCGGTTTATGCGGACGGCAGCATCATTGAGATGGCAACGATCGGCAGGGAGGGTTGCACCGGTGTGCAAGCCGTCTTCGGTGCCAAGAGTTCCTCCGTCCGGCTTCTCGTCCAAATCCCGGGGAGCGCAGCCAAGATGTCGCGCGCGGCGTTCACACGCGCCATGGGGTCGATGCCGTCCTTCCGAAATCTCATGTACGCTTACGTCCAGGCCTTTCTTGAGCAGGTCATGGTGTCGGTAGCGTGCAACGGTGCGCACAGCCTCAAGCAGCGGCTGGCGCGTTGGCTGCTCATGATGCGTGACCGCGGCGACGATGACGCACTGCCGATCACTCAGGACCTGCTCGCCGAAATGCTGGGTGTCCAGAGGCCAACCATCACGAATACTGCCCGGGAGCTGGAACGTGCCGGTTTGATCGCGCGCGGCCGACAGCAAGTCACGATACTGGATCGGCAGGGCCTCATGGAGGCATCCTGTGAATGTTATCAGTTGGTCCGAGAGCGCGTCGCTTTTCACCTTCCCAAAACATACGCGTAGAAAAGGGCCTCTTACAGACCGATGCCCAGGCTGCTCAAAGTGTTCAATATTGACCGAACGTCGCGCGACGCCGGTTTCCGCCGTGGGCCGATAATCCAGCCGATACCAGCCGCCCAAACAAAAGCCCCGCCTTGCGGCGGGGCTGAAGTCAGGAGGAGAGAGCCCTTGGGCTCCGGAACAACCGTCGTCAGGCAGCGGAAATCTTGGCTTCGTCGTCGCTCGGCTCGCGCAGCACATAGCCGCGGCCCCAGACCGTCTCGATGTAGTTCTTGCCGCTGGAGGCATTCGCCAGCTTCTTGCGCAGCTTGCAGATGAAGACGTCGATGATCTTCAGCTCCGGCTCGTCCATGCCGCCGTAGAGATGATTAAGGAACATCTCCTTGGTCAGCGTGGTGCCTTTGCGCAGCGAGAGCAGCTCGAGCATCTGGTATTCCTTGCCGGTCAGATGCACGCGGGCGCCGTTCACTTCCACCGTCTTGGTGTCCAGATTGACCACGAGGTCGCCGGTCTGGATGACCGATTGGGCGTGGCCCTTGGAGCGGCGCACGATGGCGTGGATGCGCGCGACCAGCTCGTCTTTGTGGAATGGCTTGGTCATGTAGTCGTCGGCGCCGAATCCGAGACCCCTGACCTTGTCCTCGATGCCGGCGAGCCCGGAGAGGATCAGGATAGGTGTTTTGACTTTGGAGACGCGCAATGACCGCAACACCTCGAAGCCCGACATGTCCGGCAGATTCAGGTCCAGCAGGATGATGTCGTAATCGTAGAGTTTTCCGAGATCGACGCCTTCTTCGCCCAGATCGGTCGTATAGACGTTGAAACTCTCGGATTTCAGCATCAGCTCGATTGACTGAGCGGTGGCGCTGTCGTCCTCAATCAGCAATACGCGCATGCCAATCCCCTTCCTCGCCGTTCTGGCTCAGGTCGGCACGCCGCAGCGGCGGCCCTTGAAACGCCTTGAAACAAACTGATTCGTAACACTAACGAAACATGGTTAACAAAACCTGATTCTCCAACGCAAGCATCCTCTCGGAGAAACCCCCAGTTTCGCCGTAAGGTGTTGTGCAGGAGAGGCTTTTTTCCCATGTCGTCGTTCGTGTGTCGCTTTAGGAGAAAGCTCCAAGCGACTCTGAAGATTTGCCCCTTGTTAGGAAATGGGGCGAGTTTGCCTCAAGTCCAAAAGAACGGCGACGCAATGATTAACGACGCGGGTAAACAGCGCGTTAATAGGGTCAATCCAGCATTTTCCTTTTGGAAAGGTTTGACTTGACTTCGGGGTGCCGTCTTCGCAGCGGGCGCAATGACCTCGGCAAGTCGTGGGCTCCGCCGGGACGGATACTCGATTAACGGCGGCGCCATCGCCGGCGCCTTTAATGGGCGGTGGACGCTGAGGATCCCAAGAAGACATCCGCGCCCGCGCCAATCGCCACCGCTTGGCCACGACGTCAATGGAAAGGATCAGGGAGGGGACCCCGATTTGGCGAGCATTATCAGCCTCTGGAGCAACTCCTCGGGGCTTTAGAAACACAAAACTAACGTTATTGGGCCACAATGGCTCCGGTTAAGAGCGCTTCGGTGGCTGGGCTTGTGCGGCCCGTCCGCTGCGATCGCGACTTCAGGGAGTAAGAGTTGATGAAGTCCCGTGATACGCTTATCCGGCTGAAGAAATTTCAGGTCGACGAGAAGCGCCGCAAAGTCGCGCAGATCGAAAGCATGATCGCGGATTTCGACCGGATGGCTTTCGACCTTGAACGCGAGATCCGGGTCGAGCAGGAGCGGGCCGGTATTCATGATCCCACGCATTTCGCCTATCCCACTTATGCCAAGGCGGCGATCCAGCGGCGCGAAAATATCAAGCGCTCAGGGGACGAATTAAAGGTCCAACTCGATGCCGCAAAGAACGCGCTGGCGGACGCCTTCGAAGAGCTAAAGAAGGTGGAGCTGCTCGACGAGCGCGACCAGATGCGCGAACGTGCCGCCGAGGAGGCGCAGGAGCGCGCCGATCTCGACAGCATCGGATTGATGCGCAGCCGGACCTCCGCCCCGCTGGCCTGATTTTTCCTTGTCGGTCTTGCTGCTGAAAAAATTCGCGCGCCACTCGGGCGCGCGAAGTGCGGTCAACTTTTGATCGCCAAAATCAACGCACCGTCGAAATTTCTCGCTCGCCAACCACTACGGTCTGGCCGGCCCGGATGACCGGCACCAGATCTTGATTGCGCGCGCTGGCGACGCCGGAGGTGGTCGCGGTATCGCGGGCAGCAATGCCCACACCGGCGACCACAGTAGCGCCGATAAGTGCCACCACCACGATCTTGAGATGGGTGAGGCGGTCGGCGCCGTAAATGGAATGGTTCATCATGTCCTCCCGGGATTCCGGGTAACGTTCCACGCCTCTGCTCTTTCGGAGCAGGCACAGGTCCCGATATCACTGCGATTGACGGGCGGATAACGTGGTGGCCCCGCGGAAGTTCCCGCTCACGGATACGTGATTGGACGATCCCGGGGCTGGTACGGGTTGGGCACGCCCCCACCCAGGGCCGCGGGGGGTCAATCAGGCGAGGCTGCGCAGGGCGCGCATAAGTCTGACGCGGGAAGATCGGGCAGAAGGAAAGGCGGAGGCTTACGGGCGATACTGCTGGATGCGCGTGGTGCGCAGGCCGGCCAGGCCGTGCTGGTCGATCGAGTATTGCCAGGAAAGAAATTCTTCGACCGTCAGGGTGTAGCGGCCGCAGGCCTCTTCGAGGGAGAGCAATCCACCGCGCACGGCGGCGACCACCTCCGCCTTGCGGCGGATGACCCAGCGTTTCGTCCCCGGTGCGGGAAGATCCGCGATCGTCAGGGGACTGCCATCGGGCCCGATGACGTACTTCACCCTCGGGCGATGGGTTTCTGTCATTTGGTACACTCACATACTCACGGCCACAGGCGCCAAATGTAGCTGTGGCGGCTTAAAAATTGCCTAAGCCCTACGATTTAATTGCGAAAATATTCGCCATAAGCCCCGAGGCGCAGGATTTCCGTGCCGTTGCGGGACTCTGCTCTGTCTGTCGCGCGCTTGGGCGGGCGGAAGTTTACATTCGTGCATGAATAAGGCCGGTCGGTAGACAGGCGCAGGCCAGGCATCAGATCGAAGTCGCCGTTTCGTCAGCCCCGCAGTCCCTCGAGAACTGCCGGGAAGGGCCAAACCGCCGGGGGTTTAGCCGGTTCGCGCATTGCGCCGGTGCCTTCGCTGCCTATAGTAAGAGTGATGTTGAACAGCCTGGAAACCGAGGGACGGCCGCAAGACACGCGCGTGGTCGTCGCCATGTCGGGAGGCGTCGATTCCTCGGTCGTGGCCGCCCTGTTGAAGGCGGAAGGCTACGACGTCGTCGGCGTCACCCTGCAGCTTTACGACCACGGCGCGGCCACCCATCGCAAGGGCGCCTGCTGCGCCGGGCAGGACATCCATGATGCCCGGCAGGTGGCCGAGCGCATCGGGATCCCGCATTACGTGCTGGACTACGAGAGCCGCTTCAAACAGGCGGTGATCGACCGCTTTGCCGAAAGCTATGTGGCGGGCGAGACGCCGGTGCCTTGCGTGGAATGCAACCAGTCGATCAAGTTCCGCGACCTGCTCATCACCGCGCGCGAGCTGGGCGCGGGCGTGCTGGCGACCGGCCATTACGTCGCTTCGCGCGCCCTGCCGGGGGGCGGGCGGGGGCTCTATCGCGCGCGCGATGTGGAACGCGACCAGAGCTATTTTCTGTTTGCCACGACGGGCGAGCAGCTCGATCTGCTGCGCTTTCCGCTGGGCGACCTCAGCAAGCCGCAGACACGCGAGCTGGCACGCCGTTTCGGGCTTTCGGTCGCCGAAAAGCACGACAGCCAGGATATCTGCTTCGTGCCGACCGGCCGCTACAGCGATGTGATTGAGCGTCTGAAGCCGGACGCCGCCGAGCCGGGCGAGATCACCGATCTGCAAGGCAATGTGCTCGGCACGCATGCCGGTATCATTCATTTCACCATCGGCCAGCGTCGTGGGCTCGGCGTTGCCACCGGCGCGCCGCTTTATGTGGTGCGGCTGGACGCCCGCACCCGCCGGGTGGTGGTCGGACCGCGGGCAGCTTTACGCACCGCGCGCATGCAATTGCGCGACGTGAATTGGCTGGGCGAGGGCAGCCTTGAGCAGGTGCTGGCGGATGAGCGGCTGGAGCTTTTCGTCAAGGTGCGCTCGACCCGGGCGCCGCGTCCGGCTTGGCTGCGGTCCTGTGCCGGGGGAGTCGAGGTCGAGCTGGTCGACGGCGAGGACGGCGTTTCGCCCGGCCAAGCCTGCGTTTTCTATGACGCCGCGGAGGGGCAGGCGCGTGTGCTTGGCGGCGGCTTCATCAAGAGCGCGAGTGCCGCGGGCGCTTCCATCTCCTTGGCGGAGCCGGCTCCGGCTGCAGCGCAGGGATGACCCGCGTCGTTATTTGTAATTCATTGAGACCGAGCGATGGGGGCTGAGCTCGACAGAGAGACGATTGCCAAAGCCTATGCGCGCTGGGCGCCGATCTACGATCGGGTCTTCGGAAAGGTGTTCGAGCGCGGGCGGCTGACGGCGATCGAAGCGGCCGAGCGGATCGGCGGAGACATTCTGGAAGTCGGCGTCGGCACCGGCATCTCACTTCCCGACTATTCGCGCAGCAACCGCATCGTCGGGATCGACATTTCCGAGCCGATGTTGCGCAAGGCCTTGCAGCGCGTGGCCGAGCACAAGCTCGATAATGTGCGGGCGCTGGCGGTAATGGACGCCGAGAAGCTCGCGCTGCCGGATGCTTCTTTCGACGTGGTGGTCGCGCAATATGTCATTACGGCCGTCCCCAATCCCGAAGCCACTTTGGATGAGTTCGCGCGCGTGCTGCGGCCCGGCGGCGAGATCATCCTGGTCAACCACATCGGCGCCGAGCAGGGGATGCGCCGCGCCTTCGAGCAGGGCTTCGCCCCGCTGGCGCGCCGGCTCGGCTGGCGCCCGGAATTTCGCTTTGGGCGGCTGGCGAGATGGGCCGAGCAGCACGGAGGCGTCAGCGTGGTGGAACACCGGCCGGTGCCGCCGCTCGGGCATTTTTCGCTGATCCGGTTCCGGCGAAACGACGGCGGCAACGGCAAAGTAAGATAGCCGCCGCGCTCAGGATTTTTGCCGGCCGCCGATGTTCTTGCGCACGATGGCGACGATCAACAGCGCAAATGCCGCCAAGCGCGGGATGTAAAGCAGGCTGCGTTCCTCGCCCGTCACGTCAACTGCATATAAACGATCGTGAAAGCATTAATGAAGAGTGACGTCCACTGAAGAGACGACGCGCTGCCGCTTCCGTCGAACAGGAACGTCCTGCATTCTACGCGCTTTGCCTGTACGCTTCGCATCTGTCGTTAATCCTATTCCATCTACGACGCGCGTTGCTTTGGTTTAACACCGCCAGCCGGGAAACCAACGGCACTGCTGCCGGTTTTGTCGAGGTAGCCCCTTATCCTCCCGACGGACTTGAGGCTGCAAAGGAGCCCCGAGTGGAGAGCCTTGGGGCTCCTTTTCTTTTGCAGGAGTTCAAGCTGGCGCGGCACAATTTGCCGGCGATGAGCCCGCACCGGGACGCTGCGTGTTGCCGCTCGCTTGACCTAAAAATATACGCCGCAATCTATTCAAATTGGTACGCCCGGTTGTACACGCCCCTTAGCAAATTCAACAGATTCGTCTTCCAGTTTGGTGTTCCGAGCCAGATAAGCGTTGCCGTATACAATAACTGAGGGTGAGTTTCATGTTCAGAGCATTTTCGGCATTGACGGCGGCAGCGGCTCTTGGGCTCGCCGCGGTGAGCATCAGCGCGACGAGCAGTGATGCTACGAGTGGTTCAAGACGTTTTCTCTGCCACGCTTATGGAGCCGGGGACACCGATTTTTCTGCACAGTACGAGGAACGTATCGAAAAGAAAGGAACGCGCGCAAAGTTTCGTGCGGAGTTTGAGACCAGCACGACGGACGGCTTTATTGCCGGACAGCCGGTGGTCTTTTCGGTCGATGCTGTCGTCGTCGGCACGCTGCCGTTAGGGTCCGTCGGCCCGGGAGATTTGGAAGCCGAGCTTCGCCTGGACACCAACGCGCAGGGCCGCGGCCATAAAAAACCCTTCCCACCGACTTTCCCGGCGATCCAAGCGGGCTCGGTTCTGCAAGCCGCCGTCGGCAGCGTGGTGCTTGGCTGTCTGGTAACCATGGTTTAGCGCGCAAGTATGCGGTGGTAGGCGTCAACTCGCGCAAAGTGGCGGCAAATTAAAGTTGGAATTAATCTGTTCCGAGAATTGAGATACTCGTGAATTAATATAGCGGCACTGCAGCAGCTCAAAAGGCGTGAAAGTGCCGCAAGCAAGCGAAGTGGTTCCCTTCTCCGACGCTATGGCACCGCAGTGCTCCCAGTGCCAAACGAAAATGGTCCTCGAAACCGTCGAGCCTCACCCCGTCTGCAGCGGCAAGGATATTCACACCTATCGTTGCAAAAAATGCGGGCTTGCTGACCAAATAGAGGTTTTGCAAGTACGCCCCGAAACGTCCCTCCCGACCGCCGGAACTCCAATGGAGCCTGAATGAACGGGCAGCCTCCCGACCTCGTGGGCCTCCTTGCAATTCTGGCGCAAGCCGGCCGGGCAAAGACTCGAGGTTTCGGTTCGCGAACTGCGCGACGTCATCGGAAGGCGTTCCTTCGCGCCGCTGCTGCTGGCCGCAAGCATTGTCGGGTTTACGCCGCTCGGTGGCATTCCCGGCGTTCCAACCACGCTGGCGACCATCGTCGTCATCATCGCTGTGCAGATCGTCATGGGTTTCGAAAGCCTGTGGCTTCCCAGGTTCCTGCTCGACCGCAAGGTCGAGGGAAAGAAGCTGGTGCGCGGGGCTAAGTCGCTGCGTCCGGTGGCGCGGGCGATCGACAGGGCGATCCGCCCGCGGCTGACGTTTCTGACCCAGCGGCCCACGTCGTATGTCATTGCGGTCGTCTGTGTCATGATCGCCCTGGCGGTGCCGCCGCTCGAGCTGGTGCCTTTCGTCGACATTCCGCTTTGGGCGGCGCTGGTTGCGTTTAGCCTCGCGCTTGTCGCCCATGACGGCCTGCTCGCCATCGCCGCGTTCGTTCTAGCAATCACCGGCGCGATTTTGGTTGGCATTGCCGTGCTGTAGGGATTTCTGTCCTGCCTCCCGCAAGGAAGGAACCCGCGGTGACCGCGTGAATTTTGCAACTTTGTTTAAAATTCGTCTGGAATCCGGCAGAACGTGGGTAGCCAGAAGCGGTTTTGACGGCTATAGCGTCAGCTTCCCCCGATGCAAATACCCCTGCCAAGCTGCCCGTTCGTACATCGGAACAAATGATAACACCAACGCAGTGCAAAGCGATTATAGCGGCGACGTTGCTGGCCTTGGCTCTGCCCGGCTGCGGGTCTCAACTGCAGTGGGCTTCGCCTTCGGCGATCGCAATAAATCCATCGCCTGCTTTTAAGCCGCCTCGAAATCGCGCTCCGGCATCGAACCAATCTCCACTCGACGCTGATGAAGCAAACATCACTGGCTCAGTCCGCAGGGATGAAGCCACGCCGGAAAAACGGGTTAACAAGCAGGCGAGCTGCGACCGCCGGCAGGCAGTCTCGGCCGGCATGACGCGAGCGCAGGTTTATGCGTCATGTTGGGGTAAGCCGACGAGCATCGACGTTTCGACAACAGGACCGTACAAGTTCGAGCTGTTGGTCTATGAAGGCTATGATTATGTCTACCTGGAAGATGGTGTAGTGACATCCATTCAGGTCTCGAACCGGTAACGGGTCGAACGGCGCGCTCGCGTCGGGCGTCCTTGTCGAGGAGATTAGCCGTGAAACATATCCGGCCGGCGATTTGGCTATTGTCGCTTTGCCTGAGCGGATTGCTTCTGTTTGCTTCCCCTGCAGTTGCTCAAGGACAATACACCGTCAAACCGGTCGCGGAGAAGAAGGTGAAGCAACTTCCGGAAGGGCCACTGTTCTGGCGGATAGAGAATTTCCCGACACTTGCGCAGGCGCAGGCAGCAGCCGGCGCGGAAGCTTGGAATCCGGATACCGTAAGCTACCAACCGTCAACGGCGCTTGCCGCCGAGGTTGCCGGCAAGGTCTGGCTATTCACGTTGGGTCCAAAAGGCGGCTCGACGCCGGGAGCCAGCAAGGTGACCGAGGTCGGGCCCGTGCCACCGATCAAAGCAGCCGAGTATCTGCTGCGCATCAATCACGGCTACGGTCCGCCGGGCGCCAAGACAGCGGTGCACACTCACCCTGGATCGGAAGCCTTCTATGTGGTCGAGGGCCGCTTAGGCCAAAGGACCGCCCATGGAACGAGTCACGTGGAGGCGGGGCAGTTCTTGAACGGACATTCTGCGGACATGCCGATGGAAATTTCCAACAGCGGCACGACCGAGTTAACGGCCCTGGTCATGTTTGTTGTGGATGCAAGCCGGCCATTCTCTGTTCCGGCCAAGTTTGAATGACGCTTCGGCGCGTCGGGCGACCCCTTCCGCCAAAATGCCGGTTCCGTCGCGTGTGTACTTTGATTGGGCGTAAGACCCGGGGAACGCAGCGACCGGTGTTAAGGTTGACGCCAAGTGGTCCCGCCGGCAGTCCGCAGGAATTGTAATCTCCATTCAGCCGTGGGGATATGTCCTCGCGTTCCCCGCGGTTAGGGCTGCCGCGGTCTAGAGGAACCCGGCGGCCCGCTCAGTTCAACAAGGGATCCCCCGCTGTGCCAGGGCACCGGTTCTTTCAAGCCACCAGGGAAGTTTGAGGCGGAGGACTTTATATCCTGAACTCAGCCCCGGCCACGGAACGCATTCGCGTCCGAACGGCGCCGCCGTCATTGCCGGACTTCACCAAGCACATATTCCCATTGCAGGGTCCGACTATCTTGCCAACGTGACGGTGACGCCGCGAGCACCAGATCACCATTGCCCCGACTTGCGCCGATGTGGGCCGGCCCCAATTTTTCCAATTGCAGGCAAGATTATATTTGGTCCCGGGGTCTGAATTGACGAGGTTGTGTCGGGCGAACTGTCCGCACCAGCCACTGCGGGCGGAGGCCTCGGATGTTAACCCGACTAACGCGACAGTCATAAGTACGAGGTACGCTTTGTACGCCTTCATAATCATATCCTCGCTATTGTGAAATTTCGCGAGAACCCGCACGCCGCCTGATTGTTTGGGTGCCTCGCTTTTGCCTAAAACTTTCGCGTAACGGCTGCGGCGTCTATTTGTTCCGGCATTCGCACTGCGCCGCCCTGCCTCCCGGGGCGCTCATTATTATTGATTATTGCTGCGCGTTCCATGCGGCCCTAAACGCGTTCATCGCATCCCTGCGGGTCGGCTGAAATCCCTCATGCGGCCCTTTGCCGTGCCGCAGCGAAAATTGAATAGTCCAACACCACGACAGGTCCTGCGGGCCGGAACTTGAACGGAAGATCCGGCCAACGGGTTTGCCGCTATCGAGCGCGACGAGGAAAAAGTCGAGCCTTTCGTCAGGCTTAAGAAGACGCATGGGGTGACTGCTAGGCCGTAGGCTCGTTACGTTACTTCTCGCGTGGGAAGCCGGGGGAAGACCACGGGCAAGAGAAAAAGCCCCGGGTTTGCCACCGGGGCTTTAACGCTTCGCCAGGCACGAGGGGTTTGGGGAGCAACCGCCTGACGCGTCGCTATTATGCGGCAATGCGGAAGGCCCTGTGATAACAAGCCCGTGAGTTGGAAAAAGCTTTGGCCCGCGGCGCTGGCCTTGGTCGAGCCGTCTGCCGCCGTGCCAGGCTGCGCGGGCCGGCCGCCTTTATCCCGCCATCCAGCCAACGAGCGCCAGGACGCCATAACCGATCAGCACAAACCACGCCACCGTGAGCGTAATCGCCGACGTAACTGTCAGCAGCGCTATGATTATGACAATCAGACGGGCTTTGCGGTCCGGGGGATCAGCGGAGCCTTTGTCCATATTCGGCTTTTTTCCAGGGCACCTGTTCTGGTTGCTATGATCAAGCCATGCGGCCGTAGAGCACCCCCTTACGAAAGCCATTAAACTTAATGCACATTCTTCTCCTGCCAACGCGGGGCGAGCAGGGAGGAAGAAACGGCGACGGATGCTCAAGTTTTAGCCGCCCGCATGCAGCTAAGTGCGACACGAACCTCGAGGCGTTTCTCGAGTTGCTTGAGATAACTAGGTTTTGTAACGCCTTAAGCTGGCGGCCGCCGACATGGCAACTGCACTCGGTAAGTGCTATATCTGACATATCACCGGCAGTGGCTTTGCCCCAGGCGTCGGTGACTGAGAGACGCGACCGCGCTCCCGCCTCGAAGAGGAATGGAGAGCTTCATGAGTTTCGTCACCCAACCGTTTCCTGCAATCGCTGAATTCGGGGAGACTTCGCAGTCCTCCGCCCGCACCTACGAGACGTGGAGCTCGCCCATTCCGCTATCCTGTTTGACGTCGGTCACGAGATCGAGCGCATCTATTTCCCAAGCGCTGGCGTAGTCTCCCTCGTTGTGGTGCTGACAACAGGGGAGATAATAGAAGCCGGGATGATTGGCCCGGATGGCGTGGTCGGCACGTCGGCCGCCCTTCACGGCGGGATCGCCCTCTATCGCGCGGTCGTGCAGATTCAAGGCACTGCTTCATACATCGACGCGACGTCGGCGAGGGCAGCAGTCACCACCAGCAAATCACTACGACTTCAAACTCTACGAGCAAGATCAACTGCTGCTCGCGCAGGCGCAGCAGTCGGCTGCTTGCAATGCCACGCACAACATAGAGGAACGCCTTTGCCGATGGCTGCTGCGGACACGCGACCTCGTGGGAGGGGACGTATTTGCGCTCACGCAAGAGTTCATGGCGCAGATGCTCGGCGTTCGCCGCACCGGCGTAACCTTGGCCGCGCACCATCTGCAGAAGATCGGGCTAATCGAATACCAACGCGGTCAGGTTCGGATACTCGATGCGGAAGGGCTGCAAGAAGCAGCCTGCGAATGTCACGGGGCCTTCAAAGACCTAGCTGCGCGCTTGCTCGCCGGTGCGCCCACGCCCCGCCTGTCCCTCGTGCCGTAAAACAGGGGTTTGCACAGGCCCGGCGACGGCTCCGAATCATCCACGACCGTTGCCGGTTCCATGAGCTGCCCGCGCGGTGCCTGGCTGCGCAGAGACCTTTTCCTCTTCTTGTTCCGCGTGCGCGGCAGCTTTCGTTTGCCGAAATAAAAAAGGCCCCCATCCCATGGTGGAAATGGGGGCCTGCGAGGTTTTCTAGGGAAGAAAATTCCCTAGGGCTACTTAGCATCGCTCCATTTGCCGGAGAAATAAAGAGGCTTTTACCTCGCGCTCGGCCGACGCAGTTTGCCAACTTTTGTTAGGATTTGTCCGGGATCAGACAGACTGCGGGCCGATAATTTGCGAGGTTAAGGGGCTCGGGCGGTTGGGTGCCCCTTGCATTTGCCCCCTAACTTGTACGCCCTGCGTTCCTCCCGAACTCAGCCCCGGTCGCAGCCGGGGCTTTTTCGTAAGGTTGCTTTTCATCGAACCTAAAATGTGCCGACTTCTACGCGCATATACGCGGCGGCGTTGTTGTTCTTCGTCTTTATCCAGCATTTGGCGCGGCCTGAGCGATAGGGCGAGTCAATACGCTTTGACACGATGCCCTCCAGCCCGAGCCGGCAAGCGGGTCCGTGCCTCGACATTAATGTGCCCCTTAGCTTAGTGTGATGCGGCAAATAGGAACGTCGTCCGCGATAGTGGATTATGCTCCGCAGGAATGACAATGGCACGGTACTATTTCCACCTTATCGGTGCATCCACGTGGCAGGCCTCTGACCCTGAGGAGTTTCCGGATGATGAAGCTGCCGCTGCGGATGGCCGCCAAGTCGCCCGCGATATGGCTGCGAACCGGCGTCCGAGTGAGCTGGGTCGCCGTGGGATACTGCGGGTGACCGACCAGGACGGAGTGGAAATACTGGCCCTCCAGCTTTCCGAAGCGTTCGCTGCGCACACCGATGTCAAGTAGCCCCTCTTCAGGGCGCCGAGGCAATTTCAACTCGCGGTATCATTCGCGCCGCCTGGGCCTTGACCGCCTCATGACACTCGCACGCGGCCTCCTGCAGCGCTTCCACGTCCACGACTTGAATTAGCCCCCGGCGGTACTTGATCAGTTTCGCTGCCTGCAAATTGCGAGCGGCCAAAGTCACGCTGGTGCGCCGCACGCCCAGCATCTGCGCAATGTATTCCTGCGTCAGAGGCAGGGTGTCTTCGCCAACAAGGTCGCGCGTTCTGAGAAGCCAACGGCAGAGCCGTTCTTCCACGTCATGCTTAGCGTTGCAGGCTGCTGATTGTTGCGCCTGAGCCATCAGTATCTGGTCGTGCTGGTAAAGCTTTTTGCGCAATGCTCTGCTGGCCGTGACAGCCGCCTGGGCGTGAACCATGTCGATCACCGATCCGGCGCCTTCAATCTGCACAACCGCTCGGTTAAGCGCGACAGCATCATCGAGTGCCGCCGCGGTGCCCACCACACCATCGCGGCCAATCATTCCGGCCTCGATGAGGTCGCCGTCGGCCAGCACCACGACTAGCGAGATCACACCGGAATGGGGGAAATACAGATGGGGGATTTTGCCGCCCACATCGAACAAGACCTTGGAATGTTCGAGCTTCACGTCATGCAGGTGCGGCCGGAGAAGCTCGAAATCGCCGTTGGTGAGGGACCGTAGGAAGCCGTTCGGCGGTCTGTTTGTCATGCGCTCCATCCCTTCCAGGGCGGGAGCGCTGTCGCGTCTCTCAGGCACCGGCGGCCAAGTTAAGATGCCCGGTGATGCATCCGATATACGCTCTTTCGCTCGAATAGATAGGGCAGCACAGGGTCAGTGTGTGCGCTATCAGACAGAGCCTGTGAACTCCTTAAGCCCAGAGATACTGACCATAGGCACTGTTCTACTTCGGGTTTTGCGTGTCCTTCACAAAAATGCGGATGTGTCACTTAACGATCAGACGACGAAAACTTCCCGCGATTAGGGTCACAACAGGGTGCAAAATATTGCCGGTGACGTGATGTTGAAATCAGAATTTTACATCGCGCGGGCCTTTAAATTGGAGGCCGCAGCGAAGCAAGCATCCGACCCGAAAACCCGGGCGGTTCTGATAGAACTAGCGCTTAGATTTCACGAAATGGCTAATTTGGCCAGCGGCGGCAATTCCAAAGGCGACGATGTAGTGAAGCTTACCGAGCGTATGGTTGGAAAGACCGCCGGCCAGCATTAGCTCTCGGTTGCACTATCGGGATCGCTGCCATCGTGCGTGAGCAATAGAAAAAGGACCTCCGTTTTGGCCATCCGGAGGCCCTTTTTGGCAGCCGAGTACACAACACACAGAGAGAAAACGGCTGCCTGGGGGAACAGCCACTGTCCCGTTGCTGTCTAGGTAAGGCGCGTCGGAACGTGAGTCTGTTCGCTCCGTGACAGTAGTAGCCGGATTGGCGTTCAAACAATCGAGAGGCGAGAAGCAGTAACGAAATGGTACTGTCATATAGCGAACAGACAGCGCCTTCTGGCAAGCCACGTTTACCGTGCGGTCGAGGATCAAATGGCCGCAAACGCTGAACGATGGACTACTGAGCTACTCGGCAGGCCGACCCGAACTGCCGTGCGGGGCGAGAATGAAGCTCGCGCGGATCGTGCCTCATCTCATTATTCGGCACGCTGAACTTCGCACCTACGAATGCGCAGAATGCGGCGACACTCTCGCCAAGACATTCCGCGACGATAGGTAATACTGGACGCCGCCCCCCTCTTGCGCGTCCAGTTAGGCCCCGGCACCGTGTCGGGGCTCTTTTTTTGTTCGCAAGCTGCGCAGGCTAATCTGCATTATGAGCGTTCTCGGAACCATCGTTCTGCGTCCCACCGGCTTCGCCAGCCGGATTTCGAAGTGATCTACAAAGACCCTGACGGGCGGGAGCCGACCGAGCCGGTAGTTACTGCTCGGATCGGCGGCGCGGTGGATTAATTGAAATGGGGCGAGAGTGAACTTTTGGGTTATTAGGCGGTTAACATTTGCAAGCGCAGAACCCTCCTGTGTGCCGTGAAGTCGCCTCGCCTCGGTCAATCCACCTGACCGGGGCGTTGCTTTTCGAGTGTCCTAATTTCCCCATGGCGGGTGTCCTAATCGCTCGGGTGGAGTCCGAAACCGTACCGTCAAGCGATCAGCGGCGATTTAACATTGCTTATCGCCGACAGCAGCTACCAAGCCCAGGCGTCGGTTGACTGAGAGACCGATTTGCGCTCCCGCCTGGAAGTAGGGAGCCAAACCCATGGCCGACAATCTAACCAGTCTGTACAAGTCACCACCAGCACTCGACGAACATATCGTGGTCCTGCAAAGCGAAATCCAAAAGCAAGAATCAACTCTGGCGAGCCTTACCGGCGATGGTCATGAGACCGCAGACGCCAAAAGGCGTCTGGTCAATTTGCTGACAACGCTCAACGCTCTTTTGCAGATGAAAATTAAAGCAAGGTAGGCCGCCTCAGTTGGTGGCTCCTTTCATTGTTAACAAAGATGCAAAATTAAGGTCAGTGCGCTAACCATGTTGCGCGCGGCTGGCGTGCTGCTATCTTCCCGAAAATGAAGAAGCAGATTGACCAGTACGTAGAGATAGCGGAGCAGTTTGAGGGCAAGGCCGACAATGCCGAGGACGCCACACTCAAACTCACTTACAGAGAGCTTGCTCGCAGATTTCGGATGCTGGCCGACCATGAGAGAGCACAAGGGCTCGTGCGGATAGATGCCGCAAGTTGAAGCCGCCTCGTCCGGTCACACCTTCGTTCGAACATTCGATTGCGATTAGTAATACTGGACGCCCCCTAGCCCCCTCGTGCGTCCAGTTTGGCCCCGGCTCGGTGTCGGGGCTTTTTTTTGGTTCGCAAGCTGCGGTGGCTAATCTACATCTATGACCTCTCGGAAACCATCGTTCTGCGACCCAACGATTTCAGCCAGCCCGATTAACCGATGCCATCCTAAATGCGCGCGGCCTCAGACTCGCGTCTGTCCCAGTAAATAAGGCGAGCGCCAGGCGGCCCTACGCCTGCCGACGCCGTTTTACAACCTCGCAATATCTGGTAACATCGCGGTGTTTGTGGCCAAGATGCCGTGGTGACGAAACGCCGCTGGAACTGTCCTTGGCTCAAATGAATTATAGATACCTGTTGGCGCTACCGGGGCTGCTCATGCCGCGCTTTTGCGCACGCGATGAAAGAGGATGGCTGGTGCCTACGCGCGGCACGATGGCGCGCACCGTCTACGACGTGTTGGTAGCTGCGGAGCAATGTGAAGAAGCGTTCAAGTCTGCGGTTCTGGCCCGGTTGCTCGGCACCACCGTCAATACCGTGCAAGCGACGGTTTGGCGAATACGGCGCGGCGCCAGATCGGCCCGGCGTTCTCGACCCGCTCGGGTCAAGATCAAATGGACGCACTCTTCACCGCCCCACATGGATGCTTAGCCAGCGACCTATAACCGCCAAGGCCCAGTTCCCCCGCCTGGAGGCCTTTTGCGTCCAGAGTTAAGGTTGACGCCAAGTCTTCATGCCGGCGATCCGCTGGAATTGTAATCTCGCAGTCAGCCATGGGTACATGTTCCCCGTAACCCTATGGTTAGGGCCGCCGGGCTGACCCCGAGAATGCCTCCGGCGGCCCGCCCGGTTGCGATCGAATTGATGAACTCTGTTCGGGCCGCTCGCATTTTGCAGCGACACGCGTCGTTACGAACCGGATCCAATTGCGGCGCTTGACTGTCACGCGCGCCTCCTTGGCGATTGAACATTGCCGGAAAAGAATTTAGCTGTCCGCCATTCAAGGCAGGCTGGCGCCACCCGGTGCAGGATGCGTTAGGAACGTGCCGTCTTGCAACCCGCATATAGTTGAGCGCCTCGGCCTTGTCCCTGCGAGCGTTGAGACGCCCGAAGAAGCCAAGGGGCATGGTGCGAGTGCTTGGATTCCGCAGACACGCCGCACTATCACTGGGCTTCGCCCTCATTAGCGAGGGCGAAGTCGATCCTTGCACCGTGGGCCAGACAGTGACGTGCTTCCCTCGGACACAACTTCTCTAAGAAACATCCCTCCAGAAGTGCCACCCAGAGTACACGGCATGACCATGTTTTTTCCCGCGCTGAAAAGGGGTCAATGGCGGTTTAGCGCTCAAGTCGGCGCTCCGGCCGGCAACACCACTGCCAATGTGGACTTCCGCACGTTCCTGGTGCAGGCGTATTAGAAATAGCGCCGCGCGCTAAACGTATGCACGGCCGCGCCGGTTCACGCTGGCGCGGCATGCAGCCCTGATGCCCTGGAGATGTTTGGCACCCAGCGCGAGGCCGCCTAATCATGCAAGCGGGATCGCGTTTGCCCCCAATCGACGCCAGTGCGGCGCGCGCGTCGGCCACGCCAAGGCCTGAAGGCGAGCGCCCAACGTGCAGCGCGAGCTAGCGCCAGCTGGTCTCCGCCTGCCGCGCCAAGCCATCCCATGTCGTGGCCAGGTCGAGATACTTCTGCCGGATCGTCTGTTGGTCTTCTGACTGTCCGGCCTGTTGCCGGCAATACTCTGCCTGCGCCCGATAATACGGGGGATCTCTGAGGCCATTTTCGTCGCGAGGCAGGTTTAATGATGCCATACGGGCACCAAAGCAATAGCGTCAAAAAAGTTCAGGGGCGAAGGAGAAATTGGATAATGAAAGATGAAAGGCAGTCCCACCATTCACACGCGAGGCTTTATTTGCAGCCCGGCCCCAGTGCCAATCTGCCGGCATGGCCCCACCCGGAACCGTCGTTCTTCGCCCAACGACGAGTTCGGCCAGCCGGACTCCGGACCGGTCGGCGGCCTTTCGGCCACAGTCGGCAGGCATGGAGAGTATGCAAAGCAAAAGGAGCCCCAAGGCTCAACTTTCGGGGGCTCCCTTCGATGCGTCAAGCAGCCGTGACTTCAGTTCAATCGCTGCACCATCACCGTGTAGTCGTCGAGGGTGGCCGTGTTGCCGGGTCCAACTGAATCCCAGACGATCCGAATCGCTGCGCTGGCGTTAGCTTGAACCCGTGTGCACCATGTCATGCTGGCTGTGGTTTGAGTGGGCCCTTGATGAAAGGTGTTGGGGCTGTTTGGATTGATGTCGATCCAGGGGCCGCCGTCGACGCGCACCTGAGCTTGGACGGAAAAAAAGCCACCCGCGGTAGTATTGTCTGCTTCGCCCGAAAGCGTGACGATGTAGGTGTCAGGATTACCGCCGCTTGGGCCAGCGTTAATTGTGCTATTAGCGAGGACCTGATTGCCCGCGTTGTCGGCGAGGGTATCCGGATCGTTCTGAGTGACGACGATGGTCTGCTCCAGCGCGCCGCCAACACAGGTAACGACTTCAGCCAGGGCGATGGTCTGGGCAGCCAAGGTTACGAAACCGGCCAAGGCCGCCGCCTGCAGCAAATTGCGAAAAGTGTTCATTGTTCTCTCACCGCTATGATGATTGGTTTTTTTGCCGTTGCGCGCTGAAAGCGCCCCTTGATCATGCGCTCGGCAAGCGCACGCTATATCAGCTTTCACATACGAAAGCTGCGATCAAATTCCAGATAGCTTTCCCGAAGCGGGGGATTTGAGACTTAGACTCCCTGCGGATTCTGGCTCTGCCGCCCGCTTGCTATAATATTGGGAGGGAACAACCACTCTCCGGAGTTGAACCAGCGATAGCGGCTTCACCGTTCCGACCGCGGCATATCCCCGGTCGTGATGTTTTGTCGCCTGGGTGTATTCTCTCGGTTAGCGGCCCCGGCGCAA
Source organism: uncultured Alphaproteobacteria bacterium (assembly GCA_963728585.1). Classification (GTDB taxonomy): domain Bacteria; phylum Pseudomonadota; class Alphaproteobacteria; order Rhizobiales; family Xanthobacteraceae; genus CANKHA01. The sequence continues at coordinate 605,219 of CAVSLB010000006.1, forward strand.
GTGAGCTTCGTTTCCTTGGTGCCGCTGCAATGAAACGGCTTGGCTAGTCCTTCGGCAATCAGCACCGCAGCAACGTGTTTGCCTGTCTGCTCACCACAGCCTCGCGTTAAGCATTGGGATTAACGCTCTTTAGCTTTCGCAGTGGCGTGATGTGCAAGCTTTGTGTCTTGGTTTGGCAATAAGAAGCATGGAAAAAGCCAAATGGACAAAGGCTCCGCTGATCCCCACCAGGACCGCAAAGTCCGTCTGATTATTCTGAGCGTAGGATTGTTGACTGCAGCTTTGGCGATTGCCTTAACGGTAGCGTGGTTCTCGCTGCTCGGTTATGGCGTCGTCACGCTTCTCGATTTCATCGCAGGATAAGGCGAGTGGTCCGCTGGGTCACCGCATTCGCCTATTTGACTGCCGCACTTCTTTCATACCGGGCAATTCGTCTGCATGCGAAAACGCCCCCCTCAGACCAGCGCCGCTTGCTCGTGACGTTCTGGGTCGTTGTGTTCTGTGCCATGACACTGCTCGGAGTGAACAGGGCGCTCGACCTGGAGTCCTGGTTGACAGACTTTGCTCGCGACTTGGCGCAAGCTGGAAGGTGGTATGAACAACGAGGCGTGTTTCAAGCAATATTCGTCGCTATCGTCAGTCTGGCGGGTTTCGCAATTTCCGTAAGCGCTGCCCTGATAATACGGCCGATCATATGGCGGGTGTTGGAGGCAGTTGCGGGATTAGGCTTTCTGGTCACGTTCGTGGTCGTGAGAACCAGTTCCTGGCACTGGGTGGATTTTCTTCTTGGGTCCGGGCGCAATTGGGTACTAGAGCTTGGTGGCATCGCGCTCGTCTCCTTGTCAGCTCTACATCAGAGCAGCGATCAACCTAGGCTCTGATCCAAGAAGCGCTGAGAAACATTAGCACCAACATCCAGCAAGGCCGTCCGTCAGGGTCTTTGTAGACCACGCTGTATTCCGGCTGACTGAACTCGTTGGGTGCAGCTGGTCCAGGGTAGGCTTATAGGCGCGCTGCCCGGGGTCACGATAGGTGATGATGCGATCATCGGAGCCGGAGCCGTGGTCACTCGCAACGTTGCTGCTGGAGCCGCGATGGTGGGCAACCCGGCCCGCCGAATTTCAAAACGCGACTAGGCTCTCGAATGATCCGGGGTGTGGAGCGGTAGCGGGGACTGGAGTTGAACCAGCGACCTACGGATTATGATTCCGCCGCTCTAACCAACTGAGCTACCCCGCCGCCGTGCTGGAGATATGGAAGCTGAGGCAAAAGCTGTCAAGGCAAAGCACTCTGTCACCGAAAAGCGCCGCCGAGATTGGAGAAATCACCCCACCGAAGCCCTGGCGGAACCGTTGCCGTCGCGCAGCCGCTCCCGCACAGGCTTGGGCTTTCCGTCCGCCGAGACCACGAAGATACGCTGCAGCACGTGCCGCTCCACCGGTTTTTGGATCACCGGAACATGCGTGAAACGCTCATCGATGCTTTCTGCGCCGTAGCCGGTAACGAAAATAAATGGCACCCCGCGCTGCGGTCAGCAAGTCCGCCAGTGGATAGACCATCTCGCCATCGAGATTCACGTCAAGGATCGCCGCGTCGATTTCGTCGGCTTCAATTGATGCTATGGCGTCGGAGCACCGGCTGAACGGCCCGACCACGGAGCAGCCCAAGGTGGTGAGTGACTCGGTGACCACCATGGCGACCAGCGCTTCGTCCTCGACGATCATCACGCGGTTTCCGGAGATCGAAATGCGCGGGTCGGGAGCGAGCGCGTCCTTGTCAGCAGCGCGGCGCCGGGCATAGCGCTCTGCCGCTTCCTTGGTGTCGCCCTGCGGCATGGAGAATGTGCATTTCAATCCCTGCGGCAGCCAATCGAATGTTACCCGTCCGCCCAACTGACGTTCGATGCTGGCAAGGACAATGCGCGTGCCGAAGCCGAGCGTGGCCGGCTTGGAGGTCTCCGGGCCGCCGGTTTCCGTCCAGGTAAATTCGATGCTGCGGCCGTCCGAGGTCCAGGCCAGCTTGACCTTGCCGGACTGCGAGGACAGCGCTCCGTATTTCGCAGCATTGGTGACAAGCTCATGCAACACCAGCGCGAGGGTCTGCGCGGCCGCCGGCTGCAGCACAATTCCCGGGCCCGATGCCTGCACCTGATCCTGTTCGCTGGTGCGATAAGGCGCGAACTCCTCGGCGACGAGGCCGGCGAGATCGGCGCCTTCCCAGCGCGACTGAGACAGGACCGTATGCACGCGTGACAGCGCCTTGATCCGCCCTTCCACCGCCGTGACATAAGCTTCGATGCTGTTAGCCTTGGTCATGCGCACGATCGCCTGCACCAGCGCCAGCGCGTTTTTGGCGCGGTGATCCACCTCGCGCGCGAGCAATGCCTGGCGCTCCTCGGCCATCTTGCGGTCGGTGATATCGACGGTGACGCCGCTGACGCGCACGACCCGGTTCTGCGCGTCGACGCTGGCGGCCGCCGTACCCGCGCACCAGCGGATCTCGCCGTTCGGGCGGCGGACGCGAAATTCGGTTTCGTATGCGCCGCCTTCCTTGAACATGCGCTCCATCGCGGTGCTGAAGCGTTCCCAATCCTCCGGGTGAAGCAGCGTGCGGACATGCTCCGGCGTTACCGCGAAAGACCCGGGCTCGACGCCAAAGATCCGATGCTGCCCTTCGTCCCACATCCAGTCCCTATTGACGAGGTCCCAGTCCCAGGAGCCCATGTTGCTTGCGGCGAGCGCCAGGCTCCGCCGCTGCTCGCTCTGGCGCAGCTGGGCGGCAGATGCTTCGACGTCGGCGGTGCGCGCGGCTACCCGTTGCTCCAGTTCCGCGTTAAGCCGCTCGAGCTGCCGCGTCTTGCGGTAAAGCTCGGCGAAAACCCTGACCTTGGCGCGCAGCACCTCGGGAATGACCGGAACGGGAACGTAATCCACCGCGCCCATCTCATAGCCGCGCAGGCGATCGACATCGGTGAGGTGAATGGCCGAGATGAAGATCATCGCCGTGCTCTGGAAACGGGGATGTTCGCGGATCATGGCCGCGAGCTGGAACCCGTCCAGGTCGGGCATGCAGACGTCCACCAGCACAACGGCGATGTCCGTCTTCAGCAGCTGTTCCAGCGCCTCGCGTCCCGAAGAGGCCTTGATGAGATTCTCATTCAGGTCCTTCAGGATGACTTCATAGCTCAACAGCTTCGCCGGCTGGTCGTCGACCAGGAGAATGTTGACCTTCTCGTTTCCGGTCATATCCGATTTCTCCGCCATTAGCGGTGCAGCCACATGCGCAGCGCCGACAGAAGCTGCTCGGTGTTCACTGGCTTAGCAAGATAGTCGGAGGCGCCGGCCTCCAGGCATTTCTCGCGATCGCCCTTCATCGCCTTGGCGGTGAGCGCGATGATCGGCAGCCGGCGGAACTGTGGCTGCTCGCGAATAACTTCCATCGTCTGATAGCCATCCATCTGCGGCATCATGATGTCCATCAGAACGATCGCGAGATCAGGCCGCGATTCCACCAGCGCAATGGCTTCGCTGCCGGTGGTCGCTGTCAGTACGTGCATACCGCGACGTTCCAGCACGCTGGAGAGGGCGAAGATGTTGCGGGCGTCGTCGTCTACCAGCAGCACCGTGCGCCCGACAAGATCCTCGTCGGAACTGTTAAGGCGCTCCAGCATGCGCTGTTTTTCCGGCGGCAGTTCGGTTGTCACGCGATGCAGGAACAAGGCGGTCTCGTCCAGCAGACGCTCGGGCAATTCCACGCCCTTGACCACGATGCTGCGCGCCATGGTGTGCAGCTGGGCGTCTTCCTCGGCCGAGAGCTCGCGGCCGGTGAAGACCACCACGGGCACGTCGGACAAGCGACGAGTCCTCCCGGATGCGCTCCAGCACCTCGAAGCCGGTCATGTCCGGCAGCCGCAGATCGAGCACGACGCAGTCACAGGGGTTTTCGCGCAGCGTGTCGAGGGCGGCCGCGCCGGTCGAGGTGGTGACGATCTCAATATCGTCATGACCGAGCAGTTCGGTGATGCTCATCTGCTCGGCCGGATTGTCTTCGACGACCAACAGGCGCTTGCGGCGCGGCTTGGTGTATTCCTTGATCCGCGACAAGGCCGCTTCGACGCCTTCGGCGGTGGTCGGCTTGGTCACGAAGGAGAAGGCGCCGGACGCCAAGAGCGTGCTGGCGGTCCTCGTCGAGCGTGATGATCTGCACCGGAATGTGCCTGGTCAGCGCATTCTGCTTGAGCTGGCTGAGCACCGTCCATCCCAGCATGTCGGGCAGGAAGACGTCGAGCGAGACCGCCGTCGGCTGGAACTGCTTGGCGAGGTCGAGCGCATCCGCCCCGCGTGCCGCCACCAGCACCTTGAAGCCCTTGTCGCGGGCAAGGTCGGCCAGGACGCGGGCATAATGCGGATCGTCTTCCACGATCAGCAGGATGCTGTCGCCGGGTGAGATCTCGTGCCGGTCGTCCGGCAGGACTTCGGTCGGCACCTCCGGAATGGCAGTGACCGGGAAGCTCGGCACGGTCGACGGGGAACGGCTGGCAATGGCGGCGGCCGTGGAGCTGCCGGCCGGGCCGACGTATTTCAGCGGCAGGTAGAGAACGAAGGTGCTGCCCGAGCCAGGCGTGCTGCGCAGATGGATTTCGCCGCCGAGCAGGCTGGACAGCTCACGGCTGATGGCGAGACCGAGACCGGTGCCGCCGTACTTGCGGCTGGTCGAGGCATCCGCCTGCTGGAAAGCCTCGAAGATGATTTTCTGCTTCTCGAGCGGAATGCCGATACCGGTATCCGACACCTCGAAGGCCACAACGGCCGGTGACTGATTGAGCACCGGATGGTCCGAGCTCCAGCCGCCCACCGCCGCCGAAACCGTGAGCCGCACGCCGCCATGTTCGGTGAACTTGAAGGCGTTCGACAACAGGTTCTTCAGCACCTGCTGCAGGCGTTTGGAGTCGGTGACCATGCTGCGGCCGAGATGCGGATCGATCTGCACGTCAAACGACAGCTGGCGGTTTTCCGCTTCATGGCGGAACGGACGGCCGACGGTGTCGAGCAGGTTGGAGAGGAAGATTTCCTCGGCATCGACGGTGACGGTGCCCGACTCGATCTTCGACAGGTCGAGAATGTCGCTGATCAGGTTGAGCAGGTCGGTGCCGGCGCCGTGAATGGTGCGGGCGAACTCCACCTGCTTGGGCGTGAGGTTGCCGTCCGGGTTTTCGGTGAGCTGCTGGCCCAGGATCAGGATCGAGTTCAAGCGGCGTGCGCAGCTCGTGCGACATGTTGGCCAGGAACTCGGACTTGTACTTCGAGGTGAGCGAGAGCTCCGTCGCCTTTTCTTCCAGCGCGCGGCGGGCCTGCTCGATTTCCTGGTTCTTGCGTTCCACCTCGACGTTACGCTCGGCGAGCTGTTGCGCCTTCTGCTCGAGCTGCTCGTTGGTCTGCTGCAGCTCTTTCTGCTGCATCTGCAGCTCGACGGCGAGTTGCTGCGACTGTTTGAGGAAGCCTTCGGTCTGCATGGTGGCTTCGATGGAGTTCAGCACGATGCCGATCGAGTCGGTGAGCTGCTCCAGGAAGGTCATCTGCGAAGTGGTGAAGGCCGTGATGGAAGCGAGCTCGATCACCGCCTTGACCTGGTTCTCGAACAGCACCGGCAGCACGACAATATTCTGCGGCACGACCTTGAACAAAGCCGAGCCGATCGGCACCGCGTGCGGCGGCATGTCGGTGATCAGCCGCTGCCGCTTGTCGGCGGCGCACTGGCCGATCAGGCCTTCGCCGATCCTGATCGATTGGGCATGCGAGGTCACGCCGTCGTCGGCATAGGCCGAAAGCAGCCGCAGTGCCGGCGTGTCTTCGTTGGCGAGCTGGTAGATGACGCCGAGCTGCGCATTGACCAGCGGCGTCAACTCGGTGAGCAGCAGCCGGCCCACGGTGGCGAGGTCGCGCTGGCCCTGCAACATGTTGGTGAACTTGGCGAGGTTGGTCTTCAGCCAGTCCTGCTCGGTATTCAGATCGGTGGTGAGGCGCAGGTTGCCGATCATCGTATTGATGTTGTCTTTCAGCTCGGCCACCTCGCCGCGCGCTTCCACCTGAATCGATCGGGTCAAGTCGCCCTTGGTCACGGCGGTCGCCACTTCGGCGATGGCGCGGACCTGGGTGGTGAGGTTGGCAGCCAGCAGGTTCACGTTGCCGGTCAAATCTTTCCAGGTTCCGGCCGCGCCGGGCACGTTGGCCTGGCCGCCGAGGCGGCCTTCCACGCCCACTTCGCGCGCGACGGTGGTCACCTGATCGGCGAAAGTCGCCAAGGTATTGGTCATGTTGTTGATGGTTTCGGCCAAGGCCGCGACCTCACCGCGTCGATTTCACTGTCAGGTTCTGCTTCAGGTCGCCGTTGGCCACCGCGGTCACCACCTTCACGATGCCGCGCACCTGTTCGGTAAGATTGGCGGCCATCACGTTCACGGTGTCGGTCAGGTCCTTCCAGGTGCCGGCGACGCCCGGCACCTGCGCCTGGCCGCCGAGGCGGCCTTCGGTGCCCACCTCGCGCGCGACGCGGGTCACTTCCGAGGCGAAGGCGTTGAGCTGGTCCACCATGGTGTTGATGGTGTTCTTCAGCTCGAGAATTTCGCCCTTCACGTCCACGGTGATCTTGCGGGACAAGTCGCCGCGCGCCACCGCGGTGGTCACCTCGGCGATGTTACGCACCTGGGTGGTGAGGTTGGCGGCGAGCAAGTTGACGTTGTCGGTCAAGTCCTTCCAGGTGCCGCCCACGCCCGGCACCACGGCCTGGCCGCCCAGCCTGCCTTCGGTGCCGACCTCGCGCGCCACGCGCGTCACTTCGGCGGCGAAGGAGCGAAGCTGCTCCACCATGGTGTTGAGCGTTTCCTTCAGCAGCAGGATCTCGCCGCGCACGTCCACGGTGATCTTCTTCGACAAGTCGCCGCCGGCGATCGCGGTGGCCACCTCGGCGATATTGCGGACTTGCGCGGTCAGGTTACCCGCCATGAAGTTCACGTTGTCGGTGAGGTCCTTCCAGGTGCCGGCCACTTCCGGCACCTGCGCCTGGCCGCCCAGCTTGCCTTCGGTGCCCACTTCACGCGCCACGCGCGTCACTTCCGAGGCGAAGGCGTTGAGCTGGTCCACCATGGTATTGACGGTGTTCTTCAGCTCGAGAATTTCGCCCTTCACGTCCACCGTGATCTTCTTGGACAAGTCGCCCTTGGCGACGGCGGTGGTCACTTCGGCGATGTTACGCACCTGGCCGGTGAGGTTGCCGGCCATCGAGTTCACGTTGTCGGTCAAATCCTTCCAGGTGCCGGCGACGCCCGGCACGTTGGCCTGACCGCCGAGGCGGCCTTCGGTACCTACCTCGCGCGCCACGCGCGTCACTTCGCCGGCGAAGCGGTTGAGCTGGTCCACCATGGTGTTGAGGGTTTCCTTCAGCTGAAGGATTTCGCCGCGCACGTCCACGGTAATCTTGCGCGACAAGTCGCCGCCGGCGATGGCGGTCGCCACCTCGGCGATGTTGCGCACTTGTGCCGTCAAGTTGCCGGCCATCGAGTTCACCGAGTCGGTCAAGTCCTTCCAGGTGCCGGCCACGCCGGGCACTTCGGCCTGACCGCCGAGCTTGCCGTCGGTACCCACCTCGCGCGCCACGCGCGTCACTTCGGCGGCGAAGGCGTTGAGCTGGTCCACCATGGTGTTGATGGTTTCCTTCAGCTGAAGGATTTCACCCGACACGTTCACGGTGATCTTCTTCGACAAGTCGCCCTGCGCCACCGCGGTGGCCACTTCGGCGATGTTGCGGACCTGGCCGGTGAGGTTGGAGGCCATCGAGTTCACCGAGTCGGTCAGGTCCTTCCAGGTGCCGGCGACGCCGCGCACCAGCGCCTGACCGCCGAGCTTGCCTTCGGTGCCCACTTCGCGCGCCACGCGCGTCACTTCCGAGGCGAAGGCGTTGAGCTGGTCGACGGTGGTGTTGATGGTTTCCTTCAGCTGAAGAATCTCGCCCTTCACGTCCACGGTGATCTTCTTCGACAAGTCGCCGTTCGCCATGGCGGTCGACACTTCGGCGATGTTGCGCACCTGAGCAGTCAGGTTGGAGGCCATCGAGTTCACCGAGTCGGTCAGGTCCTTCCAGGTGCCGGCGACGCCGAGCACGTTGGCCTGACCGCCGAGGCGGCCGTCGGTGCCGACCTCGCGCGCCACGCGCGTCACTTCTCCGGCGAAGGCGTTGAGCTGGTCCACCATGGTGTTGACGGTTTCCTTCAGCTGAAGGATTTCGCCCGACACGTTCACGGTGATCTTTTTCGACAGGTCGCCGCCGGCGATGGCGGTCGCCACCTCGGCGATGTTGCGGACCTGCGCCGTGAGGTTCGACGCCATGAAGTTCACGTTGTCGGTGAGGTCCTTCCAGGTGCCGGCGACGCCCGGCACCTGCGCCTGGCCGCCGAGCTTGCCTTCGGTGCCCACTTCGCGCGCCACGCGCGTCACTTCCGAGGCGAAGGCGTTGAGCTGGTCCACCATGGTGTTGATGGTGTCTTTGAGTTCGAGAATTTCACCGCGCACGTCCACGGTGATCTTGCGGGACAAGTCGCCGCGCGCCACGGCGGTGGTCACCTGCGCGATGTTGCGCACTTGCGCGGTGAGGTTGCCGCACATGGCGTTCACCGAGTCGGTCAAGTCCTTCCAGGTGCCGGCGACGCCCGGCACGATGGCCTGGCCGCCGAGCTTGCCGTCGGTGCCCACTTCACGCGCCACGCGCGTCACTTCCGAAGCGAAGGAGCGGAGCTGGTCCACCATCGTGTTGATGGCTTCCTTCAACTGAAGAATTTCGCCGCGCACGTCCACGGTGATCTTCTTCGACAAGTCGCCGTTCGCCACGGCGATGGTCACGTCGGCGATGTTTCGCACCTGCGCGGTGAGGTTCGAGGCCATCGAGTTCACGGACTCGGTGAGGTCTTTCCACACGCCGGTCACTTCGTGCACCTGCGCCTGGCCGCCGAGCTTGCCTTCGGTGCCCACCTCGCGCGCCACGCGCGTCACTTCCGAGGTGAACACGCCGAGCTGCTTGATCATGGTGTTCACGATGGTGGCGGACTGCAGGAACTCGCCCTTCAGCGGGCGGCCTTCAACGTGCATGCGCACGGTCTCCAGCAAGTCGCCTTGCGCCACGGCGGCCACCGCGCGGGTCACTTCGCGGGTCGGCCAGAGCAAATCGTCGATCAGGGTGTTGACGGAGTTTTCCATTTCCGCCCAGGCGCCGCCGGAGGCGCCGAGCTTCACGCGCTGCTTGGTCTTGCCTTCCTTGCCAACCACCTGGCCGACGCGGTCGAGCTGCTGCGCCATGCGTTCATTGGTGGCGGCGATCTCGTTGAAAGTGTCGGCAATCTTTCCCTCGATCCCGAGGTGGTCACCCGCCAGGCGAACGGAAAAATCGCCGGCGCGCATCGCCTGCAGCGCATGCAGGAGGTTATGCAGCTCAAATGCGGTCTTGCCGCTCTTTCCAACCTCCGGTACGCGGCGCACCGTTTGTGACTACTGCGTCACTGCTGGGCTGTATCGACATTGATGTCCTCCTGGGCCGTTCGGCGGTTTTTTGCGACGCCTGACTACGGCAATAATGATTTCAACACGGGATGCCTTTGCGCGGGAGGCATTCCGAGCATCGCTACCGTGAGCGATAGGGTGGTCAGGGGTTTCCCCACATGTGCGGCGCTTTCGCCGCGACTGCTGTTGAGCACTTTCGGATACTCTCAACGAAGCAGCTTAACCTATTGGCAGGCCCACCGGTTCTGGCCCGTACTCAAAAAAAAGTGATGGTAATAAGGTGCTTAAATCCCAATTTCCCCACCATTAACCTTGCGGCGGACGGGGACGTACTCTTGGGCCGGCCGGACGGGATTGGCGGCATCCAAAAAAGACGCCCGGAGCCAGCGGCCCCGGACGTGCTGTTGCTTGAGGGTGGGGCTTTGAACCCCCGACCGGGCCGGGACCCTTACTTAATCAATTCGCCGATCTTGGCGACGATCGGCTTGGGCGTGGCATAAATCTTCTTAACCAAAGCCTCCAGATTTTCCCCGGTTGCCGGGGCCAGATCCAGCTTGCGCTGCTTCACTTCGGCAATGAACTCCGGGTCCTTCATGGTCGCGTTGAAGGCATCGCGCATCATTTTCAGCACCTCGGGAGACAGGTCGGGCGGAGCCACGAAGGGGCGGCCGATGCCCTGACCGGCGTAGAGAAATTCGATCGCCTTCTTGGTGTCCTCGTCCTTGGCGAATTGCAGGACAAAGGGGACCTCCTTGATCTCGGGATTCGGCTGTGCGCCGCCCTGGAACAGGAGGGTGACCGTCTTTTTTTCCACCCAGTCCGGCCGCTTGCCGTGCACGCTGTCGAGGCTTTCGCAGATGCCGTCGACTTCGCCGCGTTCCATGGCGAGGAATACGTCGGAGGAGGAGGGATAGCCGCCGATCAACTTGAATTTCATCCCGAGTAGCGCATTGAGCGCCTTGGGATAGGAATGGGTACCGGTGCCCGGGCCGGTATCGCCCAAAATGATTTCCGTCGTGAACAGGTCTTCCGCCTTTTTCACCTTGGCATTCTTGTAGGCGATGCAGACGTTGGTTTCCGTCGTGGGCGTGCCGAGCCATGAAATCTTCAGCGGATCGAAGCGCGCGCCTTCCAGGCCGGTCAGTGGGCCAAGCGGTGCGTCGCGCGCGATGATGCCCATCACCGTGCCGTCCTTCGGCGCGGCGGTGTAGATATGGGCGGCGGCGGTGAAGCTGCCGGCGCCGGGCATGTTTTGCGAAACAACGTTGGGATTGCCGGGCAGGTGCTTGCCGATATGCCGCGCGACGGTGCGCGCCCACAGGTCATAGCCGCCGCCGGGGCCGAAGCCGATGATCATCTGTACGGTCTTGCCGGCATAGTAATTCGGGCCGGGCGCCTGGGCGGATGCGGTCAGCGTTCCCCCCATCAGCAGCGCCGCGGCAAATCCAAATAAATGTGACGCCGATGTTTTTTTCATGAGCTGTTTCCTCCACCCTTTTCACGACGGGCCATGCGCCAGAGGACGCGTGGCAGCGCCGAAATCGGCGTTTTCATAGCAAATCACCGGCGGATTGCCCATGACTTGGACGGGCCGCAGGCAGGTCCAGGCTGCGCTAATTGTCTCAGGGGTTAACGCATGCCCCGCAGCGTCGCGCTCGGGCTCTCGCCGAAATAGTCTTTGTAGTCGCGCGCGAACTGGCTCTTATTTTCGTAACCCACAGCGGCGGCGACTTCAGCCACGCGTGCGCCGCGAAGCTGCGCCTCCAGCAGGCTGCGCCGGGCGTGCAACAGGCGCACGCCCTTGAGATATTTCTTCGGGCTGGCGCCCCGATGCTGTTTGAAGCCGTAATAGAGCGTGCGCGCGCTCACCCCGGTTGCCGCGGTGAGGTCGCCGATGTCGATCGGCTTCATGTAATTTTCCGCTACGAATTGTTCGGCGCGCCGAATGTAATAGGGCGCCACCTGGGTGGAGCGGTCGGCGATGGAGCGCTCGCCGTGCGTTCCCAGGCTGCGCAGCAATAACAGCGAAAGCAGGCGCTCGGCATGCATGGCTGCCGAGGGCTCAGACAAGGTCGAATGATCGCTGCTCAAATCATGAATGACGGTCTCGATGAAGCGCGCCAGCGCCAATGACTGATCGAGGTGGATAAGCGTGAGCGGCTGGTCGCTCAGTTCCTTGGCCGATTTAAAGGCGGCGAGGTTCACCACTTCGCGGCCGATCCGCAGATTCAGCAGGTCGCATTGGCCTTCCCAGCGCCTTCGCAGCACGCCAGCCGCGCTGACGACGAGGGCATCGCCCGGTTTCACCTTGATCCAGGTTTCGCCCTGGCTGGCCTCGAACTCCCCGCGCAACGGAATATGCAGCACCACGTGGTGGTCAGGGGTGCGGAAGGTGGCGGTCTCGCATTTGGCTTCGCAATTCCAGCTCAGGAAGCGCAGGTCGATACGGCCGACGCGCGCATGGGCTTCACCATAGCCAATGAAGCGGCCAGAGTTGGTGACGGCAAAAGAGCTGCGTCCGGCGGAAAAGTCGAGAATGCGCTGACGCGTAGACAGAATGTCCGCGGCGGCAAAATGCTCGCAGCGGTTCATCAAGTCGGAGCAGCTTTTGATCCACTCCGAAACGGCAAGCGAACTGGGACTGTGGGTCTCGGCCATGGTCCCGGGACTATAGACAAGTGGGCGCAAATTTGCACCCGGGCGCAAGCTTTTGCGCGCCCTGTATACTCATTGCACCCAGCGTATGGACAAGGCATGGCCTGCTGGCGTCAATAACCGCTGCCGCTTAACGCCAAGCCGGGAGCCATTTTCCGCATGTTGACGACGGACCAAAGCAAGACCCTGATCCATGTCAGCGGCATGGACATCGAGCTGGAGCGACGGGGCCGCGGGCAGCCGCTGCTGCTGCTGTATGGAGAAGAGGGCCTCGAGCCGGAAGCCCCCTTCATCGACGAACTGGCCAAGGATTTTGAAATTTTCATTCCGTCCCCGCCGGGCTTCGGCAATTCCGAGCGGCCGGATTGGATCAGCAATATCGACGACATCTCCTACGTCTATCTCGACCTCGTTGAGAAACTCGCGCTGAAGAATCTGCCGGTAATCGGCTTCTCGCTGGGCGGCTGGCTGGCGGCAGAGATCGCGACCAAGGACAACTCTTTCATTTCCAGGCTGGTGCTGGTCGGTGCCTATGGCGTCAAACCCGGCGGGCCGTTTGACCGCGACATCGCGGATTTCTGGTGTCTGCATCCCTCCGAGGTGCTGAAGCTGAAGTGGCACGATCCGGAAAGGGGCAAGCGCGACTTTCCTTCCATGCCGGAGGAGAAGCTAACGATCGTCGCGCGCAATGTGGAATCCATGGCGCGCTTTTGCTGGGAGCCCTTCATGCATAATCCCAAGCTGAAGCGCAGGCTGCATCGCATCAAGGTGCCGACCCGGCTGATCTGGGGCGAGCATGACGGCATCGTGACGCCGGCCTATGGCAAAGCTTACGCGGATGCCATTCCCGGCGCGATCTTGCAGGTGATCCCCGGCGCGGGACATTTCCCGCAGCTCGAACAACCCGAAACATTCATGGCAGCGCTGCGCGAGTTCTTGCGCTAGCCGCAGAGCCTGAAGAAATAGGAAGGACGACGACCGATGCAGGCCTGGCACTTCACCGAGATGCCCTATCCGCATGTCCCGCAAGGGGACGCGCTGGAATCGATGCGGGTAACGATCCCGAGCAAGCTCTACGATCCGAAGATCGGTTCCGATCTCTACAACCGCTATCTCGACGAGCATGTGATCGCCGACGAGCTCGGCCTCAACATCATGCTCAACGAGCATCATCAGACTGCGACTTGTCTGGATGCGGCCGCCCCGCTGATGGCTGCCATCCTGGCGCGGCAGACCAAGAAGGCCCGCATCTGCATTCTCGGCAATCCGATCGCCAACCGCGGGGATCCCATCCGCATCGCCGAGGAAATGGCGATCATCGACAATATTTCACGCGGACGCCTGGACGTCGGCATCGTTCGCGGGGTGCCCTACGAAGTATTCGCCGCCAACACCAACCCGACGCAGACGCTGGAGCGTCTCTGGGAAGGCGTCGACCTGATCGTGAAAGCCTGGACCAGCCACGATGGGCCGTTCAATTTCGAAGGCCGCTTCACGCATCGGCGCGTGGTGAACGTATGGCCGCGCCCTTACCAGCAGCCGCATCCGATGATCTGGATCACCGGCTCCAGCGACTACGACAACATCAAGAAGGTGGCGAGCCGGGGCTATGTCTTCGCAACCTTCCTGCAGCCGCATGACAAGGTGAAGCTGATGTTCGATGCCTATCGTTCGACCATGGCCGACCACGGGCTGCCGGGCGGGGCGGGGATGGCTTTCATGCCGCTGGTTTATACCGCCGACTCCGAGGAGGAGGCGGAAAAGGGCGCGAAAGAACTCACCTGGTACATGCAGACAAAAACGCCGCCGCAATTCCGCAATCCGCCCGGCTATGTCGGCGTCGAAACCAACGTGAAGGCGCTGCAGGGCGCCTATACCGGCCGCACCGACGCGGTGCGTGCCAAAGGCATGGACTATCTGCGCGAGCAGGGCGTGCTGATGTACGGAACGCCGGATTCCGTCGCAAGGCAGGTGAAGCGTTACTACGATCTGGTCGGCGGCTTCGATCATCTGTTGATGATGCAGCAGGCCGGCTTCCTCGATCACAAGCGGACGGTTTCCAGCATGACGCTGTTCGCCAAGGAGGTGTATCCGCAGATCAAGGATTTGCCGCGCACCGTGATGCAAAAGGCGAAAGCGATGGCCTGAATGGGGCAAGGCAAGTTCATTTCCGTCGACGGCATCCGGACGCATTATTTCGAGGCCGGTGAAAGCCATCGCGGGCGCAAACCAAGCGTATTGTTGCTACATTCGGCGGAATATGGCGGGGCTGCGGAGTTCTCCTGGGAATTTAACCTGCAAGCGCTTGGCCGGCACTACCACGTGCTGGCGCCGGATCACCTCGGTTTCGGGCTGACCGACAAGATCTTCGATTTCAATGGCCAATTCGATCGCCGTATCACGCACATCAAACGCTTCATCGAGGTGATGGGCGTCGGCCCGGTGCATGTGATGGGGTCGTCGATGTCGGGGGGATTGAGCCTGACGGTGGCGGCGCGGAAACAGCCGGATTGGCCAATCGTGAGCATTGTCTGTTGTTCCGGCGGAGGCGACGCGCCCGACAACGACCAGCGCAAGATCATCAACAGCTATGACGGCTCGCGCGAGCACATGCGGCGCATCATCCAGGTGATGTTCGTCGATCCGAAATGGTCGAGCGATGAAGCTTATCTCGATCGCCGCTGGGAGATGTCGCACCTGCCGGGCGCCTGGGAAGCCACCTCCGCCGCGCGCTTCAAGGCGCCATTTCGGACGGCGGGCGCCAAGCGCGAGCGCGACAATATTGATTACGCCGCCATCCGGGTGCCGACGCTGGTGATGGCAGGCAGGCTCGATTGCCTGCGCGCGCCCGGCTATACCGAAACTTTCGTGCCGAAAATTCCGCGCGCATCGCTGCATGTGTTCGAGCAGGCCGGGCACATGGGCAATATCGAATGCGCCGATGAGTTCAACGAACGCGTGCTCGCTTTTCTGGCTGAGCAAAAGGTGCCGGCATGAGCGGTGAGGACCTTCAAGAGGTTTTCCGGCTCGCGATGCGGCGCGTCGCCAGTACGGTGACGATTGTCTCCGCGCGGGATGGCGGAGAGCGGCACGGCACCACGGCGACTTCCGTCACCTCCATCAGCATGGAGCCGCCGTCGCTGCTGGTCTGCTTCAATCAGAACAGCCGCCTGCATTACTTCCTGCACAGGCAGGACCGTTTCTGCATTAACGTGCTGCACACGTCGAATCTCGATGTCGCCAAGGTCTTCAGCAGCAACGCGACGGGGGAGGAGCGCTTTGCCACCGGCGATTGGCGCGCGGATGCCGACGATGTGCCGTATCTCGCCACCGCGCAGGCTAATTTTTTCTGCGGCAAGGAGCAGGAGATCAACTATGGCTCGCACACCATCTTTATCGGCCGGGTATTGCAGGCCTTGACGCGCGAGGACATCTCTCCGCTGGTCTACCGCGACGGCCGTTATGGCTCGGTCGCGCCGGACACCGAATCGGTCAAATAAGAGATCAGGCGCGTTTCTTCGCGCTGGCGCGCGCGCGGCCTGCGCGGGCGCGCTGCACACCGCGGCGCGTGCCGCGCGCCCGGCGCGGATGCGCACGGCCGCCTTGCTTCAGACTCTCGCGCAGCGCCTCGAGCACGCTGCTCGGCTTGGCCGGCACCTCGGGCGGCTCGAACTCCTTGATCTTGCGGCCTGCCTTCTTGGCCTTGATCAGGGTTTTCAGCGCGGCCTGATAATGATCCTGAAATTCCGAAGGCCGGAATTTGCCCATCTTTTTCTCGATCAGCATCTCGGCCACGTCCAGCAATTCGCCCCCTACCTTGGACTTCGTGCCGCGAAAAGCATCCTTGGCATCGCGTACTTCCTCCGGCGAACGCAATGTGGTGGCGAGCATGCCGCTTTCACGCGGCTCCAGCAGCAGGACATGGTCGCGCTCGTGCATGATCACCGTCGCCAGCGCGCCGATTTCCTTCTTGCGCATCGCGTCTCGGATGACGGCGAAGGCTTCCTGCGACGCGTCATCGTTGGGTGCGAGAAAATAAGGCCGGTCGAAGTAAAGCGGATCGATTTCCTCGCGCGGGACGAATTTGGTGATCTCCATCACCCGCGTACTCTCAAGCGCGATCTTTTCCAGATCCTCGTCCTCCACCTCGACGGTGGAGCCCTTGCTGATCTGGTAGCCCTTCACTTGCTGCTCGCGCGGGACTTCCTTTCCGGTTTCCTCGTCGACCATGCGCATGCGCAGGCGGTTGCCGGTTTTGCGGTTGAGCTTGTGGAAGTGTACTTTATTTGCGGCAGTCACCGCCGGATAGAGCGCAACCGAGCAATTCACCAGGGACAGACGGAGATAGCCCTTCCAAATTGAGCGCGCGGCCATGACCTCAGCGCCCGAAATAGAACAGCCAAAGCAGGGCGAAGATAATGACGATGGCGCTGAGCCCGACGATCAGCACGGTGCGCACGTTTTGTCCGGCGATGCCTTGCCGCGCCTCGTTGGTCGATTTCACCGGCCGCGGCGCTGTGGAGTCGGGGTTGGGGTTACGGACATCCATGGACTGGCTCCGCCTTGCAAATTGGACGTGATCGGTCGCAATAGAATCCAACGCCGGGGCGACGCGATAGTTCCTAGCGTTAGGCGATTGTGCGGAACCTTGCGGCTGCGGCGCCGGTTGAATCTCCATGAAGGCATGGCACGCCACGCGGAAGTTCTGGCTGGAAATTGCCGCATTCCTGGCCGGGGCTGTTTTGGCATCCGTCATCGTTGCGCCGGCGCTGGGGCAGGGTATGTCACCCCCCGCGCCGGGCTCGCCGGCATGCTCACCCTCTTCGCCGCCGGGATCACCCGGTACGGTCACGACCGGTAAGGGCGAACCGGTCAATCCGGCAACGCCGCCGGAGGATCTCAGCAAGCGCCTCGCGCAATCGGATGGAGTAATCTGCCCGCCACCCGCCGTCGACCCGCAGATGAAATTGCCGACGCCGGAAACCGGCAGAACGCCGGTCATCCCGCCGCCCGGCAGCCCGGGCGGCGACCCCAGCATCCGGCCGAAATAGCTTTGCTATGAGCCTTTGCCGGCGCTGAAGAAGGCCTTCATATCGGCGCTGAAACTTTTGCGCGGCTCATCGGCGACATAGAACATGTGACCGCCGGAATAGAGTTTAAGCTGCGCGCGCTCCGGTTGCGTGAACGGCGGCAGATGATCGAGGACGTAGCGGCTCGCCATGTAAGGCGTCACCAGGTCCGCATAGCCGTGTGCGATGATCAGCCGGAATGAGGGGTTGAAAGCCAAGAGGATGCGCAGATCGTCGCTGGCGCTCGGCTCGCTGCGGCCGCCCTCCCGCCAGTTCCAGTTGCCGCTGGTTTCCCCCGAGAGCAGCACGTAGCTCATGTCGGTATGGAAGCCCAACTGCTCGCGTGCATAGCCGACGAATGCGCCCGCATAAGCGCGGGTGAATCCATCCAGCACCGGATCCGGCCCGCGGTCGCCGCGGCTATCCGGGAAAGGATCGTCCATGGCGAAGGAGCCGTCGTAGCGGCTGACCGTCATGCCATTGGCGGAGCGAAGACTCTTTAGGTAGTAATCGCGCAGGAAGCCACGCGATTTCGCCACGTCCTCTTCGGGAATGCCCGTCATCTTCGCCACCTTCGCGTAAAAGATGCGTGCCGCTTCGCCCTGTGGTGGGGGGCCGGCGAGGGTGGTGAGATATTCGCTCAGCGCGAAGCGCTCCGCCTGCGCCAAGGCTTCCTTGCTCATCGTGTTGCTGCGCTCGAGCTCGGCCGCGGCAAGCGACGGCAGATAGAGGGCGGCGCCAAGCGCAAAGCGGTCGCCGCCAAACTGGAAAGCGCCTTCCAGCATCGGCGAGACCATGACGATACCGGAGATCGCGATGCCTTGGTCCTGTTGCAGGGCGCGCGCAACCTTGGCGGCGCGGAAGCCGCCATAGCTCTCGCCCAAAAGATATTTCGGCGAGGCGCTGCGTCCATTCTTGGCGGTGTAGAGCGCGATGACCTTGGCAAAGAAATCCGCGTCGCGCCGCACCCCGCGGAAAGCATCATTGCCGTCCGGCTTGGCCGCACGCGACCACCCGCTGCCGACCGGGTCGATCATCACCAGGTCGGTGAACTCGAGCCAGGTCTGCGGATTGGAGCGCAACTGCGCCGTGGCTGCGTCATTGCGGTCGCCGAACTGCAAAATTTTCGGGCCGACCAGGCCGAGATGCAGATAGGCGGAAGCGGCTCCCGGCCCGCCATTGAAACCAAAGGTGACGGGCCTTGGCGCATCATTGCCGCCTTTGGCCACGTAAGCGGTGTAGAAGACCGCGGCGGTCTGTTCGCCGGACTGGTCATAAAGCGCGAGCGTTCCCGCCGTGGCGGTGTAAGCCAGGGTTTTGCCGCTTGCCAGCTCGATGCTGTGATCGGTAACGGAATCGGCAGGCAAGAGCCGAAGCACGCCAGAGGGCGTTTCGCGGCGCTGCTCGGTTTGCTGCTGTTTCGGTTCCTCCCGTTGCGGCTCCTGCCGTTGTTGCTGTTGCTGCTCCTGCCGCTGTGGCGGGTTGCTGCCGGTTCGTCCCTGCCGCTGCTGCGCCGAAACCGTGGCGGGCAGTGCCAGCGCCAGCGCCGCGATCAACAACTGACGGGTGAAGCACTTCATTCGCGTCATGGCTCGCTCACTCCAGCTCGACATCGCCTTCTACGTCAAATGTCAGGTTCAAGCCCTCAACACGAATCGTCGCCTTGGCCAATAGCGATTCGTTTCCCTTCAAGCGCCCGTCGGCGACCGCATCGCGCACCGCCATCTCGATCTCGCGCTGGGAGGTAATTCCGACCTTCTTGAGAAATTTGCGCAGCGTGGCGTTGAGCGTTTCCTCATTCATTGTCTTTATCCTTCTCCGCGGCCAGCCAAGGCTCCCTTGCCCCCGCCTCCGCGCAAAGCCTATGCTATTTTGGCCGGGGTGGCTCCCACCTATTGCAGTGCCGACTGAGCGATTTTGATTGCGGTTTGAGCCGGCCGCGCTAAAGCAGGCAAGCCTTGTATCTGGCACCTATCGATATTTAATTTGGCCTTTCTTGCTGCGCCATCGCGCGGAACTAACGGCCGCATCCGAGGGTTAAGTCGTTGCGCACGCGTTTTATTTCCCTGTCAGCGAGGCGAGTATGCCGCCTGTTACGCCCGTACGGGTCTTCGATCGTAGCTCCCCAATGAGTCCAATCGCGGCGAAATCGACGGTGCCTTCAGGAGATTTGCGCGACCGATGGTCGCGCGATTACCGCGCCGTTCGAGCGGAAACTGAAAGGCGCGCTGCGCCGCTTTCACCGGAGGATCAGGTGGTGCAGTCGATGCCGGACGCCAGTCCGACGAAATGGCATCGCGCGCATACCACCTGGTTCTTCGAGCAATTCCTGCTGCTGGAAAACGATCCGCATTACCAGCGCTTCGATGAGCGCTTTGGCTATTTGTTCAATTCCTATTACGTCGCGGTGGGACCGCGGCATGCGCGTCCTCAGCGCGGGCTGGTAACGCGGCCGGGCGCCCACGAGGTTGCTGCCTACCGTGCGCATGTGGATGCCGCCGTGGAGCAACTGCTCACGGCCGGCCATGAGGAGGCGCTGCAAAAAATCATTCCGATTGTGGAAATGGGCCTGCACCACGAGCAGCAGCATCAGGAGTTGATCCTCACCGATATCCTGCATGCCTTCGCGCAAAATCCGACGCATCCGGTCTATGACGGGAAATGGCAGATGCCGGGCAGCCAGCCCAACTCCGCAGGCTTCGCCGACGTGGCAAGCGGCATCCACACCATCGGCCATGATGACGAAGGATTCTTCTTCGACAATGAAGGCCCGCAACACCGGGTGTTTCTGCAGCCGGCGCGCGTCGCGCGCAATCTCGTCACCAACGCCGAATGGTTCGATTTCATTGCCGCGGACGGCTACGCAACTCCTGCCCTGTGGCTGTCGGATGGGTGGGATATGGCGAAAGCCGCGGGCTGGGAGGCACCGGGCTATTGGCAGAAAGTCGACGACGAGTGGTTCACGATGACACTCGGTGGTTTGCGTCCGGTCGACCCAGCAGCGCCGGTCTGTCACGTCAGTTACTATGAAGCGGACGCTTTCGCGCGCTGGCGGGGCTGCCGTCTACCCAGCGAGGCGGAATGGGAAGTGACCGCGCGGGCGGGCGCGCTGGCCGACGCTTTCGGCTCCGTTTGGCAGTGGACGCAAAGCTCTTACGCTCCTTATCCCGGCTACCGCCCGGTGGCAGGCGCGCTCGGTGAATACAATGGCAAGTTCATGGTCAATCAAATGGTCTTGCGCGGCAGCTCGCTGGCGACGCCGGAAGGCCACGCACGCGTGAGTTATCGCAACTTCTTCCCGCCGTCGGCGCGTTGGCAATTCAGCGGGTTACGCCTGGCGGATGACGGCAATTGATGCCGTACCCGAAAATCACAAACAAGATTGGTGCTCCATGGTCGCGTTAAAAAAGACGGTGCAGAAATTCGAACTGCCAGATCCCGCCTCGCTATTCGCAGCGGACGTGCTGAAGGGCTTAAAGTCGACGCCGAAGCGGATTCCACCGAAATACTTTTACGATAGGGCCGGCTGCGCGCTGTTCGAGCGGATCACAGACCTGCCGGAATATTACCTGACGCGCAGCGAGCTGCGCATCCTGGAGGACAACGCGGCGGCTATCGCCAATTATATTCCGTCGGGCTCGGCGCTGGTGGAATTTGGCAGCGGCTCGAGCCGCAAGACACGCATCCTGCTCGCCGCAGCACCGCAGCTTGCGGCCTATGTGCCGGTGGATATCTGCGGCGAGATGCTGGAGGACGAAGCGGCCGAGCTGCGCCAGGAATTTCCCAAGCTCGATGATCTCGCCCGTGGCGGCGGATTTTGCCCAACCGTTCGATCTGCCGGCCTCGGTGCCCGCCGCCCGCGTCGGATTTTTTCCCGGCTCGACCATCGGCAATTTCGAGCCGCACGAGGCCGCCGCTTTCCTGCGTCACGCCGGGCAAATTCTTGGCCGCGGCGCCACTCTGATCGTCGGCACGGATTTGCAGAAAGACAACAGCATCATTAACGCCGCTTACAACGATGCTGCCGGAATAACCCGGGACTTCAATCTCAACATCCTCGTGCGCATCAACCGCGAACTCGATGGAAAATTCGACCTCGGCAGCTTCGAGCATCACGCCTTTTATAATCGCGAGCGCCACCGCATCGAAATGCACCTGGCGAGCAGCAAGCGGCAAAAGGTGCGGGTGGCGGGCGAGACCATCGAGTTCCGCGCCGGCGAGACGATCCATACGGAAAGCAGCTACAAGTATTCGGTCGATTCATTCAGCGCGCTGGCGCGCGGCATCCGGATGGACGCTGGTGGCGTCCTGGAGCGACCCGGACCGCTATTTCTGCGTCCATGCTCTGGCCCTGCGGTAAGGCGGACGTCGGCACACCTAAGCCTTTAGACGAGTATTCAGGGCCTTGGATGCCCTGAAGGGTTCGATATAGTCGCGGCCGCAAAATGACGGCCTTAGCCGTCAATCGGACGATCCAGAGCGGGGACAGCATGAAAATCGTTGGCTTCAAGGGACAGGACGGGCGGCGCCTGGGCGTTGTCGAGGGCGACCAGCTCATCGACTTGCAGGCAGCAGATCCGAACGCGCCGAAGGACCTCGGCATGTGGCTGCGTCAGAGCAAGGGCGACCTATCCGCTATCGCCGATCTTGCCAAACGGGCCCCGGCTTCGGCGCGCGTGCCGCTCCAGACCATCACCTATTCGCTGCCGGTGGCCGCTCCGGGGAAGATCGTCTGCCTGGGACTTAACTATCTCGAGCACATCAAGGAAGGCTTCCAGAAAGACAACATTCCGAAATTTCCCACGATTTTCATGCGCTGCACGACCTCGCTGGTCGCGCATGATCAGCCGATGCTGCGCCCATCCATGACCAACAGCCTGGATTACGAAGCCGAGCTGGTGGTGATCATCGGCAAGCCCGCCAAGCATCTGACGATGGCCAACGCACTCTCATGCATCGCCGGCTATTCCTGCTTCAACGACGGCTCGGTGCGCGAATTTCAACGCCGCACCAGCCAGTGGGACATGGGCAAGAATTTCGACGCCACCGGAGGTTTCGGGCCGTGGATGATCTCGGCGGATGAAGTCCCGCCCGCGGGCAAGGGCCTGAAGATCGAGAGCCGGCTTAATGGCAAGGTCATGCAATCCGACAACACCGACAATATGATGTTTCCGGTGGCGGAGACGCTTGTCGACATCAGCCAGGCCATGACGCTGGAACCGGGCGACGTCATCGTCACCGGCACGCCTTCGGGCGTGGGCTTCGCGCGCAAGCCTCCGGTCTGGATGAACGAAGGCGACGTTTGCGAGATCGAGATAGAAGGCGTGGGCCTGCTTCGTAATCCCATCAAGGAAGCAAAGCCGGCCGCGCAGTAGTGGAATTGGGGACGGAATGGCCGAAAAGCTGAACGTCCTGAGCATCTGCGGGAGCCTGCGGAAAGGCTCGTTCAATGCCATCGTGGAGCGGGCGCTGCCTGCGCTGGCGCCGGAGCAAATGAGCATCACTCCGGCGCCGCCGCACCGCCAGTTTCCGATCTACAATTTCGACATCCAGCATGAGCAGGGCATTCCCGCCGACGTCGCCACACTGGGCAAGGCGATCCTCGCCGCCGACGGCGTGGTGATCGTCAGTGCGGAATATAATTTTTCGATTCCCGGCGGCTTGAAGAATGCGATCGACTGGCTGTCGCGGATGAAGGAACCGTCGCCCTTCGCAGGCAAACCTTTTGCGATTCAGTCCGCGACCAGCGGGTCGGTCGGCGGCGCGCGGATGCAATATCACCTGCGCCAGGTGCTGAACGGGCTTAACGCCTTCGTCCTCAACAGCCCGGAGATCTTCATCGGCAATGCCAAGTCGAAGGTGGATGAAGCAAAGCGCGAGCTGACGGACGAGACCACCCGCGATTTCATCCGCAAGCAGCTTGCTGCCTTTGCCGTCTTCATCGAGCGGGTTCGCCCGAAGGGCTGACTGCTCTATAATGCGGCCGGAGGGTCCGAGGACCTAGGGAGCACAGCATGCCGATCTCCACCGCGAAAAATGCCGCAGGCGCGAGCGGCCCGTCGCGCTCTCCGGAAGAAATTCGTGCGTTGCGCGGCGCCTATTATGAGCGCATCGGCCGCAAGCATATGGCGCCGCTATGGGAGGTAATGCGCGAACTGGTTCCGAACGAGCCGGCGACGCCATTTCTTCCGGCGCTTTGGCGTTTTGATGATTTCAAGCCGATGGTGTTTGAGGGCGGCGAGCTGATCACCGCCAAGGAAGCCGAGCGCCGGGTGCTGGTGCTGGAAAATCCCGGCATGCGCGGAAAATCCGCGATCACCCAATCGCTCTATGCCGGTATCCAGCTCGTGCTGCCGGGTGAGATCGCACCGCCGCATCGGCACACCGCGAGCGCTATCCGCTTTATCCTGGAAGGCGAGGGCGCCTATACCCAAGTCGACGGCGAGAAGACGGAGATGCGTCCGGGCGATTTCGTCATCACGCCGGGCTGGACCGCGCACGACCACGGCAACGACACCAGGCAGCCGATGATGTGGCTCGACGTGCTCGATCTGCCGATGGTGAATTTTTATGCCGCCGCTTTCTTCGAGGATTTGGGTGAAGAGCCGCAGAATACCCGGCGCGGGCATGGCGATTCGATCGAGCGCTTCGGATCGGGGGTTTTTCCCGATGGCAGCGACACCTCGCTCAGACGCAGCCCGATCGTCAATTATCCCTATGCGCGCATGAAGCCGATTTTGCAGCGCCTGCAGCGCTCGGGCGATGTCGATCCGCGGCATGGCGCGCGCATCCGCTATGCCAATCCGTTCAACGGCGGCTGGGTGACGCCGACCATGGGCGCGCATTTGGCGCTGCTGCCGCAAGGATTCAAAGGCAAATCTTACAAGGCGACCGACAGCACCATCTTCGCCTGCGCAGAAGGGCAGGGGCGCACCCGCGTTGGCGATACGGTGCTGGAATGGACCCGTAACGATGTCTTCGTCGTTCCGTCTTGGAGAAGCTATAGCCACGAGGCTGACGGCGAAGCGGTCTTGTTCTCGATCTCAGATCGGCCGGCGCAGGAAGCGCTCGGCATGTTTCGGGAAGAAAGTGCACATTAATGGTTGTTGAGAGAAAGCGAAGACCCAACGATCCGCGGGCAGCCGCCGAAGCGGCTTTCAAGGAGGCAACCACGAAGCCGCTTGAGGCGCCGGCGCCGAAGCCGGCGGTGCCAAATGCCAAAGAACTGGTTTCGTTGCGGATCGACCGTGACGTCCTGGATTATTTTCAGGAAGACGGGCCGGGCTGGCAGGACCGGATCAACGACGCCTTGAGAAAAGCGGCGGGCAAATAGGCGCGCCGCCGCCGCCCACGTCGAATCAGGGCGAGGCGATTTTCATCCAAGAACTGGTCTGCATTGCACCATCAGGGCTTGCCGCCCGGCCCACGGCTGCCGCTCTTATCCCTCCCCCGCTTGCGGGGGAGGGCGGCCGCGAGCCGAAGCGAGCGGACGGGTGGGGGTGCGCTGACCAAGCTCTCGATCGGTCACTTCCATCACCCCACCCGGCTTCGCTTCGCTCAGCCACCCTCCCCTAAAGGGGAGGATAATCGCGGCGCTAACTCAGTTTCTCATGCTCTTTCAGCATTATCCTGTACTGCCGGATCGGCAATATCGGCTTTGGGCTTTGCTCCGGCGACCGCGCGTTGCTAACTTACGCGTCATGTGGGGACGATCGGGGAAAGCAGGCGCGCCATCGGCGCCGGAGGCGGATTCGTCTCTCCGGCTCAAAGCCGCGGTGCGCCAGGCGCGCATCGAGGTGGCCGAACGCACCAGCGTGGTGGTCGACCTGCGCGATGCGGAAGTGGCGCGGCTGGAAATCCTGAACGAGGCACTGGATCCAATCTTCGCGGAGATCCCGTCGGAAATCGATCTGTTTGATCGCGGTATCAGCCGGGGCGACACGCCGCGGCTTTGGCTCGACGCAGTCGTGCATGTGATGATGGGACGCGACAAGCGTATCTACCGTCTGGTGCAGGACACGAGCTATGGCCGCCGGGTGCTGGAAGAATCCGGCGACGTCGGGCCGATCGTTGACGCCGTCACGCAATATGTCGCCCGCCGTCTGGTGGAGCGGGAGCGCTCGCTCGCGGCGCTGTCCCCGCAGCTCGGCAAGGAAAGCTGGCGCGACATCGCGGCCGAACGCCGCCACTGGCGCTGGAATGCCGTGAAGGCGTTCTCCATCGGCCTCCTCGCCGGCATCGCGGCGCTCTTGGCGCTGGCCTGGATGCTGGCTCCGTCTCCCTAGGCGACCTTTTCTCGTCCCCGTTCCATAAAGCCTTCCCCGTCGGGCCGCAGCGAACGCAGGATCGCGGTGCACTGCCAGGCACCGGGAGCGCCATCGATCTCATAAATGTTGTAGCCAGCTGTCTCATCGCTGTGGGGCGGAGCCGAAGCCGACGGCACGCCGAAGGCGGGAATGCGCCGCTGCGGCCCATCCAGCCAGATCAACGAATGCTCATGGTTATGGCCGTGCAGCACCAGGTCGGCGCCGTGCTCGGCCAGCACAGCGCGGAAATCGCGGGCGTCCACCAAGCGGCGGAAACGGTGTCCGGGGCTGCTTTTGGGTGGGTGATGAATCAGCACCACGCGGAACAGGCCGTCCTTAAGTCCGTGGAGCGTGCGGGCGAAACGCTCGATCTGCTCAGGTCCAAGCTCCCCCGTCGCCATGAAGGGAAGCGTCGGTACCGCGGTCGACAAGCCAATGAGTGCGATGGGACCGCGCCGGCGAACGAAGGGATAGGTGATTTCCTGACCCACCAGCACCTGCACGGCATCGTTGGTCATGAACTCGCCCCAGTGCTTTCCGGAATGCTCGGCGGTCGCGCCGACATAGGCGTCGTGATTGCCCGGCACCACGGTGACGTCATGCGGGGTGCCGAGCGCCTCCAGCCAGGCGCGCGCTGGCTCATATTCTTTTTCCAGCGAAAGGTTGATCAGGTCGCCGGTGATCGCGAGGTGGTCGGGCTTGAACGCGCGCATATCGGCGATCAGCTCGGCAAGCACATCCGCCTGGTGGTGCGCGCGGCGCTTGCGGTGCCAGTTGAACAAGCCCAGCGCGCGCTTGCCGACGAGCTCGTGCAGCCGCGGCCTCGGCAAGGATCCGAGATGCGGATCGGAAAGATGCGCGAGCCTGAACATTAGTGTCGTGGTTCGGAAATTCGATTCATTTTTTGCCGCGAGTTATTCAAGCGAATTTCCGAGCCAAGCGACACCAGAACATTAAGGTTCCCTGGTCTCCTTTCGAATCCGACGTTCGCTTCGGAGATTGCTGCCAAGTCGGGCGAACTTCGGCTTCGGGACACGGGTCAGGCGCTGCCTATCAGGATTCCGGCAAGAAAGACCAGCGTGCCTCCGACCACGATCTGGAACGTGGCCGACAGGAAGGGGGTGTCCATGTAGCGGTAACGAATATAGGCGATGGCGAAGAGCTCGATTGCGACGACGATGACGGCGAGAATGGTTGCCGCCCAGAAATCCGGGATGAGGTAGGGCAAAGTGTGACCGACGCCGCCGATGGTGGTCATGATTCCGGTCACCGTGCCACGGACCCAAGGCGTACCGCGGCCTGTGAGCGAGCCGTCGTCGGAAGCGGCCTCGGCGAAGCCCATGGATATGCCGGCGCCGACCGAGGCAGCCATGCCCACCAGGAACGTCTCCCAGGTGCTGTGGGTGGCGAAAGCGGCGGCAAATAGCGGCGCCAGCGTCGATACCGAGCCGTCCATCAGCCCGACCAGACCCGGCTGCACATATTGCAGCAGGAACATCCGGCGCGCCGTTTCGTCTTCGTGCTCGCGCTCTTTCTTGGTGAGGATCTCCTGCCCAAGCTTATGCGCCATGTCCTCGTGTTCGTTCTCGATTTCGGCGAGTTCGTCGAGCAGCTTGCGGATCGCGGCGTCCCGCGTGGTTTCCGCCGCCTTGCGATAAAAACGGCCGGCCTCGTATTCCATCGCCTCGGCGTATTTGCGAACCTCATCGAGGTTGAGCGCCCCCATCAGCCAGATCGCAGGCTTCTGGATGAAGCCTTTGACGTCCTGGCGGCGGATAAGCGGCAGGTAGTCGCCGAATTTTTGCCGATAGAGATCGAACAGCACGGTCCGGTGGCGCACTTCCTCGTCTGCCATTTCCTCGAATACCTTGGCCGAGGCGGGAAATTGCCCGCGCAAACCTTCGGCGAATCCGCGATAGATGCGGCTGTCTTCTTCTTCATTGGTGATGGCGAGGGCGAGAATTTCCTGCTCGGTAAGATCGGAAAATCGCTTCACGGGGGCCTCTTGGGGCTGGAACGGCTAGTTAGCTATATTGGAACTATTCTAAACTATATAGGCCGACCGATGGAAAAGACCAATTGGCGACGCGATATTTCCGGCCGGCTGTGGGAATCTTTCGGCCGGTCCCTGCTGCATTCTTATTGGCGCGTCACGCGGGGAATGACCCTTGGCGTGCGCGGTTTGGTCGTGGACGGGGCGGGGCGCATTCTGCTTGTGCAGCACAGCTATGTGCGGGGCTGGCATCTGCCGGGCGGCGGGGTGGAGCCGGGCGAGACCATGCAGCAAGCGCTGGCGCGGGAACTGGCCGAGGAGGGCAACATTCGCCTCGGCAGCGCCCCCCGGTTGCATGGCATCTTCTTCAATCGTCGCGTCTCCAGGCGGGACCATGTCGCCGTCTATGTGGTGCAGGATTTCGAACAAGCAGGACCGTTCAAGGCGAACCGCGAGATTGCTGTCGCGTCTTTCTTTGCGCTGGATGCGCTGCCGAACGATACCACCGCCGGCACGCGTGCCCGCATCGCCGAGGTGATGGGCGGCGCGCCGGTGAGCGAGCATTGGTGACGAAGCTGTCGAAAGTGGACCGCGAACGGCAGATGCTAATCGCGCGCGGGGATAGGGAATGAACGATCTTTCGTTGACGATTCTGCCGGAAAGCGCTGACGATGCGCAGGCGATCGATCGCCTGCACGAGCGCACCTTCGGCCCGGGGCGTTATGCACGCACCGCCTACCGCATCCGCGAGGGCATCGCGCACAGGCTTGATCTGTCATTCACCGCGCGCATCGGAACGCTGATGGTCGGCTCCGTGCGGCTTTCGCCCATCCGCATCGGCGAGACGTCCGCGCTCTTGCTGGGCCCGCTGACGGTGGAGCCGCCGTTCCGCGATCGCGGCATTGGCATCGGCCTGATCGAACGGGCGCTGCAGGAAGCGAAAGCAAAGGGACATAAACTGGTGGTGCTTGTCGGCGACGAATCCTACTACCAGCGCTGCGGCTTCAAGCGCATTCCCAAGGGCAAGGTCAGCATGCCCGGCCCGGTTGATCCGCAGCGTTTGCTGGTGGCTGAATTGGCCGCGGGCGCCTTTGCCGGCGTCAGCGGACCGATCCGGCCGGAGTAGGAAGCTTAGTCGTCATGCCCCGCGCAGGCGGGGGCATCCAGTAAACTCAGGCGGCCGCGATTACTGGATCGCCCGCCGGAGTTTATCATCGGGCCGCGCTTTGCGCGGACCCGTTGGCGGGCGATGACAAGAAACTCCCTCGCCACGCGCGCCGCAACTTCGACGGTGACGCGTTTCTGATACGTCACCGGCCTTCCCTTGCCCAGGTGAGTGCGAGGCTGCCGAGCAGCAGCAGCAGCCCAATGAAACCGGCGAAGACCGGCAGAACGCCGATGCCGCGCACCACGCTGGCGTCGCGGATCTTCAGCCCGATCCAGTCGTCGCCGTGGAAAGTACCGGTCGAACGCACGCCGAGAATCCGCGGCAGCGTTACGCCGGAAGTCTCGGTTAGGCGGCGCGCGTCGCCGCCGGTGGCGTTGGCCAGCGGCGCCAGCACCTCGGTTGTCGACGTGACCTCGGTAAATTCGCGTGGATTGGCCGGCCCGATATTCACCAAAGTGGTCAGCTTGCCGTCGGTGGCGCGCCACAGGCCAAGCTCGCCCGCCGGCATGGAGCCGCGCCACAAGCCGGGCTGCGCCGATTGCAACGTCAATGTCGTTGTGCCGCCGGACGGCGCGGTGACGGTCACGTCACCCACCGTGTCGGCCATCGATTGGCGCTCGATCGAGAGCTCGCGCCCGTGCGAGGTGAGCCGCAGCGCTTCCTCTTCCAGATCAGGTTGCTTCATCAGCCAATGCGAAAGCCGCCGCAACAGGTCGAGATGCGGTCCGCCGCCTTCATAGCCGCGCGCCCATAGCCAGATGTGATCCGACAGCAGCAGAGCGATGCGGCCTTCGCCTTCGCGCGCCAGCACCAGCAGCGGCTTGTCATCGGCAGCCTGCATCACCGTTGCGCCCTGGGCTTTCCTGGTGTCCACCACACGGAACCAGCGGCTCCAGCGCGGCGGATCGGAGGCCGCGCCTTCCAAATCGCGCGTCACCGGATGGCGCTTGCCGACGGTGCTGAGTTGGGCGCGGAACGGCGTTTCCGTCACCTGCCCGCTTGGCTCCGCCGGGAGAATGACTTCGAGCGGCGTGCGCCACAGGCTGGTGGAGCTGGCATAATCCGGGCCTGCCGCGACCAGCACCGCCCCGCCTTTGCGCACATAGCGCGCGATATTGTCGAAATAGATGATCGGCAGCACGCCCTGACGCGCGTAGCGGTCGAAGATGATGAGCTGGAACTCGTCGATTTTCTGCTGGAACAGCTCGCGGGTGGGGAAGGCGATCAGCGAGAGCTCATTGATCGGCGTGCCGTCCTGCTTTTCCGGCGGACGTAAGATGGTGAAGTGAACGAGATCGACGCTGGCGTCGGATTTCAGCAGATTGCGCCAGGTGCGCTCGCCCGCATGCGGCTCGCCGGAAACCAGCAGCACGCGCAGCTTGTCGCGCACTCCGTCGATGGAAACAACGGCGCGATTGTTCACCGCCGTCAGCTCGCCTGGCAGCGGCGAGGCTTCGATCTCGACAATGTTGGGCCCGGCATGCGGGATGTGAATGTCCAGCTGCACCGGCTGGCCCACCCCCACGCTCCGGGTTTCGATCGTCTCGCCGTCGCGGCGCACGGTCACTTGCGCGGTGCCGCCCGAGGAGCCCTGGTCCTCGACACGGAAAGTAACGGCTTGCGCCTGGTTAACGATGCCGAAGCGCGGCGCGTTGAGAAGCGCCACGCGGCGGTCGCGCTCATCCTTCGTGCCGGTGATCAGTGCATGCAGCGGCGCGGCGAAGCCGAGCGCGGCGGCTTCCGCCGGCACGTCATGCACACGGCCATCGGTCAGGAGGATTGCGCCGGCAACCCGGTCGGGCGGCACGTCCGCGAGCGCGGAGCCGAGCGCGGAGAACAGACGCGTGCCGTCGGTCTCGCCATCCGATTGGCCGGCCTCCACGGTGCGGACTTCCAGTCCGGAGATACGGCCAAGCCGTTCGATCAGCGCGGCGCGCGCGGTTTCGGTCTGCTGCAGGCGGTCGCCGAAATTCTGGCTCGGACTCTTGTCGACGACGACCACGGCTACCGAGGTGAGCGGCTCGCGATCCTCGCGGGTGAAGGAGGGGTTGGCCAGCGCGAGCACCATCAGCAGCAGCGCGATCGTGCGCACGACGGCGCCGCGGCTGCGGGCAAAAAACAGCAGCCCGGCCACGATCAGCGCAACAGCCAAGCCGGCCCATACGACATAGGCTGGTACCAGCGGCGCGAAGGCGATGCCGAAATTCATGCGGCTCCTATTGTCCCAGCCGCTCGAGCAATGCGGGCACGTGAACCTGGTCGGCCTTGTAGTTTCCCGTGAGCGTGTACATCACGATGTTCACGCCGGCGCGGAAGGCGAATTCGCGCTGGCGCGGCTCGCCCGGCGTGAGCGGCAGCATGGCCTGACCGTCCGGCCGCATCGCCCAGGCACCGGCGAAATCGTTCGAGGTGATGATGATGGACGAAACTCCGTCACCGGCGCGGGCCGGCCGGTCGCCAAGGTCCTCGTCGGCGGCAGGCAGGGCTTCCACCCAAAGGCGGCCGGCGTTGAAGCGGCCGGGAAAATCGCGCAGCAGGAAGAAGGTTTTGGTCAGCACGTGATCGCCGGAGACTGGCTCGAGCTCCGGAATATCGAGCGACGACAAAATCTCGCGCAGCGCCATCATCCCGGGCCCGCGTGAGTCACCGCCCGGTCCCGGCGGCGCTTCGATGGCGTCGCGGGTGTCGAACAATACGGTGCCGCCCTGTTTCATGTAAGCGTCAAGCCGCGCCAGCGCCTGGGCGGAAGGTTTCGGGCGCAGCGGCGACGACCGGCCAGTAGATCAGCGGGAAGAAGGCGAGATCGTCGCGCGCAATTTCCAGCCCCATCGGCTCGCCGGCTTCCAGCGACGTGCGCTGGGCAAGAAACAGCGTCAGGCCCTCCAGCCCGATACGGCTGATGCGGTCCACCTCGGCATCGCCGGTGATGACGTAGGCAAGATGCGTCTGCAGCGAGGCTTTCTTCGCAAAGTCATCACTTTGTGCGAAAGCTCCTTGCGGCGCTGCGAGCGCGGCGGCCAGTATGCCAATGGCAACCATGGCGGGGACAGAGCGCCGCCGGAAGGTGAGGCGGGCGAAACCGCCGGAAAGCCAGAACACCACCAGCGCGTCGAGCAGCAATAGACCGAGCGCGGCGAGCAGGATCGGCCCGCGCAGATCCTGCGGTTCGCCGAGGCGGTATTGATCGCGGCGGGCATTGAGCAAAGAGAAATCAAGCCGTGCCATCCGGTCGGAGGGCCGCAGCGTATTGACCGCGATCAGTCCCTCCGGCGGACCATAAAATCCGGGCGGATGCTCGGCGTCGGCGCGGCCGGCGAAATCCACCGGGATCGGCCGCGCCGTCGGCGGCGGCGGCACGAAAGCGCCGAAGCCGTCGAGCACCCGGCTCGGCGGCACCACTTCGCGCGTTGCCTGCCGGTCGCCGGTCTCGTTTTCGGCAGCGGCGGTGTTGCCTGCGATCGCGACGATACGCTTGAGCATGTCGACGAAGGCGCCGGAGATCGGCAGGTCCGACCAGCGCGTGTCGGCGGTGACATGGAACAGCACAACCACGCCCTTGCCGCGGCGCGCGGCGGTGACGAGGGGCGTACCGTCCGCGAGCGTCGCCCAGGTGTGATCGGACAACTCGGCGTCCGGCTCGGCCAGAACTTGCCTGGTCACGGTGACGTCGGTCGGGACCGCCATGCCGCTGAATGGGCCTTCGCGGGAAAAGCCCGAGAGCTGCTGCGGCTGATCCCAGCTCAAGCTGCCGCCAAGAGTACGGCCGCCACGCCGCAGCCGCACCGGCACGAGATCGTCCTCGGAAGCCGCCAGGCGCGGGCCGGCAAAGCGCACGAGCACGCCGCCGTCTTCGACCCATTTGATCAACTTCTCACGCGCTTCACCGGTAACATTGCCGACATCCGCAAGGATCATCATCGGCAAATTTTGGCCGAGGAATTGCGACACCGCTTCTGCGGGCGCCGCGCTTTCCGCCAGCCTTACGTCGGCGAATGGGTTGAGCGCGCGCGAGAGGTAATAGGTCGAGGCCAGCAGCGGCTGAGCGGTATCGCTGGTCGAGCCGGAGATCACGCCGATGGCGCGCCGCCGCCAGCGTTTGTCGAGCAGTTGCACCGCCCCGGAAGAACGCTGCGCCGCGATCTCGATCCGGGCGATGTCGTTGCGGATCTCGACCGGCAGTTGGAACTCCGCTTCGGTTTCCAGTTCCGTCGCGCTGAAAGCATAGCGGGCCTCGCCGAGCGGCAAGCCTTTGAAATCGAGCGCACGCAACCCGCCGATTTCCGCGCTGCCGCTTTCAGCACGCAAGACTTTCACCGTCAGCGCGCCGGCAGCATTTTCCGC
The DNA here is from genome assembly GCA_963728585.1 of uncultured Alphaproteobacteria bacterium. Taxonomy (GTDB): domain Bacteria; phylum Pseudomonadota; class Alphaproteobacteria; order Rhizobiales; family Xanthobacteraceae; genus CANKHA01. The sequence continues at coordinate 638,296 of CAVSLB010000006.1, forward strand.
GGCGGCGAGCGCATGCGCCGGCGGCAAGCCACCTTCGATCACGCTCAATCTGCGCGGACCGAGCGTGCGGCTGAGTCCCTCGATAAATTCCTTGCCCTGGCCAAGATCGATGCCATCCGACAGCCAGACAAATTCGGTATCCGGCGAGCCGCTGACCAGCCGCTCGATCATCGGCAACGCTTCCGCGCGCGTCAGCGCATGTGGCTTCGGCTTGAGCTGGCGCAGCCGCACGCGTGCGGCGCCTGCGGTGCCGATGGAAACGTCGCGCGCGCTTTCCGACAGCGGCACCAGCGCCACACCGCGGTTATCGTTTTCCGCCTGCACAACGAGATCATCGGCGGCGCGCAGCCGCGCATCCCAGGTGGAGGCGGCGGTCCAACCGTCGTCGATCAGCACGGCCAGCGGCACGGCGCCGCCCGATGTGGCGATGGAAGGATTCCACTGCGGTCCGGCGGCGGCGAGGATCACCAGCGCCGCCAGCAGCAGCCGCAGCAAAGTCAGCCACCACGGCGTGCGCGACGGCGTTTCCTCCTTCGGCGCAATATCGAAAAGCATACGGGTCGGGGGAAAATCGACGCGGCGCGGACGCGGCGGGATGAGCCGCAGCAGCCACCACAGCACCGGCAGGCTGAGCAGGCCGAGCAGCACCAGCGGCTGCGCGAAGACAAGCGGAAGCCCGGCAATCATGCCGACCTCGCCGTATTGCCGGCGTGCCAGCGGTCAATGCCGGTATCGCCCGGGCGCACGCCCATGCGCGCATGCAGCGCCAGCAGCAATTCGCTCGCCGGCCGATCGGTGCGGTGGATGGCGAAGCTCCAGCCCAGCCGGTCGGTTTCCGCGCGGATCTCCGCGCGGTGACGCTCGATGCGCTTTGCGTAATCGGCACGCCAGGTTTCCGCACGCCCGGCGGTGATGCTGCCAGCTCCCTCCGATTCGACGAATTCCACGCGTCCGGAATAAGGGAAGGTTTCCTCCGCCGGATCGACCGTCTGCACCACATGTCCCTGCGCGCCGCTGGCGGAAAGCTGCGCGATGGTCGTGCGCACGTCGCCGATCGGGCTCCACAGATCCGACAGCATCACAACTTCCGCCAAAGGGGAGGGGGCGAAGGAGGGCGGCAGGCTCATGCGCTCTCCCGCGTCGTGGATGATCGCCTGCGCCATCTTGTCGACGATGTTGCGGCTTGCGCTCGGCCGCATCAGGCCCGGCATCCCCACGCGTTCGCCGCCTTCCACCAAAATCTCCGCCGAGCGCGAAGGCAACGACCACCACGCGTTCGAGCTTGGTATCGCTGGCGAGGTGGGAGATGAAGCTCATGGAAGGCGAGCGGTCGGGCCAGATCCAAACCGTGTGCGCGGCCTCCCATTCCCGCTCGCGCACATAAAGATGGTCGTCGCGACCAGAGCGGCGCCAGTCGACGCGATGCGCCGGTTCGCCGGAAATGAAGCGGCGATACTGCCAGAAATTCTCTCCCGAGCCCGCGCGCCGGCGGCCGTGCAAGCCGTGGATCACGGTCGCGGCGATGCGGCGCGCTTCCAGGATGAGTCGCGGCATCGCGGCCGCAAGCGAGCGGCCTTGCCCGGTTGCGCGGTTTACCGCCGCAACTTCTTCTTCGCTGAGCCGCGGGTCGATCGCCATGTGGCTTACCCGAGCTGCGCTTTCAGCCGCGCGATCACGGCCTGGATGGTTTCCCCCTCTGCCCGCGCGGCGAAAGTGAGCGCCATACGATGCTTCAACACGGGTTCTGCCAGCTCGGCTACGTCATCGATGGAGGGCGCGTAACGGCCTTGCAGCAGCGCGCGGGCGCGCACCGCAAGCATCAGCGCCTGGCTGGCGCGGGGGCCTGGTCCCCAGGCGATCAATTTGCCGATATCGCCTGCGTCGGGACCCGGACGCGCGGAACGCACCAGCGTGAGGATGGCGTCGACGACGGATTCTCCCACCGGCAGGCGGCGGACGAGACGCTGCGCGGCGAGCAGATCGTCGGCGGTCATCGCTGCGGTCGGCCGCACTTCTTCGGCCCCGGTGGTTTCGAACAGAATGCGCCGCTCGGCGAGGCGATCGGGATAGTCGACGTCGATCTCCATCAGGAACCGGTCGAGCTGGGCTTCCGGTAAGGGATAGGTGCCTTCCTGCTCCAGGGGGTTCTGCGTCGCGAGCACATGGAAGGGGCGGGGCAGGTCATGCCGCGCGCCGGCCACCGTTACATGTTGCTCCTGCATGGCCTGCAGCAGCGCCGACTGGGTGCGTGGGCTGGCGCGGTTGATCTCATCGGCCATCAGCAGTTGCGCGAAGACGGGACCGGTGATGAAACGAAAGCTGCGCGTTCCGCCCGCGCCTTCCTCCAGCACTTCCGCGCCGAGGATGTCAGAGGGCATCAGGTCCGGGGTGAACTGGATGCGGCGGGCGTCGAGGCCAAGCGCGGTGCCCATGGTGTCGACCAGCTTCGTTTTGGCCAGCCCCGGCACGCCGACCAGCAGCGCATGGCCGCCGGAGAGGACCGTCACCAGCGCGCTGTCGATCACGTGTTCTTGTCCGAAAATCACGGCGCCGATGGCGTTGCGGGCCGCGCGGATGTGGGCGGCGCTCGATTCCGCCGCCCGGATAATCATATCCTCGAGTTTTTCGGCGCCTTCTTCATTTGCCAGTCCCATAACATCCGCTCCTCGGTGGAGATGAAATTCGATCGATTTTGCCCCCGACTCTGAAGCTTACGCCATCTTCCACCCGACTTGCCATGGATTGACATCCCAATATGGACCGGCAGGGCTGCAAATACGTAGGATAAACCATGGCGAAGCAAGGGCAGCCGACAATCGGGATCGACGCGATAGCCAGTTCGGCAAAGCGCGAGGCTGGCAAGGGCCCGCCGCCGGTGCACTTGTGGAACCCGCCTTTCTGCGGGGATATCGACATGCGAATCGCGGCCGACGGCACCTGGTTTTACATGAAAACACCCATAGGCCGGCCCGCTCTGGTGAGGCTCTTCGCTTCCGTGCTGAAAAGGGAGGCAAATAAGTATTTCCTGGTTACGCCGGTGGAAAAGGTCGGCATCGTCGTGGAAGACGCGCCCTTTCTGGCGGTCGAGATGCAAACACAGGACCAAACCGGCGATCGCGTGCTGCGGTTCCGTACAAATGTCGATGACTGGGTGGAGTGCGGGCCGGGACATGCCTTGCGTTTCGATCCGGAGCCGGGCACCGGCGGGCTGAAGCCTTATCTGCATGTGCGACACGATTTATGGGCCAGGCTGACGCGGCCCTTGTTCTACGATCTGGTCGCCCTGGGTGAAGAACGCGACGTCGAAGGCCGCCGCATGTTCGGCGTCGCCTCGAAAAACCTTTTTTTCCCGATGGCGCCCGCCGAAACGCTGCGGGAATTTGCCTGATGCCGTCAGCGACATTCTTCGAGCGTGCGCGGGCGCGGCTCGCCCGTAACGCGCCGCCGGCGCTGCGCGATCCGAATGCCGTGCCGGACAAGGGCGACCATGAGCTGAATTTGGAAATGAAGGCGCTATGGGCGGTGCGGCCGATCCGTCCGGCTGCGGTGCTGGTGCCGGTGGTGGACCGCGCCGAGCCCACCGTGCTGCTGACGCAGCGCGCAGCGCATCTGCCGCAGCATCCCGGGCAGATTTCATTTCCCGGCGGCAAGATCGAGCCGACCGATGAGACGCCGCTCGCGGCCGCCTTGCGCGAGGCGGAAGAAGAGGTCGGGCTCGACACGCGCTTTGTCGAGCCGATCGGCTATCTCGATCTCTATATGACGACGCAGGGCTATCGGATCGTGCCGTCGGTCGCGCGCATCGCGCCGGATTACCGGCTCACGCTGAATCCGTCCGAAGTCGACGAGGCTTTCGAGGTGCCGCTGCAATTCCTGATGGAGCCGGCCAATCATCAGAAGCACAGCCGCGATTGGGAAGGGATCAAGCGCTACTACTTCGCCATCCCATTCGAGCAGCGGCAGATCTGGGGCGTGACCGCGGGGATTCTGCGCAATCTCTATGAGAAAGTTTACGCAGCATAACTATTCCACCTTGCCGATTTTCTTCACCGCCTGGATCAGCCGCTCGCTGTCGGATTCGACGAATTTCGCGAACTCCGGCGCATCCTGATAGGCCGGCGGGCTGCCGGCGGTTTCGAAGGTCTTTATCACCATGGGATCCGCCATCGCCTGCTTCATGGCGTCGCGCAGCCGCTGCATGATCGGCTCCGGAACGCCCTTCGGCGTGAACAGCCCCGCCCAAATGTAAAATTCGACGTCCTTGTAGCCGAGCTCCTTGAAGGTCGGCAGATCGGGGAAGCTCTTCACACGCTCGGCGCCCCAGTTGGCGAGCACGCGCATCTTGCCGTCGTCGACCTGCGGCTTCAGCACGCCGGGAGCGGAAGCCAGCGCCTGGATGGTGCCGGAGAGAAGCGCGGTCACCGCCGGACCGGCGCCGCGGAACGGCACATGCAGCAGCTTGATGCCGGCGGCGTTGGCGAACATCTCCATCGATACATGCAGCGTGCCGTAGGGACCCGAGGAGCCGTACGGGATTTCAGCCGGACGTTTCTTCGCGTCCTCGACAAAATCCTGCAACGTCTTCCACGGCGCGGAAGCCGGCACCGCGAGCAACGTCGGATCGGCAAGGATGCGCGCGACCGGAGTGAACTGCGACACCTCGTAAGCCGGCGGCCGTCCGAACAGCCGGTCGGCCTCCGGCAGCACAGCCAAGCGAAGACAGAGTAATGAGCAGCGTGTAGCCGTCCGGCGCCGCGCGCGCGGCGGCGGCGTTGCCGAGCGAGCCGCCAGCGCCGGCAGCGCGGTTGTCGATCACCACCGGCTTGCCCAGAATCTTTTCCAGTGCAGCGGCGATCGGCCGTGCGGCCAGATCCGCCTGCCCGCCGGGCGGGAAGGGGACGATGGCGGTAATGGGCCGATTGGGCCAGGCTTCCTGCGCGCCGGCGCTCAAAGTCTGCAAGCAGGCTTGCGACGCGAGCGACAAGGTGACGCCGCCTTTGAGAAGATCTCGCCGATTGAAAGTCATTGCCAGTCTCCCGGACGACAATAGAGGGAACAAAGCTAGCATTCCGACGCCGGCACCGGCTTCTTCGCATTTAGGCTTAGAGGCCGTGGAGGGGATCGGCTAATGTCCTGATAACAACCAAGGACTTGGAATGATCCGGCCGATTCTCATAGAGCTTCTGTTATTCCTCACGCCCTTTGCCGCTTATGCTTTGCTGCTGTGGGCGAAAAGCCGTGGCGTGTTCGATCCGGAATCCTGGCCGCTGCGAACCGTCGTCGCGCTCACCGTCACGGCGCTCCTGCTCATGGGCGCGAGCGCGATCATAGCCTCGCAGTTTTCCGGCGCGCCTCCCGGTTCGACTTATGTGCCCGCGCATGTGGAAAACGGCCGCCTGGTACCGGGGGTGAACAAGTGAACGAGGCGGGCCTAACCAAGCGCCGCCTGCAGGACGCTGCGTGGCTGACGCAGGGGCCGCTGCCGCGCTTGCTCGATGTGCTCTCAGGCGATGGTGAAGAAGCTCGCGTGGCCGGCGGCGCGGTGCGGAACGCCGTGATGAACCTGCCGCCAGGCGATATCGATATCGCCACCACGGCGACGCCGGAGGAGGTGATCCGCCGGGTCACACAGGCAGGTTTAAAGGCGGTGCCAACCGGCATAGAGCACGGCACCGTAACCGTCGTCGCCGCCGGCATCCCATTTGAGGTCACCACGCTGCGCGTTGATGTGGAGACTTTCGGCCGTAAGGCGAATGTCCGTTTCGGGCGCGACTGGAAGGCGGACGCCGAGCGCCGCGATTTCACGATGAACGCTCTCACCGCCACAGCCGACGGCACGATCCACGATTATGTCGGTGGCCTTGCCGACCTCGAAGCACGGCGTGTGCGTTTCATCGGCGATCCCGCTATGCGCATTGCCGAGGATTATCTGCGCATCCTGCGCTTCTTTCGCTTCCACGCCGCCTATGGCGAAGGTGAGCCGGACGCCGCCGGAGTGGCGGCCTGCATCGCCGGCCGCCGCGGCCTCGAGCAGTTGTCGCGCGAGCGCGTGCGCATGGAGTTGCTGAAACTCCTGGTCGCGAAAGGCGTGGTGCCGGCGCTGATTGTGATGGCGGACGCTGGACTGCTCGGGTCAATACTTGGTGGCGTGCCGCTGATCGCGGGCGTGGCGCGCATGGCGGAGATCGAGGCGGCGCTGGACCTGGCGCCCGATCCGATTCGCCGCCTTGCGGCGCTGAATGTCCTGATCGTCGAGGACGCCGAGCGGCTGTGGCAGAGGCTGCGGCTTGGCCAATGCCGAGCACGAATGGTTGGCTTCGATGGGCCGATGGCTGGTGGCGCGTATCACCGAAGGCCGGAGAGCATGCCGCGCGCCGGTGGCTTTATAGGCTTGGTCCCGAGCATTACAGCAATCGCGTGCTGCTGGCCTGGGCGCGCGCCTCGGCGCAACCCGATGATGACGACTGGCGCCGCCTTGCCACGCTGCCGCAGCGCTGGACTGCTCCGGTCTTTCCGCTCAGGGCAGCCAATTTTATGCAGCGCGGCGTGGAGAAGGGTCCCGCGCTCGGTGCCGCTTTGCGCGCCGCGGAGGAGGCCTGGATCGCGGCGGATTTTCCCGCCGACAGTGAAACCATCGGCCAAATCGCAGCGAATGCTGTGGAGGGCGCCGCTAAGACGTGACGCCGCCGCCATGGCGCTCTAAGGTTGCGACAGGGGAAGCGCTGATGTTCGCGAGGTTTTGGGGAAAAGTCCGGGCTTTCTTTTTCGGCGGCGTGCTCGGCACCATTTTCGGCATCGCGCTCGGCTTTTTCTTCTTTCCTTATGTGTTTCCGCCGCCGCCGGCCAACGAGCAGTTGACCCAGGCGGACCTGACGCCGCCAGCTCCCGAACAGTCCGCCGCGCCACCCGCCGCCGCGGCGCCATCAGCCCTCCGCCCCTCCGGCCGCTGCCGCGCAAACTGCCCAGCGCGTCTGCGCCGCAGCGCAGCGGCAACAGCAACGGCGCCGGCGGCGAGCGCGCCGCCGACACAAGCCGCGCCGGCGCCGGCCGTGGCCGTGCCGCTTGCCACCGGCACCTTCATCCATGCCAACAAGTCCGACCCGGTGCATTGGGGCAAAGGCAAGGTCAGCGTCTATCAGCGCGCCGTATTCCTGGAGCCTGATTTCGAGGTGGGTCCCGGACCGGCCTTTCACGTCTATCTTGTGCCGAAGCCATCGATTCGTTCTTCGTCAGACATGAACAACGTGATGTATGTCGATCTCGGCCGGCTGCGCTCCTTCAAGGGCAGCCAGCGCTATCAGATCCCGGACGGCGTCAACCTGAAGAATTATCCCAGCGTGATCATCTGGTGCGAACGCTTCGGCGTGCTGATCTCGCCGGCCGATCTCAAAGTCGCGCAGGCCGCGAACTAGATGGATCTCCTGCAAGGCTTCGCCGACATCTCTCTTTGGCAGCTTATCCTGGTCGCGGCGGTGGCGCTGTTTGCCTCGATCGTGGGCGGCGTCACCGGCTATGGCTCGAGCGCGCTGATGCCGCTCGTTTTGGTGCCGCTGGTCGGCCCGGAGCCGGTGGTGCCGATCGTCAGTATTTCCGGGCTGTTCAATAACGTCACGCGCGCTTTCGCCTTCCGCGACTACGTCGACTTCAGGCGCGGGCTGATCATCATGCTCACCGCTGTGCCGACCTGCATGGCGGGCGCTTATGTTTATACCAAGCTCACCAGCGCCGGCATTCTGATCGCGATCGGTTTGATGCTGTGTGTCAGCGTGCCGCTTCGGCGCTGGCTCATTCACATGAAAGTCCAGATGAACAATAGCGGACTGGCAGCGGGCGCGGTCGCCTATGGCTTCCTCGCGGGCAGTACCACCGGCTCCGGCGTTGTCTTGCTGTCGCTGTTGATGGCCTCGGGGCTCGCCGGCGCGTTCGTGGTCGCGACCGATGCGTTCGTCTCAATCGCCGTCGCCGTCAGCAAGATTCTCGTGTTCGGAGTGTCAGGCGCGATGACGCCGCAGGTCATCGCCTTCGGCCTGCTTATCGGTCTGGTCGCTTTGCCGGGAGCGTTCCTCGCCAAGGCCTTTGTCGAGCGGCTGCCGGTGCATGTGCACACCGGCATCCTCGATGGCATCGTCGTGCTTGGCGGGGCGATGATGGTATTTGGCGCTTTCCGGCAATGAAGGCCCCGCCATCAGACCTCGCGCGGGGTGCTGAACAGGAACGGCGAGACACCGCGCATCGTCTCGTCCAGGATGAACGTGCGGGTGATCGGTGGTTCGGCGCGTTGGCCGCAATTCTCCCGTTCACATAAGCGGCAATTGACGCCGATCGGCATCGCCTCGGCTGCGAGGTTAAGCCCGGCGGAATAGATAAGACGGGAAGCATGTTTCAATTCGCAGCCGAGCCCGATGGCATAGCGCGGCTGCGGATGCGGATGCGGCACCGCCGGACGATGCACGGTCTGCGCAATGCTGAAATAGCGAGTTCCATCGGGCAGCTCGATGATTTGGGTGACGATGCGTCCGGGCGTGTCGAAGGTGGCGTGCACATTCCACAGCGGACAGGTGCCGCCGAATTTCGAGAATGGAAAAGTGCCGGAGGAAAATCGCTTGGAAACGTTGCCGGCATGATCGACGCGCAGCATGAAGAATGGGATGCCGCGCGCGGTCGGACGTTGCAGCGTGGTAAGCCGGTGGCATAGCTGCTCGAAGCTCGCACCGAAGCGTTGACTCAGCACGCCGATGTCATAGCCGAGATTCTCCGCCGCCGCATGGAAGCGGGCATACGGCATGATGACCGCTGCGGCGAAATAATTCGCCAGTGTGATGCGATAGAGCCGCCGCGCCGGATCGTCCAGATCAGGGTGGCGTCCGACGATGGCGTCGATCGTCGCCGACGCTTCGGTCAGTGCGATCTGGAACGCGATCTGGAAGATCCGCCCCGGCATATCGAGCAGTTCCGATAGCTGCAATTGGTGCCGGTGCCGATCGTAGCGGCGCAGCACGTCGCGCATCACGTCGACCGGCAGCACGCGTACGATCGTAGCGTGGCGCTCGCGCAGCCGCTCGGACAATGCGCGAAACAGATCGATGTCGGCGACGCCGATTTCGTCGCGCAGCTGCTCGGCTGCCGTCTCCAGGTCGGGAAAATAATTGCGATTGGCCTCGATCAGGTCGCGCACGCGTTCGATCGGGTTGCCCTCGCGTCGGGCCGGTTCATCGCGGTCGTCGAGATGGGCCGCAGCCATCGATTCCCCCCGGCGCGCCTCGACATAGGCGGCATAAAGACGCTGCAATGCATGCGTCACGCCGGGGCAAAGCTCGGCGAGATCCTTCAATTCATGCTTGGGGATATTGAGCGACCGGAACAACGGATCGCTGAGCACCTCATTGAGCTCGGCAAAGAAGCGGTCCTCGTCGACGGTCGCTAACTCGCGCAGATCGATTTCGTAGGTTTCGGCGAGCCGCAACAGGATTTGCGCGCTGACCGGACGCTGATTGCGTTCGATCAAATTGACGTAGCTCGGAGAGATTCCAAGTCCGGTGGCCATTTGCGTCTGCGATAGGCCGAGCTGTCGCCGGATGCGGCGAAAGCGCGGTCCGACGAAGAGCTTTCTGCCATCTGCAGTTTGTGACATATTTTACAATATAACCGGAATCAGATGTACGTGTATTACAACATATCACGGTTTATTTGCAAAGTATTTGCTATATTTTATTCGGCTGCGTTACCTGGATCCGGGCAATCGAAGCATGTTGTCACGGAAGTCGCAGGGAGACGCAGATGCCGAAGAGCTTTGAAGACTTGGTCCCCAAGGCGCCTGCCGGGCGCTTCGATGCAATCCGGCGACCGTACCGGCCGGCCGATGTGCACCGTCTCCGAGGCTCGGTGCCTGTGGATTATACCCTGGCGGAAAAGGGGGCGAACCGTCTCTGGCACCTGCTCCACAGCAACGACTATGTCTCCGCGCTCGGCGCTGTGACCGGCAACCAGGCCATGCAGATGGTGCGTGCCGGCCTGGAGGCGATCTACCTTTCCGGCTGGCAGGTTGCGGCCGACAGCAATACCGCCGGCGCGATGTACCCGGACCAGAGCCTCTATCCCTGCGATTCGGGCCCCGAACTGTGCAGGCGGATCAACCGCACTTTTGCACGCGCCGACCAGATCGAACATTCCGAAGGCGCCGTCACGCGCGACTGGTTTGCGCCGATCATCGCCGACGCCGAGGCCGGCTTCGGAGGCCCGCTCAATGCCTTCGAGATCATGCGGAATTTCATCGAGGCCGGCGTCGCCGCCGTGCATTTCGAGGATCAACTGGCTTCCGAGAAGAAGTGCGGCCATCTCGGCGGCAAGGTGCTGATCCCGACGGCGGCGCACGAGCGCAACCTGATTGCCGCGCGTCTTGCAGCCGATGTCTGCGGCGTGCCGACCCTGGTGATCGCGCGCACCGATGCCGAGAGCGCGCAACTCATTACCTCCGATATCGACGAGCGCGACGTTGAGTTCATCACCGGCGAACGCACTTCTGAAGGATTTTTCCGGCTGAAGAAGGGCACCGGTCTCGAGCATTGCATCAAGCGCGGACTTTCCTATGCGCGCTTTGCCGATTTGCTTTGGTGGGAGACCTCGCGGCCTAATCTTGAGGAGGCCCGCGAGTTTGCAGAGGCAATCCACAAAGAATATCCCGGCAAGCTGCTCGCCTATAATTGCTCGCCGTCATTCAACTGGCGGGGCAACCTCGACGCCGGCACGATTGCGAACTTCCAGCGCGAGCTCGGCGCCATGGGCTATAAATTCCAGTTCGTGACACTCGCCGGCTTCCACAACCTGAATTACGGCATGTTCGAATTGGCGCGGAATTTCCGCGCGCGCGGTATGTCTGCTTATTCCGAGCTGCAGGACGCCGAATTTGCCGCCGAAGCGCACGGCTATACCGCCACCCGGCACCAGCGCGAGGTCGGCACCGGCTATTTCGACCTCGTCAACGTCACGATTTCCAGCGGCGGCACGTCAACCACCGCCATGTCGGAGTCGACCGAGCATGCGCAGTTCACGGCGGCGCTCGCCAGTGCTGCCGAATAAAACGGAGGATGTCATGCAAACACACCGGTTTTGGGTCGTGGGCGGCGAATTTCGTTCCATGCTTTTCGATCAAGTCGTGGCCGGAACCGAGCAGTTGCTCGGTCCGTTCCTCGATCAGAACGAGGCCGAACAGGAATGGCGCAAGATATCGGAGCAGCACCGGCATCGCTGCGCCGTCCGCTTCTCCATCGTGCGGGAGGGGCAAGCGGCGTAACGCTGCCGGCGTTTACGGCCATTTCACCAGCGGCGGCAGCGAGGAGAGGATCGACTCCACGTTGCCGCCGGTGCGCAGGCCGAAAATCGTGCCGCGGTCGTAGAGCAAATTGAACTCCACATAACGGCCCCGGCGGATGAGCTGTTCGTCGCGTTCAGCATCGGTCCAGGTCTTGGCAAAGTTTTTCCGCACCAGCTCCGGATAGATGTTGCGCAAGGCGCGGCCGACCGCCTGGGTGAAGGCGAAGTCTTCCTCCCAATCGCCGCTGTCGAGCCAGTCGTAGAAGATGCCGCCGATGCCGCGCGGTTCGTTGCGGTGCTTGAGGTGGAAATACTCATCGCACCAATTCTTGAATTTCTCATAAGGCGCGACCTTGGCATGGGCGTCGCATGCGGCGCGCATCGCGGCATGGAAAGCCACCGTATCGGGATCGCCCTGCGTGCGGCGGCGGTCGAGCACCGGCGTCAGATCCGCCCCGCCGCCGAACCAGGACTTGCTGGTGACGACGAAGCGGGTGTTCATATGCACCGCCGGCACATGCGGATTGTGCGGATGCGCGATCAGCGAAACGCCGGAGGCCCAGAAAGCCGGGTTATTTTCGGCACCGGGAATCTCCTTGCGAAATTCCGGCGCAAATTCTCCGTGCACGGTGGAAACATGCACACCGACTTTTTCGAATACCCGGCCGCGCAGCAACGACATGACCCCGCCGCCGCCGGCGGCGCCGGTATGGTCGGTGCGGTTCCATGGCGTTCGGACAAAACGGCCGGGCGGCCGGTCAGCCATCTGCGCCTCCGCCGGCAGATCGTCCTCGACCGCTTCGAAAGCCGCGCAGATGTCGTCGCGCAAAGTCTCAAACCAGGCGCGCGCCTGGTCCTGGCGGCCTTCGATTATTGCAGGCGAGGGAAGTGGTGACGTCATGATATTCAATCGTCATCGCCGGGCTTGTCCCGGCGATCTCGCTCAGGATGGTAGCGCATTTCAACTAAGCGGGATCACCGGGTCTCGCCGCTTTGCGGCGGCCCGGTGATGACGAAGGGGAGGGTCCGCCCGGTCTGCCGCAGGGCCTCGCCGGCTGCCATGGCCACTGCCATCGCCACATTGAGCGAGCGCAGGCCCGCTTGCAACGGAATCACCAGCCGCGCGTCGGCCGCCGCATGCACCGCTTCCGGCACGCCGGCAGATTCGCGTCCAAACATCAGGATGTCGCGCACCGTGAAGCGGTGATCGAGATAAGGCGTCACCGCCTCGGTGGTGAAGAGCACCAGCCGCAGCTCTCGCTGCTGCCGCCATCGCTCGAAATCAGGCCAGCTTTCGTGCCGTATGATGCTGACCTGATCAAGATAATCCATTCCCGCGCGGCGGAAGGCGCGGTCGGAGACGGGGAACCCGGCGGGTTCCACGATATGCGCCTCGATGCCGAGGCAGGCGCAGAGCCGCAGAATCGTTCCGGTATTCTGCGGGATGTCAGGCTGAAACAGGGCGATCCGCATGGGCGTCAGATGTCAAGGTGAGGCTTGGAACCGCCATGCTGCAAGGATTTGCGGAACCGCGCCGTGCGTAAGCCATAGCGGGCTTGCGCTGTGGCACCAAGGGTGCCAATAAAACGCCGCCGGAAAGGCGCGTCCTGCTCCATGTCAGGACCGGCGGCCGGCCCGCTTGCCACCGTCCGGAATCGAATTACTTCTCCGGATGGTCCCCAGCGCGAGCGGTCTCATCGCCAGGACGAGGAGAAGCCTGACCGTGACAACTACGTCTTCGGCCGAGCCGACACGCCGCGACTTTCTTTTCATCGCCACGTCAGCGGTCGGCGCGATCGGCGCCGCGGCTGCGCTTGTGCCGCTGATCGCGCAAATGAATCCGGATGCTTCGACCATTGCTGCCGGTGCGCCGATCGAGGTCGATCTGGCGCCCATTGCCGAAGGCCAGGTGATCAAGGTGTTCTGGCGCGGCAAGCCGATTTTCATCAGCCACCGCACGAAGAAAGAGATCGAGGAGGCGCGCAACGTCAATCTCGCGAGCCTGCCGGATCCCGAGCCCGACCAGAAGCGCGTCAAGGAAGGTCACGACCAGTGGCAGGTGCTGATCGGCATCTGCACGCACCTGGGCTGCATCCCGCTCGCGCATCAGGGGCAATACCAAGGCTATTTCTGCCCGTGCCATGGGTCGGTTTACGACACCTCCGGCCGCATCCGGAGCGGGCCGGCGCCGCTCAATCTGGCGTTGCCTCCCTACGAATTCGTCTCCGACAACAAGATCAAGATCGGCTGATCCGCAATGCTTCATGAAGGTTCGACTATGAGCGGACACGCAATCTACCAGCCGCAAAATGCATTTCATGCGGTGGTTCGACCGGCGCCTGCCGATCGCCAGCCTGGTCTATTCATCCTTTGTGGCTTACCCGACGCCGCGCAATCTGAATTATTGGTGGACCTTCGGCGGCATCCTCGCGATCATGCTGGCGATCCAGATCGTCACCGGCATCATGCTGGCGATGCATTACACGCCGCACGTCGACTTCGCCTTCAAGTCGGTCGAAAGCATCATGCGCGACGTGAATTACGGCTGGCTGTTGCGCTATGTGCACGCCAACGGCGCATCGATGTTCTTCGCCGCCGCCTATATCCACATGTTCCGCGGCATGTATTACGGCTCCTACAAGGACCCGCGCGAGGTGCTGTGGATCCTCGGCGTCATTCTGCTGCTGTTGATGATCGCCACCGGCTTCATGGGCTATGTGCTGCCCTGGGGCCAGATGAGCTTCTGGGCGGCGACGGTCATCACCAACCTGTTCTCCGCCATCCCGCTGGTCGGCGAATCGGTCGTCACCTGGCTATGGGGCGGCTACGCGGTCGGCAATCCGACGCTGCAGCGCTTCTATTCGCTGCATTACCTCTTGCCCTTCGTGATCGCCGGCGTGGTCGTGCTGCATGTCTGGGCGCTGCATGTGGTCGGGCAGAACAACCCCACGGGCATCGAGCCGAAGACCGACAAGGACACGGTGCCGTTCACGCCTTACGCGACGATCAAGGACAGCTTTTTCCTGGCTTTGTTCTTCATCGTCTTCGCCTGGTTCGTCTTTTACATGCCGAACTTCATGGGCCACGCGGACAATTACATTCCGGCCAATCCGTCGGTGACGCCCGCGCATATCGTGCCGGAATGGTATTACCTGCCGTTCTACGCAATCCTGCGCGCCATCCCCGACAAGTTGATGGGCGTGGTCGCGCTCGTCGCCTCGATCGTGATCCTGGCTTTCCTGCCCTGGCTCGACACCTCGCGTGTCCGCTCGGCCCGTTACCGCCCGCTATACCGCCAGTTCTTCTGGGTTTTCGTGGTGGTCTGCATCGGCCTCGGATGGCTTGGCGGCAAGCCAGCCGAAGGCGGCTACGTCATCGCCGCCCGTATCCTCACCTTCTATTACTTCGCGCACTTCCTTCTCATCCTGCCGCTGCTCGGCATCTTCGAGAAAACGAAGCCGCTGCCGAATTCGATTACCGAGTCGGTATTGCGCGAGGGCGTGCCCATCGGCGCTTCGGCGCCGCCGCCGGTGCGTATCGAGGTGAGAGCGGTCATGACATTCAAGCGCAGTATTCCCGCTCTCGTTCTCACCGCCGGGCTGCTGGCCGCAGCAGGGAAACCTGCCGCCGCTCAGGATCAGGGTGATCATGCAACGCCAGAGCCGCCGGCGCTGAAGTGGTCATTCGCCGGCCCGTTCGGAAAATTCGACCGCGCCCAGTTGCAGCGCGGCTTTAAGGTCTATCGCGAGGTCTGCGCCAACTGCCACAGCCTGTCGTACGTCGCGTTCCGCAACCTGTCCGAACCTGGCGGCCCGGAATTTAGCGCCGCGCAGGCGCAGACCGTCGCCGGTGAGTATAAGATCAAGGACGGCCCGAACGATCAGGGCGAAATGTTCGAGCGGCCCGGCCGGCTGGCGGATTACTTCCCGGCGCCTTTTCCGAATGAGCAGACGGCGCGTACCGCCAACAACGGCGCCTATCCGCCCGACCTTTCGGTGATCGCCAAGGCACGCACCTATGAGCGCGGCTTTCCGCGCTTCCTGATGGATGTCGTCACGCAATATCAGGAGCAGGGGGTCGACTATCTCGCCGCGTTGCTGAAGGGCTATGAGAAGGCGCCGGAAGGCATGCAGATGGCGCCGGGCATGATGTACAACAAGTATTTCCCGGGTCATGGCATCGCCATGCCGCCGCCGATCTCGGACGGGCAGGTCACTTATGACGACGGGACGCCGGGCACGATCGATCAATATTCCCGCGACGTCACCGCCTTCCTGGCCTGGACGGCGGAGCCGCACCTGGAGGCGCGCAAGCGAATTGGCTTCCAGGTGGTGATCTTCCTGATCGTGCTGTCGGGCCTGCTCTACTTCACAAAGAAGAAGGTCTGGCACGACGTGCATATGCATCCGGAAGAACTGAGCAAGAAATCATAAAGCCCGAGGGCCGGCAAAGTCCGCGCGGTCCTGGATCACGTCATGGCCTCGCCTGAGTTCGAGCACGATCTGAAGGCCGCGATCCGGAGCATCCCGGATTATCCCAAGCCCGGCATCGTGTTTCGCGACATCACCACCTTGCTCGGCGACGCCCGCGCCTTCCGCCGTGCGGTGGACGAGTTGGTGCAGCCCTGGGCAGGATCCAAGATCGACAAAGTGGCGGGCATCGAGGCGCGTGGCTTCATTCTTGGCGGCGCGGTAGCACACCAGGTATCCGCCGGTTTCATTCCGATCCGCAAGAAAGGCAAGCTGCCGCACAAGCGCGTCAGCATCGCCTATTCGCTGGAATACGGCCTGGACGAGATGGAAATGCACGAGGACGCGGTGGCGAAAGGTGACCGGGTTATCTTGGTCGATGATCTGATCGCCACCGGCGGTACCGCGGAAGGCGCGGTGAAGCTGCTGCGCCAAATGGGCGGGCAAGTCGTCGCCGCCTGTTTCGTGATCGATCTGCCTGATCTCGGCGGGGCGGAAAAGCTGCGCAAGCTTGACGTGCCGGTGCGCACGCTGATCTCGTTCGAGGGGCATTGACGCGCTAAGCGCGATGAGTCGAACCTGAATGGTTCGTCTACGCTCGTCCCGCTCTTCATCCCTCCCCAGCACAAGTCGGATATATCCGACTTGTGCGATTTAATAGTGCTGATCTCGGGTAGACCCGAGATCAGTGGGGAGGGTGGCGAGCGACGTCAGTCGCGAGCCGGGTCGGGTGATGCACGAAGACCCCACCCCGCTGCTCGCTACCACTCGCAGCTTTCCCTCCCCACAAGGGGGAGCGAAAGCGTGCTCAGCCGAGGTGTCGGCGCCGCATGCCCCAGGGCGGACGCCGTCCCCAAGGACCATATTCCGGCGCCGGGCGGCCGAGTTCGACCGGCGGATGCTCCGGCAGGAAGGCCGCCTCGCGCTCGCCTTCGCCACTCCAGGGACCCTCTGCCGACTGCTCGGCGCTTTCCTCTGCCGCGATCTCCTGTTCATCCGGCGGGGGCAAGGCCAGCGGCCCGGGATCGTGACCGCCGGCCATTTTCACCAGCGCGTCTACCCGCTTGTCGATCGAGGGATGCGTGGCGAAGACGTCGGTGAAATCCGTGCGCGGATTGTCGATGCACATCTCCATCACGGCGGAATTGGCGCGCGGCAGTTCTCCGCGGCCTTCGATCTTGCGCAGCGCCATGATCATCGCATCGGGATTCTTGGTCAGTTCCACCGCACCTGCGTCTGCCAGAAATTCCCTGCTGCGCGACAGTGCGAAGCGGATGACGATCGACAGCATCCAGGAGACCACGATCAGCCCGATGGCGATGAGAATGGCGAGGCCGGCGCCGCCCTTCTTTCCGCCGCCACCACCGCTGCTGCCCGATCGTCCGCCGCCGAAGCGCGCGCTCTGGAACATCAGCCGGAAGATCATCTCGCCGAAGAAGGAGATCACGCCCGCGATCACCACCGCGATCACCAGCATGCGGACGTCGCCGTTGCGGATATGCGTCAGCTCGTGGCCAAGTACCGCTTCCATCTCGGCGTCGTTGAGCGCCTGCTGCAGCCCGCTGGTGACCGTGATGGAATATTGCTTCTCGTTCAGCCCGGTGGCGAAGGCGTTGAGCGCAACGTCATCGATGATCTTCAGTTTCGGCATCGGGATGCCGCGCGAGATGCAGAGATTTTCCAGTAGGTTGTAAAGCCGTGGTTCTTCCGCCCGGCTGACTTCGCGCCCGCCGGTAATGGCGTCGATCATCGACTGGTGGAATTTGTAGGCGATCAGCATCCAGATGATCGTGCCGAGCGTCGCCCAGGGCAGCGCCAGGAGGAAATCGAACCAGGCCGCGCGAAGAAGATAGTCGAGCGGCGCGTCGGCCGCGTCATCGCTTCGGCGCCGAGCGCACCGGCATAGACCAGCAGATAGACCAGGAAGAACAGCCCGATCAGCAGCGCGATCGAGCGCCGCCGGTTGGACTGGATATGCGTATAGAGACCGAAGGCGGCCATGTGAGTGCCGTGGACGGCGTCAGAACTTCACGCCGGGCGCCTGTTCCAGCTGCGGTCGCGCTTCGGCGACGTCGAAAAATTCGCGCGGCCGGAAACCGAACGGCCCTGCCAGCAGCGCGGCCGGGAACTGCTCGATGCCGGTATTGTATTCCTGTACGGCGTTGTTGAAGAAGCGCCGCGCCGCCGCGAGCTTGTTCTCGATGTCGGAAAGCTCGGCCTGCAATTGCTGGAAATTCTGGTTGGCCTTCAGGTCCGGATAGGCTTCCGAAAGTGCGAAGAGCTGGCGCAGCGCCCCGCTGAGCATATTCTCCGCCGCCGCCTGTTGTGCGGGGCCATGGGCCGCCATCGCGACATTGCGCGCTTTGACCACCTCTTCCAGCGTGCCCCGCTCGTGCGTGGCATAGCCCTTCACCGTTTCCACCAGGTTGGGGATCAGGTCGTGGCGCTGCTTGAGCTGGACGTCGATGTCGGCGAAGGCCTGGCTCACCCGCTGCCGCAGGGCGACCAGGCCGTTGTAGATCACGATGACCCATACCAGGAGGGCGACGGCGATGCCGAGGACAACCCAGGTGGTCGTGGACATGATGCAGCTCCCCCAAATGTTGACCGGCGCGAGCCTAGCGCATGATCCCGAAAAGTGGGAACCGGTTTTCCGCACAAGAAAAAACCCCAGGCGGGGGGATGCCTGGGGTTTTACGCACCGGATGACGTTTGGGGGGGTGGGGGGCGTCACCCGGCGTATACCCGCTAACGCCGAATTAGACGGTTGGTTCCGGCTAATTCGGCGGCGGCATTCACCGGGTTACCCGTAGGACCAGATTCAGCCCCGCTTATTTTTTCGGCAGCTACACGGCTTCCTTGAACTTCGCCGCGGTTTCGAGGTCCACCGAAACCAGCTGCGACACGCCGCGCTCGGCCATGGTGACGCCGAACAAGCCGGTTCATGCGCGCCATGGTGATCGGGTTATGCGTGATGATGACAAAGCGCGTATCGGTGGAACGCGTCATCTCGTCCAGCAGGTCGCAGAAGCGTTCCACGTTGTGATCATCGAGCGGCGCGTCCACCTCGTCCAGCACACAGATCGGCGCCGGATTGGTGAGGAACACGGCGAAGATCAGCGCCAGCGCCGTCAGTGCCTGTTCGCCGCCCGAGAGCAGCGACAGCGTCTGCGGCTTCTTCCCGGGCGGCTTGGCCATGATCTCGAGGCCGGCCTCCAGCGGATCCTCGCTTTCGATCAGCTGCAGCTCGGCGGTGCCGCCGCCGAACAGGCCGGTGAACAGCCGCTGGAAATGGCCATTCACCACCTCGAATGAGCTGAGCAGCCGTTCGCGCGCCTCGCGGTTGAGGCTCTGGATGCCGAGCCGCAGCTTGCGGATGGCTTCGACCAGATCGTCACGCTCGGTGGTGAGGGTGGTGTGCTGGGTTTCGACCTCGCGCAATTCTTCCTCGGCGCGCAGGTTGACGGCGCCCAGACGCTCGCGCTCGCGCCGCAGCTTGTCCAGTTCGGCCTCCACTTCGGTGAGGTCGCGGGCCGCTTCGCCGGGCTTGATCCCGGCCAGTTCCGCCACCGCCGCAGGCTCGACCTCCAGCATCTCGCGAATTTCATGCGCGACGTCGGCGAGCCGTCGCTTGGCGCCTTCGAAGCGTTCTTCCGCGCGGGCGGCTTCCTCGCGCGCGGCGCCCATGGCCTCGAGCGCCAGGCGGGCGGCGCGGTCGGCCTCCGCCAGCGCGTTCTCCGCTTCGCGCCAGCTGGTCGGCGGCGGCGCGGCGCTCGGCTTCGGCCGATCCGATCTGCCCGATAAGGCCGCGCCGCTGCTCGGCGAAAAGCTTCTGGCGCATTTTCCAGCGACGCGCGCTCGGTCTTGGTCTCCTCGCTGCGCTTCTCCAGCGTGGCGATCTGCGCCCGCGCGCCGTCATTGCGCTGCGACCAGGCCTGCCGCTCGGAGGAGATCGCCTGCAGGCGCCGGTCGGAAAGCTCCGCCTCGCGCGCGATCGCCTGCGCTTCCGCGCGGATTTCGGCCACCTTGCCGCGCTGCTCCTCGATGTCGGCGCGCACGGCAGCAAGCTGCTGCTCCAGATCATCCGACGGCTGCAGGTCCGCCAGCGCACGCTTCGCCATTTCCTGCGCCGCCGCTGCTTCATCGCGGTTGGCGGAGAGTCGGGTCTTGGCTTCGTCCAGCGCCGACAGACGGGCGGCATCCCGGTTGGCTTCGCGCTCGGCCGCGTTGTGCCGGTCACGCGCGGCATCGGCCTCGCGCTGGCGCTCGCGCACCCGCGCACGCGCTTCGGTCTCGGCCGCGGCAGCCCGGACTGCCCCGGCCTGCGCGGCATCGGCGGCAAGGCGCCTTGCCTCGGCATCGGCGCGAGCGATCTTCATTTCGTTTTCGATATCGGCAAAACGGCTGCGCTCGGCGAGCCGGCGCGCAGCGCCGGTCGGCGCGTGGGCGGAAGCGGCAAAGCCGTCCCAGCGCCACAGGTCACCTTCGCGCGAAACCAGCCGCTGGCCCGGCTTCAGCGCGGCCGCAAGTTTTGCGCCCTCGGCGCGCGAGACGATGCCGATCTGGGCAAGCCGGCGTGCGAGCTCCGCCGGCGCCTTCACCCGCTGCGACAGCGGCTCGATGCCTTTCGGCAAGGCCGGGTCGGATGGGTCTGCTGCGGCGCCCATCCAGCGCATCGGCGCCGAAGGATCGGCCGGTGCATCGAGATCGTCGCCGAGCGCAGCGCCCAGCGCCATCTCGAACCCCTTCTCCACGGTGACGCTGTCCATCACCGGCGGCCATAAATTCTTCGTCTCGACCGCGAGCAACTTGGAGAGCGTCTTGGCTTCGGTTTCCAGGCGCTGCACGCGCCGCTCGGCGTCGGCCAGCGGACCACGCGACGCCTCGACCTGCTCGCGCGCAGAAGCATTCGCCGCTTCGGCTGCGAAGGCTTCGGCTTCGGCTTCTGCCACCGCCGCTTGCGCGGCTTCCGCTGCCGACGCCAGCGCGGCGAGATCGGGCCGGTCGGCCGCGGCAAGCTTGCCGTATTCGGCCTCCACTTCCGCGATTTCGCGGCCGAGGCGGGCGGCCCGCTCCGATTGATCGCGCGATGCATTCTGTAACTGGTTGCGCTTGGCGGCGAGATCGGCGAGCGCGCCGGTCAGCTCGCCAAAACGCTGCTCCGCGGTGCTGAGCACGGCGTCGGCAGCCGTCATGCGTCCCTCGACACCGCTGCGGCGCGTGGCAGCTTCCTGCGCTTCCGCCTTCAGCGTGGTTTCCTCTGCCGCCAAGCCGTTCAAGCGCCGCTTCCGCGTCGCTGGCCCGCTGGCGCTCGCGTTCCACGTCTTCCGCAAGCTGAACGAGGCGCAGGTCAAGCTCCGCCATGCGGTACTTGGCGCGCTGTTCTTCCCGCTCCAGCGTTTCGCGCGCGACCACCAGCCTGTGCAGCGCGGCGGCGGCCTTGGCCTCCGCGTCGCGCAAGCCCGGCAGCGAAGCCTGCGCCAGCGCCTGCAGCTTGGAAGCCTGCGCCTGCTGACCCGTGCGCTCGGCGACGATGCGCACGCTGACGTCCTTGGCATGCTCGGCATCGGCAACTTCCGTCTGCGCCGCGACCCAGCGCAGGTGAAACAGCGTCGCCTCGGCCTTGCGGACCTGTGCGGCGACCGCGCGGTAGCGCACGGCCTGGCGCGCCTGGCGTTTGAGTCCGTCCATCTGCGACGCCAGCTGGGCAATAACGTCTTCCAGCCGGGCGAGATTCTGCTCCGCCGCCTTCAGGCGCAGTTCGGCTTCGTGCCGACGCTGATGCAGGCCGGAAATGCCGGCCGCCTCCTCCAGCACGCGGCGTCGCTGTTCCGGCTTGGCCTGGATGATCTCGCCGATGCGGCCCTGATGCACCAGCGCGGGCGAGCGGGAGCCGGTCGAAGCGTCGGCGAACAGCAGCTGCACGTCGCGCGCGCGCACTTCACGGCCGTTGATGCGATAGGCCGAACCGGAGTCACGCTCGATGCGGCGCGCGACTTCCAGGCGTGTCGTCATCATTGAAGGCGGCCGGCGCGGCGCGCTCGGAATTGTCGATGCCGATCGACACTTCGGCGGTGTTGCGCGCGGGGCGGGTGTTGGAACCGGAAAAGATCACGTCGTCCATGCCCGAGGCGCGCATGGACTTGAACGAGGTTTCGCCCATCACCCAGCGCAGCGCTTCGACCAGGTTGGATTTGCCGCAGCCGTTCGGACCGACCACGCCGGTCAGGCCGGGCTCTATCAGGAAGTCAGTCGGTTCGACGAAGGATTTGAAACCGATAAGCCGAAGTCGCGTGAGTTTCATGGGGTAACGTTTCCTGAGCCCAGCCACAGACAGGGCGGTCGAATGTTCAGCGCCTGGTGGAATCAACCAAGGCTCGGCCGGAGCGCCGGTCGAGGCCGCCGCGTCGCACCGACAATGAATCGCCGGGCGAGTCTGGGCAACTGCCGGTGACGGGTTTTGCAGACCTTATCGCGGGGAACTCATCGGCTTTGCCGCCGCAACGCTGCGCCAAATCCCGCCTGGTCCAGGCCAAAAAACCCTTATCCTGCCTTGAGATACGGCTGGATGAGCTTTTCGAGTTCTTCGATCGATATATCCCCGGCGCGCTTCTCGCCGTTGATGAAAAAGGTCGGCGTTGAGTTCACGCCGAACTTCGCGCCGGCTTCCCGCTGGGCTTTTACGCCCTCGATGACCTTCTGATTCGCGGCGCAGGCCTTGAAGCTTTCGTCGGTAAAGCCCGCCTGCTTGGCAATGCCCAGCAGCGGCGGCACCGGATTGTTCACCGCCCATTGGTCCTGTTTCTCAAACAGCGTCTCGACCAGCGGGAAGTATTTCTCCTTGGAGGCGCAGCGCGCGATCACGATGGCGAGCAAATCAACGTCATTGAGGGCGAACTCGCGGAAAATATACCGGACCTTGCCCGTATCGATATAGCGCTTCTTCAGCTCCGGATAAGTCTTGACGGCGAAGTTGCGGCAATGCGAGCAGGTCAGCGAGGCATATTCCACGATCGTGACGGGCGCCGTCTCCGAACCCTGGATCATATCCCCCAGCGGACCGGGAGCCATCAGGTTGGACGGCTGGGCCATCGCTTTGGTCAAAAACGCATCCAGCGCGCTGGCGAGATAGCCGAGGCTTCCCGACCGCGACGATGGAGGCCGTGCCGACAAGCAGATTGCGACGGGAGATTTTCACCTTGTTACTCCTCGAGGGACCGGGTTCGGGCCGCGCGATCGCTATATGGAAACGGCAATTGTGGCAAGAAGGCGCGGATTGGCGCGGCCATTTCACTCCCTCCCGCGCAAGTCGGGCTTGCCCGACTTGCGCATAAGAGTGCGGAACTCGGGCAGGCCCGAGATCCCGTAAGGCGGAGGGTTGGGGAGGGGGTCGTGCGTGACCCCCACCCGATTTGCTCTCGCAGATCGGCCTTCCCCCTTTTAGGGGAGGTAAAAAGAGTAAGCCCGCTACCGCGTGGGTTTGACCGCAGCCCCGAGCCGCGCAAGCGCCTGGCGGAGCTCGTCGTCGGCGATCTCGGGCAGGGTGGCGGCGATGCGGGCTGCGGCTTCCGGATCGATCGACTTGCGCGGCCTTCTTTCCGCGCCGGGACAGCGGGGCTTGCCGCAGCGCCAGCCGATCGACCGCCTGCCAGCCGAAAAAGCGGTTCACCCGCTCCAGGATCACGGCCGCCAGATGCTGGATCTCGATGGCTGTCGGCCCGTCCACCCGCAGCACCAGCGTGCCAGGTTCGGGCGCCTCGTTTCCCACCGCGCGCGGCCATTGCACCTTCAGCGGTTCGGCATGGGCGGCGATCTCCGGGCCGACGATGTCGGTCCAGCGCGTCACCAGCTCTGCCGAAGCAAAGCCCTGTTGCTTAAAGGCATCGGACAAGCAGACGCCGAGAAATTCGGCGAGCGGGCGGGCTCCGCGGTTGGAAGGCTTGTTCATGACGGGCGGCTCTGGCAACGATCAGGCATGACGCTAGCAGGTCAGGCGGCGCGAAAAGAAGAAAGCTGTCTCCGCACCGTCGCGGACATCGCCGGCCGAGCGGTGCTGCTGGCCTGGTACGACCGCCACCGCCGTATCCTGCCTTGGCGCGCCGCGCCGCGCGAGACGCCTGATCCGTATCGCGTCTGGCTGTCCGAGATCATGCTGCAGCAGACGACGGTGAAAACGGTCGCGCCGTATTTCGCGCGCTTCGTCCAGCGCTGGCCGGACGTGCGACAGCCTGGCCGCCGCGCCGCTGCAGGATGTGCTGAAGGCCTGGGCGGGGCTCGGCTATTACGCGAGAGCGCGCAATTTGCATGCCTGCGCGCAGGCAGTGGTGCAGAAGCACGCCGGGGAGTTCCCGTGCGAGGAAAACGCGTTGCGCGCGTTGCCCGGCATCGGCGCCTATACGGCCGCCGCGATTGCCGCGATCGCCTTCGATCGTCCCGCCATGCCGGTGGACGGCAATATCGAGCGCATCGTCGCGCGGCTGTTCGCCTCGAAGAGCCGTTGCCGGCGGCAAAGCCGACGATCCGAGCGCTTGCCGAGACTCTCACGCCCGCGCGCCGCGCCGGTGATTTTGCCCAGGCGCTGATGGATCTGGGCGCCACCATCTGCACGCCGCAGCGGCCGGCCTGCGCTTTCTGCCCGTTAAGCGAAGGATGCGAGGCACGGCGGCGCGGAGATCCTGAAAGCTTTCCCGTGAAAGCGCCGAAACCCAAGGGAACACTGCGGCGAGGGGCGGCTTTCGTCGCCTTGCGTGCGGACGGCATGGTGCTTGTGCGTTCGCGGCCATCGAAAGGCCTGCTCGGAGGCATGACCGAAGTGCCGACGACGGAATGGTCAGCCGCTTTCGACATGCGGTCGGCACTTGCCGCCGCACCCTTTGCCCGGGCGAAATGGAAAAAGCTGCCGGGCACGGTCACGCATGTCTTCACCCATTTTCCCTTGGAGCTTGTCGTCTATGCCGCGCAGGTGCCGACGAATACGCGCGCGCCGCGCGGTGCGCGGTGGGTGCCGCTTGCCGAGCTTGCAGGCGAGGCTTTGCCCAGCGTCATGCGTAAGGTGGCGGCGCATGCGTTCGAAAGATGACGCCTGTGATGGCAGCCAAGCACCGGAAGGCTAAAACGAGACGCAGCTAGGCCGTCTGCATCTCGGCGCGAATTTGGGCGCGCAGCTCGTCGATAAGCCGGAGCCCCTTCGGCGTTTCCACATGCCAGAAGGTCCAGCCGTTGCAGGCGTCGAGGCCTTGCGCCAGCGCGCCGATGCGATGGATCGAACCGACGCTCTCGCCGATGCAGATTGCGCCGTCCGCCCGCACCAGCGCCTTGTGACGGCGCTTGCCGTCGACAAGATGGTGGCCGGGCTTCACCAAACCGCGCTCGACCAGCGTCGCGAAGGCGACGCGGGGCGCGTCGCGCGCGGTCATGAACGGCGCAAGCGTCGCTTCCGGCAGCGGCTCGATCGCCAAGATGCGTTTCTCCGCCGCCTGGGCGTAATTGGCGTCGCGCTCCACGCCCACGAAGCGGCGGCCGAGCCGGCGCGCCACTGCGCCGGTCGTGCCGGTGCCGGAGAAAGGATCGAGCACGAGATCGTCGGGCCGGGAGGATGAAAGGATGACGCGGGCCAGCAGGCTCTCCGGTTTCTGCGTCGGATGCAGCTTCTTGCCGTCGCGTCCTTTCAGCCGTTCCTCGCCGGTGCAGAGCGGCAGCGTCCAGTCCGAACGCATCTGCACACCTTCATTGCCGGCTTTCAGCGCGTCGTAGTTGAAGGTGTAGCCCTTGGCGTTCGGCTCGCGCGCCGCCCAGATCAATGTTTCGTGAGCGTTGGTGAAGCGCCGGCCGCGGAAATTCGGCATCGGATTGGTCTTGCGCCAGACCACATCGTTGAGGATCCAGAAGCCGAGATCCTGCAGGATGGCGCCGACGCGGAAAATGTTGTGATAGGAGCCGATCACCCACAGCGTAGCGGCGGGCTTCATCACCCGGCGGCAGGCCAGAAGCCAGGCGCGGGTAAAGTCATCATAATCCGAGAAGCTGGCGAATTTATCCCAGTCGTCGTCGACGGCGTCGACGCGTGAGTCGTCGGGTCGCTTGAGATCGCCTTGCAGTTGCAGATTGTAAGGCGGATCGGCAAATACCAGATCAACCGAGCCTGCCGTCAGCTTCGCCATCTCGGCAACGCAGTCGCCGACAAGGATGCGGGCGGCCGGCGCAGACTCATAGTGACTGCGGGGCGCCCTCTGGGACGCCCCGCGACGCGACACTACCATGACTCAGTACTCTGACTCAGGCGACGCGGCCGGCGACGCGGGACCTACAAACCGACAATCAGCATCATGGCGGGCTAAGGTAAAAAACGGCTTAATTGCCAAACTTGATCATTCGGCAATAAATGCCGGGAAACTTTACCGATCAGCAGGGGTTGATTCACGCGGCGTTAGCCCCCGGAAGGGCGCGGGACAGGGAAACAGAGAATGCGTTGGGATGACTTTCGCCGCAGCGAGAACGTCGAGGACGCCGCGTGACGGCGGCGGCGGTGGCGGCGGGTTCGGCATTCCCATCGGCGGGGGCGGGATCGGCATCGGGACCATTATCGTGCTCGGCCTGGTCGGCTGGGCGCTCGGCATCGACCCGCGGATATTGATCGGCGGCGCAGAAATCCTCAGCGGCGGTGATTCCCATTACGAGCGGCAGGCGGGGCCGGATCCCACGCGCGGCACGCCGAGCGACGAGGCCGGCGAATTTGTCGCCGCCGTTCTGGGCAGCACGGAAGACGTTTGGCAGGAAATCTTCCGCGCGGGCGGCCAGACTTACCGACCCGCAAGGCTACGGATATTCGCAGGTGCGACGGACGGCGGCCATTGTGGCATCGCGCAGTCGGCGATGGGGCCATTCTATTGCCCGCCGGACAGGCGCATCTATCTGGACACTTCTTTCTTTCGCCAGATCGAGCAACGCTTCCGCGGTTGCACCGGCAAGGCCTGCAAATTTTCCCAGGCCTATGTAATCGCGCACGAGGTCGGCCACCACGTGCAAAACGAGCTCGGCATCTTGGAAAAGGCGCAAGGCGCGCAGCAGTCGGCAGGCGGGCGCGCACGGGCCAACCAAATCCAAGTGCGCGTCGAATTGCAGGCGGACTGCTTCGCCGGCGTCTGGGCCAACCGTGCCGAGAAGAAATACAGCTTCCTCGAGCCCGGCGATGTCGACGCCGCGCTGCAAACCGCTTCCGCTATCGGCGACGACACCATGCAGCGGCAAGCGCAAGGGCGCGTGGTGCCAGAACTCCTTTACCCATGGCTCGGCCGAGCAGCGCAAGCGCTGGTTCATGACCGGCTTTACCCAGGGCAACATTTCCGCCTGCAATACCTTCGCGGTGGATAGGCCGTGATTGTTGTCATGCCCCGCGCAAGCGGGGCATCCAGTAGCCCCGGCGCGGGGTATAACCATGCGCTGGCGATTTACTGGATCATCCGCCTTTTCGGATGATGACCGAAGGAATGTGTTGCCCATGTCCCGTATCGACGAATCCCGTCCCTTCATCCCGTTGACGATCGCGGTGTTGGCGACGTCGGACACCCGCTCGCTGGCGGAGGACAATTCGGGATCGACGCTGGTCGAGCGGATCGAGCAGGCCGGTCACGTCGTGGCCGACCGCCAGATCGTGCGCGACGACGTCGAGCAGATCCGCAACGTCATCCGGGGCTGGATCGCCGATCCCGGCGTGGACGTGGTCATCACCACCGGCGGCACCGGCTTCACCGGCCGCGATGTGACGCCGGAGGCAGTGGAGCCGCTGTTCGAGAAGCAGATGGAAGGCTTCTCCACGCTCTTTCACATGGTGAGCTTCGGCAAGATCGGCTCCTCCACGGTTCAATCGCGCGCCACCGCCGGAGTGGCGGGCGCGACTTATATTTTCTGTGTACCCGGTTCGCCCGGCGCCTGCCGCGATGCCTGGGATGAGATCCTGAAATATCAGCTCGATTACCGGCACCGGCCGTGCAACTTCGTGGAGATCATGCCGCGGCTGGATGAGCACCTGAAGCGCGGCAAGGCGAAAGCGCCGGCGAAGTAATTTTGTCATGCCCGCGAAAGCGGGCATCCAGTAATCTGCGGCGATCATTACTGGATCGTCCGGTCAAGCCGGACGATGACCAAAGCAAAACGCTAAAGTGCAAGATCCCAGGTTTCGCCGACGACGTCCACGCCCCAGCTATTGTGCGGTTGGCTCGCCGTCAGCGTGAAGCCCCTGCGCTCATAAAGCGCGCGCGCCGCGGTCAGGACTTGATGCGTCCACAGCGTGATACGGCGATAGCCCGCCTGCCGCGCAAACCCGATGCAGGCATCCACCAGCGCGCTGCCGATGCCGAGCCCTTGCGCTGAGGGATCGACCAGCAGCAGCCGGATGCGCGCGACGTCGTCCGTTTCTTTCACCAGAAAGATGCAGCCGACGGTTTCTTCGTTGCGTTCGGCAATCCAGCAGCGTTCGCGCGCAGGATCATGGTTGTTGGCAAAGTCCGCGACGATCTGCGCGCACATTCCTTCGAAAGGTTCGCGCCAGCCATAATTTTCTGCATAGAAAGTGGCATGGCGCGCCACCACCCAGCCAAAGTCGCCGGGGCGGGGAGTGCGCAGCATGTAATTCTTGTCGCGCTGCCGGCTTAGCGCGTGTTCGATATTGTGCATGGCGGCAAGCACGTGCTGTTGCATTGGCGGCGCCAGCGCAGCGAGCATCGCGCCGACTTGTTCATTGCTACGCGCCTCCAGCGGCGCAAACGCATTTCGCCCTTTGGCGGTGAGCGAGAGATGACTTCGCCGCCCATCGGAGCGAGAAGTTTCCTTGCGGATCAGCCCCTGCTGCTGAAAGCGGCGCAGAATGCGACTGAGATAGCCGGCGTCGATACCGAGTTGCTCGATCAAGTCGCTCGCGCTGGCCTTGTCGTGCCGCGTGAGCTCATAAAGCACGCGCGCCTCGGTGAGAGAAAACGGGTGCCAGTTGTCCCGCAACACGCCAATGCGCTGGGTATAAAACCGGTTGAATTGCCGGACTGCCGCGATGCGTTCGCCGAACTCAGCATGTGTCATGCGAAACACCCCTTATTGGGATGGCCTAGCCTTCGGCGATTAGTTGACGGAGTCAACTACTTTTCCGATTTCGGCCCGCCGCCGCTGATTGGAACCCGGCGGAGTCGGCACGGTTGACTAGATGCGGTAGGACTTACCGCAGGTTGCTTCCAGATCTGGCGTACTCGCCGGTCTCCTTTAAATGTTCTTGTTATGTTCGCGTCGGTCTCATAGGATTGCTCATGGCTCGCTCTTCTTCAGTCCTTAAACGCCCGCCGGTTTCGGAGCTGCCCTCCTCGCCGGCGGGCGACCTGGCCGACCTCGGCCTGCTCGGCACGTGGGTAGACCGCGAGCGCCGGCGCGGCCGTGGCACGCTGTCGAATGCCTCGGGCCGTTACGAGCCGCTGGCGCGCATTGCTTTCGACGACGGATGGCGCAGCATCGAGGAATTGCCGCCGTTCAAGACCACGGTAACGGTCGACTCCACGCGCAAGATCATCACCCGAAACGAGTCTCCCGACATTTCCTTCGACCGCTCGATCAACCCGTATCGCGGCTGTGAGCATGGCTGCGTCTACTGCTTCGCCCGGCCGACGCATGCCTATCTCGGCATGTCCCCCGGACTCGATTTCGAATCCCATCTTTTCGTGAAGCCCGACGCGGCCGCGCTGCTGGAAAAGGAATTGTCGGCGAAGAATTACGAACCGCGCACCATCGCCATCGGCACCAATACCGATCCCTATCAGCCGATCGAGCGCCGTTATCAGGTGATGCGGCAGATTCTTGAAGTGCTCGACCGCGCGGGTCATCCGGTCGGCATTGTGACCAAATCGGCGCTGGTGCTGCGCGACCTCGACATTCTTTCGCGCATGGCGGAGCGTAATTTGGCGAAGGTTGCGCTGTCGGTGACCACGCTCGACCCGCAGCTCGCCCGCACCATGGAGCCACGCGCCGCCACTGCCGGCCGGCGGCTGGAGACGCTGCGCCGGCTTTCAGCGGCCGGCATTCCAACCACGGTGATGGTGGCGCCGATTATCCCTGCGCTGACCGATTCCGAGATGGAGCGCATACTCGAAGCAGCAGCGACCGCCGGTGTGCAAAGCGCGGGCTATGTGCTGCTTCGCCTGCCGCTGGAAGTGCGCGATCTGTTCCGCGAATGGCTGCAGGCGAATTATCCCGATCGTGTCGAGCACGTTTTCAAGCTGATCCGCGACATGCGGGGCGGCAAGGATTATGACTCGACCTGGGGCAAGCGGCAGACCGGCTCGGGCCCTTATGCCTGGATGCTCGGCCGCCGGTTTGAACTGGCTTGCGAAAAGTTGGGCCTCAATAAAATCAAGCGGCCGCTCACCACCGAACATTTCGAGCCGCCGATCAAACGCGCCAAGCAACTGAATTTGTTCTGACGGCCGTTGTCATCCCGGGACCCAGTTCGGGCAAGGTTATGCGCGACTATTACCCCAAATACGGCGTACCTAATCTAGTCTATATCGAACGCATGATGACAGCTCTGGGGGCCGTCCGGGATGACAACCGCAGACAATCCCGTTCTCACCGCGGTGACCATCGGCGTGCGCGATGTGCCGGCGAGTGCCGCATTTTACGAGCGGCTCGGATTTAAGACGGAAGCTTCGCGCTACCGGCGACGAGATCGCCTTCTTTGACGCCGGCGGCCTGGTCCTTGCGGTGTGGGATTGGTCAAAACTCGGCGCCGATGCGGCCATGCCGGCGCAACCCATGCCGAAGAATTTTCGCGGCTCGACCCTCGCCTGGAATCGCCGCACGCGAGAAGAGGTGGATGAAAGCTTCGCGCACGCAATCAAGGCGGGCGGAACGCCGCTGCGCGCGCCGGAGCCGACCGATTACGGCGGCTATCGCGGCTATTTCGCCGATCCCGACGGCCATGTCTGGGAGATCGTGACCGCGCCCGGTTTCGGCTTCACCGACGACGGCAGGCTTATTCTTCCGGACTAAGACTTTTCGGTTTCGCTCGGCGCGTTTTTGCCTCGCTCCACCTGCCGCTCCACCGCCACGCTCAGGCGCTGATAGACGCCGAGCCCCAGGACCAGCAGGATCGCGGTGATCATCAGGAAGGTCGGATAGAGCAATTTGGTGACGTCTTCCTGCGTCACTCGGAAGATCGTCACCAATGCTTCGAGGAATACCGCGATCGCGATGGTGGAGATAAAGCGCGTCAGGCTGCGCCGCGCTTCCGAGGCGACGCGTAATTCGCGCCCCCGCACGACTTCTTCCTCGACCAGATATTTCGCGACGTCGAAGACCGCGATGGATACGACCACGTAACCGATACCGCTCAGCGCCGAGAGCCCGACGTGCCTCAGCGACCAGGCCGTGACCACGAAATCGGTCACCGCGCTGCCGGCCAACACGAGCGCGAAGAGGGCGAGCACTGCTGCCGCGATCCCGAACGTGGCGCGTGAAACGAAATCGAACAGTGCCGTCGAGACTCTTGGTTTTCATAAAGCCCCATCCCCGCATAGCGCGTTACTTTTCCCCGCTATTAGAATGGGGACTGGGCGTTTTAGGCAACCAAGGTTGTCAGCCGCGACGCAATGCGCAACATGGCGGCCATGAGTTCGATCCGCCTCGATCCGCCTTCCGCGCCTGCCGCTGGCCGAAGTGGAGGTCCGTCCGACCTTCAACCGGGAGCGGCGCGCCATGAAACGCGGGGTTTTTCCCGTCGCCGGCTGCGACGAGGCGGGCAGGGGACCCTTGGCCGGCCCGGTGGTGGCGGCCGCCGTGATCCTCAATCCCAAGCGCATTCCGCGTGGACTCAACGATTCCAAGAAACTCACGCCGGAAGCGCGCGAGGCGCTTTACCTGAAGATCTGCGCCAGTGCGGAGGTGGCCGTCGCCTTCGGCTCCACCGAGCGCATCGACCGCGACAACATTCTACGGGCCTCGCTCTGGGCGCTGGCGCGGGCGGTACAGGCCTTGCCGCTGCGGCCGAAGCTGGTTTTCGTCGATGGCAATCAGAAGATCGACTGCGGCTGTGATTGCGAGACCGTGGTCAGCGGGGATGCCCTGGTGCTCTCCATCGCTGCCGCCTCCATCGTGGCCAAAGTCACCCGCGACCGCCTGATGACGCGGCTGGGCGCCGCTCATCCGGGCTATGGCTTCGAGCGCCACATGGGCTATAGCGTGCCGGAGCATTTCGCAGCCCTCACCAAACTTGGGCCCACCGTCCATCACCGCAGATCGTTTGCCCCGGTAGCGGCCGCCTATGGCGATCCGGTTATCCTCGAAGAGCCGGCTACATCGTCTTTGGCTCTGTAGCTTCCGCGGCCTCTTCCGGATAATTTGCGGCCCTCTTCACCCGCCGGGCAACGATGCTCTACGTCTCCCTGATCTCATGAATCCCTGCGGGCGCGCCCCCGGCTGATGTTCTGGACCGCCGCGCTGTCACAGGCCGCGCTGTGGGCCGCGCTGCCGACGCTGTTCTATTCCTCGCCGCCGGGTGAATTGCCGATCGTGCTGGCGGTCGGACATGAATTCCAGCTTGGCAGCGATCGCGGGCCGCCGCTCGCCTTTTGGCTCGCGGAGATAGCTTATCGCCTAGGGCGGTATGGCCGGTGTCTATCTGTTATCGCAGGCCTGCGTGGTCGCGACCCTGATGGGCATCTTCGCGCTCGGCCGATCCACGGTCGGGACCGCGCAGGCGGTGCTGGCGGTGCTGCTGATGATCGGCATTATCGCAATGTCGGTGCCGACGCCGGAATTTGGTCCCGCCATCCTCGCCATGCCGATCTGGACGATGGTGCTGCTGCATTTCTGGCGCGCCGTCGGCGAGGGCCGAAGCGAATACTGGATCGCGCTGGCGGTCGGCATGGGGCTGCTCCTGCTCACCACCGCGCTGGGCTGGATCTATTTCATCCTGCTCGCGGTGTTCGCCGCCGCATCCGTGCAGGGGCGCGCCGCCTTCCGCAGTGTCGCCCCCTGGCTCTGCACCTTTGTCGCCATTCTGGTCGCCGCCCCTTATCTGGCCTGGCTGGCGTATGCGGATGATGTCTGGAAGCCGGGACTGGCGCGGCTCTCCGCCATCGACCCGCGCGCCGCCGCCGGGGGATGGCTGCGCATCCTCTGGAATCTCGCGGTAGCGCATGTGGGGGTCGTGCTCTTCGCTGTTCTTGCGAGCCCGTGGCGGGTGCCGCGCGGCACGCGAATGCCCACCGTGGATCGCCCAGCCATGCAGCCATTGGCCAAGTCCATGATCTATTTTTTCGCGTTCGCGCCATTGCTCGCCGCGACCGCGGCCGCCGCGCTGCTGGGTCAGTCCTGGTCGCTCGCCGTGGCGGGCCCGGTGGTCGTATATTCCGGCCTTGCCGTGGTGGTGATGGCTGGAAACCAGATCCCGCTTTACCGGCAAAGCTTGCTGAGCATGGCCTGGGTCAGCCTGCTGGTCGGCCCTCCATTGGCGTTGGCCGTTGCGCTGTTGCTGCTGCCCTGGACGTTCGCGGTGGATTTCAAGGTCCTTTACCCCGCCCGCGAGATGGGCCGGTTTTTTGCGGACACTTTCGAGCGCCGTACCGGCCGGCCGCTGACCATCGTCGCCGGCGATCCCGAAATCGCGGCGCTCGTCGCACTCGATCGGCGCACGCGGCCGAGCTTACTGATGGATGCGCCGGTGCGCTCGCGCTGGGTCAGCGTGGCGGATGCGCGGACAAACGGCGCGGTGGTCGTCTGGCTGGCGACCGACACGCCCGGCACGCCGCCGGCCGACATCAAAGCAAGCTTTCCCGATCTTGTGGTGGAAGTGCCGCGCGCCTTTGCGCGCTCGATCCAAGGGCGATTGCCGCTTCTGCGCGTCGGCTGGGCCGTGATCCGCCCGCAGGCGCCCCGCGCCGCCGGCTCAGTGATAGCCTTCGCCTTCCGCCACCTTGCCGCGGAATACCCAATAGATCATCGCCGTATAGCCGAGGATGATCGGCAGCAGGATGAGCGTGCCGACCAGCATGAACATCTGGCTCACAGGCGCAGCCGCGGAATCCCACACGGTGATGCGAAGGCGGCACCAGATAGGGGAACCAGGAAATCGCCAGCCCCATATAGCCGAGCAGGAAGAGCGCAATCGCCGACAGGAACGGCAACACATCGCTGCCCCTTCTGTATGCCGATGCCAGCAGAGATAGGCCACGAGCGCGGTCATCACCGGTACCGGCCAGAGATAGAAGATATTCGGCATGGAGAACCAGCGCTGCGCGATGCTCGGAATGGCAAGCGGCGTCCACAGGCTGACGATGCGCCATGAAGACCAGCACGCCCGCAGCAGGAGATTGCGCTTGCCGCCTGCGCCACGCTGCGCCATCACGCCCTCGGTCTTCATGATCAGCCAGGTCGCGCCGAGCAGCGCGTAGCCAGTCGCGACGCCAAGTCGCGCAGATCAGCGGCGAATGGCGTGGCCCAATCGAAATGCGCCTCCGGCGAAGGCGCCGTTCTCAACTTTCACGCCCTGGATCATGCCGCCGAGGACGAAGCCCTGGCAAAGCGCCGCCAGGGTCGAGCCGCCGGCGAAAGCGACGTTCCATTTCGCCTTGCTGCCGGCAATGCCGCGAAATTCGAAGGCCACGCCACGAAACACCAGCGCCAGCAGCATCAGGATGATCGGGATGTAAAAGGCCGGCATGATGATCGAGTAAGCGAGCGGGAAGGCCACCAGCAATCCGCCGCCGCCGAGCACCAGCCAGGTCTCGTTGCCGTCCCAGAACGGTTTGACCGAAGCCATCATCTGGTCGCGCTCGCGGTCGTTGGCGGCGAAGGGAAACAGGATGCCGATGCCGAGATCGAAGCCGTCGAGGATCACATACATCGCGACGGCGGTGCCGATCACGCCGGCCCAGATCACGGGCAGATACCATTCCATGATCAGCCTCCTTTCGGAAAGCTTCGTCGCCTGCGGCCGCGGCAAGCGGGCTGCGCGCCGGCATGCGGCTCGATGGGCGCCGGTGGGCAGGCCCCAGGCGATCAGCCGGTTGATGTAATAGATGCCCATCGCGAAGACGATGCCGTAGACGATGACGAAGAGCGCGAGCGTCACGGCGATGCTGGAGCCGGGCACCGGCGAGATCGGCGTCGGCGGTGCGCAGTATGCCATGCACCAGCCAGGGCTGGCGTCCGCTTTCGGTGACGATCCAGCCGGCAATCACCGCGACGAAGCCGACCCACCAGGTTTGCGCGACGATGCGCAGGAACCAGCGCGTGTCGAACAGGCGTCCGCGCCACATCAGCCAGGCGCCGATACAGCGCCGCGGCGATCATGAAGAAACCGACCGCCAGCATGATGCGGAATGCCGAAAAATACATTCAGCAGCGGCGGCCGGTCCTGCGGCGGCACGCTCTTCAAGCCGGGGAACAGGCCGTTCGGATCATGGGTGAGGATCAAGCGACGATCCGCGCGGAATGGAGATTTCGAAATGATTTTTTTCGGCGGCGGCGTCGGGCCAGGCGAAGATATGGAAATCGCCCGGCTTCGATCCGTCCCAATGGCCTCCATCGCGGCGACTTTGATCGGCTGATGCTTCAAGCGTGTTCAGTCCGTGCTGGTCGCCGATCACGAGCTGCAACGGCGCCAGGATGGCGGCGAGCCCGATGCCCATGCGCAGCATGATGCGGGCCTCTTCGGCGTGGCGGCCGCGCGAGCAGATAACGCGCGCCGACTCCGATCACCACGAAAGCGGTGGTGAGATAGGCCGCGTTGAGCATATGCGCGAAGCGATAGGGAAAGCTCGGATTGAAGATGATCTCGAACCAGCTCACCGGGATAAGCGATGCCGGCCGCGCATTTCATGCCCGGTCGGCGTGTGCATCCAGCTGTTGGCGGACAGGATCCAGAAAGCCGAGATCGCGGTGCCCGACCGCCACCGCGATGGCGGAGAACACATGCAGCCAGCGCGGCACGCGGTCGCCGCCGAACAGCAGGATGCCGAGGAACGTGGCTTCCAGGAAAAATGCCGCCAGCACCTCATAGCCGATCAGCGGCCCGAGTGGTGTTGCCGGTGACGACCGAAAAGCGGCTCCAGTTGGTGCCGAGCTGATAAGACAGCACGATGCCGGAGACCACGCCCATGGCGAAGGACACGGCGAAGATCCGGGTCCAGAAGCGCGCGATTTGCTGGTAAACGTCGCGGCCGGTCCAGCCCCACATCATTTCCAGCGTGGCGATATAGGCCGAGAGCCCGATGGTGAAGCTCGGAAAAATAATATGGAAGGAGATGGTGAAGGCGAATTGCCAGCGCGCGAGCAGGACCGGATCGAAATCCATGGTCGGTCACCTGCGATGCAATGCCCTATACGGGTCTCTTCTATACCGAAAGCAGACTCAATCGTAGCGGTGAGGTCCAGTAAGGACTGCCACTACTGCGCGCCGGGAGCAACTAGATACCGAGCGCCCTCTTGATCGCCAGAAAATCCCGCCATGCCAGACGCTTCTGCAGCGGGCTGCGCAGCAGAAAGGCAGGGTGGAATGTCGCCATGGCGCGGATCTCGCGCTTGCCGGTGTGATAGCTGAACCAGCGCCCGCGCATCTTGGTGATCCCCTCGCGGATGCCAAGCAGCGTCTGCGCGGAAGGCCCGCCGAGACAAACAAGAATGTCGGGATCCACCAGCTCGATCTGCCGCTGGATGAAGGGCAGGCAGATTTGCGACTCCTGCGGCGTCGGCGTGCGGTTGCCGGGCGGCCGCCATGGGATGATGTTGGCGATATAGACGCTGCTGCGGTCGAGGCCGATCGCGCTCAGCATCCGGTCGAGCAGCTTTCCCGAGCGTCCGACGAAGGGCAGACCTTCGATGTCTTCGTCGCGGCCGGGCGCTTCGCCCACAAACATGATCTTCGCCTGTGGGTTGCCGTCGGCAAAGACGAGCTGCGTGGCCGTGCCTTTCAGCGCGCAGCCCTCGAAGACCTCGAGCGCGGCGCGCAGATCTTCCAGAGCGGCGATGCCTTTGACCGCCTCCGCGCGGCCAGGGCTGCGGCGTCGGGGGAGGGTGGGGCGCGCCATGCGAGACGCGATCCTGCGGATCGCTCCTTCAGGATGAGGTCTCACTCCCGCCTCATGGTGAGGAGCCGGGCTGCTGCCCGGCGTCTCGAACCACGGGGGCGGTTTGCGCCGAAGGGTCGCGCAAAACGGTCCACCGGCGCTTCGCCGACGGGCGCGTCGACGCCCGCCTCGAGATAGAAGGCGAGAAGCTCGCGCGCGGCTTTTTCGCTATCGGGAGTCATGGCGCAGGTGAACACGGAATCTGGTCGTAGTTGCGATTACGATAGGCCTCAAAATTGGCGGAGCCGATGCGCCCACGATCGCAGATAAAGGTCACG
This sequence comes from uncultured Alphaproteobacteria bacterium, assembly GCA_963728585.1. GTDB lineage: Bacteria > Pseudomonadota > Alphaproteobacteria > Rhizobiales > Xanthobacteraceae > CANKHA01. Next base: position 675,454 of record CAVSLB010000006.1, read on the forward strand.
CCTTCCCCGCTGGGCTTGCGAAACCAGATTTTATCCTGGAACACGCGGATAGCCTGCATTTCGTAGCCTTCCGCCAGCAAGGAAGCCAGCGTTCGTGCCGGGGGCGGGGGCGGCGATGGCGCCACAGCGTCGGTCTGGGCATCGGCTTCGTTGACGCAGGCAAGCATCAAGGCAATCCAGAGAAGTTTTTTAGTTGGCATCGGTGTAAGGGAACTGGGGTTTAGGACGCCGCATTGTAGCACGCCCGCTCGCTTACTGGCCCGCGACTTGTGGCAGACTGCGAAAGAGAATCAGGGCCGCCCATGGACGCGCAAACGCCGAGCGCCGAAGCATCAGCCGCCGAATTGCCCGCGCGCGAGGCAATGGAATTTGACGTGGTGATCGTCGGCGCCGGTCCGGCCGGGCTCGCCGCCGCGATCCGGCTGAAGCAGATCAATCCGGAAATCTCAGTCGTCGTGGTGGAAAAGGGCTCGGAGGTCGGCGCGCATATTCTGTCCGGCGCGGTGATCGATCCGATTGGGCTTGATCGCCTGCTGCCTGACTGGCGCAACGAAGACAGCCCGATCAAGACCAAGGTTTCCGCCGACCGGTTCTATTGGCTGGGATCATCCGGCGGGTTGCGGCTGCCGAATTTTCTGATGCCGCCGCTGATGGGCAATCACGGCAATTACATCGTCTCGCTCGGCGAGGTTTGCCGCTGGCTGGCGTCGAAAGCGGAAGCTGCGGGCGTCGAAATCTATCCCGGCTTCGCAGCGGCGGAAGTGTTGTATGACGGCAGGGGCGCGGTTGCCGGCATCGCCACCGGCGACATGGGCATCGGCAAGGACGGCACGCCGAAAGAGAAGTTTCACCCGCGGCATGGAGCTGCGCGCGAAATACACGCTCTTTGCCGAAGGCGCGCGCGGCAATCTCACCAAGGCTTTGCTGAAGAGCTATGCGCTCGGGGCGCGAATGCGAGCCGCAGAAATTCGGCATCGGATTGAAGGAGCTGTGGCAAGTCGCGCCGGAAAAGCATCAGCCCGGGCTGGTGCAGCATTCCTTCGGCTGGCCACTTGATAGCGGCACCGGCGGCGGCTCGTTCCTTTATCACTACGGCGACAATCTCGTTTCGGTCGGCTTCGTGGTGCATCTCAATTATGAAAATCCTTATCTCTCGCCGTTCGATGAATTTCAGCGCTTCAAGACGCATCCGCTCATTCGCGATACCTTCGCAGGCGGCAAACGGCTTTGCTACGGCGCGCGCGCATTAACCGAGGGCGGCTATCAGTCCGTGCCAAAACTGACGTTTCCGGGCGGTGCGTTGGTCGGCTGCGCAGCCGGCTTCATGAACGTTCCGCGCATCAAGGGCAGCCACAATGCCATGCTGTCCGGCATGCTTGCCGCGGAGCATGTTGCGCAAGCGCTCTCGGCCGGACGCAGCAAGGACGAAATCGCCGGCTACGAGCAAGCCTGGCGAAAGTCGGATATCGGGCGCGATCTCTGGAAGGTGCGCAACGCCAAACCCCTGTGGTCGAAATTCGGTACCTTCGCCGGCGTCGCGCTGGGCGGGCTCGACATGTGGGCCAACACGCTCGGTTTCTCGCTGTTCGGCACACTCGGTCACGGCAAGCCGGATTATGCCTCGCTGAAGCCGGCCGCCGGCTCGCAAGCCGATCGTCTATCCGAAACCGGACGGCGTGTTGACCTTCGACCGGCTGTCATCGGTATTCCTGTCCAATACCAATCACGAGGAAGGGCAGCCAGCGCACCTTATCGTGCACGACATGGCCCTGCAGAAATCATCAGAGCATGATGTCTATGGCGGACCTTCGGCGCGCTATTGCCCAGCCGGTGTGTATGAATGGGTGGAGGAGGGCGGCACGCCGCGCTTTGTCATCAATGCGCAGAATTGCGTCCACTGCAAAACCTGCGACATCAAAGACCCAAACCAGAACATCACCTGGGTGCCGCCCGAAGGGGGCGGGGGGCCCGAATTATCCGAACATGTGAGGATAAAAGCTCCACCCGGCCACGATGCTGCCATACAGCCGCTTTCATGCTGCTGCATACGACCGGTGGCGCGTCTTCTTGCAGCCAAGACGCAAAAGGGTCATTCTCGGTATTCGGCCGCCGGGCCGCATATCCTTTTTTTCGCCAGATTCGCCATTCTCCGATGGAGACCATTGCTCCGTGACCGCCTCCACGATGTTCCGCCGCCTCGTCGGTGCCACGCTCATCGCCTCTGGCCTGCTGCTGCCACAAGCGGCCTCTGCGCAGACCCCGACGCAGCAAGAGCTTTTGCGCCTCGCGCCGCTTGGCGCCTATCTTGCGGCGCGTCACGCCGGCGCCGATCGCGACGCCGCGGCGCAGCCGCCTATTACCGCGCTGCCTTGCGCGCGGACCCGAACAACAAGGAGCTTCTCGACCGCGCCTTCCTCGCGCTGCTGGCAAGCGGCGAAGTCGAGGAATCTGGTCAAGCTCGCGGATAGGATCGTCCAAACCGAAAAGAACCGACCGCATCGCGCGGCTCGTGCTCGGCGTGCGTGCGATCAAGCAGAAGCAATATCAGACCGCGCGGCAGCAGCTGGAACTGTCGGTCGGCGGTCCGATCACGGATCTGGCGGCGACTCTGCTCTCGGGCTGGGCTGCTTACGGCGCCGAGGAGGCCCGGAGCGCGGTCGAGGCTATCGACAAGCTGCCGGGGCCGGATTGGTACGGTCCGTTCAAGGACATGCATGCTGGCCTGATTCTCGAACTTTCCGGCAACAAGAAGGAAGCCGGCAAGCGGTTCGAGCATGCGTACAAGCTCGATCCGAACGACATGCGGTTGGTGGAGGCTTATGCCGGCTGGGCCGGACGCAACGGCGCCAAAGACGAGGCCCTCAAGACCATAGAGGCCTATCAGAAGGTATCGCCGCGCCAGCCGCTCATTCTCGCAGCCAAGGAGAGGATCAAGCGGGGCGACCGGCCTGCGCTGATCGTCGGTTCGCCGCAGGAAGGCGCGGCGGAAGCACTCTACGGCATGGGCACCTGGATCAGCCGCCGCGGCGGCGAAGACCTTGGCCTCGTCTATCTCCAGCTCGCGCTTTATCTGCAGCCCACGCATCCGCTGGCGCTGATCGCGCTGGCGGATCTCTATTCGGCGGTGAAGAAGCCGGAGCTCGCGATCAAGCTCTATGAACGCGTGCCCGCAAACTCGCCCATGCGGCGCAATGCCAATATCCAGCTCGCGATTGATCTCGACGGTCTCGAGCGCACCGACGAGGCGCGCAAACTGCTGGACAAACTGATCGCGGAACAGCCGAAGGACGTCGAAGCGATCCTTGCCCTCGGCAATATTCTGCGCGGCCGCAAGAAATATGCGGAATGTGCCGATGTCTATTCCAAGGCCATCGCGACGATCACCAGTGCGCAGAAGTCGGACTGGCTGGTGTATTATTTCCGCGGTATCTGCTTCGAGCGCGCGCGACAATGGGACACGGCGGAGGCCGACCTGAAGAAAGCGCTCGAGCTTTTTCCGGAACAGCCGCAGGTGCTCAACTATCTCGGCTATTCATGGATCGACCAGGGCGTGAACCTGGATGAAGGCATGCGCATGATCCGCCGCGCGGTCGAGCAGCGGCCGGAGGACGGTTACATCATCGATTCGCTCGGCTGGGCTTATTACCGGCTGGGCCAGTATGACGAGGCGGTGAAGCACCTTGAACGCGCCGTCGAGCTCAAGCCGGAAGACCCGACGATCAACGATCACCTCGGCGACGTCTATTGGCGCGTGGGCCGCCTGCATGAGGCCAAGTTCCAGTGGTCGCATGCCAAGGATTTGAAGCCCGAGCCGGAGGAGCTTCCCAAGATCGAGGAAAAGCTGAAAGTTGGGCTGACGGATACTCCTTCTTCGGCGGCGGAGGCGGAAAAAATAAAAAAGTCCCGTAGCGGCGGCTGAACCGCCGCATGGATTCTTTCACCGCGCGCGCTCCCGCCAAGGTCAATCTCACATTGCGCGTCGCTGGCCGCCGCAGCGACGGCTTGCATGAGATCGAAAGCCTCGTCGTCTTCTCCGATATCGTCGACGAATTAGGTCTCGATCCATTGCGGCCCCGCGGGCTCGAAATGCTGGGTCCGCTGCGGGCGGAGTGCGGCCCAACGGCAGACAATCTCGTTCTGAAAGCGGCCGGCGCGCTGGCTGCGCGCGTGTTCGATTTGAAAATAGGCCACTTTGCTTTGATCAAGCGGATACCGGTGGCGGCTGGGCTGGGTGGCGGCTCGGCGGATGCGGCGGCCGCCTTGCGGCTGCTCGCGCAGGCAAACGGCCTTGGGCCCGATGATCCGCGCTTGCACGAAGCGGCGCGCGTGACCGGCGCCGACGTGCCGGTCTGCCTCGATCCGCGGCCGCGCATCATGCGCGGCGCCGGAGAAGTGCTGTCTGCCGTTGTCAAACTGCCGCCGCTCCCGTCCGTGCTGGTGAATCCGGTTGTGGCAATGCCGACCAGGCAAGTTTTCGACGCCTTCGATAAATTAAGCACCGGGCCGCTGGCGCCGGCAGCGACCGCTTTCCTTCACAAGCCGCGATGAGCTTTTGGCCTTGTTGCAGGCGCAGCCCAACGATCTGGAGGCCGCGGCGATTTCATTACAACCGGTGATTACTGAGGTGCTTTCCGCGCTGCGCGATCTGCCGTCATGCCGGCTCGCCCGCATGTCCGGTTCCGGCGCAACCTGTTTTGGGCTTTTCGATACGCCGGAAGCGGCGGCTTCCGCCGCGCGACAGCTCCGCACCGCGCGGTGGGATTGGTGGATAGAGGAAACGACGCTCGGCTAGGCCTGGCCCGAAAGCCCGTCCTCGGACTTCATCCGGGATAGCAGCGTTTCGGATCAGCTCATGCTCGGCGTGGCTCTAGTGCGCCCGGGCGATGCAGAATTCGCACCGTCTCTTCCAGCGCCTCCTTCATTTGCGATGCGGGGAACAGCGCCAGCGCGTCCTTGGCCATGGCGCCGTAGTGTTGCGCACGCTTGATCGTGTCGTCCAGCGCGCGGTGCTTGGCCATCAGGCCGATAGCATGTTCGAGATCGGCGTCGCTCGACATGTTGTCTTCCAGCGTCCGCTTCCAGAAGGCACGCTCCTCGTCGTTGCCGCGGCGGAATGACAGCACCACCGGCAGAGTGATCTTTCCTTCGCGGAAATCGTCGCCGACGTTCTTGCCTAGCTTGGCGGCTTTGCCGCCATAGTCGAGTACATCGTCGACCAGCTGGAATGCGATCCCGAGATTCATGCCGAAGGAGCGGCAGGCGGCCTGTTCGGGTTTCGGTCTTTGCGCGAGCGCCGGGCCGACTTCGCAGGCGGCGGCAAACAGCTCAGCGGTCTTGGCGCGGATCACCGAGAGATATTCGTCTTCCGTCGTGGCGGTATTCTTGGCCACCGCGAGCTGCATCACCTCGCCCTCGGCAATGACGGCGGCGGCGGAGGAAAGGATTTCCAGAGCGCGCAGCGAGCCCACTTCCACCATCATCTTAAAGGCTTGTCCGAGCAGGAAATCGCCCACCAGCACGCTCGCCTCATTGCCCCACAGCATGCGGGCGGCCGCCTGGCCGCGGCGTAATTCGCTTTCGTCCACAACGTCGTCATGCAGCAACGTTGCTGTGTGCATGAACTCCACCGAGGCCGCGAGCTTGATATGCCCGCTACCGGAATAGCCGGTGATGTCCGCCATTGCCAAGGTCAGCATGGGGCGCAGCCGCTTGCCGCCCGAGGCGATGAGGTGGTTGGCGACCTCGGGGATCATCGTCACCTCCGAACCCGTGCGGGACAGAATGGCGGTATTCACCCGGTCCAGGTCGGCGGCTACGAGCTCGGCTAAACGGTCAACGGAGCCGGAGGAAGGACTTTCAAACGGGACGACGACGGCCAAGGGGCTTCTCCTGACAAGGACGGATGAGCATAGAAACGCTATGGTGAGGGGGCAAGTGCGCCGATTCTGCTAGTGGCGGCAGGAAGGAACGATGACGATTGCAGAAGCGATGCGGGGCGGAAACATCGAGGATGACGCCGTCGAGCGGCATCGTATCGCGGTTCTGGTGCCTTGCTATAACGAGGAAAAGTCGATCGCCCAGGTGATCGCCGATTTTCGCGCCGCTTTGCCGAAAGCCCCGATCTACGTTTACGACAACAACTCAACCGACAACACCGTCGAAGTCGCCACGCGGGCGGGCGCGGTGGTGCGCCGGGAGTCGCACCAGGGCAAGGGGCACGTTGTGCGCCGGATGTTCACCGACGTGGAGGCCGATATCTACGTGTTGGTGGATGGCGACGCGACCTATGATGCCGCGAGCGTGCGCGGCTTGATCGCCCGGCTGCTTGAGGACCGGCTCGACATGGTGGTGGCGGTCCGGGTGGATCGCGCGCACACCGCCTATCGGCCAGGCCACCGCACCGGCAATCGGCTGATGACCAGGTTCGTTGCCTTGGTTTTCGGCCGCGCCTTCTCGGATATCCTGTCGGGCTATCGGGTCTTCTCCCGCCGCTATGTGAAATCATTTCCGGTGCTGTCCGGCGGCTTTGAGATCGAGACCGAGCTCACGGTCCATGCGCTTGAACTCGATCTGCCGGTGGCGGAAATGGAGACGGACTATTACTCGCGCCTCGCCGGCTCCGCTTCCAAGCTCAACACCTGGCGAGATGGCTTCCGGATCCTGTGGACCATCGTGCGGCTTTACCGGTCGGAGCGTCCGTTCCAGTTCTTTTCCGCCATCGCGGCGATACTGGCGGTGGTGGCGATCATCCTCGCCGTCCCGGTCATCGCCACCTTCATGCGCGAAGGGCTGGTCCCGCGTCTGCCCACCGCAGTTCTGGCGACCGGGTTAATGCTTGCCGCTGCGCTTGCCTTTATGTCCGGGCTCATTCTCGACACCGTGACGCGCGGACGTCGGGAATTGAAACTGCTTGCCTATCTCGCGCATCGCGCGCCCGGTGACGAGCGCCGCAAAGGCTGATTGGAGAATTGATGCGCGAACTCGTCCGCACCAACGACATGGTTCTGGTCTCCGCCATCGGCGCGTTGCTGGACGGCGCAAAGATCCCGCACGTGGTGCTGGATCAGAACATGAGCGTGCTGGAAGGTTCACTCGGCATCCTGCCGCGCCGCGTGCTGGTTCCCGAAGACAGCGTTCCGGCCGCCCGGCGGCTGCTGCAGGACGCGGGCCTCGGCCACGAATTGCGCCCAGATGCCGGGTAAAGTTCTAAGCGAGTCCGCTGTCAGCGACGACGCGGTGCTCGACGGCCGCCTGCGTCTGCATCAGCCAAGCCGCGGCCATCGGGTCGGGCACGACGCCATTCTGCTGGCGGCGGCAACCGCGGGGAAGAAAGGTGAGCACGCCGTCGATCTCGGCGCGGGCATCGGCGCCGCCGGCCTCGCGCTGGCAAGCCGGGTCGAGGGTCTGCGCGTCACTTTGGTCGATATCGACCCGGCGCTTACGGCATTGGCGGCGGACAATGCCGCGCGCAACGGCCTGGCTTCCCGCGTAAACGCCATCCCGCTGGATGTGGGAGCGCCGGCGCGGGCCTTTGCGGCGGCGGGTCTGAATCCGGGCTCGGCTGATCGTGTGCTGATGAATCCGCCGTTCCATGACGTCACGCGCCAGAAACCCTCGCCGCACCCCGGCCGCCGACTGGCGCATGCAGGCTCACCCGAATTGTTGAAGATCTGGATTGCGTGCCGCGGCGCGGCTTCTTTCCGCGCGCGGCGTACTCACTCTGATCTGGCGTGCTGATGGGCTGGTCGACGTGATTGCGCTATTGGCGCGCGGCTTCGGCGGCGTGGGGGTGATGCCGGTGCATCCAAAGCCCGACGCTCCCGCCATCCGCGTGTTAGTGCGGGCCGCGAAGCAAAGCCGCGCCCCGCTGACGATCTATCCTGGACTGATACTCAACGATGCAGACGGCCGTCCCGCTGCGGTTGCGGATGCCGTTTTGCGCGGCAGATTGACACTGCCGCTTGCCGAGTTATGAGGCGAGCCCGCCGGCAGCGATGCGATGGCTAGCTTAGGCCTGGCTCGCAACTCGCCCTTAAAACAGGCGCGAGAAGCGCCATTTTCCTATGTATTCACGCAGGTTTTTATGGAAGGCGCTGGCGAGGATGGCGCTGTAAAGAGCGAACAGCAAGTAGAGTTTCGGGTCCATTTTCTTGGCCTGGCTGGCGGTATTTTTCGCGGGCGTCCGCTGATCGTGCAAGAAGCATTCCAACGGTTAATAATGCGTAACTTGGCCTGATCAGGCCGGTGATCTAAGGAAAAGCGATGAGCCAGCCAACGCTTCCAGCGCCGTCAGTTCGGGAATCGCGTGTTCGAGGCGATCAAACCGATTCTGCCGCGCCGGCTGCGCGGCGATATCCCGATTGTGCCGGTGGTGCGTCTCACCGGCATCATCGGTTTCTCCACCCCGCTGAAGCCCGGCCTGACATTGGCCGGCATCGCCCGCGCGCTCGAGCGCGCATTTTCCATGCGGCACGCGCGCGCCGTGGCGCTGGTCATTAACTCGCCCGGCGGCTCTCCTGCGCAATCGCATCTGATCTTCCGCCGCATCCGCCAGCTCGCCGAAGAAAAGGGACTGCGCGTCATCGCCTTTGTCGAGGATGTGGGCGCCTCCGGCGGCTATATGATCGCCTGTGCCGCCGACGAGATCATCTGCGATATGTCGTCGATGATCGGCTCCATCGGAGTAGTGGGCGGATCCTTCGGTTTCGACAAACTGATGGAAAAGGTCGGGGTCGAGCGGCGTCTCTATACCTCCGGCGAACGTAAAGCGATGCTCGATCCCTTTCTTCCGGAAAAGCCGGAAGACGTGAAACGGCTGAAGCAAATCCAGAACGAGATCCACCGTGCCTTTATCTCGCTGGTGAAGGACCGCCGCGGGGCGAAACTGGCGGGTCCAGAAAAAACCTTGTTTTCAGGAGAATATTGGACCGGCTCGACTGCGGTCGAACTCGGCATCGCCGACGCCATCGGCGACCTTCGGTCGTTTCTGCGGGAGCGCTACGGCGAGGAAGTGTTGCTGCCGCTGGTAGCGACTGAACGAAGTTTCTTCGGGCGCCGCCTGCGCGGCATCGCCTCCGAACGCGATCTTCTCGCCTACCCTCCCGGATGGGCGGAGGACATGGTTTCCGCGCTGGAAGCGCGTGCGTTGTGGTCGCGTTATGGACTATAATGCGGAAGATTTGGGGAGGAGCTCACATGGATCAACTCGTGATTCCACCGCTGGTCAAATGGACCTTGGCTGCACTCGGCGCCGCCGCCGTCGTGCACTGGGTGGTGAAGGAAGTGCGCCGCGTGAACGCCGAGCTTGACGAAGCCAAGACGCGCGTGCGCGTGACAGACCGTCAGGTCTATCCGACGCTAAGACGCGACCCGCAAACCGGCGAATACCGGGTACGCTAATCCCGATTACAGACTGACGACCGATCCGTCCGGCAGCCGGACTGAAGCAGAACGCTTGCGTTGCCGCCCGCTTAGTGGGCCGCCCTTCGGCTTGACCCCCCTACAGGCCGCCGATAGACCGGCGCCATGAGCGCCGCCGACCAATCAGCCGCCCAGCAAACTGACATGGATCCCCGCCGCTCATTCCAGGGGCTGATCCTTACACTGCAACGGTTTTGGGCGGAACAGGGCTGCGTCATCCTGCAGCCCTATGACATGGAAGTAGGCGCCGGCACCTTCCATCCCGCTACGACTTTGCGGGCACTCGGTCCGAAGGCGTGGAATGCGGCCTATGTGCAGCCCTCGCGCCGACCGAAAGACGGCCGCTATGGCGAAAATCCGAACCGGCTGCAGCATTATTACCAGTTCCAGGTGATCCTGAAGCCGTCACCGCCTGATCTGCAGGATCTCTATCTGCAATCGCTCTCTGCCATCGGCATCGATGCCACCTTGCATGACATCCGTTTCGTGGAGGACGACTGGGAAAGCCCTACGCTCGGCGCCTGGGGTCTCGGCTGGGAATGCTGGTGCGACGGCATGGAAGTCTCCCAGTTTACTTATTTCCAGCAGGTGGCGGGCTTCGAATGCGCGCCCGTCTCGGGCGAACTGACCTACGGGCTGGAGCGGCTCGCCATGTATGTGCAGGGCGTCGACCGGGTTTACGACCTGAACTTCAACGGTCGCGAAGGCGAGCAGAAGGTCACCTATGGCGATGTCTTCCTGCAGGCCGAGCAGGAATATTCGCGGCACAATTTCGAACATTCCGACGTCGAGATGTTGTTTGCGCAATTCAAGATGGCGGAGGCGGCTTGCCGCAAATACCTCGAAGCCGGATGGGAAGGCGGGAACAAAGAGCGCCACCTGATGGCGCTGCCGGCCTATGATCAATGCATCAAGGCCAGCCACGTGTTCAATCTGCTCGATGCGCGCGGCGTGATCTCGGTGACCGAGCGGCAAAGTTACATCCTGCGGGTGCGGGAGCTGGCGAAAGCTTGCGGCGAGGCATGGCTCGCGACCGAAGGCGGCGGGGCCCAGTGACGAATATGAACGCCACAAAAACGAGACGCCTGCTGCTCTTCACCCCTCCCCCCGAAGGTGGGGAGGGGTCGAAAAGAGGGGGTGGGGGAGGGACGAGGCATGGTGCAAAGATACGTGATATGCGAGAACGAAAGCTGCAGGCGTCGGAATACAGCATGCCCGATCTTCTGCTTGAATTTTTCTCCGAAGAAATTCCCGCACGCATGCAGGCGCGCGCGGCGGAGGATTTGCGCAAGCTCGTCACCGACAAACTGGTGGCAGCCGGTTTGGTCTATGAAGGCGCCAAGGCTTTCGTGACTCCGCGGCGGCTGGCGTTGGCGGTGCAGGGGATTCCTGCCCGGCAGCCGGACGTGAAAGAAGAGAAGAAGGGGCCGCGCGTCGGCGCGCCGGAAGGCGCTATTGCCGGCTTTCTCAAGAGCGCGGGGCTGAAATCGATCGGCGAAGCCAAGGTGCAACCCGACAAGAAGGGCGACTTTTATCTCGCGGTGGTCGAAAAGCCCGGACGCGTCGCCATCGAAGTGATCGGCGAGATCGTGCCGGAAGTGGTGCGCGGTTTTCCCTGGCCGAAGGCAATGCGCTGGGGCAGTGGCCGGCTTACATGGGTGCGCCCGTTGCATTCCATCGTCGCGACCTTCGGCCCGGAGACGGAAGATCCCGAGATCGTGAAATTCACGGTCGACGGCATCCAGGCCGGAAACACCACGCAGGGCCATCGTTTCCTGGCGCCGCAGCCGTTCAAGGTGCGCCGGCTCGACGACTATGTGCAGAATCTCGAAAAGGCCAAGGTCGTGCTGGATCCGGCGCGCCGTGCCGAGATCATCCTCACGGATGCCAAAAACCTTGCCTTCGCGCAGGGGCTGGAGCTGGTCGAGGACGCCAATCTCCTGGGCGAGGTCGCGGGTCTGGTGGAATGGCCGGTGGTGCTGATGGGCACATTCGACCAGGCCTTTCTGCAAATCCCGCCGGAAGTGATCCGCAGCACCATCCGCGCCAATCAGAAATGTTTTGTGCTGCGCGGCGCAAAAACGGACAAACTCGCGGCGAAATTCATTCTCGTTTCCAATATTGAAGCCGCGGACGGCGGCAAGGCCATCGTCGCCGGCAACGAGCGCGTGATCCGCGCGCGGCTTTCTGACGCGAAATTCTTTTATGAGACTGACCTGAAGACCAAGCTGGAAGACCGGCTGCCGAAATTGTCCGGCATTGTCTTCCATGAAAAGCTCGGAAGCCAAGTTGAACGCATCGAGCGCATCCAGCGGCTGGCGCACGAGTTGGCACCCGCGGTCGGCGCCGATCCGGCATTGGCCGAGCGCGCCGCAAAACTCGCCAAGACCGATCTGGTCAGCGAGATGGTCGGCGAGTTCCCCGAATTGCAAGGCGTGATGGGCCGTTATTACGGGCAGGCGCAAGGCGAGGACGAAAGCGTCGCGCGCGCGATCGAAGATCATTACAAGCCGCAGGGGCCCTCTGATCGCGTGCCGTCAGAGCCGGTGTCGGTGGCGGTCGCCTTGGCGGACAAATTCGACACGCTCGCGGGCTTCTGGGCGATCGAGGAAAAGCCCACCGGCTCGAAGGATCCTTATGCCTTGCGCCGCGCGGCTCTGGGCATCATCCGCATCGTGCTGGAGAACAAGCTGCGGCTGCGCATTATCCGTGTCGCGGAATCGGCGAGCCGACCGATCCTGGCGCGGCGCCATCACATCTCGCTTGGCAAGGACGAGTCAGAGGAGGAAAGCATCGCCTCCCGGCTGATCGCTGATGTACTGCATCGCTGGACCGACAGCATCGCAAGCACCGCGAAGGGCGATGATCCGCATGCGAAAGTGCCCGACATCGATGCTGTCGGGCATGAATTGGCTGCCGACATGCTCGGCTTCTTCGCCGACAGGCTGAAGATCCATTTGCGTGAGGGCGGTGCACGCCACGATCTGGTGGATGCGGTTTTCAGCCTCGAACGCCAAGACGATTTGTTGATCATCGTACGCCGCGTGGAGGCGCTCGCTGACTTCTTGGAAACCGAAAACGGCAAGAATTTGCTCGCCGGCTACAGGCGCGCGGCCAACATCATCCGGATTGAGGAAAAGAAGGACAACAAGAGCTATACCGGCGCGCCCGACGCCAAAGCATATAAGCAAGACGAGGAGCGCGCGCTGGCGGAGGCTATCGTATCGGCGAAAGCGGAAGCCGCAGCCGCATTGGAGGCGGAAGATTTCACCGCCGCCATGACCGCCATCGCCACGCTTCGGCCCTTCGTCGACGCCTTTTTCGACAAGGTCACGGTGAATGTGGAAGACGACGCCAAGCTGCGCGAGAATCGTCTCAAGTTGCTGAATGAAATCCGCGAGGCGACCGCAGCGGTGGCGGACTTTTCCAAGATCGGAGGACAGCAAGCTTCATCTTGACCCGCACAACCCAGGCGGGAACACTCTTCGTCTTTGATGGTTGTGCCCTGATCCCATGGAGACCTCGATGAACATCGCGATGACCAATATTCCGGCCATTCTTGCCCTGCTTGTCGGCATTCTGATCCTGATCATGCCGCGCTTTCTTAATTATCTGGTTGCCATCTATCTCATCGTTGTTGGACTGTTTGGTCTCGGAGTCCTCCGCTGATTTCTGCATGAGTTCGATCGGCTGGCAGCGCCGGCAGGGGCCGGCGCAACGCATTGGAATGAGTAATGACGAAATGGGTCTATACATTCGGTGACGGCAAAGCCGAAGGCCGCGGAAATATGCGCGAGCTCCTCGGCGGCAAAGGCGCGGGTCTGGCCGAGATGGCGGGCTTGGGTCTGCCGGTACCGCCTGGCTTCACCATCAGTACCGAAGTCTGCAGTTATTTCTATGCCAAGGGCAGCAAATATCCATCCGATCTCGAAGCTCAGGTAAAGGCTGCGCTTGATCATATCGCGCGTCTTGCCGGCAAGAAGTTCGGCGACCGCGAAAATCCGCTGCTGGTGTCGGTGCGTTCCGGCGCGCGCGCGTCGATGCCAGGAATGATGGATACCGTCCTTAATCTCGGGCTTAATGACGAAACGGTCGAGGCGCTGGCGAAGAAGGCCGGGGACCGCCGCTTTGCCTATGACAGCTACCGCCGCTTCATCACCATGTATTCCAACGTGGTGCTCGGGATGGACCACCATCACTTTGAGGAAATCCTCGAGGCGCATAAAGACCGCAACGGCTATTCGCTTGATACCGAAGTCACGGCGGATGATTGGGTGAAGCTGGTTAAGCGCTACAAGGAGCGCGTGGAGGAAGAGCAGGGCCAGCCGTTCCCGCAGGATCCGCAACAGCAGCTCTGGGGCGCCATCGGCGCGGTGTTTGGCTCCTGGATGAATGCGCGCGCGAAAACCTATCGCCGGCTGCACAATATTCCGGAGGAGTGGGGCACCGCGGTCAATGTGCAGGCCATGGTCTTCGGCAATATGGGCGAAACTTCCGCCACCGGGGTGGCCTTCACGCGCAATCCCTCCACCGGGGAGCGAAGCCTCTACGGCGAATTTCTTATCAACGCGCAGGGTGAAGACGTCGTCGCCGGCATCCGCACGCCGCAGGAAATTACCGAGGCCGCGCGCAAGGAAGCCGGTTCCAACAAGCCGTCGCTGGAAAACACGATGCCGCAAGCCTTCGCTGAGCTCACGCGCATCTATCAGGCGCTGGAGCAGCACTACCGCGACATGCAGGACCTGGAATTTACCATTGAGCAGGGCAAGCTCTGGATGCTGCAGACGCGCGCGGGCAAGCGCACCGCCAAGGCGGCGCTGCGTATCGCGGTCGAATTGGCGAATGAAGGGCTGATCACGAAGGAAGAAGCAGTCACCCGTATCGAGCCCGCCTCGCTCGACCAATTGCTGCACCCGACGATCGATCCAAAGGCCGAGCGCAAGGTCATCGCCACCGGATTGCCCGCTTCGCCGGGCGCGGCATCGGGCGAGATCGTGTTCTCATCGGATGACGCGGCGAAGCTGAAGGCCGATGGCCATAAAGTCATTCTGGTGCGGGTTGAAACCAGCCCGGAAGATATCCACGGCATGCATGCGTCGGAAGGCATTCTAACCACGCGCGGCGGCATGACCTCGCACGCCGCCGTAGTCGCGCGCGGCATGGGCAAAGCCTGCGTTTCCGGGGCCGGCACTATCCGTGTGGATCCCGCCGCCCGCACCATGTCGGCTGGCGGCGTGACTCTGAAGGAAGGCGACGTCATTACCATCGACGGCTCAACCGGACAGGTGCTGGCGGGACGCATCCCGATGGTGGAGCCTGAGCTTTCGGGCGAATTTGGCACGCTGATCGCCTGGGCCGATGCCGTGCGCAAGCTTGGCGTGCGGGCGAATGCCGACACGCCGAACGACGCCCGCGTGGCGGTGAAATTCGGCGCCGAGGGGATCGGGCTCTGCCGCACCGAACACATGTTCTTCGACGAGGACCGCATCCAGGCCGTGCGCGAGATGATCCTCGCGGACGACGAGAAGGCGCGCCGCACGCGCAATAGCGAAACTGTTGCCGATGCAGCGGGCGGATTTTGTCGAACTGTTCGAGATCATGGGCGGATTGCCGGTGACCATCCGTCTGCTCGATCCCCCGCTGCATGAATTTCTGCCGCATGGCGAGCAGGAAATCGCCGAGGTCGCAGCCGCAATGGGCGCGGACAAGAAAAAGCTCGCGGCGCGCGCGCAGGAACTGCACGAGTTCAATCCGATGCTCGGCTTCCGCGGCTGCCGCATCGCCATCGCCTATCCCGAGATCGCGGAGATGCAGGCGCGCGCCATTTTCGAGGCGGCGGTGGAAGCAGCTGGCCAGACAGGAAAGCCGGTGGTTCCGGAAGTGATGGTGCCGTTGATCGCCACCAAAGCCGAGTTTGACCTGATCAAGTCACGCATCGATGCCATGGCGGAGGCGGTGACCAAGGAAACCGGCAAGAAACTGACGTATCAGGTTGGCACCATGATCGAACTGCCGCGCGCCGCCCTCATTGCCGGTGAAATTGCGCAGACAGCGGAGTTCTTCTCCTTCGGCACGAACGACCTCACGCAGACCACCTACGGCATCAGCCGCGACGACGCCGCGAGTTTCCTTGGCATCTATACCGCGCGCGGAATCCTGCCCATTGATCCCTTCATCTCCATCGATCAGCAGGGCGTTGGCGAATTGGTGCGCATCGGTGTCGAGCGCGGACGCAAGGCGCGCGCAAATCTCAAGGTCGGCATCTGCGGCGAGCACGGCGGCGATCCGGATTCGGTGGCCTTCTGCCACCAGGTCGGGCTTGACTACGTGTCCTGTTCGCCGTTCCGGGTACCGATCGCGCGGCTTGCCGCCGCCCAGGCCGCGCTCGGCAAGACTGCCGCCGGACAGGCGTAGTTCTTTTCGTTTTTCCTTTTTTGCGGGCTGGCGTCATCGCCACCAAATCGTCGGCGGCTGCGCGGTTAACGAATGCTTAGCCATGCACGTCCGGGAACCGCGCCGGCACGGCTTAACAAAATCGCAAGGTTAATTCAGCAATAAAGAAATCCGTCGCATTGGCGCCACTGCGCGTCAGTCGGCAACGGTATTCGTTGCGTCGTGGCCTAGCGTGGCGTGAGCGTAAAGAATGACAGGGGATGCTAGGCCGAAGGGTATGTTTTTGGCGCCCTGCGGCCTTTGCGTTTTTGTTTTCGCGCTCGCGCCGAACCAGATTGGCCACCAGGATGTCGCCGCCCTCATTGCCCGGCAGCCTGACATCGCCGCGCATTGGCGCCAGCACATCCGGGCCTCCGCCTTCGGCACCATTCATGCCGCAACCTTCAGTTTCTCCCGGCCGGTCGGAACCGCCGTACCGCAGCCCTTGAGTTATCGGCTTGCCAGCCTTGATCCGCGTATGATCACGCTAGGGTCTTGGGACCTGCAGCCGGGCAGCGACGATTCTTCGCTGCCATTCCCAACGATCGACCGGAGAGCCAAGGGAGACCGGCAACCGGTGCTGTATCCTCCTCCGCCGGCTCAGGATGCCGTCAACGCGGCGGATGAACCGTCCGCCGCGGCCTCGCTGCCAGCCCAGCCGGTTGCTGTGCCGGCGGAATCCGAACCGGTTGAGAGCGTTGCCGCGGATACCGCGGCTGGCGGGAACGAAGCGCCGACGGCCGCCAGGCCGGAAGATAACCCGGGCGTTGCTGTGGAAGCCGAAGCGACCCCGGAGGCGTCGGAAGCTTCCGAGAATCCCGGTGAAGATATTCCGGATCCGGTCGACGTCGTGGTTGCCGAAGCTGAGGATTTTACTTCAACCGAGGCTGTCGAGCCGATGGTGGAAATGGCGCGGCTCTATTTCGGCAACGAGCCACTCGGCGATGCGCCGGGCGCCATCGAGAAATGGAGGCCAGGCGAGGAACCGTCGATTATCGCGCCGGCAGCGCCCGCCGATCCCGACATCAAGCAATCGGCGCTCGATCCCAAGCAGGTGCCGGCGGATACTCAAGGCGGCGAGAGCATCGCACCGAAGGGCGAAGTCACCGGCGAGGGCAAACGCCCATTCACGCCGGCTGAGCGGCTGAAGCTCGATGGCCAAGCACGCACCAAAGCGGAGAAATGCCTGGCCGACGCGGTCTATTTCGAAGCGCGTGGCGAGGCGACACGCGGCCAGATCGCGGTGGCGCAGGTCGTAATGAACAGGGTGTTCTCCGGCTTTTATCCGCGCAGCGTCTGCGGGGCGGTGTATCAGAATGCGCACCGGCGCCTCGCCTGCCAGTTTACTTTTGCCTGCGACGGCATTCCCAACACCATCACCGAGCCGCAGGCCTGGTCGCGCGCCACGCGCATCGCGCGCGACGTGCTCGATGGCAAATATTGGCTGCCGGAAGTCAACCGCGCGACGCACTACCACGCCTACTGGGTTCGGCCGAAATGGGTGCGGGAAATGAAGCGGCTGTATAAATTCGGCGTGCACACTTTCTATCGGCCGCGCAAATGGGGTGACGGCGAGGAGGCGCCCGCCTGGGGGACCACCGCGGCGACCAACGAGGCCATCGCCAAGCTGTAACGCTAGCCGTACTCTTTCAGCCGGCAATCTATCTCCTCATGGTGAGGAGCGCAGCGAAGCTGCGCGTCTCGAACCATCGAGGCCCGGCTCTGTCCAGAACTGTGCCTGTTGCCCATCCTTCGAGACGGCGCTTCCAAGTCGGCTATAGCCGACTTGGACACATAAATTGTGCCGATCTCGGGTAGACCCGAGATCGGTGCGCCTCCTCAGGATGAGGATGAGGTTGTAGGAGCGCCTGCTGATCTCACATCTCGATATCGAGCCCGATATCGAGATTGATCACCGAATGCGTCAGCGCGCCGGAGGAGACGTAATCGACCCCCGTTTCGGCAATGGCGGCAACGCTGTCCAAGGTAATGCCGCCGGAGGCCTCGGTGACAAGCTTGCCCTTCACCAGCGCGACCGCCTCGCGCAGGCGAGGCACATCGAAATTGTCGAGCAGCACAACGTCGGCGAGGCCGGTGTCCAGCACCTCGCGCAGCTGCTCGAGTGAATCCACCTCGATTTCGATCTTCACCAGATGGCCGACGGTGGCGCGGGCGCGCTCCAGTACCGGCCGGATGCCGCCGGCCACCGCCACATGGTTGTCCTTGATCAGCACCGCGTCATCGAGCCCGAAGCGATGATTGAAACCGCCGCCGCAACGGATGGCGTATTTCTGCAGGGCGCGCAGGCCGGGAAGCGTCTTGCGCGTGCAGGTGACGCGCGTCTTGGTATGCGCGACGCGGCGCACATATTCCGCCGTGGCGGTGGCAACGCCGGAAAGATGCCCGACAAAATTCAACGCCACGCGTTCCGACGCCAGCATGGCGCGCGCGGGGCCGGTAACCGTCATCAGGGTAGTGTTCGCCGCCACCGCGTCACCGTCGCGGGCATGCGCCTTGATCTCCATCTCCGGGGCGAGCTTGCGGAAGGCGGCTTCCACCAGCGGCAAGCCGGCAATGCGGCCGGCCTTGCGGGCGGCGACAATCGCGCGGCCGCGCGTTTCTTCCGGCACCGTTGCAATCGAGGTCACGTCGCCGGCGCGGCCCAGATCCTCCGCCAGCGCGCGCGTCACCGCCTCGTCGATCTCGAGCGGCGAGAGAAAAGCATCGGGGCAGAGCAAAGTGCCTGACATGGGCATTCTCAAAGGGCTGCGGCGGGCAGGGCGGCTGCCCGTTCGGCAATCGCGCGCGCATCGTGCAGCGTCATGAAGGCGCGGCGTGCCTGAGCCTTATCCGGCTGCGGATAATCGGAGCGGTAATGCCCGCCGCGGCTTTCCCGCCGCCGCCAGGCCGCGGTCGCGATCAGCAGCGCTGCCGTCGCCATGTTGCGAAGGACAGGCGAGGATGCCTCAAGCTCGATCCGGGAGATCTGTGCGATTGCGCGCGACAGCCCTTCGGCGTCACGGATCACGCCTACATGCGCGGACATGATTTTGCGCAACTCGTCGTCGCGCATTTCTGGCACGGAATCAGCTGCCGCAACTTTCGTTATTGAAGCTGGGGGCGTTTGCAAGTTGATCCCGCCGATGTCCTGCGCGATACGTGCGCCGAACACCACGGCTTCAAGCAGCGAGTTGGAGGCAAGCCGGTTGGCGCCATGCGCGCCGGTGCAGGCGACTTCGCCCGCAGCCCATAATCCGGCGACCGAGCTGCGGCCGCGCGCATCCACCGCCACGCCGCCCATGTGGTAATGCGCCGCCGGCGCGATCGGGATGAGATCGCGGGCGGGATTGATGCCGGCCGCCATGCAGCTTGCGTAAACGGTGGGAAAGCGCGCCATGAAGGAAGTCCCGATGGCTTCGCGCGCGTCGAGAAAAGCGCCGCGCCCGGCGGCGATTTCGGCAAAGACCCCGCGGGCGACCACGTCGCGCGGCGCGAGGTCGCCGTCCGGGTGCAGCGCGCGCATGAAGCGCTCGCCCTTGCCGTTAACGAGCACCGCGCCGTCGCCGCGCAGTGCTTCCGTTGCAAGCGGGGCCGGATCGCGGCCGATGTCGATGGCGGTCGGATGGAATTGCACGAACTCGGTATCGGCTAACATGGCGCCGGCGCGCGCGGCGATCGCAAGCCCGATGCCGCGTGCCTCCGCCGGGTTGGTGGTGACCGCATAGAGATGGCCGATGCCGCCGGTTGCGAGCACCACGGCCGAGGCGGGCAGGGTGACAAGCCGGCCTGTCATGTCGCGTGCTTTTGCGCCGATCACCGCTCCGTTCGCGGTCACCAGCTTCTTCCGCCGAAAGCCCTTCCAGCACATGAATCGACGGCGTTCTGCGCACGGCATCGGCCAGCGCCGCCATAATGGCGCCGCCGGCCATGTCGCCCTGCACCCGGACAATACGGCGGGCGGAATGCGCCGCCTCGCGCGAAACCGCGAGCCGTCCCTGCAGATCCTTGTCGAAAGGCACGCCATAGGAGAGAAGATCATGCACGCGCTCGCCGGCTTCCTCAGCCATGCCCCGCGCCACATCTTCGTCAACCAGGCCCGCCCCGGCAGCGATGGTGTCACGCGCATGGGCTTCCGCCGTGTCGTCTTCCGCCACCGCGGCGGCGATGCCGCCCTGGGCCCAGGCAGTGGAGGCGCCTTCGCCGATCGGTGCGGAGGCCAGCACGGTCACCGGCCGCGGCGCCAGCTTCAGCGCGCAGAACAGGCCGGCGAGCCCACCGCCGATGATGAGGATATTGGGTTGTTGCAGCATACCGCCCTTTCGCCCGTCCCCGCGAGGAGGACAGGCAGAGCTCAGCTCTTCAGGTTCACCATGCGCTCGACGGCGCGGCGGGCCTTGGCGGCGATGGCGGGATCCACCCAGACCTCTTCCTGCATATAGACCAGGCTGTCGAGGATCTTTGGCAAGGTGATGCGCTTCATATGCGGGCAGAGATTGCACGGCCGCACGAACTGCACGTTCGGCAGCTCTGCCGAGACGTTGTCCGCCATTGAGCATTCGGTGACGAGCACGACGCGCTTCGGCTGGTGTTTGCGCACAAAGTCGATCATGCCGGAAGTCGAACCCGTGTAATCCGCCTCGGCAATTACGTCGGGTGGGCATTCCGGATGCGCGATGATCTGCACCGAGGGATCGTCCTCGCGCACGCGGCGCAACTCCTCGCCGGTAAAACGCTCATGCACCTCGCAGGCGCCTTTCCAGGCGATGATCTTCACCTTGCTCTGGGAGGCGACATAGGAAGCGAGATACTGATCCGGAAGGAAGATCACCTTGTCGGCGCCGAGACTCTCGACCACCTGCACGGCGTTCGCAGAGGTGCAGCAGATGTCGCTCTCGGCCTTCACCTCGGCCGACGTGTTCACGTAAGTCACCACCGGCACGCCGGGGAAGCGCTCGCGCAACAGCCGCACGTCCTCCGCGGTGATGGACTCCGCCAGCGAGCAGCCGGCCTTCACGTCGGGAATCAGCACGACCTTGTCGGGATTTAGGATCTTGGCGGTCTCCGCCATGAAGTGGACGCCACATTGCACGATCACGTCGGCGTCGGCCTTGGCCGCCTCACGCGCAAGCTGCAGCGAGTCACCGACGACGTCGGATACGCAGTTATAGATTTCCGGCGTCTGATAATTATGCGCCAGAATAACCGCATTGCGCTCTTTCTTGAGCTTGTTGATCGCACGCACATAGGGCGCGAAGAACGGCCACTCCACCGAGGGAATGACGTTTTTCACGCGCTCATAGAGATGCGCGGTCTCGCGCTCCACTTCCGCGTTCCATTCCAGCGCGGGCATGGGCAAGATCGGGAAACGCGTGCGTGCCCGTCGCGCCTGCGGCGCGGGATGGGCACTTCTGGCCTGCGGGCCAAGGGTTTCGATAATCGGCATGCCTGCCTCCCCTTATATGCTCCGTTTGAGCATAACTTGGGACAAAAAATACCCGGCTGCGACCGGCTTCTTCTCACTTAGAGCAAATCCTATATAGCACTTCCTGGCCCGCACCGCTACCCCTCCGCTGACAATCAGCCATGCCCTCGCGTGGGGCGTCCTGTGGAACTGACCGATCTCCACGCGAGAACAAATCCATTCGGAAAAGAAATTTGTCGGCGTTCCGCTGAAAGAGTAGGGATGCACGCAAGGCGTCGCGCGCGACTGCGCTCCCTCCGGAATTTTTCATGACCGTTCTCGCCACTTCGAAATTGATGACCTGGCGCACGCCAGCCGTGATCCTGGTCTGCGGCGCGGCCGTGTCGGCGCTCGGCTTCGGGCCGCGCTCGACGCTCGGACTGTTCCTCACGCCAGTGTCGGTGGCGCAAGGCTGGGGCCGCGATGTGTTTTCCCTCGGCCTGGCCTTGCAGATGTTGCTATGGGGCGCGGGGCAGCCGATCGCCGGCGCCATTGCCGATCGCTACGGCGCCGCGCGCGTGCTCGCCGCCGGTGCACTGCTCCATGCCGCCGGCCTCTTGCTGATGGCCTTCGGTGGCAACTCGCCGCTCCTGTTCTATGTCAGCGCCGGTGTTCTCGTCGGCTTTGGCCTGTCCGGGGCCGGCTTCCAAGTCGTGCTCGGCGCTTTCGCCAAGCTAATGCCGGCGGAATGGCGTTCACTCGCCTTCGGCGTCGGCACTGCTGCGGGCTCCTTCGGCCAGTTCCTGTTTGCGCCGCTCGCCATTCTCCTCTTGCGCGAGTTCGACTGGCAGATCGCGCTGCTCGGCTTCGCGCTGCTCGTAGCGCTGATCATGCCGCTGTCGGTGCCGCTGGCGACGCCAAGCATGGAGTCATCTTCGGCGGCAGGACTGGAGACGCAATCGCTGCGGCAGTCGCTGATGGAGGCTTTTGGCCAGCGCAGTTATGTGCTGCTGGTGATCGGTTTTTTCACCTGCGGCTTCCAGCTGTTCTTCATCACGGTGCACCTGCCGGGCTATCTGACTGATCGCGGCCTGACGGTTGAAGACGGTGGCTGGACCCTGGCGGCGATCGGGCTTTTCAACATCATCGGTTCGTTGCTGGCTGGCTGGCTGTCCGACAAAATGCCGAAGCGGTATCTGCTTTCCTTCATTTATGCCACGCGCTCGCTGGCGATCGTCGCCTTCATCACATTGCCGGCAAGTCCGGCCTCGGCGATCGCCTTCGGCGCCATCATGGGGCTGCTCTGGCTGTCGACCGTGCCCCCGACCAACGGCATCATTGCCGTAATATTCGGCACGCGCTGGCTCACCATGCTGGCGGGCATCGCCTTCTTCAGCCACCAGGTCGGCGGCTTCCTCGGGGTCTGGCTCGGCGGCCTTCTTTACGAGCAAACCGGCTCCTATGACGTGGTCTGGTGGGGCGCGGTCGCGCTTGGCGTGATCTCGGCGCTGGTCAATCTGCCGATCGTGGAAAAACCGGTGGCACGCATGGCCACTGCGGCAGCCTAATTTTCTTGTCATGCCCGGCCTTGTGTCGGGCATCTCGCTTAGGTAGGCACGGGGTTGCGTCCCTGATCTAGATGGCCGGGACAAGCCCGGCCATGACGACGAGGTCAATCCGTGCCCCGCTTCAAAGCCATCGTGATCGAAAAGGGCGACAGCGGCCAAAAGGTCGCGCTCACGGATTTCGACGATGGGGACCTGATGGACGGCGACGTCACCATTCGGATCGAATGGTCGACGGTGAACTACAAGGATGGTCTCGCTATCAGCGGCAAGGCGCCGGTGGTGCGCCGCTTTCCCATGATCCCGGGAGTCGATCTCGCCGGCACGGTGGAAACCTCTTCGCATCCCGCCTGGAAATCCGGCGACAAGGTCATCTGCAATGGTTGGGGTTTGGGTGAAACGCATCTCGGCGCCTATGCCGAAAGGGCCCGTGTCAAAGGCGATTGGCTGGTGCCGCTGCCGCCGGGCCTGAGCACGCGTGACGCCATGGCGATTGGCACGGCCGGCTATACCGCCATGCTTTGCGTCATGGCGTTGGAGCGCCACGGCCTCGCTTCGCAACCCGGGCCGGTGATCGTCACCGGTGCGGCCGGGGGTGTCGGCTCGGTTGCGGTCGCATTGCTGGCCAAGCTCGGCCGACATGTGGTCGCCTCCACCGGCCGCCTGCAGGAAACCGACTACCTGAAAACGCTGGGCGCCGCCGAAGTCATCGATCGTGCGGAATTGAGCGGTCCCGCAAAGCCGCTGGCAAAAGAACGCTGGGCCGCCGGAATTGATACCGTGGGCTCGACGACGCTCGCGAATGTGCTGTCGATGACGCGTAGCGAAGGCGCGGTCGCGGCTTGCGGCCTGGCGGGCGGCATGGATCTTCCGACCAGCGTCGCACCTTTCATCCTGCGCGGTGTCTCACTCCTCGGCATCAACTCGGTGATGTGCCCGCTTGTGCTGCGGCGCGAGGCTTGGCGGCGGCTGGAGTCAGATCTCGACCGTGGCAAGCTTGCCACCATGACCAGCGAGATCGGGCTTGCGGACGTGATTACCACTGCGCCGCGCATCGTCGAGGGTAAGGTGCGCGGGCGTATGCTGGTGAAAATCGGATAACCGCCTGAAAATTGGGGAAAATTCCGCCTTCCATCTGCCGGAGGCGTCATGGTAAGATTTTCATTAACAAAAATCCGTTAGGATTTCCGCAGGCGTCGAGTGGGGGTTGATCCGGATGTTTAAGCGTATGGCCGTCATCGTGCTGGGGCTCATGGCGAGCGCCCCGGCTTTTGCCGAAGAGCTGAAACCGGAAGAAGCGCGCCGGTTCATCGCCGGCAAGCTGTTCGCCTTCAATTGTTTTGAGGGCACGCGCGGCGCGGGTCGCATCTACGCGGACGGTTCGGTCGCCGGCTCGGTCCAGTTCGGCGGCAACGGTCCCGTTCGCAACGTTCGGCTTCCGGCCGGCACGCTGCAGGTCAAGCCGGAGGCGGTCTGCGCTTCCATGCAGGGCCTGCCGTTCCAGCCCTGCTTCAATCTGCAGAAGATCGATCAGGCGAGCTTCCGCGGTTCGATTTCCGGGCTTGGATTTGCCTATTGCGAGTTCAATCGCAAGTCCGGGCGGGTCGATCTCGCGACCATGACACGTTCGCGCGCCGCCAAAGTGCGTGCGGCGTCGGCTACCGAGTGCGTGCGTGTCGCTACGGAATCCAACGACAACGACTGATTTGCTCGTGCGAGGTTAGCCGCGCCCGCCAAGCCGCAAGCCTGGCGAAGGGCGTTCCTGCATCACTTCACGCCGGAAACGAAAGCGGGCAGCAGGGCGTCCGCCGGTGGAGGTCGACATTTCGCCGGTAGGCTCGACCAGCGCGCCGGTCTCCACCAAGCGGCGGAAGTTTTGTTTATGCAGGTGCCGGCCCGAAATCGCTTCCACCGTCAGCTGCAACTCGGTCAGCGTAAATTCCGCCGGCATCAGCTCGAAGATCACCGGGCGGTATTTCAGCTTGGCGCGCAGCCGCGCGATGGCGGTAGCCAGAATGCGCCGGTGGTCGAAACGCATGGCCTCGCCTAACGCGGGCAGCGTTTCGCGCGCGAGCGCTGCCTCGCGGCCGTCGCGCTTTGCCTCCTCTACCAGGCCCGCCTCGTAGAGCAGTTCGTAGCGGTCGAGCACTTTCTCCTCATCCCACGGGCTTGCGTCGATGCCGAAGCAGAGCCGCAGCCGCTCCTGACGGCCAAGCGCGCGGCCGGCCTCCGGCTCCTGTTTGCCTGCGGCCCAAGCCTTCAGCAGCGGCAAGATGGCGGAGTCGAGGATTTCCGGCTGGCCTTCACGCCAGTCCTCCCACGGGAAGAACCGATACCAGGGCTCGAAGCCGGCGGCGGAAGCGCGCAGGCTTGCGTTGTCTGGCATCCGGCTGAGCGCCAGATAGCCGACCGAGACCACATGCGGACCGGCGTCCTGCGCAAGATGGCGGCCGCGATCGCCGAATGTATAAAGCTGCTCCACATAGCCCAGGCGCAGCCCGGTCTGCTCCTCGACCCAAGCATGCAGTCCGATCTCGAAGGTGCGGTGCGTGCGCGGGTCGAAAGGACCGAAGGGAAGTCCGGCGCGCGGCTCCCCTTTGCCACGGTCAGACGCGACGAGAATTGTCGGCTCGTCGTCCTCGGTCGCTACAATTGCGGCGGTGAGGCCAATCTCGATCGGGGGGAGTGTCAATTTGGCCATCGCGCAGCGCCTGGTGGTGGCGAGCAAAAAAGATCTATTTCAAATCGAGTGAAAACGGATCGGCCTCATAGGCCATGTCGCCCGGCCCGATGGCTTCAATGGCGGCGATCATACGCCCCTGGCGTTCAAGAATACGGTCCGCAAGCGAGACGATCAGGCTGTTAGGCATGGCGGTGCGCGAGGCGCGGCGCATCTCCTGCGCGATCGCCATCTCATCGCGGTCGGGATTAAGCGCGCAAGCCGCGGCATAGGCGCTCGCCGTCGAACGGCTAATGCCGGCGTAGCAATAAATCACCATCGGCGCCGAGCGATCCCAACTTGTGACGAAGCGCATTAGCCGCGCGACGTGGTCCTCGCACGGATGATTATAGCCGTCGAGCGGGCAGTTGATGTCGTCGACATCGATGTGCAAATGATTTTTCGCATCCACCGTGGGTGGGCGCTCGACCAGCGAGATGTCCTTGAGCAAGGTGATGATGTGACGTGCGCCGGTCTCCTCGACTGTCTGGTGGAGGCGGGCCAGTGAGCAAACATGAATCATCTCAATCTTCTAACGCTGCGTTTTGTCATATCTGTGGCGCGCGGTTACTCGCCTATGAGCTTGGTCAGCCGCTCACGATAACGATCCTCGGCGATGTCGGCGGGCCAAGGGTTGAGATAATCCCGTTGCAGGGCCAGCGAAAAGCTTGGCGGTCTGCCGAAGAAGCGGCGCGCTTCGGCAGCATCGAAGCCGGCAAGTCGCGTGGCTTCGAAATATGCGGCGCCGCGGTCGGCCATCTTGATGAGCATCTCGATCTCCTGCGGTAAGGCCGGCGGAAGGCCGAAGCGCAGATGGATCGCCGCCAACAGGCGCTTCTCCACGGCTTTGTAGGAATCTCCGATCACCGCCTTGAATGGCGAGATCATGTCGCCGATTACATATTCCGGCGCGTCATGCAGGATGATGGCGAGACGCCGCTGGCGATCCAGGCGTGGCGTGCGGGCGCGGGCCACCGCCTCCACCAGCAAAGTGTGCTGTGCGACCGAAAAAATATGCGGGCCCTTGGTCTGGCCGTTCCAGCGCGCCACGCGCGCCAGCCCGTGGGCGATGTCCTCGATCTCCACATCGAGCGGCGAAGGGTCAAGCAGGTCGAGTCGCCGCCCCGATAACATGCGCTGCCAGGCGCGGATTCCTGTTCTCCCTCCCCCCTTGCGGGGGAGGGTTGGGGGAGGGGGGCAATTCCTTTTTCGACATCGGAGGAGTTACCCCCCTCCCGACGCCTTCGGCGTCGACCTCCCCCGACGCACGTCGGGCTGGCCCGACTTGCGAAGCATGATGCCGGACTCGCGCAGGCGCGAGGCCGGTTGGGGAGGTGAGGTAAGAAGCTTGGCGCAGGTGTCGTGGCGATGGCATTTGACGAGATGGTCGTTGACCATGCCGACCGCCTGCATGAAGGCATAGACGATGGTCGGCCCGCAGAATTTTAATCCCCGCCGCGCCAATTCCTTTGACATCCTGCGCGACACTTCGGTTTCCGCCGGGACCTGCTTGATGCTGCGGAAGCGATTGATCTTCGGGGCGCCTCCCGCCAAATCCCAAAGCAGTGCGGAAAATCCGGGGCCCTTCTCCATTATTTCCAGCCAAGCCCGCGCCGAAAGCACGGCGCCCTCGATCTTGGCGCGATTGCGCACGATACCGGCGTCCTGCATCAGCTTCTCGATTTTCGCGGGCCGGTAGCGCGCAATTTTTTCCGGAGCGAAGCCATCGAAGGCGCGGCGAAAATTCTCCCGTTTGCGCAGAATAGTGATCCAGGACAGCCCGGCCTGGAATCCGTCGAGCATGAGCTTCTCATAGAGCGCGCGATCGTCGTATTCCGGCACGCCCCATTCCTGATCGTGATAGGCGATGTAAAGGGCATCCTCGCGCGGCCAGGGGCAGCGTTGAAGTCCGTCAGCATGGGGAAGGGTGCTCATTCCGCCGCTTTCGCTTCGCCCGGAACAGCAAATCGCGCCCACGCCGGCTTGGCAATACGCAGCGGCACGCCGCCGGCGACGAGCGGCGTGTGCGCCGCCAACGCGTCCTCCACCCGATCGAGCCGCAGCATTGCCAGTCCGCGCCCGCCAGCGGTCGAGCCGAGCGTACCGACGGTCTTGTCGCCCGCCACAACCGGCGTGCCCGCGTCCGGTGCAAAGCCGTCATAGGCCACCGGCACGATGCGGGTGCGCGCGATGCGGCGATGCTCGACGCGCGAGACCACCTCCTGGCCGATGTAGCAACCCTTGCCGAAATCCACGCCCCCGAACTGGTCCATGTCCGCTTCGTGCGGAAAAGCGTCGCCATAGATGAAATCCAATCCGCCACGCGGCACGCCGAGCGCGATTCGGTGCGCTTCGTAAACCGCAGCCTCGACCAGCGTCGCGCCAAGCTCCGCTGTCGCTTCAGCGAGCAAGTCGGGCGGGAGAATGCAGCGCAGGCCCAGCGCGGGCAGCCGCGGGTCGGGATAAAGCAAGCCGCATTCGGTTGTGCCCGTTCCTTCCCACGCCGCCATCACGGCGAGCTTGCCGGAGAGGTCCTCGATGGCGAGCTTGGCACGCAGGCGATAGAAGGTCAGCTTCTCGACCAATGCCGGCGCGAGCGCACGCGGACAATCGAGGAAGAAACCCCCGCCATCGGCCGCCTCGGCCTCTGTGATGATGAAATCGGCGATGATCTTGCCTTGCGGCGTCAACAGCGCCGCATAACGGGCTTGTCCGGGCTCGAGCGCGGCTACGTCGGCGGTGACAAGCCCGTGCAAAAAGCGCCGAGCCTCCTCGCCCGCCACCTTCACTACGCCACGATCTGGAAGCAGCGCTGTTTTCATCGCAGTTCGGGTGCCAGTTGCGTCGTGCGTGATTTGCACGGCTTCTACTTGGACCCCCGCGCTGGTCCCCGCAAGGCTCTCCCCCTTGTGCCGCGGGCGTGCCATGTATTACGCCAAGGGATGGCTGCAACTTACGACCTCATCCTCAAGGGCGGGACCGTCGTCAATCAGGATGGTGAAGGTGTCCGCGATCTCGGCATCCGCGCCGGAAGGATCGTGGCTATCGGCGCGGTGTCCGGCGCGGCTGCGGAAACCGTCGACTGTCGCGGCCTGCATATCCTTCCAGGCGTCATCGACACCCAGGTGCATTTTCGCGAGCCTGGGGCTACCCACAAGGAAGACCTGGAATCGGGATCGCGCAGCGCCGTGATGGGCGGGGTCACTGGCGTATTCGAGATGCCGAATACCGATCCGCCCACCACCAGCGCGGAAACCCTGGCGGACAAAGTCAAACGCGCGCGCGGCCGGATGCATTGCGATTTCGCCTTCTACGTTGGCGGCACGCGCGAGAACATCAAGGACTTGCCCGAGCTGGAAAAACTGCCCGGCTGCGCGGGAGTCAAAGTCTTCATGGGCTCTTCGACCGGCACCCTGCTGGTGGACGATGACGGCGGCGTGCGCGATATCCTGCAAGCCATCGGCCGCCGCGCCGCGTTTCACTCCGAAGACGAATATCGCCTGCGCGAGCGCCAGGGATTGCGGATTGAAGGTGACGCCCGCTCACATCCGGTATGGCGCGACGAGGTGGCGGCGCTGACTTGCACACAGCGGCTGGTGCGGCTGGCGCATGAGACCGGCAAGCGCATTCATGTGCTGCATGTTTCCACCGCGCAGGAGATGGAATTTCTTGCCGGCCACAAGGGCATCGCATCGGTCGAGACAACCCCGCATCATCTCACCCTGGAGGCGCCTGATTGCTACCAACGCCTCGGCACCTATGCGCAGATGAATCCTCCGGTGCGTGATGCCGCCCATCGGGAAGGTGTGTGGCGGGGTCTGCTGCAAGGCGTGGTAGACGTGCTCGGGTCCGACCACGCCCCGCATACGCGCGAGGAAAAGAACAAGGCTTATCCTGCCAGTCCATCCGGCATGACCGGCGTGCAGACCCTGGTCCCGATCATGCTGGATCATGTTAATGCCGGTCGGCTTTCGCTCCAGCGTCTTGTCGATCTCACCAGCGCCGGGCCGGCGCGTGTCTTCGGCATCGCAGCCAAGGGGCGCATCGCCGCCGGATATGACGCCGACCTGACCGTTGTTGATCTGCGGCGGCGTCAAACAATAACCGACGCCTGGATCGCCTCCCGTCCGGGCTGGACTCCCTATAACAACGTCAGCGTGACGGGTTGGCCGGTCGGTACCTTCGTTCGCGGCCGAAGAGTGATGTGGGAGGGCGATTTGACCGGCCCGTCGCAGGGGGAAGCCATCGCTTTCCACGAAAGCATCGGCGCGCTAACGCATTAATTGCGCTGCCGCGGCTATCGGTTTTGGAAGAGGGAGTGTGCGCCGTTACTGGCGCGCTTGGTCGAGTGAAAATTCGCCGTTGCGGATGCGACCGGCAAGGCTTGCCGCGTATTCGGCAGCGGCTTCCTCGCCATAGGTAGAAACGAGCTCGGCGAAGGCGGCAAAAAGGCAGCTCTGTGCCAGACAGTCGCCGTCAACACCATCGAGACGAGCTTCGGCCCAAGCTTCCTGCAAATAACCGAGCGCGACCTTCTTCTGCTCGTGATCCGGGGCCGCATCCCGAGCAGCATGTCCGCGCATTAAAGTGCTCATGGATTATGGCCGCCCGCCCCATCGTTCGTTTGCGAGTCGCAGGTTAGCATGCACCCTCAATCCGCAAAGGTCACAATTTTAGGAAAGGTTAACGCCGGACGTTAATTGGCGTAGCGCGCCGTGATCTCGCGGGAGATTTTTGAGCCTTCTTCCAGATAACGGCGGATGGCGAAATCAGCCGCCGGCGTGCAGCTACGGTAGGTCTGCTGGAAGCTGCGGAAGCCCCGGTTGAAGCTGGCGACGATGCGTGTCCGGCGCTCTCCCGGCGATGTTTCCGCCTCAATCAGCGCCTGCATTTCGTTGCGCCATTTCTGCCCTTCTTTGGCGCCGCAAAGGCCGCGCAAATAATGCAGAGCGCCGAGAATTTCCGACAGTCGCTGCAGATCGCCGTCGAACGGCGCTGCGCCGCCTTCCACAGCGCGGAGCGGCGCACTGGGTAAGGCCAGGAAAACCGTCAACAGGATTAACAACGCTTTCAGCATGTCCGCCGCTGATATGCGCCGGGACGGTTCCCGCCGCAAGCCGCTTTCGTTATCGCGGTTGAGGCGGCGCATAATTATGGCACCGGACGGATAAAGCTCAGGACCCCTGTTCGAGCTGCTCGAAGGCCGAGGCAACGATCTCCGCTAGCCCTTCGGTTGTGGATAACTCCCGCAAGCCGGCCGGCCGAATCCAGCGTGCCTCCAGGAGCTCTTCATTCAGCCGCGGCTCGCCCGCGACCCAGCGGGCGGCAAAGGTCAGGATGACGAAGTGGCGTTGCACCCGGCCGGCATCGTCCCGGGTGATCACCTCGCGATAGCCGGCCAGCGTACCCGTTTCGATGGCGAGGCCGGTTTCTTCCCGCACTTCGCGACGCACCGCTTCGGCAAGGCTCTCGCCCGCTTCGACGCAGCCGCCGGGCAATGTGAAGAGGCCTTGCATCGGCGGGCGGGCGCGGCGCACCACCAGAAATTCGCCGTCGCGCACGATCACGGCGCTTACGGCCAGATAGGGGCGGTCGGGATAATGTCTGGGATCCGTCACGGCGCGCGATCAGCAAAAGTGGGTACCGGTTTTGCGGCGTAATCGAGCTTGCGCAGATTGCATATACTTATCTGCGTATCGCGCGCCAACTTATAAGCGGCGCATGATCTTATCGGCGAACCGGTTTCCACTTCGCCGGATCATGCGCTAGCGCGCCAGCAGCGCATCGACTGCGAGTTGTGGAGCGGCATCCCGTCGGGCCGCCTGTTGCTCGGCTTCTGTGCCGTTGATGACATCGCCCGCGCGCGCGACCAAGGGTTTGACCCAGCGCAGCGCGAGATCGGCAATCGCAGTGAAGCTGCTGTTACAGCAATCCTGGCGCATGACTTCGCGCGTGGCCATCAGGATCTCGTTCATCGAGGTCGCAAGCGTATCGAGCCGCTGGCGCAACGCGGGATCGGCTTTGCTATAGGCGGCGATGGCGATATCCCGATATTTGAACTTCGAGGTCGCGAAATGCTCATCGTATTTCTTCGGCTGCCAAGAGAAGAAATCGTCCCGGCACTCGGGCACCTCCGCCATCAGCTCGAGCAGCATGATGGCTTCGTTGAAGTGATTGAGATAGTCGGTAGCAAAGCCGGTGCGCGGATTGACGTTCGCCGCGACCAGGCATGCGTCGTCATCCGGTGGGCCCTGGGGCGTCGTCGAATTGCGATTGGCTGCGATGATCATGAAGCTTTGCGACAAATCGATAAGGTAATGAAATACTCTTGGACATGGTTCATTAATGCATTGTTAATTTGAGAGCACATTCCCGGAGTTTTAATAGCGTTAAACTGGCCGCCGCTGGTGGTCGCTGAGTTTGTAGCGCGGGATTAAAGCCGCACTAAACCCGGCTAGTTCGAGGCTCGGTGGGCTCATTCTCGCTGCTGGGCGTCGCGCTCCTCAATGCATTTCGAATGTCATCTTCACGGCCGCCCAGTTACGCTTGTCCAGATCGGCCGGTGATATCCAAAATTGATAGACGCCGTTATCCCCGAAGCTCCAGTGCATCAGGTCGTCGTGGGTCAGTTGCAGCAGCATGATGTAGCCGTCTTCGCGCATCGCAGGAGAATCGCCCTGGATTTCGACGCCTCTGCCGAACATCTGATGCCATCCGCCCGCTGGCAGCAGGTAGTCGCGGTTGATTAACGTGCGGACCGCTTCAGGCAGCGCCGCGTAGCCTGGTGCGTCGGCCGACGCCATGGTGACGAGGGCGTGCGTTTCCAGGTCCTCGCGCCGGTGCGGTAGGTAGGAAGCAGCGAAGTCGCGGAACTCTTCTCGCGCTCGCTTCATCCGTGCTTCGAGTTCTTCGACGTCGGCCGGCTGCATCCGGCTCCATGGATCGCGGTCCCGGGTCCAGTTACTAGTTTCCTCGACGAACTGTTTGAACGCGGCCTCGAGCTGACCCAGCTTCGCCAGCTCGGCCTCGATCTTGGCGATCTCCGCCTCGAACTTTGTTACGTCAGCGCTTTTCGGACCGGTTGTCCGGCGAAAGAAGGAGAGCGCGTCCTTTGGCTGCAAGTCGGCGATCCGCTTGCGATAGGCGGCAATGTTATTCTGCCGAAATTTCGTGGCGTTTGGCACGCCGAGTCGTATTGCGTCTTGCAGGCGCTTGGCGAAATGGATGGCCATGAACCACCACTGGGGCCGCGGCGCGCGCTTTGCGTCGATCAGATTGCGGACGAGAGCGGGCAAATCTGCAAAGGCGGGCGTATCGGCTGCGGGGAGGGCCTTGAACATCTCCTTCTTGAGATAATCGATCTGAAACTTCCCCTGATTGGAGTGGAACGCGGCAAATTCAGGATTGCGCGCCCAGAGTGAAGCCAGCTGCGCCATCTCGTCGGGATTCATCAACGTCCAAGGGTCGCGCCCCTTGCTGAAGCTTGACACCTCGGCAGCGAACTCGGCGAAGGCGGGCTGCAGCTGGTGAAGCTTGGCAATTTTGCCTTCAACGATGCCAACATATGCTTGCGCCTTCTTCAATTCGGCTGGCCCCTTGGACTGCGCTTCCTGCACTTGCTTCAGCGCATATTCGAGCGATCCTTGCTCGCGCTTGATCAGGTTCGGCGCATTGAGCAACGCTTTTTCGAGATAGTTCGCATAGTAGACGGCGGTCTGCCACCAATCGGGAATTGGCGGGCCCGTGAATGCCTGGTCCGCGGTCAAAATGTATTGACGGAGCGGAAAAAGTTTTTTGACTGCTGCGGCTTCGGCCGCGTGGAATGCCTCGATCGCTTCCTCGTCTTCGTCGCTTGCGGGCGGGGTGACATCCAACACCGCGAAATCGACCGGCCAGTAGGGAAACAGCGGCCGCCCCGCAAGGTCGGTGCGCCACTCGGCTGCGCCACCGATTTCGTTCAGATCCGGCGTACCATCGGGCGGCATCACCGGCGTAGCGTTCTCGGCCTTCGGGGACGAAGACCACCCGGGGTTCGCTCCCGATGAAAAATGCAAGCGAGCCCTTTTCCGGCAGGAGCGTCTTGCCCGTTTTTGCGGCTACCTCGGCAAGGTCGATCTGGGCCATGAACACCAGCGGCACCGTCTTCTTGTCGCGCGGCCAAGGCATGCCACCAATTCGGGGCGCGCCGCCGAGCCAGCTTCGCGCGCCCGTCCAGTCGACATTGACCTGACGCGGGCGACGAGAAACCAGAACGGTGGGTAACGATGTGCCCAAGACGCAACTCCATTATTGCTTGTCAAAACGCGCTCGACGTTTTGTTGTCCTTGCCTTGAACGCAGGCCTTTGGCAAGCGCGCTGCCCCTGAGGTATTGTTCCCGCGGCGGGGGACGCCGATATAGCCAGCAGACATGTGTGGACGCTACACGCTTGTTTCCAATCCCGAGGCGATTCGTGCCTTGTTCCGCTATGCGGGGCAGCCGAATTTTCCGCCGCGCTACAATATCGCGCCGACCCAGCCGATCGCCGTCGTGCGGCTGTCGGAAGGGCGCCGAGAATTTGCGCTGCTGCGCTGGGGCCTGATACCGGGCTGGGTAAAAGATCCGCGCGCGTACTCTTTGCTGTTCAACGCGCGCGGGGAATCCGTGCTGCAAAAACCGGCTTTCCAGTCTGCTATGCGCTATCGCCGCTGTCTGATTCCGTTCGACGGCTTCTATGAATGGAAACAGAAGGGAAAGCGCAAGCAGCCGTATTATGTCCGTGCGCGCAACGGCGGGCCGATGGCCTTCGCCGGCCTGTGGGAGAGCTGGATGGGGCCGAACGGCGAGGAAATGGAAACCGCCGCCATCGTCACCACTGCGGCTAACCTCCAGCTCGCGCCGCTGCACAATCGTATGCCGGTCATTTTGCCGCCGGAGGCCTTCGATCTTTGGCTCGATCATCGCGCTGTGGATGCCGAGACGGCGGCCGCGCTGATCGCCCCGGCGCGCGAGGACCTGCTGGAGGTGCATCCGGTGAGCGATGCGGTGAACCACGCGGCCGATGACACTCCGCAGATGATCGAGCCGGTGGAGGAAATTACCGAGGCGGAAATTGCGCCGCAGCCGGCGCGAAAAGCGGCAAAGATAAAAAAAGACGACGGCCAGGCGTCGCTGTTTTAGTTCACAAGACTTTTCCCGGATTGAGAATGCCTTTGGGATCGAGCGTGCGCTTGAGCGCGCGCATCATCTCAAGCGCGACCGGGTCCTTCACCTGCGGCAATAATTCACGCTTCAGCCGTCCGATGCCGTGCTCGGCGGAGATCGATCCGCCGAATTTCGCCGCGACGGCATGCACCACCGCGTTCATTTCGGCCCAACGATCGAGGTAGGCATCCCTGTCCGCGCCTTCCGGCTGCGTGACGTTGAAATGCACATTGCCGTCGCCAAGATGCCCGAAGGGGATCGGGCGCGCCCCGGGGACGAGCTTGGTCACAGCGGCGCTCGCCTCGGCGATGAAATCCGGCACGGCCGCGACCGGCACCGAGATGTCGTGCTTGATCGAGCCGCCGGGATATTTTTGTACCTCGACGATACCTTCGCGCAGCCGCCAGAAAGAACGGGCCTGTTCCAGGTTGGCGGCGACCACGGCATCACTGGCGAGGCCGCGCTCGGCTGCCTTGCTCAGCAATTCCTGCATCGCTTCCAGCAAGCCTTCGCTTGCCTGCGAGGATAGTTCGATCAGCACATACCAGGGGTGCGGAGTGGCGAAGGGGTCGCGCCGGTCGGGCATATATTGCCGCATGAAATCAAAACCGATACGCGGCATGAACTCAAATCCGGTGATGCTATCGCCCGCCAGTTCGTTGGCGAGGTTGAACAATCCAAGCGCGGCGGCGGGCGAGGGCACCCCGACAAGCGCCGTCTCCACCGCGCGCGGGCGGGGAAATAACTTCAGCACGGCGGCGGTGATGATGCCGAGCGTGCCTTCCGCGCCGATGAAGAGATTCTTCAGGTCGTAGCCGGTGTTGTCTTTCTTCAGCTTGTTGAGGCCGTTCCAGACCCGGCCATCGGCCAGCACCACTTCCAGCCCGAGCGCCAGATCGCGGGTCACGCCGTAGGCCAGCGCTCCGGTGCCGCCCGCGTTGGTGGAGAGATTGCCGCCGATGGTGCAGCTTCCCTCCGCGCCGAGCGAGAGCGGAAATAGCCTGTTGGCCTGTTCGGCGGCGGCTTGCGCATTGGCGAGGATGACGCCCGCTTCGCAGGTCATGGTGTTGGAACTCGGGTCGATCTCGCGGATTTGGTCGAGCCGGGTGAGCGACAACAAAATCTCCGCGCCGTTTTCCGACGGTGTCTGTCCGCCGACCAGGCCGGTATTGCCGCCTTGCGGCACGATCGGCGTGCCGGTGTCATTCGCGAGCTTGAGGATTTGCGATACTTCCGCGGTGGAGCCGGGGCGCAGCACCACCGGCGTGCGGCCATGATAGAGGCCGCGGTTTTCCACCAGATAGCCTTCCTGCTCGGCCGGGTCGGTGACAGCATATTTATCGCCGACGATGGCGATGAAGCGGGACAGAAAATCTGCAGAGGGCGGCTTGCGGTCGGACATGGCGTCAGCGCC
Source organism: uncultured Alphaproteobacteria bacterium (assembly GCA_963728585.1). Lineage (GTDB taxonomy): Bacteria > Pseudomonadota > Alphaproteobacteria > Rhizobiales > Xanthobacteraceae > CANKHA01. The sequence continues at coordinate 711,587 of CAVSLB010000006.1, forward strand.
CGCGCGGGGCCGCGGCACGCCGCAGCCGGTCATTGATGGCCTCGCCCAGGCCCTTCTCCGGCACCGGCATGACCGCGATTGCCTTGGCGCCGGAAGCATCCAGCGCGCGCAGATGCGAGAAAAGATTTGCCGCTGCCTCGACCAGATCCCCCCGCACAGACAGGTTCAGCATGGCGGCGGAATGATCCATGGCCGGGCCGAAAGCCAGCAGCGCTTCATCCGCGCCAACGGAGGTGGCTTCGAGCCGCAGCCGCGTCTTTGGCGCGTAATGCGAAGCCAGCATGCCCGGTGCGAGCGGTGCTTCGTCCTCCTCCACCGCTTCCATGAGCGGCGCTTCCGCCAGCGGATGTCCCAACAGCTTGGTGACGGCCTCGCGCGCCAGCCCGCCGGGGCGGAGCAGCGTCGGCCTGTCCAGGCAGGCGATGATGGTGGATTCCACCCCGACGTTCGTCGGTCCGCCATCGACCAGCAAATCGATCTGGCCGCGCAAATCGGCCAGCACATGAGCGGCGGTGGTAGGGGACACGTGGCCGGAGCGGTTGGCCGAGGGCGCAACGATCGGCTTGCCGAATGCGCCGATCAATTGGCGCGCCACCGGATGGTCGGGCACACGCACCGCGATACTGTCGAGGCCGGCGGTGGCAAGTTCCGACACGGCGCAATCGGGCCTCTTCGGCAGCACCAGCGTCAGCGGGCCCGGCCAGAAAGCCTGCGCAAGGCGCATGGCGGTCGCATCGAAGCGCGCCAGCTGCCGCGCCTCTGCAAGCCCGGCGACATGCGCGATCAGCGGATTGAATGAAGGCCGGCCCTTGGCGGCGTAGAGCCGCGCCACGGCGCTGCCGTTGGTGGCGTCGGCGCCAACCCCATAGACGGTCTCGGTCGGGAAAGCGACGAGGCCGCCCGCAGCGAGGCATTGCGCCGCGGCTTTCGCCGCGTCGCTTCCCGCCTTCATCACGCGCGTGGACGGTTCAGCCGACATGCGCCGTCGAAGTCTTTGCACGATGCATACAGGCCCCGTTTCCCGGCTAGTGTGGTGGTTCAGAAGTTCGCTCTATTCTTGCTGCGATCTCGGAAGCGAACTTCTGACAGAACTAAACTTGCTAGTGTCGCTTTAATTCCGAAGTTCGCATAAACCGGGCCGCGAGTTCGTGCGAACTTCGGAATTGGGACACTAGCGCGCGGACGCGCGCGTTGGGTGCGACACGCGCCAGACCGTGCCATTGCCATCCTCCGAGAACAGCAAGGCACCGTCCCGCGCCACGGTCACACCCACCGGGCGGCCCCAGACGCTGGCGTCGTCTACCACAAAGCCGGTGACGAAATCCTCATACTCGCCGGTAGGCACGCCGTCTTTCACCATGACCCGGATGATCTTGTAGCCGAGCCGCTTCTGCCGGTTCCAGGAGCCGTGCAGGGCGGCAAAAATCTGGCCCTTGTATTCGGCCGGGAACTGGTCGCCTTCATAGACCACCATCTGCAGCGATGCCGCATGTGGCTGCAGCAGAACGTCCGGAACCGTCACCTTGTCTTTGAGGTCGGGGCGGACACCCTGGTGCCGCGGATCCTCATTCGCGCCGATGTAATACCAGGGCCAGCCATAGAAGGCGCCTTCCTTCACGCGCGTGATGTAGTCGGGCGGCAGGTCGTCGCCAAGCAGGTCGCGCTCGTTGGTTGAGCACCAGAGGTCGCCGGTGGCGGGATGGACGTCCATGCCGACGCAATTGCGGACGCCGGTGGCATAGATGCGCCGGTTCTTGCCGTCGGGGTCGAAGGCGAGGACGGCGGCGCGTTCTTCCTCAGCGCCCCAGGCGGCGCCGAGCGGTTTTTCCGCGATCCATTTCTTCAGCGCCTCGCCCTGCAGCGGCGGGATGTCCTGCGCCACATTGGTTGCCGAGCCGACGGAAACGAACATCTTCGATCCGTCCTTTGAGAAGACAATATCGCGCGTCCAGTGTCCGCGCTCTGCCGACGGCAGCTTCGGCACGACCATCTGCGGTTCGCCGCGAGATTTCAGGTCGCCAATGCTAAAGGGGAAGCGCACGACAGAATCGGTGTTGGCCACATAGAGCCATTCCGGCTCGGGACTATTGGGAGGATAAAAGCTGATGCCGAAAGGCCGCTTCAGGCCGGAGGCGAAGATCTCCATCTGCTCGGCCTTGCTGCCGTCCTCGCTCGGCCGCAGCACGCGGATGCGGCCGGCGTTGCTTTCCGCCACGAAGACGTCGCCGTTCGGCGCGGTCCGGATCAGGCGCGGGCCTTCCAGACCCTTGGCAAACAGTTTGACCTCGAACCCGGGGAGCGTCTTGAGCTCGCGGTCGCCCGGATTGACCATCAGCTGCATCCGGTTGCGGACGGATTCGGTGGCGAAGGGCGGCGGCAAGTCTTCCGGCCTGATCAGGCGGCGCACCCCGGGCGCTTCCGATCGCCAGTCGTCGAAGGCCGCCTTGCCGGTCAGCAGATTGCCGGACTGCGCATGGATGAGGGTGGGAAGCGAGATGGCTGCGGCCACAGCCGCCGCCACATACAGCCGCAATGGGGTCATGACCGTCACTCCAGGCTTCGGCAGCCCTCCAGCCCAGCCTTTCGCGTATTCTAGGCGTGCGGACCGAAACTGTCCAAAGCCTCACAGCGGCTGGAAATTCCGCCGCTACGACGCATGAGCGCGTGCTTGCGGCCCCGCAAGGTCGCGGCTATAAGTCCGGCCTTCAGTCGGAGTGTAGCGCAGTCTGGTAGCGCACCACGTTCGGGACGTGGGGGTCGCAGGTTCAAATCCTGCCACTCCGACCATCGCCTTTGCTCTTCGAGCTACGGCTCGGCGAGCCGGAGCGAGAAGGTTTCCCGCCCTTCCACAGCGCCAATACGCGACCGGTGGCCGTCAAGGAATTATTTCGGCCTTCGGCTTGGCGAAAAAGCCCGGCTGTTTGAAACCCAAGTGTGGTGCGGGCTCGCAACGCTTTTCGCGCGATCCACAGCTCTAAGTTTTGCGTCTTGCGGAAGATGCTGCGTTGCGGGATCATCTGCTCGGGGAAAACAGAGGGGGGTGTGGGGCGTATGCATAAGTTTGTGTTGGTTGCGGTCGGGCTTCTTGTCGGAAGCTGCGCCAGTGTGACTCGCGGGACCACCAATCAGGTCCAAATTCATTCCAATCCGCCAGAGGCGCAAGCAAGAACATCGATGGGCCATGTCTGCGTGACCCCTTGCACGCTGCAATTCGCCCGCAAGGACGAGTTCACGGTCCTGTTCACCAAGCAAGGCTTCCACTCGGTGGAAATCCCGGTGAAGACCCAATTGGCAGGTACCGGGGCGGCGGGCTTTGCGGGCAATGTCATCCTGGGAGGCGCCGTCGGAATGGTGGTCGATGCGTCGACAGGAGCTACGCTCGAGCACGTGCCAAATCCCGTGGCCGCGACGCTCATCCCGCTCAAAAAAGGCGAACAGCCCCGCGTCATAAAAATCGAGCCGGCGCCCGAACCCGCCGCTGGTCCCACAGATCAAAGCTAGGCGTTTCGGCTCAAGTCTGCCTGAATCGGTAGCCGTTTCGACAAGAGCTTCGATCTCGCGCCCGGCGGCTCGTGACAATCCGAATGTCACGGGCCTGTCATTTGCGAAGCCTAGGTTCAGGCTGCAATGCGCGATTCGCCGTTTAACGTGCTCTTTCTTTGCACCGGCAATTCTGCCCGATCGATCATGGCGGAAGCCATCTTGAACAAGATTGGGGCCGGCACTTTCGTCGCATACAGCGCTGGAAGCCATCCCAAAGGTGCAGCCCATCCAGAGGCCCTGCGCCTGCTAAGTTGGTTGGGCCATGACATAAAGTCTTTGCGCCCGAAGAGCTGGCACGAGTTCGCCAAGCAGGGAGCGCCATCTTTCGATTTTATCTTCACGGTGTGCGACAACGCCGCGGGAGAAGCGTGTCCGGTATGGGCGGGCGATCCAATCACAGCGCACTGGAGCATTCCAGACCCTGCCGAGGCAACTGGCAGCGAGATGCAGATCGCCAAAACTTTTGCCGGCGCCTATCTCAGGCTCGATCGGCTCATCACGCAGTTTGCGTCGATGCCGATCGAATCACTCGATCTGGCGAGCCTGCAGGAACAGCTGTTAAGGATTGAACGGTGCGGCGTAGAGGCTTTGGCGCGTTATTGATGTCCACAGCCTGAGGATGATGCGACGCATAGGCGCTAAAGTATCATCCAAGTGTCATAAACCCTCCCTAGCTTGGCCGCAGCGACCAACGGAGGGCTGTCATGTCAACATCATACCGGGCGATTGTTGCGGCGTTCGCGATATGTTGCGGCCCTGCCGCTGTCTCAATTAGCGGCGAACGCCCAATCAGGAGCTGCCGGCGAAAGCGTCACCAAAAAGACTCTGGTAGGCGTTGGCCGCCTTCCGGCAGATGCGCGTGACAAGTTTGGTGAAACGCTGGGATCCGGATCGGGTCTGGCTGTCGACCTGACGACATGGACCAGAACCGCCGATGGTTATCGCGGCATATTCTTCATGTTGCCAGATCGCGGTTACAACGTGGAGGGTACGACTGACTACCGCACCCGCCTCAACAAAGTGTCCATCACCTTCAAGCCGGTAGAAGGTCCCGGCAGCGCCGCGGCCGAGGGCAACGGTATTACGTTGAAGGTCGAAGACACGATTTTGCTGACGGACGACAAGGGCGAGCCGATGAGCGGCCTGGACCCGTCCGAAGGCGGGGTGCGTACGGCAGCAAACGGAACTCCTGCTCTGCCACAGGCGGTGAACGGACGCGTCGCCCTTGACGCTGAAGCCATCGTTCTGATGCCTGACGGCAGTTTCTTCGTCAGCGATGAATACGGCCCGTACATCTATCGCTTCTCCGCGCAGGGAAAGATGCTGTCTGCGATCCGCCCCCCAGAGGCAATCATCCCCAAACGAAAGGGGGCGGACCATTTTTCGGCGAATGCACCTGCCGCCGGAGCAAAAAAACCAGAACCCGCCAATCCGGAAACGGGTCGACAGAACAATCAGGGCTTTGAGGGTCTCGCTTTAACGCCGGATGGCAAGTCCCTCGTGGCAATCCTGCAAAGCGCGACGCGACAGGATGGCGGCGACAAGCCGGAGACGCGGAACTATACGCGGGTTTTGTATTACGACATTTCCAATGTCGATCAACCAAGGCTCGCGGCTCACTACGTTATCTCGCTGCCCGTGTTCAAAGATGCCGAAGGCAGGACGCGCGTCGCCGCTCAAAGCGAATTGCTCGCACTTGATGAGCATCGCTTTCTTCTGCTCTGCCGCGACGGCAATGGCTACGGCACCAAAAATGCCACGTCGCGCTACCGCAAGATCGATTTGCTGGATGTGGCCGGCGCTACCAATCTCGTTGGCACGCCTTATGAGAGCCTCACTCCGGTCGCTCCGGGCGGCGAGCTTGTGCGCGAGGTGGTTCCGGGGAAGCTTTCGCCTTTCATCGATATGAACGACACTTCAGAGCTGGCAAAATTCGGCCTTCGGAACGGACCGCCGAACGATCGCGCCAATCTTTCCGAGAAGTGGGAAGGCATGGCCCTGGTGCCCGCGCTCGACCCCGGCCGCTCTCGCGACTTCTTTCTATTTGTCGTGAACGACAACGATTTTCTGACGGCCAATGGCTTCCAGGTAGGCGCTCCCTATAAAGCTGAAGGTGGGGTCGACGTCGAGACTATGGTGTTGGCGTACCGCGTCACTCTGCCGTAAGCCATCAACATTTCAGTTCCGATTTTCAATCGACGCAAGCTTCGTTTGTTACAGTTTTGTGACAGCGCGGCAAAGAGCTACCGTTATCCCCACGCCAACTGATGACCGGTTCCGACGGAAGAGTTTTGTGCTAACAGGAGGGACTTTACCATTACCCGATGGTCACTCAATGGCGAATACCAACGTATCGAAAGCTGCTGTCAGGCCCAAATCGATTCGTAACGTATCCAGTGCCGTCGAAGCGCGACGGGCGGAGCCGCGAAGAGGCCGAGCATCCGATCACCAAGATGCCTCGCTAACGAGACGTATACCCGGCATCCGTGCAGCCCAGATGCTCGCCGACATATTGGCTTTGCATGAGGAGCGTCAAACAAAGCGGCCATTGAAGAAAGCCATACGAAAACCAAAGAACCGGCGAGCAGCCACCGCTAGACCGGGGCACAAATGATCGTTGCCGGAGATCAGAATTAGGCTGCTGCTGCGCGACTCGGCAGGGTTGGCCTCGACTGCAGGCTGGCCGCCCATTGAATGATCTCGAAGCGTCCGTCGTGATGCTCCGCCACCGCGGTGCAGCTCTCCACCCAATCGCCGCAATTGATGTAACGCAGACCGAAATCGTCGTGGATGGCCGCGTGGTGAATATGACCGCAGATGACACCGTCGGCAGCATGCCGGCGCGCTTCTGCCGCCAGCGTCCTTTCGAACTCGCCGATATAGCTGACCGCGTTTTTTACCTTGAGTTTGGCCCATTTGGATAACGACCAATAAGGGAAGCCGAGATAGCGGCGCGCCCGGTTGAAGACCGTATTGAGCGCGATCGCCAGCGTGTAGGCCTTGTCGCCAAGATGCGCCAGCCAGCGCGCCTGCGTGACGACCAAATCAAAGTGGTCCCCATGGATGACGAGATAGCGGCGACCATCCGCGCCCTCGTGCATCGCACTTTCGGCGACATCTACGCCGCCAAAGTGTGTTCCGTAGTAATCACGCAAGAACTCATCGTGATTGCCGGGTATGTAGGTCACGCGCGCGCCTTTACGGGCCTGCCGTAGCAGTTTTTGGACCACGTCATTGTGCTGCTGCGGCCAGTACCAGCTTGATCGCAGCTGCCAGCCGTCGACGATGTCGCCGACCAAATAGATGTTATCGGCTTCATGGTAGCGCAGGAAATCGAGGAGGCGTTCCGCCTGGCAGCCCCTGGTGCCGAGATGAACGTCTGAAATGAAGAGGGCACGGAAACGCCGAGTGTTAACGAACGTCACGCGCCGATCTCGGACGGAGCACCATGTACCCTACTATCGCAGACTTTCATGTCACCGTGATGACACTTGCTGGCCCACAGCTGTCATGCGCTTTTCATGCTTGTGTGCGCATTACCTCGGCATGCACATCGTTTTCTGGGTGGCGTTGAGCCTTTCTGCCGCACTTTGCCTCATCCATGTCATCACCATCTGCGTCGCCGTGGTGCGATGCCGGCCGAAACGATCGCTCCGGGAAAAACGGTTCGACGCCCTGGTCACGGTGATCCGTCCCGTCTGCGGGGTGGATAATTATTGCGAGGAAACACTGCTTTCGACATTTTTGCTCGACCACGCCCGATATGAGATCCTGTTCTGCGTAGCCGCCGAAACCGATCCCGTCGTAATCATAGTCCAGCGCCTTATCGACGAGCATCCGGATGTACGCGCACGTCTCCTCATAGGTGATGAGCGCATCAGTCAGAATCCCAAGCTCAATAACATTTGGAAGGGCTGTGATGCGGCTGCAGGCGCGTGGATCATTATCGCCGACAGCAACGTGCTGATGCCGCGCGATTATATCCAGCAACTCCTTGCGGCTTGGGAGGCTGACACGGGTTTGGTCTGTTCCCCGCCGATTGGCTGCCGTCCTGGCGGCTTCTGGGCGGAGCTAGAATGTGCATTCCTCAATACGTATCAGGCGCGCTGGCAATATTTCGCTGATTCCATGGGCAGTGGTTTTGCTCAGGGCAAAACGATGTTGTGGCGGCGAGACGACCTTAATTCGGTCGGCCTCTCGGCGCTTGCACGCGACGCGGCTGAGGACGCGGCTGCGACCAAGCTGGTGCGTTCTGTTGGCAAGCGTGTCCGGTTGGTCGATGGTCCTTTTAAGCAGCCGCTCGGCCAACGTACGGCGGCGGACGTATGGCGCCGCCAAGTGCGCTGGGCGCGACTGCGACGCGACGCATTTGCGGAGTGCTATGCGATAGAAATTTTCAGCACGAGCTGGCTTGCGATAGCAGCGGCGGCGGTGGCGGCGCTGGCATTGGGAATGTCCCCACTGAGCGGAATTATCCCACTGCTTAGTATTTGGTACGGGAGCGAGGCCGCGCTTGCGATTTCTGCCCGATGGCCGCTCTCTGTGCGATCGCCAATCGCATGGTTACTTCGGGATTTGTTGTTGCCCGTGCTGTGGGCTGCCGGGTGGTTTGGCTGCAAGGTCCAATGGCGAGGCACAGCAATCCCCATCACAAACAAGACGGGCACCCTAGCGAACTTTGGAGGTGCTTAAACGCGTTCTGGAACGGCTTTTGCAGGCGTCATCTTTCACAAAGATAGTTGTTGGCGCCAAGCTTTGGCGGGTAATCTGCTCCGGCGATGAACGACATCCGCTTCGACAAAAACTTCGATCTCCTGCCGGGCAGGGTCGAGGAGGTCGCGCCTGGGGTGCGCCGGCTGCTCGCCAGTAATCCGGGACCTTTCACCTTCAAGGGCACGGTCAGCTACATCATCGGACGCGGCAACGTCGCCATCCTCGATCCCGGTCCGGACGATCAGGCGCATATCAATGCGCTGCTCGACGCGGTGCGGGGCGAGACGGTGACGCATATCTTCGTCACCCATACCCATCGCGATCATTCGCCCGCCGCTGCCGCGATCAAACAGGCCACCGGCGCGAAGACTTATGCCGAAGGCCCGCACCGCGCGGCGCGTCCCCTGCATATCGGGGACGCCAAGCGCGGGGAGGCCAGCGCCGACCGCGATTTCGTCCCTGATGTCGCGCTAAAAGACGGTGAAGTCGTCACCGGTGCGGGCTGGAGCGTTGAGGCACTGGCGACGCCGGGCCATACGGCGAACCACATGGCCTTCGCCTTGCGGGGAACCGATCTGCTGTTTTCCGGCGACCATGTGATGGCCTGGTCGACAACGGTCGTTGCGCCGCCGGATGGCGCCATGACGGACTACATGGCTTCACTCGAGAAGCTCGCCCGCCGCCCCGAGCAAATTTATCTTCCCGGCCATGGCGGCGCGGTCAACGACGCACCGCGCTTTACGATGCAGCTCATTCGCCACCGTCAGGCCCGCGAAACCTCGATCCTGCGGCGGCTGGCCAAAGGTCCCTCCGACATCCCGACCCTGGTACGCGCGATCTATACCGACATCGATCCAGGTCTGCTTGGCGGTGCCGGGCTCTCCGTGCTGGCGCATCTGGAGGATTTGGTGGCGCGCGGCTTGGTTGCGACCGAAGCGCCGCCCTCGATTGCGGGAACCTACCGCTTGGCTGGCGCGGGCTTGGAGGCTTGAGCCGGCGCGCTTTGCCGCCGCTTTCTTTCTGCTGTGGAAAACATCGCGACGGAGGGTGGCAGGGCACAATCCGATAATGCCTGGCTCTTTAAATCACAAGACGACATTGCTAAAGACGTAGCCCGCGGGGCGAAGCAGTGAATAGCTCGCGAGGGGGCGCGTCATATGGCGGTCGTACGAAAGATTTCTGTCGCATTCTGCATGTTTTGGGTCCTGGCGGCGGGCGCATTCGCTGCGCCCACAAAGCCATCGGCTTCCGGCCAAAGCAACGCAACGATCTATTTTCTCCGCCCGATGCCGGTCCTCGGCTGGGCCACAGCGCCCGATATCAAGCTCGACGGCCGCCGCGTCGGCGAACTCAGCGTGGGAAGCTATTTGGTCGTGAGTGCCCCCCGCGGTGAGCACAAAATCCAGGTTCAAGGCGGCTTGGATGGGGGCTATGAGAGCGAGTTGCAGGTGGAGGCTGGTAAGTCCTACTTCATCGAAGTCGGCCCAAGGGGGGATCCGGCGCCGGGTGCGCAATTGATCACCCGTGTTTTCTCCGGCAACACCTTGGGGCAGCCGATGCCGGGCCGCGGCTTTATGGGAGCTTATGTATTCTTTCTGCTCGATGCCGAAGACGGCCGCGCAAAGCTCGCCAACCTGAGGAAGATTACGCCTTAGAGGTGCCGCGCCTGGTCGCCACCGAAGGGCCGCTCTCGATCGCGGGAAGCTACCGCTTGGCCGGCGCGGGCTTGGAGGCTTGAGCCGGCCGTTTAGGCGTTGGCTTCTTTTCCTCCTGCAATCCCAGAATCTCGTCGATCTCTTCCAGCAGCCGGGTGATGCGCGCGGCATTGCCGCCGAGGTCATGCGGTCCGTAGCGCGAGGAAGAACGCACATCGATTCGCGCGCCTTCGCCGTCGGGGCGCACACGCACGATCACGTCCTCACGAAAACCCATGATTGGCGTGCGCGATACCGCTTCGATCCGGCCTTCGCGCCGGCCCGGTTGCGGCGGGCGCCCATCGACGATGAACAATTTGCGCTTGGTGATCACCGCGAGCGCGGTCTCATAGGCCTGTTGCGGGGTTGATGTAACGACGAGCGGCTCGACATCGGGATAGGCGGCGCGCTGCTTTTCCGCCACCGCACGTCCGGGATAGGCGATCGGATTGGCATCGCGCGGCCGCAAGCGCGCGATGGTCTCGAAGCGTGGCGGATCGTCCGGATCGGTCACCACATCGGTGATCGCGGGCAGCCGATAGGCCTGAAAGCCGAGATAGCCAGGGTAGGCAAGCAGGGCCAGACCGATGAAAAGCGCGAGCAGGGCGGAGCCGAGCCCCTCGGTACCTTCCCGCCAGATCACAACGAAAGCCGCGAAGGCGAGTAGGATTGAGACGGCGGCGAAAGCCAGCGCGCCAACGAAAGTGGCGAGCGCCGGCCTGATCTCCAACAGCCCGGAACGGACGATAATGATGGAGAGAATCGACGCCACCAGCGCGAACAGCGCGAGCCGCCGGGCCCACAAGGCAGTGTACGACAGCGGCTCTTCGGCGATGCGTCGGCGCCCCATGGCTCAGCGCCCCGCGCAGATGTTTTTCAACGACGCCCATTGCGCGTCGTCGAGCAAGGGACTGCCTGCTCCGGGTTTGGCGAGTGAGCGGATCGCGGCAACGCGCTGCGCAGTCTGCGGATGATCGCTCAGGATCGCAGGTCCTGCGCCATGCAAAGCGTCGATGCGGGACAGCAAGGCACCGAGCGCTTCCGCCTTGCCGCCAACTTTGTTCATCAGTGCGACCGCGTAAGCGTCAGCCGCGGCTTCCGTTTCGCGCGAATAGGATGATTGCAATACCGACCTTGCAGCAATCACAATGGCTCCCCCGCCGACAAAATCGCCGAACAACATTCCGAATAGAAACGAAAGGCCCGCTGTTTCCAATAGCGCTTTCACGCCGTCGCGGCGAACGACATGGCCGAGCTCGTGGGCGATGACTCCGGCCAGTTCATCCGGCGTATGCGCTTTGGCGATCAATCCCTCGAAGACGTAAATCCGTCCACCCGGCAGCGCAATGGCATTCGGCTCCTGGCGGCGCATCACGCCGGCTTGCAGCGGCATGGCCAATGCGGCTTCCGCTTCGAGACGCGCGATCAACGCGGAAAGCGCGGCCCGTCCGGGCCTCTCGCCGACGGCCTCTCCGCATTCAAGCGGCATGCCGGCAATATCGCTGCCCAGGCTGGCGCGCAACTGCGCGTCCACTGCCTGACCCAACTTGCGTTCCACTCCGTACGGCAAGAGCGGTGTCAGGCGCGTGGCAAGCGTGGGCAAGGCGAACAGGGTCATAGCGCCAATCGATCCTACCGCGAGGATGACAAGTGCCGCGACCTTCATGTTCATGCGCCGCTGCACCGCGCCGGTGCGATCGACAGCCGTCGCCTTATCGTCGATGGCTGCAGCGAAAACGGGATCACGGATTTCGAGGCGCGCCAGCGATTCGCGGCCGCGGCCCAGCCTCAGGACCTGATCGGGGGAGTGCGCCTGATTGAGCTCCGCATAAGGCCATTGCGCCAGGAGCTGCCCCTCGCGGCTGCGCAGCACGAGATCGGCGGGCGCGAGCTCTACCGTCACCTCCTGCCGTGCGCTGCTATTGCCGTCGAAGAAAATGCCGCTGCCGGAAATCATCCGTGTGTTCTCAGATGCCGCCGAGATGCAGGGCGTCGGCGAGCCCTTCGCCGAGCGCCGAGGTCGGCCGGCCCGCCGCTTTGACACGATCCAAAGCGGCGATGCCGGAAATCTCCGCTGCTTCCATCCCGCGGCGCCACAGCGCCAGCTTCACGGTGGCCTGGTAAATTGTCGAGTAGCCGAGCGCGATGATCATATAGCCGACAACGGCGGCGCTAATGAATATCAACTCCTCTGCTTCCGCGCTGGGGAATTTGGCCTGTCAGAGCATTGACCGCGCCGAGCGCGGCAAATGCAACAAGGGAGAAGCCGATGGCAAACAAAATTCCGTAAAGCAGGAAGCGGAAATAGGCGCGGTAGATTTGCCCGGTGCGGAGACGCGACGTCACAGTCACGTCGCCGAAGCGTAGACCCGCAGTCCACCAGCGCAGCATCATCGCCTGAAAGGCCGGATAAAACACAGCCGCCGCCAGCACGGACCACACCGCCGCGCCGATAAAGAAGACAATCGCGCGGGCAAAACCCGGATTGCTGGCCTCCACCCGGGCCCCCAGCCCGCTGCCGCCTTCATTTACTGCTTCCGTCAGCGCCGGCCAATCGATGGCGTGCGCCGCCGCCGCGATGCCGCCCAACAAGGGGCCGATGACCAGAAGCCAGAGCGGCAGGCCGCGGAGGAAAAGCGCCAGCGCCGAGCCTTCGAAATAGCCGGGAAGGTCGCCATAATAAGTCCGGCGCATCTTGAACCGCTCCAGGCTCTTCTGCGCCCAGGGATAGGCGAGGCCGAACGTCAGCGCTATCAGCGCCCACCACATCACGGCATAGAAGGCGTAAGCCCAGGCGGAGCCGGTCTGATAAAAGCGCACGCCGCGATAGACGGTGCGGCTCAGGCGATAGCGGCGCGCGCGATAGATCGCGAATTGGCCGAGCAGCGCCAACAAAGTGAACGCCATGACGCCGGACAGTTTACCGATCAGTCCGAGATCAAGCGCCGCGAGAAAGAACAGGATATTGATAGGCAGCAGGATCGCGATCGCGATCAGGAAGCCGACCAGAAGCTCGAGTGCGGTGCCGGTATATTCGAGGTGATCGCCGGCGATCTCGGTGTTGCCCCAGAGAAAGCGACGGATGTCAGTCGTCAGCCAAAAACGATAGATGCCGAGCGTGCAGATCAGCAGCAGTGCGCCGCGGATCAGCAGCCGCCAATAGGGCGCATCCTTGCCGAGAAACCTCACTTTGCCCAAAGTAGGAGCGGGATAGGCGGTGGCCGACGCAACCGCTTCACGCAAGTTCATTCCGCTCCTCCGCCGTGTCCACTTCCGGATAACGGCTGCCGCCTCCGGCGGCAATGGCTTTTGCGGCGCTAGGCGCGAAGATCTGCAGACTTGCCTGCCAGACGCGGTGCCATCTTGCCATCGACCCGGTTCTTCGGCGCTCCCTGTCTGCCGGGCGGTGGCGTCAGGATATCGATCAAGGCGCTCAGCTTCGGGGAGCGCGCGCCCTTGCGCCAGACCAGCCAAGTGGTTGCCTTGTTCAGCTTGGCCGGCAGCGGATGAATGCTCAGTCTTTTCCATTCGGGAAAAGTGCTGAGCACCATGCGCGGCACCATCGAAACCCCCATGCCGACCACCACGCAGCCGAGCATGGCATGATAGGACGACATCTCGATGATGCGCTCCGGCATCTCGCCTTTCAGCGCGAACCAATCCTCCAGCAACTTGCGGTAGGCGCAACCGATCTCGAACACGAGGGCGGTGCGCGACAGCGCATCGCGCGGCGAGTTTATCGGCGGATGACCTGCGGCGGCGACAATCACCATCTCTTCCTCGAAGACGGCCCGCTTGTCGAACGGCGCATCCGGGATGGTGCCAGCGGTCAGCGCGGCGTCGATCTCGCCGCGCAGCACCTGAGCGGTTAGCCCGTCGCAATTACCGGTGCGCAGCTCCAGCGTCACTTCCGGATAGCGCCGGCAAAATTCACTTAAGGGGGCGGGCAGCCGCACGGAGGCAGCACTTTCGGACGAGCCAAGCCGGAACAGGCCGCGCGGCTTTGCATCGTGCACGGCATCGCGCGCCTCGCTCGCCAGGTCGAGCAGCCGGTCCGCGTAATCGAGCAGGATCTTGCCGGCAGGAGAGAGATGCAGCTTCTTGCCTTCGCGAATGAACAGTTCAATCCCGAGCTGCTCCTCTAGCTGGCGGATGCGTGTGGTGACGTTGGACTGCACGCGGTTGAGCCTTTCCGCGGCCCGGGTGATGCCGCCGGCCTGCACCACGGTGCGGAAGACGTTCAGATCGGACAGCTCCATCATTCTCTCCGTGAGATTATAAGCATCATGATTATTCATTTTACGTGATTACGGCCGCGGCGTAAAGCGGTCGTCAAATGGCTTTGATGGAGGGCGCTATGCCCTATCACGATCTGGAATTTCTCATTCTGAATTACCGGCGGCTGACACCGGCCGGTTACAGCCTGTTGCAGTGCACGGCGATAAAGCGGGCGAAAGACCTGCGCGGGGAGTTCCTGCGCGGCTTGTGGCGTCAAATTCGGTCCTGGCATCAGCGCCGGGCAGCGCTGGCGCAGTTGCGGGCGCTGGATGACGCAGCACTCAAGGATATCGGCCTGCATCGGAGCGGTATCGAGGCGGCGGTTCTTGGCCCTCGGCCCGGAACGGCGCCCCGGCAGCCGCGGCATTTCCCACAAAAGCCGCATTTGTGGCTGCAACGGACCGGGTGAGATTTTTTTGTATTGTCGCGGTGCTTCTGGGTTTGGCCGGCGGAGCGGTGGCGGAAACGATTCCGCTGCCACGTCCCCGCCCGCCGGAAAGTGGCGGCCCACCTGCCGCCGCACCGGAAGATGAATCCGATCAGATGGCTGATAAGAAAAAGCCCGACCAGCCACCGGCTGTCTCGGCCTGCTTCACGCGTTTGCGCGAGCTCGCGGCAGTCAAGCAAATGCCTGATATCAATCAGCAGGGCGGATGCGGTGCTACCGATGTGGTCCAGCTTGAGGCCATTATCCTGCCTGACGATAGCCGCGTGGCGGTGGAGCCCGCCCCCGTTTTTCGCTGCGAAATGGCGGCGGCGTTCACCGACTGGATTCGCGAGGAACTCGCGGCTGCGGTGGCGGCCAAGCTCGGCTCGCCGCTGCGCGCAGTGGAAAATGCCGATTCTTTCTCTTGCCGCGGACGCAACCGCGTCGTTGGCGCCCAAGTGAGCCAACACGGCAAAGCCAATGCGCTCGACATCCGCTCGTTCAAGCTCGTGGACGGCAGTTCGGCGCAACCGACCGATCCCTATATCTCGAAGGAATTTCGCGACGACATGCGAAAGGGCGCCTGCGAGCGCTTCAAGACCGTGCTCGGACCCGGTTCGGATGGCTATCACGAAGATCACATTCACCTCGATCTGGCCGAGCGCCGAAACGATTACCGGCTTTGCCAATGGGATGTACGGCAACCGATTCACCGCGTGCTGCCGTCGCCGCACATCGTCAGCGAGAACCAGCCCTCATCGCATGTCGCGCCGGCAAGCCTGCCAGTCTCCGCGCCGGCCGCTGCCGCAAAAGCGGAAGAAAAATCGAGAAACAGACCTTCGCGCAGGCTTTGACCCCGCACGCTTGTGTCCGAATCCAAAGTTCGCTTGATTTTGCGGCGCTCTCGGGAGCGAACTTCGGATTCGAAGGACACGAGCAACTCAAGAGTGCTAGTGTCGTTTGGTTCAGAAATTCGCTTGAAGGACTCGCGGCTACAGTGAAGCGAATTTCTGAACCACGACACTTGTGCGCCCACAATACGCGGTCATTTCAGCGAAGGATCATTTCGTGCTCAGCAACCTAGCCGCCCGCGACGTCGAAACTCTCGTCCATCCCTATACCAATCTCGCCACGCTGCGCGACGTCGGCCCTCTGGTGATCGAGCGTGGTCAGGGTGTCTGGCTCTATGACAGCGACGGCAAGCCCTATATCGACAGCATGGCCGGGCTCTGGTCCACGGCGCTCGGCTACGGCAACGAGGAACTGATCGAGGTCGCCACCGCGCAGATGCGCAAGCTCTCCTTCGGCCATCTGTTCGCCTTCAAGAGTCACGATCCCGCTATCGAGCTCGCGGAAAAACTGAAGGAGATCGCCCCGCTCCCGGTCTCCAAGGTCTTCTTCTGCGCTTCCGGATCGGAAGCCAACGACACCCAGGTCAAGCTCGTCCGCTATATGAACAACGCGCTCGGCCGGCCGAAGAAAAAGAAATTTATCGCGCGGCTAAAGGCCTATCACGGCGTTACTGTCGCCAGCGCTTCGCTCAGCGGACTGCCGCATAATCATCTGGATTTCGATCTGCCGATCGAAGGCTTTCTGCACACGGGCTGCCCGCATCACTACCGCTTCGCGCAATCCGGCGAGAGTGAGGAAGATTTCGCGACCCGGCTTGCGGCCGAGCTCGAGCAGATGATCGAGCGCGAAGGCCCGGAGACTATTGCCGCCTTCATCGCCGAGCCGGTGATGGGCGCGGGCGGGGTGATCGTGCCACCGAAGACCTATTTCGAGAAAATTGCCAAGGTCTGTGCCAGGCACGACATCTACATGATCTCCGATGAAGTGATCTGCGGCTTCGGCCGGCTCGGCACAGCATTCGGCATGCAGGCGCTCGGGTTCAAGGCCGACGGCATTTCGATCGCCAAGGCGCTGTCGTCGGCTTACCTGCCGATCGCGGCCGTCACGGTGCCGGAGAAGATGTATGGCGCGCTCGTGGATGAAAGCCGCAAGCTCGGCACCTTCGGCCATGGCTTTACCTACGGCGGCCATCCGGTGGCGGCGGCGGTGGCTTTGAAGACGCTGGAAATTTATGCCCGCGATCGCATCTTTGAGCAGGCAGCAGCCAAGGCGCCGCATTTCCAGGCGCGCTTGAAGAAGCTCGGCGAGCATCCCCTGGTGGGCGAGGCGCGCGGGATGGGGCTTGTCGGTGGCATCGAACTGGTTGCGGACAAAAAGAACAAACGCGGCTTTGATGCGAAGAGCGGAGTCGGATTGCGCGCCGTTGGTTTCGCTCAAGAGGAGGGCGTGATCTCGCGCGCGCTGGGCAGCGACACTCTTTCAATCTGTCCTCCACTGGTCATCAGCGAAAGCGATATCGACGAGATGTTCGCCCGCCTCGCGCGCGGGCTCGATCGCACCCATGCCTGGGCGAGCGGTGAAGGGTTGATGGCTAGTTGATGCGTTAGCCATAATCGCGATTTTGCGGACCGGGAAAACGCTCTTTTCACCGCAATGCGGTTATCACATGGCATGAGTTGGCCGCCTTCCACCGATGCTCGCACTGTCATGCCTCTGCCGCTGAAAAAACGGCGGGTGACGCGCCGTCGCTTCCTCCTGGGCAGCATTGGCATTGCCACCCTCGCGGGTGCCGGCACCGGCGGCTATTCCTATCTGGAGGCCAGCAACCGGCTTCTGGTCACACCTTATCGCATCGTTTCGCCACGCTGGCCGTCTGGGAAGCGGCTCAGTATCACCGTGATTGCCGACCTGCATGCTGGCGGGCCCAATATGGGCGTGGAACAAATCCGCAGCATCGTCGAGACAGCCAATGGACTGCAGTCGGATATCGTCGTTCTACTGGGCGATTATTTTGCCACCCACCGTTTCGTAAATCCGGCGGTTCCACATGCGGTCTGGGCTGCGGAGCTGAAACGGTTGCGCGCGCCTCTCGGGGTCTGGGCGATCCTGGGCAATCACGATTGGTGGTACGACGTCGACGGCGTCCGCAAGGCGTTGGGCGAGGTCAATATCCCGTTGCTGGAAAACCAGGTGGTGCGGCTCGGCGAGGAGGGCAACCGCTTCTGGCTTGCGGGGCTGGGCGATCAAATCGCCCACCGGATCGGGCACCACCAGTTCCGGGGCGAGGACGATCTGCCCGGTACGCTGGCGCGCGTGCGCACCAACGATCCGATCCTTTTGCTCGTGCACGAGCCCGACATTTTTCCGCGGGTGCCGGACAGGGTGGCGCTCACCCTCGCAGGCCATACCCATGGCGGACAGATCCGGCTGCCGCTGCTGTGGCCGTCCTTCGTGCCTTCGGCCTACGGCGCGCGCTATGCCTACGGCCACATCATCGAGGAGAACCGCCACATGGTGGTATCAGGCGGACTGGGCACCAGCATCGTGCCGCTGCGGCTCGGAGTACCCCCCGAAATCGTGCATGTGGAAGTGCGCGGCTCGGCCTGATCGGCGGCGAGGGGACGGATTCCCTCGGTATGCCTTAAAGGTCTAGCTGGATTTTCTATTGGCCGACAACGGCAGCCATCAATTGAGGATTGGTGGGCGAGTCGCCCTGGTTGGGCGCCAGCACGACCACCATCGAACCCGTCTGCACCCGGTTGTAGAGGTCGATGGCGTCCTCATTGGTCATCCGGATGCAGCCCGATGAGATTGGCGGTGCCGATAAATTCCGGCTGGTTGGTGCCGTGGATTCGATACAGCGTGTCGCGACCGCCTTCGAATAAATAGAGCGCGCGCGCGCCCATCGGGTTATGCGGCCCGGGTCCCACGAAACTGGGCACGTCCAGCCGCTTTTTGATGGCCTCCGTGGGCGTCCAGGTCGGCCATTCCTGTTTGTCACCGACCTTGGCGACGCCGGACCAGGCCAATGCCTCTTCGCCCACGGTGACGCCGTAGCGGATCGCCTGGCCTTCCGGCAGCACGTAATAGAGGTAGCGCGCATCGGAATCGATCACGATGGTGCCCGGGCGTTCCTTACGGTGATAGGTGACAACCTGGCGCCTATAGGCTTCCGGGATCGAGGCTTCGGCATAGGGCGCGTTGGCGAGGAGCTTCTTGTCGCGCGGCTTCAAATCCGTCTGCACGACGGGCGCCGCCACCGGGGTCGACTGCATGCAGCCGCCAAGCATCAGGCCAATAAATAGGACTGCGAGCCCCCGTGCCGCCATATCGCTCAGCCCCTCAATCGCAGGTAGTCGTAGGAAGGTTGTTCGTTCTCGACTCGTTTATTAGCCGAAGAATCGGCGAAGCTACTAGGTCTTGGGCGGCCAGGTTCCAAGAGTCTTCCGCATCTGTTGCTAGAAAGCAGCACCCCATATCGGGGGTCCAGCCTGCCCCCCGCCATAATACCTTTTCTGGAGCTGCGACCTGCTGCCGCCATCATGCACGCCAATCGTTAATGCAAAGTTCACCGTCTTAATGATTAGGATCACTAGAGAAATTGGCCCAGCCAAGTTAGTTCGAAATGTCACTTAAAGGCACGATTTGGCGCCCATTTCTGCCCCCTTCCCATGAGAGGGTTCCTGAAATGGAGGGAGAGGAATGCTGGGATATAGAACTGGAAGGGTAGGAAAATGGGCAACCCAAAGTCAGGGACGAACCGCACCAAAACCGCGCACGCGATCCGTGGGCACGCCGATCTCGATCGCCAGTATGGAAGCATCGGAATTTCCGCCGTAGCCGCGGCGCTGCCGTATGTTGGCAAGGCGAAAAATCCGCATCGCGCGTCGGCGCGTGAGGATAACCGTCGGCGTTCTGACCATCGCACGCGGTCGATACTCGAAGTCTGAGCGACCGCGCACGCTTTTGCCGTCCCGCGGGCGGCATTTTAGGCCGTTCAATCCAAGCGCTCTTTCCCCCAGGCAGATTAACCGCAAGGCATTTAAGGCCTTGCGGGAATCGCATCGCCGGAGCCATGACTGACCTCTAGCGTTCAAGGGCAAGGCCGTCGTTCGGCGACGGCTGCGCCGTAGGGGATGCCATGCTCTCGGTCTATGTGCCGCGCGGAGGCAGTCTGGAACGCCAAGTCGTCCATGTCGATGCGGCTTTGCCCGACGCGGCGGTATGGATCGATCTGGTCAGCCCCGCTCAGGGCGAGGACAAGCTGGTCGAGCGTTTTCTCGGGATCGCGGTGCCGACGCGCGAAGAAATGCAGGAGATCGAGGTCTCCAGTCGCCTCTATGTCGAGAATGGCGCGCGCTATATGACAGCGACGCTGATGTGCCAGTCCGACACCGACACGCCGCTGACCACACCGGTCACCTTCATCCTGGCCGGGAATCGCCTGGTCACCGTGCGTTACGACGATCCCAAGCCCTTTTCATTGGTCAGCAACAAGTTCGCCCGTGCTTGTCCGACCCATATAACGGGAGCGATAGTATTCATGGATCTGCTGGATGCGGTGATCGACCGCGCCGCTGATATTCTCGAGCGCATCGGCGGCGAGGTCGACCAGTTGTCGCACGACATCTTCGAGCCGCCGCGAAAGAGGCAGGGCAAGGGCGCTTATGATAAGGTGCTGAAAACCATCGGGCGTACCGGCGACCTGACCTCCAAGGTGCGCGAGAGCCTCGTCTCGGTCGGCCGCCTGCTGCTGTTCCTCGCCAACGAGGCGGAGGGCATGCGCTGGTCCAAGGACATACGCGCGCAACTGCAAACCATGCAGCGCGACATCCATTCGCTCTCCGACCACTCCAGCTATCTCACCAACAAGATCACCTTCCTGCTGGACGCGCTGCTCGGCGTGGTCAGCCTGGAGCAGAACGACATCATCAAGCTGTTCTCGGTGATGGCCGTGGTGTTGATGCCGCCGACGCTGATCGCATCGGTCTACGGCATGAACTTCGAAATTATGCCGGAGTTGAAGTGGACCGTCGGCTATCCCTTCGCCTTGCTGCTGATGGTGGTGGCCGGCGCGCTGCCTTATTTCTTTTTCAAATGGAAGCGGTGGCTGTAAACGCCTAAACGTGCTGGCCGCCGTTGATGTGGATCTCCGCGCCATTCACGTAAGATGCAGTGTCGGTGCAGAGCACGTAGATGATCTTCGCCACTTCGTCTGGAGTGCCGAGCCGATGCAGCGGGATCTGCTGCTCGACGATTTTTTCCGTTCCGGGCGACAGGATCGAGGTGTCGATCTCACCCGGCGCAATGGCGTTCACGCGCACGCCCAGGGGGCCGAAATCCGCCGCCATTTCGCGCGTGAGCGACGCCAGCGCCGCCTTTGACGTTGCATAGGCCGCGCCGGCGAAGGGATGCACGCGGGAGCCTGCGATCGACGTGACGTTCACGACGGAGCCCTTGGCCGCCTGCAGCTCGTCAAGCAGGCCGCGCGCCAGCATGATCGGAGCGAAAAAATTCACCTGAAAGATGCGGTGCCAGTCCTCGCGCGTGGTCGCAATGGAGCTGAGCCGCTTGCCGGCTTCCGCCTTGGGGGAAATGGCCGCGTTGTTGACCAGCGCGTCGAGCTCACGACTGGGCAGCCGGCGCTTGATCTCGGCGATGGCCTCATCTGTGTTCTGGGCGTCGCCGAGGTCGACCTGGATGTGATCCTCCGGTCCGGCTTCCCAGGGGCAATTTTCCGGGAAAGGATGGCGCGAGCAGGTGATCACACGCCAGCCGGCGGCGGAGAAGCGTTTCACCGTCGCGTGGCCGATGCCGCGGCTTGCTCCGGTGAGCAGCAGTGTACGGCGATGTTGGTTGGTCGGGTTTGCCATGATGCGATGCTAACTCACGGATAGAGCCGCGTCTTGTTCCATGCCGCGTCCGGCCCGGCACGACGAAATTCCACGCGCTCGTGCAACCGGAACGGCATCTCGCGCCAGAACTCGATCAGGATTGGGGCGACGCAATATCCCACCCAATAAGGCGGGCGCGGCACCGCGCCGGTCGGGTGCTTTGCGGTATAGAGCGCCACCGCCTTCTCCAGCGCGAAGCGGCTTTCCAGCGGTGCCGATTGCTGGCTCGCCCAGGCGCCGATCTGCGCCAGGCGCGGCCGGGTGGCGAAATAAGCGTCTGCCTCCGCGTCGCTGACCTGCGTCACTGGACCCCGCACCCGCACCTGCCGGCGCAAAGTTTTCCAATGGAAGCTGATCGCCGCCTGCGGGTTGTCGCCCAGCTCTTGTCCCTTTTGGCTGTTTTGATTGGTGTAGAACACGAAGCCTCGCGCATCGAGGCCCTTCAACAAGACCATGCGAAGATTCGGCACGCCGCCGGAATCGACGGTGGCGAGGGCCATCGCGTTGGGATCGGACGGTTCCGAGCGCGTCGCTTCATCAAGCCAAGCTGCGAAAAGGCGCAACGGCTCGTCGGAATCGCCGAACTCACCATCTGTTAACCACCCGGGGTGTTGAATCGGACCTGCGTCGGTCATCGTCAGGGGTACTCGCGTGGCTTTACTGCCAAATCTCGGATCCAGCCTGTCTCTTTATAGTAGAACTGGATCGTTGAGCCTATGCCGCGTGCTCTCCCGACTGGGCCTGCATGTGGCGGCTGTAACACTGGCCCTGACGACCGGTGGCTGCAGCTTCTCCTATCAACTCGATTCGCTGTTTGAGAAAAACAAACAGGCAAGCGGTGAAACAACCGGAGCGGTTGCGGAGAAGGCGGCCACCGCGCTAGCCATGGCGAGCGACGGCGACCTTGCCTATGCGCGTGCGGCGGCGTCGGAAGTGCTTCGCCGCGGCGGCAATGGCGTGAGCCAGCCTTGGGAAAACCCCGAGACCGGTGCCCGCGGCACCGTCACTCCCATTGCTTCGGCCTATGACCTCGACGGCTTCACCTGCCAGGATTTTCTCGCAAGCTATGTGCGCATAGGCAGCGGCGAAGACTGGATGCGCGGCGAGGCTTGCCGCATTCACAAGGGTAATTGGGAAGTGCGCAGCCTAAAGCCCTGGAAGAGCTCCTAAGCGTTTCTGCGCTCGTTGCAACGGACCGTCTTTCGCCCCACATTGGCCGTCAAACAGGCTGGGATTCTCCCTGCCGACGGGATTGACGGAGTTCTGACGAATGCGCGACCCCTATGAGGTCTTGGGGGTGGCCAAGGGAGCCGATGCGGCTGCAATCAAAGGCGCCTTTCGCAAGCAGGCAAAAAAGCTGCATCCCGACGCCAACAGGCAAGATCCCAAAGCCGCGAGCAGATTCGCCGAGTTGAATGCCGCTTATGAAATCCTCGGTGACGAGGACAAGCGCAAAGCCTTTGACCGCGGCGAGATCGATGCCGAGGGAAAGCCGCGCTTCCAGGGCTTTGCCGGCGCGGGCTGGCGCCCAGCCCGGCGGCTTCGGCCGCGACGGGTTTGAAAACTTTACCTGGAGCACCGACGGCTTTCAGCGCCGCGGTGGCCGCGGCGCGCGCGGCTTCGGGGGTGGTGGCGGGTTCGAGGATATTCTCAAGGACGTCTTCGGCAGCATGGGTGGGCGGCGCGGCGGGCGCGGCTCCGCCGGCATGGAATTTGAGCCGGAGGATTTCGGCCCGTCTCCGCGCGGCGCCGATATCAGCGCCGACCTGACCATCGCGCTGCGGGAAGCGGTCAAGGGCGGCACCAAGCGTTTGCGACTGTCGAACGGCAAAGAGCTCGACGTCAGGATTCCGGCCGGCCTGACCGACGGCCAGACCATCCGGCTGAAAGGGCAGGGCATGCCGGGGCCGGACGGCACCAACGGCGACCTGTTGATCCGTGTCTCCATCGCGCCCGCATCCGCTTTTCAAGCTCGAGGGGACTGACCTGCGGCTCGAGTTGCCGGTCACCGTCTATGAGGCAGAGCTCGGCGGCAAAGTGCGCGTACCCACGCTCGATGGGGCGGTGGAGCTGACGATCCCGCCTCGCACCAACAGCGGCCGCACCTTCCGGCTGAAAGGCAAGGGCATCGCGAGTAAGCAGGGGACCGGCGATCTTTTGGTCACGGTGCAGATTGTGCTGCCCGATCGCCGCGATCCGGAGTTCGAGGAATTGATGCGGCAGTGGCGCGACGGCAAGCCGTATAATCCGCGCAAGGACATCGGGTAAGCGCGCGAATAAAAACAGCTGGACGGCCCCTGAGAAGGACCGCCCAGCCGCGTCGTCAGTTGTTGTATTTCACTCTGGCGTTGTTTCGGCCGCGCTGGTGCGACCGATCAAGCCTACTTTCACTGGCATAGCCATAGGCATTCATGCTGGCCGACGGACCCCGCACCGAGGTGGCGGCACCGCCGTAGCTGGACGCCCAGTCGGCGCGCAACCCTGCGGCCGTAGTCGCGCCGCCATCGACGCCGGAAATGTTCAATTCCGCGTAAGCAACCGCGGCACTTCCGGAGATGAATGTGGCGGCCAAAGCTGCCAGACCGATTTGCTTCAACATCATATGCTGCTCCTGCAGTTCCTGGGTGAGTGTTCGCCCGGGCGTGTCCTTCCCTGACAAGACGGCTGATTCGTTTTAAGCAGCTGGGCAGCCCTGAGAATAAGCCGCCCAGCCGTTTGCCCTTGTCAGTTTTTTGTTTAGCGGTGGCGGTTCACGCGCACGGTGTTCCGGTGCGCCTGATGAAACCTGCTTTGCGGCGCATAGGCATAGGCGTCACCGCCGTGGCGGGCCGCATAGTCGGCTCGCAATCCTGCGCTTGAAGTCGGAGAAGGATCGCTATCGGAAACTTCCGCGTTAGCAACCGCCGCGCTTCCGGCGATGAAAGTGGCGGCCAAAGCCGCCAGAGTGAGTTTCTTCAACATATTAATTCTCCTGTTTGCCGGGTGAGTGTTCGCCCGGGCGTCTTCTTGGTGAGACCGCTTATTCGTTTGAAGCAGCCAGGCACGTGACATGGGCACCCAGCCGCTGGGCTACATTAGTACTTGTGTTTGGTTGTTGTAGTACTTGAGTTTAGTGGTTGTGATTCATTCTGGTGGTGTTTCTGTGCGACCGGATAATCCTTCTTTCTGGGGCATAGCCATAGGCAAACCCGCCGGTCGTCGGAAACTCCGACGCGAAGACCCGATCGCCGCCGTGCCTGGCCGCATAGTCGGCCCGCAGTCCGGCGCTTGAGGTCGTGGAAGGATCGCTGTTGGAAACTTCCGCATGCGTAACCGCGGCGCTTCCGGTTATGAATGTCGCGGCCAAAGCGGCCAGACTGATTTGCTTCAACATCGTAATACTGCTCCTGCAGTTCCTGGGTGAGTGTTCGCCCAGGCGTTGTCCTCCTGAAAAGGCGGCTGTTCGTTGGCCCCCGCGAGAGACGAACGAGCAGGTTGCGCTGGTGTTCCTGGAGCAGCAGATTAACTTGCGTTAATCAGACGTTAGTCAGAGCAACCAAGGCGAAGCGGTGACGTAATTGCGCCAATACGGAATCACTATCGCCGACTGGTGACGCCGGTCAGGTTTTTGAGGAGCTATTCTATGACCCGCGTTCGTCCTGCGAGACCCGCGGCTCGATCTGCTCATAAGCCGCCCGTGCAACCTTCCAAAGCTGCTTGCGCTCGCTGGCGCCGCTGATGACGTAGGCGATGTTGTTGTCCACCCAGTAAATCGCGCCTGCCTTGTCCGCGCTGTTGTAATGCATCGCGGTATTGGGGGTTTTCGTTCGCGCGCAATAGAGCGTGAAACGTTCGCCCGAGGCGTTCTCATACATGAAGAAAGCTGCGGCTGCGCCGGTGGGCGTCGGCAACAGGCGGCCGCCGACGAGATGCAAACCCTGAGCCTCGAGTTTCGGCGCCCGCAGCGGATAGCCGACGCGCTTCGAGAGCCATTGCTGCAAATGTTCGGCATCGGCGGCGGCCACTTCCACCGGATGGCGCACTTCGACGGCATAGACTTTGTGCGCATTGAGTGCCTGCGCAGTAAGCCATTCGGAGGGGTTCGGCGCGTCGCCGGCGGTGTCGCGCGCCATCCAGCCGGCGAGGCCGCCGAGCAAAAATGCCGCCACCACCGCCGCAGCCGCTGCAAGCTTCCACGGGCGCGAGGCGTAGCTCATGCGGTCAAGCTGGAGCTTCGGCGGAATCGGTTGCTGGGCAACATCAGCATAGCGCGCGCGGATGGCGTCGGCTTGTAGCCGCCAGTCGGCGACGCGCGCGGCATCATCTGGGTGCGTGGCAAGCCAGGCCTCCACCGCCGCACGGCGGTCGGCCGGAAGCTCGCCGTCCACATACGCGTGCAGCTCGTCGACTGTCACCGGTAGGTCGCTATCTTTCATCATCGCTGCCTAAGTCATTTCACCCGCCGCAGCATCGGCCGATCATTTTCGAGATGAGCCCTTATCTGCAAACGGGCGCGCGCCACGCGCGACATTACCGTTCCGATCGGTACGCCCTGTACCTCGGCGACCTCGCGGTAGCTGAGCCCTTCCAGCACGACCAGCAGCAGCGCGGTGCGCTGGTCCTCCACCAGCGTCGCCAATGCGCGCTCGATGTCGCGGCCGCCGGCTTCCGGGCCGGAGGCGTCAGGCGCGTCGTTGTCGCCGATCGCCGTGATCGTCGGCCGCCGCGCCAGGCTGCGCAGGCGGTTACGATTGAGGTTGGTCAGGATGGTGTAGAGCCAGCTGCGAAGCTCGCCTCCTTTGAACAAATGCTGTGAGCGCAGGGCCCGCACCAGCGTGTCCTGCACCAGATCGTCAGCCAGGTCGGCATCATGGGTCAGCGCCCGCGCATAGCGCCGCAGCGCCGGGATCGCCAACTGGACGCCTTCCTGGAAGCCGATCACACGTCCCCCCAGCAAATGAGAGCCCGTGGTCAAAATCCACGAAAACCGCTGGACCGTAAAGTCCTGCGGCCCTTGATTCAGGCATTTTAGACCGCCTGAAGGTTAAACCCCATGGAGGGCCCGCTATTCCGCTTGGGTTTTAATGCCATTGCTCGATACGGCCCGCCCTTGCTTGATGCACTAGGACCCCTGTGTCATAGGGGAAGACAACAGCCGGTGACCGACGAATCGAGGTTATTATGCCGGAGGCTTCGAGTCTCATGCGCGGCAAGCGCGGCCTTATCATGGGTCTCGCCAATAATCGTTCGATTGCCTGGGGCATCGCGAAGGCCTGCCACAACCACGGGGCGGAGCTTGCCTTTACCTATCAGGGCGACGCCTTGCGCAAGCGCGTCGAACCTCTGGCGCAGGAGGTTGGTGGCATCGTCACCGGCCATTGCGATGTCACCGAATCGGCCACGCATCGACGCTGCTTTCGAAGCCGTGAAACAGGCCTGGGGCTCGCTCGATTTTGTGGTGCATGCCATCGCCTTTTCCGACAAGGGCGAACTCGACGGCCGTTATGTCGACACCACCGCGGACAATTTCACCCAGACCATGTTGATCAGCTGTTATTCGTTCACGGCGGTGGCCCAGCGCGCCGAGAAGCTGATGACTAACGGCGGATCGCTGCTGACCCTGACCTATTTCGGTGCGGAGAAATGGATGCCGCATTACAACGTGATGGGCGTCGCCAAAGCCGGGTTGGAAGCCTCGGTGCGTTATCTCGCCGCCGACCTCGGTGCCAAGAATATCCGGGTCAACGCCATCTCCGCCGGCCCGATCAAGACTCTGGCCGCGTCCGGCATTGGCGACTTCCGTTATATCCTGCGGTGGAACGAGTTAAATTCACCGCTGCGTCGCACCGTGACAATCGAAGTCGTGGGCGAGGCGGCGGCCTATTTTCTCTCCGATATGTCGCGTGGCGTGACCGGCGAGATTCATCATGTCGATTCCGGCTATCACATCGTCGGCATGAAGCATCCCGACGCGCCGGACATTTCCGTCGTCAAGGAGTAAGCTGCCTGCGATGCGGCGGCCGGTCCTCTATTACATCCGGCATGGCGAAACCGACTGGAATGCCGGGCATCGCTTGCAAGGGCAGGCTGACACGCCACTGAACGCTGCCGGCGAGCGGCAGGCGCAGCGTTGCGGAAAAATTCTCCGGAAGCTTTTGAAGTTGCACGAGCGGGATCCGGCCGACCTCGATTACGTCTCGAGCCCGTTGTCGCGCGCCCGCGTCACCATGGAGTTGATCCGAACTGCGCTCGGGCTCGAACCGGCCGGCTATCGCATCGATCCGCGACTGATTGAAATGTCGTTTGGCGAGTGGGATGGGCTGGATTTCGCCGCCCTGCAGACCCAGCAAGCGGAGGCACTGGCTCTCCGCCAGCAGGACCCCTGGCATTTCGTGCCGCCGGGCGGCGAAAGTTACGAACAGTTGCTGCCTCGCATTCGCGATTGGCACGCAGAGATCACGCGCGACACGGTGGTCTCGGCGCATCTGTGCACCGCCCGCGCGCTGTTGGTGCACCTTGGCCTCCAACCGCAGGCGACAGCCTCGCGCGGCCGCATCGAGCATGCGGTGGTCTATGTCTTTGACCACAATGGAATGACGCGGCACGGCGCAGGCTAGTGCCGCCGATTTGAAGTTCCTACACCGTCTGCGGCAAGCTCAGTCTAGGAACTTCAAATCGAAAGCGGCACTAGAACTATAAAGTTGCTAGTGCCCCTTTGCTTCCGAAGTTCGTGGTAGAGGGGGCCGCGACGTATCACGAACTTCGGAAGCGGGGCACTAGTGCCGCCGATTTGAAGTTCCTACACCGTCTGCGGCAAGCTCAGTTAGGAACTTCAAATCGAAAGCGGCACTAGAACTCATTTAGTTTGCAAGCGCCCCCTTTGCTTCCGAAGTTCGTGGTCAGAGGATGCTGCGAAGCATCACGAACTTCGGAAGCGGGGCACTAGTGCCGCCGATTTGAAGTTCCTACACCGTCTGCGGCAGGCACAGTTAGGAACTTCAAATCGAAAAGCGGCACTAGAACTCATAAAGTTTGCAAGCGCCCCCTTTGCTTCCGAAGTTCGTGTTAGAGGATGCCGCGAAGCATCACGAACTTCGGAAGCGGGGCACTAGCCCATTTGACCCCGCGGTGGCTGCGGGCTACCACTCTGCCCAAGGGTGGAACGCTATGTCCTTCAATACCTTCGGCCACATGTTCCGCGTAACGACCTTTGGCGAGAGCCACGGGGCGGCGATCGGTTGCGTGGTCGACGGCTGCCCTCCCGGCATCAAGCTCACGGCTGCCGACATCCAGCTTGATCTCGACCGGCGGCGCCCTGGCCAGTCGCGCTACACCACGCAGCGGCAGGAGCCGGATGCGGTGAAAATCCTTTCCGGCGTGTTTGAAGATGCCACCACCGGCGGCCAAGTCACCACCGGCACGCCGATCGCGCTCTTGATCGAGAATATCGACCAGCGCTCGAAGGATTATTCCGATATCAAAGACAAATACCGTCCCGGCCACGCCGACTACACCTATGACGTCAAATACGGCTTGCGCGATTACCGCGGCGGCGGGCGCTCATCCGCGCGCGAAACCGCCTCGCGCGTTGCCGCCGGCGCGATCGCCCGCAAGATCGTGCCCGGCATGCGCGTGCGCGCGGCCTTGGTGCAAATGGGTCCGCATAAGGTCGACCGCGCGCGCTGGGACTGGGACGAAGTCGGCCGCAACGACTTCTTCTGTCCGGATACGCAGCTTGCCTCCCGGCTCGGCCCTTATCTTGATGGCATCCGGAAATCGGGCTCGTCCATCGGGGCGGTGATCGAGGTGATCGCGGAAGGTGTGCCGCCCGGTCTTGGTGCTCCGGTTTACGGCAAGCTCGATGCCGAGCTCGCCTCGGCCTTCATGGGGATCAATGCCGTGAAGGGCGTTGAGATCGGTGCGGGCATGGGCGCAGCGCTGCTCTCGGGCGAGGAGAATGCCGATGAGATCCGCATGGGAAACGACGGCAGACCGAAATTTTTGACAAATCAAGCCGGCGGTATTTTGGGCGGCATTTCCACCGGCCAGCCGGTCGTGGCGCGTTTTGCGGTGAAACCGACGTCCTCTATTCTCAATCCGCGCCGTACCATCGACCGTTTCGGCCGCGAGACCGAGATCATGACCAAGGGCCGCCACGATCCTTGCGTCGGCATCCGCGCAGTGCCGGTGGGCGAAGCGATGATGGCTTGCGTGCTGGCCGATCATTATCTGCGCCAGCGCGGCCAGCTGGGGGAAAACCCGGCTTGGCCGTTCAAGAGCTAGTCTCTCGCGGGACAAGAATGAGGAGAAGCACCGTTGCCGGATAGTGACCAGCGCGTCGAAGAGGCCATAGCGGCGTTCAAGCGCGGCGAGCTGATCGTCGTCGCGGACGACGACGATCGCGAAAACGAGGGCGATCTATTCGTCGCCGCTTCGCTCTGCACGCCCGAGAAAATGGCCTTCATCATCCGCCACACCTCCGGCATTGTCTGCGCGCCAGTTGCGGTCGACGACGCCCGCCGTCTGCATTTGGATCCCATGGTGGCGGCGAATGACGCTCCGCTCGGTACCGCCTTTACGGTATCGGTCGACTACCGGCATGGGCTGACCACCGGCATCTCGGCCGAGGAACGCACCAACACCGTGCGGGGACTTGCCAATGGCAATAGTGGCGCGGCGGATTTCGTGCGCCCAGGTCACGTCTTTCCGCTGGTCGCCAAGGAGGGCGGGGTGCTGATGCGCTCCGGTCATACCGAAGCCTGCGTCGATCTCTGCCGCCTCGCCGGACTGCCGACGGTCGGCGTGCTCTCCGAGCTGATGAATGACGATGGCACGGTGATGCGTGGGCCTCAGCTCTCCGCTTTCGCCGAGGCACACAAGCTGAAAAGCGTCACTATCGCGGACCTGATCTCGTATCGGCAGGTGCGCGACAAACTGGTGGAGCGTATTGCCGAATTTACCGTGCCGTCGGAGATCGGTGAGTTGCGCGCCTTCGCCTATGTCACGCCGTTCGATCAGGTGCGCCATATGGCGTTCATTCTCGGCGATATCGGCAAGGGCAAGTCGGTGCTAACGCGGCTGCATCGCGGCCATATGATCGGTGACGTGCTGGGCGGCGCCAAGGTGCTACGCAAAGCCATGGCCAAGATCAAGCAAGAGGGCAGCGGCGTCATTGTCTATCTGCAGGACGGGGCCGCCGGCGTTCCCAGCACCGCCGTGCCCACGCCAGAAGACACCTCCGAAAGCGCACGCACCAAGCAATGGCGCGAGGTGGGCCTCGGGGCGCAGATCTTGAAGGATCTCGGTATTTCGTCGGTCCGGTTGCTGGTATCGGCCAACCGGACCTATATCGGCGTCGCCGGCTTCGGCATCGATATCGAATCCACGGAACACATCCCGAGGGAGTGAATTAGCCTAATCGGCACGTTTCCATCCGCCCGGCCGCATGGCAGCATGGTGTTCTGGAGGAATTCGGATGATTCGATCCTCGTGGCTGTCGGTGATCTCGACGCTTTTCGCCGGCGCGGTCGGGCTTAGCCTCGCCCTCGCGGCGCCGGGGCCGTCCGTCAAATTGGCTCAGCAAAGCTCTGGCGCAGTGGAAGTCGATGTCGAGCTTGTCCTCGCCGTCGACATCTCCTTCTCGATGGATCCGGAGGAGCAGGAGCTGCAGCGCGAGGGCTATATCCATGCGCTCACCTCCAACGAATTTCTGCGCGCGCTGAAGGAAGGCATCCACGGCAAAATTGCGCTCACCTATTTAGAATGGGCTAATTTCAACGAGCGGCGCGTGATCGTGCCCTGGCGGCTGATCGACGGTCCGGAAGCGGCCGACGGCTTTGTGGCGGAGATCGCCCGCTCGCCGTATCGCCGCGCCTCGCGCACGTCGGTTTCGGGCGCGCTGGAATTTGCCGCCAGCCAGTTCGAGAACAGCGGTTACAAAGGTATCCGGCGCGTGATCGACATTTCCGGCGACGGCGCCAACAACAACGGGCCACCCGTCGCGACTGTGCGCGATGAGGTCTTGGCCAAAGGCATCGTCATCAATGGATTGCCGATCATGCTGAAGGATCCGATTGGCTCCGGCATGGACATCGACGCGCTCGATATCTACTACGAGGATTGCGTCATCGGCGGGCCGGGCGCCTTCGTGATCCCGATCAAGGAGCGGAGCAAATTCAAGGAAGCCACCCGCACCAAGCTGGTGCAGGAAATCGCCGCGCTGCCGGCCGAGCCGCGGGTGATGCCGGCATCCGCTTCCGCTCCGCGCGTGTCCTGCACCATCGGCGAGCAGATCTGGCAGCAGCGCTGGGGTAATTGACCCCGCAGGGGTCATCACCGGGCGCTGCGAAGCGGCGATCCCGGTGATCTCGATCGGCAAACCGTGCCCAACTCTTCGTCCTGGCCACGCTTGCCCCGGCCATCTCGATAGGGAACGCACTGCTCTCATAAGCGAGATGCCCGGCACAAGGCCGGGCATGACGAGGCTATTTTTCGAATCTCCCCACCAGTTCCACATGTGCCGAGTAGCGGAACTGGTCCACCGGCGTGACCTGCGTGAGACGATAGCCGCCGTCGATCAGAATGCACGCGTCGCGGGCGAAGGTGGCCGCATTGCAGGACACCGCGAGCACGATCGGCACCTTGCTGGCAGCGAGTTCAACTGCCTGCGCCTGTGCGCCCTGGCGCGGTGGATCGAATACCACGGCCTCGACCTGTGAAATCTCCTTCGCCGTAAAGGGCCGGCGGAAGAGGTCGCGCACCTGCGCATCGACGGGCTTCAACCCGCCCGCGGTTCCGGCTGCCTTGGCCAGCGCGGCGATGGCGCCCGCATCGCTGTCGGCGGCGGTGATGCGTGCACGTTCGGCAAGGCGCAGCGCGAAAGGTCCGACGCCGCAGAACAGGTCGGCGATGACTTTCGCCTTTGCTGTCGCGTCAGTCACCAGCCGTGCCAGCGCGGCTTCGCCTTCGGCCGTTGCCTGCAGGAAGGCGGCGGGCGGCAGCGCCACGGTCGCGCGGCCGATCTTTATCGTCGGTGCCACGCGTTGGATTACCAGTTCGCCGTGCCGCGTCAGCCGTGCCAGCCGATGCTTCTCGGCAATGGCGGCAAGCTGCGCGGTGCGCCGGGCGTTGAGCGGGCCCGAGCCGCGCACATCCACATCGAGCCCGCTATCGGTTGCGGTGATTTGGATGTCGAGCGGCTTGCGGGCATCTCGTAGCGCCTCGGCGATGCTCCATGCAGCGGTGATGGCGCCGCCCAGAGCAGGGGCGAGGATCGGGCATTGGTCGATCCCGACGATCTCATGCGCGCGGAGGGCGGCGAAGCCAACCTGCAGCACGTCATGGCCGCCGCGTCTGGCATGCAGCACCACGCGCCGTCGGCCTTCGCCATGGGCGTCGATCAGCTCGCCGACCGGTGCGCTGATGCCGGCCTGACTCAATGCCTCGATGACCAAGCCGCGCTTCCAAGCGCGATATTGCGCTTCGCTCCAATGCTGCGCGGCGCAGCCGCCGCAGACGCCGAAGTGTGGGCAGAGCGGTGCGATGCGATCCGGGCTCGACGCTTCGACGCGCAGGAGATGCCGCCGGTCGGGATGGCCTGGCACCGGCTCGACCTCGACCGTCTCGCCCGGGAGCGCATAAGGCACGAAAACCGGGCCATCCGGCGTCTCCGCTACGCCGTCGCCGCGATGGCCGATGCGGTTGATGGTCAGGCGTTCAGCCATTCTTCACCCGCCCCCTTGTGGGGAGGGTCGGCGAGACGCGTCAGCGACGAGCCGGGGTGGAGCGCACCTCGCCGCAAACGAAAAAATCCCCACCCGGTCGCTCACTGACGTTCGCGACCACCCTCCCCACGAGGGGGAGGGATAAGGAAGAGTACTCGCGCTACACGTCATGTCGTGCTCCGAGCAGAAATTCCCGGTTGCCGTTGCCGCCCGTCACGGGGGAAGGAATGATGCCCCGCACATTCCAGCCCAGTCCGGCAACAAAAGCCGAGATGTCCTCGCAAACGGCCTGATGCACCTGCGGGTCGCGCACGACGCCTTTCTTCAGATGTGCGCGGCCGGCCTCGAATTGCGGCTTGATCAGTGCAATCAATTGCGCCGGCGGCCGCGCCAAAGCCAGCGCCGGGGGCAGCACGAGCTTCAGCGAAATGAAGCTGACGTCGACCACGACGAGATCCGGCGGCTCCGGCAACAGGGCAGGGCTGAGGGTGCGGATATCGGTCTCTTCCAGGGAAACGATTTCAGGCCTTACGCGCAGGCTTGCATGCAATTGCCCGCGTCCGACATCGACCGCATAGACGCGCCTGGCGCCGCGTTCGAGCAACACCTGGGTAAAGCCGCCGGTGGAAGCGCCGACATCGAGACAGACCCTGCCTTTCGGATCGATGCGAAAATGCTCCAGCGCCGCCGCGAGCTTCACGCCGCCGCGCGACACCCAGGGATGCTCCGGCCTTGCCTGTACTACGGCATCGGCAGCAATTTCATCCGATGCCTTACCAACCGGCGCGCCATTCGCGGTCACCAGGCCGGCCGCGATGGCGGCCTGCGCCTTGGCACGGCTTTCAAACAAACCGCGCTCTACCAGCAAACGATCGGCGCGTCGACGTTCGGTCATACCAAATCCCCGAATGGAACAAACTTATCGCCAAGGCTGTTTGCCAAATGGTCGGATCATGAGGGCCGACCAATTCATTTATAGCGAATGGGGAGTAGATCATGGCACGGAAATATTCTCGCAGTGCTTCGAAGGATGTCGAGGGCGCGATGCGCAAGCGCAAAAAGGGAACTCTGAGAAGCGGGCGCAGCGGCAAGAAAGTAAAGAGCCGTAAACAAGCGATCGCCATCGGACTTTCGGAAGCGCGCCAGAAAGGCAAGAAAGTTCCGAGAAAGAAGACTGGGCGCAAGACCGGTGGGCGGAAGAAGAAGAAATAACTGCTCAACTGGGACTGAGCGTCGGCAGATAACCGCGTTTGGTCAGTAGCTGAAAGCGCCAGACCAGCAGCGCCGCGTAGAGCATGACCGCCAGCGATAGTCCGATCCAGATGCCGATCGCGCCCCAGCCAAGCCGGAAGCCCAGAACGTAACAGGCGGCGAAGCCGATCGGCCAGAAGCAGATCGCGGCAAATAACAGCGGCACGCGGGTGTCATTGAGACCCCGCAGGGCGCCGGCGGCAACCGTCTGCACGCCGTCGGCGATGAAGAAGCTTGCGCCTATCAGCAGCAGCGTGGCAGCAAGCGCAGCGGTCGCGCCTGCATCGCTCGCGGCGTCTCCGAGAAAGAGCACCGGAATCTCGTCGCGGCTGACACCGACCAGCACGGTCATGGCGGCCATGAAGGCGGCGGCAAGGACCAGCGCCGCAACACCGGCGCGCCGCGTCCCGGCGGAATCGACGCGTCCGGCGGCATGCCCGACGCGAACGGTGGCTGCCATCGAGATGCCGAACGGCACCATGAACATAATGGAGGCGATCTGCAGAGCGATCTGGTGGGCGGCGAGCTCAACCGTGCCAAGCCAACCCATGAGCAGGGCAGCCGCTGCGAATAGCCCATATTCCAGCAGGAAAGATCCGGAAATCGGCGTGCCGATCCAGAACAGGCGGCCGAGCAACATCCAGTCGCAGCGCCAGCAGCGTCCGAGGATCTGGTATTTTTTGAACGGGCGCGACGCATAGGCGATCCAGATCGCGGCCGCGCACATTCCGATATTGACGAAGGTGGTCGCGAGCCCGGCGCCGAACAGCTCCAGGCGCGGCAATCCAAGGGCGCCGTAGATCAGCGCATAAGCCAGCAACAGGTTGGCGGGAATTGCAGCGACCGTGATCCAAAGCGCGGGCTCCGGCCGGTTGACCGCGCCCATGAAGCCGCGGATTGCGATGAACCACCAGGCCGGCACCAGGCACCAGGCAAGCCCGTAGAGATAATCGGATGCGAGCTGCGCGGCTTCGGGGCTCTGGCCGAGCGCCACCAGCATGTCCTCGCCATAGATCTGTCCAAAGCTGAGAGGCAATCCAAGCAGCGTCGCGGCCCAAAGCCCGACCCGGAGCGAGCGCCGCACCATGCGCGGCTGCCTGGCGCCGAAAGCCTGTGCCGCAAGCGGCGCGACAGCCGACACCACGCCCATGCCAATCACAAAAGCGATAAACAGCATGGTATGGGCCAGCGCGACCGCGGCGACGACGTGCTCGCCGAGGCGGCCGAGCAGCGCAAGATCGCTGGTCATCATCGCGATCTGGCCAAGCTGCGTCAGTGCCATCGGCCAGCTGAGCTTGACCGTATCGGCAACTTCCGTGCGCCAAATCGTAGATGTCGCGGGCGTAATGGCGGCGCCAGCGCTGGTTTGTTCCTGCATGGTCTGCGCTGAGTTGGCCTGACTCGTTGTGGATTGCCGCAATGGCGGCGCAGGCGCGGTCTATACGACGATGATGGAGGAAATGCGGAGCGGGGCGAAAATCCGCTTCAGGCCAGCTTCCCCGTCACCACGCCGACATCCTTGCCCAAAGCTTCGAATACCTTGGTGACAATGCCGCGCGCATCGAGTCCGGCGACAGCATATTGCGCTGCCGGCGAATCCTGATCGACGAAGATATCCGGCAGGACCATGGCGCGAACCTTCAGCTCGGTGTCGAGCATGCCATGCTCTGCCAGCGTCTGCAGCACGTGAGAGCCAAAGCCACCGATCGAACCTTCCTCGATGGTCACCAGCACCTCATGCTCGCGCGCGAGCCGCAGCACCAGATCGGTGTCGAGCGGCTTCGCAAAACGCGCGTCGGCGACCGTGGTCGAAAGGCCGTAAGCCGCCAGTTCCTCGGCGGCGGCGAGACATTCATGCAGCCGCGCGCCGAAAGAGAGCAGCGCCACCTTGGAGCCCTCGCGCAGAATGCGGCCCTTGCCGATCTCCAGCGGCTTGCCCACTTCCGGCAGCGGAACGCCGACCCCTTCGCCGCGCGGATAGCGGAAGGCGGAGGGTCTGTCGTCGATGGCGGCGGCGGTCGCGACCATATGCACCAGCTCGGCCTCATCGGCAGCGGCCATCACGACAAAACCGGGCAGGCAGCCGAGATAAGCCACGTCGAAGGAGCCCGCATGGGTGGCGCCGTCGGCGCCGACCAGACCCGCGCGATCGATGGCAAAGCGCACCGGCAGCGATTGAATCGCGATGTCATGCACCACCTGGTCATAGGCGCGCTGCAGGAAAGTGGAATAGATCGCGGCAAAGGGCTTGAAGCCTTCGGTCGCAAGCCCTCCGGCAAACGTCACCGCATGCTGCTCGGCGATGCCGACGTCGAACATGCGATCGGGAAATTCCTCGGCGAAACGATCGAGCCCGGTGCCCGACGGCATCGCGCCGGTGATGGCGACGATCTTCGCATCCTTGCGCGCTTCCTTGATCAGGCTCTCAGCGAAAACCTTGGTGTAAACCGGCGCGTGCGATTTCGACTTGCTCTGCGCGCCCGTCGCCACGTCGAATTTGACCACGCCGTGATATTTGTCGGCGGAAGTTTCCGCCGGCGGATAACCCTTGCCCTTTTGCGTGACGACATGCACCAGGATCGGCCCGGTCTCGCTGTCGCGCACGTTCTTCAAGACGGGCAGGAGATGGTCGAGGTTGTGGCCGTCGATCGGGCCGACATAGAAGAATCCCATCTCCTCGAACAGCGTGCCGCCGGTCCAGAAGCCGCGGGCAAATTCCTCCGCCTTGGCCGCGCTGTCCTCAAAGAATTTCGGCAGCTTGTGCATCAAATGCTTGCCGAACTCGCGCAGCGAGCGATAGGCCTTGCCGGAAATCAGCCGCGCCAGATAGGCCGACATCGCCCCCACCGGCGGGGCGATCGACATGTCGTTATCGTTGAGGATGACGATCAGCCGCGAGTTCATCGCGCCGGCGTTGTTCATCGCCTCATAGGCCATGCCCGCCGACATCGCGCCGTCACCGATCACCGCCACGACGTTATGCGGCTTACCTTCAAGATCGCGCGCCACGGCCATGCCGAGCGCGGCGGAAATGGAGGTGGAGGAATGCGCCGCGCCGAAAGGGTCATATTCGCTCTCGCTGCGCTTGGTGAATCCGGAAAGCCCGCCCGCCTGCCGCAGGGTCCGGATGCGCTCGCGCCGTCCGGTCAGGATCTTGTGCGGATAAGATTGATGCCCGACGTCCCAGACCAGCCGGTCGCGCGGGGTGTCGAAGATATAATGCAATGCGACGGTGAGCTCGATCACCCCGAGCCCGGCGCCGAGATGCCCGCCGGTTACGGCGACAGCATCGATCGTTTCCTGGCGCAATTCGGCGGCAAGCTGCGGCAGCTGCGCGGCGTCGAGCTTGCGCAGGTCTTCCGGTGTTCTCAACCTGGTCGAGAAGAGGTGTTTCCGCCACGGGGTTTCCTTACGCCTGCACGGCCGCCCCACGGCCGAAATCTAGCCCATTTCCGAGGCTTACACTGATTGGGGCGAGGGCGCAACGACCGGAAAAGCCGCGCTTTTGTGCCTTATTTGACGTCGAGCGGCTCGATGCCGGTGGGTTTGCCGGAGGCATCCAGCACGAGTTTGTTGACCCGCGCCTCGGCCTGCGCCAAGAGCTCCTCGCAGCGGCGCTTGAGCACCTCGCCGCGCTCGTAGATCGCCACCAATTCCTCCAGCGGCACCTTGCCTTCCTCCAGCCGCTTGACGATCGATTCCAGTTCCTCGATCGCCCGCTCGAAGGGCAGTTTTGCGACGTCGCTGTTCTTGTTCTCGGCCATAAGAATCTCAGTGTAGGTGAATTGGGCAAAAGCTCCAACCTGCTCATCGCGAGGAACTTTTTAGGACTCCCCCACGTTGCATATTGTCCATTCCGACCGGCAAGCTGATGGAGATAAGGATGAAGGTTTATCTACAGGCTCTTGCCTTGACGATGATGTTCACAGCGCCAGCCGCCGCGCAAATGGGAAATATCCACGGGGCAGAGTTGCGTGGAGCACCTTTCAACAGCAGTTATAGAGCCTCCGCTGTAGATCCGGCCACCGGCCACACTCCAGGCTACTATCGTGGACGACCTGCTGTAAAAGTGCAGAAGCCGAGTAAGAAAAAGAAAGTCGTGTACCAGCCGAGGTGAGCCTGGCCTTGGGTTAGTACTGGCGGATCTCGTCCGGCTCGTTGATTGGCGTGACCCTCGCCCTTTTTCTCCCTCCCCCTGCAAGGGGGAGGGTTGGGGAGGGTCAAATCTAAGATGATCCCCACCCGGATTGCTGCGCAATCCGACCTCCCTTTTCAAGGGGAGGTATCAGCCGCGCATCAAGGCGGTGACATGCGCCGCCGCGGACTGCGACAGGCCTTCCAGGTCATAGCCGCCTTCCAGCACCGAGACGATTCGGCCCTGTGCGGAGGCGTCCGCCACCTCCATGATCTTCTGCGTCACCCAGGCGAAATCCGGCTCCAGCAGGTTCAGGCTCGCCAGCGGGTCGCGCATATGCGCGTCGAAGCCGGCGGAGATCACGATGATGTCCGGCGCAAAGGCGCGCAGCCGCGGCAGGATCACGCTCTCGAAGGCTTCGCGGAATTGCGGCCCGCCATTGCCGCTGCGCAGCGGCGCGTTGACGATATTGTCGTGCTCGCCGCGCTCATCGCGCGCGCCGGTGCCGGGATAAAGCGGCATCTCATGCGTGGAGCAATACATCACGCTCGCATCCGACCAGAAGATATCCTGCGAGCCGTTGCCGTGATGCACGTCGAAATCGACCACCGCGGCGCGGGCGAGGCCATGATGCTTCTGCGCATGGCGCGCGGCGATGGCGGCGCTGTTGAACAGGCAGAAACCCATGGCGCGCGCGGTCTCGGCGTGATGGCCGGGCGGCCGCACGGCGACGAAGGCATTGTCGGCGCGCTCGCGCCACCACTTCATCCACCGCATAGAGCGCGCCGCCGGTGGCGCGCAGCGCCGCCTCGAAGCTGCCGGGAGACATGCTTGTATCGGCGTCGATCCGCACCATGCCCCTGTTGCGGCGTGACAGCGCGGATCGCCTCGATGTATTCCATCGGATGGCAGAGCGCGAGGTTTTCGAGGCTCGCCGCCGGCGCTTCGGCGCGCCTGAGTGCGGAAAATTCCTTTCCGCCCAAGACCTCGTTGATCGCGCGCAGCCGGTCCGGACGCTCGGGATGGCCAGGCGGCGTCAGGTGGTCGAGGCACGCGGGGTGGGTGATAAACAGTGTCGGCATGCGTTTCGATTGTTCCTTTCGTCATTGCCGGGCTCGACCCGGCAATCTCGATCAGGGACGCAGTGCCTTCCTAAGCGGGATGCGCGGGCTCAACGCCCGCGCATGACGAAAGAAAGGGCGGCCTCGCAGCGCGCTGGCCAGACGCCTATATTCGTCCCTAGTTAATCGTCGAGGCCACCTCATGCAACTCACCGGCATTCACCACCTCACCGCCGTTTCCGCCGATGCGCCCGGCAATGTGGCCTTCTATACCGGCACGCTCGGCATGCGGCTGGTGAAGAAGACCGTCAACCAGGACGACGTCAGCGCCTATCATCTGTTTTACGCCGACGGCAAAGCCTCGCCCGGCAGCGACCTCACATTCTTTGATTGGCGGGTCCCGCGCGAGCAGCGCGGCGCGCACAGCATCACGCGCACCGGCTTGCGGGTAAATGGCGAAAAGTCTTTGCGCTGGTGGAAGGAGCGGCTGGACAAGGCCGGCGTGCGCAGCGGCGACATCGTCACCCGCGACGGACGGCTTACGCTCGATTTCGAGGACCATGAAGGCCAGCGTCTGGCGCTGATCGACGACGGCGGCAAAGGCCCGGCCAATCCCTGGGACAAGAGCCCGGTGCCGGCGGAGCATCAGATCCGCGGGCTGGGCCCTATCGTGATGACCGTGCCGGAGCTTCGCCGCACCGACATCATGCTCACCGCCGTGACCAACATGCGCCAGGCGCGCGAATACAGGAACGGCGACGTGCCGGTGCATGTCTATGAGATGGGCGAGGGCGGCCCGGCGGCGGAACTGCATGTCGCGGTGGACCCGAGCCTGCCGGTCGCGGTGCAGGGCGCGGGCGCCGTGCATCATGTCGCCTTCCGCACGCCCGACAATGCGCAATACGACGCCTGGGCGGACCGGCTCAATGAATTGCGGGTGCCCAACAGCGGCAAGATCGACCGTTTCTATTTCCGCAGCCTGTATTTCCGCGAGCCGAACGGGGTGCTGTTCGAGATCGCCACCGACGGTCCCGGCTTCGCCGCCGACGAGCCGGCCGACAAGCTGGGCGAGACGCTTGCGCTGCCGCCCTTCCTCGAGCCGCGCCGCAAGGAGATCGAGGCCGGGCTGAAGCCGCTGTGATTCGTCATGCCCGCGCTCGTCGCGGGCATCCCGATAAGGAGCGCACTGCCTTTCTAAGCGAGATGGCCGGGACGAGCCCGGCCATGACGGAACGACCCATGCAGCTCATCCAGATCCTGCTGCCGCTCTACGACAACGCCGGACACCCGTTCAACGAAGAACTCTTCGGCAAGGTGCGGCGCGAGCTGACCGAGCGTTTCGGCGGGCTCACTGCTTTCACCCGCGCGCCGGCGCAGGGCCTCTGGAAAGACGAAGGCGAGACCAGGCACGACGAGATCGTGGTGTTCGAGGTGATGGTGGACGAGCTCGATGCCGCCTGGTGGGGGAGCTACCGGGAGGCTCTGGAGCAGGAATTTCGGCAAGACACGATCGTGATCCGCGCGCAGCCGGTGACGATTTTGTAACGACAACAAAGCCCACTCACCCTTCTCCTCATGGTGAGGAGCGTCGCATGTAAGTGCGACGCGTCTCGAACATCGCAAGTCGGCTGTAGCCGACTTGCGCACTAATAGTGCCGATCTCCGGGTAGACCCGGGATCGGTAGACCCGTGCCACTGCCTATCCTTCAGAACCGGTTGTCATGGCCGGGCATAGCCCGTCGAAGACGGGCGTGAACGCCCTTTTGTCCCGGCCATCCCGATCGGAAAGGCACTGCATCCCTAAGCGAGATGCCCGCGACAAGCGCGGGCATGACGAAGTGATGATGAAACAGAGGGGCCGCAGCTACTTCTTCAACAGCGCCCGCATCTTCTCGGCGGTCTCCCGCTGGCCCTGCGCCACCCAGTTGAGGTCGGTGTTGTCGACATATTCCTTGCCCGGCTTCGGGATGATGTGCGGATCGAGGAAGCTCTCGTCCACGTCGGTGCGCAGCGTCGCCGATTGCGAATGGCGGGAATAAAGCTCGAGCCCTTCCTTCGACGCCAGCCAGTTGACGAAGATGCGCGCCGCGTTCGGGTGCGGCGCCTTGTTGGCGAAGCTGAGCAGCGACGGCGTCGGCGTGATGCGGTTCTTCATGTCGGATAGCTCGAACACCTCCACCAGCTTGTAGCCTTCCTTGATCAGCGCGCGCGCGTCGTCGATGTGGCAGGTCAGGCAGATCGGATGCGTGCCGCGCGCCATCCAGTCGGAAAGGATGCGGCGGTCGCGCTGGATCGTCGGCTGCTGGTCGACATAGAGCTTCCTGACGAAGTCCGGGCCCTTCTGGGTGTAGAAATGCACCGCGCTCTGCACGCCGCTGCCGCCGCCGAGCTTGGGGTCCTCGGTCGCGATCTTGCCCTTCCATTTCGGGTTCAGCAGGTCCTCGGCCGAGCGGATCTCTTCCGGCTTGACGTAATCGGCATTGATAAAGAGCAGGCTGTCCACGCTGGAGAACAGGATCAGCAGAAATTCTTTTTCCGGATCGGCGAAATAGGGCTCGCCCTTCTTCCAGTATTTTCCCTCCGTCACCTCCGGCAGCAGCAACAGCGGCTTCAGCGGATCGAGCATCTTCTCGCCATAGAGCGTGTTCACGCTGGTCGAGGCGTTGGACATGAAGACGTCGGCCGAATAGATGCCCGACGCGCGCTCGGTGCGGATCCTGCCGACGATGGTCGAGGTCTGGCCGGCGATCAGCTCGACCGCAATGCCGTATTTCTTGCTGAAGGCGGGGACGATCTCGTTGCGCATGGCGGGCGAGGGCTGGCCCGACCACCACCAGCTTGCCCTCGGCTTTCGCCGCGGCCAGCGTCTCGTCCCATTTCTTCTGCCAGTCCGGCACGGTCTGCGCCTGCGCGGCGGCACCGAGGCGAGCAGCAAACACCAACGCGCAGTGACTTCTTCAACGCCATCCCACGCACCGTCCCTTCTCCGCTTTTCGAAATGCTATGTCGAATGGCGCGGAAACTAGGGAAAAGCAGGTGGCGCGGCAAGCGCGGGAGGAGCGGCAGAAGGAAGCGGGAAGCGAAGGCCGCCAAAAGATTACACCTCATCCTGAGGAGGGCGCGAAGCGCCGTCTCGAAGGATGGGCAGGACATCCAGGCCTCATGGTTCGAGACGTGTCCTTCGGACGCTCCTCACCATGAGGAGATAAGTTGGCGCGCTGTTGAAATGACGCGCGCTAAATTGCAGCGCCGCCCCGCCATTCACGCTCTCCGCGCCTTCGGTCGCCGAGCGTTCCAGCCCGCCGCCGCGACAGCGCAATGCTCCGCGAAAAACCGCGCCAGCGAAACGCGGCCCGCCGCATCGGCGCCGTCGCCGATCCGCTGCGCGGCCAGCGCCTCGTCCGCCAGCATGCAGCCGCCGGCAGTCAGGCCGAACAAACGCAAGTAAGGCGTGGCGCCGGCGAGCGCGGCGTCGGTGTTGCTCTCAATATTCGCCAGCATCCATTGCGTCGCGCGGTCGAGCGCATCGACCGCTTCGGCGAGGCGCTCGCCGGCCGCGCCGAAGGCCGGATCGTTCGCCGCCTGCACATTGCCGACGATCACCCGCAGCTCCTGCAGATAGGCATTGACGCTTGCGCCGCCGGACTGCGGCAGCTTGCGGGTAACGAGGTCGATGGCCTGGATGCCGTTGGTGCCTTCGTAGATCGGCGCGATGCGCGCGTCGCGCAGGTGCTGCGCGGCGCCGGTCTCCTCCACATAACCCATGCCGCCATGCACCTGGATGCCGAGCGAAGCCATCTCGACGCCGATGTCGGTGGAAAAAGCTTTCGCTACCGGCGTGAGCAATGAGGCGCGCTCATGCGCGGTCTTTGCGTCCTCGCCTTGCAGCCGATGCGCGCGGTCGATCGCGACGGCGGTGGCGTAGCAGATGGCGCGCGCGGCGCGCGTCTGCGCGCGCATGGTCAGCAGCATGCGACGCACGTCCGGGATAGTCGATGATGGCGTGGCCGCCCTGCTTGCGCTCGCGCGCATAGGCCAGCGCCGCCTGCGTCGCGCGCTCGGCAATGGCCACGCCCTGCAAGCCGACCGACAGCCGCGCCAGATTCATCATGGTGAACATGCAGGCGAGGCCGCGGTTCTCCTCGCCGATCAGATAGCCGGTGGCGCCGCCGTTGATCGCCGAACACCATGGTGCAGGTGGGCGAGCCGTGGATGCCGAGCTTGTGCTCGATGGAATGGCAGCGCACGTCGTTGCGCGCGCCGAGCGAGCCGTCGGCATTGACCAGGAATTTCGGCACGAGAAACAGCGAGATGCCGCGCGTGCCCGGCGGCGCATCGGGCAAACGCGCCAGCACCAGATGCACGATATTGTCGGTGAGGTCGTGCTCGCCATAGGTGATGAAGATTTTCTGCCCGGTGATGCGATAGCTGCCGTCGCCCGCGCGCTCGGCTTTGGTGCGCAGCGCGCCGACGTCGGAGCCGGCCTGCGGTTCGGTCAGCTGCATCGAGCCGGTCCATTCGCCGCTGACAAGCTTCGGCAAAAAGACGCGCTTGAGCTCCTCGCTGCCATGCGCGGCCAAAGCCTCGACCGCGCCCATGGTGAGCAGCGGGCCGACGCCGAACGCCATCGAGGCGGCGTTCCACATTTCGGTGCAGGCGGCATTG
Organism: uncultured Alphaproteobacteria bacterium; assembly: GCA_963728585.1. Taxonomy (GTDB): domain Bacteria; phylum Pseudomonadota; class Alphaproteobacteria; order Rhizobiales; family Xanthobacteraceae; genus CANKHA01. The sequence goes on from CAVSLB010000006.1 coordinate 755,802, forward strand.
AGCGCATGCGGCAGGGCCTGGCCGCCGAATTTTTCCGGCGCGGCGAGGCCGTTCCAGCCGGCGGCGGCCCAGGCGGCGTAGGCCTCCTTCCAGCCCGGCGGCATGCTGACGGCGCCGTCCTTGAAGGGCGTGCCGTGCTTGTCGCCGACTGTGTTGAGCGGGGCGATCACGTCGGAAGCGAAACGGCCGGCTTCGCCCAGCACGGCCTCGATCAAGTCCTCGCCGAGATCGCCGTACAGCCCCTGCGCCAGCGCGTCGCCCATGCCGGCGGCATGCTTGAGGGTGAAGGCGATGTCCTCGACCGGCGCCTGATAGGTCATGGAATGTCCCGGCAGGAAAGGGCGGACCGACTCAACTCATTATATAGAGGGGCGCTGGCGGCGCAGGCAGGGATTGCCGCTCGTCCCCGTGAAAGCGGAAATGAGCGAAGTCTGAACGCCGGGCCGGCAGAGCGGGGTCGGAAGCTAGCACCACGGACGCTGATTATCCCGGCAAGCTTTCCCGCATTGGGCCGGGCGCGCCAAGCCTTCGCCGATCATCAGCGCGGAAACGTCGCGGCCTTTGGCTTTCAGCACACCGCAGTACCGGCCCGCGTTGCAATTCAGGTAGCCCCTCCGCTGCCAGCACGCACACGGAACAATTGCGAGGTCGAGACCGCCGCCGGCAACAATTTCGCGCAGGCGTTGCGTGGCTTGAGCTGCAAGGGCCCGCTCCGCTGCACAGCGAGCCTCAAAGCCCGTCTCTGGCGTATCGAAGCCGAGCAACCGGACCTGCCGAGGCTGGCCCTGAACCACGATGGTGTCGCCGTCCACAATCCCGATTGCTTCCGGCTGGATCGGGTCGGCGGTCGCAACCCCGGCAACGCAAGAAAGGACGAGAGCAAGGGTTAGCGCGGCGAGCTTCATGCGGCCAGCATAGCACAAATGCTTTCGCGCTTCGCCTCAGCCGGTTCGTGGGCCGCTCGCAAATCTCGTGCAACCGGCTTGCCGATGGCGGTAACATGGCGGTCCGGCACCCAAGGGAGGACCAGATGACCCGGCTTTCGTCGCGTTCCGTCGCCGCATGCGCGGCTGTCTTAGCTTTCATCACATGCGAGGTTGGCAGCGCATCGGCGCAGGGCTCGAATTTCCCGCCGCCGAAGTTTGTGCATTTCAACGGACACGAACAAGCACAGGGCGCCCTCTATATGCCGGATCCGGCCGTGTATCCCAATCCGACGACCGCCATGATTGCGGTGCATCGGGTCAATAACCGGATGCACAACGACGGGATCAGCCCCCTGATCGACCGGGAGATGCCGAAGCGCGGCGTCATCGTTCTCGGCCTCAATACCCACTCGGTCAACAATGAGGCCGCGGTCGACTGGGAAGGGCAGATGCCGAAGGATCTCAAGGCCGCGGTCGAGTATCTGAAGAAGGAGGTGGGCGCCAAGACGGTCGTGTTGCTGGGCGGCAGCGGCGGCGGGCCAAACGTCGCCTTCTATCAGGCGCTCGCGGAGAAGGGCGTGAGTGTCTGCAAGGGACCGAACAAGATCGTGGAATGCGCAGACGATCCCGAGCTGATCGGGCCGCCGGCCGATGCGATCGTGTTTCGCGACACCCACCCCGGCAACCCGATCAACCGTTTGCGCAGCGCCAATCCGGCGGTGCTCAACGAAGCTGACGCCGGAACGCTTGACGACAGCCTGAACCCGTTCCTCGAGAAGAACGGTTACAATCCGAAGGGTTGTTCCACCTTCTCGGCGGAGTTTCAGAAGCGCTACTTCGAGGGTCAGTCCGCGCGGATGAACAAGCTGGTCGACCAGGCCTTGAAGATGAAGGCCGATATGAAGGCCGGAAAGGCTTTTCCGGTCGACGACGCGCCCTTCGTCTCGCATCGCAACGGCGCGCGCTTGGTGCAGCTTGACCGCACCGTCGACGGCAAGACGGAGAAACCCCGCAAGCTTGTGAAGGACGATGGATCGATCGTCACCGACATCGTCACCACGGTCCGGCCGTGCGTGCCTCGGATCAAGGAAGCCGATGCGACCTACGCAGAATCGATCGACGTCACCGTCAAATCATTCCTCGGCGCGGGCGCCATCCGGTCGAAGCATGCGATGACCGACATCGACCATTGTGCGACCAACAATTCGACGATCTGTATGGTGCAGTACATCACGGTGCCGACATTGGTCCTGGCCGCGCAAGGCCATTATTTCATCCACGACAACGAGGAGATTTTCGAAAAATCGGCTTCGCGCGCGAAAGACTATGCAGTCATCGCGGGCGCCACGCATGGCATGGGGAATTGCTCGCGTTGCGAAGGCGCGCCCTACAAGAATGCGCGAAAGCATTTCTACGACTACATCGCCAAATGGCTGAATACGGGCTACGCGCCGGTCTCCGCCATCCGGTAGAGCGCGGCAAACTGGGGATTCCCGCTTGCGCGCACTGAGTACAGACAGGCGCGAGTCAAGTATTTCGCGCCGCACCGGGCGCAGGCGCGCGCCTGCGGGCGATGACCAGGATTCCGATGCCGATCAGAACGATTGGGATGGTCAGCAGCATGCCCATGGTCAGCCCGCCCCACAGAAATCCGATCTGCTCGTCCGGCTCGCGAAAGAACTCGCAGACAATACGGGCGAGGCCGTAACCGACCGCAAAGGCCCCGGTGATCGTGCCGCGCCGCTGGAGCGCGCCGGCCCGGATCAGAACGGCAAGGACGACAAACAGCACCAGCCCTTCCAGCAAGGCCTCGTAAAGCTGGCTCGGATGGCGCGGCAAAGGTCCCGCATCCGGAAAGACCATGGCCCACGGCACGTCGGTCGTGCGGCCCCACAGCTCGCCGTTGATGAAATTGGCGAGGCGGCCGAAGAAGAGTCCGATCGGCGTGCCGGCAGAAACGATGTCGGTAAGTGAAAGGAAGGGGATGCCGCGCCAGCGCGCGAACAGGAACTCCACCAACAGGATGGCCGAGCAGCGCGCCATGGAAGGACATGCCGCCGGTCCATGGCTGGAAAATTTCGGTCGGATTGGCGGCGAAATATTCCGGGTCGTAGAAAAGGACATAGCCGAGCCGGCCGCCGAGGATCACGGCTGGCACGCACCAAAGCACGAAGTCGTCGCAGTCATTGGCGGTCAGCGGCGGCGGCCCGCCCCACAGCTTTTCCGAGCGCACCAGCATGCGCGCGTAGATCCAGGCGGCGAAGAAACCGAGGATATAAGCGAGCGCATACCAGCGGATCGCGAACGGCCCGACATCGACAAGCACCGGATCGAAAGCGGGAAAGGGTAAGACGTAAAGCGGCACGGGCTATTCCTGCGCTGGCGGACAGGCATTATGCTCCAGCCCGAGGCGCGGCCAAGGGTCCGCCGAGACGGAATTTTCGGCGGCCGAGTTCGATGCAGAGCGCCAGATGATGAAGCTGTTTGCCGGGTTGTTGTCGGTTCTGATCCTGAGCGCATCGGTTCCGAGGCTCAGGAGAGCAAGCGCTCCGGGCATTTCACTCACGCCTTATCCGTTATTCAAAATTCAAATTGGAGCGGCACGTTCCAGTCCGGTGGGCCCTGGGCCGACGACCTGCTACGGCTCGCTCACCGTCAAATTCTTTCCCTTGAAGACGGAGCCGTTTTCCGGCGGCGTCCAAACCGTCTCGTACCGTCACGACACCCAGTTTTCCGCCGCCAATCCTTTCTTTCCCTTCTGCCAGACCATCGGCAAGTCGATGAGCGTCGTCGACCTGGGAAACTGCGACAAGAGCGGCCTGAAAAAGGCGACGGTCGAGAAGGGCCGCAAGGTGATGGTGCCGGTGCGAACCATCGTGCCGAAAAGCGGCGGCACCAGAGCCGTGATCAGCACGCCTTCCTGCGTCGCCGACGGGCAGGGGCGCTACTCCATTCAGCGGCTTGAGTTCGAGGTGCAGCTCGAATTTACCGATGAACGCAAGCGCGACGCCATGACGGTCCGAATCAGCCTGCCGGCGACCTCTATCACCTACAACCTCAAGCGTGTGGGCCGGTGATAGCGAGCGCACCTGGACAGGGGTCGGCATCCACAGGAATACCCGGCCTATAGGGAGATTTCGCTTTTGCCGCTCATCCCCGGCGCAACGAAAGTTTGCCCGCAGCCCGCAAAAGGCATAATATTTTCAGGGGGCAAGAGGGTTTCACGACAAACCGATCTGCATCTCCTTGGCGTTAAGGGCGCGAGCAGATTATTTTGAATATCGCCGTCGGCAGGTTGAGCGGTGATGCTTGGGCGTGATTTCGACGCCGTTCTATCCCGTGAGCATCGAAGCCCCGTCCGAACCACTCAGGGCGATACGCTTCCTGGTCAAATTCATCAGCAATCCGCTGCTGGTACTTCCGGAGGCGGTCTACCGGGAAAAGATCGTTCGATATGACCGCCGCATCGGCCGCGTCGTCTGGGTCAACGATCCGGCACTGATCAAGGAGGTGCTGCTCGACCGCAGCGCGCTGTTTCCGATAACGCCGCTGCAGAAGCGCGTGCTTGGCCCGCTGGGAGGCAAAGGCGTGCTGACCTCGGAAGGGGCCGAGTGGAGATGGCAACGGCAACTCGCCGCCCCGCTTTTCCGTCATACCGAATTGCTGCGCTACGTGCCGGCGATGACCGGCGCGGCGCAGAGCATGCTGGCGACCTGGTCGCGCGATACCTCGGGCAAATGCCGGGCGATCGACAAGGACATGACCAGTCTGACCTTCCGCGTGATTTCGCAGACGATGCTGCCCGGCGGAGACGACCATATCGGCGCCGCCATCGAGCGCGCGAGCGGAGACTATTTCGGCTCGATCTCCTGGGCCTTCGTCTACCGTTTTTTCGGCTTGCCGCAGTGGGCGCCGCATCCGGGACGGCGGCGCATGCTGCGGGCGGAAAACTTTCTGCGCACGAGCGTCGCCGAGCTGATTGCCGCCCGGCAAAGCAACTCGGGCGGCCGAAACGATCTGTTCGCCCGGCTCAGCGAGGCCAGGCATCCCGAAACAGGCGAGTCGATCGGTCCGGAGCTGCTGCGGGATTCGCTGCTGACATTCATGATGGTGGGACACGAAACCACGGCCAAGGCTCTCACCTGGATGCTGTATCTGCTGTCGCAAAGCGAGGAGTGGACGCAAAGGCTGCGGGATGAAATTGCGAGGGTGGCAGGTAACGAGGCGATCGGGCCTGCGCATATCGACCGGCTGCAACTGACCCAACAGGTGGTGAAAGAAGCGCTGCGCCTTTATCCTCCCGTTCCCTCGATCACCCGTCATGCGGCGAGCGATGTCGAACTCGGCGGGCTCCAAATCGCGGCAGGCACTCTCATCAACATCCCCATTTTTGCGCTGCACCGCCATCGCAACATTTGGCGCGATCCGGATTGCTTTGACCCCACCCGTTTCGCGCCCGAAGCCGAGGCGAAAATCGGCCGCACCCAGTTCATGCCGTTCGGAGCGGGACCGCGCACCTGCATCGGCGCGGCCTTTGCCCTGATCGAAGCCACCGCCGTGTTGGCCACGCTGATCCGGGGCGCTCGTTTCCGCCTCAAGACCGGTCATCGGCCGGTTCCGGTGTCGCGCGTGTCGCTCGCGCCCAAGGGCGGCATGCCGATGCGGGTGGAGATGCGCGAAACCGCGTGAGCGCGGTTTAGTCGAGCAGCCAGCGCAGCGACCGCCGCAGGCGCCGGGTGCCCTCGCTTTCAAACCATCGGCCATGCGCGAAGATGACGCGCTCCGGGGCCCAGGCGATGATGCGCGCGGGCGGCGGCCGCGGCCTGCTCGCGCTTGCGGTTGATGGCAAAGCGGTAGTGGAGGGGCGCTTTGCCGTCCGGCGCCATCGCCCCCGCCAGGCGGATAAGCGGGCGCATCGCGCGGCTGAGTTTTTGCGGCTCGAAGTTCTCGACCAAGTCCGTGAGAATCAACGTCCGGCTTTGCCGATGAAAAAATGCGACTTCGTTGACGCCGAAGCCGCCGGGGACGTTGATCTGCTCGAGTTCGCCGGCCCATTCCGGCGGCGGTGGTCCGAGGATAGCATCAAAACGCACGCCTGACTTTTTGACCGGCGATCGCTCACTTAGTCCCGGCGCCGCCCATGCTGTCGCTTGCGGACACTGCTGCTGCCACTCCTTGACAAAGGACCAGTGCGCGACACTTGGCGCGATCAAATGCGAAATCCGGCCGAGGGCAGAAATCGCCTTTTTCAGCCCGGGAGTATAGCGCGTCGGCGAATGCAGCCAGAGCTCGCCGCCTTGCAGCCGGACCACGGTCATGCGCACGGGGATTGACAGGGCAAAAGCCCGCAAGGGGCCGCTGTCCACGATCCAGACATCGTCGGCGACCGGCTTGAGGCTGTCGAGCGGCGGGTAAAGGACGCGGTTCATTCGATTCAAGCGATCAGCGGACGTATCCGTCTGACCTCCGGTCAGATGTTGGCGCCGCGGATCGCCTGGCAGACTGCGTCGGTGACCTCCTGCGTGGTCGCGGTTCCCCCGACGTCGGGCGTCAGTATGCGTTCCGCCGTCACGGTCTCCACCGCGCGCATCAGCCGGGCGGCGGCGTCGCGCTCGCCCAGATGCTCGAGCATCTGGGCGGCGGTCCAGAAGGTGGCGACCGGGTTAGCGATCCCCTTGCCGGTGATGTCGAAGGCCGAGCCGTGGATCGGCTCAAACATCGACGGGAAGCGGCGCTCGGGATCGATATTGGCGGTCGGCGCCACGCCAAGACTGCCCGCCAGAGCACCTGCCAAGTCGGACAGAATGTCAGCATGCAGGTTGGTGGCGACGATGGTGTCCAGACTCTGGGGTTTCAACGTCATTCGCACCGTCATGGCGTCGACCAGCATCTTGTCCCAAGTCACGTCAGGAAATTCGGTTGCAACCTCGGCGGCGATCTCGTCCCACATGACCATGCCGTGACGCTGGGCGTTTGACTTGGTTACGACGGTCAACAATTTGCGGGGACGCGACTGCGCCAGCCTGAAGGCAAAGCGCATGATGCGGGTAACCCCGACGCGGGTGAAGATCGCGACCTCCGTGCCGACTTCCTCCGGCATGCCGCGATGGGCGCGGCCGCCGTGGCCCGAGTATTCGCCTTCCGAATTTTCGCGCACGATCACCCAGTCGAGATCACCCGGACCGACGCCGGCGAGCGGCGAGGTGATGCCCGGCAGGATCTTGGTGGGCCGGACGTTGGCATATTGATCGAACCCCTGGCAGATCGGCAGTCGTAGGCCCCAGAGGGTAATGTGGTCGGGCACATCAGGCGCCCCGACGGCGCCGAAGAAGATGGCGTCGAAGGGCTTGAGCTGCGCTAGGCCGTCCTCCGGCATCATGCGGCCGTGGGCCTCGTAATAGTCCGAACCCCAGTCGAAGTTTTGGACGCTGAGCTTGAAATCTCCGCAGCGCTGCGCAAGCGCCTCCAGCGCCTGCAGACCAGCGGCGATGACCTCGGGGCCGATCCCGTCGGCAGGAATGGCAGCAATCTTGTATTCACGCATGGAGGCGGGTCCGTTGAGCAGAGGTAAGGAGCAGGGCGAGGCTGGTTCCTCGTCCCACGGTGCTTAAATCAACTGAGTTATTTCTTGCTTGCGTTGGCGAGGATCTTGCTCCAGCGCGCGATCTCGGACTGGAAGCGCTTGTCGAGTGCGGCGGGTGTCGCCATCTCGGCGGACACGGGCACGGTGCCAAGGGCGGCGAAGCGTTCGATCACCTTTGCATCTTTGAGCGCCTTCTGCAGCGATCCCGAAAGCTTCTGGCGGATAGGCTCGGGCGTGCCCTTCGGAGCCCAGATGGCGTGCCAGGCGGAAATCTCGAAATCCTTGACTCCGCTTTCGGCGAGCGTCGGGACGTCCGGCAGGATCGCTATCCGTTCGCGCGTGGTGACGGCGTAGGGCTTGATCGCGCCAGCCTTGATCTGGTTTGTGGTGTTGGTGGTCTGATCGCACATGAGATCGATCTGGCCACCGACAAGGTTGTTCATCGCGGGGCCAGTGCCCTGATAGGGAACTACCGTCAGATTGATGCCTGTGGCATCGGTCAGAAGGCGGCCGCAGAGGTCTGACACCGCGCCGACGCCGGCGGTGCCGAAGGTCGCGCCGGCACCCTTCGCCTTCAACCACTCGAACAGAGCTGCCAAGTCGCCTGCCGGCAGGTCCTTTCGGCCGACGAGGGTCATCGGGACCTCGGTCACCAGACCGACGGAATCGAATGCCTCGCCCGGTTTGTACCGCAGGTCCGGATAGAGCGCGCCGAAGGTAGACACGCCGATATGGTAGAGCAGCAGGGTGTATCCGTCTGGCGCGGCCTGGGCGACCCGGCCGGTCCCGAGCGATCCGCCGGCGCCGCCGACATTCTCGATCAACACCGGCTGACCGAGGTCAGCTCTCATCGCCTCGGCCACCAGTCGCGCGACCGTGTCGCTCGGCCCGCCTGCGGCCGCGGGGACCAGGATGGTGATCGGTTTGCGGGGATAAGCGTCCTGTCCCATGGACGCACCGGAGAACATCGTCGCCGCTGTCATCAGCGCCGCCGCGAAAAATCGCTTCATGTTTTTCCTCCCTGATTGTCCCGCCGGGGCACCGCGACGACCGTTCAGTTGCGTGCTGGCTTGCATACAAGACCGCATGCAGGTGGATGATACCTGGATCGAAAAACGGTTCCCAAAGGCTAGTCCCTCCCTGAGCGAGATGCCCGCAAAAAGCGCGGGTATGACGAAGAAATGAGAGAGCCTAGGCCGCCACGGCGTCCGCCGGGCAGACTTCCTCGATGCGCGCGAGGTCGTCCGCGCTCAACGTCAGCGAGGCCGCGGCGGCATTCTCGCGCAGATGTTGCCGGCTCTTGCTCGAGGGGATCGGAATCACCGCGCCGCCTTTGCGCCCGCTCTGGTGCATCACCCAGGCGAGCGCCAGCGTGGCGACCGTAACGGCTTTTTCCTTGGCGATACGTTCGAGATTTCCAACGATCGCCAGATTGTGCTCGAGATTGCCCGGCAGGTAGCGGCTGTCCTTCGCCCGGCGGTCATCCTTGGAGAGGCCGGAGGCGGCATTGAACAGTCCGGCCAGGATGCCGCGGCCAAGCGGCGCGAAGGCCATGAAGGCCATATTGTGCTGCTTGCAGGCCGCGAGCAGCGCTTCCTCCGGATCGCGCACGAACAGCGAGTATTCATCCTGCAGCGAAACGATCGGATGCACCTTGCAGGCGCGGTCAAGCAGCTCCGGAGTGGCGTTCTTGGAGATGGCGATGTGGCGCGTCTTTCCTTCCTTCACCATTTGCGCCATGGCGGCGACCTGGTCCTCGATCGGCAGATTGGGATCGACCCGCGAGATGCAGATCACGTCCAGGCAATCGATGCCGAGCCGCTTGAGCGCGCCTTCGGTGGAGGCGCGGATATGTTCGGGCGTGCCGGCGACCGATTTGCCGTCCTTGTGCACCGTGCCGAGCTTGGAATGGATCACCACCTGATCGCGCCGGGCCCGGATCGCCTTGCCGATCAGCTCGTGGTTATGTCCTTCGCCGTAGTTCGAGGAGGTATCGAACAGGTTGATGCCAAGGTCGATGGCTTCATGGATGGTTGCGATGCATTCGGCGTCGTCCTGCGCCCCGTAGCAGCCGGACATGCTCATGCAGCCGAGCCCGATCGGCGACACCATCAGGTCGGTCGGGCCAAATTTGACGCAATTCATGGCCATTCTCACAGAATGCGGGCGGGGGTGGATTTCGCGCGGGAAGTATGATTCAACAACGGCGGAAAAGCAAAGCCGTCAAAGGCCTTTAGCTCCCGTCACGCGCTGCTTTGGGGCGTAGCCAAGTGGTAAGGCAGCGGATTTTGATTCCGCCATGCGGAGGTTCGAATCCTCCCGCCCCAGCCAGCAGAAAGCCTTGTGCCGCAGTCACTTTTCATTTGTTTTCTCTCGCCTCTGTTTTTCATTCTGAATGGCGTTCCGGCCGCATTGGCTCGAGGTCGAGGCCGCCCTGCGCGAGGAGCGTGGCTTCCTCGGTTGTGAAGGTCGCCTCAGGATTCGCGGCAGCCTGGTCCTCGCCGGACGGTCTCGATCGCCCGAATGACGCGCGACTCGAAGTCCGTCGGGTCAATCTGATTGGCCTCGAGGACCTGCTCGAGGTGTGCCCACGGGAGGCCCTGCCTCTCAGCCACTCTTTGTGTCTCCTTACAACACAAGTATGCGCAAGTGGCGAGACTTGGTCAAGTGATAGATCAAAACAGCATCAAGCGCCCATGTCGGTGGTCGACGGACTCGGGATCGTCTCGACTAGGGATTGACCGGCTCTTGCCGACCGTCTTCCCACTCCTTGAACCCGGTCCCGTTTACCGTCGTGAACATCATCGCCACCTCGTTGTAGGGCTGGCCGATGTAGATGTCCTCGGAAAGGCACACCCGCTGGCCCCAGTGGCGGAATTGCTGGCCCGAGCCATTCGGGTCGTCGATCCAGTCGCCGATCCGGACGACGTCCTTCGTGACCATCGCGAAGACGTGGCCGGGGAGGTCGACGGCGATGTCCAGCTCGTCGGTCGTCGTCCAACCGACGAACGCGTACTCGATGTGGCCTGAGCACATTTCGGCGCCGAATAGGCCGGCCGGTGCAGGAGACGGGAACGGCGTCGGCGTCGGCGTCGGTTGGGATGTTGGCGCCACCGTCGGCGGCGGCGTCGGTTGGGACGCTGACGGGCCGACCGCCGCCGAGCAGCCGGCCAGCGCAGCGACGACCAGGACAACAGGAATCACTACCCGCACTCGATGAATGTACACGTCGCCCTCGCCGAATCCGTCGCTTCGACGATCGGCGGTTGGCTCTCTGCAAGCGTCTAGACTCTCGTCGCAACGCTTCGTACGGTCGGACGTCAAGAGCACGGACGGATTCGTCCGAACCGCGCGGAGGCATTCCAAATGCGACGAGCCGGCATCCTCGTCCTCGCAGCGCTGCTCGCGGGAGCTGTCGCTGGCTGCGGTCGTGGCCAAGCGACGGTTCCGCCCGATGCCACACTGGTCCACGTCACCGTCGCCGGCCCAAGCGTTCACCTGGAGCCGGCCACGGTCCCCGCTGGCGACGTCTACTTCGTCCTCGAGGTGCCCGGATCGAGCGTCAGCTTTGCAATGCGAAAGCGGACGGCCGAGGAGACACCGGGGCCGTTCACCGACGCCGACCTCGACCGGTTGGCCGCCGGTGATGACGAGGGAACGTCCATCAGCGGCTTCGACGATGTCGGTTGTTCGGACGACCAGCGCGCCGCGGATCGGGGCATGCTCGGCCCCTGCGGCAACGTGTTCAAGGAAGTCCTTGGCCCGGGCAAATACGCCTTCTACGTCGACGGCGACGGGGCGGGTGGCCGTCCGCGGACGCTCGCGGTGCTGGTGGTAACTCCCTGACGTCAGAAGGCGGATCGCGGCGGCACCTAGACCGACGTCCCTGAAACCGACCCGGCCTTGGCGCGCGTATTGGGAGCCAGAGCGTGGCTCGATCCAACCGAAGGGGAGGAACCGATGCGGAGTCTGTCCAGCCCACGATCTCGGAACGTTCGCGTCGCGGCGGTGCTTGCCGTGGCCCTCGTCATCGGCGGCACGACATCAGTCGCCGCCGGGAAGCCGCCAAAGCCGTCGCCACCGCCGCCAACGCCTGCACCTGCGCCGACAGTCACGATCGCTCTGACCGCCTCTCTTGAACCGGATCAGGTGTACGCCAACCTCGACGTGACGGTCACCTGCGCGGTCGGCTCGACGTTCACGAACGGCTGGACCTACATCCTCGACCAGAACAATCGGGGCGGCTCCGGGTCGTACACGTCGACCTGCACGGGAACGCCCCAGGTCGCCCGCTCGAGGGTCGTCAACGGCAATCGGTTCACGCTCGGCAACTGGAACGCATTGGCCTTCCTCCGAGTCTCGAGGAACGGCCAGGTGACCCAGGTCCAGGCCTCGCGACAGATCACGGTCGTCCCCAGCGTCACCGTGCGGATCGCGGACCAGGGCCAGCTCACCGGCACGACCGGCGGCGGCGCCAAGCTCGCGATCGCGGTCGCCTGCCCGGCAGGCGCGACGGGCCAGCCGTCGTCCGTCACCGTGACCCAGGGGTCGGCGAGTGGGTCGGCCTCCTTCACGCCGGTCTGCGACCGGGTGACGCGCACGTTGGTCCTCTCGTTCACGGCGTCCGGGGGGACATTCCACACCGGCATCGCCAACGCGATCGCGTCTGCGTCGGTCGGCTTCAACGGCGGATCGTTCCCAGGATCCGACAGCCGAGCCGTCACGATCCTCGAATCGTCGACGGGCGACACGACGCCGCCATCGACGCCGTCCGGCCTCTGGGCGAACGTCTTCGGCGACGGCGAGACGTGGCTCTCGTGGTCGGCCTCGACCGACAACGCCACTCCGTCGGGCCTGATCGTCTACGAGGTCTTCCTGAACGGCCGGTTCGACCAGCCGATCGGCGGCGGCCAGACGCGGGCGATCCTGTACGCCGACCTCGGCGTCGTGAGCACGATCGACGTCATCGCCGTCGACGGCGCGGGCAACCGCTCGGCTCCGGCAACGGTGACGGTCGACTGCACCCAGGGCTGGTGCCAATAGGGTGATCGATCGCGGGCCGACGCCGGCCGGCGAAACGGACACGGCAAGGCCCCGGCTCCCCCACAGAGCCGGGGCCTCGCAGTGACTAGGTCGCGACCGGGCTACTTCAGCGGGCCGAACTCGTGCCGAGCGACCCACTGGGCAACCTTCTTGCCGAGCCACGCGCCCTGCGTGTCGGCGCTCCGGAAGTGGATGCCGATCAGGACACGGCCGTCGATCGCATCGCGGATCACGTCGCTGAAGCGGGTGTAGTTCCGGACCGTCGGCGGAGTCGACGCCGGGTTGTTGAGGGTGAACGCGACGCGGTCGGTCTTGAAGAACAGCCGCGCGGCATACATCGTCGATGCGGCGATGCAGTTGTAGCCCGACGGGTTGTCCGGGTAGCCGGGCGACGCGACGAGCGACGTCCAGGTCGGATCGGCCACGGTCGCGGCGTTGCCGTCGTCGGCCGCGTTCTGGATGGCCGTCAGCGGCCGCCAGAAGTTCCAGTGGACCTTGCTCTCCCAGCAGCCGATCGCCGCGTCGGCGCTCGAGACGCTCGTCAACGCGAGGAGCCGAGCCTGCTCATGCGGCGAGAGGCCACGGGCCGTCGCGATGCCGCGCAGGGCCGCGTACATCGGCGGAACCGGGCTCACCGACACGAAGGCGGCGAGCAGCTCCTGGCTTGGCGTCCGGGTCGAGCCCGTCGCCTTGCCGACCGCCTTGACCTCGTTGAACTCGATCGCGTACTCCTCGCTGGCGAGGTCCGGCGGACCCTCGGTCCGGAACTGGCTGGCGCTCTTGAGCGTGAACGGCCGCACGTCGGCCATCCAGGCGAAGACGTTGTTGCTGAGCGGCGGCACGAGGCGCCACTCGCCCGGATCGGTCCCGGGAATGAACGCCCGGCTGCCGAATCGACCGTCACCGGTGCGCTCGGCGAGCATGGCGGCGGCCGAGGCGGCCCCGACGGCGATCCCGTCGGTCTTGGCCTGGCCAGCGGGGATCGACGCGAGCGACGTCGCGTACTGTGCGTCGAGACTGACCACGACCTGGGGCAGCGTCGCCGGTGTGAGCCCCACGAGCGCGTGATGGGCGGCGGTCGCGGCGGCGGCAGCCTTCGATGCCGTTGCCGGTCGCAGAGACCCGCGAGGTACGGCTTGTGCGTCGGCTCGATCGCGTTGAGCGCGTCGTAGACCGCGCCCTGGACGATGGCCAGCTGGACCATCTGCAGCGGCGGCGGCTGGCCGAGGCGGGCGGCGTGGCGGTCGGGGCGCTGCCGATCGCGACGAGTGCCTTGGCATTCCACTGCAGGACCATGTCGTTGGGTTCCGCGGCGGTTGCGGGTGCCGCCGGGACGAGGAGCGCCGCGATCAGCACGAGGCCCACGGCCCGAAGAACCGCCGGCGAAGGCGGGCATGGTGAGGCAAGGGTCGACTAATTATGGGTGTCTCCCGTGAGATGTCGGATCTGGTGAACGCCGGTCGTCTGAGGCTTAGCAGATGCCGGCCGCCGGTTCGCGACACCCACGCATCGCCACCGCCCCCGAGCTGAACTCCAGCCGGCTCACGAGCTTCAAGTCGATACGCTTCGACAGCCCGGCGAACAATGACGGCCGAGGGCCGGCCAGCCTGGGATGGACCACCAACTCGTACTTTTCGATTAGTCCCAGCTCCGCCAACGCCAGCGGGAGCGTCACGCCGCCCGTGAAGAGTCCCTTGCCCGGCTCCTGCTTGAGCTGCTGCACGGCCTGCCCCACATCCCGCGGATGCGCTCCGCGTTCCAATCGACCCGGTCCAGGGTGCTCGACACCACATCCTTCTTCGCCGTGTTACCGCCCGCGCGAAGGGCTCCATCCAGTCAGGCCTTGCTCCCGTCAGCGCCGGCGGCCGAAACGCTGCCTCCATCATTTCGTACGTCACCCGGCCAAAAAGGAGAGCATCGGCCCGTTCGAGGTTTTCCACCGCGTGACGATGCAATCTTCGTCCGCCGGAATCGCACGATGATCGCAGCACCCGTCCAATGTGACGTTGATGGAATACCGAAGGGATCGCATTAGGCAGGCGGTACGCCATTGAAAGCGGCTGATGAGAAATTTGTGCCATAAACGGTTGCCGTCGGTCCGACCTGCGCGTGCTGCCGAGTGGGATGACATCCGGCTGCCGCGACATCGACCGGCTCGCGAATCAGCAAAGGGTCGCTGATCGGCTTCCTGAGACTTCCACAGTTACCCATGTCTCCGGAATCGACCAGAAAACTTGGAGGCGCCGCCCGGATTTGAACCGGGGATGGAGGTTTTGCAGACCTCTGCCTTACCACTTGGCTACGGCGCCCCTCGGGAGGGTTGGGGTTCTCCCCGTACGGCAATCGGCCGGGCATGGAGCCCGGCCGCTGACGGCACACATCGGCAACGCTCGCATGTTCTCAGAGACGGTTGGCTTGCCAACCGAAGCTCTCGAAACCACGCGAACAGCCCGCCTTCGCCAAGGCTACGGCGGGCAACCTCCGCCGCGATCGAGAGCGGAGGTTGGAGCGGGAAACGGGATTCGAACCCGCGACTTCGACCTTGGCAAGGTCGCACTCTACCACTGAGTTATTCCCGCGCTCCGGGCCGACGGCCGAACCCAGATCGTATTACACCGGGCCAAGCTCGTGCAACCCCGCACCGAAACAGGAGTTGGCCGAGGCTGAAGCTCCTGCCGCCACAACCACCAGGCGCGACCTCCCCGTTGCACTTCGCAAGCCTCGCGCAGCGCACACACGTCCGCAGTCCGAAACGCATCGCCGGTCCGTAATCGAGGTGGTCGTGGCTCCGCCCTGCAAGCCACGCGTGCTCTGATCCGGAGGTCGCTCATGGCTGTCAGGCGCCGCATCGCCGTCCTCGTAGTCATCCTGTTCGTCCTTGCCAGCTTTGGCGTGTCGGCTCGAACGCAGCTTGGCAACCTCCTGAAGAAGACCCAGCCCAAGCCCGCCGATACGGCCCCCCCACCCGCCAGGAAGTTGTATTGCGACGACATCACGCCAGCCAAGGTGGAGCAGCTGCTGAAAGGGCTGAAGGCCGAGCGGGTTGCTCACGAGAAGGCGCAGGCGATGGAGACCGCCGCCAGGGCCTCGCAGGCTGCGAGCGACCAGGCCGCGGGACAGCGAATGATGGCCGCAATGGAGAAGCAGGCGGCGTGCGAACAGGCCGCGCAGGAGAAGGACCCGAGGCACAAGGAAGCCGAGCGACTTTCGGAACTGCGCAACAAGGCGCAGGATCGCGGCGACGAGGCGGCCGCGGACAAGTACGGCGAGCAGTTCGCAGCGCTGATCGAGGCGCTGGAGGCGATGGCCAAAAAGGCATGCGCCAACAACGACTGCATCGCGCGGGTCAAGAAAGAGAGCGCACTGCATTCAAACATCGCCGCAGCCCGGGCAGCCGCCGCCAGGGAGAAGGATCCGGACCGCAAGGCGATGCTCGAGGCGCAGATTCCGGGGTACCTCGGGATGATCGACAGCGAAGCCGAGATCAAGTGCTCGGCGATGGGCGCGGGCGTGGAGTCAGACGCCGAGCGGGCCGCGTCGCAAGCAGCCGCCGACGCCGCGCGGAACGCCAAGGCCGGGTCCGCGGCCGAAGGCGCAAAGGCCGCCGGCGTCACCGAAGAGGAGTACGGGCGGCTGGTCGAGTGCGCCGTCGGCGCGCTCAACAACCCTTCGGCCACGCCGCTCACGCCCGATTCGCAGAAGTCCATCGACCACCGAAGTCCAGACCTGCAACCGGCGCTGAAGGCGGCCGGGCGGTGATGCGCGCGGTGCCGGTCGTCGTCGCCCTGCTCGCCGCCGGCGCCACGGCGCCGCGGCTGCCGGCCGCCTCGACACCAGAGGCAATGCCGGCACTCGAGTGGCACCAGAGCGCCCCCGGAGTGGAGCGCACCGCGTTCGAGATCCAGGCCGACGCGAACCTCTGGCACACGCGCGTCGTCGCGGTGCGCATGGACCCCTCGAGGTTCCGGTTCCGCCTGCGTGGACGTGTCCGCGACCTGGCGCCGGACTGGACGGTCGAACGCGCACCCGCGTCGGCGACGCTCGCGGTCAACGTGGGGATGTACACGGGCATTGCGCCATGGGGGTGGACCGTGATGGGCGGTCAGGAAGTTCGCCCGCCAGGCCATGGGCCGCTCTCCAACGCGATCGCGTGGGACGCCGCAGGCCGCCTGCACTGGCTGGCGGCAGACGAGATCGCGGCAGCCCGCGCCGCCGGCAACATCGTCGAGGCCTTCCAGTCCTATCCTGCGCTGCTCGATGCTGGCGGCGGTATCCCGGCGCCTTTGCGCATGCCCGGCCAGGGCGTGGACATCGATCATCGTGACGGTCGCCTCGCCATCGGTGCACTCGACGACGGCCGGTTGCTGATCGCGATCACCCGCTTCTACGCGCTGGGCGAATCCAGCCCCGCGCTCCCCCTCGGACTGACGCTCGGAGAAATGGCGACGCTGATGCGCCGGCTCGGCTGCCGGCGCGCCGTCGCACTCGACGGCGGCATTTCCGCGCAGCTGATGGTGCGCGAAGGCCGCCACACCCGTCTCTGGCGGGGGTGGCGGGCGGTGCCGTTCGGGCTGGTGGCTGAACCACGCACGTAATCGCGATGGAGGGCACAACACATGCGCTGGATCGAGTGGAAGACCACGCGGCGATGGGCTGGCGCGTTCGCGCGGGTGGCGCGTACAGCGTGCCCGGGTCGAGATTGCCCTGCAGCGCGACGCGGTCGCCGACCGCGCGGCGCGCGTCGTCCAGGTCCGTGGTCCAGTCGACGCCGACCGCTTCGCGCCGGTCTTCGCGATGTCCTCGAGATACGGCGCGTTGCCCTTCCCGAACAGGATCAGCGGCACGCGTCGGCCTTCGCCGCGCGGCAGTCCGCGGCGATGCGCTGCAGGTAGCGCAGCGAGAACTCGCGGTAGGCGGCGGCGACAGCACGCCGCCCCAGGTGTCGAAGACCTGAGCGCCTGCGCGCCGGCCGCGATTTGCGCGGACAGATAGGCGATGGACGCGCGCGCGAGCACGTCGAGCAGCCGCGTGCATCGCCGCCGGGTCGTCGAGCGCAAGCGACTTGACCTGCGCGAAAGTTGTCGCTGCCACCGCCTTCGACCATGTAGCACGCGAGCGTCCACGGGCTGCCGGAAAAACCGATCAGCGGCACGCGGCCCGCGAGCTCGCGGCGGATCGAGCGCACCGCGTCCATCACGTAGCGCAGCTCGCGCTCCATGTCGGGCACGCGGAGCGCGGTCGATGTCGGCGGCGTAGCGCACGGGGCGCTCGAAGCGCGGGCCTTCGCCGTCGGCGAAGTCGAGGCCGAGGCCCATCGCGTCGGGCACCGTCAGGATGTCGGAGAACAGGATCGCCGCGTCGAGCGGGAAGCGCGCGAGCGGCTGCAGCGTGACTTCGCACGCGAGCTCCGGGTGTCTTCGCAAAGCGTCGAGAAAACTGCCGGCACGGGCGCGCGTCGCGCGGTACTCGGGCAGGTAGCGGCCGGCCTGGCGCATCATCCAGACCGGCGTGCGTCGACGGGCTCGCGGCGCAGCGCGCGCAGCAGCAGATCGTTCGGCGAGCGTCGGAATCAACCGGTGAGTCCCGACGCGCCGAAGACGTCCGCGATCGTCGACTGTATCGCGAGCGCCGCCGCGCGCGGGTCGGCCGCGTCGCGGATCGGCCGGCCGACGACGATGTAATCCGCGCCGTTCGCAAATGCCTGCGCAACGTCGACCGTGCGCTTCTGATCGTCGACCGGTTGGTTGTCGACGGGCCGGATCCCCGGCGTGACGACCAGCAACCGGTGATCGATGAACTCGCGCAGCATCGGCGCCTCGAGGCCCGACGACACGACACCGTCGCAACCCGCCTCGAGCGCGCGGCGGGCCCGCGACAGCACCAACTGCCCGACGTCGCATGCGAACCCGAGGTCGTCGAGATCGCCGCGATCCAGGCTCGTGAGCACCGTCACGGCGAGCACCTTGACGTCGCCCTTGGCGGCCGCGGCGGCCTCCATGATCGCCTGGTTGCCGTGCACCGTCGTGAGCGTCACGCCGCGATTGCGGAGCTGGCGCACTGCCGAAGCAACCGTCGCCGGAACATCGAAGAACTTGAGATCGACGAACACGCGCTTGTCGCGCGCAACGAGCCAGTCGAGCAGCTCGAAGTAGCCGCCCGACATGCAGAGCTCGAGCCCGATCTTGTAGAAACTCACCGAATTGCCGAGGCGCTCGACGAGTGCGCGCGCGGTGTCGACACCCGCGACGTCGAGCGCGAAGATGAGCCTGTCCCGCGTCGAAATATCCTTGTAAATCAGCAACTTGTGATATCCAGGCGCTGCGGGCGCCGGCGCATCATACCGAAAGCGCGGTCAGGTGCGTTCGGCCGGGTCGAAGAGCCGTGCGTGCTCGAGGATCGCAAACCGGTCCGTCATGCCGGCAATGTAGTCGGCGACGCCGCGCGCGCGACCGCTGGGACGTCTTCGGCCTCGAAGCGCCGCGCCGCGGGCTGGTGTTCGCTCGGGCATCAGCGCGACATCGGCGAGCAACGCCTCGAACAGCTCGCGAATCACGCGGCGCGCTTTCGACGTCATGCGCAGCACCTTGTAGTGCTGGTAAAGGTGCTCGCGCAGGAAACGTCTTCAGCTCGAGGTGTTCGGCGCGCACCGGCTCGCTCAAGCGCGGCGAGCGGCTTGGCGCGTGCGCGCACGTCGTCGATCGCTCGTCGGCTTCGCGTCGGCGAGCGCGACTGCGTGGTGCGGATCAGGTCGTCGACGACGAAGTTGATCATGCGCCGCATGACTTCGTGCACGAGCCGGCGGCCGCCCGAGATTCGGATAGCGCGCGTGACCGCGTCGTGCTGCCGGCGGAACATCGCGCACCTCGCGCAGGCTCGTCACGTCGATCAGCCCGGCGCGCACGCCGTCGTCGACGTCGTGATTGTTGTAGGCGATCTCGTCCGCGAGGTTCGCGATCTGCGCTTCGAGGCCGGGTTGATGCCGCTTCAGAAAGCGCTCGCCGAGCTCGCCCAGCTGCGCGCATTGCGCGCCGAGCAGTGCTTGAGGATGCCTTCGCGGCATCTCGAAGGTGAGATTCAGCCCGGGAAATTCCGCGTAGCGCTCTTCGAGCTCGTCGACGACGCGCAGCGACTGCAGGTTGTGCTCGAAGCCGCCGAATTTGCGCATGCAGCCGTTGAGCGCGTCCTGGCCCGCGTGCCCGAACGGCGTGTGGCCGAGATCGTGCGCGAGGCAGATCGCTTCGGTCAGCGGTTCGTTCAGCCGCAGCGCGCGTGCGATCGAGCGCGCGATCTGCGCGACTTCGATGCGAATGGGTGATGCGCGTGCGATACAGATCGCCTTCGTGATTGACGAACACCTGCGTCTTGTAGACCAGCCGGCGGAAGGCGTTCGAGTGGACGATGCGGTCGCGGTCGCGCTGGAACTCGCTGCGGTACTCGCGGCGGCGGCTCGGGAAAGCGGCGGCCGCGGGACGCGCTCGTCGTGCGCGGCGAAGGGCGCGAGCGTCGTCGTCCGTCATGTTCACTGCCCCGAGATGCGCCTCGAGCGTCGCCTGCAGCGCGTCGTCCGGATAGTCGGCCGGTGACGAACGGGCCGCCGATGCCGCGCAGCAGCACGAGCCGGATGCGGCCGGCCTGCACCTTCTTGTCGATGCGCATGTGCTCGAGCACCGTGTCCGCGCGTCAGATCGCGCGCTTCGATCGGCAGCCCCGCGCGCTCGAGCACTGCGCGCACGCGCTCGCACGTCGGCGCCGCATCAGCCAGCCGATTCGCGCCGACATGGTCGCGGCCATCAGCATGCCCGCGCCCACCGCTTCGCCATGCAGCCACTTCTTGTAGCCGGTGGCGGACTCGAGCGCGTGGCCGAACGTGTGGCCGAGATTCAGCAGCGCGCGCTCGCCGTGCTCGCGCTCGTCGCGCGCCGACGATCTCGCGCCTTGATCGCGGCACGAGACTGTCGATCACGTGCGTCGAGCGCTCGGGGTCGCGCGCGAGCAGGTCTCCATGTGCTGCTCGAGCCAGGCGAAGAACGGCGCATCGCTGATGAGGCCGTACTTGATGACCTCGGCGAGCCCCGCCTGCAGCTCGCGCCGCGGCAGCGTGTGCAGGGTCGCCGTGTCGGCGATCACGGCGCGCGGCTGATGGAACGCGCCGATCAGGTTCTTGCCGCCGGGATGATTCACGCCGGTCTTGCCGCCGACCGACGAATCCACCTGCGCGAGCAGCGTCGTCGGCACCTGGACGTAAGCGACGCCGCGCTGATAGCTGGCCGCGGCAAAGCCGGCCATGTCGCCGACCACTCCGCCGCCGAGCGCGACGACCGTGCAATCGCGGCGCAAGCCGGTTCGCGACCAGCACATCGAGGATGCGGGAGACCGTCGCCAGGGTCTTGTGCTGCCTCGCCGTCCGGCAGCGTCGACTTCGACGACGCGGCGCGCCTCGAGCCCCTGCCGAAGCGCCGCGGAATACAGGGGAGCGACGGTGGTATTGCTGACGAGCAGCACGTCCCGGCCCGTCACGTGCTCGTCGAAGGAGCGCGCGCTGCGGCGAGCAGATCCGAGCCGATCAGGATCGGATAGCTGCGGGAACCGAGTTCGACCTTGAGAACGTTCACGAGCGTGACGCGCAGTCTAACGCACGGCCCGCGCGCGCCGAACTGCCGCAGCACGATCTCGTCGGCGACGCTGCGTACCTTGCGCCCGTCGGTGTTGCGACGGTGAGGTCCGCGATTTCCTCGTAGAGCGGCGCCCGCACTCCATGAGCTGCTCGAGCTTGTCGCGGGATCGACGTTGTTCAGCAGCGGGCGGTGCGGCCTGGCGCACGCGTAGCCTGCTGGCGACGGACGTCTCCAGGATACACCACGAAGCCGCGCCGCCAGGGTGCGGCGATTCTCCGGCAGCAGCACGGCGCCGCCGCCGGTGGCCAGCACGATCGGCTCGAGCGGCGGCTCAGGGCCTCGATCGCTCGCGCTCGCGCTCCCGGAAGCCGGCCTCGCCTTCCTTCTCGAAGATGAACGGGATGTCGACGCCCGTGCGGCGCTCGATCTCGGCGTCGCTGTCGATAGAAGGGCGTTAGCAGGCGCGCGAGGCATTGCGCCACGGCGCGACTTGCCGGAGCCCATCGGCCCGATCAGGAAGACGTTGCGCTTGCCGTGCATGGGAAGCGGGGAGGATAAACGAAAACGGCCGCCCGTTGAGGCGGCGCGTACTCGATCGACAGGACGGATGGGGAACGTCAGTAGACGTTCACGCCCTCGTGCAGGATCTTCGGCGTCACGAAGATCAGCAGCTCGTCCTTGTTGTTCGTCTTGCTGGTCGTCTTGAACAGGCGGCCGAGCACCGGCACGTCGCCGAGGTAGGGCACCTTGGTCACGGTGTCGCGATCCTCGGTCTCGAAGATGCCGCCGAGCACGACGGTCTGGCCGTCGTTCACGAGCACCTGCGTGGTGATCTCGCGCGTGTCGATCGACGGCACGTTCACGCCACCCGAGGTCACGATGACCGCGCCGACGCTGTCCTTCTTGACCTCGAGGTCGAGGATGATGCGGTTGTCCGGCGTGATCTGCGGCGTGACCTTGAGGGCGAGCACCGCCTTCTTGAACTGCGACCGTCGTCGCGCCGCTCGAAGCCGCCTGCTGGTACGGGATTTCGCGCCCTGCTCGATGATCGCCTCCTTCTGGTTCGAGGTGATCACGTGCGGCGCGGAGACGATCTCGCCGCGGCCTTCGGTCTGCGCGCGCCGACAGCTCGAGGTCGACGATGTAGTCCGAGCCCAGCACCGTCAGCGCGAGCCGGCCGGCCGGATTGGCGACCGGCAGGTTCACGTTGTAGCGGTTCGTGCGCACCGCCGGCGTCGGATCATGTCGATCGGGACCGGCGCCGCCGTGCTGCCGTCGGCGAGATTGTCGAGCGCCGACTCGAGGCCGGTGTCGGTCGCGACCGCGCTGCCGAGCCGACTCGACCGAGGCCGTCGCTGGCCGTTGGCTTGAACGCGAGTCAGGCCGAAGCGCACGCCGAGCTCGTGGCTGAAGTCGTCGTTGACGATGACGATGCGCGACTCGATCAGCACCTGGCGCACCGGGATGTCGAGCGTCGCGACGAGCCGGCGGATGTCCGTCGAGACGATCCGACGTGTCCTGCAGCAGCAGCGTGTTGGTGCGCTCGTCGACCGCGACGCTGCCGCGCGCGGAGAGCAGCGAGCTCTTGCCCTGCGACTTGATCAGCGGCGCGATGTCCGAGGCCTTGGCGTAGTTGACCTGGATGTATTCGGAGCGCAGCGGCGCGAGCTCCTGGATCGCCTTGCGCGCGACTCGAGCTCGGCCTTCTCGCGCGCCGCGAGCTCGTCCGCCGGCGCCACGTAGATCACGTTGTCCTGCTGGCGCTGGTCGAGGCCCTTGGTGCGCAGCACGATGTCGAGCGCCTGGTCCCACGGCACGTTCTGCAGCCGCAGCGTGACGTTGCCCTGCACCGAGTCGCTGACCACGATGTTCTGGCCGCTCGCCTCCGCGAGCAGCTGCAGCACCGCGCGCGCCTCGATGTCCTGGAAGTTGAGCGTCAGGCGCTCGCCCTTGTATTCGCTTCTTCGACGGATCGACGACCGCCGCTTCGGCTCGGCCGGATCTCGACGACGTACTGATGGTCGGTCTGGTACGCGAGCTGCTCGTAGTCGCCCGTCGCCGGACGACGAGGCGCGCGCCGCCGGGCGTGCTGTCACGTCGAACGAGTTGACGGGCGTGCGCGAAGTCGACGACGTCGTAGCGTCGCGCGAGGTCGGGCTCGAGCGTGGTTCGCGGGAAATCGATGACGAGGCGACCGCCCTCCTGCTTGAGGCTCGCCTGCACACGAGAGTCGGAGGTGCTCACGACCACGCGTCCCGCGCCGTCCTTGCCACGCCGGAAATCGACCTTGCTGATCGTCGGGCCGGCAGCGGCAGCGACGGTTTCGCCACCGGTCGTGGTCGTGGTTTCGACTGCCGCCGGTGCGGCTGCGGTCGCAGCGGCACCGCCGCCCACGTCGACGACGACCATGTTGCCTTCGACGCGCGTCGTATAGACCTGCAGACGGTCCAGGTTGAACACGAGACGCGTGCGACCGCCCGCCTCGGCTGCGACGATCGTATCGACGCCGCCTGCCTTGACGTCGATGCGGCGTGAATCGAGCGCCAGTGCCGTATTCGGCAGATCGACCGCGAGCCGCGCGGGGTTG
>CAVSLB010000007.1:0-38067 GCA_963728585.1 uncultured Alphaproteobacteria bacterium
AAGGATCCGATCGATCTGTCTGTTCATCCAGATCCAGGGCTCCGCCCGCGTGCGTATGCCGGATGGTTCGATCATACGGGTCAACTACGCTGCGCATAACGGGCATCCTTATTCTCCGGTCGGGCGCTTCCTGATCGAAAACGGCGCCATTCCGCGCGAAGAAATGTCCATGGACCGCATCCGCAAATGGATGGAGGAGAATCCCGACGACGCGAAAGAAATCCGCGGCAAGAACAAATCTTACGTTTTCTTCCGCGAGGTTCCGCTCTCGGCCACCGAAGAGCCGAAAGGCGCGCAGGGTGTGTCGCTCACGCCCGGCCGCTCGATCGCGGTGGACAAGGCGCTGCACATTTACGGCACGCCTTTCTTCATCGAGGCCGAGTTGCCGATCGACAGCACGCAGGCGAAAACCAAGTTCCGCCGTCTCATGGTGGGGCAAGACACAGGCTCAGCCATCGTGGGACCAGCCCGCGCGGATCTCTATTTCGGCGCGGGCCAGGAAGCCGGGCAGGTCGCGGGCCGCATCCGGCATCCGGGACGCTTTGCGCTGCTGCTCCCGCGTGAACTCGATGTCACGGCCGCCGCCCGCAACGTGCCGCTGCCGCCGCCGCGACCGGAATTCATTCTGACCAACTCCCAGACTACACCCCTGCCGCGTCCGCGGCCGAGGATCGAAGCCAGCCGATGAGCGGATCGCGCGGCAGGCGGCTGAGCGACGGTGAAAGGGTGCTATGGCGGGAGATCACGCGCGGCATTCAGCCGTTGCGCCCGGCTGCTCCAGGAGAGATGGAAACCGGTCGCGTTGCAGAGGCTCCTTCCGCTTCCCGAACGCAACCGCTGGCTCCCGGGAAACTGCCGTCGCCCAAGCCGAAAATCGAATCTCCTCCCGAGCTGGCGCCGCTCGGTCGGCGCGCCAAACAGCGCGCCGCGCGAGGACGCGATCCGATCGACGGGCGCCTCGATCTGCATGGGCTGACCCAAGCCGAAGCGCATGATGTGCTGCTGCGCTTCCTGCATACCGCGCAGACCCGCGGTGCCAGGCTGGTGATGGTCATCACAGGCAAGGGCCGGAGCGGTCAGGGCGGCGTGCTAAAGCGCCAAGTGCCGCTATGGCTGGTGCTACCGCAATTCCGTGCGATGGTGGTTGGCTATGACGAAGCGCACCAGCGCCACGGTGGAGAAGGCGCGCTTTACCTGCGCCTGCGACGAATACGGTAGCTCGATCGTCGCCATCGTGCTTTTGATTTCCCTTCCCCTGAAAGGGGAGGGTCGGGAGGGGGTCAAACTTTGAAAATGATCCCCACCCGCGTTGCTGCGCAACGCGACCTCCCCTTTGCAAGGGGAGGTAAGAAGCATCGCCTCACAGAATAAACCGACTCAAATCGGTGTTCCTGGCGAGATCACCGACGTGCTGCTGCACATAGGCGGAGTCGATCTTCAAGGTTTCACCAGCGCGGTCCGGCGCGGCGAAAGAGATCTCGTCTAGCACGCGCTCCATCACTGTCTGCAAACGCCGCGCGCCGATATTCTCCACGCTGGAATTGACCCCTACGGCCACGTCAGCAATGGCGTCGATCGCATCGGCGGAAAATTCCAGCGTTACGCCTTCGGTGGCCATCAGTGCCACATATTGCTTAATCAGTGAGGCCTCCGGCTCAGTCAGGATGCGACGGAAATCGTCGCGGGTGAGCGCTTTGAGCTCGACCCGGATCGGTAACCGCCCCTGCAGCTCAGGCAACAGGTCGGATGGTTTCGACAAATGGAATGCACCCGAGGCGATGAACAGGATATGGTCTGTCTTCACCGGTCCATGCTTGGTCGAGACCGTCGTGCCTTCAATCAGCGGCAGCAAATCACGTTGCACGCCTTCGCGTGAAACGTCGGCGCCACCACGTCCCTCGCGGCCGGCGATCTTGTCGATCTCATCGAGAAAGACAATACCGTTCTGCTCCACGGCCTTGATGGATTCCTGCACCAGCTGATCGTTGTCGAGCAATTTGTCGGATTCCTCATTGATCAGGATGTCATGGGATTCGCTCACGGTGACGCGGCGCGTCTTGGTCCGTCCGCCCATCTTCCCGAAGATGTCGCCAATCGAGATGGCGCCCATCTGCGCTCCCGGCATACCTGGGATCTCAAACATCGGCAGGCCGGCGGATCCGGACTGCACCTCGATCTCGATTTCCTTATCGTTGAGTTCGCCCGCGCGCAGGCGGCGGCGAAAGGATTCCTTGGTAGCCGAACTGGCGGTCGCGCCCACCAGGGCATCGACCACGCGATCCTCGGCGGCGAGTTCGGCGCGTGCCTGCACGTCCTTGCGCTTGCGCTCGCGTGTCAGCCCGATGCCGATCTCGACCAGGTCGCGAACGATCTGTTCGACATCGCGGCCGACATAGCCGACCTCGGTGAATTTGGTCGCCTCGACCTTGAGGAAAGGCGCGCCCGCGAGCTTCGCCAGCCGCCGGGAAATTTCCGTCTTGCCGACACCGGTCGGTCCGATCATCAGGATATTTTTCGGCAGCACTTCGTCGCGCAGCTTTTCCTCGAGCTGCAGGCGTCGCCAGCGGTTGCGTAGCGCGATCGCAACCGCGCGCTTGCCGTCGCTTTGGCCGATGATGAAACGGTCGAGTTCGGAAACGATTTCACGCGGGGAAAAGTCTGTCATTGTATCGATAGGCCTCAGGCACCTGTCTGCCAGACCCGGATGGCATCGATCGGATGCAGCAACATGATGATGTTGAGCGCCAGATTGTCCCGGATCCAATATCCAACAAAGGCTTCCATCAAAACGGCCAGCCCTATGATGACCCATATAGGCAGCCGGTGACGCCAAAACAAATCCGGCGGTCATCGCCAAAGCGTCGGAGGCCGAATTGACGATGCTGTCGCCGTAATAGTCGAGCGAGATCGTGCCGGCGCGATAGCGCTCGATGATGAAAGGCGAGTTCTCGAGGATTTCCCAGCCGACCTCAAGGCCAAGCGCGAGCGCAAGGCGCGCCACGATGGAGCCGCGCGGCAGAACAAGCCACGCCAGGAAATAGAGCAAAAAGCCATGGATGACGTGGGAGGGCGTGTACCAGTCCGTCATGTGCTGGGAGTTTTCCGCGCTCTGCACGACGCCATGCCACAGCTTGACCGTTCCGCAGGCGCAGATCGGAACGCGGCCGATCGCATAGAGAACCGCCGCCTGCGCCGCGATCAATGCGAGCACGACAATCGCGGCGCGGACGGCATTGCCGCCGGTGGCCGCGCCGGCATCGCGCGTCGAAGCCGTCATGCGTCGCGTATCATCAGGAGTGCAGGACCATCCGGCGTATCCACCATCCGTTCGCTGCGGAAGCCGGCCTTTTTGTAGGCCCCGACAGCGCGGCTATTGGCCGGGTCCGGATCGGTGAGCACGCGCGGGCGTCCCGGCGGTCAGCAGGCCGTCGGTGAACTGTCGGATGAAAGCAGAGCCATGGGCACGACCAATCATATTGGGATCGCCGATGAACTGGTCAATGCCGCGCGTTCCGAACGGATGAGAGCCGAGCCCATTCTCCGGCCAGGCCGTCGGATCGTAGCATTGCAAATAGGCAAACGGGCGATCGTCGACGGCAATAATGAACTGATCCATCGCCAGGGACTCCAAGTCCTCGCGGACCAATTCGAATTGTTCGTCTGGGTCGCCCCACCATTCCACAACATGCAGGCATCGCGAGCCATCCGCGAACGAGAGGCAAATCCGCCGCCGTCATGCGACGAAACTGATACACCGGCGCCGCCATGGGTCAGCCGCCTTTCAGCGTCTCGATCGTCACGTTGCGGTTGGTGAAGACGCAGATGTCGGCCGCAATGTCGAGCGAGCGGCGCACGATGGCTTTCCGCATCGAGCGGCCCATCCAGCAGCGCGCGCGCCGACGCCAGCGCAAAATTGCCGCCCGAGCCGATGCCGGCGGTTCCAGCTTCCGGCTCCAGCACGTCACCGGCGCCGGTGATCACCAGCGAGACGTCCTTGTCGGCGACAATCATCATCGCTTCCAGCCGGCGCAGGTAGCGATCGGTGCGCCAATCCTTGGCCAGTTCAACGGCCGCGCGGGTGAGCTGGCCGGGATATTGCTCGAGCTTGCCTTCCAGCCGCTCAAACAGAGTGAAGGCGTCGGCGGTGGCGCCGGCAAAGCCGCCGATCACGTCGCCTTTGCCGAGTTTGCGCACCTTTTTGGCATTGGCCTTGACGATGGTCTGGCCGATCGAGACCTGGCCGTCACCGCCGATCGCGACCAATCCGCCTTTGCGGACAGTCAAAATCGTCGTGCCATGCCAGGAAGCTTGATCGGATTGCATTGCTAAATTCCCTCGTTGGGGGTCATGTATGTCCTGGGACAACGGGACGCAATTCCACCCGCCTTTAATCGGTGGCAGCGTGCCGTCAGTGGAAAAGTAAGGGGAAATGTCATGCCGAATAGCTGGAAAGGAGTGATCGCGGGCTTTGTCGCCACGGTCGTCCTGTCGGCGCTTATTATGTTGTTCAATGCCGCCGGCGTTCTGAAGCAGCTCGATATCGTCGAACACATCGACAAGCTGGGCTCGATCCAGCGCATCGCCGCCTGGGTTGACCATTTCATCGTTGGCGCTCTGCTCTGGGGTCCGATTTTCGCTGCTTTCGACGCCACCACCCGGGTGGACCGCCCGCGCTGGCAGAAAGGCCTGATGTTCGGCGTCATCGCCTGGTTCCTGATGATGATCATCTTCATGCCGGTCATCGGCGCGGGCCTGTTCGGCTGGCGGCTGGGCATCGTGGAGCCGGTCGGAATGCTGGGCCTGCACTTGGTATATGGCCTGGCGATCGGGGTGATTTTCGATCTCCTCGACAAGCGCTTTCCAACCAAGGACAGCATCCTGCCGCCACCGCCTCCTTTCGCGGCCGGAATCGCCGAAAAGGGGGATTAACCCGCCTTTTTGCGATGCAGTAGCGAAGTCGGGCGACGCCTGATAAAAGGCGTCGCCATGCGAACCGCATCAATCAAGCGCAAGACCAAGGAAACCGACGTCGAGGTCTCGGTCGACCTCGACGGGCAGGGGGCCGCGACGGTTTCCACCGGCATCGGCTTTCTCGACCATATGCTTGACCTGCTCGCCCGCCATTCCCGCATCGACATCACGGTGAAGGCCAAGGGCGACCTGCATATCGACCATCACCACACCACCGAGGACGTGGGCATCGCCCTCGGCCAGGCGGTGAAGCAGGCGCTCGGCGACATGCGCGGCATCACCCGTTACGCCGACGTCCATGTGCCGATGGACGAGGCGCTGACGCGGGTGGCGATCGATATTTCCGGCCGGCCGTTCCTGGTGTTCAAGGCGGAATTCGTGCGCGACAAGGTCGGCACCTTCGATACCGAGCTGGTGCAGGAATGGTTTCAGGCTTTCGCCATGAATGCCGGGATCACGCTGCATGCGCAGACGCTCTACGGCACCAACGATCACCACATCGCCGAATCCTGCTTCAAAGGTCTGGCGCGGGCGCTGCGGGCGGCGGTGGCAATCGATCCGCGCGCCAAAGACGAGGTGCCGTCCACCAAGGGCTCGCTCGGCGGTTAGTTGATAATGCCATCGTCCGCCAACAGGTCCGGCGTGTTGGCCGGCCCGATCCAGGCTCCCGGTAATCACCGCGGCCGATGTCTATATCGGATGTCTGCGATCACTGGATGCCCCGCCCTCGCGGGCATGACGTAAAGCACAAGGAACCGCATGGCTGTCTATACCGTGCATGAACCTCTGCCGCGGAAGAATGAAGCCTCCGCCGATCCGGAACGCTTCACTTTCGTGCGTGACGGATTTTATTTCTGGGCCTTTCTGCTGGGCCCGCTGTGGATGCTATGGCGCCGGCTCTGGCTGGTGACGCTGTTCTATTTCGCGATTTCGATCGGCCTGCAAATCGGTCTGTGGGCGTTCGGCGTCGCCAATAGCGTGAAATTTGTCGCTCTGGTTCCTGCTGGCGCTGCTGATCGGATTCGAGGCAGGCACGTTGCGCCGCTGGACCTTGACGCGGCGCGGCTGGAAAAATCTCGGCGTCGTCGTCGGCGAGGATCTGGAAACGGCGGAGCGGCGATTCTTCGCCACCTGGACGCCGCAGATGCCGGCGATCCGGCCAATGCCGACCGCGCAGTCGCCGGGAGGATTTCCCGGCCTGGCGACGGGCAGATCATCGGGCTGTTTCCGCAGCCGGGAGCGCCGCGGTGAGCGTTGCCATCGTTGATTATGGATCGGGCAATCTGCACTCGGCCGCGAAGGCGTTTGAGCGCGCCGCGCGCGAGGCGGCACCCGATCAATCCATTGTGGTGACCAGCGATCCGGATGCGGTACGCCGGGCGGCGCGCATCGTGCTTCCTGGCGTCGGCGCTTTCGCCGATTGCCGGCGCGGACTTGATGCCGTGCCGGGCATGCTGGAAGCGCTGGAAGAGAGCGTGCGCCGCAAGGGCAAGCCGTTCTTCGGCATCTGCGTCGGCATGCAACTGATGGCCGAGCGCGGCCGCGAATATGAAGTGACCGAGGGCTTGGGCTGGATCGCGGGCGAAGTGGACAAGATCGCGCCCGCCGACGCGAGCCTGAAGATCCCGCACATGGGCTGGAACACGCTTGAGACGCGCAAGACGCATCCGCTGTTCGACGGCATCGCGCTCGGGCCGCAGGGCGCGCATGCTTATTTCGTGCATTCCTATCAGCTGAAGCCGAAAGACCCCGGCGACCTCCTGGCGGAGACCGACTATGGCGGTCCGATCACCGCGGTGGTCGGGCGCGACAATATGGTCGGCACGCAATTTCACCCGGAAAAAAGCCAGCGGCTCGGACTCGCCTTGATCGCCAATTTCCTGAAGTGGAAGCCGTGACGAATTCGGATTGCAACGCCGCCTCTTTTGTTACCTCCCCCCTTGCGGGGGAGGTCGATCTGCGCCGAAGTTTTGGCGCAGATCGGGAGGGGGGTCATTGGTGCCGTCCTTTGCTTGGCTACCCCCCTCCCCAACCCTCCCCCGCAGGGGGGGAGGGGAGCAGAACTCCGTCGTGATTCTCTTTCCCGCCATCGACCTGAAGGAAGGTGCCTGCGTGCGGCTGCAGCAGGGCGATATGGCGCGGGCCACCGTTTTCAATCGCGACCCGGCTGGCGCAGGCGCTCGCCTTCGAGCAGCAGGGCTTCCGATATTTGCACGTGGTCGATCTCGACGGCGCTTTCGCCGGCAAGCCGGTGAATGCGCAGGCGGTGGACGCGATTTTGCGCGCGATCAAAATTCCGCTGCAGCTCGGCGGCGGCGTGCGCGACATGGCGACGGTGGAAGGCTGGCTCGGCAAAGGCGTTAGCCGCGTCATTATCGGCACCGCGGCGGTGCGCGACCCGGATTTTGTCAAAGCGGCGGCGAAGAAATATCCCGGCCGCATCGCGGTCGGCGTCGATGCCCGCGACGGCAAAGTGGCGGTGGAAGGTTGGGCGGAAACCTCGCAGCTTTCCGCTCTGGAGATCGCCCAACGCTTCGAGGACGCCGGCGTTGCCGCAATCATCTATACCGACATTGCGCGCGACGGATTGCTCAAGGGACTGAACCTCGAAGCCACGATTGCGCTGGCGGACGCTGTGTCCATCCCGGTCATTGCCTCGGGCGGATTGGGCTCGCTCGATGACGTGAAGGCGCTGCTGCAGCCACGCGCCAGAAAGCTCGCGGGCGCCATCGCGGGCCGCGCGCTCTATGACGGCCGGCTCGACCCGGCGGAAGCGCTCGCGCTGATCAACGCTTCCCAGCCAGCGTAGCATCGCCCGGTATCGGCCGCGTCCAGCTGTCGGCGATGAAGACGTCATTGCTGAATTCCGCCTTCGGCTGGAATCCCATAAAGGCGCGCAGCAACAGCAGCCCTGCGGCGACGCCGGCAATCAGCGCGAGATAGGTCGGCAGCGCATAGGGCGAAAGCGTGGGAATGCCGTACATCACGAGCGCGTCGTTGCCGCCCGGCGCGAGCGCGGTACCAAAGCCCATCAACATGCCGCCGCTAAAATTCAGCAGCCAAGCAGGTTGCGGCCGCAAGTCGAGCTTGAAGCTGCCGCGCAGAAGGGTCGAGATCAGCATTCCGGCAAGTACGGCGACCAGCAGCAGCCAGCGCGTGGTCGATGGTGGCGCGACGCCGGTGCCGAATGTCCGCTCAATGAGCAGTTCAAAAGTCGCGGTATAGCCGAAGGGGCCGAACAGCAAAAACAGCGCGGCACCTGTCATTCCCATCAGCATCGCGGCGGTGGAGAGCCGGTAGCGCCGCGCCAGCACGAGGTCCCGAAGGCTCGCGCCGGGCTCGCGCGTCCGCCACAGCCGGACCGCTTCATAAATCGCCCAGACGCCAAATCCGACCGCCAGTACAAGCGACCAGGACGTGATGGCGCTGAGCAGGACGGGAGCCCGCACAGGCCGCGACAGCCATTGTCCTTCGATCAGGGTCGCAAAGGCGGCGGTGCCGGCCGCGAATCCGACAATCGCGATCAGCATGGCGCCCTCGCCGTCGGCAAGCCGCGCCATTGTGGAATAGGCGCAGCCGCCGTTGAGCGCCGCCCCCAATCCGAAGGCCAGTCCACCAAGCAGGGCGAAGGCTGTCAGCGCCCAGCCGTTGACGCCGGCCGCGGCCGGAACGAGCCACAGGAAAGCAAAGGTCACCGCCCAGACCCATAGCCACGACCGGCCGACGCTGGCGAACATATGGGCGCTGCGCGCGCTCATTACCTCGGCAACCGCTCGCACGGTGCAGATGCTGGCGCGGTGGGCCGCGAAGCCCATGATGCATCCCAGCACGACGGCCACAACCAGCATCGCCACGAGAAGCCCCGGGTCTGAGTGGTGTTGCGGGCGATGTTATCCTATAGGACGGCGCGCGATGCGGGGCAGCCCGCCTTCGTGACCGCCACCGTAAAGGCCACCATGTTCAAGGTCCGCGTCATTCCCTGCCTCGACGTCAAGGACGGCCGCGTGGTCAAGGGCGTCAATTTCGTCGATCTGCGCGACGCCGGCGATCCGGTGGAGGCCGCGATCGCTTATGACGCCGCGGGCGCCGACGAGCTCTGCTTCCTCGACATCACCGCCAGCCACGAGAAGCGCGGCATCATTCTCGATGTGGTGCAGCGCACGGCGGAGGCCTGTTTCATGCCGCTGACGGTGGGCGGCGGCGTGCGCACGGTCGAAGACATCCGCGCGCTGCTTGTCGTCGGGCGCCGACAAGGTCTCGATCAATACCGCGGCGGTGGAGCGGCGCGCCTTCGTGCGCGAGGCGGCGGAAAAATTCGGCGACCAATGCATCGTGGTCGCGGTCGACGCCAAGAAAGTGTCGCAGCCCGGGCGAGAAGGACCGCTGGGAGATTTTCACCCATGGCGGCCGCAAGCCGACCGGGCTCGATGCGGTGGATTATGCGCAGCGAGGTGGTCGCGCTCGGCGCCGGCGAAATCCTGCTCACCTCGATGGATCGCGACGGCACCCGCTCCGGCTTCGACATCGCGCTCACCCGCGCCGTGGCGGATGCGGTGCCGGTGCCGGTGATCGCGTCCGGCGGCGTCGGCACGCTGCAGCATCTGGTCGACGGCATTCGCGAGGGCCATGCCACCGCCGTGCTCGCCGCCTCGATCTTCCATTTCGGCCAGCACTCGGTGTCGGCGAGGCCAAGCAGTTCATGGCCAAGGCCGGCCTGCCGGTGCGGCTCGACGCATGAACCGACGTCGTCATGGCCGGATTTATTCCGGCCATCTCGATAAGCGATGCAGTGCCCTTCTAAGCGAGATGGCCGCAACAAGTGCGGCCATGACCAAGAACGACATTACTTGCGCCGCCTGCTCCCTGCTTTCGCGCGGGCGCGCGGAGATCGCGGCTTCTTCATCCAGGCGAGCGCGCGCTCCAGCCGGTCATTGCCCCAGAACAATTCGCCGTCCGGCGTGATGAAGGTCGGCGCGCCGAAGATGCCGAGCCGCTGCGCTTCCTCCGTTTCGGTCCGCAACGCCACGCGCAATTCGTTGGAGCGCGCCGCTTCCAGCACCGGCGCGGGATCGAGCTTCAAGCGCGTCAGGATATCGCTGATCGCCGTCGGGTCGTCGATGCGCCGGCCTTCGCCGAATTCGGCGCGGAACAGCGCCAGGCAGAAATTCTTGCCCCATTTCTCCTTCAGCCCGACCAGCGCCACCCGGGCCGCCAGCACGCTCTGCTGCGGAAACATTTCCGGCCGCTGGAAGGGCAGATCAAGCTCGGCGCAGAGCCGCTCCAGGTCGCGCCACATGTTGCGGCCCTTGGCCTCGTAGAGATTGAACGGCGAGCTTTCCCAGCCCTGGGCCTGGAAAATCGGGCCAAGCAAAAAAGGGCGGAACCGCACCTTCACCCGCGCCTTGCCGCCAGCGGGCCGATCCGCTGGGCCGCCGGATAGGAATAGGTCGAGGCAAAATCGAACCAGAAATCGAGCACCTTCTCACGCATGAAGCGTCCTATCGCGGCCTGCCCGAAAGTACCCCTCCCCGCAGCCGGGTGGAGGTGATATGGCAGGATTGGAGTAGCACATGGCCAAATATACCTTGCAGGACCTGGAAAAACGCATCGAGACGCGCGCGAAAGCCGGCCCCGATGTTTCCTATACACGCAAGCTGCTGGACAGGGGCGTCGCCCAGTGCGCCAAGAAGCTGGGCGAGGAAGCGGTCGAAACCGTGATCGCGGCGACGGCGGAAAGCCGCGAGCGCTTGATCGCGGAAAGCGGCGACCTGCTCTACCATCTGCTCATCGTCCTGCATGCGCGCGGCATCAGCCTTGCCGAAATCGAGGCGGCGCTTTCCGAACGCCAGGGCATGTCCGGCCTGGAAGAGAAATCCGCGCGGCCGCGCGAGTGACCTAGGAAACTTTATGGAGCAGCGCACCGACAACCAACTTTCGCCCTACCGCATCTTCTCGCGCGGGGAATGGGCGGCGTTGCGCAAAGACACGCCGATGACGCTGTCTCCGGAGGAGGTCGCGCGGCTGCGCTCGCTGCATGACCGCCTCGATATGGCCGAGGTGGAGGAGATTTATCTGCCGCTGTCGCGCCTGCTCTCGCTTTACGTCTCGGCCACGCAGCAGCTGTTTCATGTGCAGCAGGCCTTCCTCGGCACCGAAGACAGCAAGATGCCTTACATCATCGGCGTCGCGGGTTCGGTCGCGGTGGGCAAATCGACCACCGCGCGCGTGCTGCAGGCGCTGCTTGCGCGCTGGCCCGATACGCCGAAGGTCGATCTCGTGACCACCGACGGCTTTCTTTATCCGAACGCCGTGCTCGAGCGCGAAGGCCTGATGGAGAAAAAGGGCTTTCCCGAGAGCTACGACCTGCCGGCGCTGCTGCGGTTTCTTGCCGACGTGAAGGCGGGCCGCCGTCCGGCGCGGGCGCCGATCTATTCGCATCTCATCTATGACGTGATCCCGAACCAATGGGTGGAGATCGATCGCCCCGACATCCTGATCGTCGAAGGGCTCAACGTGCTGCAGACCGGACGGCCGCCCCGCGACGGCAAGGCAATTCCCTTCGTCTCGGATTTTTTCGATTTTTCGATTTATCTCGATGCGAGCGAGGACGTGTTGGCGTCCTGGTATGTCGATCGCTTCCTCACGCTGCGCGTCACGGCCTTCGCCGATCCGAAATCCTATTTCCACCGCTATTCGAAATTGTCGGATGCCGACGCGGTCGAGGTGGCAACCTCGATCTGGAAGCGCATCAATCTCGTCAATTTGCATGACAATATTTTGCCCACGCGCCAGCGTGCCGATCTTATCCTGAAAAAGAGCGAAAGCCACTTGGTCGAGGAAGTGGCGTTGCGCAGGCTGTAGGCTCGCTATGCGGCCTTCACCGCTGCCGCGCCGGCCAGCATTTCGGCGAGCTTTTCCCGATCCAGCGGTTTGGTGACGAAACCGTCCATGCCGGCTGCGAGACACGCCTCGCGGTCCTCCGCCGAAGCATTGGCGGTGAGCGCAACGATGCGGGTGCGATGGCTGCCGCGCTCGGCTTCGGCGGCGCGGATGCGCGCCGTGGCTTCGAAGCCATCGACGCCGGGCATGTGCAGGTCCATCAGCAGGAGATCGTAGGGTGTGCCGGCGGCCTGCGCCGCTTGCCAGGATTCGATGGCTGCCGCGCCGCTTGGGACAATGGCGGGCCGGTGACCGAGCTTTGCCAGCAAGGCGCGCGCGAGCAGCGCGTTGATGTCGTTATCTTCGGCCACCAGGATCGACAGCGTCTTGCCCGGCCGCGGGCGCGCGGGAGACTCGATCTGCCCGTCGGCGTCAGCCGGTTCATGGGAGTGATCGGGACCAGCCGTCAGCCGCGCCGCCAGCGAGGCAGCACGCACCGGCTTGATCAGGTAATCGGTGATGCCCGCCTGCTTCAACGCCGGCAGCTCGTGCCGGGTGCTGGGCGGAATGAGAATAATGCGCTGCTGCACGTCATTCCCGGCGCTCGCGAGCAATGACTGGATCGCCGCCGCGCCCAGTGCGTGGTCGATCAGCATTGCATCCCAATTGCGCTCGGGCAGGAGAGCCGTCGCGACCCGCGCGTCTGTCACCGCGCAGGTCCTGGCGCCCCAGCGGCCGAGCCGGCGCGCGAGGAGCGAGGCTTCGATGGCGCCGACGGTCACGATCAGCATGGCCTTGTCTGCCAATTCCGGGGCCGTAAAGGTGCCGCTCTCCGTGATGCCCGGGAGCGGCACGGTGAAAGAGAAGGTCGAGCCGACGCCTGGCGCGCTCTCCACGGAAATACTGCCTCCCATGCGCTCGACGATGCGCGTTGAAATGGCGAGACCGAGACCGGTGCCGCCGAACTTGCGAGCAGGTCCGTCATCGCCCTGTTCGAATTCGCGGAAGATGCGTTTCTGTTGGGCGGGGGGTATCCCGATCCCGGTGTCGCGCACGCTTACCGTGATCTCATCGGGCCAGGCACCGGGCTCGACCACGATGCCGACGCCGCCGCGGGCGGTGAATTTTATCGCGTTGCCGGCAAGGTTAAGCAGCACCTGACGCAGGCGCGTGGCGTCGCCGATCACTTGCTCGGGAAGGCGGTCGTCGATATAGGCGGCGATCTCCAGCGATTTGGCTTGGGCGCGCGGCGCCAATAACTCCGCCACTTCCTCGACCAGTGTGACGAGCGGGAAGGGCCGCGCATCGAGGTCGAGCCGTCCGGATTCGATCTTGGAGAAATCGAGGATCTCCTCGATCAGCGACAGCAGCGTATCGCCGGATGTTTTCACCGCCTTGGCATAGGTTGCCTGCTCCGGCGTGAGGGTGGTGTCGAGCAACAAATCCGCCATGCCGAGAATGCCGTTTAGCGGCGTGCGAATTTCGTGCGACACCATGGCGAGGAAACGGGACTTGGCACGGTTGGCAGCTTCGGCCTGGTCGCGTGCTTCCGCCAGTGCCAGTTCAGCTTGGGTGCGGTCGGTGACGTCGCGGCCGACGCTCTGAGTTTCCGCCCCGCCATCAAGTTGCACGGTGACCTCGCGCCAGGCGATCCAGCGCGGGCCCTCGGCCGTTGCGACCTTCTGGTCGTAGATCCGCGCGCCGTCGGGCGAGAGGGCGCTGTTGCCCTGTTCGAGCAGCGGCAGGACGAAATCGCTTCCAAGCAGAACCTCGCGGTCGCGCTCCGTCAGCGCGCAGAAGGCGTCGTTGGCATAAGTGACGCAACCGTCGGCATCGCGCCGCACAATGAAGTCGCCTTGCGCTTCCAGGAAGCTGCGCGCCCGCTCCTCGGTCTCTCTCAGTTCCCAATTCCGGTCGGCAAGCTCCTCATTGCGCTGTTCGAGGCGGCGAAGATGCGCGTGCAGCGTCCGATTGCGGGAGAGCAACCAGACGGCAAGGCCGCCGGCCGCCAAAAGGGCGCCGCAAGCGATAACGAGAGCGAAATTGAGCTGCATGGGTTCAAACGCTACGCGGCAGAAACGCCTTGCCCGCCAGCATGACGAAGGAGTCTTGCTATTCCCTTCATCGCGAAGCACGTTAATTTACGGCGCAATATCAGCTACTTGCGTCCCCAGTCCGACCCTAAAGCGGTCAGTCGGAGGCATGGTGGCTAGGATTCCGATACGGCTGCCGGTAAATGAACAGCCGCGCCACGGCTCGCGCCGCAATCGGGAGAAGCGAAATGGCCAAATCCGCGAAAACAAAAAAGCGGGCGAAGACGAGCGCGCCAGCCGCGGCAAAGCTGGTCAAGCCGTCGCGCGCCGAGGCGGAGGCGGCGGTGCGCACGCTGCTCCGATGGGCCGGGGATGATCCCGACCGCGAAGGCCTGCTCGCGACGCCCGCGCGCGTTGTCGCCGCCTATGAGGAATGGTTTTCCGGCTACGGGCGGGATCCGCGCGACTATCTACAGCGCACCTTCGAGGAAGTCGGCGGCTACGACGAGATCGTGCTGTTGCGCAACATCCGATTTGAATCCCACTGCGAGCATCACATCGCCCCAGTGCTCGGGCGCGTGCATGTCGGCTATCTGCCGCGCAACCGCGTGGTCGGTATTTCCAAGCTCGCGCGGCTGGTCGACGTCTATGCCAAGCGGCTGC
Organism: uncultured Alphaproteobacteria bacterium; assembly: GCA_963728585.1. GTDB lineage: Bacteria > Pseudomonadota > Alphaproteobacteria > Rhizobiales > Xanthobacteraceae > CANKHA01. Next base: position 14,547 of record CAVSLB010000007.1, read on the forward strand.
AGACCCAGGAGAAGATGACCGCGGAAATCGCCGGCTGCCTGGAGGCGGTGCTCAACCCCTATGGCGTCGCGGTGGTGGTGGAGGCGGCGCATCAGTGCATGACGACGCGCGGCGTGCACAAGACCGACGTGACCATGGTGACGAGCCGCATGCTTGGTGCCTTCCGCGATCAGCCACAGACGCGGCACGAATTCCTCTCTGCTCTCGGCCTGCGCACCGGCATGGCCAATGGCGAGGCGGTCTGACGCACCGCTCAATCTGGGCGATCGGTTTTCCCGGCCATGGTCTGCGCCGCGTGACTACAACGGCTTTGCAAATTGCACGTGCAGTTGGTGTTTCACGCCGCGCGTCAGCAAATCCAATTGACCAAAGCGCGACCCAAATGATAGCCCAATCGTCAATAGGTCTACCATTCACTTCCATAAGGATGGGACCTGCGAGGGAGGATACTGATGAATTTGCTGTCGAGGAACGGCCGGCGGCAACCCGCTCTGGCCTGGCTGATCGGATTGGCGGTTGCCCCACTCTGCACCTCAGGCGTAGTCGCGCAGACTGAGGGTGAGCTCGAAAAGCTGTTCACCGGATCGACCATCACCATCATCGGCAGCAACGCCGGCAGCGGCGCCGACATTATGATCCGCGCGTCGGCCGAGATCCTCGGCGACTTTCTCCCCGGCAAGCCGGCGCGCATTGTGGTGCAGAACGTTCCCGGCGGCGGCGGCATCCCGCAAGTGCGGCGCTTCATGCAGGCCAAGCCGGATGGTCTGACAATCACCGTTCTGCATTCGCGACATACGGTGGACGCGCTGTTTGGCACGCATGACATCAAAGAGTGGGATCCGCGCAAGACCGGCATCATCGGCAGTCCCACCGGCGGCGGGCAATCGCGACTCCTCTGCGTCAATCCGCAGACCTATAAATGGACGTCGTGGAAAGACCTCATCGATTCCAAGAAGCAGCTTAACGTCGGGGCAAGTGAGCCCTCAGGCGGCGCGGCGGCGATGGGCGCGCGTTTCATCGAGATGAACAAGGGCCCGATTAAGATCATTACCGGCTATTCCGGCACCAACGAGATCTTTGCTGCTTATCTGCGGGGTGAGATCCCCATCCTGCAGCACTGCCCTGAGCGTTCGTTGAAGAAAGAATATGCCGACCTGCTGAAGACGCCGGAGGAGGCGCGCAAGAAATTCGTTCCGATCCTGTGGTGGGACATCGAAAGCGATCCGGAATGGCTGAAGACCCTCGGCCACAGCGGACCGGTGCCGCATGTCAACGAAGTGCTCGACCTGATCGGCGCCGGCGAAGAGCAGAAGAAGGCGTTCCGCGCCGCGCTCGAAATCCGTTCGATCTTCTCGCGCACCTGGACCTTGCCGGTGGGCACGCCGGAGCCGGTGGTGAAGGCCTGGCAGGAGGCTTTCATGAAGATGACGGCCTCGCCGCAATACAAGGAGCGGATGGTCAAGATCGGCTTTGAGGACGAGCACGCACCCCGCTCGGCGCAGCAATTGCGTGAGGCATTCAAGCTGTTCGACAGCCTCTCGCCGGAGTCGGTCGCGGTCATCAAGCAACTGGGCGACTGACGAATCCGCACCTCTGCTGCACATTCTTGCGAACTTCGGATTCAAGGGCACTAGCAACTATGCGTTGCTGTGTGGCTTTGGATCCCCGCTGGCCGCAAGGGGATGAAGCGCCAACGCGGATCCAGGTTCGCCGATGCTAGAGGCAATGATGGCGGGCGGGGAGCAATTGTTTTCCCGCCCCGGCATATGGCTCGGCTTTCTGATCGTGCTGCCGATTGCCGTCATCTCCGGGCTGAAGCCCGGAGGGGGTGTGCCGGTTTTCGTCATCCTGCTCGGACTCACCAGCCATCTCGATCCATGGGTCGTGGTCTGCGTCGCGATTTTCTACAAAGCGGCCTCCGATTTGATGGAACCGGTGCCTTCAATCCTGCTCGGCATTCCCGGCGGCCGATCCGCGCAAGCGACGGTGCTCGATGGCTATCCGATGGCGCAGAAAGGACTGGCCGGCGTCGCCATCGGCGCCAGCTATACCTGCAACCTTATCGGCGGCGTGTTCGGTGCGCTGGTCCTTTTGGCGCTGCTTCCCTTCGCGCGCCAGCTCATCCTGATTTTCGGCTCGGCGGAATTCTTTCTGCTGACAATAATCGGCGTGATGACGGTCGCCGTGGTCTCTTCCGGCGCTTTCATCAAGGGACTGCTCACCGGCGGGCTGGGCATCGCCATCGCCATGGTCGGCTACAGCGCGATCGGCGGCGACATCCGCGCCACCTTCGGCCTCAACTATCTTTATGACGGCGTGCCGCTCGGGCCGCTGGTCGTGGGACTGTTTGCGATTCCGGAAGCGGTCGCCCTGGTTGTGGGAGGCAAACCGGTCGCCGGCAAGCGCGTCGATCTCCTGATGAAGGAGGCCGACCGTGACGTGCTGCGCGGCATCGTCGAAGGCTTCAGGCATTTCCGCTTGATGATCCAATCCTCAGCCATCGGCACCGCGATCGGCATGATGCCGGGGCTGGGAGCGCCCGTCGCGCACTGGATCTCCTATGCCGTCGCGCGCAACACCGAGAAAGGCGCGCATCAGACATTCGGCAAGGGCGACGTGCGCGGCGTGATCGCCTCCGACGCCCCTAACAGCTCGGCCGATGGCGGAGAGCTGTTTCCGACCCTGGCCTTCGGCATTCCGGGCACCGCCGGGATGTCGATCATGATCGCGATCTTCGTGCTGTGCGGGTTCACGCCCGGCTACAGCATGATGACAAACCATCTCGATGTGGTCGTCGCGCTGGTTTACGTGCTGATCATTGCCAACACGCTGACGGTTCCCATCGTGATGGTCTTTGCGCCTTATCTGGCGCGGCTCACGCTGGCCAACCCCGCAGTGCTCGCGCCCATCGTGATCTGGGTGGCGATGCTCGCGGCCTATATGACGACCAACTCGGTGGCCGACCTGGCCGTCGTCTTGATCTTTGCCATGTTGGGTCTGTTCATGAAGGCCTATGGCTGGCCGCGTCCGCCGATCCTGATCGCCGTGGCGCTCGGCGAAATCATGGAGAAATATCTTTGGATCGCCGTGAACAACTATGGCTTCAGCATGTTCGCGCGGCCGCAATTTCTGGCGATCCTCGCGGTCATGGGTCTGGTCGCGCTCGTTGGCGTGCGGATGCGGCGGCAGGTGGCCTCGACGGTGAAGGAAGTTCGGCAGGAAGCGGTTGCGATGGGCTCGCCTGGGGCGGCAGTGATTGCCGCCGCATTGCCGGACGCTGAGACCGAAGCGGCGCCCGTCGCCGTTGCCAAGGTTCCTTTGCGCGACCGCATCACGCTGGAGTTCGCCGGCGAGATCGTACTGCTGGCGCTGGTTGCCGCCTTCCTCGGCTACATGCTCTGGGATTCAACGCACTGGCGCTTCTCCGATCGGTTGACCCCGCTCATCGGCATCGCCATCGCCGCGCTGTTCTGGGTGCTGCGCGTCGGCACGATCATTCTCAGCTTCTTTCGGCCGATCCAGATATCCAGCCGTGAAGCGCAGATCATGGATACCGGTTTCGAGCAAGGCATGAACACGCCGGAAGCGCGACTGCGGTTTTTCCAGATTTTCGGCTTCACGCTGGCGCTGGCGCTGGTCGTCTGGGTATTCGGATTTCATTTCGGCGCGACCATCTTGCTCGGCGCCTACCTGATCGCGATCGCCGGCCTCTCCTGGTTCTGGACCGGCGTGATCTTGCTCGTCGCGCTTGCGATCCTGGTGGGCTTCTATGACCAGCTCCTTGGAATCCCCTGGCACGTGCCGCTGATCGTCGAATTGCTTCAAGTGAAGAGGAAAGAGCGCTATGAGATTTGGATTTTATGACGAGTTCCGGCCCTGCCTCGTCAAGCAGGATGGCGTGATCGACATCGCGGAGCTGGTCGGCGCCTTTCCCGGCGCGCCGCCGCAATGCGTGCTGGAAACGCTGATCAACAAATTCGACCAGCTGCGCAGCGCGCTGCAGGAGGCGCAATCAAACGGCAAGACGATCCCGCTGTCGCAAGTCCGGCTGCGCGCGCCGGTGCCGCGGCCGGGCAAGGTGCTGTGCGGGCGGCGCAACTTCAAGGAAGGCGTGCCGCTCGATCCGCCGGGGCCGCTGCGCACTTTCTTCAAGTCGCCGGATGCCGTGATCGGTCCAGGCGAGACAGTGATCCTGCCCGCCTTCCGCGCCAGTGTTTTCAATCATGAGGCCGAACTGGCGCTGGTCATCGGCAAGGAAGCAAAAGACGTCTCCATCGATCGGGCGCTGGACCATGTCTTCGGCTATACCACCAGCGGAGACGTTTCGGCGCGCGGTCCGGTGGAGGGAGAGGCGGAACTGGCCGGCCCTTACGGCAAATGCTTCGACACTTTCCTGCCGCTCGGGCCGGCTCTCGTCACGCCCGACGAGGTCGGCGATCCGAACAAGCTGCAGATCCGGTTCTGGGTCAACGGCCAACTGCGCCAGGACTACAATACTGACGACATGGAGCACAGCGTCGCCTTCATGATCTCAACGCTGTCGCACAACATGACCTTGAAGCCCGGCGATCTCATTTTGGTCGGAGTCAATCATTCCCATCTCGGCCCGCTGCAGGACGGCGATTTCGCGGAGATCGAGATCGAGCATGTCGGGCGGATGAGCCATTACGTCAGCGATCCGAGCAAGCGGAAATGGCCGCTCGATCTGCGCGACCCGCAGGTCAATATCCGGCGGCGCGAGGGCATGAAAGGCAAGCCGCATAGCGGAACCTGGCCGCATCAGCCGCCGACCGGCGGCGCCAAAGCAGCGGCGCACTGAGCGACCGTCAGGCTGTCAACTGCCGGCGAGCTCTTCGCGCAAAATTTCCAGCTCCAGCCATTGCTCTTCCGCCGCGGCGATCTTGCGCTGCAACTCACCGAGCGCTGCCGTGACTTGCTCGAACGCCGCCCGGTCGCGCGCATAAAAATCCGGATCGGCGAGTTTTGCCTGCAGCGCATCGGCCTCCCGTTGCAGCGCGGCGATGGTCTTCGGCAAGATTTCCAGCGCATGCTTGTCCTTGAAGGTCATCCGCCGTTTCGCTGGCGGCGCTTCGGTGAGTGCTGCCGGTTCTCTCACATCCCGCTGCTGCGCCGGCTTGCCGGCCTCGCGCGACAGGTCGGCGCCGCGCTGCGCCAGCATGTCGCTGTATCCGCCGGCGTATTCAGTCCAGCGCCCGTTGCCTTCCGGCGCGATCACCCCGCCCACCAAGCCGATCAAGAAAATCGCGATCATGGCTGATCAGCAGCACCGTGCCGGGATAATCCGTCAGCATGTCCTCCAGCACGTCGAGCGTCTCCATATCGAGATCGTTGGTCGGCTCGTCCAGCACCAGCAAATTTGACGGCCTGGCGAGTGCCTGCGCCAGCATCAGCCGGCCGCGCTCGCCGCCGGAGAGCTTGCCGAGCGGCGTACGCGCCTGTTCGGGGAGGAACAGAAAATCTTTCATATAGCTGACGACGTGTTTGGAAACGCCGTTGACCAGCACGTTGTCGCCGCCGCCTCCGGTCAGCGCATCTTTGACCGTGACATCGGGATCGAGGCTGTCGCGATGCTGCGTGAGCGTCGCGATCGCCAGCGTGGATCCGAGCTTCACTGAGCCGGTGTCCGGCGGCAGAACGCCAGTCAGCATATTAATCAGCGTGGTTTTGCCGCTGCCATTGGGCCCGACAATGCCGAGGCGGTCGCCGCGCTGGATGCGGATCGAGAAGTCGCTCACAATGGGGCGCCCCTCATAGCTCTTGCCGATATTCTGCGCCTCGATGACCAGCGCGCCGGACGGCGCCGCCGCGCTTGCGGCGATCGCAACATCGCCGACGGCCGCGCGGTAGGTGCGCCGCCGCTCCTTCATCTCTTGCAGCAACCCGACCCGCCGCATATTGCGCTTGCGCCGGCCGCTGACGCCGTGGCGGATCCAGTGCTCCTCGGCGGCAATCTTGCGGTCGGCCTTGTGCTGCTCGCGCTCCTCTTCGGCCAGCAGCATGTCGCGCCATTCCTCGAAATGCGCAAAGCCGCGCTCGATCCGCCGCGTCGCGCCGCGGTCGAGCCACACCGTGACGCGCGAAAGCGTGGAGAGAAAGCGCCGGTCATGGCTGATGATCACCAGCGCCGTGCGCCGCGCCAACAGATCGCTTTCCAGCCATTCGATGGTGGTGAGATCGAGATGATTTGTCGGCTCGTCCAATAGCAGAATATCAGGCGAGGGCGCCAAGACGCGCGCGAGCGAGGCGCGGCGCGCCTCGCCGCCGGAAAGCTGGCCCGGATCCTCCTGCCCGGTGAGGCCGAGCTGCTCCAGGATATAGCGCGCGGCATGCGGATCGTCGGACCACAAGTCGGGTTTACCCGACTTGTGCAATTCAAGTGCGGAACCCGGATGAGCCCGAGTTCCGATGCGCAGCCCGGCTTCGACATAAGCCAGCGTGGAGGCAAAGCCGGAAAAATCCGGTTCCTGCGGCAGGTAGCGCACCACGGCGCCGGGCTGCACGAAGACGGATCCCCGGTCCGGCTCTATCAGGCCTGCCGCGATTTTTAGCAGCGTCGATTTGCCCGATCCGTTGCGTCCGACCAGCGAGACGCGCTCGCCGGTGGAAACCGAAAGGTCGGCGCCGGTGAGCAGCGGCGTGCCGCCGAAGGTCAGCGCGATGTCGGTGAGTTGCAAAAGCGGAGGAGCCATGAGGACCCCGTATAGGCGGAAAAGCCTGCCGTCAAAGGCTTCGGCCCTTTAAAGTTGCGCCGCCTTCTTTCCTGGCGGACAATGTGACCGAAGCCGCGGACAACGGCGGATCGTTCAGGGAGGACCAGATGCGGATGCGATGGGCAGCGGCCGTGTTGGCTGCGATTGTTGCACTGGCGGCGCCGCAGGCGCGCGCCGACGCGGTCGAGGATTTCTACAAAGGCAAGCAGATCACCTTGATCGTCAGTTACGGCCCCGGCGGCGGCTACGACGTTTATGCCCGTACACTCGCGCGCTACATGAGCAAATACATTCCCGGCAATCCGAGCATCATCATTCAGAACATGCCGGGCGCCGGCAGCCTGCGCGGCGCGAATTTCATCTATAACGCGGCGCCGAAGGACGGCACCGCCTTCGGCACCTTCGCGCGCAACATCCCGCTGATCGGCCTGCTGCAAAAGACCAACCAGAACGTGCAGTTCGATCCGATGAAATTCACCTGGATCGGCTCCTCGGCGAGCTTCGCCGACGACGCCTACATGCTGATGGTGCGCAGGGACGCGCCGGTGAAGTCGGTGGAAGATGCGCGCAAGCCGGGCGGTCCGCCTATCGTGCTGGGGACAACGGCGGAAGGGGTCTCAAGCGACGCCATCGGCGTGGTGCTGCGCGAGATGCTCGGCTTCAACATCAAGCAGGTCCCCGGCTATACCGACGGCGCCGCGTTGAACCTTGCCTTCGAGCGCGGCGAGATCGAAGCGCGCAACGTCGGCTATTCCTCGATCAAACCGAACAAGCCGGATTGGGTTAAGCCGGGCGGCCTCGGCAATACCCTGGTGGTGTTCGGTCGTTCGACGCGTCATGCGGATTTTCCCAATGCGCCGACCGCGCGCGAGCTGGCGAAGAACGACGCCGACCGCAAGCTGATCGAAATTCTGGAAGTGCCTTATTCGCTGTCGCGCCCCTTCGCGGCCCCGCCGGGCGTTCCCGAGGATCGCGCCAGGGCGCTGGTGAAGGCTTTCATGGAGACCCACAAGGACCCCGGCTATCTCGAGGATGCCAAGAAGGCGGATTTCGAAGTGAGCCCGATCGACGGCGCCGAGGTGCTCCGGCTGATCAAGGTGATCGCCAGCACGCCGGAAGATCAGCTCAAACGCATCGAGAAACTGGTGGAAGGGGGTTAGAGCCGACGCGGGGGGTTGCGCCGTTTCGGCGCACCCCTTCGTTGGAAACTCCATCATTCCCGCAACGTAGATACCGGTGAGCCGCGGAACCGGCTATGGTTCACGCTTGGGGCTGCGCCCTTTCGGCGCAGCTTCCCGCTGCTTTCGCATTGCGTGCCTCGCAACGCTGGTCGAAAATACCGGCAAGCGGCACTCGGAAAATCCGGGCGCCTGCCAACGAAATCCACCGATAAAAAGGTGGCCACAATGGAGGGAACTCAGATGCTGATGCGATTTGCGGCGGCGGCGGCGGCCTTGATGCTGTGCGCGGGCGCGCGCCGTTCCGGCCAAGGCCGATGCGGTAGCCGATTTCTACAAGGGTAAAACGATCACCATGATCGTGAGCTACGGGCCGGGCGGCGGTTACGACACCTATGGCCGCATCTTGGCTCAGCACATGAGCAAGTATATTCCCGGCAAACCGAACATCATTATCAACAACATGCCGGGCGCCGGCAGCCTGAAGGGCGCCAATTATATCTACAACGTCGCGCCGAAGGACGGCACCGCCTTCGGCATTTTCGCCCGCAACATCCCGCTGCTCGCGCTGCTCGATAAGACCGATCAGAATGTGCAGTTCGATCCCACCAAGTTCACCTGGATCGGCTCGTCCTCGAGCGGCGAGAACGACGCCTATGTGCTGATCGCCCGCAAGGACGCGAAGAACAAGACGATCGAGGATTTGCGGCGCAAGGACGGCCCACCGCTGATCCTCGGCTCCACCGGTGAAGGCACTTCGAGCGACGCCTGGCCTATCGTCTTGCGCGATATGCTCGGCTTCAACATCAAGCCGATTGCCGGCTATACCGACAGCGGCGCGCTCTATCTCGCCATGGAACGTGGCGAGATCGAAGGCCGCACCACCGGCATCTCCAGCGTGAAGTCGAATAAGCCGGAATGGCTAAGGCCGGATGGCATCATGCAAGTCTTGGTGGTGATGGGGCGGAAGACCCGTTATCCGGAATTGCCCAACGTCCCGACCGCGCGCGAACTGGCGAAGACCGACAACGACCGCGCGCTGATCGAGGTGCTGGAGTTGCCCTACGCCATGAGCCGGCCCTTTGCCGCGCCTCCGGGCGTGCCGAAGGATCGTGCGGATGCGCTGGTGAAGGCCTTCATGCAAACCCACAAGGATCCGGACTATCTGAAGGACGCCGAGAAGCTGAAAGTCGACGTGAGCCCGATCGACGGCGATGACGTCCGCGCGCGCATCGAGAGCATCTCGAAGGTGCCGCCCGACGTGATGAAGGGTGTCGAGAAGCTGATCACCTCGAACTGATCTGTGCGATAACACAACTCCCCTTCGCCTGCCGGCGGAGGGGAGTTTTTTTCATGCACGTCAGGCATCCGCGTCAGGCATCCGGTACGAGGCAATTCTGCCTTGCAGGCCGTCTTCCTCCTGTTGCCAACAGGGATAAGTCTCACTAAGACCGGCGGTAATCCCGACATCTGGAGGAACGCCCATGCACGACAAGACCGATATGACCCATTGGCACGAGCCGAAAGCCGGCGAGAACGCTGGCTTTGGAAAATTCGGCCGCCCGGCCATGCCTTACGACCGCTTCATGGAGGAAGAAGGCATCCCGATCTATCGCGGCATCGGCGTGCAGCGCTGCCAGGACCTGCCGCTCAAGCCGTGGAAGCGGCTCGGCGGCAACGGCAGCTTCATTCAGCTCTACGGGACCGAAGGCTTGTGGGGCATGTATGTGGCGCAAATTCCCGGCGCCGGCGCGCTGAATGTCGAAAAGCATATGTACGAAAAGGTCGTGCTGATTCTGGAAGGCCGCGGCACCACCGAAGTCTGGCAGGAAGGCCAGGCCAAGCGTCACAGCTTCGAATGGGCGAAGGGCTCGATGTTCACCATCCCGCTCAACGCCTCGCATCGTTTCATCAATGCATCGAGCCAGCCCGCGCTGATGCTGTGCGGCACCTCGGCGCCGAACGTGATGAACCTGCTGGACAACATGGATTTCATCTTCAACTGCCCGTATCACTTCACCGACCGCTTCTCAGGCGCCGAAGACTTCTTCAAGCCGAAGGAGGACATCGAGCCGGATCCGATCCGCGGCCTGGCGATGCGCAAGACCAACGTCATCCCCGATGTGATCAATGCGGAGCTGCCGCTGGATAACCGCCGTTCCCCCGGCTACCGCCGGATGGAGCCGCAGATGGCGAATAACCGCTTCTATACCTGGATCGGCGAGCACGAGACCGGGCGCTATTCCAAGGCGCACAAGCATGCTTCCGCCGCGGTGCTGATTTGTCTGAAGGGCAAGGGCTATACCTATACCTGGCCGGAAGGCCTCGGCACGCGGCCGTGGGAAACCGGCCACGCCGACAAGGTGATGCGGCAGGATTACGAGCAGGGCGGCATGGTGTCGGCGGCGCCGATGAGCGGCGACTGGTTCCACCAGCATTTCGGCACCGGCAAGGACCCGCTGCGCGTCACCGCCTGGCACGGGCCGAACAACCAGCGCGCGCGCAAGGCCGGCATTCCGGGCGAGGCGCTGATGGATTACGGCGCGATCGATCTGAAGAAAGGCGGCGCCGCCATCCCCTATCACGAAGAGGATCCCGTGTCTGCGCAAGGAATTCGCCGCGACGCTGACGAAAGACGGCGCCAAAAGCCGGATGGAAGAGCGCTGGTACAAGGAGGATTCCGGCGACCAGCCGGGCGACGTGATGTGAGTTGATCTCGTTTGTTTGTTCGATGGCCGGGCCAGAAAGCCCGGCCATTTTTTCGCTCAAGACCGATTACTGCGCCAAAACATCAGCAAAATAGCCGATCACGGAATTGTTATCCGCGCGTGGGCATCGGCCGCTGAAGCTTTTTCTGTAGCGCTCCGTACCTGGGTCGTCTCACTGGGTCGCTTCCGGCGAGACACAGCTTCACCGCACCAGGTCAAGGAGTTTGATCATGCTCACCACAATGACTCGCCGGCTGGCGCTCGGCGCCATACTGCTGGCGCCTGTCTCGACTGCCTCGCTTGTGCAGGCATCGAGCCATATGGACGCACCGCTTATCACCCTCGATCCTTCGGCTAACACCACCGACGTCTATGCCTTCAAGAGCAGGAACGGCGCAACGGACTACCTCACGACAGCGCTCGCGGTCTATCCGTTCGAAGAACCGGGTATCGGACCCAACAACTATAGTTTCGATCCTGCGGTCGACTACGAAATTCACGTCGCGCTCGGCAACCACACCAAGACTGGCAAAACCGACCTCTCTTTCCGCTTCGAATTTTCAACGACGTACGCCAATCGCAAGACGATTCTTCAGTCCTATCTCGGCGTGGTGCAGCCGGGATCGCAGTTCTCGGCGAACCAGAACCTGCGCCAGACCTACAAGGTCACCAAGATCGATCACCGGAACGACACGAGCACCGTTCTCGGCGAAGGTATTATGGTTCCGCCGAACAATCAGGGCCGGGTGACGCCGTTCTACAATCTGAACGACAATGGTGACAGACCCGCCCGCGGTGGAGTTGCGAGCGTCTCCGCGCTAGACGGCTACACGAGCAACGCCGTCACCTCGCTGTCCCGCAACTACATGGTCTTCGCCGGCCAACGCGACGATGGCTTCTACGGCGACATTCAGTCGATCTTCGATCTCGACTTTACGTTCGACAAGCCTGCGCCCTTCGACAGCCAGGGCGGTTTCAATGTCCACACCATCGTCCTGAACATTCCGCTTTCGGAGCTTGGCGGCGCAAAGATCGCCGGCGTCTATGCGACGACAACGCGACGCATCGGTGACCAGCGGATGCAGGTGGGACGCCAAGGCAACCCGCTGTTCGCCGAAGCCTTGGTCGCGATCAAGGACAAGGACCGCTACAATCAAACTCTACCGCGAAACGATGCCGCTCATTTCGGCGCTTATGCCGATAAGCCCGAGTTGTCCAAGGTGCTCGGCGTGACCCCAATCATCCCGGGTCTGATCAGGTCCATCTTCATTCCCGACCTGATCAAGGTCGACCTGACCACGCGACCTGCGCGCCTGGCAGGTACCCCTGGGTTCCATCGTCTCGGTGTTTTCGGCGGCGACACGCTGAAGAGCAGCTTCCAGGATCCGTTCGGCAATGGCGGCTTTATTCCGGGTGGGTGGCCCAATGGCCGCAGATTTGGCGACGATGTCATTGATATCGCGTTCATCGCACTCGGGCGCGGCGGGGCCTGGACCCGACTTCTCGAAGGTGAATGCCGACAAGGTGACCGGCAACGACATCTCATACAACACGGTGTTTCCCTATGCGGCGACACCGTTGAACGGTCGCGTGCACGATCATCACGGCCAAGACTGATCAAAGAGGGATGGCCGGCGAGCGGCCATCCCTCTTTAGCATCGTTCCGATCAAGATCCTCTGATGGGGCCGCCGCATGATCTGACATCGATCCCTCCTTGTCGCCCTTGGTGCACTTGCCTGCGGCACCGCGCTTGCCGAACCGGTCCGGCCTCGCGACGACGCCACTGTCCTCCTGACCGTTCCCGCCGGCCGGTCACGCACTGCTTCCGACCTTCGCATGGCAAAAGCCGATCTCTCCCGCGAACCGAAAGATCTCACCGGCGCACTGCGCGTCGCTCGCCTGGCTATCGAACAGGGACGCATGTGGTCTGATCCTCGCCTCTATGGTGAAGCCCAGGCCGCGCTGGCGCCATGGTGGTCCGAGCCGAACCCGCCGGAAGAGGTGCGTGTGCTGCGCGCCGTGATCAATCAGGCGCTCCATGAATTCCCCGCGTCGCTGGCGGATCTCGATGCCGTCCTGCAGACGTCGCCCCGCAACGCCCAGGCGCTTTTGACGCGCGCCTTTGTCCGCCTCGTCTTGGGCGATATTGCCGGCGCAAGAGGCGACTGCCACAGCCTGCCGCCCGCTGCCGGATTGCTGCCCACCGCAGCCTGCCGCGCGCGCGTCGCTGCGCTCAGCGGATCAGGAATGGAGGCTTTTGACTATCTCTCCCGACTCCGTGGCGCGGGACGGCGCCAGCGACCACGCCGCTGCGGGAGACAAGACAGTGCGCCGTTTTGCGCTCGCCATTCTCGCCGACATCGCGCAAGGCCTCGGCCGCGATGAGGATGCGGAACGCCATTTCCTTTCCGCCAGCGGCGGCAGGCGGGCCTGATATTCCGCTGCTCGCCGCCATCGGCGGACTTGTCTCTCGACCGCGGCCGCCCCGGCGATGTGCTGATCTTGCTCGACGGCAAGGGCGACGCCGATGCTCTCGTGCTCCGCCGCGCCATCGCGGCCAGGCGCAGCAACGATCTCCGACTTGAGCGAATGGTCGGCCACGCTCAAAGAACGCTTCGCCGCCGCAAGGCAGGCGGGCGTGCGCGCGCACCTGCGTGAAGAGGCCCGCTTCCGCCTTGAGGTCGAACGCGATGCTCTCGCAGCTCTGCCGCTCGCCGTTGAGAACTGGTCGATCCAGAAGGAGATCGCTGACGCGAGGCTTCTGCTCGAATGCGCAATCGCCGCCGGCAAACCGGATGCAGCCCGCGACGCGCTCGGTTTTGTCCAGCGTGTGGGCCTCGCCGACCAACGCATCACGCCGCTCGTCTCACGCTTGCGGGAGCTCGCACCATGATGGCGATCCTTCGTCTGCTGGTCATCGCTTCATTTGCGGCATTGATGGCCTCGGCAGCCTCCGCCCACACCCAGAGCTACAGTTTCCTATCGCTGACACTGGGCCCGACCTCCGTTGAGGGACGCGTTGAACTGGCGGTACGCGACCTCGACCGCGTTCACGATCTCGACGCCGATCGGGACGGCAGGATCACCTGGGGTGAATTTCGCCGCCGCGAGCAAGAGCTCGCAACCGCCACACTTGCCCACATCTCGATTGGAGCGCCGGATGGGCGCTGCAGTCTCATGGGTGAAGAGGCCCTGACCGATACGCGCGGCGGCGAGACCTATATCGTCATTCCGTTTCATGGGGCCTGCCCGTCCCACGCCGAGCCGGTCACGCTCATCTACGGTCTTCTGTTTGCCAGCGACGCGCAGCATCGTGGTCTCGTCGCAGTGACGACGTCGCAGGGCACCCGGACATTCGTCATGACTCCCGCCGCCACCAGCGCGGTGATTGATACCGTGCAAGCGGCCGGGCTCAGCGGGTTCCTCTCCTTTATCGGTCACGGCGCCCACCACATCTGGATCGGCTACGACCACATCCTGTTCCTGCTCACGCTGCTGATCGGTGCCTTCGCCATGCGCGGCTCGGAACGGACGTTGCGGGAAAGAATCTATCAAGCTGTGAAAGTTGTGACGGCTTTCACGATCGCCCATTCGCTGACGCTCGGACTTGCCGCTTTTGGGGTCCTTAGTCTCCCCGCTGCGCTCACCGAAAGCTTGATCGCCGTCACGATCACGCTTGCCGCGCTCAATAATATCTGGCCGCTGGTATCGCGGCGGCTGTGGATCGTCGCCTTCGGATTCGGCCTCGTCCACGGCCTCGGCTTTGCCAATATGTTGGCCGAACTGGACATGCCGCGCGAAAATCTGTTGACCGCGTTGTTTGCGTTCAACCTCGGCGTTGAGTTAGGGCAGCTTGCGATCCTCTTTGCGACGTTACCGGTGATCATACTCGTCACGCGGCACTTGGCGGCGCGCCAGCCTTCCTTCGGCCGCTTTGCCTTGCCCGCGGCAAACCTTGCCATCGCTGTGGTCGGCGCGCTGTGGTTCACCGACCGGGCGCTCGGATCCGCGATATTGCCGTTCTGATCGCGCGATCATACAGCGCCTCCGCCTTTTTTCTTGATCCCGTTCCCGATTGACAGCGCCGCTGCGTCGGCGGAGAAAAGGTAGACAGTATGGGGCACGGCGGCCGTCAGTGCTCGGCAATCAGCGCGCATGAAAAGCATCGTCGCTATCGAGGTTCACCTTCCGCGGCGGCGAGTAGCGATGCTTTTTGCCGATCCCGGCAACATGACGCAATGGATGCACGACCTTGCGGGTTACGAACATATCGGCGGCGAAAACGGAGCCGTTGGCGCACGCTACCGCATGGTCCCGAAGCCGCGCACCCGGCAACCGGCCTTCGTCTCGACGGTGACGGACATGTATTTGCCGGAGCGGCTCTTCCTGCGGCTGCAGTCGCGAAAAGTGGATGTGCTGGCCAAGACGACGTTCACCGCGCTTGCCAAGGACAGGACGAAGCTGGTCTCGGAAGAGAAATTCATCTTCCCCGGCTTCTTCCGTTGGCTGCTCAGCCTCTTCACGCGAAACCGCACCCGCAGACGTCACCGCGAGCGCATCGAGGCGTTCAAGCGGTTTGCGGAAAGCGCCCAATGACGCGGTCAAGCCGCCCTTCTGATCTCGTCGGCCATCGCGCGGTAGGACAAAGCCTCCGCCAGATGCAGGCGGCCGACCTTGTCCGCGCCGTCGAGATCGGCGAGCGTGCGCGCCACCCGCAAGACGCGGTGATAGCCGCGCGCGGAGAGCCGCATGGCGTCCGCGGCGTCGCGCAGCAACGTCAGGCCGGCGGCATCCGGCCGCGCCACCTCTTCCAGCACGGGGCCGTTGGCATCGGCGTTGGTGCGCACGCCGCGCAAGGCCGAGCGCGGCATAGCGCTGCGCCTGCATCCGCGGGCGCGGGCGACGCGCGCGGCGACGTCGCGGCTTCCTTCCGTCGGCGGCGGCAGGATCAGATCGGCGGCGGTCACCGCCGGCACCTCGATATGCAGGTCGATGCGGTCGAGCAGCGGACCGGACAGCCGGGCCTGATAGTCGGCCGCGCAGCGGATGTTCTGTCCGCGCTTGCAGGAAAAGCCGGGATCGTTGGCGCGCCCGCAGCGGCACGGGATTCATCGCCGCCACCAGCATGAAGCGCGCGGGATAAGTCACGCGATGATTGGCGCGCGAGACCGCCACTTCGCCGGTCTCCAGCGGCTGGCGCAGCGAGTTCGAGCACCGGCGCCTGGAATTCCGGCAATTCGTCGAGGAACAGCACGCCCTGATGCGCGAGCGAAATCTCGCCCGGCTTGGCGCGCAGGCCGCCGCCGACCAGCGCCGCCATGCTGGCGGAATGATGCGGCGCGCGGAACGGCCGGCGGTTGGTGAGCGCGCCTTCCGCGATCTCTCCCGCGACCGAAGCCACCATCGAGACTTCCAGCAATTCCGCCGGCGTCAGCGGCGGCAGGATGGAGGGCAGGCGCGCCGCCAGCATCGACTTGCCGGCGCCGGGCGGGCCGACCATCAGCAGATTATGTCCGCCGGCGGCGGCGACTTCGAGCGCGCGCTTCGCGCTTTCCTGTCCCTTGATGTCGGCGAGGTCAAACGGCAGCTCTTCCTGCTCGCGGATTTTCGGCGTCGGCCGCGACAGCACCTGCGTGCCCTTAAAATGATTGGCGAGCTGGATCAGCGAGGCGGCCGCGACGATTTCCAGATCCGGACTGGCCCAGGCCGCTTCCGCGCCGCAGGCGGCGGGACAGATCAAGCCTTCGCCGCGCGCGTTGGCGCCGATCGCGGCGGGCAGCACGCCCGCGACCGCAGCGATGGAGCCGTCGAGTCCGAGTTCGCCCAATACGGTGAAGCCTGACAGCGCGTCATGCGGAATGGCGCCGATCGCCGCCATCAAGCCGAGCGCGATCGGCAGGTCGTAATGGCTGCCTTCCTTCGGCATGTCGGCGGGCGCGAGATTGACGGTGATGCGGCGCGAGGGCAGCGCGAGGCCGGAGGCGACCAATGCCGCGCGCACGCGCTCGCGCGCTTCCGAGACGGCCTTGTCCGCCAGCCCGACCACATGGAAGGCCGGAAGGCCGGGCGCCACCTGCACCTGGACGTCGACCGCGCGCGCCTCGATGCCCTCGAACGCCACGGTGGATACGCGTTGAACCATTGCCGGCCGCCCCTGCCTGCGGGAAGACTAGCCGACGGCTGTGAACCGGCAAGAACAATTAGGGAACATGGCCATGATGCCGCCGGCGGTATTTTCCGAAAGCTCTGCCAAGCCTCGGGTTTTACTGGATTATTCCGCCTGGGCGGACACCTGCGCGACCCTGCATCTGTGGACGCAGGTGGTCGGCAAGATCCGGCTCGCGCTGACGCCGCGGATCAATCACTGGTGGGGCATTGCTTTCTATGTCACCGCGCGCGGGCTCACCACCTCGGCGATGCCCTGGCGGGGCGGCGCGCTGCAGATAGATTTCGATTTCATCGACCATCAACTGATCCTGCGCATGAGCGACGGACGCGCTGAACGCCTCGCGCTGGCGCCGCGTTCGGTGGCGGATTTCTATGCCGAGGTGATGCGGCGGCTGCGCTCGCTCGGCGTCGACGTGCAGATCTGGACCATGCCGGTGGAAATTCCCGATGCCATCCCGTTCGAAGCCGACCACGAGCACAAGAGCTACGATGCGGCGGCGGCGAATTTGTTCTGGCAACAGCTCGTGCAGGTGCATCGCGTGTTCAATATTTTCCGCGCGCGCTTCCTCGGCAAATGCAGCCCGGTGCATTTTTTCTGGGGCAGCTTCGATCTCGCGGTGACGCGCTTCTCCGGCCGCGCGGCTCCGCCGATCCAGCGCACCGCGCCCAATCTCGGATTATGGGCGATGCAGGAAGCCTATTCGCACGAGGTCAGCAGCGCGGGTTTCTGGCCGGGCAACGGCGGCTACGGCAAGGCGGCGTTCTATTGCTACGCCTACCCCGAGCCGGAAGGTTTTGCGCAGGCCAAGATCGCGGGCGCAGACTATGACGGCACGCTGGGCGAATTCGTGCTGCCTTACGATGCCGTGGCGCAGTCCGCCTCGCCGGACGAGACGCTGCTTAATTTTCTGCAGGCGAGCTACGCAGCCGCCGCCGACCGCGGAAAATGGGATCGCGCTGCGCTGGAGCAAGTCTAGGCCATGTTCCTGTATGTGGTGCCGGTCCTTGCTTTCGTTCTCGCTCTGCCGCCGGGCGGCTTGGCGCAAACCGCGCCGCCTTGGACCGTGCCGGATGTCGACGCCTTGCCGCGCGATGCGGCCGGCATGCAGATCCGCGAAGGCCGCGACCTCGTCATCGCGACCTACACCTATATCGGCCCGCAGGTCGCCGATCCGGCGAAGCGCTATGCCGGAAATAATCTCGCCTGCACGAATTGCCATCTCGATGCCGGCACCAAGAAATTCGGCCTGCCGCTGTTCGGATTGTTCGGCGACTTTCCGCAATACAGCGCGCGCTCCGGCGAAGAGATCACGGTCGAGGACCGGCTCAACTCCTGCATGACGCGCAGCATGAATGGGCGTGCACTCGCAAGCGATGCTCCCGAAATGCAGGCCATCGTCGCCTACGTCAAATTCCTCAGCACCGGCGTCGCGCCCGGCCAGACACTGCCCGGCCTCGGCAGCGGGCATATGCCGGAGCTCAAACGCGCCGCTGATCCCGCGCGCGGCCGCGCGATCTACGCCCGCAGGTGTCTCGCGTGCCACAACAGCGATGGCTCCGGCATTCCACGCAGCAGCGCCGACCCCGCGCTCGGCTACATGTTTCCGCCGCTCTGGGGCGGCGATGTTTTCAATGACGGCGCCGGCATGGCACGGCTCTCGACGATGGCGAACTTCGTGCATTTCAACATGCCGCACGGCACTGATTACCTGGATGTGCGGCTCACGGTCGAGGAGTCGTGGGATGTCTCGGCCTATGTGCTGTCGCAGCCGCGGCCGCATAAAGCCGGGCTCGAGAAGGATTTTCCCGATCTCTTGTCGAAGCCGGCCGACACGCCCTATCCGCCCTATGCCGACGGCTTTTCCCAGGCGCAGCATAAATACGGCCCCTTCGCGCCGATCCGCGCGGCGATCGAGAAGCTGAAGGCGGAGAAAAGCGCGAAATAATCAGCGCCGCTTCTGCTTTCGATCTTATCCAACACCATCGCTGTGACCTCCGGTCGGCTAAGATTCTTGATCGCGCGCAGCTCCTCAGCCGGTCGGCCGAGTTCAGTCCCATCCCTCGTCATCCCGGCGTTTCTTGATCCGCCTTGGTGGCCGGCTGTCTGCGCCGCGCCCTCCTTTTGGCCTGAACACCCAACTGCCAGCCAAGATGATCACGGTGATGACCGCCAGAAGAAGCAGAACATCCAGGTGTTCTCGCAGCCACCGGAAAACGCCCATCTCGCCGTTCACCTTGCCTTTGCCGGGCTCTTGCGCCGCTTCGCCTTGGGCTCGGGGTTGTCAAAAGACCCTAACAACTCCGCTTCGCTCGATCTTGTCCCAGATCAACGCGGCGATATCCGGTCCGCCGAGATTCTTAATCGCGCGGATGCCGGTGGGCGAGGTCACATTGATCTCGGTGAGCCAGCCGTCGATCACGTCATGCCGACAAACAACAGCCCGCGCTCGCGCAGCGATGGGCCGATGCGCGCGCAGATTTCGCGCTCGCGTTCCGTCACTCGGTGGCTTTCGCCGCGCCGCCGCGCACCATGTTGGAGCGGATGTCATCGGCCGCGGGCACGCGGTTCACCGCGCCGGCGAATTCACCGTCCACCAGGATGATGCGCTTGTCGCCCTGCCGCACCGCCGGCAAAAATTTCTGCGTGACCCAGGCCTCGCGGAACGAGGTGGAGAACAGATCGTAAAGCGAGCCGAAATTCGGGTCCTCGCGCTCGACCAGGAACACCGCCTCGCCGCCCTTGCCGTAGAGCGGCTTCATCACGATATCGCCGTGCTCGGTCCGGAAGCTTTTGATCTCGGCGAGATCGCGGCTGAGCAAGGTCGGCGGCATCAGTCGGGAAATTCGGTGACGAACATTTTCTCCGGCGCGTTGCGCACCTGCGCCGGGTCGTTGACCACCAGCGTCTCGGGATGGATGCGCTCCAGCAGATGTGTCGTGGTGATGTAGTCAAATCGAAGGGCGGGTCCTGCCGCAGCAGGATCACATCGAATTCGGTCAGCGCGGCGCGGCGCGGCTCGCCCAGCGTGAAGTGGCTGCTTCGGCGTCGCGCATTTGCAGCGGCTGCACCGTCGCGAAAACCTTGCCGCCGTTCATCGCCAGCTTGTCCGGCGTGTAATAGGAAATGCCATGGCCGCGCCGTTGCGCTTCCAGGAGCAGCGCGAAAGGGAAATCGCCGCGGATATTGATCCGCTCGATCGGGTCCATCTGCACGGCGATGTTCAGGCTCACGTCTCCACCTCGAAGGCTCCGGGAATGTGGCGCGGCAGGCGGCCGGGCGCCACCAGCATGGCGTCAAAGCGCATGTCGCGCACGTTCTCGTTCGGATATTTCGCCAGCCAGGCTTCCGCCGCGGCGCAGATGCGCCGCTTCTGCTGCGGCGTGACGGATTCGCCGCGCCGTCGAGCGTGTCTCGGGCTTTCACCTCGACGAAGACCAAGAGCTTGCGGCGGCGCGCCACGATGTCGATTTCGCCTACCGGGCTGCGCCAGCGCCGGGCGAGAATCCAAAACCCTTGGCGATGAGAAAAGCGGCGGCGCGGCTTTCCGCCGACAGGCCGAGGCGAAGGCGACCTGTCGCGGCCCAACGACACCGGGCCCGAGCTCGGAAGGATCACCGCGCGCCATCGTCGTCCTCTTTCGCCAGCGCGAGTGCGCGTCGATAAACATCGCGGCGCGGCAGCCCGGTGGCGGCGGCCACTTCGCTCACGGCATCTTTCACCGAGACCCGGACGAATGCATGCCGCAGTAACGCGTCCACCTCATCGGCGTCGGGCTGCGCCTGTTGTGGCGGGGGCGCGATCACCAGCACGATCTCGCCGCGCGTTTCCGCTTCGTCGGCGTAATGTTGCGCAAGCTCGGGGAGCGCCGCGGGGCGCACCTCCTCATGCAGCTTGGTTAGTTCG
The DNA here is from genome assembly GCA_963728585.1 of uncultured Alphaproteobacteria bacterium. Lineage (GTDB taxonomy): Bacteria > Pseudomonadota > Alphaproteobacteria > Rhizobiales > Xanthobacteraceae > CANKHA01. Next base: position 35,237 of record CAVSLB010000007.1, read on the forward strand.
CGGCAGACCGCCGCGGCGCCCGGGCCCAATCCTTGCGCGAGATCGGCGAGGGAAGCGCCAAGCCGGGGCCCACTCTCGAACAACACCAGCGTCGCCGAGACGCGCGCCAACTCCGCGATGCGCGCGCGGCGTGCGGTTTCTTTCGGCGGCAAAAATCCTTCGAAGAAAAAGCGGTCGGTCGGAAGCCCGCGACGGTCAGCGCCGCGAGCGTCGCGGACGCTCCGGCAGCGTCGTTACCCCGTGGCCCGCTTCGCGCGCGGCAGCCACCAGCTTGAACCCAGGATCGGAGATGAGCGGTGTGCCGGCATCGGAAACCAGGACCACTGCCTCACCAGCCGCAAGCCGGCGCAGGATTTCGGCCGGCGCGGCGGCATTGTGCTCGTGATAGGGGATCAGCGGCGTCGCGATGCCATAACGGTCGAGCAGCTTGCGGGTGACCCGGGTGTCCTCGCAGGCAATCACGTCTGCCCCGGCCAGCGCCTCGAGGGCGCGGACGGTAATATCGCCCAGGTTGCCGATCGGGGTTGCGGCGATATGCAGCCCCGACGGCAGCGCCGGGACCTGGACCGTCCGCCCGGCTATGACATAGCTGCGGGACGGCTTCTAATCGGGTGGCGTAGGCTCGGCCGGGGAGGGTCGCGGCTTCATGGCGGGCACTTTATCCCCCGCTTGCGCGGGCGTCATGCTGTTGCCGCAAGGGGTTAACCTTGTAACTTGGTTTACTATTCGTCGCCAGAATGGATTGGATGCTTAGGCCTTTGCAGCCACTGACAGTTCTGCCGGTGCTTTCGCGGCGGGTTTGCCTTGGCGCCTTGCTGCTCGGCTTCGCCGGGTTTGGCGCCGCCTGTACCGGCACGAATGTCGGCGACTTCGGCGCGCCCGTGCAGCCCAGCACCGCCCCGCAGCAGCCCGCCGTGGTCGGTGCGGGCCGGATCAAGGTCGGGCTGATCCTGCCGCTTTCAGCCGGGGGCAATGCCGGCATCGCGGCGCAATCGATGAAGAACGCCGCCGAGATGGCGCTGGCTGCATTCAACAATCCCGACATTCAATTGCTGGCCAAGGACGATGGCGGCACCGCCGCTGGGGCGCAGACTGCGACGCAGCAGGCCTTGAGCGAAAGCGCGGAGATCATCCTCGGCCCGCTGTTTGCGCAATCGGTCGGGGCTGCGGGACAGATCGCCCGCCAGAGCGGCCGGCCGGTGATCGCCTTTTCCACCGACACCAGCGTCGCCGCGCGCGGCATTTATCTTCTGAGTTTCCTCCCGGAATCCGACGTCGAACGCATCGTCGGCTATGCCGCCAACGCCGGCAAACGCTCCTTCATCGCGCTGGTGCCGGACAATGCCTATGGCACGGTGGTGGAGGCCGTCAACCAAGCGGTCGCGCGCGGCGGGGGACGCATCGTCGCGATGCAGCGCTATCCGCTCAACAAAGGCGCGCGGCAGGCCGCCGTGAGCGCCGTGGCGCAGGCGGCGGCAACGGCAGACGCATTGTTCATCCCCGACGGATCGGACGCCGCCGATCTGGTCGAAGCGCTCGCGGCCAATCGGGTGAATGTGAAACGCCTGCAGCTTCTCGGCAGCGGTTTGTGGGCCGATCCGAGCCTGTCCTCGGCGCCGTCATTGGAGGGCGCCTGGTATCCCGCGCCTCATCCCTCCGGCTTCCGGAATTTCGCCGCGAACTACCGCAAGCGCTTCAATCAGGATCCCGTGCCGACGGCGACGCTGGCTTATGATGCCGTCGCGCTGGTCGCGGCGCTGGTGAAAACCCACGGCGCTCAGAGATCCTCGGAGGAGACCTTGAGCGCTGCCTCGGGCTTTGCAGGGGTCGATGGCGTGTTCCGGTTCCGTCCCGATGGCACCAACGAACGCGGGCTCGCGGTGATGCGCGTCACATCATCTGGCGGACAGCCGGTGGCGCCGGCGCCGCGCTCCTTTGGGTCCGCAACTTAAATCACCGGCGCATGATCTTGTCCGAAAGCCGGTTCCCACGTTTCGGAATGATGCGCTAAGCCGCGAGATCCGCCACCACCGCATCGAGCAAGGGAAAACCGGATTGCGTCACGCGCAGGCGCCCGTCGGGCGTGGTTTCCAGCGCGCCTTCTTCCTGCAGAATTGTTATCCGCTTTGGATACAGCGGATGTCCCGCCAGCACGGCATAGCGCTGCGGATCGATGCCTTCCGCCAGCCGAAGCCCCATCAGCAAAAGCTCGTCGGCCTGCTCTTCGCGCGTCAGCGCTTCATCGGTGACAAGGCCGTCGCCTATCGATTTCACTTGCACGAGCCATGCCTCCGGCGTTTTTTCGGTCGCGGTTGCCTGCCGCACACCGTCGATCTCAAGGCGGCCATGGGCCCCGGGGCCGATGCCGCATATTCATGCCCGCGCCAATAGACGAGGTTGTGCCGGCATTCCGCGCCCGGCCGCGCGTGGTTCGAAACCTCATAAGCCGGCAGGCCGGCGCGCGAGCAAATTTCCTGCGTGACGTCGTAAAGCTCGCGCCCGCAGTCCTCGTCGGGAATCATCAGCTTGCCGCTTTTATAAAGCGCGTAGAACGGCGTCTCAGGCTCGATGGTCAGTTGATAGAGCGACAAGTCTCCGCCTCCTCTGCGATGGCGCGCTTGATCCTTCGCCCAGGCCTGCGGCGTCTGCTTTGGCCGTGCATAGACCGGATCCAACCAGTAGCGCTCGAAGATCGAACGCGCGACCGCGACCGCATCGAGTGCTTCGCGCGCCGAATGCAATCGGCCGAGTTCTTTCAACGCTGTGTCATCCAGCGCCTGTACGCCGAGCGAAACGCGGTTGACGCCGGCGGTCCGATAGCCGCGAAAGCG
>CAVSLB010000008.1:0-227739 GCA_963728585.1 uncultured Alphaproteobacteria bacterium
GTCGAAGGCGTTCGGCTTCGCCGGATGGCGCGTCGGCTACATGGTGTATCCCGGCGCATCTGGCGTCGGCGATGATGAAGAGCCAGGACACGATCCTGATCTGTCCGCCGATCGCGTCGCAGATCGCAGCGCTGGCGGCCATGCAGGTCGGCCGACGTACTGCGAGCCGCACGTGCGCGAGCTGGCGTCCATCCGTGACATCGTCGTCGACGGCTGTCGGCGCTGGCTCCGCTCGCACGCGTCCCGGCCGCCGACGGCGCGTTCTACTGTCTGATGAAAGTGGAGACCGACCTCGACCCGATCGCCTCGCCGAACGGCTGATCCGCGAGCACCGGGTCGCCGTCATCCCCGGTCCGGCGTTCGGCATGACCGACGGCTGTTACTTCCGCGTCGCGTACGGCGCGCTGCAGAAGGCGACGGTGACGGAGGGGATCGGCAGGCTGGTCCGGGGATCAGGAGATCTGCGAGTGAACGTAGGAGCAGTCGCGGCGACCGAAGGGGCGTAAGAGCTCGAATCGCATGGACGTCAAGTTCTTCGCGACTTCGTGGCATCGAGCCGCGTAGAGCCGAGCACCGTCTAGACGTCCAGCTCCTCGGCTTCGTCGGCGCGTTCCATGATGAAGCGGAAGCGCGCCGAGGCATCCTTGCCCATCAGCTCGTTGATCACGCGGTCGGTCATGATCTGATCGGTGATCTCGACCCGCAGCAGGCGGCGGGTGCGCGGGTTGAGCGTCGTTTCCCACAGCACCTTGGGCATCATCTCGCCGAGCCCTTTGAACCGCGTGATCTCCGGCGTGCCGCGATTGCCGTTCTTCCGTGCTGCTTCAGAATCGCGTCCTTGCTGCGCATCGTCGAGCGCCCAGAACGTCTCCTTGCCGATGTCGATGCGGTAGAGCGGCGGCTGCGCCAGGAACACCTTGCCGTTGCGCCATCAGCTGCGGCAGGTGGCGGTAGATGAACGTCAGCAGCAGCGTGGCGATGTGGTTGCCGTCCGAGTCGGCGTCGGCGAGGATGATGATCTTGCCGTAGCGCAGCTTCGCGAGCTCGAAGTTCTTGCCGAGCCCGCAGCCGAGCGCGGTCACGAGGTCCGAGAGCTCCTTGTTCTCGAGCACCTTCGCGAGCGACGCGCTCTCGGTGTTCAGCACCTTGCCCCGCAGCGGCAGGATCGCCTGGCGCGCGCGGTCGCGGCCCTGCTTGGCCGAGCCGCCGGCCGAGTCGCCCTCGACGATGAACAGCTCGCTGCCCTCGCTCGTCGGGTTCGGTGCAGTCGCTCAGTTTTCCCGGCAGGTTCAGCCGCGACGAGGTCGCGCTCTTGCGCGAGACCTCGGCCTGCGCCGCGCGGCTCGCCTCGCGCGCGCGCGCCGCCAGGATGATCCGCGCGACGATCGCCTCGGCGACGCTGATGTTGTGATTCAGCCAGTGCTCGAGCGCCGGCCGGACGACGCCGTCCACGGCCGAGAGCATCTCCGGGTTGTTCAGCCGATCCTTCGTCTGTCCCTGGAACTGCGGCTCCTGGATGAAGATGCTGAGCACGCCGGTCAGCCCTTCGCGGATGTCCTCGGCGGTGAGCGTCACGCCTTTCGGCGAGAGGTTGTGCGTCTCGATGAAGTTGCGGACCGCCTTGCCGATGCCGGCGCGCAGGCCGTTCTCGTGCGTGCCGCCGCGACCCGGTCGGGATGCCGTTGACGTAGGAGCGGATGTGCTCGTCGGTGGCTTCGGTCCACTGCAGGACGAGATCGAGCCGCAGGCCGTCGTCCTTGGTGAGGGTGAACGGCGCGTCGTGCACCGGCTTCGGCGCCGCGCTCCGCGACAATCTTCTTGAGGTAGTCGACGAGCCCTTCGGCGTGCTCGAAGACCGTCTGCGTCGTTCGTGGTCTCGTCGTCGAAGACGACCTTGACGCCTTTGTGGAGATAGCTGGCGACCTCGAGCCGGTCGCGGATCACCGCCGGGTCGAACTCGATCTTCGGGAAGATGGCGGCATCGGGATGGAAGTAGACGGTCGTGCCGGTGCCGCGCGCCGGCCCGAGCTTCTTCAGCGGCCCGACCGGCTTGCCCTGCTTGAACCGCATCTCCCATTGCGCGCCGTCGCGCTTGACCGTCGCGACGAGCTCCTTCGACAGCGCGTTGACGACGCTGGCGCCGACGCCGTGCAGTCCGCCGGCGGTCTTGTAGTTGCCCTGCTCGAACTTCCCGCCCGCGTGGAGCACCGTGAAGATGACCTCGAGGGCGCTTTTCTTCGTGGCGGGATGCTTGTCGACCGGGATGCCGCGGCCGTCGTCCTCGATGGTGATCGACGAGCCGTCGTCGTGCAGGGTGACGCGGATGTTCGAGGCGTAGCCGTTCATCGCCTCGTCGATGGCGTTGTCGAGAATCTCCCAGACCAGATGGTGCAGCCCGGCCGCGCCGACGCCCCCGATGATACATGCCCGGGCGCTTGCGGACGGGCTCGAGACCCTCCAGAACCGTGATGTCTTTCGCGGTGTAGTTGGTGGAGGCCATGTGTATAATTCTGCGCCGTTTACTTCAAGGTGGAATGACGCTGCGCGCACGGTTCCTGTGCGCTCACGATTGTAGCGGCATTTTGGTGCGGTCCGTTGCCGCCGCAGAGCCCGCAGTTCCCGAGGATCGTCGCGCCGTCTCGCCGAACGACGGCGGCGATCGCGCGCAGATCTGGGCCTCGATCCGACGCGCGAGCGCGCGGCGCTTTCTGTCCGAGCTCGTGCGCGTCCTCTACTCCGAGCTCCCGAGAGCCGCCAGAGCGCGCTGCGACGCCTTGCGGCGAGCGTCCGCCGATCGTCGTGCGGCCGGACCGCGCGAGGCCGGTTCGTGGTGCCGGTGCCGCTCGCTGACCGTCGGTGTGGAGCGCGCGCCGTCTTCCGGCGCCCGGTGGCGCCGGAGCGATCGTCGCCGCGCATCCTGACCGATCGCCGTGCGGCGCATCTCTGTCATCGGTCTGGCGGCTCTCGACGACGAGACGCTCGAGTATCTGGCCGACTCACCCGGCGATGCTGACGCGGCTGTACGAGCGGAGTGCGGCGGCGTTCGCCGCGTTCGGCGGCAGCCTGCGCATTCGCGACGGCCGGGTGGTGCCGCCCGGCGGTGACCGACGCGGCGCCGCTGTGGGAGGCGGTCGTCGGCGAGAAGCCTCGATCGCGCCGGACCGCTTCGTGCCGCTGCTCTACGGCGAGCACGAACGGACGCCTGGCGTATCTCTACGACACCATCGCCGGAGCTCGATGCGCCGCAACGCGGCGTTCGCGCTCGGCCTGTGGATGCGACGATCCGCGCTCCGCGTCGAAGCGGTTCAAGGCGCTGGCCGCCGTCACGAGCCGTGAGTATCGCGAGTGGAAGCTCGAGGCCGTGCCTTTCGGCCGGCCGATTCACGACCTGGCGCTGCTGCTCCTCCGTCTGCGCGTCGACGCGCAAGGCATCCAGCGCCGCCGGCCGACCGGGCGTTCTGGACCGCGGCGTTCGGCACCGGTCGGTCGGCGCGGGTCGTTCGAGAGCCAGGGAGCCGCAGGTGCCCAGCCGGCAGCGGCGCGGCCCGAGCCGCTCGGGGCCGCCGGAGGTCCTCGTCGATGCCGCCTGGCTGGCCGAGAGCACGAGCGCCGGCAACATGTACGAACGCGGTGATCACCTCGATCAGCTCGCGTTCGCCCAGCGGCTGTTCGGATCGGGATCGGGGCCCGGTGCCGACGTCGCTCGACCGCCGTGCGGGCGTTTCCGCAGCAGAAGATGCTGATGCTGACACTCGAGCGCATCGGCATCCGCGACGCCGCGACCTTTGCGTTCGCGGCGCGGCAGGCGGCAAAGCTCGAGACCGGCGACGGCAATCGCGGCTTCTGGGTGCACGCGCAGTTGCAGTCGGCCCTGGCGCTGGTCTTGCGGATGACGATTGCCGGCACGCTCGATGCGGGTGGCGCGAGGAGCACTGGCGCGGTCGTTGCTCGCCGTGCCGCTCGACGCGCGCGGCCGCTACGCCGGCGGGGTTGCCAGGTGGCTGGCGCGGGACTGGCCCCTCGACTGCCGCCGGCAGTCGATCCGAGGACATGGAGTCGCGCTTGATTCTCGGCCTGGCGGGACCGAGCCGCGGCGCGCGCGCGCCGCGCATCGCCTGGGAAGGGCAGGATACCGGGTCGATCCGGCGTTCGCCGAACGGCGCCGGATGCAGGTGGTCAGAGACAAGCAGGGCGGATACACCGTCGACCTCGCGTTGGACTCTGGAGCGGATCGCGCGCGCCATCGCCAGCGGCGGCCGGAAGGTGCTGGCGTCGATGAGTTGACCGCAGCGGCGACAGCCCTGACGGCGCTGACGGTGACCTACGCGAGGCCGCTCGAGGCCAGCGTCGGTGACGTGCTGCCGCCCGGCGTCCCGGTGCCGAAACGGGCTCTCGACGTCATCGTCAAGACCGCCGCCGAAGCGCGGCAGCTCGCGCCCGTCCGCGACGCGCAGGCGCGCGGCACGTTCGAGCACCGTGCTCGACGATCTCGTAGACGTCGTTCTCGCTCAGGCGCTCCTCTCCCTGAACTACGCCGCCGAGATCGGCGATCCGGCGGGCCCCGCACTGCTGGCCCGCAATGTCGCCCTGCGCCACGATTTCGGCTTCGGCCATCACGTCGGCGAGCTCCGCAGCCGGCTGCCGTGGGCGGTGCCGCGACAGGATTTCCAGCCCGGCGTGCCGTGGCACGTGTCGGGCTCGGCGCTGGGCCTCGACATCGCGCTCGCTCGCTTGTCGTTGAAGCGCATCGACGCGGATCGGTTGGTGTCCGCCGCCTCGTCTCCTCTCCACCGAGCGCGACGCCTTTGCCGTCAGCCTGACGCTGATGAATACGCGCCATCTGCGCGACTCGGACCGCGACGCCATCGCCGCGGCGATTGCGCGCGGGCGGCGGCGGCTGATGGCGCTGCAGCCGGTGGCCGGCGGCGGCGCGGCGGGCGGCGCGATCGCGACCGGCGGTGAACGCTTCGACACCATCGCCGACCTGCTGCGTCTCGACGGGTGGCGTCGTCGGGCCATTCGCTGGACCATCGGCGAGGAGCGCGAGCGCGTGCCGGCGCTCTTCTCTCTCAGCGAGATGCTGATCCTCGGCGAGGTCGAGCCCGGCACGAATCTCGATGCCTGGGGCATGAGCGCATTGCAGGCGACGGGCTGTCCGTGCACGCGCATGACCTTTCCGTGGAGCTGGCATCTGCTGGCCGGCCGGGCGCAGATGGCGCTCGGGGCGTCGTCCAGCCCCGATCTCAACCTGCAGATCGCGTCGATGCTGGCGGACATGGGGCTGCCGGCGGTGCTCGCGAAAACGGTGCTGGCGGCGGCGGTGCAGGATTTCGTCGAAGACGTGTCGCCGACCGATCCGGTCGACTGGTGGGCGCTCTCGCGCGGCGCGACGACCGTGGCGCGTGAGCGGGTCGAGGACTACGTGGCCGCGGCCGCATCGATCGACGGGGTGCTGGTGCCCGAAGTGAGCGACGACGAGGACCGTTGACATGTTTCTCAGACGCTCTCCCATGGCGCTTCTCCTCGTGTGCGTGGCGGGCGTCGCGCTGGTGGCGCAGGAGCCGGCGCCGCCTCACCGGGTCCAGATTCAAACCCCCGAAGCCACAGCGTTCGTCAGCGGTCCGACCGAGCTCAAGCGCCGCGTCGAGCCGTCAACGGGCATCGCTTCCGTGGCCTTTTTCGTCGACGGGCGGCAGGTCTGTGAGCTGGCGACAGCGCCGTTTGCCTGCGAGTGGGACGCCGGGCACGACGTCGTGGCCCATCAGGTGCGTGCGGTTGTGGCCCTGGAGGGCGGCGGCCGCATCGTCCGCACGATGCGGACCAAGGGTCTGAGCTACGCCGACAGGGTGGAGGTGGACGCGGTTCAGGTCACGGTGACGGTGACCGACGACCAAGGCAAGTTCGTCGCCGGCCTTCCCCGAACCGCGTTTCACGTGTTCGAGGATGGCCAGCCGCAGACGATCGGATACTTCGCCTCGGACGACGTGCCGCTCGAGCTCATTGTCGCGGTCGACATCAGCGGCAGCATGACGCCGGTGATGTCGCGGCTGAAGCGCGCGGTGAAGAATTTTCTCGGCGCGGTCCCCGCCGCGAACCAGGTGACGCTGCTCGGCTTCAACGACACCGTCTTCACGCTGACGCGGAAGACGACCGACCCGGCGGAGCGGATCCGCGCCGTTGACCGTCTCGCGCCGTGGGGGGCGACAGCGCTGTACGACGCCATCATCCGCGGCATCGAGATGCTCGGCCGTCAGACCGGGCGGCGGGCGCTCGTCGTGTTCAGCGACGGCGAAGACCAGGGCAGCCACGTCACTCTCGACGACGTCGAGCGCCGGCTGCAGGCGAGCGACGTCACCCTCTACATGATCGGTCAGGGCCGCGGCGTCACCCACGACTATCTCCGGAAAGCCATGCAGCGGCTGACCGTGCCGACCGGCGGCCGGTCGTTCGCCACCGACAACATCGAAGCGCTCCAGGGCGCGTTCGAAGAGTTGCTCGACGAGCTCTCGAATCAGTATCTGCTCGGCTATCAGCCGACCAACGGCACGCGCGACGATTCGTGGCGTGAGATCAGGGTCGAGATCGACGGCCAGCGTAATATCCGCGCCCGCCAGGGTTACCGGGCGGTGCCGCAGAAGTAGAGATGATGGCGAATCGTCAACAGATGCTGCGCCGGAGGAACATCCGCGGCCGCGCGACGGGCGGACGGGCCAGGCGTGTCGCCGGATGGCGCGCGCGGCGTCGCCGGCGCCGCTCTTGTCTGGGCGCTGCAGGTGGCGCCGTTGTCCGCCCAGCAGGAGCCGGCCGCGCCGCGCTTCCAATCGGGCGTCGAGGTCAACTCGATCGACGTGACCGTGGTCGACGATCGCGGCAGGCCGATTCTCGATCTGACGCCCGGCGACTTCACCGTGCGGGTCGACAACGGCGCCCGGCGCGTCGTCACCGCCGAGTGGATGCCGCTGATGACCGAGGTCGGGCCGCAACCGCAGGCGCCGCCAGACGGCTACTCGACCAATGAATCGAAGTCGGGTGGACGGTTGATCCTCATCGTGATCGATCAGCCGAACATCCGCTTCGGCGCGACACAGAGCATTCTGCGCACGGTCAGCGAGTTCATCGATCATCTGCAGCCTGCCGATCGCATTGCGGCCGTCGGCCTCGGGCCCGGCTCGGCCTCGACGCCGTTCACATCCGATCGCGAACGGGTGAAGACCGCGGTCGCGCGCATGAGCGGGACCAGCCGGCAGATCGGCTTCGCCGATTTCGACCTCGCCCAAACCGAAGCGCTGCAGATCAGGCGCGGCGATCCGATCGCCATCGATCGGGTCCTGGCGCGCGAGTGCGCGGGACAGTCGGGGCTCGAAATGGACCAGTGCCGCGGCATGCTGTTGAACCAGGCGCAGGGCATGGCGCTCGAGGCCCAGGCGAACGGCGAGCTGACGATTTCGTCACTGCGCACGCTACTGCGCGGGCTGGCGGCGATCGACGCGCCGAAAACCGTCATCTTCGTTTCTGAAGGGTTTCCCGTCGAGGATCAGCGGAGCGCGGTGTTTGAACTGGGCACGCTGGCCGAGGCCGCCAGAGCCAGTCTCTACACCCTTCATCTCGACAACCGGCTGTTCGACATGGCCGATCCGCGCCTGCCGGTTGCGCCGATGGCCGATCGCCAGATGCTCGTCGAAGGGCTCGAGACGCTGGCCTCGGCCGCGCGCGGGGCGATGTTCAACATCACCGGGAACGCCGCCACCGCCTTTGAGCGAATCGAGTCCGAGCTGTCGGGCTATTACCTGCTCGGCATCGAATCGGGACCTGACGACAAGAACGGGTTGGCGCATCCCCTCCGCGTCGAGGTCGGACGGCGCGGCGCGGTCGTGCGGTCACGGCGGATTCTCAAGGGCGTCGATGCCAGCGCCCGGACCCGGTCGCCGCGCGAAGCGGTGGCGGCGGCGCTCAGCACGCCGTTGCTCGTGGCCGCATTGCCGCTGCGGGTGGCGGCGTTCTCGCTGCTCGGGCCCGAGACCGGCAAGATTCAGCTGCTGCTGCACGCCGACATCGGCACCGGCTACACCGCGGCGCGTCCGGTCGCGCTCGGCTACTACATCACCGATCTCGATGGCCGCCTGGTCGACAGCCAGACCTCCGACGCGCGCCTGCCTCCGGTCATGAACGGTGTGCCATCGCCGCTGCAGTACGTGGCGGGCGCCAGCGTGCCGCCCGGCGACTACATCTTCAAACTGGCGGTCGCCGAAGGCGATCGCGTCGGCACGATTGAGCATCGATTCCGGGCCGGGGTGAGTGAGGCCGGGGCGATCAGGATGAGCGACCTGATGGTCGGAGGCCCGGTGGATGGGCGCGATCTGCTGCGTCCGACCGTCGGCCACCTCGTGTCGTTCGGCAGCGTGCACGGATATTTCGAGGTCTACGGATCGGGTCCGGAGACATTGACCGCTCGATTCGAGGTCGCCGCCAGCGCCTCGTCCGCGACGCTGATCGATCGTGAGGTGGCGGCGGTCAAGGTCAGCGGCACGCGAGTCATCTTCAGCGACGTGCTCCTGACCCGGCAGCTTCCGCCCGGCACCTACGTGCTGCGCGCGATCGTGTCGTCGTCCTCGGCCGCCACGGCGAAAACGCTGACGAGAAGCTTCGAGGTGGCCGCGCCACCCGTGCTCATGACATCGGCAGGGGGCCTCGGTCTCTCGGCGGTACCGGCGACCGACGTGTTTCTGCCGGTGGGAGACGAGCTCTTCGCGCGCCCGTTCTCGCGAGACGAGGCTCTGCGTCCCGATACGCTGCGTCCGTTCCGGGAGCGGGTCGCATCCACCGCCCGGACCACGTTCGATCAGGGCATTGTGGCGCTTTCAGAGGGTGACTACGAAAAAGCCGAGCACGCGCTCAAGGGCGCCGTGCGAGTGGAAGCCGATAGCACGCCGATTCTGACGTATCTGGCGGCGTGCTTCGCCGCCGCGGGTCATGACGCCGAGGCCGCCGGCGCCTGGCAGACCGCGCTCATCGACGGCTCCGACTTTCCCGAAATCTACCAGTGGCTGGGCGACGCACTGCTGCGCAGCCGCGAGATTTCACAGGCGCGCACCATTCTCGAAGAGGCCCAATCGAAGTGGCCGTCAGATGTCCGTTTTGCCAAGCCGCTGGCCTTGACCTATGCGTCCTTCGGACAGGGTCGGGAGGCGGTTCGGGCGCTGGAGAGGCATCTCACCGCTCGTGATGACGACCCCGCCGGGCTGTTGCTTGCGGTGGAGTGGCTCTATCACCTCCGACTGGCGGGTGTCGTGGTCCACTCGAAGGCCGAAGATCTGAAGCTGGCGAAGTCGTACGCGAATGCGCTACCTGAAGAGCGCGACCAAACAGCAGGCCGCGCTCGTGAAACAGTGGGTGGGGTTCCTGGAGAACGGCGGCCGCTGACTCTTTTGCACTGGCGCTGGGACCTCCGCCTCCGCTCGTCGATCAACGTCCAGCTACGGCGCGACCGCGCCGAAGCGCCATGCCGCGAAGGCGTGCACCGCGAACTGACGCTGAATCGCCCGCCTCGGTTCGCTATGTCCTCGGCCCTCGGCATGGCCGCAGGCGCAGTCTCTACTCCGTGTGCCGCCCCGGTCTCCGCATCTCTGTGACCCGGCCCCGATCGTGAGCGAGGGCCGGCCTTCAGTCAGAGCTGCTGTTGCCGGACTTCTTCGCTCTGGCGCGACGGGTGGCCGCTGCCGGCTTTTTCACCGCCGCGGCCGGCTTTCTCGTCGCGGTGCGCGCGGCGGTGTGGCCGGTCTGATGCGGTGACGTGCCGGCGCGAGCGCGCGGCCGTTTCGGCTTGGCGCGACCGAGCAGCTCGGCGGTCGTATCGACGACCATCACCGGCTCGCTATCGATGACGTCCGGTTCGTCCGACTCCGGCTGCACGATGATCACGCGTTGGTCATCGACCATGACGACGTTCTGTCCGTCGTTCTGCTCGTCGTTCTGGTCGTCACTCTGATCATCCTGACCATTTTGACGATTCTGCGCATAGGGAGACGCAGCTTCCGCCGGTTCGACGCGCGGCGGCGCCGTCGTGCCGCGGACGAGCGCGGGACCCTGGAACACGCGCAGGCCGCCGCGGCGATCGCGTTCGAGCCGGACCAGCCCGTCGCGCTGGCATGCGCGCAGCAGTTCGATGAGACCCGCGAACCCATATCGCCGTTCGTCGTAGCTGTCGGCGCGCAGAATCTGCTTGACGTTGCGCAGGTACATCGGCCAGCGCGCGGTCGTCGCATTCGAAAGCACTTGCGACGCGACCCTGACCCCTTCGGCGTTGTCGCCAAGCTGCGACGGCATCTCGAGAGGCGGATGCTGAGCCTGCGGCGTCTGGAAGGGGTGCGGGACCTGCGGCTGGTGCGCCGCCGGGGCCGACGGCGACGTCGGCAGCTGGCGCTCTGGCGCCGCCTGATCGGGCTGAGGCGACGCATCGACGCCTGCGGCGTCGTCGAACGGCCGTGGCTTGGGCAGCGTGGCGGCATCGACGTCTTCCGCCGGGAACGCCGGATTGAGCTCGACCATGACGCTGCGGCCCGAGTGCTTCAACTGCACCAGTCCGGCCTGCTCGAGCTTCTCGGTGAAGTCGAGAAACGACGAGGCGCCATAGCTCCGTTCCGAAAAGGTCGAGTCGAGCTGCAGCAGCGTGCTCTTGAGCAGCCCGGTCTGCGGCGAAACCTCGCGGTCCGCGAGAATTTTGAGCGCGCGACGCACGATGGGAAATGCCTGCGCGATCGGTGCCGTGGCCGTTGGGGTGGCGGGCCGGCCACCCCTGACGGCGGGCTTCCGAACCAGGTTCTCGTAGGCGATGAACTCGTGGCAGTTCCGCTGCAGGATGATGCTGGTGAAGGCGCGCCCTCCGACCACGAACACCTTCTTGTCGTACTGCTTCAATTTCTCGACGAGCGAGAGGAAATCGCTGTCGCCGCCGACGATGACGTAGGCATTGATGTGGGGGTGGGTGAACGCCATCTCGAGGGCATCGAGCGCGAGGTTGATGTCGGCGCCGTTCTTGTCCCCGCCAGGGGTCAGATTGCGCTGCACGAGGCGGATGGCGTGCTGGGTGAGAGCGCGGCTGTATTCACCTGCGCGAGTCCAGTCGGCGTAGGCGATCTTGGTGACGACCTCGCCGCGCTCCTTGAGCGCTTCGAGGATGACCCCGATGTCGAAATGTTCGCCGAGGGTGGTCTTGACGCCGATCTCGATGTTGTCGAAATCGATGAAGACCGCGATGTTGACGCGTTCTTGGTGGGCCAAACGATGAATCCTATGTGTGAGTGAAGCTCTCGGGCGGCAGCAGAGCGCTGCGGCCGGGTCGCTCGATCGACAGCGCTGACACATGTCAGCCAAGTTTTCGCAGCAATCGAGCCCGGGCCTACGTCGAGGCGCCGCTATTGTATCCCAGACTGGGGGCTGGGCCGAGGCTCGAGGCTGGGGACTGGGGACTGCGGCCGGGGCTCGAGTGTCGCGGCCGGAGCGCCAGCGCATCGGGCCGCCAGCCCCCAGCCCCCAGCCTAGTCCTTCGCCGCCAACGGGTCCGGCAGCTCCGGCACCCGGTGGACGATGCGGGTGAACCGGCCACGCTGCAACAGCTCGCGGCCCTTGCCGCCCCGGCCTGTCACTTCGTACTTGGTCGTGCTGATGGTCTGTTCGGCGCCGCGGCTCGTTTCGACGGTCAGCAGATCGCGATCGCCGGTGGAGGCGATGAAGCCGAGCACCCGGTCCTCGTCGGAGGCCAGCTTGATCAGAATGACGCCCCGGCCCGGGCCGGCCAGGTAGTTCACCTCGTCGGCGCGGCACAACAGTCCGCGCGCCTCGGCCGTTGCGACAATCAGAATCTCTTTGCCGGTGACCGTTTCCACGCCGACCACTTCCGCCCCCTCCGCCGGCCGCGCATACCGCCGCCCTGACCGGGTGCTCGGTTCGACCAGCGGCTCGAGGTTGAACCGCAGCGCGTAGCCGTCGCTCGTGACGGCCACACCATGGACCGGCGCGGGATCCAGCTCGTCGCCGCCTCCTCTGCGGGCCTTTGGTGAGATGTCGCCGACGCTGCGCGGATCGAGACTGAGCGCCGCGACGACCCGTTCGCCGTCCCGCAGCTTGAACAGACGCTGAATCGGTTCGCCATAGCCGGTCGACGCCGGCACGTCGATCATGCGGCAGGAATACACCACGCCGAAGTTCGTGAAGAAGGCACAGCTCGATCGGGTGCTGCCGGGCAGGACGGCGAGCACGGCGTCGCCCTCGCGCAGCCTGGTGGTCGAGAGATCCTTCACTTCCTTCTGGCGCTTCACCCAGCCGTCACGCGACACGATCGCGATGTTGTCCTCTTCGACGATGAAGTCGTCGGCCGAGTATTCGGGCTCGTCGGTGTCGCTGGCGATGGCGGTCCGGCGCTTGTCGTGGCGGCCGTCGCTGTACGACTTCTGCATCGCTTCGAGCTCGCTGCGGACCAACGACCAGCGGCTGCCCTCGTCTTTGAGCAGGGCGTTGATCTGCCGGGACCGTTTGCGCTTTTCTTCGAGCTCGCGCCGGATGACCAGAATTTCCAACCGGGCAAGACGGTAGATCTTCGAGCTCCAGGATCGCATCGGTCTGATCGGCGTCGAGCTCGAACCGCTTCATGATCTGCACGGCGGCGTCGGCCTTGCCGTCAGATTTCCGGATCAGACGCAGGATCTCGTCGAGCGCGTCGAAGACCTGCTCGAATCCCTCGAGGATGTGAATGCGCTTGCTGAGCGCCGCCAGTTCGTGCTCCAGCCGCGCCGTGACCACCTCGAGACGGAAGTGCAGGAAGTGCCAGAGGATCGATTTGAGATCGAGCCGTTCCGGCCGTCCGACCTCGGGATTCTCGGTCGGGATGAGGCAGGTCAGGTTGACCGCAAAGTTGATCTGGAGCGGGGTGTGCTTGAAGAGGTACGCCATGATCATCTTCTCGTCGGCGTCCTTCTTCATCTCGAGCGCAATCCGCACGTCCTCCGTGGACAGGTCCTTGACATCGAGCAGCTGCGGCAGCTTGCGGCTCAGCACGACTTCGGCGATCCGCTCGACGAGCACCGATTTGTTGACGGTGTAAGGCACGCTGTCGATGTGAATCGTCTTCGTGGTCGCGTGTCTCGGGGCCGAGGTCCCAGGTGGCGCGCAGCCGGATCGAGCCCGATCCGGTCTTGTAGATCTCTTTCAGCTCGTCCGGCGAGTTGAGAATCTGGCCGCCGGTGGGGAAGTCGGGGCCTTTGATGTAGCGGCACAACTGCACGCTGCTCAAGTCCTCGTTGTCGAGCAGCTTGACGAGCGCCGTGCACACCTCGCCGAGGTTGTGCGGCGGGATATTGGTCGCCATCCCCACGGCGATGCCGGTCGCGCCGTTCACGAGCAGGTTGGGAATGCGCGCCGGAAGCACCACCGGCTCGGTCTTGGTGCCGTCGTAGTTCGGGCGGAACGGCACCGTCGGACTGATCGATCTCCGACAGCATTTCGTCGCTGATCCGGGCCAGCCGGCACTCGGTGTAGCGCATCGCGGCGGCGCTGTCGCCGTCGAGCGATCCGAAGTTGCCGGAGCCGTCGACCAGCGGATAGCGCAGCGAAAACGACTGCGCCATTCGCACCAGCGTTTCGTACAGCGCCATGTCGCCGTGCGGATGGAAGCTGCCCATGACGTCGCCGACGACCTTCGCGCACTTCCGGTGCTTGGTGTCGGCGGTCAGGTTCTGCTCCCACATCGTGTAGAGGATGCGGCGCTGCACCGGCTTGAGCCCGTCGCGGACGTCGGGCAGCGCCCGAGCCGTGATGACCGACAGCGCGTAGTTCAAGTAGCGCGACTGGGCGGCCTCGTGCAGTGAGACGTTGTCGACGGTGCCGCCGCCGCCGCCTCTCGCGAGCAGCGACGTGCGGATCGCCGAGTCGCGCGCCGCCGGCGCGGCGATCGTCCGGCTCGATCGCGTCAAAAAGTGAAGGGTCTTCGGGCTTCTTCCGTTTTGCCAACCGCAATCCTCACGCTGAAGGGATGGAAACGGATTGTACAGCGGGGATCGAGCGGTTATATACTCGTCGGCCGATATGAACATCGGCCTCCATCCGCGCCGCGGGTCTCTCCGGGTGTTCGGCATCGCCGTGCTGGCGGCCGGCGCCCTCGACGATCCTGCAACCGCTCCCCGCGCATGGCGCAAGTCAAAGGCCAAGCGCGCAGCCGGTGCCATTCCGCCCTGGAACAAGGGAATTCTGCCGATCAGCCCCGAGAGTTACTACAACGCCATCGAATGCGGAAAGCAGGGCGGCGCCGACCCGCCGTGTGTGTTCTGGGACACCGGACTGTGCAAGAACGACGACTTCGCGCTGGCCATGTACACGCCCTACAAGCAGG
This sequence comes from uncultured Alphaproteobacteria bacterium, assembly GCA_963728585.1. Taxonomy (GTDB): domain Bacteria; phylum Pseudomonadota; class Alphaproteobacteria; order Rhizobiales; family Xanthobacteraceae; genus CANKHA01. Next base: position 14,381 of record CAVSLB010000008.1, read on the forward strand.
TGGCCTATGAAGTCTGGGTCGCGGTCAACAAGAAGCAGCCGGCGCCGCAGCCGAATTACCCCGCGGCGCAACGCACGCGGATCACGATCGGGGTGACCCAGGAAAAAACCTCGAAGAATGCGCTCACCGATCTCGTCGTGAGGCGCGGCGGCCGCCCGCTCGCCGCGGTCGATCGATCGCTCAGCGGTGGCGGCGGACGGTTCACGTTCGACTTTCCGGCGTTCGCCGTCGACGCGGCGAAACCCGAGCGGCGTCATGGTCTGATTTGGTGGGCAAGGAGAAGACCGATCTCCTGCGACGATCGACGCGGCGGCGCTCCGGCAGTTCCGGTGACGGCGTCTGCGTTCGACTCAGCGAAACAGGTCAGCGAGGCGCACCGCGAACCCCGGCAGAAGCGATGTCGTCAGTGTCTCGTCCAACGCGGCGCTGATTTCGTCGGCCTGCGGCAAATGAGCCGCCGTCGAACCGGCGGTACACTTTGATCACATCGAGCTCCGGGTCGACCAACCAGTACTCGAGGACGCCGCTCCGCTCGAACAGCCGCCGCTTGATGTGCTCGTCAACCTTCCGTGTGCCCGAGGACAGAATCTCGATCACGATGACCGGCGCACCGCGCACGTGCTGGGCGGTGACAATGTCGCTCTGGCTCGGCCGCGACGAACAGCAGATCTGGCTCGACGATATCGAAGTGGCTGAAGACCACGTCGAACGGCGCCAGGAACGCTTCGCCGAGCGTCCGGATGGTCGCGCAGGTAGAAGACGAACGCGGCGTGGAGGCGTCCGACCAGCCGCTGGTGCCGGTGTTCGGGCTTGGCGTCACGTAGTGTTCGCCGTCGATGAGCTCGTGCCGCCGCCCATCGTCTGGGAACAGCAGCGAAGTCATCGTAAGTGAGCCTCGTGTCAGGCTGCGCAGACTCCATCGTCTCGTCACCGGCCATGCCGGCGATGGTAACACGGCGCATCGAGAGCCAGCACCATGCCAGCGACAGTGCCGGATGCGAGAATCGGCGTAAAGCGGCCTGCATCTGGCCACTAGTCGAGTACTGACTGACGAAAGCGATGAGGTTTCACCACCGCCTAGAGAACGTGGCAACCGCGTCGTTCCGATCTGCGGTCGTTACGAGAATTCGTCTCGTGTCGAGAACGGCGGCGCGCACGGCAGCACCAGCGACGGTGAGGGTTGTCCGCACCGCGCTTTCTGTCGGGACGCGGGACGAAGCCCCGCGTCTTACTTGATGAACAGCATTTCGCGATAGGTCGCGAGCGGCCACACCTCGTGCGGGATGATGACTCGAGTGCGTCGGCCGATTCACGAACCGCTGTCCATCGCCGGGATGACCGCGTCGCGGAAGTGTTTCGCGTGCTTTTCCGAGGAATCGCCTTCGTGCTCGAGCGCCAGTCTGCAGCTTGTCGGTCCCTCGCTTCAATTCGTCGGTCAGCTTGATGATGACGTCGAGCATCTTCTTGCCTTCGACCGACTTGCCGCCCGCCGACTTGACCGCTGAGACGCTCTGCGCCACCGTCGTCTGGTACTCGAACGCCGCCGGCAGGATGTAGCGGTTCGCCATCAGCACCATGAGCTGCCCTTCGATATTCACGGTCTTGTTGTAGGTCTCGACCATGATCTCGTGGCGGGCGTGGAGCTCGCGCTCCTGCAGGACCTTGTAGGTTTCGAACAGCCCGATGCTTTCCTTGGTGACCAGCTGCGGCAGGGCATCGACGGTGTTCTTCAGGTTGAGCAGCCCGCGCTTGCCGGCCTCCTTCTCCCATTCCTTGGAGTAGTTGTTGCCGTTGAAGATGATCCGCTTGTTTTCCTTGATCAGCTTCGGCAGCAGGTCGGCAATGGCTTCCTCGAGCTTCTTGCCGCCGGCGACGGCCTTCTCGAGATGCCGGCGATGTAGTCGAGCGATTCGGTCACGGCGATGTTCAGGGCGATGTTCGGATAGGCGATGCTCTGGTTCGACGACACCGCGCGGAACTCGAACTTGTTGCCGGTGAAGGCGAAGGGACTGGTGCGGTTGCGGTCGCCGGCATCGCGGGGCAGCTTCGGCAGGACCAGCACGCCGGTGTCGAGCGTGCCGCCGTGCTTGCTCGATTTGGCGCCGCCCTTTTCGATCTGCTCGAAGATGTCAGTGAGCATGTCGCCGAGAAAGATCGAGATGATCGCCGGCGGCGCTTCGTTGGCGCCGAGCCGATGGTCGTTGCCGGCGCTGGCGATACTGGCGCGCAGCAGCCCCTGCCACCGGTTGACGGCGCGGATGACGGCGGAGCAGAACACCAGGAACTGCATGTTCTCGTGCGGGCTCGCGCCGGGCGACAGCAGATTGTTGCCCTCGTCGTCGCCCATCGACCAGTTCAGATGCTTGCCCGAGCCGTTCACGCCCGCAAACGGCTTCTCGTGAAGCAGACACGCCAGCCCGAATTTCGGCGCGATCCGCTTGAGCGTCTCCATCACCATCATCTGATGGTCGGTCGCCACGTTGGCGTTCTCGAAGAGCGGGGCGATCTCGTACTGGCTCGGCGCCACTTCGTTGTGCCGGGTCTTGACCGGAACGCCCACCCTGAACAGCTCAGCCTCGGCCTCGTTCATGAAGGCCATCACCCGCTCGGGAATCGCGCCGAAGTACTGGTCTTCGAGCTCCTGGCCCTTGGGCGGCTTGGCGCCGAACAGGGTCCGGCCGGCGTTGATGAGATCGGGGCGGGAGAGATAGAAGTAGCGGTCGATCAGGAAATACTCCTGCTCGGGCCCGCAGGTCGTGATGACCCGCTCGGCGGTCGATCCGAACAGCTTCAGCACGCGCACGGCCTGCTTGGACAACGCCTCCATCGAGCGCAGCAGCGGCGTCTTCTTGTCGAGCGCTTCACCGGTCCAGCTGACGAACGCCGTCGGAATGACGAGCGTCGTCGCGCCGCCGCTCTTCAGGAGCCAGGGCGGGCTGGTCGGGTCCCATGCGGTGTAGCCGCGCGCCTCGAAGGTGCTCCGCATGCCGCCCGACGGGAAGCTCGACGCATCGGGCTCGCCCCGGATCAGTTCCTTGCCGGAGAACTCGGCAACCGCCTTGCCATTCGCGGTCGGGTTCAGAAACGAGTCGTGCTTTTCCGCTGTGATGCCGGTAAGCGGCTGGAACCAATGCGTATAGTGCGTCGCGCCATGCTCGACCGCCCAGTCCTTGACCGCTGCGGCGACGGCATCGGCCACCGAAGAATCGAGCGCTTCGCCGCGGCTGATCGTCCGCCGAAGGGCGTCATACGCCGCTTTCGGAAGCCGCTTCTCCTGCAGGGCATCGCTGAAGACCAGGCTGCCAAATGCTTCGGTCGCAGCCACCTGGCTCGGCTCCTTGTCCTTCGTCATCGACCAGTCGCGAATCGCGGCGATCGCCTCACTCAACACAACGGAACCCATCGTCTATCCCCCTTTGGCGGCCGGCCGAAGCGACACACCGACCTGCGAGATTCAGAACAGAATCCGCCGGAACGCGGATCGTAGCGCGGCAGTGAAGATTGCATTATTCATGATTCCATGCAGCTCAAGCAAGAAATTACCGCGACAATTGCAGTTTTGGCTGGATTTATCGATTGTGTAGTGACCAAATTCGTGCAAAATTTGCATCAAATCGACTGTCACTCTGCCGGCGGGCCCGCCCAGCCAAGCAGGGTGAGAAACTCGGCGACGACCATCGCCGTGGCGCCCCAGATCTCGGCCCCCTCGGCGTGCAGCGTCGGCACACGGATCGCTTCGCCGTCGCGTTCCATCGTCCGCCACGTGAACGCCCGGGGATCCATCAGCTCGCCGACCGGAATCTCGAGCACGCGGGCGACTTCGCCGTCCGACGGCGTACAGCGCCGGACGCCGGTCCATCGTTGCCACGATCGGGTGCAGTCGGAAGCCGCTGACGTGGATGTCGATGGGCGTCAGGGCGCCGAGCGTCTGGACTGCGGCGATACTGACGCCGATTTCCTCGTGCGCTTCGCGCAGCGCCGCCTGTTCAATACGTCTCGCCCGGCTCGACCACGCCGCCGGGCAGCGAGACCTGCCCGCCGTGCCGCTCGAGCGTGTCGGCGCGAACGGTCAGGACGAGATGCGCGACATCGTCAATCGGAAAGAACAGGAGCAGGCCCGGCGGCGTGGCGGACGGTCGCCGCCGTGACACCCGTCATCCACGGGCGCATCGGGCGAGGCGCCAGACGCCGCTGGGCGTCAGGTCCCGGCAGCGGTTGCTGCAACGCGGCTTCGAGCGCGCTTCGCGCGAGAATGTAACGCAACACGTTCCCGTCGACAGTGTAGTCGCTGGGGGCTGGGGGCTGGGGCTGGGGTTGGGGCTGGGGCTGGGGCTGGGGCTGGGGCTGGGGGTTCGGGACTGGAGCTAAGACAGCCTCCAGCCTCCAGCCCCCAGCCCCCGCCTTTTAAGGCACGATTGACATCTGCGAGCAGCTGCCGAGCGGCGCGGCGTAGGTCCCTTCAGTGACGGCGCGAATAATCTCGTTGCCGATGACCGCATAGCCGGCATCGTTCGGATGGAAGCCGTCGCTCGAGTAGTTGGCGGGAGTGTACAGGCGCGAGTCGCACATCAGATCGATCACCGACACACTCTGGGAGGCGAGGCCGTTGATCACGGTCGTCGTCATCCTGACGGCCGCGCGCTGCGCGGCCTGGCGCTGGGGGAGCGATGCGCCGGCCTGGAACGGCATCGCGCCGACATTCGGGACATTGAGGATGACAAAGCGGGCGGACGGCGCCTGCGCGCGGAGCCCGTTCATCAGCCGTCCGAAGTCGTCGCCAAACGTCCGCACCCACTGGTCGATGTAGCCGGCCGGGTCGTTGGCACCGGCGCCGGCGCCGAGCGCGCTGGTGATGATTCTGGTCTCGTTGGCGCCCGCGAAGATCGTAATGAGCGTAGTATCCCTCTGCACGAACGGCACTTCCTGATCGATGAAGTTGCCGACGACGATGCGGTGCTGTGAGCCGAGGTCTTGAAACGATCGACTGATGACGGCGGTTGGCACCCCGAGGTTGAGCAGGTTGACCGTGTAGCCGCGTCCTCGGAGACCTCGCGCGGCGACGAAGACATACCCGGTGCCATTCGGGCAATCGGATTGGAGCACGCACTCGACGCTCGAGCCGATTCCAGAGACGTCACTCGCCCCGATGGCGGCGTAGACGATGGTCGAGCCGCTCGGAGGCGGTCCGCTTGGCTGGGTGGGGCTGCCTTGATTCGAGCAGGCCGCGGCGGTGAGGAGCGCCATCGAGGCAAAGCTGCTGGCTGGGATCCGCAAAATTGGAGAACGTGACCTGGGATCAAAAAAGGCCCGGCAGAAACGGCGGATGAGTTTCATGGATTTGACTAGAATGACCAGGACGCGCCCTTGCCGATTCTGAGGCAGTTCCGCATCGTCTGCACGTCCGTAGTGGCGGTGGCAGTCGGGCTGTTGAACATCGCCCTCGGTCGTGGAGAGCGCCATCCAATCATTTTGAACGTCGGCGATGTGGCACCGGACTTCGTGTTGACGGGTTCTGACGGATCTGTGCATCGGCTCAGCGACTCGAGGGGTCGAGAAGCGGTCGTGCTCGCCTGGTTTCCGAAAGCGTTCACGGGCGGGTGCACGGTTGAGTGCGAGGCAATAGGGAGGAGCACCTCCGCCATCGAGGAATTCCGAGCTCGTCACTACGGAGTCAGTGTCGACAATGCCGAAACGAGCCGTGAGTTCGCCGAGGCGCTGGCTGTCGGCTATCCGATATTGAGCGATCCCGGCGGGACGAGTGGCACGCGCCTACGGCGTTCTCGGTCCGAGCGGCTTCCCGTCGCGCACCACCTTCTTCATCGGCGCCGACGGTCGAATACTGCATATTGACCGACTCGTTCGTCCAACGTCGCACGGGCGAGATATTGCAGCGAGACTCGCGGACCTTCGGATCCCTCGTCACTAAAGATTTCTATGGGCGGTGTCGTATTAGGTGGAGCCGGGGCGCGGGCCGTGTGGAAGGGCCCGCCTGAGAGGGTCTTCGGCCTGCCGGCTGGAAAGCTGCGATGACTCTGCTCGACCGGTTCCGCTCGCAGCCGCGCGACAAGCACCCGGACGTTGCCGTTCGTCTGGCTTACGTGGAGGAATTGCCTCTCGATGATCCCCAGGCAATTGCGGCCATGGCGCGCGACGACGCCGATCCACGAGTGCGCCGTGCGGCGGTGGCCAAGTTGATGGATCCGGCGGCGCTCGGCGCGGTCTTACGGTCGGATCGCGGATGAGTCGGTCCGCTCGCGAACCCTCGAGATGTTGCGCGACATCGCCGTGGAAGCGTTCGAAGGGACGACCGAGGCCGAGAGTCTCGATGCCGTCGATGTGACTGCTGGGAACCCTGCGGACACGGAACACTGGAACACCTGGAAGTGATGACCAGCGGACGCTCGGCCAGATCGCGAAGTCAGCGACGCGAGAGACCGTGGCGCTGCGAGCCCTCTCAGGGTTGTCCGACGCCCGACTGCTCGGATCGGTGGCCAGGCATGGCGCGAACGAGGCCGCGCGCCGCGGCGCGCTCGACGCGCTGCGGGAGCGCGGCGACACCGTGGAGATTCTCGCCGTCGCGCTGAATGGCGACCACAAAGACGTGGCCGTTCTTGCCGTCGATTTGCTGACCGAGCGCGCTCAACTCGAGCAGATCGTGGCGCGCGGTCTGAACAAGGGCGCGGTCAAGCGCGCCCGTTTCACGTTGCGTGAGATGGACGAACGCGCCGCCCAGGAAGCCGCCGCTCAGGCCACAGCCGAAATGATTCGCGCCGCCGCCACTGTTGACTCGCTGCAGATTGATTCCCCCATGTCCACCGACACCTTACTCGACCCAGCCCCCTCTCCCTCACCTGCGGAGACCGGGCAGACTGCCACCGACCACGTCCAGCAGGACGAGGCGGATCGACTTGCCGCCGCCGAGCGCGAACGTGACGAGCAAGCCCAGGCGGCAGAACGTGCTCGCCTCGAGGCTGTCGCTGCTGGAGAAGCCGCCGAGGCCGCGGCGGCGCTCGAGGTGGCTCGCCGGTCGGCGCGCCTGCGCGAGCTGGCGGACGAAGCCACCGCCGCCGCCGTCCTCGATGACCTCGCCGGAGCGCGAAAGCGCTTCGCCCTCGCGCGACGGGAGTGGACCGACTTGACGGCCGCGAGCCCGGCCGACGACGAGGCCGCCAGCCGATTTGCCGAGGCCGACGCGCGAATTACGGCTCGGGACACCGAGGCTCAGGAGGCTGATGCCCGCGCGCGTCGCGAAGGGCTGGCGCGCATGCACAACCTGCTCGGCCGCGTCGAGCAGCTGAGCGCCAAGCCTGACATGTCGCTCAAAGCGGCCGATCGCGCGCTGCGCGACGTTCGCGCCGCGCTCTCCGCCGTTCCCCTGCTGCCGGCGCAAGGCCGACTTCGACGACGTCACGGCCCGGCTGAAAGCGGTGCAGGCGCTCCTGACACCCAAGGTCACCGAGCTGCGCGAGGCCGACGAGTGGCAGAAATGGGCGAACGTCACGATTCAGGAACAGCTGTGCGCGAAGATGGAAGCGCTCGGTGCGCTCGAGGATGCGGAGGTCATCGCGCGAGAAGTGCGTGAGCTGCAGCAGCAGTGGCGGCAGGCCGCCGACGTCCCGCGCGACAAGGCCGACGGTCTGTGGCGGCGCTTCAAGGCCGCCCACGACGCGGTCTGGGCCCGCTGCGAGAGTCACTTTGCCGCCGAGGCGCAGGCGCGCGCCGAGAATCTGGCGAAGAAGGTCGCGCTTTGCGAACAGGCCGAGGCGTTGTCCGACTCGACCGACTGGCTTCACACCGCCGACGCGATCAAGAAGCTGCAGTCCGACTGGAAGGACATCGGTCCCGTCTCGCGCGGTCGCGAAAAAGCGATCTGGGATCGGTTCCGGACGGCGTGTGATCGGTTCTTCACCCGGCGCCACGACGACCTCGCCCAGCGCAAGGCGGTCTGGTCGGAGAACCTGGCGAAGAAAGACGCGCTGTGCGCGCGGGTCGAGGCGTTGGCCGAGTCAACTGACTGGGAGCCGACGGCGCTCGAGATCAAGCGACTGCAGGCGGAGTGGAAGTCGATCGGTCCGGTCAAGAAGAGCCGTTCGGAAGCGATCTGGCAGCGCTTTCGCACTGCCTGCGATCGCTTTTTCGAGCGCTATGCCCAGCGGCACGACATCGCGCGAGCCGATCGCGTCGCGGCGCGCGAGGCGATCTGCAGTCGAGCTCGAGGCACTCGCCTCGCCTCCCGGGGGCGAGACCGATGAGCCGCCGGCCGATCTGTTGGCGGCAGTACGGACCTTGCGGGCGCGCTGGCAGCAGGAGATCGCCGCGCGCGGCGTGGATCTCGATCGCGCGCGAGCGCTCGACGCCCGGTTCGCCGATGCCTTTGCCGGGGTGCTCGCGCGATGGCCCGCCGCCTTCAACGGCACCGATCTCGATCCCGACGCCAACCGCAAACGCATGGAAGCGCTCGTGAAGAAGGTCGAAGATCTCGCCGCAGCTCTGAATGGACCGGCGGTTGCGCCGGACGCCGACGCCTCGCCGGCGACCCGGCTGGCGGCGATGCTCAAAGAAGCGCTGGCGGCCAATACGATTGGCGGCCGCGCCGGAGATGACGCCCGCTGGCGCGCCGCGGCAGAAGAAGTACGCCAGGCACAGGCCGCCTGGGCGCGCGTCGGCCCGGTCCCCGACGCCGTTCGCCGCCAGCTGGTCGATCGCTTCCAGCGAGCGTCACGGCGGATTGCTGAGCGTGCCGAAGCTGCCGCACGCCCGGCAGCGAGCGCGCCGAGCGGGCCCAATGGACCGCGGACAGCTCGTCCCGGAGGGCCGGGTGGCCCGGGCGGAACCGGGCGGGGCGGCGAGGCCGGTCGCTCTCGCGACGCGGCCCCCCGCAACCAGGAGCACGCCGGCCGGGAAAAGTAGCGCGGCGCTATTCGATCTTCAGCAGTTCGACGTCGAACACCAGCAGACCATACGGCGGGCTCTGGCCTTTGTAGGCCAGAGCTTCCGGAATCCAGAAGCGCATCTTTTCGCCTTCGACCATCAGCTGCACCCCTTCAGTCCAGCCGGCGATCACTCCGTCAAGCGGAAACGTCGCGGGTGCCCCGCGCGTGACCGAGCTGTCGAACAGCTTGCCATCGGTCGTCCATCCCGAATAGTGCACCGTCACCTTGTTGCGCGCGCTCGGGTGCTTCGCGCCGGTGCCCGCCGTCACGACCTTGTAGGCGAGACCGCTGGTGGTTTTCTTGGCATCGGCCGGCGGCGCTTTCACGTCGGGAGGTGGCTGGGTCGGTGAGGCCTTGACCGAGAGCAGCTCGACGTCGAACACGAGCATGCCTTTCGGCTCACGTGCGCCCTTATAGGCCAGCGCCTCCGGAATCCAGAAGCGGCGCGATTCGCCCGTGACCATCAGCTGCACTCCCTCGGTCCACCCGGCAATGACGCGATCGAGTGGAAAGGTGGCCGGTTCACCGCGCGTCACGGAGCTGTCGAACATCTTTCCGTCGGTGGTCCACCCGGTGTACTGAACTGTGACCAGATCGGTGCGGCCGGGATGCGTCTTGCCGGTGCCCGGCTTGAGGACACGGGACGCCAGCCCCGACGCGGTTTTCGTCGCATTCGACGGGACGGCGGCAACGTCGGACGGCGCTGGAATCATTTTCGGAGGGTTCTGCGCGGAAACGGTGGCTGCGGCGGCCACCATGAGCATGGAAACGATCGTGGTTGAGGTTAGTCGCATCGGTGTCCTTTCGCCGACATTCTAACCTCAGTGGCGGGGCTGGGGCTCGGGGCTCGGGGCCGGGGGCTTCGGGGCTGCGGGGCTCGCGGGCTGTAGTCGGAGCTCGGCGGTAAATCGGAGGCTGAGCGCCGAGGACTGGATGGGGCTGGGGGCTGTCTAGGGTTGAGTCACGCGCAGCTCTGACGCCTCAGGCTCCGCGAATTGCAGGAGCGCTCTGCCTTCCTTGGTGAGCGCCGCGCGTGCGGCTGGCTTGAGCTTTTCGAATGGCTCCATCATCACGGTGGCGGCCTTGCCCTTTCGTTCAATCCTCCACGTGCCGACGATGCGGCCATCCACGAGGAACGTCGCGGGCACCTGCAGATTTTTCGTGATCAGGCGGGGGCGGTGCTCGTCGGCCACCAATCGGCGGCGGTCGGCGTAGGCCATCACGAGGTTGTCGAACTCAGGGAGGAAGCGGACCGGCGCTTCGGTATCCTCGCCTGGGCGTGGCGCGTCGGGCAGATCGAAGAGCTCTCGATTGTCCTCGGTCCGGAACGTGACGAGCGATGGACGCATCGCGTCGAACACGCCGCGCAGACCCTGGAGCCCCGACCATGTCTGGGCATCGGCCGGTGTTGCGGGGCCGAACGCCGCCAAGTACCGCCGCATCAGCGTCTCGATCGGGGCGCCATTCTCCACGTCGATCGGCCTGCCCAGCCAGGTGTCGGCCGTGGCGAAATCGCACGCCGCGGGGAATCCGAATGGGTCTGGCCCGGGTACCTGGACGAGCGGCACCAGCATCCGGATGGCATATCCGAGCAGCCGCGGATTGGTGTCCGGATGGCGCGTTGCGAGGTGGTCCCGCAGGACGGCGAATGTGGCCGGCGTGGCACCGAGAAATTGCTTCGCGCTCGCGGCGACCGCATCCAGGTCGACAGCGTCGACGCCCGCCTTGCCGATCGAGCGCAGCGACCGTGTCAGCATCGGCTGCAGCGTACCGCGAAACTTCACGTAGTCGTTCGCCGACAGCAGGTGCAGGGTGGCGCGCATCGCCGTCACCCGCACGATCGTTCTGGCATGCAGGGCCTTCAGCAGATCCTCGCGTCTGAAGCCTTCCAGTCGCGACCACAAACCGACGAAAGGCGGGCGGGCCAGCTGCGACTGCATGCCGGCCAGCCGCTCGACGGCCTGCACTGCCGGCTGCGTCTCCCGAATGAGCAACAGCTGGCGGGCGAGCGTGGCTCGATTCAGGGCGCGTTGAGAGATGGTGGCAACGGGGCCGGTCGGTCTCACGTGCGACAGCTGAAGACGGTCGTATCGAAAGGGTTGTGCCGTGCGGAGGAGAGCCAGCAGGCTGCGCCTCAGGCGAACCGGCCCGACGGGAGACTCATTCCACGTCCATCTGGATGCCGCCCACCATGGTGGCGAGCACGTTGTACAGCGCCGCGAAGATCAGCGTTGCGACAAATCCGATCAGGCCGTAACAGACCGGGAAGACGATGATTGCGCCAACCCCGATCAGCGCGCCCAGGCCGGCGCCATCGGACGAATCGGCGGCCATGCCTCCCGCCAGAGCGACCATCGAGAAGATGGCACCGAAGATGAGGCCGATGGCGGCGTACAGCGTCCCGGAGATCTTCGCGACCGAGACGGGACCGATTCGCTTGATGACCATGGTCTGCTCCTCGAGCGGCGTGACCGGCGCGTTGATGTCCGAACGGTTGCGATGCGGAAGGGCGCACGCCCTGCGCCGCCCGCACGATGCGAACCGTGTCGAAGGCTGACGCGAGAGGGCGGTAGTGTAGCAGGAGGTCAGCGCGCCCGCACGTCGTAGCTGGTGAGCGTGCCCTGGTTCCGGATATACAGCCGCCCGCCGGTCACGACGGGGTGCGCCCACGTCGGCCAGCCCTGGTCCTCGATGCGGAAGCGGCCGCGCTCTGTGTAGGCGGTTGGCGACGCATCCGCGAGGCCGACCGTCTGATTCTCGCCGACGAGGTAAAGTCGGCCGTCGGCGTAGGTCACCGCACCTTTGCCGACACTGCGGTGGCGCCACATCATCTTGCCGGTTGCGAACTCGAGGCAGGTGAGAATCGAGTTGCTGTAGCCGTAGAGATAACCATCGACCAGCACGACTCCGCCGTGATGGTTCTGCATCTCGCGGGTGAAGTAGAGCTCAGCCGCCGCGACCTCGCCGTTCCTGGCCGTCAGCCCGAGCAGCGCGGCACCGGTGTCGTAGTTCGAGGTGTAGAACACCTTGTTGTCATGGAAGATGGGTGTCGCGACGTTCGCAGTGCCGTTCGCCGGCCTGGTGAAACCGGCTCGCCGAGCATAAGGTCGAGCGTGTTTTTGCTTCGGCGTGCTGCGCGGCCGTAGCGCCACCTTCAACACAGACGATTGTGCAGACGGGTGAAGCCTAGGGTAATTCAGTTTGCGTTGAAGTTGCAGTTCTGAGAAAAGACAAAATCCACAGATTACACAGAAAGCAGTCTGTGTAATCTGTGGATAAGGGCCTAGAAGCTCAACTTGCCTGAGACCTGAATGCGACGCGCGTTGTTGGTGACGCTGTCGTTGATCCGTCCGAAGATCGTCGAGGTGAAGACGGCGGTCGGATTGTCAAACGACGGGTTGTTCAAAACGTTGCGTGCATCCACACGGAAATCGAAACTCACGCGCTCGGTAATTCTGAATTTCTTTGAGAGCGATGAATCCCATTGGAAGTAGTACGGCGCGAGGAAGAAGTTGCGCCCGGTATTCCAATAAGGCGGTTACCGGCTGGCTGAACTGAGCACGTGTGGCGGCGTCAAACCAGAAGTTCCTGCCACCCTCCTGAACGAGCTGACCACTGTTTCTTGTGCAGCCATTGCAGTTGGCCGTTGATTGCACGACATTGCTCAGTGTGTTGATGCCCGAGTAGACAGTGAATGGTCTGCCTGACGTCCACAACACTGTTCCCGCCATCTGCCAGCCACCAATCACGTGGTCCACAATCGACGGCAAGCCGGAGAGGAACTTCTTGCCTTTGCCGAACGGCAGCTCGTAAGTGTACGTGCCCTGGAAAACATGACGTCGATCGAAGTCGGACCAGGTGTAGTTGAGACTACGATCTGGTCAATCGAACGGCGTGCTCGAAGCCGATTGGACCGAGCCGGTTGAGACTGTGCTGAGCGACGGATCCCACGAACGATTATCTTTCGACTTCGAAAGTGTGTAACCAAACTGAAATCCCAGACCCTTACTGATCCTTCGCTTAAAGATAAACTGGACGCCGTGATATTTCGAGTAGTCGCTGCTGTCGAATACGTTCAGACCTCCCGTATCCGGTCGTGTTGGCCAAGCAGCTTTCGAGCATGGACCTGCTGTCAAACGGCCGCCTGATCATGGGCATGGCGTCCGGCTGGTACAAGCGCGAGTTTGACGCAGTCGGCGTTCCGTTCGAGAAGCGCGGAAAGATCATGGATGAGAACCTCGCTATCATGACCCGGTTCTGGACCGAGGATATGGTCAAGGGCGACTTCATGTATCACAAGATTCCCGCGGGCGTTATGTATCCAAAGCCGGCGCAGAAGCCGCGGCCCCCGATCCTGATCGGTGGATATGTGGATCGCGTGCTCAAGCGCGCGGCCGTCGATGGCGACGGCTGGCTCACATATTTCTACCGGCCGGAAAGCTTCGCTAAGTCATGGGCCAAGATCCGCGATTTCGCGAAGGAAGCCGGCAAGGATCCCGACGCGCTGCTCAACGCCGCACAGCTTCCGATCCGTATCGGGAAGTCGCGGGCCGCAGTCAAGGGAGAGATGATGGAATGGCTCGGCAAGGAGTGGGACTACGCCTCCTGGAGCGACTCCACCAAGGACAGCGCGATCCTTGGCACCGTCGACGAATGCGTGGAACAATTGAAGGCGCATCTCGCGGTGGGCGTGCAGAAGCTCATTTTTGTGCCCTATCGCTACGAAATGGAGCAGATCGAGATCATCGCGCGCGAAATCATCCCGAGGTTGAAGAACAGCTGTCGCGGTCGGAGGAAATCTCCGGACAGAAACCGATGATCATCGGTTTTCGAGCTTTTCAAGATCGGAATCGGCGGCCCGATAAAGGCGGCGGGGAGCTTCGGCGCACGCTGCTGGAGCGCTCGCAGACGTCTACGCCATGCTAGGGCAAAGTTTGAGCTTGCCTGGGTTTTGCACCATTACTAACATCCTAAAGATAGGATGGCTTCCTCAGGAGAGAAGGGCAGCGCTGATGAGCGGGCTAACGCAACCAACTCGTACAAGCTGCGTGGGCGTGCAACCTTCAATGCGCCGTCTACGGCTCCGATTTCGGGAAGCGCTTTCACCAAAGCAACTGACGCTGCGTCCACTCGCTCCGGCAGGGCCGAGTGGTCTCAACCTTGAGTGCACTACGCCGTCGACCGTGGTCGACACAATCGGAGGATTGCAGATGAGTAAGCTTGTAGGATTGATGGCGACCGCAGCCATTGTGGCTGTAAGCGCCAGCACGGCGTTCGCGCAGGACACGATCAAGATCGGCGTGACCCAGCCGCTGACCGGTGCGTTCGCGGCGTCGGGCAACTACGTTGCGCAAGGCGCGAAAATCGCCGAGGACGAGATCAACACCGCCGGCGGCGTGCTGGGCAAGAAGATCCAGCTGATCATCGAGGACAACAAGTCCAACCCGACAGAGACAGTCGGCACGGTTGAGAAGCTCATTCAGCGAGACAAGGTGCCGGTCCTGATGGGCGCTTGGAGTTCGACGCTGACGCTCGCGGCGATGCCCAAGCTCGAAGAGTACAAAGTACCGATGGTGGTCGAGACTTCCTCCTCGGGCAAAATCACCACCTCAGGAAACCCCTACGTCTTCCGCATCAGCCCGACCTCCGCGATGGAAGCTAAGGCGTTCCAGCCTTTAGTCGCCAAGATGGGCATCAAGAAGGCGGACTTCCTCTTCACCAACAACGACTTCGGTATCGGCTCAGGCGCCGAATTTGCCAAAATGCTCAAAGAAAATGGCGTCCAGATCGGCATCATGGAGACGATGGACCCGAAGGCGAACGACTTCTCCGCCCAGCTTGCGAAGATCAGGGCTTCCGGCGGCGACACATTGTTCGTAACGACAGCGGTGGAGCAGCTCACCCTGATTCTGAAGCAGGCCAAGGAGCAGCAGCTCAAGGTTCAGATCATCTCCTGCGGTGGTTCGAATTCGCCTGACCAGCTGATCGAGCAGGCGGGCGATGCCGCCAACGGCTCGTTCCATACGGTATTCTTCACGCCGTGGTTCCCCGAGGTGACGAAGAACCCGGACGCTTCTAAGCGCTACATGGATGAGTGGAAGAAGCGCGGCCACCATGTAGGCGGTCTGACCGAAGGCTTCCGCGGTTATGACGGCATCCACGTCGCCGTCGCCGCCATCAAGGCCGCCGGCAAGCCGGATTCCGAGGCAATCCGCGCCGCCCTGTGGAACGTCAAGGTAAAGGGAGTGTATGGCGACATCCATTTCATCAAGCAGGGGCCGGCCGGTAAGGAAAGCGCGCAGAACGAGCCTGCCGTCTATCTCGTGACGATCACGAACGGCAAAGTGGCCAAGACGTCGTTCTAAGCTAAACCTGCATCAAGGCACGACCCGCCGCTCGACGCTCGTGCCTTTCATCCCCGAACGGCATGCTTCGGAGTTCGAAGGTTGGACCAGCTCGTTCAGCATCTTTTGAATGCGACGATCCTCGGCGGTACCTATGCGCTGCTCGGAATTGGGCTGACTCTCATCTTCGGCATCATGCGCGTGGTCAATTTCACGCATGGTGAACTCTATGCCTTCGGCGCCTATTGCATGTACGCGTTCGTGATGCTGTTGGGCGTCAATTTTTTCGTGGCGCTCGTCCTGGCGGTAGTGCTTGGGGTGGTGCTTGGTGCCACCATTGAACTGCTGCTGCTCGGCCGGCTGCGAGGCGCCGACATCGATACGACAATGCTGGTGATGATCGGCGCCTGGATCGCAATGCAGAATACCGAACAATTCGTATGGTCCGGCGTGGCGCATTCGATCACTAACCCGTTTCCTACCGAGCCGCTGATTCTCGGCCCGCTGTCGGTGTCCTGGAACCGCATCTACGTGGTCGTGGTTGCGCTTTTGCTGATCACCGCAACCTACTATCTCGTGAACCGCACGCGGCTGGGCAAGGCAATGCGGGCGACGTTCCAGGATCGGCAAACGGCTGCGCTGATGGGCATTCGGATCGACCGGATCCATACCGCCACATTCGCATTGGGCTCCGGCCTTGCGGCGGCGGCCGGCGCGCTGCTCGGTCCGGTGTTTTTCGTCGCGCCGGGAATGGGTGATCTCGCCGCTACCAAGGCTTTCGCGATCGTCATCCTCGGCGGGCTTGGCAGCATCACAGGCGCCACGCTGGGCGGCTTTATCCTCGCCTTCGTGGAAGAACTCGGTGCCAGCTACATCTCCTCGGGTTACCGCGACGCCATGGGATTCGTGCTCATCATACTGATCCTCCTGGTGCGGCCGACCGGTCTCTTCGCTCGGAAGGAACGGGTAGGGTGAGCCGTTATCTTCCCTGGCTTTTTGTTGCGCTGTTGGCATCAATCCCGCTTTGGATGACCGACTTCTACTTCCTGCATATTCTGATTACGACCGGCATCTTCATCATCGCGGCCATGAGCCTCAACCTGTTGCTCGGCTATACGGGCCAGCTCTCGCTTGGGCATGTCGCCTTCTTCGGTATCGGCGCCTACACAAGCGCCCTGGTCTCGCTCGGGTTCGAGGTTCAGATTTTCTCGGGTTTCACCGCTGGTCTAACGCCGAAGCCGGTCTGGTTCGCCATGCTCTGCGGCATCGTGGTTGCCGGGCTCACCGGCTACGCAATTGGCAAGCTGTCGTTTCGGGTGCGCGGTGCCTATTTCGTGATCGTGTCGATCAGCTTTGCCGAGGTCGTACGGCTTGTCGCGGTCAACTGGGTTGAGCTGACGCAAGGCCCGATGGCGCTCACTAACATTCCGGCGCTGACGCTCGGAACCGGCGCGTTCGAACTATCGTTCCTGCGCAAACCGGCCTTCTTCATTCTCGTGCTTGTGGCAGGGGTCGTTTCCTATGTGATCATTGCGCGGCTGGTCAATTCTCGTGCTGGTCGGGCAATGATCGCGCTGCGCGAGAACGAGTTACTCGCCATGTCGGTTGGCATCGACGTGACGCGCTATCTGGTGATCGCCACAATTATATCCGCGGCGATGGCGGGCATGGCGGGTGCGCTCTACACACATTACATCCGTATCGTCGACCCTGACATCTTCTTGTTCATCTATACCGTGACTATGGTGATCATGGTGATCACCGGCGGCAAGGGTACGCTGGCAGGCCCGATTGTCGGCGGTATATTGTTCGGCTTTGTGCCGGAGCTCCTTCGTGCGATGGCGTTTCAGCCCGAGGTGCAGTGGATCATCTACGGCGTGTTGATGGTGCTAGTCGTCTTTTTCCTGCCGCAAGGGATTGTGCCCGCGATCGCGCGCTACGTATCGGTCCGCAAACGGCCGCCTGATGCCGACGCGTTGCCGGCTACGCCGGCACAGGCGCCCCAGCAATGAGCGCGCCGGCTGAAACGGTCCTCTCGATCGAGCACGCCGCCGTGCACTTCGGCGGGCTGGTCGCCGTTGCAGACATAACCTTTTCGGTAGGCGCCGGCGAGATCGTCGGCTTGATCGGGCCGAACGGCGCGGGCAAGACGACCGTCGTTCAACGTCGTTACAGGATTTCTCAAGCAGACCAGCGGTGATGTGCGTTACCGGTCGACCTTGCTGAACGGCTTGAAGCCGCATGAGATAGCCAAACTTGGCTTGGTACGGACCTTCCAGCGCACCAGCCTGTTCCAGGAGAGAAGCGTCTTCCAGAACGTGCTCACTGGATTGCACCGCCGCGGCCGTTCGAATCTGTGGGACACTCTGCTGCAAACCGGCCGCGAGAAATCATCCGAGCGCGAGCTTGTCGACGAGGCCAACGCTATCCTGCGTTTCGTTGGGCTGGAACAGCGCGCCAATGAGCAGGCTGGCACCTTGCCCTATGGCGAGCAGCGCCTGCTCGGCGTGGCATTGGCGCTCGCGGTTAAACCGTCGATGCTGCTGCTGGACGAGCCTGTGTCGGGCATGAACGCCGCTGAAACCGCGCGTTTCGTCAAGCTGGTCCGAAAGATCCGCGACACCGGCGTGACCATCCTGCTCGTCGATCACGACATGCCGATGGTGACAGAAGTATGCGAGCGCATTGTCGTGCTCAATTACGGGCGCATCATTGCCCAGGGCACGCCAGCCGAAATTCAGAACGACCCCGAAGTGATCCGCGCCTATCTGGGACAGGGGAAGAAGCGTGCTTGAGCTTCGCGATCTTGTCTGCCGCTACGGTAAGGTGGCGGCCGTAAAGGGCATCTCGCTCACCGTCGGGCGCGGCCAGCTCGTCGCCTTGATCGGCACCAATGGCGCGGGCAAGACGACCACGCTCAAGGCCATCTCCGGCCTGCTGACGCCTGCCGGCGGCAAGATCCTATTTGACGGCAAGGACATCACCTACGCGACGGTGCGGCAGATCCTGTCACTGGGCATCGCGCACTGTCCGGAGGGACGCCACGTCTTTCCTTATATGACCGTGACCGAAAACCTCGAAATGGGCTGTTATCTGCGCAAAGACCGGCAGGAGATCGCAGCGGATTTCGTGCGCACCTTCGAGCAGTTCCCGCGCCTGGCGGAGCGGCGGCAGCAGCAGGCCGGCACGCTATCTGGCGGCGAGCAGCAGATGCTCGCCATCGCCCGCGCGCTGATGTCGCGGCCGAAGCTGATCTTGTTCGATGAGCCGTCCTCGGGCTCGCGCCCAATATCGTGGAGCGCACCTTCGATATCATCACTGGCATCCGCAACGCCGGAACGACCGTGCTTATGGTCGAACAGAACGCCCTGGCGGCGCTGGAGATGTGCGACCACGCCTACCTACTGGAGTCGGGGTCGCTGGCGCTGTCCGGCAGCGGCCAGGAGCTGGTCGACAACCCGCATGTCCGCAGCGCCTATCTAGCGGGTTAAGCCTTCGCCTGAACTTCCCGCGCGGCCATGTGACAACCGCCTTGAGCGGCAGACGCGTGCGATGCTTGCCGTTAGTGCCGCGATTACCGAGGGTGATCAGCATTTGGGGCTGCCACCCACCCGGCAAGCCCAGAGCGTCGATTACAACGTCTGGGCAGAACACCGGCGCACACATCACGCAGGCGCCCAGTCCTTCCTGCGTGGCGGCCAGCAGCAGGTTTTGCGCCGCCATGGCGGTACTCTGCACTGCCATCAGATATTCGGCATTGCGGCGGCGCTCGTCCTGGTATTGATCCATGTCGCGCATATCAGCGCAGATCAAGATGACGGCGGGCGCTTCGGTGAGCCGCGCGTAGGAGCGGGCTACATCGGCTTCTATCGCCTGCGGGTCGTCGCCATCCGCCGTACGATCCTGACGCAAGCGCTGGCCCATGGCGGCTGCAAGGGCTTCTTTGGCTGAAGCCTTGTCCAGAACAGCAAAGCGCCAGGGCTGGCGGTTATGGGCGGAGGGCGCCCGCGTTGCCGCGAGAAGGATGCGTTCAAGCACCGCCTGCTCGATCGGGCCGGGCAGGTAGCGGCGAACCGACCGGCGCTGGCCGATTGCCGATCCGAGATTTGCCTCGACTGTCATTATAGATCCTGGCCAGACCATGGAACGGGCAGCGCGTAAGCGATAAGACGGCATCATGGCACTGGCGCGGCAAGCTGTCATGACCGCTGCGCGATCGATCGATAGGCGCGGAAATTTCGCCATGACAGGGGGGCGACTCCTTGATACTGTTACTATGTTCCTGACCTTGGGAAGGGAGTGCTCAAGCGCCATTGAATCCCGATTGCGGGAGAGATCGGTCCGCCCGACGCCGAAGGAGCAACCGCCCCGGAAACTCTCAGGCCCAAGAACCGCACGGGTTACGACACTCTGGAGAGAGGCGCGCAGGCGCGCCCGCCGACGGGATAACACTCTCAGGCTCAGGACAGAGGGGGCACCACATTCTCGGTCTGTTGGGCCGGATCAAAGGTGCCTCGCATTTCCGGAGGGCGTGTTGCCCGGACAAAAATACTGGCCGCCGGTGAACAGGATCGACAATGCTTATGGTGACCGCAATCTGATGTGTTCCTGCCCGCCGCCGGCAGCGTATCGCACTGCCGCCGAGTAACACTAATCGGCCGGTTTCGCGCTTTAAATGGGGGGAATTTGTGCTTGTTTTCAGGTTGATAGTAAAAGCTGAGGTTGTAGGCAGCGCAGAGGGCCATGTCAGAATTATCGAGGGTTTATGACCGAAGCCGCGTTTCCCTGTACATCCAGGTCGCCTCAGTTATGCGGCGTCGGATCGAAACGAAGCAATGGCTCCCCGGGCAAAAGATCTCAACGCTGGTCGAACTGGAGCGCGAATTCGAGGTTGCGCGCGTAACCATTCGTCAGGCTATCGACATCCTGCGTGAAGAGGGACTGCTGCACTCGCAGCAGGGCCGCGGCACTTTCGTGGCCGAGAAGCCGGTCTCCGCGTTACTGGTTCAAGCTCGCGACCAGCTGGGAGGTGCTGGTGGAGAACATCAAGGATAATGTGCCCAAGCGCATCAAAGTGGATGATCCGCCGCCGTTTCCGGTCTTGCGGGAAGGTGAGGGCGCGCTGGCTTCCAAATACATGTTCATGCGTAGCGTGCAATACAAGGGAGGCGAGCCCTATGGCATTGTAAGTCTCCACCTAGCCGACCAGATCTACCGGCGCGCGCCGGACGAATTCCGCCAGCACCCGGCATTGTCCGTGCTTGCGGGCTTGAAAGGCGTCGATGTCCAGGATGCTCACCAGACCGTTGTGATCGGCAGCGCCGATCCGGTCACGGCCGATCATCTGCGCATCGCCCTCGGAGCTCCTATCGCGGAATGTCGCTGCGTGGTGATCGACGAACGGGGAATTGCGATCTACGTCGCCGATATCATCTACCGCAGCGACGCGATCAAGCTGCATATCGATCTCCTCGCTGGTTCTCGGGGCGCGTCGAAATCAGTTGCCCGCGCACGGCCTGCGAAAAAATCCGGATCTGCTGCCGCGGCAACCAGCGGGCTTGGCAGTTCCAATTGATGTCGTACTAAGATTAGGATATAGACTTGGGGGCGCCTCGCCCGGAGGCGCCTTTGGTTTCCGGACTGGAGTAAGGTCGTGACAGAGCAAGGCGTAGGTGCCCGCCTCCTGCGCAAGGAAGACGACCGCTTGATGCGCGGACGCGGCCAGTTCGTCGCCGACCTGCGCTTTGCAGGCATGCAAGATGTGGCATTCGTCCGCAGTTCGCTCGCCCATGCGCATCTCCGCGGCATAACAGTTCCGGAGGCGCACGAGGGTGCGGTTTTCAGCGCCGCCGATCTCGCCAACGTGAAGCCGATCCGCGCCGTTTCCGGTTTGCGTGGGTTCAAACCTTCCGATCAGCCGCCGCTGGCGACCGGCAAGGTGCGTTACGTCGGCGAACTCATCGCTATGTGCCTCGCCGCGACGCGCGCCGAAGCGGAAGATATCACCGCCGCCGTTGCTGTGGATCTGGAAGAGCTTCCCGCCGTCTACGATATGCTCGGCGCACGCGAGCCGAGCTCGGCGCAGGTGCACGATCATTGGGGCGACAACGTATTTCTGGAGACCTTCGTCGATGTGAATATCGAAAAGGTCTTGGATGCTCCCATCAAGGTCACGCGCGAAATCCGGACCGCCCGCCAATGCATGGCGCCGATCGAAGGCCGCGGCGTGGTCGCCATCTGGGATAGCCGTCTCGAGCAGTTGACGCTTTATTCGGCCTGCCAGATGCCGCACATCATCCGAACAGGCCTCGCTGGCTGTTTGGGTTTGGAAGAAGGGCAGGTCCGCGTCGTTGCGCCGGATGTCGGAGGCGGCTTCGGATATAAAGGTATCCTGCTGGCCGAAGAGGTCTGTCTGGGATGGCTCGCCATGCGTTGCGGGCACCCGGTGCGTTGGATCGAAGACCGGCGTGAACATCTGACGGCCGGCGCCAATTGCCGCGAACATCATTACCGAATCACGGGCTATGCGGACCGGGATGGACGCCTCCTCGGAATCGACTGCGAAGCGACCGTCGATTCCGGCGCCTATTCGGCTTACCCGTTCTCAGCCTGCCTGGAGGCAGCGCAGATCGCGAGTATTCTGCCGGGCCCCTACGACTTTCCCGCCTATCGGTGCCGCACATATTCCGTCGCCACAAACAAATGCCCGATCTTGCCGTATCGCGGCGTGGCGCGAACCGGGGTCTGTTTCGCGCTCGAAATCATCCTCGATGCCGTCGCGCGTGAAGCCGGTATCGAACCGCATCAGGTGCGGGAGAAGAATCTCGCCCGGCCGGAGCAGATGCCTTTCACCAATATCACCAAGAAGACGTTCGACAGCGGCGACTATCCGGAATCGCTGCGCCGGGCGCTCGCCACAATCGACGTTCCCACGGTGCGCGAACGGCAGAAGCGCGGAGAAGCTGACGGGCGCATCATTGGTGTCGGCTTTTCGACCTATTGCGAACAAGCCGCCCATGGCACCTCGGTCTATTACGGCTGGGGCATCCCCATGGTGCCCGGTTTCGAGCAGGCAACGGCGCGGCTGACGCCAGACGGTGGCCTGGAATTGCGCGTCGGCGTGCATTCGCACGGCCAGGGCCTGGAGACCACGCTCGCGCAAGTGGCGCATGAAATCCTCGGTATCGATGTCGCCAAGATCAAGGTCGTGCACGGCGACACCGCCATGACTCCGTATTCGACCGGGACGTGGGGATCGCGCTGCATGGTGATGGCAGGCGGCGCCGTTTCGATGGCGTGCAGGGAACTCGCGCGAAGGGCATCCAAGATTGGCGCGCAACTGCTGCAGACCGATGTTTCGAATGTGTCGGTGCATGGCGGCCACGTTGCCGCCCCGCAAGGCGCGATTTCCCTCACCGAGGTAGCGCGCACCTGGTATCTACAGCCACAGAACCTGCCCCGCGACGTCGACATGGGCGGACTGGAAGCAACGATCGGGTATCGGCCCACGCCGGACAGCGGCACGTTCAGCTACGCCACGCATGCTGCTCTGGTCGCCGTCGATCCGGAAATCGGCGCCGTCGAAATTCTCGATTACGTGATCGTTGAGGACGGCGGCAAGCTGGTCAATCCGATGATCGTCGACGGACAGATCCTTGGCGGCTATGCGCAGGGGATCGGAACGGCGCTTTACGAGGAAATGCCATTCAATTCGGCGGGACAGCCGCTTGCTTCGACATTCGCGGATTATCTGCTGCCGGGGCCGACCGAGGTACCTGCGCCGCGCATCCATCACATGGAAACGCTCGCGCCGCACACCGAATTCGGCGTTAAAGGGCTCGGCGAGGGCGGGGCTATCGCGCCACCTGCAGCGATCATCAATGCCGTCAACGACGCCTTGCGGCCCTTGCGTGCCGAGCTTTTGAATTCGCCGATCACCCCGCGGCGGGTGTTGCACGCGATCGCGCAAGCTGGCCGGAGTCCGACGTGAAGCCGGTTCGTTTCGACTACGTGCGTCCGGCCGATGTTGCCGCCGCTGTGGCAGCCGCAAGCCGCGAAGATGCAGTTGTCAAATTCCTGGCGGGCGGGCAATCGCTCGGGCCGATGCTGAATTTGCGCCTGGTGCAGCCTGATCTGCTGGTCGATATCACCGGCATTGCCGAGTTGAAGCGTGTGGAACAGACGCCGGAAGCGATAACGATCGGAAGCTGTATTACGCATGCCGACATCGAGGACGGCCGGGTTCCAGACGTCACCGGTGGCGCGCTGCGTACGGTGGCGGCCGGCATAGCCTATCGCGCGGTCCGCAATCGCGGGACGATCGGTGGCAGCCTCGCCCATGCCGATCCCTCGGCCGACTGGATTTCCGCCCTGGCGGCTTTGGGCGCGGAAGCTATCGTGCAGGGCGCCCGCCAGCAGCGGCGCCTGCCGGTCGAAATGCTTATGGCGGGCGTGTTCGAATGCAATCTGGCGCCCAGCGAATTGCTGAGCGGCATCCGCATTCCCCGTTTCTCATCCGCGGCGCGGTGGGGCTTTTACAAGAGCTGCCGCAAGACCGGCGAGTTCGCCTATGCGATCGGCGCCTATCTCCACGATCCCGATCGCTCCCTCTGCCGGGCCGTGATTGGTGCCACCGGCGGCAAGCCGATCATCTTCAACGATGCGCGCGCTTTGTTCGGCGGCACCGCCGGCTCGCAAAAGCCCATCGACCGCAAGCTTGTCGATCAGGCGATGGCCGCGCATGGCCTGACCGATCCGATCGAACAGCAGATACATTTCGCCTGCCTGCGGCGGGCGATTGTCCAGGCAGAGCGGCCATGACAGCGGTTGAATTCACCATCAACGGCCGTGCGGTCACGGCGGACGTCGAGCCGCGTACCCATCTCGCCGATTTCGTTCGCGAAACCCAGACGCTTACCGGAACGCACTTGGGCTGCGAGCATGGCGTCTGCGGTGCGTGCACGGTGCTGGTTGATGGTGTGCCCATTCGCTCCTGCATTACCTATGCGGTAGCGTGCAGCGGCTCACGCGTAACCACGATCGAAGGTCTCGACGACGACGAGATCGGCAGGGAATTGCGCGCGGCGTTCACGCGCGAACACGCTTTGCAGTGCGGCTATTGCACCCCGGGCATGCTGATCTCCGGACGCGACCTCGTCCTGAGAGCACCGGATTCGGACGAGCAGGCCATCCGGGTGGCCATGAGTGGGAACCTCTGCCGCTGCACCGGCTATGCGGGTATCGTGCGGGCCATACAGAGCGTCATCGCCGAGCGGCGGGCTCGTGGTATCGCGCCTCTGACAGGCGAGGTGCACCCCGCACTTGGGCCCGCCGGCTCGGGGCACGGCAATAGCATCAGCGGCAGCCCTCGTGCATTGGTCGTGGCTACCAAAGCACGCGTAGACGCGGCCGAGGTCACCCTTGGCGGCCAGCTGACGGACTGGAAGCCGCAGGCGAGCTTCGACCAGAGCTTCACCGTCAATCATCCTCTGGCCGAGGTATGGACCTTTTTTGGCAATACCGCAGAGGTTGCAGCCTGTCTTCCTGGCGCGTCGGTGAATGGAGATACAACCGCGCGGCACGTTGCCGGGAAGATCCGGATCAAGGTTGGTCCCATCGCTTCGGAATTCCATGGCGCCGCCGAAATCGATCGGGATGAAGCCACCCACAGCGGCACGATCCATGGCAGCGGACGCGACTCACGCAGTGACTCGGCCACGCGCGGGATCATTCGGTATCGTCTTGTGCCCGCATCCGAAAGCACGACGCAGGTTGATCTGAATGTCGGTTACCGGCTAACCGGCGCCCTCGCGCAGTTCAGCCGTGCCGACCTTGTGCGCGATATCGCGAGCCGCCTGATCGCGGCCTTCGCGCAACAGGTCGAGGCGCGATTGGGGGGAGTGGATCACGCTGGTGCACCGGCCGCCGAACTGAATGCCGGAGGCCTGCTCCTCTCCGTATTGAGGAACCGGATCAAGGCACGGCTGAGTCGCCTGTTGGGCCGTGATCGCCCACCGCGGTGAGGCCCGGCGCATGAAGCTGAAATGCATTCGTGATCGAAGAGGGAAGGATACCTCATGACCGAACTCCCGCAAGAAGATCCTCGATACGATAGATGCCAATCAAGACAAGGCGATCAAATTCCTCCAAGACATGGTGGCGATCCCGAGCGTCACGGGTGACGAGGGAAAGATTCAGGCCTTCCTTGCCGATTACCTGAAAAAGGTCGGCCTGGATGTCGATATGTGGGAATCCGATTGGGAAGCTCTGAAGAAGCATCCCGGCTATATTCCCGTGGATCGTGGCTATGAGGGCCGACCCAATATCGTCGCGACGTTGAAGGGAACCGGTGGCGGCCGCTCGCTGCTGTTGAACGGCCACACCGACGTGATCCCCGTCGGCAACGGCGAAGGGTGGAGTGACAATCCCTGGTCGGCCAAGATCGAGAATGGCCGCATCTATGGGCGCGGATCCTGTGACATGAAGAGTGGCGTGGCCAGCCACATCCTGGCGGTCGAATACATCAAGGCCGCCGGTATCCAGCTCAAAGGCGATGTCATGATCGACATCGTCATAGACGAGGAGGTCAGCGGCCACGGTACGCTCGATACGGTGATCCGCGGTTACACGGCGGATGCCGGCATTTCCGGCGAGACCAGCGCCCTGGCGGTCCAGCCAGCCTGCATAGGCCGCATCTGGTTCGAGATCGAGATCCAGGGAAAGCCTGCGGGCGTCCAGCGGCGCTATCAGGGCGTGAGCGGCATTGAGCTTGGCTACAAGATAACCAAGGCCGTCGAGGCGCTCGAAGCCAAACGCCTCGCCACCGTGAAGCACCCGCTCTATCCAAAAGCGATCGACGCGCTTCCTTGCATGATTGGTGCATTCCACGCCGGCAGTTTCCCGAGCTCGTTTCCTGCGACTTGCCTGTTAAAGGGCAGTATGGCCACGGTTCCGGGTGAAGACCACGAAGGCGTCAAGCGCAGCCTTGTCGAGCATATTGCGAACACGGCGGCCGAAGACCCCTGGATGAAGGATCACCCGCCGAAGGTGCGCTTTGTGGGCTACGACGCGCAGGCCTCCGAAATTTCCAGCGATCATCCCATCGTCCAGACTGTGGCCAAGAACTACACGGAAGTCACCGGGCGCCAACCGGAGATCAGCGGCCGCCAGGGCGCTGCGGATACCCGTTTCCTGAACCTTTATGGAAACACGCCGACCGTGATCTTTGGGCCGGGGTCGACGGCCATCATGCATTCCGACGACGAATATGTGTCGGTCGAAGATTACCTGACGGCGATCAAGGTGATGGCGCTGAGCATTTACGACTGGTGTAACAGCCCAAAGGCATAGCCGGACAAGAGGTTCAAACGCCCTTTCTGGCGTGTCAGTTGGGTGATTCCAGAATTCCCTGTTCTCCTATAAATGTTCCCTGCTTTGCCCGGATAATTCCCTGTTTTGCTGAGTAGGAATTAGCGTCCAAACCGCCGTGTTGCCCCCACTACTTGCAGTCTCTGGAGTGGCAAAACCCCAGGATTTGCGAAATTCCCTGTTAAATTCCCTGTTTGCGGGGAAAACGGGCGGAGCAGGGCGCGTAGTACACTGCGTCGCAAGCCAACCAGTCCGCGATCCGGAGAATTTTCTTTTTTTGCGCTGGAAAGGCCCGGGAATGGCCTATGACCCGGCGGCCGCCAGCGCTGTCAACCAAATGGCGCCATGGGTTAACCGGGCGATCGGTTTTGCGGGTCTGCTGACAATCTCCGGCTATCTGCTATGGCTTCTGCCGCGCCCGCGGGTGCTTGGCCGTTCAACCTGGAAGGTGATCCTGCCGAACTTCCGCCGGACATTCCTCCAGATCGGCATTGGCGTCCTCGATTTAGTCTGTTCGGGTTTGGCGATGTACGTTCTGCTTCCGGACTCCCCAACGATCCCTTTGATTACCTTGCTTGTTATTTTCGTCACGGCCTTGCTCCTTGGCTTTCTGAGCCACGCGCCAGGGAGTCTTGGCGTCATTGAAGCGGCGATGCTGCTGGCGCTTCCGCAATTCGAAAAAGAACAATTGTTGGCATCCCTGCTGATCTTCCGGTTCCTTTATTTCATCTTGCCGCTCTGCTGCGCCGCGCTTTTGCTTGGCTTGCGGGAGCTGTGGCTGAATACGGTTGCAGGGCGCAGACGGTCGCTGTAGCGGATGATGGGTCCGCAGCCGGAGACTGCGAAGGCGCTAATTCTGCGCGCTTGGCTGAGGCCAAGACGCGCTTTTTCGGGGGCGCTCAACCGCCGTGGTGGAATTCTTCTTTTGTTCGTCAGTCTTGGCGAATTCCATCAGCGTCGGCGTATCCGGCATCAGGGGATCGCGCGTCTCCGTCATCTGGAAAATGAAGTTGAGTTTCTTGTCGCGAATCCAGTCAGGGTTCTTCGTGTATTGCTAAGTGCTTGGCTCGGCGCTTACCTTCCGCTGCATACCTTATAGGCATAGGCGCGCCCTTAATTTGAGCGCGGCTGCCAGACACGACATGGAACTACGCCCTTTTTCACTGGCACGTACTTTGCACCATCCAGGTGGAGTTGGCCGCTAGGGTTCCGGCTCCGTGCAAGCGGGGCGCTGGTCCGAGAGCAGCCGCCCGATGCCATGGCGTCGGGTGCACGGAGGGACAAAAGCCCGGGAGGCCTCGGTCGCCAGGATTGGCATCGATGGTACTCGCCCATCCTCGACCCGAAGACGCGAATGCACAATGGGGATGGTGTCATGAAATTCGTCACGCGCATGCTGCTCTGCCTGTTCACCGCGCTCGCGGTGGTCGCAGGCTCGCATAACGGTGCCCTCGCAGCGCCGAAGAAAGAATTCAATATCGCCTGGACGATCTATGTGGGCTGGATGCCGTGGCCCTATGCGGCGCAGGCCGGCATCGTGAATAAATGGGCGAACAAATATGGCATCACGATCAACGTCACGCAGATCAACGACTATGTCGAGTCGATCAATCAATACACGGCCGGGAAATTCGACGGCGTCACGATGACTAATATGGACGCACTAACCATTCCCGCCGCCGGCGGCGTCGACACCACAGTACTCATTGTCGGTTACTTCTCAAACGGCAACGACGGCATCGTGCTTAAGAAGGGTAAGACGCTCGCGGATATCAAGGGACAAAAGGTCAATATGGTTGAGCTATCGGTCTCTCACTATCTGCTCGCCCGCGCGCTCGAGGTCGGTTAAGCTGAAGGAAAAAGACATCACCGTAGTCAATACCTCCGACGCCGATATCGTCGGCGCCTTCAAGTCGCCGGATGCAACGGCGGTGGTCACCTGGAATCCGCAACTGATGGAGGTGAAGGCGCGAACCGGGCGCCACGCTCGGTCTTCGACTCCAGCAAGATTCCGGGAGAGATCATCGATACGCTGTCGGTGAACACCGAAACGCTGAAGGACAATCCCGATTTCGGCAAGGCGCTGATCGGCGTCTGGTACGAGACCATGGCGACGATGTCCGATCCGGCCGAAAAGGGAAAAGCCGCGCGCGAGGCAATGGCGAAACTCTCCGGCACCGATCTCGCCGGCTATGAGGCGCAGCTCAAGACCACGCGCATGTTCTATACGCCAAAGGAAATGGTGGCGTTCGTGAACGGCGCCGGCGCTGATCAAGACCATGGATCTCGTGCGTACATTCTCCTTCGATCACGGCCTGCTCGGCGAAGGCGTCAAGAGCCAAGGACGCGATCGGGCATCGCCATGCCGGCCGGTGAGACGCTGGGTCGAAGAAGAACACGGAAGCTGCGCTTCGATTCCGCCTTCGCCAAGATGGCGGCCGACGACAAGCTCTGACGCATTACACCGGAAGAGGCGCGTCATTCGCCGGCTCATGAACATGGTGCCGGGCCGCTCGGCACGGCTCCTGCTCGCGCTGCTGCCTTTCGTATTGATGGCGATGGTCTATGTCGTCAGCTCGGCGGAACGCCGCGCGGCCAATCCCAACGACAAATTGCTGCCGCCGGTCTCGGAGATGGCGGCGACAATCCGATCGTCTGGCGTTCGAGCCGGACCGGCGATCCGGCGAAGTCGTGCTGTGGAGCGATACCGGAGCAAGCTTGCGCAGACTGGGCCTCGGCCTTGGCATTGCCACGGCCATCGGCCTGGTCTTCGGCGTATCGACGGGGCTGTTGCCGGTCGTCGGCGCAAGCCTGTCCTCGCTGATCGCCGTCTTGTCGATGATCCCGCCGATGGCGGTGCTGCCGATCCTGTTTATCGTCTTTGGGCTCGGGGAATTGTCCAAGGTGGTGCTGATCGTCTTTGGCGTGGCGCCGTTCCTGGTGCGCGATCTGGCGCTTGCGGTGGGCAATCTGCCGGCGGAGCAACTGGTGAAGGCGCAAACGCTCGGCGCCTCGAGCTGGCAACTTGCCATCCGCGTGGTGCTGCCGCAGGTGATGCCACGGCTGATCGAATCCCTGCGGCTGTCGCTCGGGCCCGCCTTCCTGTTTCTGATTTCCGCCGAGGCCATCGCCGCCGAAAACGGTTTCGGCTACCGCATCTTCCTGGTGCGGCGCTATCTGGCCATGGACGTGATCCTGCCCTACGTCGCCTGGATCACCCTGCTTGCCTATCTGATGGACTATGCGCTGGCGCAGCTTCGCGCGCCGCGTCTTCCCTTGGGCCTTCGCGCAGGAGCGACGCTGATGAGCGCGATCGTCGTGCGCGACCTCTGGCTGGAATACGGCGACCAGATCGTGCTGGAGCGCATCAATCTCGATATCGCTGCCGGCGGGTTCGTTTCGCTGGTCGGGCCCTCCGGCGCGGGCAAGAGCAGCTTCCTGCGGCTGATCCTCGGCCAAGAGCAACCGACGCGCGGCGCCATTTTGCTGGGCGGTGAGCCGCTGCGGCCCGAGCCCGGCCCGGACCGCGGCGTGGTGTTCCAGCGCTATTCGGTGTTTCCGCATCTGAGCGTGCTGCGCAATGTCCTCGTCGCATTCGAATTCGAAGCCAGCCCCTTGCTGGGCCAGCTGCGCGGCCAGGCCCGCCGTGACGCGCGCGCCAAAAGCCTGGCGCTGCTGGAGGAGGTCGGCTTGGCGCAACATGCCGACAAATATCCCAGTGCATTGTCCGGCGGCATGCAGCAGCGGCTTGCCATTGCCCAGGCGCTGGCGCGCAAGCCGCGCGTGCTGCTGCTCGACGAGCCCTTCGGCGCGCTCGATCCGGGTACGCGGATGCAGATGCATCAACTGATCAAAGCGCTTTGGAAAGACTGCGGGATGACCGTCATCATGGTGACCCACGACATCAAGGAAGCCTTCGCGCTCGGCACCCGCGTCATCGCCTTGGACCGGCCGCGCAAGGATCCGCAGGCGGCCGACCGCTACGGCGCCACCATCACCTACGACCTGGATCTGCGGCGGGACAGCGCGGTGCCCGTGCTTGGCATCAGTACACTTGCCGATAAACAAGCCATCTCAAGCCAGGAAGTGCATTGATGATTTTCGACCATCACATCCGCCGCTCCCGAAAGGCCGGGCTACATGCGCAAACCGAACGGGCACGCCGCCATCATCCCGATTTCGATCGGCAAACCAGTCAAGGGTGGAAGGCGCTGGAGGCCGAGGGCAAGCTTTCCGACGCCGGCTGGCGCAAAGAACAGCAATGGGCGCTCGATATGGGCCTGCCCGGCGCCGAATGCCTGACCGACAAGACGATTCCTACCTTTGCGCGCGGAGAGCTGCCGCATTTCGCCGGGATCAACACCTTCTTAAAGGCGCCTTATGTCGAGAACGTCCGCGACGTTTCTAAATATGATGCAGCGGTGATCGGCATCCCATTCGACAGCGGCACCACCTACCGACCCGGTACGCGCTTCGGGCCGCAGGGCATCCGCCGCATCTCGGCGCTCTACACGCCATATAATTATGAACTCGGCGTCGATCTGCGCGAGCAGATGACGCTGTGCGACGTCGGCGACGTCTTCACCATCCCGGCCAATCTGGAAAAAAGCTTTGATCAGATTACGCGCGGGGTGGCGCATGTGGCGTCGTCCGGCGCGCTGCCCGTCATGCTTGGCGGCGATCACTCGATCGGATTTCCCTGCGTGCGCGGCATCGCGCAATGCACATCCAAGCGCATCGGCATCATCCATTTCGACCGCCACATCGATATCCAGGAAAAGGACCTCGATGAGCGGATGCATACGACGCCGTGGTTCTGGGCGACCAACCTGCCGAACGTGCCCGCCACCAACCTGGTGCAGCTCGGAATCGGCGGCTGGCAGGTTCCGCGCGACGGCGTCAAGGAAGCGCGCAAGCGCGGCACCAATGTGCTGACCATCGCCGACATCGAGAAGATCGGGTTGGAGAAAACCGCCGAGATCGCGCTCGAGCTGGCATGGAAAGACGCCGACGCGGTCTATATCTCCTTCGATGTCGACTGCATCGACTGCGGCTTTGTGCCCGGCACCGGCTGGCCGGAGCCGGGCGGCTTTCTTCCGCGCGAGGCGCTGAAGCTCCTGGGACTCGTCGCCGCCGAAGGGCTGTGCGGTTTTGAAGTGGTGGAAGTGTCGCCGCCTTACGACACCTCCGACATCACTGCGCTGGTTGGCGTGCGCGTGGTCGTGGAAGCGATCGGCTCGATGCTGGCGCACGGCAAGCTCGGCTCGCACAAGCATATCATCGACAAACCCGTAAGCTACTGAAAAGGAGGGGCGATGCATAGCGGTCACAGTCGGGATTTACCCGGACATCCGAACGGCGCGGCGGCGGGAATCGGACACAACCGTCCGCTCGCGCCGCAGGCGGTGCAGTGGCAGCGGCCGCATCTTGGAAGCGAGGCCAGTGTGACTGATCTGGCCGTGCAGACCGAGGCGGATCTCGATTTGGTCGAGGCGGTGTTCAGTGAAGGCTTTGCAGCCACTTCCGATCCGACCAGTTTTTTGCGTCTGGCGCAGGTCCCCTTTGAGACGGTTGGTGGCGACGGCAAGCGCCTGGTGCTCCTGAGGGTAGAAACTGACGCGGCTGCGGACGTGGGCGCGATCATGCCGCATCTCGGAGGTGAAACTTTCCGCTATAACCCGTTGCCGGCCGCCATGGTTTCCCGCCGGCAGCGGCTGCGCTTCGTTTACTTCGACGGCTCCGCACCACGCGCGCTAACGCTGCAAGAGGTGAGGGCGCTTAATCGGCCACGGTAATCGAGCAGCACAGATTCTGCCTACGCGAGAACGTTAGTTAAGAAGTGTCCAAACACGGACCAAAATTCGCTGCTCTTGAACAAAATGCTTGGTCAGATGCTGAGGTAAACTCCTCCTGCTTCCTGCTTTCGGCGGCTATCTCGCTAAGAAACGCATTTTGAATAGGGAGCACCTGTTCAGCCAGCGTCGCCCAGTAGGCAGCGCCGATCGGCAGGATCCCGTCATTGAAATCGTACTGGCGGCGGCAGTGTTTCGCGGTACACGATGTTCTTTCATTATTGACAACGACTGCTATCGAGTAACCGCATTTCGATTTATTCAACAGCAATATTTTACAGCCGGTGATGCCTGGCTTGCCTTATCTCTCCAACTGATAAAGTTTATTTGTCAGAATGTGATTTCGCGGTGCTCAAAGTTGAGTCCGATGGTTGAGTCCCTTGCAAGGCGATTTGGTCTAGCGCGCCTTGCTGCGACCAGTCCGAACTTCCAAGAGCGAGAATCGGGCACTTGCCTAATTTATGGGCGGATACAGTGCTGACTGAGCATACGTCTTGCTAATTATCCCATGATTTTGAGGGCCTAACATTTCAGTCCGCCTTGGCACGTCCCTTGCGAAGTCTTGAACGCGCGTAAAGCGCCGGGCTTATGCGCGCGTCAAACAGGGGATTCAGATGCTCAAATACTTCCATAAGGCCACAGAGAGGCCGAGGGCCCGGCGATGGCTCGCCGCCCTTACCGGCCTGACCCTAACCGCCGCATCCGCGACATCGGCGGCGGCGCAGGACACCATCAAAATCGGCATCCTGCATTCGTTATCCGGCACCATGGCCATCAGCGAGACCACGCTAAAGGACGTGATGCTCATGCTCATCGACGAGCAAAACAAGAAGGGGGGTGTTCTAGGCAAGAAGCTCGAAGCGGTGGTCGTCGATCCGGCTTCGAACTGGCCGCTGTTTGCCGAGAAGGCGCGCGAGCTGATCACCAAGGACAAGGTGTCCGTGGTGTTCGGCTGCTGGACCTCGGTATCGCGCAAGTCGGTGCTGCCGGTATTCAAGGAGCTCAACAGCATCCTGTTCTACCCGGTGCAGTATGAAGGAGAGGAGAGCGAGCGTAACGTCTTCTACACGGGCGCCGCGCCCAATCAGCAGGCGATTCCCGCGGTCGACTATCTGATGAAGGAGGAGAAGGTCCAGCGTTGGGTTCTCGCCGGCACCGATTACGTCTATCCGCGCACCACCAACAAGATCCTTGAGGCCTACCTGAAGGCCAAGGGCGTGAAGCCCGAGGACATCATGATCAACTACACGCCGTTCGGGCATTCCGACTGGCAGACTATCGTGGCCGACATCAAGAAATTCGGCTCCGCAGGCAAGAAGACCGCGGTCGTCTCCACGATCAATGGCGACGCCAACGTTCCCTTCTACAAGGAGCTTGGCAATGCCGGGGTGAAAGCGACCGACATTCCGGTCGTCGCATTCTCGGTCGGTGAAGAAGAGCTCGCCGGTATCGACACCAAGCCACTGCTCGGCCATCTCGCGGCGTGGAACTACTTCGAGTCGATCAAGACTTCTGAGAACGACGAATTCACCAAGAAGTGGAAGGCCTATACCAAAAATCCCAAGCGGGTCAGCAACGACCCTATGGAAGCCCATGTCATCGGCTTCGCCATGTGGGTGAAGGCGGTGGAGAAGGCCGGTACCGTGGACCCTGACAAGGTGATCGAAGCGTTGCCCGGTACGAAGGCGGCGAACCTGACGGGCGGCATGTCGGAAATGCTTTCGAACCACCACATCACCAAGCCTGTCTTCATTGGCGAAATCCGTGCCGACGGCCAGTTCGACGTGGTGTGGAAGACGCCCGGCCTCGTCCCGGGCGATGCCTGGTCGAAGGAGCTCGAAGGCTCCAAAGACTTGGTCGCCGACTGGGTGAAGCTGAAGTGCGGCAACTACAACATCAAAACCAGTAAGTGCGGAGGTCAGGGCTCGTAACTGCGCACGTTCAACCACAGCGAAGGCGGCAACCTGCCGCCTTCGCTTCTCTACCTCGCTGGGACAATAAAAATGTTCTGGAATGACCGTCGGGTCGTGGCGATCCTTTCTGTCCTATGCATGTTGGTCGGCGTCGCAGCGACGGCGCAGGCCGCGAGCTTCCCTGAAGCGATCGGGCAATTCGCCAACAACTCTTTTTCCGACACCGAGGCCGGTATTACGGCGGTAGCGGCCAGCGGCCATCCACTGGCGCCGCGGGTAATTGGCGCCTTGCAACAGGGTCAGCTGCTGTTCGACGCCAATTCGCGCCGGGTCGTCATCAAGGATGGGTCGAACCTGATCGATGCAGCGACTGGGGAGTCTGTGAGCGACTCTGCCACGAAGTTTGCGCCGGTGCGGCTGAATAATCGCCTGCGCCGTTCCGTGGAAGCGGCGCTCGGTGGCCTCACGCTGCTGTCGCCGGATCGCGGTACCCGGCTCGCGGCGGCGCAATCCGTTTTCAAATCGCGTGACATCGCAACTCTGCCAACGCTCGATTCCGCGATTGCCAAGGAGCAGGACTCCGAAGTGAAACGCGCCTTGATGGTCG
Source organism: uncultured Alphaproteobacteria bacterium (assembly GCA_963728585.1). Classification (GTDB taxonomy): domain Bacteria; phylum Pseudomonadota; class Alphaproteobacteria; order Rhizobiales; family Xanthobacteraceae; genus CANKHA01. The sequence continues at coordinate 49,397 of CAVSLB010000008.1, forward strand.
CGCGCGCGGCGGTCGTGCTTTACAAGCCGGACGCCGCTGAGGCCGACAAACTCGAAGCGGTGTCCGTTATCCGCCTGCGCAACGATCAAGAGGCGGTGGCGCTACTCTCGGCTCTGCCTGCGGATGCGCCAGCAGCGGTTTCCCGCGCCGCTCAGGCGGCGATCACGGCGATTCAGAACAATCTCGCGGCCTGGGCCGGCGCACAGAATGCATGGTACGGCCTTTCCCTCGGCTCGGTCCTGCTACTCGCGGCCATTGGGCTTGCCATCACTTTCGGCGTCATGGGCGTTATCAATATGGCGCATGGTGAAATGGTGATGCTGGGCGCCTACACAACCTTCGTAGTGCAGGAAGTCATCCGTACCCGGTATCCGCACCTGTTCGACCTTTCGCTGGTTTTTGCAGTGCCGCTTGCTTTCATGGTTGCCGGCGCGGTCGGCGTCCTGATCGAGCGCACCGTCATCCGTTTCCTGTATGGCAGACCGCTGGAGACATTGCTCGCCACCTGGGGCATTTCCTTGATCCTGCAGCAGGCGGTGCGCACGATCTTCGGGCCGACCAATCGCGAGGTGGGCGCCCCGTCTTGGATGAGCGGCGCCTTTGAGCTTGGTCAAATTACCATCACGTATAACCGGCTTTGGATTATCTGCTTCGCGCTGGTCACCTTTGCCGCCCTACTGGCGATGCTGCGCTTCACGCGGCTGGGCCTTGAAATGCGCGCCGTGACCCAGAACCGCGCCATGGCGGCATCCATGGGCATCCGCACCGCGCGTATCGATGCGCTCACTTTCGGGCTCGGCTCTGGCATCGCCGGCATCGCCGGCGTGGCGCTGTCGCAAATCGACAATGTCAGCCCGAATCTAGGCCAGGGCTATATCATCGACAGCTTCATGGTGGTGGTGTTCGGCGGAGTGGGAAATCTCTGGGGCACATTAGTGGGCGCGTTTACGCTCGGCATCGCCAACAAATTCCTCGAGCCCTATGCCGGCGCCGTTTTGGGCAAGATCGCCATCCTGGTGCTGATCATCCTGTTCATTCAGAAGCGGCCGCGCGGGATGTTTGCGCTGCGCGGACGGGCGGTGGAAGCATGATGCACGCCTTCGCCGACCGCACCTTGGGGAGAGTAGGAACCGTTGTTGTCGCCGCGATCCTCCTCATAGCCGTCGTGGTGCCGGTGCTGAACCTGTTTTTCCCGCCGGAATCTCCGCTGCACGTGCCGGGTTATCTGGTCGCGCTGTTTGGCAAATACATCTGCTACGCGCTGCTGGCGGTCTCGATCGATTTGATCTGGGGCTATTGCGGCATCCTTTCCCTAGGCCACGGCGCCTTCTTCGCCCTCGGCGGCTATGCCATGGGCATGTATCTGATGCGGCAGATCGGCACGCGCGGCGTGTATGCCAATCCGGAGTTACCGGATTTCATGGTGTTCCTGAACTGGCCGGAGCTGCCGGTCTATTGGTACGGTTTTCAACACTTCGCCTATGCCGCGCTGATGATCGTTCTGGTACCGGGGCTGCTAGCATTCCTGTTCGGCTGGTTCGCCTTCCGGAGCCGCGTCACCGGCGTCTATCTCTCGATCATCACCCAGGCCATGACCTTCGCCTTGATGCTCGGCTTCTTCCGCAACAATTTTGGTTTTGGCGGTAACAACGGCCTGACCGACTTCAAGGATCTCCTCGGATTCAACGTGCAGGCGCCGGGCACGCGGGCCGCGCTGTTTGCGGCGTCCTGCGTGGCGCTGGCGGTTGGCTTCGTGATCTGCCGCGCCATCATCAGCTCGAAATTCGGTAAGGTACTGATCGCGATCCGCGATGCGGAATCGCGCACGCGCTTCCTGGGCTACCGGGTGGAGTCCTACAAGTTATTTGTCTTCACGGTCTCGGCCTGCATGGCGGGCGTGGCGGGCGCGCTCTACGTGCCGCAGGTCGGCATCATCAATCCGAGCGAATTCGCACCGGCCAATTCCATCGAGGCGGTGATCTGGGTGGCGGTGGGCGGTCGTGGCACGCTGATCGGGCCGATCGTCGGCGCCATCCTGGTCAACTACGCCAAAACCACTTTCACCACCGGCATGCTGGCGCCTTATTGGCTATTCCTGCTGGGCGGGCTGTTCGTCGCGGTTACGCTGCTGCTGCCGCGCGGCATCGTCGGCACCCTTCAACATTACTGGGCGGAACGTCGGCTGCGGCGCTTGCCCGAAGGCGAAGCGCCCGTGTCGTCGCCGGCGCCCGCGGAGTAGGGCAATGATCGCGCAAACTACCACGGCTCTGCTCTATCTCGACGGCGTCAGCGTTTCTTTCGATGGTTTCCGTGCATTGAACCAGCTTTCACTAGCCATCGAGCCGGGCGAGATGCGCGCCATCATCGGTCCGAATGGAGCCGGCAAGACCACCATGATGGACGTGATCACCGGCAAGACCCGGCCGGATAGCGGCGATGTGTATTTCGACGGCGGAGGCTTCGACCTCACCAAACTGGATGAAGCGCAGATCGCCGAGCTGGGTATTGGACGGAAATTCCAGAAGCCGACGGTGTTCGACATGCATACGGTGGAGGACAACCTCTTTCTCGCGCTGCGCGGCGACCGCGGCGTGCGCGCAAGCCTGCTCTGGCGCGAGACGCCCTCCCAGCGACATCGCATTGATGAATTGCTCGATGTTATTAGTCTTCGGGCGGTACGCGACCGGCTGGCTGGCGGCCTCTCGCACGGCCAGAAGCAATGGCTGGAAATAGGCATGCTGCTGGCGCAGGAGCCGAAACTGTTGTTGGTCGACGAGCCGGTGGCCGGCATGACCGACGCGGAAACCCGTCAGACCGCCGAACTTCTGAAAGAGATCAACCGCGACCGCACCGTGGTTGTGGTCGAGCACGATATGGCTTTTGTACGCGATCTCAGCGTGAAGGTGACCGTGCTGCATGAGGGCGGCGTCATCGCGGAAGGCACGATCGACGACGTTTCCGCCAATGAGCGGGTGGTCGAGGTTTATCTCGGGAGATGAGCATGCTGGAAGTCAACGCGATCGACCTTCATTACGGCGCCGCCCGTGCGCTGCGCGGGGTTTCGCTCACCGCGGAGGCCGGCAAGGTCACCTGCGTGCTCGGACGGAACGGCGTCGGCAAGACCAGTCTGCTGCGCGCCTTGGTGGGGCAGCATGCAGTAAGCAAAGGAAGCATCCGCTTCGGCGGCGCGGACATCACCGCCTTGCGGCCGGTCGAGCGTGCGCGCCGCGGCATCGCCTATGTGCCGCAGGGGCGCGAGATTTTTCCGCTGCTGAGCGTAGGGGAGAATCTGGAAACCGGATTCGCGCCATTGAAGCGCGACCAGCGTAGAATTCCGGACGACGTGTTTTCGCTTTTTCCGGTGCTGAAGGACATGCTCGGCCGTCGCGGCGGCGATCTTTCCGGTGGGCAACAGCAACAGCTCGCGATTGGTCGCGCGCTGGTGATGCGGCCGCGCCTTCTGCTGCTGGACGAGCCGACCGAGGGCATTCAGCCTTCAATCATCAAGGATATCGGCCGGGCTATCGCTTACCTCCGCAGCCTTAGGCAGATCGCCATCGTTCTGGTCGAACAATATCTGGACTTCGCGCAGGAACTCGGCGACCATTTCGCCGTGATGGACCGCGGCGCCATCGTCTATTCCGCGAGCCGCGCCGAACTCAATGAAGGCGCGCTCAAGCGTGCATTGGCGATCTAGGGATGGACGTGGGTAACGCGGCGGTATTGCAGCAGCCGGATATCTTCGCGGCCAATCGCGCCCGCGGCGTCATTGCGCTTGGTGCCGAGGCGCTAGCCGGAGTGACCCGGCGCACGCTGGTGCGCGAAGAAGGATCGTTGCGCGTGCGCTTTCCCGGGCCTTTGGCTCCGGCTTTGCAGGCCGTCATCGTCAACACCGCGGGCGGCACCGCCGGGGGTGACCGTTACGATATCGCATGCCATGCGGGTGTCGGTGCCGACCTGACCGTGAGCACGGCGGCGGCGGAGAAGATCTACCGATCCATCGGCGCGGATGCCGAAGTCTCCATCAAGTTGAATGTCGAAGCGGGCGGCGCATTGGCCTGGCTGCCGCAGGAAACGATTTTCTTCGACGATGCACGGCTCTCCCGCCGGATCGAAGTGACGCTGGCGGAGGACGCTTCTGTGCTGATGGCGGAAGCCATCGTGTTCGGCCGTTCGGCCATGGGCGAAGCGGTGCGCACGGGCAGTTTTATCGATCGCTGGCGCGTGCAGCGCGGGGAAAGCTCGTTTTCGCGGAAACGGTGCGGCTGGATGGGACGATCGCCGCACGTCTTGCCGAGCCGGCGGTCGCCGGCGGCAACATCGCGCTTGCTACCATGCTGATTGCGCCGGGGAGCGACGCGCAGGTCGAGGCGATCCGCGCCAAGGGTGACCAATTCCGCGGCGAGGTCGGAGCTTCGGCCTGGAATGGCTTTGTGCTGGCGCGGCTTTGCGCGCCCGATGGCGCCATGCTGCGACACGATCTGGTGGCGGTGCTGAGCGCGCTCGGCCGCACGACGTTGCCGCGGCTCTGGTCGATGTGAGACGGCCATGAATTTAACCCCGCGTGAGAAAGACAAGTTACTGGTCGCCATGGCGGCGATGGTGGCGCGCCGGCGGCTGGAACGCGGCGTGAAGCTCAACCATCCCGAGGCGGTGGCGCTGATCACCGATTTCGTGCTGGAAGGCGCGCGCGACGGGCGGAGCGTTGCCGAGCTGATGCAGGCGGGCGCCACGGTGCTCACGCGGGCGCAGGTGATGGACGGCATTCCGGAGATGATCCACGACATCCAGGTCGAAGCTACTTTCCCGACGGGACCAAGCTCGTCACCGTGCACGAGCCAATACGATGAGGCAGCGCATGATCCCCGGCGAAATTTTCATGAAGGAAGGCACGCATCGAGCTCAATGCCGGGCGTAAGACGCTGACGCTCACGGTCGCCAATACCGGCGACCGGCCCATTCAGGTGGGCTCGCATTATCATTTCTTCGAAACTAACCCGGCCCTGCAATTCGACCGCAAGAAAGCCAGGGGCATGCGGCTGAACATTCCGGCCGGCACGGCCGTGCGCTTGAGCCTGGTCAAAGTCCGCGAGGTGACGCTGGTTGCCGTCGCAGGTCAAGCGCGTGATCTATGGATTTCGCCAGGATGTGATGGGGAGGCTCGTAAAAACATGACGGGCGAGCTTACGCCCGCCCGTCACGTTTTTCAGCGCTGCTACCAGCAGCCAAAAACCAGGATCAAATCGGTCATTGAACGTAACACCGGTAGCGGTATCCACATCCTTGGCCAATCTGGTCAAGGTGACCCTCATGTTCAGCGTGAGCTGGCCGTGAGAGGTCCGTAATCAGAATATCGCGCTCGCGATGCAAGGCAACTGAAATACGGATCCCTCGACGTCTGGGGACAATATTGGGGACGAAGTGAGACGCGAGGCTCGCTATGTCATTGAAAATAAACCGTTCCGCCTATGCCGCTATGTTCGGGCCAACCACTGGCGATCGCGTGCGGTTGGCAGATACGGACCTCATTATTGAGGTGGAGAAGGACTTCACCACCTATGGCGAGGAAGTAAAATTCGGCGGCGGTAAAGTCATCCGCGACGGCATGGGGCAAAGCCAAGTCACCAACAAAAAGGGTGCCGTCGATACCGTTATAACCAACGCACTGATCCTCGATCACTGGGGCGTCGTGAAAGCCGATGTCGGCCTCAAGGAAGGCCGCATCGCCGCGATCGGCAAGGCCGGCAATCCCGACATTCAGCCGGGCGTGACAATCGTGATCGGTCCCGGCACCGAAGTGATTGCGGGCGAAGGAAAAATTCTCACCGCCGGCGGCTTCGACACCCACATCCATTTCATCTGTCCGCAGCAGGTAAATGATGCGCTGATGTCCGGCATCACCTCGCTCTTAGGCGGGGGCACCGGTCCCGCGACCGGCACCAATGCCACCACCTGCACGCCCGGTCCCTGGCATATCGGCCGCATGATCCAGGCCGCCGACGCATTTCCGGTAAATCTCGGCTTCGCCGGCAAGGGCAATGCCTCGCTGCCCGCCGCGCTGGAGGAGCAGATCAGAGCCGGCGCCTGCGCGCTTAAGCTGCACGAGGACTGGGGCACAACGCCGGCCGCGATCGACTGCTGCCTGTCGGTGGCTGACGATTACGACATCCAGGTGATGATCCACACCGATACGCTCAACGAGTCGGGATTTGTAGAGGACACCATCAAAGCGTTCAAAGGCCGCACGATCCATGCCTTCCATACCGAAGGCGCTGGTGGCGGACATGCACCGGACATCATCAAGGTGGCGGGGCTCAAGAACGTTTTGCCGTCTTCCACCAATCCGACGCGGCCTTTCACCAAGAACACCATCGACGAGCATCTCGACATGCTGATGGTGTGCCATCATCTCGATCCGTCGATTGCGGAAGATCTCGCCTTCGCTGAAAGCCGCATCCGCAAGGAAACTATCGCCGCCGAAGACATCCTGCACGACCTCGGCGCGCTCTCGATGATGTCGTCAGATAGCCAAGCCATGGGCCGGATCGGCGAAGTCATCATCCGCACCTGGCAGACCGCCGACAAAATGAAGCGGCAGCGCGGGCGGCTGAAGGAGGAAAACGGCGACAACGACAATGCGCGCGCCAAGCGCTACATTGCCAAATACACGATCAATCCGGCCATTGCGCAGGGCATCTCGAAGCACATCGGCTCGGTGGAGAAAGGCAAGCTGGCCGATCTCGTCCTCTGGTCGCCGGCGTTCTTCGGCGTGAAACCGGACATGGTGATCAAGGGCGGCACCATCGTCGCTGCTCTGATGGGTGATCCGAATGCCTCGATCCCGACGCCGCAGCCGGTGCATTACCGGCCGATGTTCGGCGCTTTCGGCAAGGCACTGACCGCGAGCTCTGTGGTTTTCGTCTCGAAAGCGGCCCTGAAGGGCGGTCTGCGCAATAAGCTCGGCATCGAGAAAGAATTGGTGGCGGTGGAGAAAACCCGCAGGATTTCGAAAAAGAGCATGGTGCATAACTCCGCCACGCCGAAGATCGAGGTTGACGCGGAAACCTACGAAGTCCGCGCCGATGGCGAACTTGCTCACCTGTGCCCCGGCGGATGTGCTGCCGATGGCGCAGCGCTATTTCCTGTTCTGACCATGCAACGCGCTGTCGCCGTCAAGCCTGCCGATAACTGGGATCCCACTTTGGCGGTGGACCGTGTCGTGCTCGACTCCGACGAGCGCTATCGGCGCCGCGTCGTGCTGACTGGCGAGGGCGGCACCATCTTCCTGCTCGATCTGCCGCGCCCAGTGATGCTGAAGGACGGCGACGGGCTGGTGCTGGAAGATTCCCGTATGGTGCGGGTGATCGGCCGACCGGAAATGCTGGTCGCGATTACCGCCGTCTCGCCCGAAAAATTGGCGCGGCTGGCCTGGCATATTGGCAACCGCCATATCGACATGCAGGTGGTGGGGAGTGAGCTGCGCATCCGGCGCGATCATGTGCTGGAGGACATGCTGCGGCTGCTTGGCGCAGAACTGACGCCGCTTGAAGCCCCCTTCTATCCCGAAGGTGGCGCCTATGAAGAGCGTGATGGCCATGCACACGCCTGATGGCGACTGGCATTGCTCTGGCGCCCGCGCAGCTTTACCGGCTGATGGCATGGCTTTCGCCATCCTTCCCGGTCGGCGCCTTCTCCTACTCCAGCGGGCTGGAATGGGCGGTGGAGGCCGGCGACGTCACCGACGCCACGACTTTGCAACGTTGGCTGCAGACGGTCATCTCGCATGGCAACGGGTTTTGCGACGGCATCTTCTTTGTCCAAAGCTATGGCGCCGTTTTGAGCGGCAACGATGTTTTGCTCGACAAAGTGGCAGAGCTGGCCATGGTCTTTACGCCGTCCAAGGAGCGCCAGCTCGAAACCACCGCGCAGGGGCAGGCTTTTCTTCAAGCCGTGCGGGCGGCGTGGTCATGCGAGGCCTTGCAGCGGATTTCCGAGCGATGGCAGGGCGCGGTTGCCTATCCGGTCGCCGTTGCGGTCGCGGCCGCCGGCCATGGAGTTCCGCTGGAGCCGGCGCTGCACGCCTATTTGCATGCCGTTACTGCCAATCTTATTTCCGCCGGCGTGCGGCTCATTCCACTCGGACAGACCGATGGCCAGCGGTTGCTCGCCGCTCTGCAGGACGTGATCGGGAAAACCTGTGATCGCGCATTAATAGCAACGCTGGACGACCTCGGCAGCGCAGCGTTTCGTGCCGATCTCGCCAGCATGCGTCACGAAGCCCAATACACCCGGTTGTTCAGGAGTTGAGTGATCCGATGAACCAAGTGAATGGTCCGCTGCGCGTGGGAGTTGGCGGCCCGGTAGGTTCCGGGAAAACCTCCTTGATGGATGCTTTATGCAAGCGCCTGCGGGAGCAATACGAAATCGCCGCCATCACCAACGACATCTACACCAAATGGGATGCCGAATATCTCACCCGCTCGGGCGCGCTGGCGGCGGAGCGCATTGCCGGCGTGGAAACCGGCGGTTGCCCGCACACTGCTATCCGCGAAGACGCATCGATCAATCTCGCTGCGGTGGCGGACATGATGAAAAGATTTCCCAAGCTCGACCTGATTCTGATCGAGTTGGGCGGCGACAATCTCGCCGCGACATTTTCACCTGAGCTGGCCGACCTCACCATCTATGTCATCGACGTGGCGGGTGGCGAGAAGATTCCCACCAAAGGCGGGCCGGGAATCACCCGCTCCGATCTGCTGGTCATTAATAAGATCGATCTCGCGCCTCACGTCGGCGCCTCGCTGGAAAACATGGAACGGGAGACGAGGCGCATGCGCGGCACGCGGCCGTTCGTGCTCAGCAACCTGCGCAGGGGCGAAGGCCTGGACAAGATCGTACGCTTCCTTGAGGAGCGAGGCGGGCTAACGTAATTGCGAGAAACCGGAACTGGGTGCCGCAGGCCGGCTTTGCGCTACTGGCAAGGGGTTGGGTTCATCTCTTTCAGTTTCAGACATATGTCACGACCAGCATTCGGCCGGGAAATTCCCTGATATCACGGCAGAATTCCCTGCATCGCCGAAAGAATTCCCTGTTCATCGAGTAGGGAATTTGCGACAAAAGCCCCGTACTGGCGGTATTGTATTATTTGGAGTCTCTGGCGGGCCAGAAGCGACGGTTTAGGAAAATTCCCTGTAATATTCCCTGCTAACAGGGGAAAAAGGGCAGAGCAGGGTGCGTAGGCCACTGCCTCCCCAGCCAGCCGCGCGGTCTCTGCTAAAGCGTCTCCACGAAGCTCAGTTGTATGCGACGATTGGGGGTTTTATTCAATTGGGTGCGTCTCTGGATGTGGCGTTATCGAACCAACAAACTACACATCGCGACAAAGTCTCTGCGCAATCATTGGATAATTCCCGTTTTCCAGAGTTATGACGCAGAGACTTGGTTCGATCGCACTACGCGGGTATTGGCAGTAGAGGCACGCAAAGGGACCATGGACTTCGCACCTGGCGAGGAAGGGACGCGTGCCCGAGAAGTTCAGTAGGTCGTTGCGAGAAAGCGGGGAAATCTCGACCAAAGACATGCGGCTTCGCTCGGCATTGATCAACCTAAAGCATCACCAACACCATCGTATAATAGATTCACTTGTATTCTTCCCCAGGATCGCGGATGCTGCGCTCCACACCTTCAGGGGCCAGACCATGAAGGACCGGTCGTTGTCATGATCACTTCGGTGACCACTGCCAGTGTCGTCGCCCCGGTCAATTCAGTTGCGAATAGCACGTGAGTGGCCAACCGCGATGAGGAAACAGCATCCTTACGCTCTTGAATTGTGTCACTCTCTCACTGGCTTGGCTTTCGTGCCGCTAACGGTTCTTCTGGCCGGTTGTGACCGTGCTCAGATAGCCGATCCGCCGCCTCCGCCGTCGGTTACGGTCGCTCAGCCGCTGCAAAAGCAAATCTCTGAATGGGACGAATTCACCGGGCGCTTTGCGGCTGTCGAAACGGTCGAGATTCGGGCTCGGGTTTCGGGTTACGTCGATTTAGTTCATTTCAAAGACGGCCAACTCGTCAAGCAAGGCGATTTGCTGTTCGTCATCGATCCTCGACCCCATCAGATCGCGGTCGAGCAGGCGAAGGCCGAGGTCGAACGCGCGAAAGCCAGGCTCGAGATTGCGGCGGCCGACGTTGATCGCGCGGCTCCCCTGGCCAGAAGCCAGACGCTGACTCAACGGGAATTCGAAACACGATTGGCGACGCAACGCGAAGCCACCGGCGCCGTAGCATCACTCGAAGCTGCGTTAAAGCAGGCGCAGCTCAACCTCGAATGGACAGAAGTGCGAGCGCCAATCTCCGGGCGGATTTCCGACCGTCGGGTAGATCCGGGAAACCTCGTCACCGGCGGTCCCACCGGCGCCACCCCGCTGACCGTGATCGTATCCATCGCGCCCATTCATTTTGTTTTTGATGGCAGCGAAGCCGATTTCTTGCGATACCAGCGTCTTGCTGCCGCCGGCGGCAGGAGATCGTCGCGAGACGTCCCAAATCCCGTGTCGGTCAGGCTCGCGGACGAGACCGATTACCGGCACGTCGGGCATATGGATTTCGTCGACAACGCCCTTAGTTCGAAAACGGGAACAATTCGGGGACGCGCCATCTTCGAAAATAAGGACGGATTTTTGACTCCGGGTTACTTTGGACGGCTGCGTCTATATGGGGGTGAGTCCAACGCGTTCCTCGTACCTGACAGCGCGATTGCTTCCGACCAAGCCAGCAAGATCGTGTTCACGGTTTCTGATGACGGCACGGTCGGGATCAAGCGCGTTGAACTTGGACCGATGATCGACGGCTTGCGTATCGATCCGATCGGGTCTCACCGCCGCTGACCGCATCGTCATCGAAGGCCTGCAGCGAGCGCGCCCGGGCCAGAAGGTCACCCCTGAACCGGGCAAGATCCAAGAAATGACCGACATGGCAAAGGCCACCGACAGAAACTGAGAGGCGAACGGAAGCTTTGAGAGGCGGCCGTGGTTCGGATTTACGCATTTCTTCATCGACCGACCGATCTTCGCCGCCGTCATTTCGGTCCTGCTGACGCTAGTCGGAGCGATCTCGTTAGGGACGCTGCCGATCACCGAATACCCGGAAATAGCGCCTCCGACCGTCGTCGTGAATGCGAGCTTTGCCGGAGCATCGGCGGAAGTCGCCGCTCAGACGGTAGCGGCTCCGATCGAGCAGGAAATCAACGGCGTCGACAACCTGATCTACGTGGTGTCGCAGTCCACCGGCAACGGCGCTGTGGCCATAAACGTCGTTTTCCGGCCAGGCACCAATATCGATCAAGCTCAGGTCCTGGTTCAGAATAGGGTCGCGGTCGCGTTACCGAGACTGCCCGAGGAGGTGCGGCGCATCGGCGTCACCGTGCGCAAGAGCTCGCCGGACTTGCTGCTTGTCATCCATTTGATCTCGCCGGATGGCAGCCTCGATCAGCAATACATCTCCAACTACGCCAGCATCAATATCAAGGATGTGATCGCACGCATCGACGGGGTCGGCGACACGATCGTTTTCGGCGCGCGCGATTACGCCATGCGGGTGTGGCTTGATCCGTCGCAGGTGCAGTCGCGTGGGCTCACCGCGAGCGACGTTGTGACAGCGTTGCGGGCCGCCAACATTCAAGTCGCTGCCGGCTCGATCAACCAGCCGCCGGCAATGTCGCCGGGGGCGTTCGAGATCGCCGTCCAGACCCTTGGCCGGCTGTCGAGCCCAGAGCAATTCAACGACATCGTGGTTGCGACCGATGAAGATGGACGGGTCACCCGCGTGCGCGATATCGCGCGCGTGGAGCTCGGTTCGCAGGATTACACCTCCAACGCCTACCTCAACAACAAGGTCGCAACCGCGATCGGCATCTTCCAGCGGCCGGGTTCGAATGCGCTGGCAACGGCCAAGGCCGTGCGCGGTACGCTGGAGGACCTATCCAAAAGTTTTCCGCCCGGGATGAGCTATCGCGTTGCTTACAACACAACGGAGTTCATCCAGCAGTCGGTCGACGAGGTGGTCATGACGATCCTCGAGGCCATCGTGCTGGTCATCATCGTCATCATCCTGTTCCTGCAGTCCTGGCGGGCCGCCATCATCCCGATCATCGCGATTCCAGTGTCACTGATCGGCACATTCTTCGTGATGGCGGCGTTCGGCTTTTCCCTTAACAACCTCACCTTGTTTGGATTGGTGCTCGCCATCGGTATTGTTGTCGACGACGCCATCGTCGTGGTGGAGAACGTGGAGCGCTATTTGCGTCAGGGGTTTACACCGCGAGATGCAGCCTACAAGACCATGGAGGAGGTAGGCGGCGCCCTTGTCGCGATCGCGCTCGTGCTCTGTGCGGTGTTCATACCGACCGCTTTCATCACGGGGATCTCCGGTGCCTTTTACCGGCAATTCGCACTGACAATCGCGGCAGCGACAATTATTTCAGCGATCGTGTCGTTGACTCTGTCACCCGCGCTGGCTGCGCTTCTTCTAAGGCCGCACGACGATGTGCAGACCCCGGGGCTGTGGAGCAAGATAAGCTGGCCGTTCAATCGATTCTTCCGTGGGTTTAACCGGGCGTTCGAGAGCCTGTCCGCTGGCTATGCCGCCGTCGTGCGCAGGATTTTGCGCGTCTCGGCGCTGATGCTGCTGATTTACGTTGGCCTGATCGGGATCACGGCCTTCGGGTTTGGCCGAATAGCATCAGGTTTCATACCACCGCTCGACCGGGGCTACTTCATTGCCGCGATATCCTTGCCGCCGGGTTCGAGCCTGGAGCGCACCGACCGGGTGGTGCGCCGGGCATCCGAGATCCTGCTGTCGCGCCCCGGCGTTGCGAACGCGGTTGCTTTCGCCGGCTTTGACGGCGCGACGTTCACAAACGCTCCCAACGCTGGCGTTGTTTTCGTGCCGCTCAAGCCGTTCGAAGAGCGGGTGAAAGCGGGGCTCACGACCAATCAAATCCTCAACGATCTGCGTGGACAGATGCAGGCATTGCGAGAGGCCTTCGTCCTGGTGATTCCACCGCCCTCTGTGCCTGGCATCGGCACTGGCGGTGGGTTCAAGCTGTATGTTCAGGATCGCGCTGGACGTGGGCCCCGGGCGCTGGAACAAGCGGTGGGAGGAATACTCGGGCCGGCCAATCAGACCGCCGGGCTCACGCAGGTCTTCACGCTGTTCAATACCAGCACGCCGCAGATATTTGCGGATATCGACCGCACCAAAGCGGAGATGCTGGGCGTGCCGATCACGCGCTTCTTCGACACGCTTTCGATCTATATGGGTTCGGTGTTCGTCAACGACTTCAACATCCTTGGAAGGACGTATCGAGTTACCGCACAAGCTGACAATCCGTTCCGTCTGTCTGCGCGCGACGTGGAGAACCTGCGCACGCGCTCGGTGTCGGGGGATATGGTTCCGCTCGGCGCCGTGGCGCGGTTTCAGGAAATTACCGGACCTTATCGTGTGCCGCGCTACAATCTGTTTCCTGCAGCGGAAATCCAGGGCGCGACGACGCCCGGCTTCTCCACCGGCCAGGCCATCGCGGCCATGGAACAAATCCTCACTGCGAACCTGCCCTCAGGTTTCGGTTTCGAATGGACCGAGATCGCGCTGCAAGAGAAGGTAGCGGGCAACACGGCTGCGATCGCATTCACGCTCGCGGTCGTATTCGTGTTTTTGCTGCTCGCCGCGCAGTACGAAAGTCTGCTGCTGCCATTGGCCGTCATCCTGATTGTTCCCATGTGCCTGCTCGCGGCGATCAGCGGTTTGTTGCTGCGTGGAATGGACAACAACATCCTGACCCAGATCGGCTTCATCGTATTGATCGGGTTGGCTGCCAAGAATGCCATCCTGATCGTCGAGTTCGCAAAACAGGGTGAAGAGCAAGGTGCGAGCCGATGGGACGCTACCGTTCAGGCCGCGCGGACCAGGTTGCGTCCGATCCTGATGACGTCGTTTGCGTTCATTCTCGGCGTCGTGCCGCTCGTGATTGCGACTGGCGCCGGTGCAGAGATGCGGCAGGCCCTTGGCACGGCGGTATTCTTCGGCATGCTCGGTGTCACATTCTTTGGGCTGATTTTCACGCCGGTGTTCTACATATTTGTACGCTGGATCGCGTCGTTAGGGGTGCGGAGCAAAGCTTTCGGCAAAGAACCGGTGACAGCGGATGCCGGTAGTGGTGCGTGATGATCGAACTGCCTCTTCAGCCCTGGGTAGTACCTGTCCAAGACGTCCACCCCTCGATGTAATGCCGCTGTGATGTCCACAAGCACACCCTCGATCATAGAGACACGTGGCCCTCAGATGTTTCCGCGGCTGCAAGCCTCTGAAATTGATCGCGTGCGCCGGTTTGGTGAAATCCGTCGCTACAACGTCGGCGACGCGCTGGCCAAAGTTGGAGAAGTTGCGCCGGGTTTTGTCATCATCCTGGGTGGCAGGGTTAGCGTAACTCGTCGTCAGGCATCGGGACCAAATGTGCCGATCGTCGTTCATGAACGGGGCTCGTTCATGGGTGAGCTTGCCCAACTCGCCGGGCGGCCTGCGCTGGTGGACGCATATGCTGAGGAGGCCGTCGAGGCGTTGATTATCGCGCCTGATCGGCTTCGCGCTTTGCTCATTGCGGAGGCCGAGCTCGGCGAGCGTATCATGCGTGCGCTCATCCTGCGTCGGGTGGGATTGCTCGAATCCGGTGCCGGCGGACCGATCATCATTGGCGCTGCAGGCGATGGCGACGTGTTAAGACTGCTGGGTTTCCTGCGCCGGAACGGCCATCCGCATCAGCAGTTCGATCCAGGAACGGACGCAGAAGCAAAGGCATTGGTCGAACGCTTTCATATCCAGCCGGGTCAGCTGCCGATCGTGCTGTGCCCCAAGGGCGAACTCCTGCAAAATCCAACCGAGACGCAGCTCGCGCGCTGTCTCGGCCTACTAACGCCGCTCGATGCCCATCACGTTTATGACGTGGCCGTAGTCGGCGCGGGGCCCGCCGGGCTGGCGGCCGCGGTTTACGCAGGTTCAGAAGGGCTTTCAGTATTGGTGTTGGACTGTCGGAGCTTTGGCGGACAAGCCGGCGCATCCGCGCGGATCGAAAACTACCTTGGCTTTCCCACAGGGATAAGCGGGATAGCTCTAATGGCGCGAGCGTATAACCAGGCTCAGAAGTTCGGCGTGGAGATCGCGATACCGACGGAGGCGATCCGTCTCGGGCAGTCGGAGGCGGCGAACGGCCGTGTGAAGCTCACTCTCCATGATGGTCAAAGCGTCGTCGCACGTTCGATTGTGATTGCAACAGGCGCTCGCTATCGGCGCCTCCCGCTCGACAATCTCGCCGAGTTTGAAGCGACCAGCGTTCATTATTGGGCTTCTCCCATTGAAGCGAAGCTTTGCTCCGGCCAAGAGGTGGCGCTGGTTGGCGGTGGCAATTCGGCCGGTCAGGCCGCCGTCTTTCTTGCGACGCAAGCATCCAAAGTGTGGCTAATTGTGCGGAGCGCCGGCTTGACAAGTATGTCGCAATATCTTGTCGACCGCATCGCAAGCATCGGCAACATCGAGGTTGTGACAAACGCGCAAGTCATCGGGCTTGAAGGTTCAAACGGCGTGTTGAACGCGGTCCGTTGGCGGCAGGTAGGCGCAAAAGAAGATACAAGAAAAGAAATCAATCACCTCTTTCTCTTCATCGGCGCGGATCCGAACACCGATTGGCTCGCAGGTTCGGGTATCGCTCTGGACGCCAAAGGATTTGTGCTGACCGGGAACGATCTGGGGATGGGCAACCGTGCTCTCGAGACCAGCCGGGATCGGGTTTTTGCTATCGGCGATGTCCGTTCCGCCTCGACGAAACGTGTCGCTGCCGCGGTAGGGGAAGGAGCTCAGGTCGTCGCCAGCCTTCACACCATCCTGGCGGCTCAGATGCCGACGATACTCCAACCGTGAAGCGCCCGGCCTAACGACAAAGATGCAGCTAGCGTTTTGTGTGATCGGTGGCGTCGCCGAGCTTCGCCGCGATCGTTACGAGATCGGCGAGAGAACGCGCCTGCATCTTTTGCACCACTCTGCCGCGTGAGCTTTCACTGTGATTTCACTAATGCCAAGTTCGAAACCGACTTGTATATTCAGAAGCCCGCGCACGACCAAACTCATAACCTGCTTTTCACGTGCGCTAAGAGAAGCGTGGCGTTCCCGAAATGCGCGTGCTTCGGACTATACTCAAGTGAAGCCAGACTGCGTTTCAGGGCATATCGATTGCGCTCAATAAGGCCTCGTCACTAAATGTTTTCGTTAAAAACTCGACCGCGCCGCCTTTCCCGAAGCAGGAGCACGCGAAATAGCTGAGGGCGGGCAAAACCAGTAGTCCGTTTCAGGACAGTCAGGATGAAATGGCGCAGCCATTTGCCGAGCCTTGCAGTCGCGGCATCATAATAGCCGAACCTTGCCCACGGGAGCTTGGCCGCGAAGTCGCGCCACAGCGTCGCAAGATCGTTCTCGCCGCCTGCGTTCTTGCGTCCTCCATGGCATTCATCGATGGCTCCGCGTTGACGGTTGCGCTACCGGCACTGCGAGCCGATTTTGGCGCCGATCTCGTTTCGGTTCAGTGGGTTCTCAACGCCTACGTGCTTGCGCTTGCTTCACTGACGCTTATCGGCGGCGCGCTCGCCGACGTGTACGGAAAGGCACGCATGCTTGCGGTCGGCTGCCTCCTGTTTGGCCTGGCGTCTGCAGCTTGTGCGCTGGCTCCGTCGGCGGCTTGGCTGATCGTTGCGCGCGCCGTGCAGGGCGTAGCGGCAGCAATTGTCACACCTGCAAGCCTTGCTCTGATCGGCGCGACCTACCCGCGCGACGAACGAAATCAAGCAATCGGTGTGTGGGCGGCAGCGTCAGCGCTGACCACCGCCGGCGGGCCCGATCCTGGGGGGCTGGCTCACCGATTCCTTCGGATGGCCGATGGTGTTCTGGATCAACCCGCCCATCGCCTTCGGAGCGGTCGCGATCCTGCTCGCCTTCGCGCCGGACTATCGCCGCGAGCAGCGCCGGTTCGACGTGATCGGTGCCGCGATCCTTGCGGCCGCGCTTGGCTGCGCTTGCCTGGGCGCTGAGCCAGGCCGCGCCGAGCGAACCTCGTGCCGCCGCAGACGCCGTTGTTTCGCAGTCAGCCCTCACGATCAGCGCTTGTCGCCGGACTTGGCTGCATCGGACTTGTCGCCTACGCCTTATGGGAGCGCGCGACCGACCATCCGATGACGCCGCCCCGGATCGCGGGAAGCCGGGCCTTCGTCGGGCTGAATCTCGCAACGTTTCTGATCTACACCGGCCTTTCAATCATGTTCTTCCTATTGCCTTTTGATCTTATTGACCGTCGCTTGCTGACGGCGACGGACGTCGGGCTTGCATTCGTTCCTTTCACCCTCGGCGTCGGCCTCTTTTCGAAAGCTTTCGGCGGGCTGGCGGATAAAGTCGGTGCGCGACCGATGCTTGTTGCCGGACCCGTCGGCGCCGCACTCGCCTATGTCTGGATGGTGCTCGGCCAGGAAATGTCCTTGCTGTTCGGCGTGTACGGACCCATGGCGCTCCTGGGCCTGTCATTCGCCGTGTTGGTGGCGCCGCTCACGGCGGCTGTCATATCAAGCGTAGAAGACAGCGACGAAGGACTCGCGTCTGGCATCAACAATGCAGCGAGCCGGATTGCGCAATTGGCTGGCGTAGCATTGGCTGCCGGGGTCGGATCCGCCCCGTTCGGCTATGAAATTGGATTCGCCACCGCAGCGATCTGCTCGCTCGGCGGCGGCCTTATTGTCGCGACAATGGTACCGAGCACCGCAATCAGAACGAGCGTTTCATAATCGCCTTTGCTACACATCGCGAAATTATGAGATTGCGAGATAATTCCCGTTTTTTGGAGTCGCAAAGCGGAGACTTAGTTGGAAAACACTGGGCGGCGTGGGCGACGCCTTTCCTCCAATTTTGACTAGAAGTGATCGTCAGCTTGAATGCGACGCGGCCGCCCCGGCGGTGCCGGGTTCTGAGTATCCCGGTTCTACGCGGACATCCACGACCGCAACTTTACCCGCATCAACAACAGAAATCGCCTGCTGCAAAGTTGGGAGAAGTTCGCCTAACGCCGCGACCTGACCAAATCCAAGAGCTCCTTGCCCCCGAGCCAAGGTCGGAATGTCAAGTTCAGGCCCAAGCATTTGCTGTCCGATCCATTTATTCTCGGGCGGCCGACCACGGGCTATCGCGAGATGTTCCTGGTGAAGTTCGTCATTGTAGTACGAGTGATTGTTAACGATCACGAACAGGATCGGTATCTCGTAATGTACTGCGGTCCAAATCGCAGTTAAGCCCATGAGGAAGTCGCCATCCCCGCAAACCGAAATTGGCAACCGCCCTGTCCCTCTCAAGGCGAGTGCAGCTCCAATGGACTGACCTGGACCTCCACCAACGCCACCACCCCCGTCGGAGCCAAGAAAATCGAGGGGATCGCGAATTGGCCAAAGCGATCCGGCCCAGGACAGCGGTGGATGCGTAAGACAGCTTTTCCGATTGGCAATTGCGAGTTGTAATGCGGCGGCGACATGAGGCACTGTGATAGGACCTCTGCCGTCCAGCGAAGGCAAAGCTTTTGGCTTATGCGGCGTACGCCCGGGCCATGCCGCCGTTTTCCGAGGGCCTAATTTTCCGAGTTCTCGATTCAGAGCCGAGACCGTGGGCTCTGGCTCAGCCAAAATGTAGTGATCAACCGGCGCAAGCGACAGATAGTCCATGCTCCAGCCGTTGTGGAGATGTTGGTCCACAGCGACGCGAATGATCTTTGACGTGATAGGCGCGCCTTTGTGCGCGGCTTGAAGCACCCCCGCGAGATCCCGCGCCTCCAAGCTTAAGACCACGTCAGCATTTTTAAGCGCTTCCACCCCTGGAGGTGTAAGTCGACTTCCTGCAGGCGCCCCATGCAGAGGGTGCTCGGTTGGGAACGCGGCAGCAAGCTTCAGGTCGGTGAGCACGACCGCACCAAGAGACTCAGCTAATCTGACACGCTCACCCCACGCGCTCTCATCGCGGGATACACGTCCCATGAGGACGAGCGGCCGCTCCGCTGTATGCAATAACTGTGCGATGTCGACGATCAGGTCGGGTGGTGGAGCCGCAGGGGCGGGTGGTCTGTACCGAGAAACATCGGGCAGGGTCGGTGGATTATCGACCCTTTGTTCCTGCAATCCAACGTCGAAGCAGACATAGGTTGGTCCGCGTGGCGCGGTTTCAGCGATTTGACGGCCGCGGAGAATTGCCTCCGGAATCGCCGCCACGGAGTTCGGTTGATCGTCCCACTTCGTGTAGTGACGGATCAGTGCTCCCATGTCCTTGGATGTATGTATCCAATCGATCCAGGGGCGCCGCTTCGCTGCGTCCATAGGACCAGTTGCTCCGTAAAGAAGGAGCGGCATGCGATCGCACCAAGCGTTAAACAGGCCCATCGTCGCGTGCATAAGTCCGACGTTGCTGTGAACGATCGCCATCATGGGGCGGCCCGTCACCTTGGCCCATCCATGCGCGATCCCTATGGCATGCTCCTCATGAAGGCAAAGAAGCATCTGTGGCGCACGGTTGCCCAAGTGGTTGACGAGGCTATCGTGCAATCCGCGATAGCTCGCGCCTGGGTTCAACGCCACGAACGGGATGTCTAAGGATCGGATCACATCGGCCGCAACATCACTGCCCCAGCAGCCGGTCCCCGTGGAGGGAACGGGAACTTCGATTCCGGCTCGCTCATTGCTACCCTCGGCGATTGCGTCCATTTCAGCCCCACCCTGCCATCTCGGTTAACCCACCTCGAACGCTGCTAGCCTTCATATCCTCGTACGGACAGATCGAAGTTGTTGCCGTCTGGATCAGTAGCGCGGGTCTCGGCAAACGCTCGATCGGCTGGGCGCTTTGCTGGTACAGCGACGCCCGCCTTGGAAAGTCTCTCCGAGATTTCATCTTGATCGGCCACTTGAAATCCAAAGTGATTTAGACCTGGGGGACGGCCATCGGCCCTGTTGTGCAGTAAAGCCAAAGTAATATAGCCATCTGTCATATAGATAGCCTTACTTCCACCCGCGCCGGGCCTGGGGATCCGCTCCATCTCAAAGACCTGCTCGTAAAACTTCGCGAGCTTCTCGGGATCAAGCGTCATAATTGCAAGATGTCGGATTTGCGGCTTCGCCATCCGGTCCTCCCTTATTCGTTAGTTACCCACTGCCAGATCAGAGCATATGTAGGTTGCAAATTTGTCTCTCGGTCGAGAGCGACGCCACTAATTTGCGACCGCTCCTTTTGAAGCCTTTTCGATGATTGCCGGAGGGATTTGCATTTCTGCATCGACAAGCGCCGCGAGTTCCTCGCCGGTCCTGACCGTTATTTCGAAGCCTCCAGCCTCGGCTTCTCGGACGAATGCAGGGTCGTTCATGGTCGCCAGAAAGGCTTGGCGGAGGGCAGCGATGCGATCGAGCGGAACATCGGGAGGCGCCAACATAGGCCTGCCCATCTCCATACTCGACTGCAAGAAACTGAAAAATCTGACGGTCCTCGTCCTTCTGGATGAACTCAAAGATACTTGGGGCATTGAATTCCGGTACGCGCTTCTGTTCCATGTTGAAGAGTAATCGAACTTTACCCGACAGCACATGTTGCGCGCGCTTACCTTTCATCGTCGCAATGGTCTCAACGACGCCGCCCACCTCGCCCCTTTCCATCGCAAGCAATACATCTTGCGGCGCGTGATACCCTGTGACTACCTTTAATTTCATACCGAGGATGTTCTTGAGAAGTATGGGCGCCGTCGTGACAGCCTGAGCAGCACCCACGGCACCAATGATGAGTTCGCGCTCGAAAAGCTCCTCCGCCCTCGTGAAGCCTGAGTTCGCAGAAACAATCAAAACGCGATGTGCAAGCTCGGGGCTCCCAAGCCAGTTGAACTTGCGCGGATCGAATCGGACCCCGGGAAGCTTAAGAACAGCAGCGTCCGGGATGTTTCGGGATACCATCCCGATGACCGTTCCGTCGCGGGCCGCTATATCGAAGAGGTAGTTGGCCGCAATAACATGACCGGCTCCGGGCATGTTCTCGACAATAATTGTTGGCGTGCCTGGTATATGGTGACGCAAATGGCGCGCAATCATTCGGGCCCAGAGATCATATTCCTGCCCTGCTGCCGTTCCGACTATGAAGCGGACTTGCTTTCCTCGGTAGAACTCCTCCGGAGTCTGGGCCGAGGAGGCCTGAGCGCCAGCGAGGGTAAGCAGGCCCAAGATAAACAATACCCATTTGTGCATCGTTACCGCTCCTCCCAATTTCACTACTTGCTGTAGTGTTTACAGGAGGCTACCTATGAAGTTCGCGTTCGTCCATGTCCCGATGGGCTGCAGGAAGGCGTCATCGATAACAGTGCAAGTTCTAAAGGAGGAACTAATGGCAAAGATCCGTCATATAGTCTTCAATACAACGGACCCTGAGAGACTTGCCAAGTTCTATGTTGATGTAATGGGGCTTACTATCCAGCATCGGGCAGAGAATGGGGGTATCCAGTTGACTGACGGATACATGAATCTCTCAATCCATACGAATAAGATCGACGGTAAGCCGAGCGGCTTCAATCATTTCGGGTTCTTAGTGGACGACAACGAGGCCGTGGCCAAAGAGTTTGAAACGCACGGATATCGTCCGCCGCTTAAGCGTCCGGGCGACCGCCATTTCGCAGAATATCGCGCTATTGATCCGGACGGTAACAACTTCGATATTTCAGTGCACGGATACGACAGCACCCGGCCTGACCGTAAGACCTCAAGTGGGTCCAAGTAGGCCGATCACGGATTGCATCGAGGCCGCGCGAGCTACAGGTGGCCGTACCAAGCGAGGGTCATGAAAATGTTCGAGCCGGGGGGGCAGTAGGATCGGCAGCACGTAAGAAGAAATAGAAGGCATGGTTCAGCGGTTTACCGTAACCGGAATGGCGACCGGTGCGGTAGCAATTGGGCCAGCATGTGAGTTGCTATCTCGCCACAGCGCTATTGCCATAATGACGAACAGGTAGATCAACGCAGCGGCGCCGAGCAGCACTAAACGGCGCCGTATGCCGCGTCGCGCCCGCAGCGTTTGGTAATCAGTTTCTCTGGTTCACGTTAGACTCCTCTTCCTGCATCCAAACGGCGATGAAGGAACACGCATGCCAAGTCCAAGCGCTACGCCATGGACCTCTTTGGTCACCGCAAACGCGGGCAAAAAATCCCGGCCGGGACGGGCGCTTGCCGTCGCCAACTGAGACGCTCTCGCGACAGAAATCTACCTGCCGTAGAAATTCACGTTTTCGGATTGGTCGAAGCGTTCCGCGCTCGTGGCGTAAGCCTGCACAACAGTTTTCTGAAAGTAACTTAAGCTTATTGCTGCAACAGCTGCCAAGGCGGCAGCCGCAGCAACTGCAGTACAAAAGACTTTCATTGGAGTCTCCTATTTAAATGACTGTGGATGATGGCCGGTCAGCCGATTGCGGTTCTGAGCGACTGTGTCCGTCAGGTTGGCCACGGGCTCACACCGCATATTCCTCGACTTCGACGAGCGTGAAGAACAGCGCGGGCTCGGCCGCTCGGTATCCCGCCGGCGTGTCCGCAGCCACCACTACGATCGGAATGATGCGGAAGGCGTGCGATCCACCTCTGGCCACACCGAGCTCAGGGCCTTGCACATAGGCGGCATCGACTATGCCGCAGGCACTCGGGTTTTTCTCCTCGTCATTGATGGCGCTGACTGCGACCTGCAAATCGCCATCGAACACTTGTGCGAACCGCTCCACCTGCTTTTGCGTGTCGCAGATCATGACTGGACCAGTTTCGATCTCGTAGGCGTGCGCGGGCAGGCTTACGAGCGACGACAGCAGCGGCAGTACGAAGGCTAGGGCGTATTTCATGACATTGGCTCCTCAACAAGGATTTCTCGATGCTTCCCTTCTTCGGTCCACTACTGGCGTGTGAAAGACGCGCGCCAGCAACTTCATCGTCACCACGCAGGTTAATACCGCACCGGCGCGCTGGGCCATTGGGCAGAGGTATCGAGAACGCCTCGATGCGTAAGGTCCGAACACACTTAGGAAGCAGCGAAATAAACCCGCGGGATGAGGCGATAGTCCTTTTGTTTGCGCGAGACGGGTCGTTGTCGACTGCTGACCATTCGTGCGCGCACCTGATGCTGTTTGTGCGCTGCAACGCACAGCCTTCACAACGAAACAGGCCGAGGCGAGAAGCTGCGGCAGCCTGTCGCGATTTCCTTGTGAACACCCATAGGAGAGCGAATTCCTTTGGAATCGCGGTCAGGTCGTGAAGCGAACGGGTACCAAGATCATTGGCCGCTCTGCGTGCATGCGGAATCTATGACCTTGGATCACACCAACAACTCACCGTCACAAACCTCTGTATGATTTCATTTTTTCGCTCTCGGGTGCATGTTTGCGCTCGTAGCCGATTGTTCGGGCATTGGTGCCAGATATCGATCGGGGTGACGCCAGGAAGTTGACGTGTCCAAAACCCGCATTGTTTCGATCATTGACGACGACGAATCCGTCCGTTCGTCGATCGAGGACCTTATGTCCGCGCTGGGCTTCGTGGCTCGCACTTTCGAATCCGCCGAGGCATTTCTGAATTCACCAGACCGCGACCGGACCGCGTGCCTGATCACGGATCTCCAGATGCCGGGAGCGAGCGGCCAGGAACTCCAAAGCCATTTGCTGGCCAAGGGCCGCGCTCCGGCAATGATCTTCATCACGTCGTTTCCGGATAAAACCGTTCGCGACCGCGTCATGGCAAACGGCGCCCTGGCGTTCCTGGAGAAGCCGCTCGATTGCCAAATGCTGGCCGGCTTGGTGCAGGGAGTCATGGCCGCGCCACGCTAGCGTGGCGCGTATTTCCGTTTCCTCAGAAAATCACCCGCCGCGCAGAGCCCTATGTTGGAAGGACGAGCGCATTTTCCTCCGCATCGTGCATGCGTGGGTGCATGCCACGATCCTGATCGAAGGGTATCCATTGCCGCATACCGAAACCAAAGTATGCATCGTTTTCAACCATCGGATATCTCGATCAACCTCAGTAGGCTCTCGGTCAACCTCGGTAGGATGGTGAGCCCGGCGAGATCGACCTAGCTTCGAAGTCTTCGGAGGTCAGCCATGTTGACGGGATCGTTGCGTTCGAGCCATTCGTCCGGGCTTGGGGAGCTTATAGATCCAGCGAATACCGGCCGCCGGAGCGCGCGGCATGTGCAGTGGCCGGCCGAGGTAGGCTCCTTTGGTGTGCCGCGCCTGCATTCAGAGATTGATGGCGTTGTTGCGCAGAAGGGACCGCGTCGACAGATCGGCAGCGCGGAAATTATCGATCGGGGAGTCGATATCTTTCCTTCGGATGCCGCAATGCGCCGGACCGCGGCCTGGCGCGGCATGTTAGTTGAACTCGTCCACACCATTCGACGCGAACGAACGGAAATCCGATATCACGGACCTCATCACCTGCTGATCGCTCATGAGCAGGGTGCCAGGCTGGAGGGCGAGACGTTGCTTGACGGCGTGCCGCGATCTTCGCTGCGGGACGTAAAGCGGAAACTCACGTTTGTGCCGGCAGGTCACGACTATCGAGACTGGCAGGAGCCACGCGTTCTTGCGCGGGCCGTCTATATCTACTTCGATCCCGCAGAAATCCAGATTGCTCCCGCAGCGCACGATAGGCCAGTTCAACTCGCTCCTCGATTGCTCTTTGAGAACGGAACGCTTTGGGACACTGTCGGTAAACTTGCGACCTTGATCCAGATGGGCGGTGTCGAGAACAGCCGCTATTGCGAGGCACTCGGGGTGGTGCTGGCGTACGAGATCATGCGCCTAAATCTGGGTGCGCCTTCCGTTGTGCCCCCGGTGCGGGGCGGGCTTGCCGCCTGGCAGCAGCGGATCGTCACGGCCTATATCAACGAGCACCTGACCGAGCCGATTCCGCTTGCAAAGCTTGCCGGGCTCGTCCGGCTGAGTCCGGCGTATTTTTGCCGAACCTTCAAGCAGTCCTTCGGCATGCCGCCGCACCGCTATCACAGCAACCGGCGCATCGAACGCGCCAAGGCTCTGCTGGCGGAGCGCAAGCACTCCGTGACCCAAATCGGTTTGGAGTTGGGTTTCAGCGAAACGAGCGTGTTCACCGCGACCTTTCGAAAGATAACAGGTTTGACGCCGACTGCCTACCATCGAAGTCTTGGATAGGCCTATTACGTGACGAGGATCGGAAGTCCGTGTTAACAGTCCAGCTGGCGCAATTCAGGATGCCGGGCGTTGATTTCGCCGACGGCAACATGTGTCTATGGGCGACATTCCGTCATGACGCGGCATACCCTATCGAGGATGGTTCGGGAGTGTGAGCGGCATGCCAGCCCCTTTTTGCCTGTGTTGAGGCGTTTCGTTCCGTTCGTCGCCCTGGCTCTCGCCGTGGCGATTTTCGTCATCGATGCCTTCGTTGAGGTCCAAATCGCGATCGCCGTGCTCTACGTCGCGGTCGTCTTGATGTCGATCACCTTTAGTGACCGGCGCGGCGTGCTGGCGGTTTTCGCGGCATGCATGGGCCTTACAGTTCTTGCCTTTGTTCTCCAGCATCCGACCGAGCTCGTCACAAATGCCAGCGCGCGTGCCGTTGTAAGCCTTGTGGCGATTGCAATAGCCACCTTCGTCTCGGTGTGGATACAGTCATCAACAGAGGCTATCCGCAGTCAAGCTAAACTCCTCGATCTCACCCACGACGCGATATTCGTGCGCGACTTGAACAGCTGCATCACTTATTGGAATCGCGCCGCGGAATACATGTACGGCTGGCCCGAAGCGCTGGCTTTGGGCAAAGTTTCGCACGACCTGTTGCAGACGAATTTTCCCGTCGCCTGTGACGAAATCACTGCTCAACTGCTGCGTAACGGCTATTGGGAAGGCGACCTCGTGCATACCAGGCGAGACGGGAGCAAGGTGTCAGTATCGAGCCGCTGGTCGGTTCAGCGCGATCAGCGAGGCGAGCCCACCGGCGTTCTTGAGACGAACACCGACATCGAAGAGAAGAATAAATCTGGCCAAGGCGCAGGCCGAACTGGCGCACGTGTCCCGCGTTTCGACTCTGGGCCAGTTGGCCGCTTCAATCGCCCATGAGGTGAACCAGCCGCTCGCCGCGATCGTCATGAGCGGCGAGGCCTGCCTGCGCTGGCTCGATCAGGACGCGCCGCCGCTCGATCGGGTAAAGCGCGGGATCGAGCGCACGATCAGCGACGGCAGGCGCGCGAGCGAGGTCTTGCAGCGGCTGAAAGCGCTATCACGCAAAGGGCAGGTGCGGAACGAGCCGGTCAGTATCAACGAAGTGATCGAAGACTGCGTCCCGCTGATCCATATTGAACTTTCTCGACAAGACGTTTCGTTGGAGCTGGATATGGCGAAAGCGTTGCCTGCGGTAACCGGCGATCGTATCCAGCTGCAACAGGTCGCGATCAACCTGATGCTGAATGCAGTTCAGGCGATGGCATCGGTCACGGATCGTCCTCGCAAGCTGGCTGTTCGAACGTGTCTTGAGGATGACAATCAGATAATGGTCGCCATTCAGGATTTTGGTCCCGGCGTCGATCCTGCCATCGAGGGCGATCTGTTCAACGCCTTCTTTACGACCAAACCGGATGGCATGGGAATGGGGTTGTCGATCGTCAACTCCATCATCCAAGCGCATCACGGACGGGTTTGGGCCACTCGCAATGATCAGGGCGGCGCAACATTCCAATTCACCATTCCCCTGCATCGGGAACATCAGCCATGAGTTCGACTTCATCACACACGAAAAGTGCGGCCCCCGCGGCGCCTACCGTTCTGGTGGTCGATGATGATGCGTCTATTCGCGAAGCCTTGGGAGACCTGTTCAACTCAATCGGCTTGCGGACGCAGTTGTTTGGCACGGCGGCGGAGTTGCTGAAATATGAGTTCCCGGACGCGCCGAGCTGCCTGGTGCTCGATATCCGGCTGCCGGGATTGAGCGGCTTGGATATCCAGTCCCAATTGGCGCAGGCGAACATCCATATTCCCGTCATTATCATGACCGGTCATGGCGATATTCCCATGACGGTACGAGCCATGAAGGCGGGCGCGATCGACTTTCTGACCAAGCCTTTTCGCGATCAGGAGATGCTCGATGCGGTAACGCGGGCGATTGAGCGGGATCGGCAGCGGCGCGAAAGTGAAAATGCACGGGCGGATGTGCGCGCCCTGTTCGGGTCGCTGACGCCGCGCGAGCGGGAGATCATGACGCTGGTCACTGCCGGTAAAATGAACAAGCAGATCGCCGCCGAGGTTTCGCTCAGCGAAATTACCGTCAAGATTCATCGCGGTCATGTCATGAAGAAAATGGGCGCGCGGTCGCTGGCCGATCTGGTCCGGATGGCGGAAACCCTGCAACTGCACGCAAGCAAAAGACCGCCGTTATAACGTCATATAGTGCGTCGTCGCGGCGGGAGGCCGGACGCCGTTATTGCTCTGGCCGGCGCATCATCAACACCAAGGGTACCATCAGCAGGCTGACGACGAAAAGGAGCTTGAAATCGTCGACATAGCCGATAATGGCGGCCCTCGCGCCGACGATCAAGCCGCGGCGTCATCTCATCTACCGATGATATTCGGGAAGCCGGGGGAAGTTCTCGACGACCTGCCCCGCCGAAGCAGCAAAAGCCCTCAAACGAGAGCAATAGCGATAGAGGCTTGCCGCCAATTCAAATGCTATCGGGGCAGGAGCGGTTTCATTGGTCGGGAAAAAAGCACCGCTAAACGCAAGGCCACTTTCACGAACTCGAAGGAAACTCAAATGACTAGTCTCACCACGAACTCCGGGCTGATGCGGATGGCGCCGCTCGGAACGCCGACTGACCTGCAGTCAAACGCCGTGCAGGATATTGCCGCTGCATTCAATCTTCTGCTTGCCGATGTGTTTGCGCTGTACCTGAAGACCAAGAACTTCCATTGGCACATGTCTGGTCCACAGTTTCGCGACTATCACCTCCTGCTAGACGAGCAGGGTGATCAGATTCTCGCCGTCACCGATACGATTGCCGAACGTGTGCGTAAGATCGGGGGCACGACGCTCCGCTCCATCGGCCACATTGCGAGATTGCAGCGCATCTTCGACAACGACGCGGGATGCGTCAGGCCTCTCGACATGCTTGCCGAGTTGCGCGACGACAATAGGCAGCTTGCGGCCAGCTTGCGTGGAGCGCACGCGCTTTGCGACGAGTGCGGCGACGTCGCCGGCGCGAGTTTGCTTGAGGTCTGGATTGACGAGGCGGAACGACGCGCCTGGTTTCTTTTTGAGGTCACCCGCGTGAGGGGCGAATAGGCGAGCGTCTGGCCTTGAGGAGTAGCTGGGCGCCTACAGCTCGCGGAGGATGGATATGAAAAGCTCTTTTTTGATCACCTTTGGGCTGGGCAGTGCTCTGGCCGGGGCGCTGTTCGCGGCGTTGACGATCGCGTTCGTCGTTCCGTTCGGGCCCCGCCATTCCGAGCAATCAGCGCAGCATCAAATGCATCAGATTGCCGCCATTCCGTTTGGCGGCACGGCCTCGGATAACGATCGATCGATCTTCTATGCGGAGATAGCAGAAGTAAATGCGCGCATGCATGAAGGCATGGTGGTTGCTCCAACCGGCGACATCAATCGTGACTTCATACGCATGATGATTCCGCATCATCAGGGTGCGATCGATATGGCGCTGGCTCTTTTGAAGCACGAACCGGACGAACGGCTCAGGCGCCTCGCGCAGTCGATCATCGTCGAACAAGCGCAGGAGATAACCTATATGCGTTTGCTCGACAGCAATACGCCGGCCCCGACGGTCACCTCCCTTCCAATCGCCAATCAGTGAGGATGTGCTATGAAAAATAGATGGCTTCTCCCGACCGTGCTTCTGCTCGCCAGCGCGCCGGCGCAGGCCGGACAGGCTCCCTTTGCCGCGAGCGCCTCGAACTTTCCCCTCAGCGGCCAAGACCGGGTTTATGCCGCCGAGCAATTTTCGAACACGGTCTCGGTCATCGATCCGTCGACCAACACAAATCTCGGCGTCATTCGCCTGGGCGATCCTCAGCCGATGAACCTGTCGCCGCTTTATCGCGGTCAGGTTCTCGTCCATGGCCTCGGCTTCTCGCCTGACCGCAAAACGCTGGCAGTTGTTTCGATCGCTTCGAACTCAGTGACCTTCATCGATACCGCGACTAACCGGGTGAAGCACACGACCTATGTGGGACGCTCGCCACACGAGGCGTTCTTCACCCAGGACGGAAGCGAAGTGTGGGTAACGGTCCGCGGGGAGGACTATGTCGCCGTCCTGGATAGTGCCACTTACGCAGAAAAAATGCGCATCACGGTTCCCAACGGGCCGGGGATGACGATCTTCTCGCCTGACGGTCGCTACGGTTATGTGTGCTCGAGTTTTAGCCCGGAGACTGTGGTGGTTAGCACCGTTACGCACGAGATTGTCGGTCGAATGAAGCAGCTTTCGCCGTTCTGCCCGAACATTGCGGCCTCGCCCGACGGGGAACAGGTGTGGTTGACCTTGAAGGATGTCGGCAAGACGATGGTTTTTGCTGCCAAGCCGCCGTTCGAAATGCTTCGCGTGCTCGACACCGGGCCGATCACCAACCATGTCAACCTGGTGAGCGGGCCAAGTGGTCAGTTCGCTTATATCACCGTCGGTGGGCTGAACCAGGTGAAGGTGTTTCGCACCACCGACTTCCAGCAAGTTGCCACCATCCCGGTCGGCCCATTACCGCATGGGATTTGGCCGTCCGGAGACGGCTCCCGTGTTTATGTCGGAATCGAGAATGGCGATGCGGTCACGGCGATCGATACCGCGACGAACCGTGTGATTGCCACGATCCCGAATGGGCAGGCGGCGCAGGCGTTGGTTTACGTCCCAGCGGCAGTACCGGCAGAAGCTTCTGGCATCGAGAATTTGCAACCGCTTGGTCTCGCGGGTTCCGCAACACATCTGGTCCTCGCCGCGCCGGGCAGTTCCACCTCAACAACCGTGTCCCTGTTCGATCAAGGGATCACGCAGGTGCTGCAGGCGGCGGTAGCCGGACTGGAACCCGCCAAGCCCTACGTGCTGGCGCTCACTTCAAGTCCGGACGGGACGGGTGAAATCGAACCGCTCGCTCAATTCATGACGAACCCTGCAGGCGCGCAAGTCGTTAACGCCGTCGGACCCATTCGCCAGATTGTCGACCCGCAAGCACAGAGCCGCGACGCGCACAGGTATCTGGCCATAATGCAGTGGGAGAACGGCAAACCTGGCAGGCCCGTCCAGCTTCAACAATAAGATGTTTCAAGTTCGACCAATCTGGTCGGTCGTCGCTGAATGCGTGCGGACGGCGGCGCTTCGACCAAAGGTAGTAGCGCGTAACCCTTAAAGCTGGATCGGCGATATCAAGGTTCAATAGAAGGCGACGCCGGTGCAAATTATTTCTGCCGCATAGGGCTTCAATGCGCCGGCTCTTATGATGACCCACCAGATAGGCGCAGACCAAGTGGAGAAGACGTATGACGAAGAATCTTGTGCTCGCCGGCGCTTTGCTCGCCGTGCTCGCTTCCCCTGCGTTCGCGGAAGATCCTTACAACGCGAACGATCCTTACAACAGTGACGCGAGACACCTGAATGCTAAGGCGCAAGGCGCTGGCACCTCGGCTCAGAGCTGGGGGCCGGCAAGCTCGGCGATGAGCCAGCCGAGAGCTGGCGAGGCCTTTGCCTATGGTCGCCCGTCACGCACGATCGTGGCTCCGAGCGCGCGCTACCTTCCCGATCTGGAGAATGAGGGAGGCAAAACCGGTGTAAGCGGAGGCGCCGCCAACTAACCGTCGGAGAAAGCGAGGAGAAAATCCCGGGATTCGTGCTCCGGGATTTTTTTTTGCTTGTCGCTTCCGATTCAATTTTCACACAGCCAATTAAAAACTTCTCCTGAGCGGTATTGTGAGACACCACAGTGGAGAGCTTCCGAAAGAGCATCCAAGCTCACATAATTCCCGAATACCGACTACCCGAATTTGCAATTTTAACCCTGCAGCGGTTCCCACCAAGGTATTAGCGCGCAACGCTTAAATCTAGATCGGCGATATCAACGTTCAATAGAGGCCGCGCCCGGCGGGGGTTATTCGGGAGCGTAGGCTTCGATGCGCCGGCTCCTATCATCGATCCACAAATAGGCGCAGATAAAGGAGAAGACATATGATGAAGAATCTTGTGCTCGCCGGCGCCTTGCTCGCCGTTCTCGCTTCACCAGCTTTCGCGGAAGAGCCTTATAGCGCGACTGATCCGTACAACGGTGACGCGAAACATCTGAATACTGAGACGCAGGGCGCTGGATCCTGGGATCAGATCGGGTCCGTTCCATTGGACCGGTCAATCGCCGGCGCGTTCAACACGAACGACGGCCCCAACGGCACGGTCATTCGGGACGGTGTCGTCGTCGGTCAGGATCCGGACCCGTCCGTCCGGGCACAGCTTGGCGCTGACTTCGACCAGCGGGGCAACCAGTAAGTCTCGCTGGAGCAAGTTATGAACGTCATTCTTCGTTTGGCAATGTGGGCTGCGATATTGGTCAGCGTCGCCGAAGCACGGCGGCGAAAGCCCGCTCTGCGACGCGCTCGAGAAGTGGCGATGCAGGAACCGATCGTTGACCGGTAGGCGTGAGCAGCTATCCAAGGATACGGGCCCTAGGGCGAGGGCCCAGCTCTGGCAACATAAAAGAAAGACACGATGATGACGGCCAAAATCAGAATAGAAGAAATCGCAATCGGCGATATAGCATTGAAGGCCTCGCGCGTCGCCCTTGGCACTTGGGCAATGGGCGGATGGATGTGGGGCGGCAGCGATGAAGCCAACTCCATCCGGACGATCCATGCGGCGCTCGATCGCGGCATCACCTTGATCGACACCGCGCCGGTCTACGGGTTCGGCCGCTCGGAGGAGATTGTCGGAAAGGCGCTGGCCGTCGGCGGCCGCCGCGACCGGGTGCTGGTAGCGACCAAGGTCGGTCTCGATTGGCGCGACGGCAAGGTGTTTCGCAACGCGAGCAAGGCGCGGATCATAAAGGAGGTCGAGGACTCATTGCGCCGGCTCAGGACCGACGTGATCGATATCTACCAAGTGCACTGGCCGGATCCGAACACGCCGATCGAGGAAACTGCAGTGGCGCTGGCCGACTTGCTCACTTCCGGAAAAATTCGGGCGATCGGCGTCAGTAATTTTACGCCTGCCCAGATGGATGCTTTCCGCGCCGTTGCGCCGTTGCACACGGCACAACCGCCTTACAATCTTTTCGAGCGCGCGATCGATCGCGACGTCCTGCCGTATTGCCGCGACCGGACGATCGTCACGCTGGCTTACGGCGCTCTCTGTCGCGGCCTGCTCTCCGGACGTATGACGGAAGCGACGCAGTTCACCGGTGATGATTTGCGCAAGCACGATCCGAAATTCCAGGCGCCGCGTTTCCGGGATTACCTCAATGCGGTTGAGGAGCTGGACCGCTTCGCGCGCGAGAATTACGGAAAGCGCGCAATCCAGCTTGCGGTGCGGTGGGTGCTTGATCGGGCCGACACTAATATCGCGCTGTGGGGCGCCCGCCGCCCCGACCAGCTTGCGGCCGTCAGCGAGGTGATGGAATGGCGCCTCGATCAATCAGCCATGGCCGCAATCGATGCGATTCTTGGCGAGACTATCAAGGATCCCGTAGGACCGGAATTCATGGCTCCGCCCGATCAACTTGCCGCGGCATAACTTCGGTTACCGCACCGCTCTCTTTGTTTGCTCTGATTAAACGGAAGTTATCTGCTGTTCCAGGAACGGCAACGCAACATATTCGTTTATCTGTTGAGGCCAACGAACGAGCCTCTTGTCAGGAAGGACGCGCCCGGGCGAACACTCACCCCGGAACTGCAGGAGCAGTATAGATGTTGAAGAAACTCAGTCTCGCAGCTTTGGCTGCGACCCTCGTAGCTGGAAGTGCCGCGCTCGCTCACGCGGAAATCTCCAATAGCGATCCTTCCCCGACCTCAAGCGCCGGATTGCGGGCCGACTATGCGGCCAGGCACGGCGGCGGTTACGCCTTCTCGTCGGAGTTTCCGACGACGGGCGGATATGCCTATGGCTATGCCCCGGAACGTAGGGTTCATCGGTCGCACGGCAGAATGAAACACAACCGCTAACACAAGTACTATAACAACCAAACACAAGTACTAATGAGGCTCAACGGTTGGGCGGCTATTCATAGGGCCGCCCACCGGCTTCAAACGAATGGTCGTGTCAGGAAGGTCACGCCCGGGCGAAACACTCATCCGGAAACTGCAGGGGCAGTAAATGATGTTGAAGCAAACGGTCTGGTAGCTGGGTCAAAATTCCCTGCTCCATAAACAATAATCCCTGTTCTGCCGAGATAGAATTCGCTGTTTGTCGAGTAGGGAATTTGCGCCCAAACCCCGCTGTGCCGACTATTTGGCGTCTTCCCAGACGGCCAAAAGCAGATTTTTTTGCAAATTCCCTGTTAAATTCCCTGTTTGCAGAGAAAAAGGGCAGAGCACGGTGCGTATATCACTGGGTCCCCAGCCAGCCTGCGGGCCGAACGCCTGGCATTGTGGATAGCTTACGCGCTGCTCCTCGATGAATGCCCAGCTAAGCAGTGCCGCGCTTCGCATTTATCCGATGCACAGCGGTATTGATTTCCGCGACTAACGTCTTGCCGTCGAGCGGCTGTACCAGAAACGCCGACGCCCCCGCGCAACGACCCGTTCCCAACAGGCGCTGCGACGATGTCCGTGGCGAACTGGAGAAGGAGATTGAGGTGCATGTCGTCGTCACGCCATGAAGGCGCGCGCGACGTAGCGCGTCGCTGCGCCGCTATGACCCATTCAGCTCCAGGAAGTTCGCGAACCGCCTTCAGGTTCGGGTCGTAGTGCGTCGGTCCGAGCAGGGGGAACACGCGCGCCAGGACGGCATTGCCGATGCGCGACGTGTGCCGGACATAGAGATCAAGCGGACTGAGCTCAAATCGCAAACCGGTACTTCGGATCATAATTCAGCCCGCTGCTGTGGGACGATCTGTACCCGTTGGCCATGGCCCACGACATAAAATTCTGCTTTCATCGTCGGTCGCGCGGACAGAAAAACTTACTGGCATCGTGCAGCGTAAAGCCGGCGCTCCCGCGGCTAAGTAATTCGCTGTTTCGTTGAGCAGGGAATTTGCGTACAAACCGCGGCGTGCCGCCACCACTTGCGACCGGAGCGGGCGGTCCGGGACGACGGACTCGCACTATTTGGGGGAGGAGCGGGTTGCCGCAATTCGGGCCTGCCATTCGGCTATATCTGGGAGCAGCGAACCAGCGTCTCTGGAACCGCTGGATTTCGACGACACAAAAGCTGCAATTAACATAGAGGCATTGTCCTTCATGAGTGCTGACATCGCTGCATTATTCAGAGATCGTGAATCAGAGCGGTATGCGATGCATAGCCTTCACATCAACGAGCAGATGGTGAGGCTGCTTAAGACGATCGGCTATGACGTGGGATTCTGCAAGGGAGTCGGGCAATATCTCTATGATCGTGAAGGAGTTCGGTATCTCGATTTGCTCAGCGGCTTCGGTGTCTTCGCGATCGGGCGGAACCATCCGACCTTGCGAGCGGCCTTGAAAAGCATTCTCGATAGTGATCTGCCCAACCTCGTGCAACTGGATGTGTCGACGCTGGCGGGTATCCTTGCCGAACGGCTGCTGGCTCAAGCGCCCTATCTCGACAAGGCGTTCTTCGCCAATTCCGGAGCGGAGGCCGTCGAAGCAGCGATCAAGTTTTCACGTTCAGCGACGGGGAGACCGGGCATAATCTCGTGTGAGCACGCGTTCCACGGTCTCTCTTATGGCGCCCTCTCGCTTTGTGGCGATGAGATATTCCGTAAAGGCTTTGGACCCTTCCTTCCGGATTGCGTACGGATTCCATTCAACGACCTGGCGGCGCTGGAAAGTGCGTTGCGCGCACGAACGGCAGCAGCTTTCATCGTTGAACCGATCCAGGGCAAGGGCGTC
This sequence comes from uncultured Alphaproteobacteria bacterium, assembly GCA_963728585.1. Classification (GTDB taxonomy): domain Bacteria; phylum Pseudomonadota; class Alphaproteobacteria; order Rhizobiales; family Xanthobacteraceae; genus CANKHA01. The sequence continues at coordinate 84,550 of CAVSLB010000008.1, forward strand.
AATCTTCCAGCGGACAATTATCTCAAAGATGCCGCTGAACTGTGCCGTCGCCACGGCACCTTGTTCGTCGTCGATGAGATCCAAACCGGACTAGGCCGTACCGGGCGCTTCCTTGCACTGGAGCACTGGAACGTCGAACCGGATATGGTCCTCCTTTCCAAGAGTTTGTCTGGCGGGCACGTGCCTGTCGGCGCAGTCCTGACGCGTAAGCACGTTTTCGAAAAGACCTTCAGCCGAATGGATCGCGCTGTCGTACACGGATCGACCTTCGGTAAGAATGATCTCGCTATGGCGGCGGGAATTGCGACACTCGATGTGATCGCGTCGGAAAATCTGATTCACAATGCCGAGGTAAGGGGAGAGCAATTGTTGCGGGCATTAACTGCGATGATCCCGCGCTACGAGTTTCTAAGCGAGGTTCGCGGCAAGGGATTGATGATCGGCATCGAATTTGGAGCACCAAAGTCTTTAAAGTTGAAAGCATCCTGGAACATGCTGGAGACCGCAAGTACCGGTCTGTTTTGCCAACTAATTACGATACCTTTGTTCAAAGAACATAAGATCGTGACTCAGGTGGCGGGCCATGCAAGCCATACGATCAAACTGCTCCCAGCACTGGTCGTGTCTTCGGCCGACTGTGATTGGATCTCGGCTGCATTCGATGCGGCCATCGGGGACAGTCATCGCGTCCCGGGGGCCGTTTGGACGCTTGGGAGGACACTGGCCGGCAATGCATTTCGGGGCTGATGGAACCTGCGGGAGTGCGATACGTTGAGCCTCTAGCCTAAGGGGGTTCCAACATATATCTACACAATACAGGGTGCCTTATTGAGTTGCTGGGTGCCTAAATCTGCCGCCGGCCGTTGCACGTTACATTGGGATTGTAATGCTGGACACCATACAACTGCCTCGGGACCTCAGGGCATTAAGCATCTCAGACCTCAAACGGGTAGCCGACGAGTTGCGTGCTGAAACGATCGCCGCCGTCGCCGTTACCGGCGGGCATCTCGGGGCGGGCCTGGGAGTTGTCGAGCTTACCGTTGCGCTCCATCACGTGTTCGATACGCCGACCGACAAGTTGATCTGGGACGTTGGACACCAAGCTTATCCTCACAAAATCCTGACCGGTCGTCGCGACCGGATTCGCACGTTACGTGCTGGCGGCGGGCTGTCCGGTTTCACCAAACGGGCGGAAAGCGAATATGATCCGTTCGGCGCCGCTCATGCATCGACTTCAATTTCGGCCGCACTTGGTATGGCCGTGGCGCGTGACTTGCAGGGACAGACTCACAACATTGTTGCCGTGATCGGCGACGGCGCGCTGTCGGCGGGGATGGCATATGAGGCGATGAACAACGCCGGTGCGATGAATTCGCGTCTGATCGTTATCCTCAATGATAATGAGATGTCGATCGCGCCGCCGGTCGGCGCCATGTCGGCCTACCTGTCGCGGCTGCTGTCCGGGCAGACCTATCTGAAACTCCGCGACATCGGAAAGCAACTTGCCAATCACCTGCCGAAGTTTCTCCAGGAGAAGGCCGAGCGCGCAGAGGAGTTCGCACGCGGCTTTTGGACTGGTGGCACGATGTTTGAGGAAATGGGCTTCTATTATGTCGGTCCGGTCGACGGCCATAACCTCGACCACCTTTTGCCGGTGCTGAAGAATGTGCGCGATGCAAAAGAGGGACCGATACTGGTTCACGTCATTACGAAAAAGGGCAAGGGCTACGCGCCCGCTGAGGCCTCCAGCGACAAATATCATGGGGTCGTGAAGTTCGACATCGCCACCGGCAAGCAAGCGAAGGCCAAGACGAATGCGCCGTCGTATACGAAAGTATTTGGCGACAGTCTGGTCAAGGAAGCAGCGAAAGATGATCGAATCGTCGCCATCACCGCAGCGATGCCCGCGGGCACCGGGGTCGACATTTTCGAAAAGACCTATCCGGAACGGACGTTCGACGTCGGCATTGCTGAGCAACACGCGGTAACGTTTGCGGCGGGAATGGCGGCAGAGGGTTTTAAGCCGTTCTGCGCGATTTACTCCACGTTCCTGCAGCGCGCCTATGATCAAGTGGTGCACGACGTCGCGCTGCAATCGCTGCCGGTACGCTTTGCGATTGATCGCGCTGGTTTGGTCGGCGCCGATGGTCCGACCCATGCCGGTTCCTTCGATGTCGCCTATCTCTGCTGCCTTCCCGGCTTTGTTGTGATGGCGGCTGCGGATGAAGCCGAACTCGTTCATATGATCGCCACCGCGGCAGCCATCGACGACCGTCCAAGCGCGGTCCGCTATCCGCGTGGCGATGGTATTGGAGCGGAAATGCCGGAGGTTGGCGTGCCGCTGCCGATCGGCAAGGGCCGGCTTATTCGGCACGGCAATAAGGTGGCATTATTTTCATTCGGAGCGCGGCTGGCCGAATGCTCGAAGGCTGCCATCGAACTCGCTGCCCATGGACTTTCTACCACCGTAGCGGACGCTCGTTTTGCGAAGCCATTAGATACCGATCTCATCCTGAAACTCGCGAGCGAGCACGAAGTACTCATTACTATTGAAGAGGGCTCAATCGGCGGCTTCGGCTCCCAGGTGCTGCAAACTCTCGCCGAACATGGAGCTTTGGAAAACGGCCTTAAGGTTCGTTCGATGGTTTTACCGGACGTATTCCTCGACCAGGATAGCCCGTCGGCAATGTATGCAAAGGCCGGACTTGATTCAGCTGGTATCGTTGCGAAGGTATTCGACGCGATTGAAATGAACGCACAGGAAAATAAGATCAAGTTTGTATAGTTATAGGTAGGTGGCCGCAACGCGATGACAAAGGCGCAGCCGATGCAAATCATTCTGGCGCAACCGCGAGGTTTTTGCGCGGGCGTCGTGCGTGCGATCGAGATCGTCGAGCGCGCCTTGAAGAAGTATGGCGCACCGGTTTATGTACGCCACGAGATTGTTCACAACAAGCACGTCGTTGACAGCCTTAAGGCAAAAGGTGCCCGCTTTGTGGAGAGCTTGTCGGAAATTCCGGAAAACGCGGTGACGATATTCAGCGCGCATGGGGTCGCCCGACGTGTGGAAGACGAAGCGTCCGCCCGCGCTCTTCCTGTGCTTGACGCGACCTGTCCGCTGGTAACCAAGGTGCATAATCAAGGCCGACGTTACGTGGAGCAGGGGCGGACACTCGTCTTGATCGGTCACGCCGGCCACGCTGAAGTCGAAGGCACCATGGGCCAGATTTCTGCGCCGGTATTCCTGGTGCAGACGGAACAGGACGTGGAGACGCTGGATATCCCTCCTTCTACCCCTGTAGCTTATGTGACGCAGACGACCCTCAGTGTGGACGATACGAAGGGGATCATCGCGGCTTTGGAACGTCGTTTCAGCGATCTCATCGGACCCGATATTCGGGATATCTGCTATGCGACGCAAAACCGGCAGGCCGCCGTGCGGGAGTTGAGCGCATTGGTCGACGTCCTCCTGGTGGTCGGAGCCAACAACAGCTCGAATTCCACCCGCCTGCGCGAAATCGGGACCGAGACCGGGGTCCCAAGTTATTTGATCGCAGACGGTAGCGAGTTACAGCCCGAATGGGTTAAAGCAGCGCGCGTGGTCGGCATCACCGCGGGGGCATCCGCGCCGGAGATCCTGGTCGACGGGGTTATCGATGCCCTTGGCTGCCTAGGTCCCGTCGAAGTTTCCACGTTAGCTGGGCGTCAGGAGACTGCGGAGTTTCGATTGCCCGAGGAATTGGCGGCTGTTTAGCTCGCTCTGCGCAGTTCTACTGACGCCGATGATAGAACCAAGGACACGACCGATGGCTATTCCGTTCTTCAAAGAAATACGCATCGGCGCCTATCTGCTCAAGCAACGGTTGATGGGCCGTGAGCGCTATCCGTTGGTGTTGATGCTGGAGCCTTTGTTCCGCTGCAACCTTGCTTGCAACGGCTGCGGCAAGATCGATTATCCCGACGAGATCCTCAACCAGCGCCTGTCGGTCGCTGATTGCCTCCAGGCGGTCGATGAATGCGGAGCTCCGATGGTCGCCATCCCGGGCGGTGAGCCGCTCATTCACAAGGAAATCGGCGAGATCGTAAAAGGGATTGTCGCGCGCAAGAAATTCGTCTCGCTTTGCACCAACGCGCTGCTGCTCGAAAAGAAACTGCATTTGTTCGAGCCATCTCCCTATCTGTTTTTCTCCGTCCATCTCGATGGCATGAAAGAGCATCATGACAAGTCGGTTTCGCGAAAAGGCGTTTTCGAGATAGCGGTTTCGGCCATCAAGGCAGCGCAGGCAAAGGGCTTCGCTGTCAACATCAACGCGACCATTTTCGACGGCCACGCTGCCGAGGACATTGCCGCGTTTCTGGACCACGCCAAGGAGCTCGGCGTGGGAGTTTCGATTTCACCCGGCTATGCCTACGAACGCGCGCCGGATCAGGCGCACTTCCTCAACCGCCGCAAGACCAAGGAACTGTTTCGCAAGGTGTTTGCGCTGGGCAAAGGCAAAAACTGGAACTTCATGCACTCCACGCTGTTCCTCGATTTCCTTGCCGGCAACCAGGAGTACCATTGCACCCCGTGGGGTATGCCCACGCGCAACGTGTTCGGATGGCAGAAGCCTTGCTATCTGCTCGGCGAAGGTTACGTCAGCACCTACAAGGAACTGATGGAAACGACCGACTGGGATTCCTATGGGACCGGTCGGTATGAAAAATGCGCGAATTGCATGGCGCATTGCGGCTACGAACCAACTGCGGCTCACGCCACGCTCGGCAATCCGTTGAAGGCACTCGGGACGGCCATTCGGGGCATCCGCACCGATGGACCGATGGCGCCGGAAATCTCGCTGGACCGTCAGCGGCCGGCGCAGTTCGTGTTCTCCCGGCATGTTGAGCAAATGCTGAAGGACATCAAAGGCAAACCTCAGCCCGCCGCCGAGGTGAGGCTGGAGCAAGCAAAAATTCCGGCCGCCGTGAAGTAAGTAGCGTCTCGGACGCGACGGGCGATGCCGCGTCGGCGATGGAACACCGGAGTGTGGACGCCGTTGACGAGACGCTTGGGACGTTCGAATGAATACAGCGCCAGTGCCAGCATCCCTTATTGTCCGCATCATCGAGTTCTGCACGCGCCACGCCTTGCCGGTAATAGTTTTTGGATTGCTGCTGGCATTGGCTGCCGGGATCTATACGGCTCGGAATTTCGCCATTACCTCGGACATCAATGCGCTGCTGTCGCCCAATCTCGAATGGCGCAAACGCGAGCTTGCACTCGAGAAGGCCTTCAGCCGCTTCGAACAAATCATCGTCGTCGTCCGGGCACCCACGCCGGAACTCGTCGGTCAGGCGACAGCCGCGCTGGCGGAACGGCTGACGCAACAGAAAGATCGGTTTCGCTCGGTTACGCAGCCCGGCGGGGGCGAATTCTTTTCCCGCAATGGCCTGTTGTTTCAGACACCCGAGGAGCTTCAGCGCACCCTCATACCTCTGACACAGGCTGAGCCGATCATCCATGACCTCGCCACCGATCAAAGCCTGCGTGGCCTTGTTAGCGGGATCGAGGATGTCCTGCTGGGCGTCCGAGCCGGACATGTCAAACTCGATGACCTGACGCGCGTCTTCACGATGGCGGCCGACACGTTGGACAACGCGATCGCAGGGCGTCCGGCGAGCTTTTCCTGGCGCGTCCTGGCGCAGGGACATCCGGCGCGGCCCAGCGATCTGCGCGGCATTATCGAGGTGCGTGCCGTGCTCGACTATGGCGCGCTGGAACCGGGACATGCGGCGACCGAGGCCATCCGAAAGGCTGCCGCTGAGATTGCCCCGACCTTCCAGGCCGATGTCCGGCTAACGGGGCCGGTGCCGATGGCGGACGAGGAGTTCGGCACCCTGCGGGAGGGCGCTGTGAGCAACGCGATCGTCACAATCGCCCTCGTCCTTTTTATCCTGTGGCTGGCGTTGCGTTCGGGCCGGCTGATCGCCGCCGTGTTCATCAATCTGTTCATCGGCCTGGCAATCACGACGATGGTCGGTCTCATGATCGTCGGCGCGTTCAATCTGATCTCTGTTTCCTTTGCCGTTTTGTTCGTCGGAATCGGAGTCGATTTTGGAATTCAGTTCAGCGTCCGCTATCGTGCTGAGCGTCACGCGGTCGATAATCTCAGGAATGCGCTCCTGGATGCGGGAAAGAGGGCAGGTATCCCTTTAATGCTCGCTGCCGGTGCGACGGCGGCAGGCTTTCTGTCGTTTCTACCGACCGATTACCAAGGCATCTCTGAACTGGGCCTGATCGCCGGCCTCGGGATGCTGATCGCTTTTGCCACCAGCATCACGGTGCTACCGGCCCTTATCACGCTGTTCAATCCGCCGGGCGAGCCAGAGCCGCTTGGATATTTCGCATTGGCGCCCGTCGATGAATTTCTGGAGCGTCATCGCATCGCGATCATCGTGGGCACGGCAATTGTTGTGGCAGCCGGTCTGCCGTTGCTTTATTGGCTGCATTTCGACTTCAACCCCATCAATCTGCGCAGCTCCAAGGTCGAGTCGGTCGCGACATATCTTGAGCTCAGCCGTGATCCGGCTAGCCACACGGATACGGCAAACGTGCTGGCTCCTTCGCTCCAGGAGGCAAATGCCATCGCCGATCGTGTGTCTAAACTGCCCGAGGTCGGCCGCGTCATGACGCTCACGACATTCATCCCGGATCGTCAGCAAGAGAAGCTTGAAATGATCGCTAATGCCGCGAAGGCATTGGCCGGAGCGTTCGACTTGAAGAATATGGAGTCACCGCCGACTGACGCGGAGAATGTCGCGGCGCTGAATGATGGCGCGGCGCAGCTCACCAAGGCGGCTGGAAATCAATCAGGTTCCGGCGCCGATGCCACCAGACGTCTTTCGGCAGCGCTGTCGGCGCTCGCCAAGTCAAATCAGGAGGCACGCTCAAGGGCTGAGGCTGCCTTCCTGCCGCCTCTCCAGGTCGCTTTGGGCGGTCTGCAGGCCTCGCTTCAGCCACAACCGGTCACCCAGGAGTCTTTGCCGCCCGAGTTGCGCCGCGATTGGATGACACCAGACGGGAAGGCACGTGTGGCAATCGCGCCGAAGGGAGACCCAAACGACAACGAAGCCATGCGGACTTTTGCACGCGCGGTGCTGGCGGTTGAGCCGCGCGCCATCGATGGGCCCATTTCGGTCACGGAAGCCGGCGACACCGTGGTGCATTCGTTTATTCAGGCGGGATTGTGGGCGCTGCTTTCGATTGGGATCTTGTTATGGATCGTGCTGCGCCGCTTTGGCGATGTCTTGCTGACGCTGATTCCGCTGCTGCTAGCCGGTGTGGTCACACTGGAGGTCTGCGTGCTAATCGGTATGCCGCTCAATTTCGCAAACATCATCGCTCTGCCGCTCCTGCTCGGCGTCGGCGTTGCGTTCAAGATCTATTACATTATGGCCTGGCGCTCAGGGCAGACCAACCTGCTGCAGACCAGCCTCACGCGCGCTGTAATTTATAGCGCGCTCACAACGGCGACCGCCTTCGGCAGCCTCTGGTTTTCCAGTCATCCCGGCACTTCGAGCATGGGCAAATTGATGGCGCTATCACTGGTGTGCACGATGGCCGCAGCGGTGTTGTTTCAACCGGTCTTAATGGGCAAGCCCCGGGAATCTGCTACCGGCGAGGAGGCTTGACCATGGAAACATTGCAACGGTACTGCAAAGCAGTCGAACAAGGGAGTGGCCCGCATGGCGGTTGGTAGGGCTGTGACGGTTGTAATACTGGGCTTGTGGTCTTCGGTATCGTTCGCGCAGGACAAAGGCCGTGATTTAAACGTGCTCGCCCCAAGGGGCACGTCCCAGGAAGAGGCCGCATGCCGCCGGGATGTCCGGCGGTTTTGTCGGGATATTCCTGACAGCGCGGGGTCGCTTTCCTTTCTCATGTGTCTGAAGGAAAATCGCGCTAAGATCAGCAAGGCCTGCCAGAATGTGCTCGCAAGCCATGGGCAGTGATCGAGGGGTGATGTGAACCGATAAGTGGGGTGGGGCCTGTTAAGAAAGGCAAACACGCATGAATTGGATGTTCTTGCCGACCACCGTTGTCGCGATGTTGATTTGTTCGGCCCTTGCAACTCCGCTGCACGCAGAAGCATCGGTCGTTGGTCTTTGGGAGCAATCCGACGAGCACGGTCGCGTCCAGGCTTGGTTCAATTTCTTTGAGAAGAATGGTGTCTATGTCGGCGCCATTGCCAAGGCATTCCCCGCGCCCGGCGAAACGTCTGAAGACGTTTGCACCAAATGCCCAGGTGATCAAAAGGGCGCGCCATTCGTCGGTCTCGTCATCGTCAACGGCATGCAGCGCAAAGGGCTTTCGTACGAGAACGGTACGATCCTGGATCCCCGGGACGGCTCCGTCTATCGCGCTGCAATGGAACTTAGCCCCGACGGTCAGAAGCTCACGGTTCGCGGCTATCTCGGCGTTAAAATGCTTGGTCAAAGCCAGGTTTGGCGACGGCTTCCCGACAATGCGACGCAGCCGACCGGCAGCTTACCCAGCGCAGGTAAACGGCCGTCAGGCGCCGCTACGAAGCCTGAGTAATAAGGCCGAAGCCATGCCCCAGCAATCGGCGCGAACGCACCAGTGCGGCGCGGGCGGTTCGGGTATCCAAGGCAAGCTGCGACAGCCCAACCAATTGGCTGGGCTGTGCGACGATCGAGCGCCACACCGCCGATAGGTCGGTCGCGCCGTTCACAAGACGCTTGCTGAGAGCCGCTGGCGGCAGGCTGCGATGACTTGGATCTGCCACGACCCGCAGCGCGGCGAATGGAAGTTTGTGTTTGAACGCCGCGATTGCTGAACCCGCAGATTCCATGTCCACCGCAACGGCGCCGGTGGCAACCGCCATCTTTCTTTTGTCGCCAGGGCTGCACACAGGTGCCTCCGCGCCGGCGATATCCGCGTGAATCGAACTTGGTATCGCCGAACGAAGCCTGTCAAACCATTCGCGGTGTGAATTGTATTTCCGATCGCCCGTCACGATGGAACGAGCGACGATACAGGCGCCAGGTTTGAGATCGGGCGTCAATCCCCCGGCAATGCCAAAAGAAATAATTCCCCGGCACCCTTGCTGAACGGCTGCGGAAATGGCATCCGCGTTTGCTGCGCCGCCGGTAACCACCACGACGCCCGGTCCGGCCGCGATGCCGGCCTCAAAGGCCATGCCGGTAACGACAATCACATACGGTCTAATGCGGGGTCTTGGCGGCATCACATCCCGAATCCGACGGGCTGTCCCGCCATCACGTTCCGCCAGCGGGCCAGAGCCCAAAGCGGAAACAATTTCGAATATCCATGATAGCGCAAATAAAACACCCTAGGAAAGCCGGTCGCGGTGAAACGGTCCTCTGTCCAAAATCCGTCGGATTCCTGCGTGCGTAGCAGGAAATCAATGCCGCGTGTCACCGCTGGGATTCCAGTCGCGCCGGCCGCCATCAGACCGAGCAAGGCCCAGGCTGTTTGCGACGCCGTGCTCGGTGCGGCTTCATAGCCATAATATTCAAGTTTGTAGCTGGTTCCGTCCTCGCCCCAGCCGCCATCGGGATTCTGGATCGAGACGAGCCAGTCAACAGCCTTGCGTATCTGTGGCGCATCAGGAGCAATGCCGGCAACATTGAGGCAGCTTAGCACCGACCACGTGCCGTATATGTAATTCATGCCCCATCGGCCATACCAGCTGCCGTCTGCGCGTTGCGCGCGGAAAAGATAGTCAAGCGCCCGGCGCAGCGCCTGGCTGGTGTCTGGCCGTTCGCCGAGCTGGGCCAGCATCGACACGCAGCGTCCGGTTACGTCCTCGGTCGGTGGATCAAGCAGGGCGCCATGATCAGAGAACGGGATGTTGTTGAGGTAAAGGTAATCATTGTCGGCGTCGAAGGCGCCCCAGCCACCATTCTTGCTTTGGAGATCGGAAACCCATTCCCGTCCGCGCTCAATCGCGGTTTGATACCGTGTGTCGCCAAGCATGCCTTGTGCACGGTCCATCGCCATCACCACCACCGCGGTGTCGTCGACGTCCGGGTAGTACGGATTTGCGTATTGAAATGCCCAACCGCCGGGCCGCGCTTGCGGCCGGCTCGCGACCCAGTCTCCAACGACGTCGAGCACCTGGAGCGGCTGCAGCCATTGCAGGCCGGCGGCTGCAGCATCGGCCGCGGGCTGCGTGCCGACTTCTAGCAAAGTGTGACAGACCAGGGCGGTGTCCCACACCGGCGAAACGCAGGGCTGGCAGTAGACTTCGTCGGGCTTCATTACCAGCAGCTTGTCGATGGAATCGCGCGCGGCGACATAATCAGGGTGCTGACGCGGATACGCGAGTGCGTCGAACATCATGACGGAATTGACCATCGCCGGGAAAATCGCGCCCAACCCATCCTGGTTGTTGAGGCGTTCGGTGACGAAGGTCACGGCCTTGTCGGTGGAGCGCTTGCGCAATCCTTTGGGAAATGCGGGCTCAAGCAGCCGGAGCACGGCATCGATACCGCGAAACAGCTGGAACCAACCCCATTGCTGATGCGGCGCTTTGGGGCGCGTACCGATGCTCTGCGGCGGCTGGATGAACAGTTCATCAATGCCGACGTTCTTTGGATTGCGCGCTTTCGGTTTGAGCGCCTGCAGCACCAGCAGCGGAACGATAACCGTGCGTGCCCAGTATGACACCTTGGAAAGGTGAAATGGAAACCACCGCGGCAGCAACATGATTTCGACAGGCATGATGGGAACCGCGCGCCACGTAATTATGCCGAACAACGCCAGCATGAACCGAGTGAAGACGTTGCTTTCGGCGGCGCCGCCTCGTGTCCGGATCGCGTCCCGGGCACGCTGCATGTGCGGGGCGTCGATGTCTTCGCCGATCATCTTGAGCGCGAAATAGGCCTTCACGCTCGCGCTCATGTCAAAATCACCGCCATGGAACAGCGGCCAGCCATTATGCCTGCCCTGGATGCGACGCAAATAGACCGCGATCTTTGATTCAAGAGATGCGTCCACGGGCTCTGCCAGATAATGGCGTAGCAATACGTATTCCGCGGGAATGGTTGCATCGGCTTCGAGTTCGAAAACCCAATGCCCGTCGCGACGCTGCCGCGCCAACAAGGCATCCGTTGCCAAGGCGATCGCGCGCTGAAGCGCGCCCTCGTTTGGCAGGGGATTGGCAGAAGCAAGTAAGGTGTCGGACATTTTGCTGTCGTCTTACGTCTTGTTGGTGATCAGTTCTGCCGCGCGGTTGCCCGACCGGATCGCGCCCTCGATGGTTGCCGGCAGGCCGGTTGCGGTCCAATCGCCCGCAAGCGCGAGATTGGTCCAACGCGTGGCTACGCCGGGGCGCAGGGCCTCAGCACGCGGCAGCGCCGCGAATGTTGCCCGCCGTTCCCGCACGATTTGCCATGGGGGCAGGGCGTCCGCAATGCCTGTGATCGCGGCTACCTCTTGCCACATCAGGGCCGCCAGGTCCTCCCGGGGCATTTCGAGCAACCGGTCTGCGTTGCTGATGGTAACGGACAGGCGGTCGGGAAATGCGAATAGCCATTCGACCGTGCCGTTAATTACGCCGGTGATCGACACCGTCGGTTCGGGCGGCCTGATCCGAAAATGGCCATTGACGATGGCACGAAATTCGGTCGGAACCTTCAGGCCATCCACCAGTGCGGAAGCAACCACAGGCGGAACGGCAAGGATGAGCGCGTCACTGGCTTGCAAGCGCATGGGTGCTTCGCCGAAGTCGAGCCCGGCCACACGCAATGCGTCGAACGTAAGACCGCGCAGGCGGCTGCCAAAATGCACCTTCCCCCGTTTGCCTGGATAAAGCGGAGCGCCGGCTCGACAAAGGCGCGCGATAGACCATCACGGGCCACCAGCGGACGGTAGTTGCGTCCGCCTGCAGCCAGCGTTTCGAGGATCAGAGCGGCTGCGAGTTTGGCCGAGCCCTCGCGCGGCTCCGTGTTGAGAGCCGCCAGCAGGAACGGCTTAATCAGCCGTTCGTAAAACGGTCCGCTGCAGTCGAACAGGTCACTGACGGCGGCGCCTTCGGGCGCGCGCAGTAGCCGCAGCACAGAAAGATAGTCCCACGCTCGCGTGCCCGGCACCCGGCGTTTTGGATCGAGAATCCACCATGGCACTAGTCCGTCATTTGCCCGAACGATCCATCGTCCGCCGGTGGAGAGATCAACAAATGGAATGCCGGCATTCCGGGGGGATGAGAGCTGATCTCGCGCACCGATTTTATCGAGGAATGCCAGCGTTGCATGGTTGCCGGAGAGAACGAGATGGTTCCCATTGTCGATCATCATCCCAAGCATGGGATCGTAATATGAGCGGCATCGCCCGCCGGCCTGATTGGTTGCCTCATGGACGCTGACGCGGACACCCTGCGATGCCAGTTTCACAGCGGCCGAGAGGCCAGCCAGACCAGCGCCAACAATGTGGACGAGACGACGCGTCATTACACGAAGGCATATTGCAGAAGGATACGGAAAAGTTGCCTGCGCTTCAGTTTGACGCGCTCGCGCGGTGCTTGCCATCCGCGCTCGATCATGCGCGCGAGGAGCAAACGGTAAGCCGCTGCCATGACGCGCGGCGTACGCACCGTCCAGCGCGGGCTTTTTGCCATGACAGCATCGGCTTCGGTGAAATGGCGATCGGCCAGTGCGACGACAAAGGCGCAAGCCCTGCCGATGTTCGGACTTGAAAGCGCCGCCAAGGGCTCGCTCGTCGTAATGTTTGCTTCGAGCATTGCCTCTTTCGGGAGGTAGAGACGGCCCAAGGCTGCGTCCTCGTCGAGATCGCGCAGGATATTGGTGAGCTGCAGCGCGCGGCCTAAGTGGTAGGCGAGCGCAAACCCCGCTTGTTTCTCCATTTGAAACACGCGAACACTCAGCCGACCCACGGCACTGGCGACACGGTCGCAATAGAGGTCCAGGGTTGCAAGGTCGGGCGCGCGAATGGTGGAGACGACGTCCATCTCCATCCCGTCGATGACTGCGAGAAAGTCCACCCGCGGCAGGTCGAATGTTTGCACCGCGCGTGCAAGTCCGCGCGTATGTGGGGCATGGGAGCCGGAGTAGATCGCATCGATCTCGGCGCGCCAGCGCCGCATTTGATCGATGCGCACCTCATGCGGAAGGGGCTCATCGGCGATGTCGTCGACCGCGCGGCAAAACCCGTAGATTTCAAACATGGCTTCGCGCTGCGCCCGAGGCATGATGCGCATGGCTGCGTAGAAGGAGCTGCCACGGGCACGGGTCGCGGCTGATATTGGATGTTCTGTCATCAGTCGCTCACGTTCGGGGCGCCCCGGCCGACACGCGCGCTCGCCGGCGGAAGCGATGTGATACACCCGTCAGCACCGCAAGCAGGCTGACGAAGGCGGTATCCAGTTTGCCAAGATGCGTATTTTCGCTCAAGGGATCGTGTGTAGCCAGCAGGCCCACAAGACGTCCGGCCAGTGCATGGATGACCGAGATTTCCAGTCCCAGACGCCAATCTTCGGTAAGCCCAGAGAGTGTTTTTCCCTTGTCCAACAGCGTCGCCGTGCGATCCGCGAGGCCCTCAAAGCAACGCCGCAGCGGCGGCGACGCCTGCGGCTCGCCGAGCGCTTCGACACCGAGGCCGACGGCTTCGAGCGCCTCCAGAGGTACGTAGACCCGGTCGAGATTGCGGTAGTCCTCACCGCAGTCCTGCAGATGATTGATAATCTGAAGCGCCGCGCAAATCGAATCGGACGCGGGCCAGGTCGTGCGGCTCTCCCCGTGCACGTCGAGCACAAAACGCCCGACCGGCATGGCTGAATAGGCGCAGTACGCCATAAGATCGTTCCAATCGGCGTATCTGCGCTTGGTGACGTCAAGCCGAAAGGCCTTGAGGAGATCCTGCGCGTGTTGTGGTGACAGGCCATGGCTGGCAAGCGCGGTGCGAAGGGCTGCGGCCTGCATATTTCCGCCGTGGCCTCCGATCAGTTCGGTCTCGAGGCCGTCGAGCAGGTCCAGCTTCTGCTGCGCAGGCAGCATGGCGTGATCAGCGATGTCGTCCGCGGTCCGCACGAATTCGTAAAATGCAAGGATCGGCGCGCGGTGCCGCGACTGGATCAGCCACGACGCCACGGGAAAATTCTCATTCCGGTGCGTCTTCCCTGAACGCAGATCGTTAGCGTCGATCATCGCAGCCGGTCTTCTTTGCTTGGGCACGGCCTTTCCAAAGACCGCCGCGTCCTACAACGCTCTGATAAGCGGAATCGACGGTAAAGGCCATGTACGAAAGCGCGATCGCGGGCAGCAGCAGTCCCCACAGCGGGGACACCCGGTAGATCCGTAACGTCGGCTGAAATACGATCGCCATAGCCCCCCAGGTGAAAAAGCCAAGCATCCGAGCGAGCCCTTGGCCGAACAGGGCGAGCAGAACGGGCGCAATATAGATGAGCGTCAAACCGGCCACGGTCCCTGCCAATAGCAGCGGCGAATAGCCAAGCTGAGCATAGGCCGATCTGACGATCATGCGCCGGACGTCTTTGATCTTCGGATATGCCCGGATACTGCAGGCTCGTCCGGTCAGCCCGAGCACGATGGCTCCCTGTTTCTTCATCGCGGAAGCCAGCGCACAATCGTCGATCAATTCGCCTCGAATGGCTTCGACCCCGCCGGCGGCACGAAGAGCGTCAAGGCGCGCCAGCATGCAGCCGCCGGCGGCGGCTGCGGTGGTACGATCCTGGCGCTTGACCCAGACGAATGGGTAAAGCATCTGAAAGAAAAATATGAACGCCGGAATGAGTGCACATTCGGCAAAGCTTTCGCAGCGTAGCTTGACCATGCGAGAGTTGAGGACCAAGCCGTCTGCATGGGACCTGGAAACAAGTTTCGTCAAAGCGTCGGGCGCGTAGACGATGTCGGCGTCAGTGAGCAGCAGATAGGTAGGGTTGCTCTTTTGCGCGTGGTCGATGCCCTGCTTCATCGCCCATAACTTGCCGGTCCACCCCTCGGGCAATGGTGCGCCGGATAAGATGGTGAGGCGGCCGGCAGCACCTGCTGCTACGGCGGCGCGGCGCGCGGCGTCGGCCGTGCCATCTACGCTCTGGTCATCCACCACTACAATCGAGAAGGGTCCCGGGTAATCCTGGCGCAGCAGCGAAAGAACTGCTTCGCCGATGCCATCAGCTTCATCTCGCGCGGGGATGATAACGGCGACAGGCACCCACGTTGTCGGCCTGGGGGCTTCCGGTTCCCGCTCCGTAGAGAGCCAAAATCCGCCACGCGCGGTAATAAGGTAAATCCATCCTATTGCCGCTGCTAAGGCTATTAAGTTCGCTACCATGGTGCTGAAGGTATATTACAAACGCCCGTTCGAAAGCTCGCCTCTTCGGAAACAGAATGCTGTTTAACATGGAGCAGGAAATGAGTAGGTCCGGCGAAGACTGTCTGTTGCAACTGGCCGCCGTCGCTCGGGCGACAGAGGAAATGTTCGATGGGACTTTTGGGCACTGCTTCGATGCCCAGGAAAATACATGGCCTTAAAGTTCCAATGGCGCAACTTCCTGTCTGAAAACCAGGCGGCCTTGTTGTATCTTAATAGTCGGGGGTTCACGAATGACACAGCATTTCATTTGTGCCCTTCGTAACTATCTTGGCGAATATGCTTGAACTGAGCGAGCAAGTCATGCCGAGGTCATCGGTCAAAATTGAAGCGCGTAACGCCGGTATAGCCGCCTGCGTGGTCGTACTTTCGTTCCTTGCGTTACCAAGTCAGGCTCAACAGGGGCCGTTCGCCGGATTGGCCGGATCGTGGGCGGGGAGCGGCACAATAGCGATGTCTAACGGGACACGTGAACGCATTCGTTGCCGCGCCGCCTACGCCGTCAGTGGCGGCGGCAGCAGTTTGCAACTGAGTCTCCGCTGTGCCAGCGACAGCTATCGCTTTGAACTAAACAGCAATGTCAGATATGCGGCAGGAGATATTTCCGGCAACTGGAGCGAGGCGACTCGCGGTATTGGCGGCAGCCTATCCGGCAACGCCAGCATGTCGGACATCCGGGCAAGAGTTCGAGGGGCCTGGCTTCGCCGCTAACCTATTGCTGGCCACGCGCGGCGACCGCCAATCGGTCTCGCTCCGCGCGTCGAGTGGCGACATCACCGAAGTTGCGATTACACTCAGCCGCGGAGGCGGGGAGCGCGGCCGATCTGGAAAAAACTGACAAAAACTGGAATCGCGGCGGATTCGTATTCGATAACACGTCCGGCGGGGTTGGCATGGAGGCTTGCTGGCTCGCCGCCTATTCTTGATCTTCCGAAGTGACATTACCGCGGCTTCCCACGTCGAAGAGACCCGACAGAAATCGTGGCCGCCATCGATGCGGCGCCACATCTGAGAGAAAAGGACTACAATTCGGGATATCGCGATGCGGTGCTGCCTTCAAAGCTTGCCGGATGCGTTGGGGGTGCCGCCACCCGGCGAAGCCCGCGGCGGAGCCTTATCTGGGTTCGCTCGGCTTCCTCCAAAGCCTGATGCATGCGTTGGAAGTGCCGCCACTCGACCGAACCGCCAGCAGAGCCGAAATAAATTTCCCAGGCGCTATCGGGCACGCGTTCTCCAGGCACCTTGGCCTCGAGCTCGCGCGCCCGGCGGACCAAATCGGCGTCAACACGGGCGTGCGGCTCTATCGGTTTGCCTTCACATGCGCTGCACATGGATCGATTCCTAGCCGGTATATTCCAATATGTGCATGCCGGTACCCCAGCGATCGACGAGGTAGATACGGCCGTGCTCGTCACAGCCGATATCGTTCGACTGAATCTCCTCGACCCCTTCTTCCAACGCCGGGAGGAAGTGACCCACTTCGCGCGGCTTTAAAGGATCGCTGACGTCGACCGCGCGCAGGCCTGCGCTGAAATAGGTGATGAAGACCAGGTCCTTCCAGGGACCCTCGGACGGCATGTATTCGAGCACATTATGGGCGCCGAAGCGGCCCGGCCGATCAAAGAACGGCTTTCGTTCCGGGAACCAGGTGGCCACCGGCACCGGATTGGCTTCGGTGCGGATGTCCACCACCCACATGAACTGGCTGTCCCAGAATTTCTTGCTGCCGTGCGCCTCATCCGTGACGATTAAATAGGGACGATCGCCGAGCGGCCAGGCGGTGTGCGTTTTGCCGAAGAAGGGCGGCGTCCAGCACACGTGCCCGACCAGCTTCATGTCTCGCAGATCCGTGCAGTCGATGATGCCTACGCCGCCGCCGAGGAAGGCAGCGAACATCCGGTTGCCCCGTATGTTGGGTGGCCCATGCACCGAGCAGACCTTGTCGCCCTTGGCGCGGTTGTCGCCCTTGGTGCCGGCCTTCTGCTGCGGCATTCCCCAGATGCTGATCAGCTCCGGCTTCACCGGATCGCGCGTGTCCAAAGTCCAGATCACGCGTCCTTCCCAGCCGTCGGCCTGGCTGGGCATGAAGGCGAGTTGGCGCGTGTTGTCCACGCCGAAACGGTGCGGTCCAATGCCCGGCATGTCGTAGAAGCCGACCTGGCGCGGCTCTGCGGGCTTGCTGATATCGAAGATGAAAAAGCCGCATCGCGCGCCTTTTCCCGCGTCGCCCTCGAGGGCTTCGGCGTTCACATAGAGGAAGTTGTCGCCGACGATCCGGAGCTTGTGCATGTGAAGCCCGGGCGGCGCGCGGAACTCCCATACCTTGCGCGGATTGCGCGGGTCGCTCACGTCATGCGCGGTGAACCCCTCAGGGCCGTTGTACCAGGAGCCGCCGACCGCCCCGACATAGGCGTGGTTGTTCTTCACCTCGACGATGCTGCCGCCGCCCCACGCCGCCTCGCGGTCGTGACCGAGCAGACGAAAATTCTGCGCGGAGCCTTCCCGCTTTACCGCCTTGACCTTGTCTGGGTTCAGCATTGCCTTCTCCCGGCTTAACGTTCATTTACATTATATGCTCATCGTCACGCCGCCGTCGACGTGCAGAGCAGTTCCCGTGATGAAGCTGGCGCGCTCGGACGCGAGAAACGCCACCGCGTCTCCCAACTTCCCGCGGGCGGCCCATGCGTCCGAGCGGGATCTTGGAGACGCGCTCCTTGCGCACGGCTTCTTCGCTCTGGCCCGTGATCTTTGCCCATTCGGTCATGGTTTCCGCCTGGCGATCGGTGTCGATGATATGGGGAATGACCGCATTGATGGTGATGCCGTCCTTTGCCAGGCGCCGGCAAGCGCCTTGGTCAAATTCAGCACCGCTGCGTTGTTCAAGCCGACGGTGACAGTCGGCGAATGCGGTTGGCGCGCCGCCACGCCGGAAATATTCACAATCCGTCCCCATTTCCGCTCCCGCATGTGCGGTACAGCGTGCCGAAGCGTGCGCGCATAGCCGTTCAGCTTCTCCTCGAAGATCTGCGTCCATTGTTCTTCTCCGATGGAGAAGAATTCGGATGGAATGACTGATGCTGCGGAGTTTACCAGGATATCGAGGCGCCCAAATGCTTCAGTGGTCTTCTCGATCAGCGCTTTTACCTGCGCGTCTTGCGTCAAATCCGCTCTCACGCTTAAAACTTTGCCGCTGCGACCGAGCTCCTCGGCGGCGACGTCGAGCCTGGCCTGATTCAAACCTGTCAGCACGACAGTTGCGCCTTCCGCGAGAAGGGATTCAGCGCATGCCCGCCCAATGCCGCGGCTGCTCCCCGTGACGATCGCGACACGGTCGGCAAGTCCAAGATCCATGCTGTCTCCGAAGTTTCCACAAGGCGCAGGCCAAGCGGCAGGTGCCTGCATTTCGCATTCATTCTGGCAGAGCATAAAACAATAGCAACCGCCGCGGCGAAACAAGCAATACGGAAACATCATGTTTCCCAATAGCGCATGGTCATTCGGCCGCGGCGTGCGCTCGGTTCGTTGACTTTTGCGAGACTATCGGAACTACTTGATGCCGGTGTCCCGGACTAAGCATTGGCCAGTCTCGACCGATCTTCGTGCAGCGGGCACGCGCAAGGGGGATACGGATGCTTGAGGCAATCGGTTCAGGGTTGCTGGCCCTGCTCACGCCTCAGGCGCTTCTCTTCATGTTGATCGGCATTTTGTACGGCCTGGTGATCGGAATCCTGCCGGGTCTCGGCGGCGTCGTAGCCATGACGCTGCTTCTGCCATTCACCTATGGTCACGAAGTCGCCGCCACGCTGGCTCTGCTGCTCGGCGCCCACATCGCCACGCTCTGGGGCGATTCCGTCACCAGCATCCTGTTCAACGTACCCGGCTCTTCAAAAAGCCTCGCGCTGGTATTCGACGGATATCCGATGACGTTGAGAGGCGAGGGCGAGCGTGCGCTCGGCGCGTCAGCCATGGCCGTGCTCCTAGGCGGGATCATCGGCGCGATCTTTCTGGCGGCCTGCATTCCGTTCGTGCGGCCGATCATACTGGCGCTGGGTCCCGCCGAATATCTGATGGTGTCGCTCTGGGGCATGACTCTCATCGCCACTTTCAGCGCCGGCTCGCTGTTCAAGGGTCTGACGGCGGCCGCGCTCGGCGTTCTCATCGCCTTCATCGGCATGGATCCCGTCACGGCGACGCCGCGCTACACCTTCGGGGTGCTGCACCTGTTGGACGGCATCTCCTTTCCGGTCGCGATGATCGGGCTGTTCGCCGTCTCCGAAATGATGAAGCTGCACCTGCGCGGCGACTCGATCGTCAGCCGGCAGGTGAGCACCGACAAGAGCTCGGTTTGGGATGGCGTATGGGACACCCTTCGGCGCTGGCCGCTTGTGGTCCGCTCGAGCGTCCTGGGACTTTGGATCGGCGTGTTGCCGGGAGTCGGCGGAAGCGCCGCCGGCATCGCCGCCTATGCTCAAGCCGTGCAAACATCGAAGCATCCGGAAACCTTCGGCACCGGAAACGTCGAAGGGGTCATCGCGCCCGATGCGACGCTCGGCGCGAACGAAGGCGGCGGGCTGTTGCCGACGCTCGCCTTCGGCATCCCGGGCGGGGACAGCATGGCGCTGCTGCTGATCGCCTTCATCAACATGGGCATCGCGCCCGGCCCGCAGATGCTGACCAACAACCTCGGTGTCGTTTTCAGCCTGGTCTGGATCATCGTCCTCGCCAGCGTCATCACCGCGATCATCGGCATCAGTCATCTCGCCCTACCTCGCGCGGATGCCAACCATCAACGAAGACCTGATGGTGCCGCTCGTGCTCTCGGTCTGCTTCTTCGGCGCCTATGCCACGCGGGGCGAAATGGCCGACGTGCTCGTCTGCGCCGTCTTCGGCGTCCTCGGCTTTCTGATGGAGAAGTACCGCTATTCGCGGGCCAACCTCGTCATCGGCATGGTCCTGGCCACCATGATCGAGCGCAGCCTGCATGTGTCGCTGATGATGTACGGAAACGACTTCATCTTCACCCGCCCGCTGACGCTCACGCTCTTCCTGCTGGTCGTGCTGACCGCCGCCTGGCCCTTCCTGCGCCGCCGCAAACAGGCGAGGGCGCAGGCCGCGCTCGAGAAGGGGAGCCTGTGATGAGCCGGCGCGCGCAGGAAAACCTCGTCGGCGTCATCGTGCTCGCCGTATTCGTGGTGATGCTCTATCTCACCTTTGGCTACAGCTCGCGCGCGCGTCTCGTGCCCCTGCCGGTTTGCATTTTCGGCATCATTCTCGCTGTGGCTCAGCTTCTCTGGCAGAACCTGCGCTCCGGCGGACGAACTGCGGGTCAACTTTCTCGACGTGGTCGGCAGCGCGGCACGATCAACACCCCGGCGGCGGCGTCGCAGGCGGCCAGGCGCCAGCGCAGCCGCAAAGCACGGAAGTCGATGGAGAGCGCAAGCCGGCGGGAGAGCTCTCGGCCTTCGGCATCATCGCCATTCTGCTGGCGCTGGTGTTCGTGGTCGGACCGTTGCCGTCGGTATTTCTCTTCACCGCGGGTTATCTGGCCCTGACCCGGCACTGCTCGCTTGCGCGCGCGATCCTCTACGCTTTGCTTTGCGCGGCAATTCTCTATGGGCTGTTCGGATTCGCGCTTGGCGTGCAGCTCAACCGCGGCCTTTTGTCCGGCTTTATCTCGAATTTTGTGGACTTCTAACGAGCGTTCAAAACCAAGAAGAAGTAGTCTTAAACCATCTACGACCAGGGAGGATAACAATGTCCATCAAACGCAGATCACTTCTGTTAGGAGCGGTTGCGGTTACCGCGGGTCTCTTCGCCAGCTTCGTCGCTTCAGGCGCAGAGCTTCTACGAAGGCAAGACGGTGACAATGATCGTGCCGCATTCCGCATCGGGCGGCTTCGCCAAGTATGCCCAGCTGCTGGCGCCGGAAATCCAAAAGCAGCTCAAGGCACGCACGGTCAAGGTCGAGCACCATTCGGGCGCCGGCGGCTTGGTCGGGCAGAACCTCGTGTGGCATGCGAAGCCGGACGGGTTGACGTTTGGCCTCACCAGCGGGCCCGGGCTTGTTCTCGCGCAGCTCGGCGGCGCCGAAGGCGTCCAGTTCGACGCCGTGAAATTCACCTGGCTCGGCCGCGCGGCTCTGGATGACCGGGTGATTTTCGTCGGCGCGAAGTCGCCGATCAAATCGGTTGACGACGTCGTAAAGCTCGGGCGTCCCTTCAAGGTGCCGAGCCAGGGCGTCGACGAGGACTTCTATGGCATGGCGATGCTCGCCGACATTCTCGGCTTCAAGCCGCAGTTCATCACCGGCTTCGAGGGCGGCGGCGACACCACTCTCACCGTGGTGAAGGGTGAGACCGACGGCCGCCTCACGTCATGGACGTCCGCGGTGCCGATGCTGAAAATCGGGCGACATTCGCCCGATCCTGTCGGTCGGCGAGGAGCGGTACAAGGACCAGCCGAACGTCCCGAACGCGCTCGAGCTCGTCAAGGATCCGGCCAAGCAGAAGACGATCCGGGCGCTGATCAACATTCAGCGCGTGCACCGCAGCCTGTTCGGACCGCCCGAACATGCCCCCGGCGATCGTGGACGAGCTGCGGGCCGGCATCCTGGCCGCGCTGAAGGACCCGCAACTGCAGGAGAACGCCAAGAAGGCGAACCTGCCCATCAATCCGATGGACGGTGCGACCCAGCAGAAGGTCGTTGCTGAGATCTACGAGGCCAGCGGCGACATCACGCGGATCGCTAAAGAGGCGACGGCCACGATCAAGTAGCCGCGGCCGGACAAATAGCGGGGCATGCGGCCGCCTGCCGAAAGGTGGCGGCCGCATGATATCCTGCATGACCGGCGTCCGGCGCATATCGCGCGCAGCGAGGTGGGAGAAAGTCGATGAGCAATGTGCTGAACGGCGGTCAGATCATCGTCGATTATCTGATCCGCGAGAAGGTGCCTTATGCCTTCGGCCTGTGCGGGCATGGCAACATCGGCTTCATCGACGCGCTTTATGAGCGCGCGAACGATATCAAGACGATCTCCGTGCATCACGAGGCGGTGGCCGGTTTCATGGCAGATGTCTTCTACCGGGTTTCCGGCCAGCCGACCGCGACCTTCACCTCCTGCGGCCCGGGTTCGGCGAACCTGCCCATCGCGCTCGGCAACGCTTTTCTCGATTCAGTGCCGTTCATGGCCGTCACTGGCAACGTGCCGACAAGCCAGTTCAACAAGGGCGCCTTCCAGGAACTCTATCGCCACCAGCAGGCCGACTATCCCTCCACCGTGCGCGCTTACTGCAAGCGCGTGTTCCAGCCCACGCGCGGGGAGATGGTGCCGACCGCCGTCCGGCAGGCCTGGAAGACCATGGTGACCGGCCGGCCCGGACCAGTGGTGCTCGACGTTCCGTTCGACATCTTCAAGGAGGCGGCGGCCGAGGAAAGCCCGCGGCCCGAAGAGTGGACGGCGAACATCTCCTCGCGCTGCGGCGCCGATCCGGAAGGCGTCGTGAAAGCCGCGGACATGCTGCTCGCGGCCGAGCGTCCGGTGATCCTGGTTGGCCAGGGTGTCAAATATGGCGGCGCGAGCGAAGATCTTCTGAAACTGGCGGAACGTCTGCGCATTCCGGTCGCTCATTCCATGAGCGGCCAAGGGGCCATCGACACCCGGCATGAGCTCTCGCTCGGACTGGTGTCGCGCGCGGGGTCATATCAGGCCAATAGCGCTACCCGGCAGGCCGACGTTCTGCTTGCCCTCGGTGTCCGCTTCGACGATCGCACCTCGAGCTCGTGGATCCCGGGTTACTCCTTCACCATCCCGCCGACGCGGCTGATTCATGTGGACATCGACCCGGAAGAGATCGGCCGCAACTATCCGGTCGCGCTTGGTCTGATGGCGGACGTGCGCACCTTCCTCCGACAGTTGATTGCCGAGCTGGACCGGCGCGGCGCCGCCGCCGAAATTCCAATCACGCGCAAGCAATGGCTGAATGCGATCGCGGGTTACCGGAAAGAATGGGAGCAACTGATCGCTCCCGGCTTCACCGACGATTCAAGTCCGATCCACCCGCAGCGGGCCGCGCATGAGATCGACCGGGCGCTGCCCGAGGATGCCATCCTTGTGAGCGACATCGGCGTGCATCACAACTGGCTCGTTCAGTTCTGCAAGCCGCGGCGGCCGGATTCGCTGATCGGCTCCATGGGCTTTGGTCCGATGGGCTTTGGCGTTGCCGGTGTGCTGGGCGCCAAGCTTGCGGCGCCCGATCGGCCCTGCGTTTCGGTCTGCGGCGACGGCGCCTTCTACATGTATCCAAACGTGCTCAGCACGGCGGTCGAGTACAAGATCCCCGTGGTGTTTGTCGTCTGGAATAACTTTTCCTACGCGTCCATCCGAGGCCTGCAGCGCGGCTATCTTGGCGGGCGCGAATTGGCCACCGATTTCCGCGACCCGGATACCGGTGCGCCTTACAATCCCGACTTCGCCGCTATGGCGCGGTCGGCCGGCGTTGAGGGCGTGTCGGTTAATCGCGCCGCCGATTTGGGCGACGCTATCCAGGCCGGTATCGCCTCCGGACGGCCCTATCTCATCGACGCGAATATTGGGGCGGACGCGAACCCGGGCGGCGCAGGCGTTTGGGAACTGCCGGGCCTCGGCGTAAGCAGGCCGATCATCGGCAAGCGCTACGAGCCCGCCGGATAAGAAACGTTACGGAGAGACGAATGCGCGCAGAAGAGGCCCATAATTTCCGCCTGCTCGGCCACGATCCGTCCGCGGCTTGGGGAGGCGGCAGTCTGGTCGAGGTCAGCAACGGCTTCGCCTATGTCGGCGCGGTCGCCGGCAACCGCGAAAAGACACATGGCTTCACGGTTCATGACGTGCGCGATCCGACCAAGCCAAAGAAGGTCTTTGAGTTCAAGGCGCCGCCGAAAATCCAGATGCATAAATTGCGGGTGGTCGGCGACGATTTCCTCTACGTGAACTCCGAGGCGCTCCCGGGTGAAGCCGGGAAAGGCGCGCGCGGCGGATTTTATATCTTCGACATCAGAAAGCCCGGCGAACCACGGCAGGTGGGCTTTTTCGACATGCCCGGCAGCGGCCCACACCGGTTCGGCATCGACAACAAGCTCAAGCTCGGCTTCTTCCCGAATGATGCGCCGGGCTGGGAACGCCGCGTCATCTGGTCGATGGATATCTCCGATCCGCTCCACCCGGAGGTGATCAGCATCTTCGGCTTGCCCTCGCAGAAATCCGACACCGCCGAGCTGGGCAACGATCCCACGCCGGACGAGGATGCCAGGACCTTGCACGGCCCGCCAATCGTGCGCGGCAATCGCATGTATTGCGCCTTCTGGGGCGGTGGCGTGGCGGTGATCGACTGCACCGACCAGCGCGACCTGAAGGTGCTGGGTCACGTCAGCTGGACCCCGCCATTTGTCGGCTCAACCCACACTGCCTGCCCCGTCGGCGACCGGCCCTATCTCATCGTGACCGACGAGGCGCGCGCGTCGAAAAAATATTGGGACAGCCAGTTCATGTGGATCGTGGACATCCGGGACGAGACCAACCCGGTTCCGCTCTCAACCTGGTTTCCCGAGCGTGAGAAATACTTCGATCGCGAGGGACGTTTCGGCGCGCACAATATCGTGGAGCATATCGCGGCCGACGGACCGTTGAAGGACATCGTCTTCATCACCTATTTCAACGCCGGTCTGCGGGCGGTTGACGTCAGCGACGTGTTTCGCCCGCGCGAAGTCGGATGCTACGTGCCGGCCCGGGCGGATGGTCAGCGCGAGATCCAATCAAATGACATTGCGACCGATGAGCACGGACGTCTGTATGTGATCGATCGCTGGGACGGCGGCATGCACATTGTCGAATACACAGGCTGAATAGAAAAGAAGCGGCCCGTCAACAAATCCCATTCGGTCATTCAGGCATATACGCATGCCGCACTAGCGACATGACCGACGTCACGGTCACGACGGAAATCAGTGTACCCAGCAGCACCGAGCCGGAGGCTGGCTGAACCCAAGCACCATACTGCCGCGCCAGGACAAATACGTTCAGGGCGGGCGGAAGAGCAGCCATCAACACGGCTGTCGCCACCCATATCGGTTCGAACGTCCCAAGAGAGTTCAGTAAGACCAAAGTGAGCAGCGGATGAAGCCCAAGCTTGAACACCAGTAGAACTGGAACCTCCCACGGCGGGCGACGGAACGGCCGCAACGCAACGGTTACGCCGAGCGTGAACAGCGCGCAGGGCGCTGCGGCGCTTTGCAAAAATTGCATCAAACGGTCGAGTGCCACCGGAGGCTCGAATTGCGTGACGGCCGAGATCACACCGAGAGCTGTGGCGATCAAAAGCGGGTGCAACACGATTTTTCGCACGACTTCGATCGCGAGCGCGCCGGCCCGCTTTCCTTCCGGACGCGCTAGTGCCATGAGGAACGGTACAAACGAAAAGAACAGCAGCGTTTCGAAACAAAAAATCAGCGCCACTGGCGCGGCAGCCTGAACGCCGAGAGTTGCCAGAGCCAAGCCTGGGCCCATGTAGCCAATATTGCCATATGCGCCAGCAAGCGCAGCGATGGTGGATTCGGCGAGGCTGCGTAGGATAACGAAGGCAATTGCGAACGATACGGTCAATATTAAGAAAGTTGCCACCGTTGTAGCGACGATAAACGGCGGATTGTTAAGTTGCTCCAGAGGCGTTTTGGCGAGTATTCGATAGAACAGCGCCGGGAGCGCCACGTATAGGATAAAAAAATCCATCCACGCGAGACCCCTTTCAGGAAGTTTCTGCAGGCGGCCGCACGCGAAGCCCAGAAAGATCAGTCCGAAATATGGCAGTGCCAAATTAAGAAGCTCGATCACGACCGACGTCGTCCTGGTGGGAGTTGCGAGGCAGGGCAGGAGATGGAAGTGGCGCCAAGGCTATCAGTCGGGCAGCGCGCTGTCGCGCATGGTAACGAGGGTGTCACCCGCTCATGGGTATATTTCGACATGCGAATTTGCGCAGCAACCCATTCAATTATTGGATTTAAACCTCAGCGCGCTTGTAACGCCTGCGGCAGCTTCACCATGTCGTCGACCTCCTCCATCCCCAACACGATGCCGATCACCTCGTCTTGCTGGCTCGCTTGCATCGTAGAGCGCGTGAGCTTGCGGAATTTTTCCACGATCTCGTCCGAAGACGCGAAGGACTGCTCGCTGCCGCGCGGTGCCTCTCGAGTCTCCTCTTCGCGGGATCCATCCGTGAAGCGGACTTCAACGCGTACCTTGTGCCGGAATTTTGAGCCGAGGGCCGTGATCGCAGGGTCGTGCACGACTTCGACCTTGCGCGAGAGCGCGATACGGCTCTCATCGTGCACGGCCTCGGGCGTGAACTCGTCGACGAATACATCGCCGCGAAGGAGTAAAGTGGCAACGCAAAAGGGCAGGTTGAGTTGGGCCGAGGTCAACCCCTCGGGACGGTAAGCCCAGCCGACATGGTCGACTGTCACTTGCGAGCCGTGAATCACGATCTTGCTGAGCTCGTCCAAGGTGAAGGGCCGGCGCGCCTGGATCGCACGGATGGCATCGAGACTCGTGTGGTTGCTGCCAACGCAGGAATAGAATTTCAGCGCGATCCGCATCGTCTCGAAGCGCTCGCCGAGACCGGCGCTCAGTTCCGCCATGTCGAAACGGTCAGTGGAACGCGAGAAGGTGGTGCAGAAACCGCCATAGGGCGCCTCAAACACGTCAATGATGCCGGTAAATCCCTTCTCCGCGAGCAGCGCACCGTAGAGCCCGCTCTGCGAGGAACGGCCGGCATGCATGCGCTTCACCATCGAGCCGAACTGAGCCGCCATGAGGCCTGCGGCCTGCGTTCCTGCTATGCCGAGGGCGTGAACCGTGCGCTCCGGATCGAGCTTCAGCCCGCGTGCGGCACCAGCCGCAGCCGAGAACACGCCGAGGGTGGCGCCGGAATGCCATCCCTGGCCGATATGCTCCTGTCCCATGCAGATGCCGACTCGCGGCCCGATCTCGTAGCCCGCGACAGCGGCGGCAAGAAATTCGCGCCCGGAGAGCCGCGTGTGATTCTCCGCCACCGCGATCAGCGCCGGAAGCGTCACCGCGCCGACATGCAGCACGCCATGGCGGTGCACGTCATCGAGTTCGAAACCCTGCACGGCGGTTCCATTCACCAAGGCGGCGTGCGGCGATGACAGCTGTGCCTTACTACCCCACACCGAAGCGGTTCGGGTCTGATCGACTTCTGACAGCATTCCCAGAAGGATTTCGCACCAGGGTGTATGCGCGCCATAGATGGCGCAGCCGAGCGAATCGAGAATGAGCAGCTTTATCCGCTCGCGGACTTCCGACGGGACGGCATCGTAAGTGAGACCGGAGACGAATTGGGCAATCCGACGCGTGTGGACGTTATCGACTTTGGCGTGGTCGCTCATCTTGTCTCCTGCGGATTATCGCTAAGCACGGGCCGGCTTAGATGGCTTGAACCGGGTTGTCTAGAGTGACAATCTGCTCGAGGAGATCATCAAAATGCATTTGTCGCCAAGCCCTTCGGAAATGGCTGCCATGTTGCTGCGTGCGACCGCTGCCGCGGTCGTTGATAGCGCTTCCGGCACCGCCTGCGCAGGCCGCGGCCCGGGGCGGGTGGCGCAATGACCGACCGACGCGCGTTCCGCCGGATGGTTGAGGCCCCGGAAATTCTCGTCCTGCCGGGCGTGTTCAACGGCTTCAGCGTGCGGCTCGTCGAGAGTGCTGGTTATAAGGCGGCGGCAATCAGCGGCGCCGGCCTGTCGGAGAACCTGCTCGGCTGGGCGGATCGCGGCATCCTGACTTTCGACGAAAATCTTCGTGCCTGCAGCGCGCTCGTCGAATGCTCGGGCATCCCATTGCTTGCCGATGCAGACACAGGTTACGGCAACGCGCTCAACGTCCATTTCGTGACTCGCGCTTTCGAAAAGGCGGGGCTTGCAGCGATCTCGATCGAGGATCAGGTCTGGCCGAAGCGCTGCGGTCACCTGGAAGGCAAGCGCGTCATTCCGGCGCGGGAGATGGTGGAAAAGGTGAAATCCGCCGTCGATGCAAGGCGGGATCCCGATTTCTTGATCCGGGCGCGCACCGATGCGGCCGCGACCGACGGCATTCCCGAGGTCATCGACCGGCTCAATATGTATGCCGAAGCCGGCGCGGATATCGTGTTTGCCGACGCGCTGATGTCCGTGGAGGACATCCGCACGGTGGCGCAAAATGTCAGCAAGCCGCTTGCCGTGAATATGGGGCTCGGTCTGATGGAACGCGGCACCACGCCGCTCCTGACGCCCAAGCAATTGCAGGCTCTTGGCGCCGCAACCGTTTCCTATGCCCGCATGCTGTCGACGGCGGCCTTGCGCGGCATGATGAACGCGCTCGAGGCTTTCGCCCCTACGATTAATGCCGACCAGCCGACTTTCCGTCCCGACCTTCTGGTATCGTTCAAGGAATTGAACGAACTCATGGGGTCGAAGATACTCGACGCGATCGAGGATAAGTTCATCAGTAAATCATAACCGGCCGGGTGCCGGACGAGAGGAGGAACGCATGACGATGATGTCCCTGACCGCAAGAATCAGAACGGCTCTGACCGGATGCCTACTCGCGGCGCTAGCGGCCGCGAGTATTCCGGCACGTGCGGCGGATATCGAGATCATGGCGCCGGCTGCACCGGGCGGCGGCTACGACCGCACCTCCCGTGCCTTCGAGCAGGCGCTGGAAAAGGAGAAGCTCGGCTCCGCGACCGTCATCAATGTCGGCGGCGCCGGCGGGGCGATCGGACTTGCGCAGTTCATCAAAAACCGCACCGGCAGCGACAGCGCGATGATTGTCGGAGGTTTCGGGATGGTCGCCTCGTTCGCCACCAATAAGTCGAAGGTGACCCTCGCCGACGTGACACCTGTGGCCCGGCTGATCAGCGAATATTCGGTGGTGGTCGTGCCGAAAGATTCACCGGTGAAGTCCTTGGCCGATCTGACCGCCAGGCTGAAGCAGAACCCGGGCGCTGTGTCCTGGGGCGGCGGCTCCGCCGGCGGCACCGACCACATTCTCGCCGGCTCGATCGCGAAGGCAGTGGGCGTCGATCCGAAGCAGGTGAACTATGTCGCTTTCTCCGGCGGCGGCGACGCGCTCGCCGCTATCATCGGCGGGCAGGTCACGGTCGGCCTCGGCGGTTACAGCGAACTCGCGGATCAGATCAAGGCCGGTACCGTCCGCCCGCTGGCGATCTCGGCCGCGGCGCGCGTTCCGGGCGTCGACATTCCCACGCTGAAAGAGCAGGGCGTCGATGCCACCTTGTCGAACTGGCGTGGTATCGCCGCGCCTCCAGGCCTCACGCCCGCGCAGCGGCAGGCCTATCTCGATCTCACCGACAAAGTGGTCAAATCAAATGCGTGGAAGGATGTGCTGAAGACCAACGGCTGGAACGACGAGTATCTCGCCGGCGACGCCTTCAAGACCTACATCGAGACGGAGACGAAGCGCGTAACCGAGATCCTCACCCAACTCGGACTGGTGAAGTGACGAGCACCGGGTAGCGCGATGGATGGGCGTCGCTCCGGGACACGATCTGTAAGCGCGCTCTCTGTCGCGCTTGCGGTTGTCGGGCTCGGGCTGTTCGTACTGCATCAGGGGTATTCTATAGGCGTCGAGCAATCGGCCTACGCAAGGGTCGGGCCGCAGGTCTTTCCTTACGTCATCGGCGCGGGGTTGATCGCGATTGGGATTCTTCTCGCGCGCAGCGCCCTGAAGGGCTCCTGGTCCGTCAACTGGGCCGAGACAAGTGAGACTGGCCCCGACCGGCGAGAGTTTTGGCGGCACATGTCCAGTGTTGGACTCGTCGGACTCGGCCTGGTGATCAACGCGGCTTTGATTGCACCACTCGGCTTTGTAATCGCATCCACGCTCATGTTTGCGCTCACGACCCGGGCTTTCGGCAGCCGGCGCCTATTCTTCGACCTCGCTGTCGGAGCGGTGTTCTCCACCGTCATCTTCATCACCTTCACCTACGCGCTCGGCCTGTCCCTGCCGGGTGGAACGCTCTGGGGTGCGCGTTAATGGACGTGATCGGCGGCCTCCTGCATGGTTTTTCCGTTGCGCTCACTCCGATCAATCTGTTGTGGGCGCTCATCGGCGTGACCCTCGGCACCGCCGTTGGCGTGTTGCCAGGGATCGGCCCCGCGCTGACTGTTGCAATGCTTCTGCCGCTGACCGGGAAACTCGATCCGGTCGGCGCCTTCATCATGTTCGGCGGCATCTATTACGGCGCCATGTACGGCAGTTCGACGACTTCGATCCTGCTCAACACGCCGGGTGAGAATTCCTCGGTCGTCACTGCCATCGAGGGAAACCAGATGGCGAAGCGCGGGCGCGGCGCGGCCGCTCTGGCCACCGCCGCCATCGGCTCCTTCGTCGCCGGCACTTTGGCGACATTCTTCCTGGCGCTGTTTGCGCCGACTGTTGTGACCTTTGCGCTCAAGTTCGGCCCTGCCGACTATTTTTCGCTGATGATCCTCGCCTTCACCACGGTGGCCGCGGTGCTCGGCAGCTCGCTGTTGCGCGGGTTCGCGAGCCTGTTCCTGGGACTGACCGTCGGGCTCATCGGCATCGACATGCAGACCGGGCAGGCGCGGCTCGCGCTCGATCTGCCGCAACTACTCGACGGGATCGAGGTGGTAATCCTCGCCGTCGGCCTTTTTGCCGTCGCTGAAACTCTTTTCGTGGTCTCGCGCAAAAGTCTCCTCGCCGACGAGATCATCCCGATCTCCGGCCGGATCTGGATGACGAAGGAGGAGTGGCGACGATCCTGGAAGCCGTGGCTGCGCGGTTCATTTCATCGGCTTTCCCTTTGGAGCCTTGCCCGCGGGTGGAGCGGAGATTCCGACCTTCCTGTCCTATTCGCTGGAACGGAAACTCTCGAAGCATCCGGAGGAGTTCGGACAGGGCGCTATCGAGGGAGTTGCCGGACCGGAGGCGACCAACAATTCGGCTGTGACGGGTGTTCTCGTGCCGCTGCTGACGCTGGGACTGCCCACTTCGGCGACCGCGGCGATCATGCTGGTCGCATTTCAACAATACGGCTTAAATCCGGGGCCGCTCCTGTTCCAGAACAATCCGAATCTCGTCTGGGGCCTGATCGCCAGCCTCTATATCGGCAATGTCATGCTGCTGGTCTTAAACTTGCCGCTCGCCGGGATCTGGGTGCGGCTGCTGGCCATTCCGCGACCTTACCTCTGTGCCGGCATTCTCGTTTTCGCCAGCCTCGGCGTGTATAGCCTGCACGGCTCAGTATTCGATCTCGGCACGCTCTGCGTCTTTGGCCTTCTCGGTTATGTGATGCGTTGCGCCGACATCCCGGTCTCCCCGGCGATCCTCGGCCTGATCCTCGGGCCATTGGCCGAGCAGCAGTTCCGGCGGGCTCTGGCGATCAGTCAGGGCGACCCGACGGTTTTTCTCACCCGGCCGATCTCGGCGACCATCCTGGCGGTCGCTTTCGCTGTTCTTGTTGCGCCACCGCTGTACGAATTGGTCAAGTCGCGGCGGAGCAAAGCTTCGTCTCCCGTGAGACTAAAGGTCTAGTTGGTGCTTGAAACGAACCATCCCGCTGACGCGGCTGCCGCTCGTCCCGCGCGATCGGGGCTCGAAGTCCGCGTCCTTTCGGCAACTGGAGTTTGCGGCTCGGGCTTCAAGGAAAGTTCGATCATGGCCGGCATGGCGCGCCGGCCGCATTTCATCGGCTGCGATGCGGGCTCGACCGATCCGGGTCCTGCGCCGCTCGGCTCCGGCACGCCGGCGTTTCCGCGTCGCGCCGTCAAGCGCGATCTGCGGCTCATGCTCAAGGCCGCCCGGCAAGGCGGCGTGCCGCTGCTGGTTGGTTCCGCGGGAACCGCCGGCGGTGAGCCGCATCTGGCGCTTGTCCGCGACATCGTGCTTGAAATCGCGCGTGAGGAGGGCCTGCGTTTCCGCCTGGCGCTGATCCATGCCGAACAGGATAAGGCATATCTCAAGAACCGCCTCAGCCAGGGCCGCATCCGACCCCTCAACCCCGCGCCGAAATTCGATGCAGGCGTGATCGACAGGGCCGAGCGCATCGTCGGAATGATGGGCGAGGAGCCGTTCCTGCGCGCGCTCGATCAAGGCGCGGACGTGGTGATCGCGGGGCGCGCCAGCGATTGCGCCATCTTCGCGGGACTTCCGATCCGCATGGGCGTGCCGCCCGGCCTGGCCTGGCATGCCGCAAAACTGCTGGAGTGCGGCAGCGCCATCGCCGTGTCCCGGCCTTCACCGGATTCCATCCTCGTTACCTTTGGAGACGGCTATTTCGACGTCGAGGCGCTCGATCCGGAGGTTCGCTGCACGCCGCAGAGCGTTGCCGCTCACGCGCTCTACGAGAACGCCGATCCTTTCCGGCTGGTTGAATCGAGCGGCACGCTCGATCTGACGCAGGCAAGCTATGAGGCGCTCGACGAAAGGCGCGTACGCGTGCGCGGCAGCAGGTTCGAGCCCGCAGCAGACCTACACGGTAAAACTCGAAGGCGCGGAGCGGGTCGGCTACCAGAGCATCGTCATCGGTTCCGTGCGCGATCCCTTCATCATCCGCCAGATCGATGATTGGTCGGAACGCCTGAAGGAAAAGCTCAAGGGCAGGGTGGCCGACGTTTTCGACGCTGATACCGCTGCGAATTACATCTTCAACCTGCGTGTCTACGGCAAGGACGGAACGATGGGGCCGCTCGAACCGGTTCAGACTGTGACAAGCCACGAGCTTTGCCTCGTGCTTGAGGTAACGGCGCCGACGCAAGAGATCGCTACCACGATTGTCTCGATGGCCCGGCATCAGGCGCTGCATCTTCCGATCCCGGAATGGAGCGGACTCATCACCGGCGTCGCCTGCCTCTACAGCCCAGCTTATCTGGAACGCGGCGCGGTCTACCGCTTCTGCGTCAACCACGTGGTTGAACCTGACGATCCTTATGAAATGTTCCCGATCGATATGCTCGACGTGGGGGCCTGACATGACGAAGCTTGGTGAACTGGCAAGCCTCATCCGCAGCAAGAACGCGGGGCCATTCGAACTGACCTTTGACATCATGTTCGCGAATTTGGAGACCTTCGAGCGCGTTCGGGCCAGCGGTGCTCTGTCGGCCGAGCGAATCGCGTCGATCTACCGCATCCCTGTCGAGGATGTCCGGTTTTTCGTGGTGCCGCCCGCACTTGCCTTCAAGGCTTCGATTCCCCGGCCAATCTTCCAAGGCGACCTGCTCGACAGCGACAGCCACGGCGGCCAGCAATACGCGCCGCTGATGGAGATCGAGATCTCCTGACGGAGAGATGTTACGGAAGGACAACGCATCTCGACCAACATCAATTCTGGCCGGCCACTAGCGCTTGACACCGGGTTGGCCCCTCGGCGAACTAGCTGTCCAACAGTCGACCGGAGCAGGCCGGCTGGTCCGGGAGGATCATGAGGAAGCTCGATATCCAAGGCCTCACGATGTCTTTCGGGTCCTTGCGGGCCGTCGACGATGTGTCGTTGCAGGTCGATGAGGGCGAGACGGTGGTACTGCTCGGGTCGAGCGGCTGCGGAAAGACGACGCTCCTGCGCCTCGTCGCCGGATTTCAGCGCCCCAGCGCGGGCGAGATCCGCGTTAACGGACGCCTTGTCGCTTCCAAGACCGTGATGGTGCCACCCGAACGGCGTTCGCTCTCGATGGTGTTCCAGAGTTACGCCGTCTGGCCGCACAAGACCGTCGCCCAGAACCTCGCTTATGGCCTGCGCCTGCGCGGGCTCGATCGGACAGCCGTGGCGGAGAAAGTCCGGGATGCCCTCGCAATGGTGCGAATGGAAGACTACGGAGATCGTTATTCCGCCGAACTCTCAGGCGGCCAGCAACAGCGCGTCGCGCTGGCTCGGGCCTTGGTGCTCGAACCCGAAATCCTGCTCTTCGACGAGCCTCTGAGCAACCTCGACGCGTCGCTGCGCGAGCATATGCGCTTCGAGATCAAGGCCCTTCTAAACAAGCTGAAAATTACCAGCATCTACGTCACCCACGACCAGAACGAGGCCATGGTGATGGGCGATAGGATCGCCGTCATGAGCAACGGGCGTATCGAGCAGATCGGTTCGGCGGAGGACGTCTATTACCGATCCGCAACGGATTTCGTCGCTCGCTTCATCGGGCTGGCCAATGTTTTCGATGCAAAGGTAATCGGACGAGACGAAGGCGGTCGCATCCGGCTGCAGGCGCCCGGACTTGGTGAGGTCGTCGCCGGAAACGGGGCGGGCGGACTGACGGATGGCTGTCAAGCCCGTCTGTATATCCGACCGGAATCGATTTCGCTTTCAACCGAGAGACGCGCGGGCGCCAACGTCAAAACCGGCCGCGTCCTGCGCCGGAGCTTTCTCGGGCCGCATTTGGATTTTCTGGTCGATATTGACGGGACGAGGCTGCGGGTAATCAGCCCAAGCAAGGGCACCGGCGACCGCATGTTGGCGCCGGATGTGCACGTGAGTTTCGAGCCGGCCGATTGCCTCGTGCTCTCGACTTAGAACAACAGGGAGGAAGATTCATGCACAACGGAACCAGGTGGCTGCTTGCGGGCGTGTTGGCAACGCCGTTCGCCTTTGGGCAAGTGGCCAAGGCTCAGGCGCCTTCCATGGACGAGCTTTACCAGGCTGCCAAGGCGGAGGGATCCGTCGACTTCGGGGGCGCAGTGAAGGAGGACGCCGCGCAGGAAATGCTGCAGACATTCTCGAAGCGTTATCCCGGCATCAAGGTCAGCTATACGCGGCGCTCGACGGAGCCCATGGTGCAGCTCATCGAAGCCGACCGCCTCGCCAACAAGGTGAGCTTCGACCTCATCAACCTCACCGAACCCGCCGATATGGTGCGTTACAAGAAAGAGAATTTCATCCAGCCCGTGACGCTGCCGGACCGCGATATGCTCCTGCCCGGGACCTACGACCCGGATAACTACTATTTCGCTCTCGGGATCACGCCGATGTACGGCATCTACAATACGCAAAGCCTGAAGAAGAACGAAGCTCCGACTTCTCTCAAGGCACTGCTGACCGATCCGAAATGGATCGGCAAGGTTGCGATTTCGCGGCCTTCGCGAGGCGGCACCGGCGCGGCCGCGCTCCTCAACGTCGCCGATGCGGTTGGGCGCGACTTCCTCAAGAACGTGAAGGCCCGCGATATCCTTCTGACCCGCGGCAACGAGGCTGCGGTGAGCGCGGTCGTTTCCGGAGAGCGGCCCGTCAGCTGGGGTGTCAGCGGCTACCGCGCTTTGGAAGCGAGGGCCAGCGGAACGCCAATCGAGCTGATTTATTGGGACGAGGGTACCGCCATCGCGCAGTTCATGGGCGCGGTTCCCGCCAAAGCGCGGCACCCCAACGCAGGAAAGCTCCTGCTGCGCTGGATGATGACAAAGGAAGGCCAGGAACTCTATGTCAAGCTTGCCGACTTCTATTCAGCCCGCAAGGACGTCACGATCGCCCCGCGCGACGAGCCGCCGCTGTCGAAAATAAAGATCAACCTGTTTGGTGACGATCGCCTGCTCAAGGAAGGTCAGGAACTGTCGGCAGAATACGACAAAGCGGTCGGCCTGAAGTAGCAACGTCCATCGGGAACTGCGCGGGGCAAGGCGCGTGCCCCGCTTTAGAGCCGGCTAAGCAGTTTAGGGTGGGGGGCGCCACACGTGGCCGACGCGACTTACGGCGGGATGATGGCCTCCTGGCATAGCCGGGCCGCAGCTGTGATCTCGGATTTGCGCCAGGAATGGCTGCGGACGATCATCATGGTCGCCGCCGTCGCCCTGTTGGCTTGGCTCGTTCTTTATCCCCTCGCGATCCTGTTTAACCTGGGCTTTCGGACGCGCGATGGCGCGTTCACGCTCGCGAACTATGCGGCCGTATTCAGCGAGCCAGGTCTTGTCTCGGCCCTCGTCAATTCGCTCGTTATCAGCACTGCGACAACCTTCTTCTCGCTCCTGATCGGGCTGCCCATGGCGTGGGGCATCTCGCGCACCACGATGCCGGGAAAGCAGTTCATCCGGCTCGCGGTGCTGGTCGCCTTCGTTATGCCGAACTTCATTACGGCGATCGCCTGGATTCTCCTCGCCGGTCCCAATGCTGGCCTGATCAACGTCTTTCTCCGCGACTTCTTTGGGGTGGCCAGGGGCTGGAGCGTGTTCTCGCAAGGCGGACTGATCCTTGTCCTCACTTTCAGTTTCTATCCGCTGGTTTTCTTCGCCACCACCGCGGCGCTCGACAATATGGATCCGTCCTACGAAGAGGCGGCGCAGATGTCCGGCGCGAGTTCCTGGCGCGGCTCGTTCGGCATTTCTCTTCCTCTTGTCCTGCCCGCGATCGTGTCTTCATCCGTGTTCGTGTTCCTTGAGGCCATGGGCGCCTTCGGCGCGCCGGCGGCGATCGGCAACGCCGCATATTTCCACACGCTCACGACCAAGATCTATGAGCTGTTTTCCTATCCGCCGCGCTTCGAACTGGCGGCTGCGGCGGCGACGCCGATTATCATCTTCACGGTGCTCGGCCTGATGCTGCAGCGCTACGCGACCGGAAGGCGCCGCTACACGGTGATCTCCGCGAAGCCCAAGGCTGCCCGCGCGGTCGAGATCGGGGCGGCACGCTGGCTGCTCTTTGTCTTTTCGATGCTGGTGATCGTCGCAAGTGTTGCGCTCCCGCTCCTGGTCTTGATCCGCACCTCGCTTGTGCAGCGCTGGGGGCGGCCGATGACGTGGGACAATCTGACGCTCAAGAACTACGCCGCAATGCTTGATCCGGCGACAATCTTGCCCGGCGCCGTGTTCAACAGCCTGGTCATCTCGGCCGGAACCGCGACCATCTGCGTCGTGCTGGCGCTGTTCATCGTCTGGCTGGTAGAGCGAACGGCCTTGCCCGGCCGGGCGCTCCTCACCTTCCTCAGCACGGTGACATTCGCCTTTCCCGGCATCGCCCTCGCAGTCGGATTCGTGCTCGGCTATCGCGATCCCCCGCTGGCGCTCTACGGCACTATTTGGCTGTTCTTCGTAGCCTTCACCGCGCACCGTTTTCCTTTCGCATTCCAGTTCGTCCGCAACGGAGTCAAACAGCTATCGAGCGAACTGGAGGAGGCGGGCCGGATGTCCGGTGCTTCCTGGACCCGCACTCTTTTCGACATCTCGGTGCCGCTCCTGAAGAGCGGTATGCTGGCCGCCTGGATGATGGTATTCGCTGTCACCTTGCGCGAACTCAGCATGGCGGTGCTGCTTAACGTGCGCGGTACCGAGACCTTGCCGATCGCGATCTTCAATTTCGTTGACAACGGTTCCTTCGAATTGGCGGCGGCTGTTTCCGTCGTGCTCATCGTCATGAGCATCCTGTCGGTCGCAGCCCTGCGCTGGCTTTCTGGCAAGGCGCAGATGGAGGTATGAGCGCCTCAGCCGGCTGTAAGCTTCAACCAGTGGTCCATAGTTGACAACCTGCTGCGAAGAGAACCAAATCGTCACGTCATCGCCAGCCTTTGGGAGAGCTAGCGCCATGTTACTGCGTGAGATCGCTGCCGCGGTTCTCGACACCCAGTTCCGGACTCTGCCTGAGCAGGCCGTGCAGACTGCCAAGGAAGGCATTCTTGATACTATCGGCGTAACGATCGCCGGTGCTCGCAGCGAGGATGCAGGGCCGCTCAGCCGAACAATTCTCAATACCGCCGGAGAGGGCCGCTCGCTGATCTTCGGCGACACCGCCGGACCGACGCCCTCAGCGCCGCGCTCATTAACGGCATGGCTGCGCATGTCCTCGATTTCGACGACTGCAGCAACACGATGGGTGGACATCCTTCGGCGCCCGTCGTTCCGGCCATCTGGGCGCTCGCGGAGGAAACCGGCAACGATGGAGAGGCTTTCATCACCGCCTACGTGGCCGGTGTGGAATGCGAGTGCAAAATCGGACGGGCGGTGAATTTCCATCATTATGAGAAGGGTTGGCACCCAACCGCGACACTCGGCACTTTCGGAAGCGCGGCGGCGTGCGGTCATCTTCTCGGTCTCGATCCCGAACGCCTCGCGAATGCACTGGCTATCGCCGCATCGACGGCTTCCGGCTTGAAGGCGAATTTCGGCACGATGACAAAACCCTTCCATGTCGGACACGCGGCCCGCAACGGATTGCTTGCGGCACTGCTCGCCCGCAACGGTATGAATGCGAACCCTGCGGCGCTCGAAGACTCGCAGGGATTTTTCCTTGTCTATAACGGCGCAGGAAATTTTGCCGCCGAGCGCATTCTGCAGGAATGGGGTAAGCCCCACGACGTTGTCGAGCCAGGCATCGCCTTCAAGCGACACCCCTGCTGCGGCAGTACCCATTCGGCCGTTGATGCCATGCTCGAATTGCGCAGTCGCTACGATCTCACGCCCAATTCCGTTGCGCTCGTCGAATCCTGGACCCATCCGCGACGGCTGAAACACACCAATCGGCCGAATCCGCAGAACGGGCTGGACGGCAAATTCAGCGTTCAATACGTCCTTGCACGCGCGCTCGCAGAGGGCATCGTCAGTCTCGATCATTTCTCGGACGACGCCGTCTTCGATCCGGCGATCCGGGAGCTCATGGGCAGGATAAAGGCGGCACCGGATCCGCAGGCCACGATGGAGACGACCGACCACTTTTACGCGCGCGTGCGTGTCACGTTGCGTTCGGGCGAACAGGTGGAGACGTTCGTGGATCGGCCGGTTGGCCGCGACCGGGCGCATCCGCTGCCTGCCGGGACGCTCGAAGCAAAATTTCGCGACTGCGCCGGACAGGTTCTCAGCGACGTGGCGGCGGCCCATCTGCTGGAACGACTCCTCGCCCTAGACACCGTCGGTCCGATCGCGCTGCTCTCCAACATCATCGCGGAAGGCATGAAGCCTGCCGCCCGCGACGAACGGGCTTCCCGTCGCGCGATCGGTATCTAGCGTCAGCCATTCCCGAAGGAAGAATTTATGGAATCACCGAATTTGACGGATCGCCCGGACGTCCTTGTCGTCGGAGCGGGCAACGCGGCTCTGTGCACAGCGA
Organism: uncultured Alphaproteobacteria bacterium; assembly: GCA_963728585.1. Lineage (GTDB taxonomy): Bacteria > Pseudomonadota > Alphaproteobacteria > Rhizobiales > Xanthobacteraceae > CANKHA01. The sequence goes on from CAVSLB010000008.1 coordinate 124,007, forward strand.
TCTCTGCGCACGAGAATGGGGCGAAGGTCGTGATGCTGGAAGCCGCTCCATTCGAGGAGCGGGGAGGCAACTCACATTATACCGGCGGCGCTTTCCGCTTCGCCTATAGCGGCCCCGAGGATCTGCGTCAGATTTGTGAGATTAGCGACGAGGAGCTCGAGACCGTCGATTTCGGCACCTATACCGAGGACCAGTATTTCGACGACATGTTCGAACTCACCGGCTATCGAACCGATCCGGACCTTTGCGAAATACTGGTGCGATCGAGCTTCGAAACCGCGAAATGGATGGCAGGGCTTGGCGTCAAGCTGCACCCGGGGCTGGGGCGGCAGGCCTACAAGGTCGAAGGCAAGTTCAAATTCTGGGGCGGGCTCGCGCTGCATATCAATGGCGGGGGACCGGAAATGCTCGCGGCGCTCTATCGCAAAGCAGAGCAATGCGGCATCCCGATCCATTACGAAACGCCTGCCGTCGGGCTAATCCGCGAACATGGAAGCATCGTCGGCGTCGTCGCCGAGCACCGCGGAGAGCGTATCGAAATACGCGCCGGGGCAGTCGTGCTGGCCTGCGGCGGCTTCGAATCCAATCCGGAGTTGCGTGCCCGCTATCTCGGGCCGGGGTGGGACTTGGCGAAGATCCGCGGAACCCGCTTCAATATGGGCGCCGGGCTTACCATGGCCCTCGCGGCCGGCGCGCTGCCCTACGGCAATTGGTCGGGCTGCCATTCCGTGGCCTGGGACATCAACGCTCCCCCTTACGGCGACCTCACGGTCGGCGACCAATTCCAGAAGCACAATTATCCGTTCGGTATCGTCGTCAACGCCCGCGGCGAGCGCTATGTCGACGAAGGCGCCAACTTCCATAGCCACACTTATGCGAAATATGGTGGCGAGATCATGCGGCAGCCCGGCATGTTTGCCTGGCAGGTCTTTGATTCCAAGGTGACGCATCTCCTGCGCGGCGAGTATCGCATCCGGCGAGTCACAAAAGCAGAGGCGGATACTCTGGAGGCGCTCGCGGAGAAGCTCACCGGCGTCGATCCGCAAGCTTTCCTGCGCACCGTGCGTGAGTTCAATGCCGCCTGCAGCGACGACGTGCCGTTCAATCCCAATATTCTTGACGGCAGGCGGACGAACGGCCTTACCATCGACAAAACGAATTGGGCGAACGCGCTCGATACCCCGCCTTTTCACGCCTATCATGTCACCACCGGCGTCACCTTTACCTTCGGCGGGCTCAAGATCGGCGATGGCGCCGAAGTCATCGATCTCTACGGCAGAAAAATTCCGGGTCTCTTCGCTGCCGGTGAAATGGTCGGCGGGCTCTACTACTTTAATTATGCAAGCGGGACAGGCCTCATGGCGGGCGGCACTTTCGGGCGCATCGCCGGGCGGAACGCGGCAGGCTTCGCAAGCGAGATGGCAAAGGCGAAATGAGCGGATCGCTCATTTCAAACGCCGACGGCGAAGGTCCGACCCAGCGCCTTGCCGCTTTCGCGGCGAACCTTCGGTACGAAGAGCTTCCGCCGGACGTCGTAGGCAAGGCGAAGGCCTGTATCCTCGATGCGGTCGGTTGCTGCCTCGCCGGGATCGGACAGATTTGGACGAAGGACGTCCTCGCCTTTGTCGAAGAGGAGGGCGGGCGACCGCGCTCCCGCATCATCGGAACATCTGTTCGCGCCGGGGTTGCTCAGGCCGTTCTTGTCGGCTCGACTGCCGGCCACGGTTTCGAAATGGACGACATTCATGTCGTCGCGCATTTGCACGCCGGCTCGCTTGCAGTTCCGGTGGCGCTCGCGATCGCAGATGCCGAGAGCAGCATGCTGGGACGCGATATGATCGCGGCCGTGGTGGCGGGCTATGAGGTCGGGCTGCGGGTGGGGATCGCTGCGACCGGCAAGCTCTTCATGCGAGGCCATCATTTCCAGGGTACCTGTGGCACCTTCGTCGCCGTGGCAACCGCGGCAAACGCGCTGCGGCTGTCGCCGCAGATAGCGCGGCACGCCTTTGGCATCGCGGGTTCTTTCGGCGCCGGACTGATGGCGGCGCAGGAAGGCGCGATGACGAAGAGGCTTCACGCCGGGCATGCCGCGCACATGGCGGTTACCGGCGCCTATCTCGCCCGCCGCGGCTTCACCGGCATTGCCAACATTTTAGAAGCGCCGTACGGCGGCTTCCTTTCCACTTTGAGTGGCGAGCCGGATCTCGACCAGCTCACCGCCGGGCTCGGCGAAGTCTGGGTGATCCGCGACGTCGGCTTCAAGCCTTACCCGACCGCCGCCAGCGTACAGTCGGTTCTGTTCGCCATCGACACGTTGATGACTGAGAACGGGCTGACAGCCGCTGACATCTGCTCCGTCCGGATCCACTGCAGCACCATGGCGCATCGCCATTGCGCCTGGTCCTATGTGCCCGCCGGGGTCACGGCGGCGCAGATGAATATGCTATACACCGCGGCTGCGATGATCCTCGATCGCGCTGTTGGCCCCGATCAGTTCGACGAAGCGCGTCTTGCCGATCCGCGCATCCTGGACATCATCGGCCGGCTGCAAGTCGAGCCCGATGAAGCGTATGATCGTGGCGGCGACGCGTCTCGCCATTGCGCACGGGTTGAGATTGTCACGCAGAATGGCCGTGCGTTTCGCCGCGAAGTGCTGAACCGCCCGGGAAGCCCAGCCAACCCGATGACCGACGAGGCACTGCGTGCGAAATTTGCCGCCGCGTCGGCTACGGTCCTGCCACCCGGGCGCGCCCGCGAGATCGAGCAATTCATCATGACCATTGAAGACCGCGATGTTCGCGATCTGACTACTTTTTTGGTGCCGCCCGTGGCGGTGCTGCGAGCTAAGGGGCCCCGATAACTGACCGACGCGCGCTCGGCCGGCTGGTCAAGCCGTCAACAGGGGGCGCAGGTCGCGCGCCGATCCGACGCTCTCGAGCGACCTGATCGCTGTCGAGCAAATCACGGGTGCGGCCGGCTCCGATGATTGGCTCTATCAAGCCGTAGGCTTTGCTCTCGATTTCCTGGCGGCTCATCGGGTTCTCGGGCGTGCCGCGCACTGCCTCTGTTGTGTGCGTCAACGATCGGCCGTCCGTGGTTGTTACCTCGACGATGGGCTTGCGCCGCGGCACGGCGGGATCGGAGATCAGCTCGATCCTGGTTCGCAGTTCCAGCACCGCCGGATCGCGCATGCGTTCGACATCGTGCGCCGAATGGAACGTCAGATCGCCGTCAAGCAACAACACGGACGCGAGATGCTGCAGGCAGATATCCGGCATGTCGCGATTGTTGACCGTGTCGGCTTCCAGATTCGACATGCGGACCCGGATCGTCTGCACATTGCCCGCTGTGATGCCCGATTCACGGGCCAGCGCTTGCAGCGAGTCCAGAACCGCCTGGACCGGCGTGCCGGTTGTCCATTTCTTGATGTTGGTGTTGAGGATCTCGAAACGGCTTCCGAGGCCGTCGATCAGGATCTCGGGCTGGGGATCGCTGCTGAACGCCATGAAGAAATTGCGCGGGCCGGAAAGCACGTCGTCGACTCCGGTGAAACCGGCGGCGACCATAGTCGCGGCGGCAACGCCGTTGCGCGCCGGCATGCCGCCAAAATCGAAAGCCTTCTCGATGTGGTCGCGATCGCGGCGCCAGCAAGTAAGTCCTGACGCCTGCTGGGCGGCGTAGGACAAGGCCCAGCGCACCTGTGTCTGGTTGAGCCCGGACAATGCGCTGGCCGTGGCGGCGGCGCCGAACAGCGCGGCGAAGCTGTGAGTGGCGTGTCCGCTATCATAAAGCGCTTGAGTCACGAGTGCGGGGGTTGAGCGGCAGCCGATGTCGTAGCCGAGCACGACCGCCCTAATCAGGGCTGCGCCACCGATATCGTTCCGCTCCGCCAGCGCCAGCGCTGCCGGGACGACTCCGCAGCCAGGATGCGAGCGCGACGCCTTGTGCGAATCGTCGGTCTCATCGGCGTGCGCCGCCATGCCATTGGCGAGCGCCGCGGTAACGACGTTGGTGAGCAAATCGCTGCCGAGCACGAGGGCCTCAGGTGCGCCTCCCTGCGTGCGGGCATATTCGGCGGCCTTGATTCCGGGAAGCAGCCGGGAACCTGAGATGATGGCGGCGATCGTGTCGAGGATGTGGAGCCTTGCTTTTTCGATGACTTCGGGCGGAAGTTCTGTTGTCAACGCCCGCGCGATGTAGGCGCTGAGCGTGTCCATGACCGGACTGATCTCGACGGAATTTGCTTGCATGGATTGCTTTCGGACGTCGCTAGAAGGTTCAGGCGCAGAGGTGGATGATCTCGCGGACATCGGCGAGGCGATCGAGCTGCCAGACCCGTTCGCAGATGGCTTGCGCTCGCTCGGAGCCGACCGTCGGAATCGCGTTGCCAAGGAACTTCGCTTCGAGATCCTTGTCCGATATAGGATTGTCGACGGTCCCGGTGGCGTGTTCGATGCGCGCTTCGAAGCTGCGGCCGCGGCTCCTGACAGTCGCCCAGGCTTGATCCTCGCCAAACGTCTCATCGGCGCTGACGGACACTTTTTCGCGCAACGCCGAAACGTCTGGGCTTAGGGCGCGCTTGTCGGAATACTGGGTGATGCCGGCGGCGCGGTCGATGAAGGCGACGGCGGCGGTGTGCGAAATGCTGAATTTCGACTGCAGCCCCGTCTTGGGCTCGACCAGCCCGGTGATCAGCACGGCGTTCGGGTGCACCTTGAGCTCGATCGCGTCGACTTGGTTCGGCTCGATGGTGGATTCGCGGCTGACCTTGATGACGGCATCGATCGCGGGATGCAGGAGGACGCCGCAGGCATAGGGTTTGTGGCCGTTGCGGCTGATCTCCCAGCGAGTCCCGATGCCCGCGAGGACCAGATCCGGCCGCGCGGTATCGCTATAGATGCGGGCGAAGCCGCGTTTACCTTCGATGATCTCTTCGGAACTGTCGAAGCCTCGCTGTGCCAGGAGCGCGGCGAGCAACCCGTTCGAGGCTGCCCGCCCCGCATGGAACGACTTGCAGCTCGTTCCGCGATTCTGCTGCATGCCCGCCGCCTGGGTCCCGGCTATGCCTAGAGCACAGGTCATCTGCTTGCCGTTTAGGCCAAGCAGCCGCCCAGTGGCGGCCGCGGCGGCGAAGGTGCCCAACGTGCCGGTCAGATGCCAGCCGCATTTCCGGTGACCCGGCGCGGCCTGGCCGGCGCGCACACCCGCCTCGAAGGCGAGCGCGTAGGCGGTGAGAAGATCGCGGCCGGTGACGACTTGCCGCTCCGCGAGCGCGAGGATCGCGGGAAGGGTCGGCGAACTGGTGTGCAGCACAACCCCGCCCATATGCGTGTCGTCATAGTCCAGCACGTGGCCCATCTGGCCGTTGACGAGCGCGGCCTCGATGGTGCCGAGTTTGAGATCGCGGCAGATCACGGTCGCGTTGCGCGCGCCGCCAAGATCGACGAGCGTGTCGATCAGCTTGCCGAGGGTCGGATGGCCGCTGCCGGCGATCGCACAGCCGAGCCAGTCGAGCACACCCCGTCTTACCAGAGTGAACGGCGGCCTGGTCGAGATCGGAAAACTGCGCTTCAGCCAGAAATTTCGCGAGGGAACTGGTGATCCCCAGATGCAGGTTCGCGGCGCTGTACTCGAGCATCTTGTAGTCCCCTCAATACTTCGGTGCGTCCATGTCGCGCGGCTATCGCCGATGCGTGGACCACGACCATTTTTTCGTGTGGCCGGATGCTTTTTCCGGGTCGGCCGCAGACCTCTAGGCAAACTTGGCCGGATTGTCGACAGCATCGCGGAAGTTGTGTTTGCGTTTGTTATTGCAAGAGAAATTCAGACCGCAGCGTCGCCTTGACGCTCTTTACAACAGCGGAAAACGCAGCGCACAATATCTGCTTCAGTTTACAGAAGCCGCTAAAGGCCTGAGAGGGAGGAAAAATCGATGAAGGTTGCATTGGGCACCCGTGTGCTTGGTTCATTGGCCGCGTCCGCGACGCTAGCGACTGCGTTGACGATGGCCAGTCCCGCCGCTGCGGAGACGGATTTCGCCGGCCAGCGGATCGAGATGATCATTCCGTTCTCCGAAGGTGGCGGCACCGACACATGGGCTCGGATCATCGCGCCCTATCTCGCCAAACATCTGCCAGGCTCGCCCACGCTGGTTCTGAGAAACGTGCCGGGCGGCGGCTCGATCACCGGGTCGAACAGCTTCGAGCAGAGGGCGAAGCCGGACGGCAAGACCATCTTGGCGCTCTCCACCTCGCTGTCTCTGAGCTATGTGCTCAATCCCTCCGATCCGCGCATCAAGTTCAAGGCCGAGAACTGGATCCCGGTCATGTCCTCGCCGGTTGGCAGCATGGTCTATGCAAGCGCGGGCCAGGGGATCAAGGATGCCGCCAGCCTGAAGAATGTTGCGTCGAAGCAGGAGCTGCGCATAGGCGTTTCCAATGCGACTGGCAGCGACATCCGCACGCTTCTGTCGCTCGAAATGCTGGGGATCAACATTAAGCCGGTTTTTGGACTTGATGGCGGCAAGGCGCAGCTCGCTTTTGAACGCGGCGAGGTCCATGTCGGTCGCGATACATCCGGCGGCTATCTGTTGATGATGAAGCCGCTGGTGGATCAGGGCAAAGCGACACCGATCTTCACCTTCGGCTTCCTCGGCGACAACGGCCAGATCGTTCGCGATCCAACCTTCCCCAACGTGCCTCATTTCCTTGAACTCTATCGCATCCATGCAGGGCAAGGAGCCTTCCGGGCCCGAGTTGGCGGCATGGATGAGCTTCTTTCACATCGGCGTCATGAATTCGAAGCAGCTCGTGCTGCCGGCAGGAACGCCGCCGGACGTCGTGGCCGCTTATGACAAGGCCGCCAAAGCGATGCTCGCCGATCCGGAATTTCAGGCAGCAGCGAAGGCCGAGATGGGTGACTATCAGCCGCTCATAGGCGACAAGTCGCGCGCGAGCTTTAAGTCGGCGTTGAGCATGGCGCCTGAGACGCGCAAATGGGTCGCGGAGTGGCTGAAGGCGAAGTACAACGCCGATCTGTAGACGTTGAGGGTTGCTGGGACCGCTGCGCGCGCATGTGACGGCGCCCTCACCACCGCTTGATCATCGCGATGATCGAATGGAAGGATGGCCGGCCTGTCCGGCCATCTTGCTTCACGCCGGAAAGCGCCGTCAGGGAAGCGTCTGGGGAGCATGCTTGAACTGATTGCCACGACTCTGGGAAGCATCCTCTTCGGAAAGACGCTCTTCTATCTGCTTCTCGGTGTTTTCCTGGGCCTGGTTATCGGCATCCTGCCGTCACTCGGCACAACCGCCGGCATGGCGCTGCTGATTCCCTTCGTCTACGGCATGGACATGAAGGACGGCATCGCCGTGATGACCGGCCTGCTGGCCGTCGTGCCGACCGGCGACACGGTCATGTCGGTGCTGATCGGAATTCCGGGTGGCGGCTCCTCGCAGGCCACTGTTCTGGACGGCTTCCCCATGGCCAAGAAGGGCGAGGCCGGCCGCGCGCTGAGTGCGGCCTACGCCTCCTCGCTCATCGGCGGCGTGTTCGGCGCGATCGTGCTGACGGGCGCCATCCTGATCGCGCGGCCGCTGGTGCTGGCTTTCGGTACGGGCGAGCTTCTGCTGCTCACCATCCTCGGCATCACCATGGTCAGCGTGCTTTCCGGCGCAAGCCTGCTGAAGGGGCTGATCGCTTGCGGGATCGGCATGATGCTGGCGTCGATCGGCAGTTCGCCCGCGACCGGCCAGTTCAGGATGATCATCGGCAACTGGTACTATCTTGGCGACGGGCTGCCGCTGGCCGCCGTGGCGCTCGCTGTCTTCGCCGTTCCCGAGGTGGTCGACCTGCTGCGGCGCGGACAAGCGATCTCCGACAGGCCGCCAATAGGAGGCGGCTGGCTCAGGGGTCTGATCGACACCTGGCAGAACCGTTGGCTGGTATTCCGCTGCTCGATCTTGGGTTGCATCATTGGCGCCCTGCCCATCGGCGGCGCCGACTGGTTTGCCTACGGCCACGCCGTGCAGACCTGCAAGCCGCGCGAAAACTTCGGCAAGGGCGACGTGCGCGGCGTGATCGCGCCGGAAGCCGCCAACAACGCCAACACCGGCGGCGCGTTGGTGCCGACGCTGATCTTCGGCATCCCCGGGTCGAGTTCGACAGCCGTATTCCTCGGCGGCCTCATTTTGCTCGGGGTCAAACCCGGACCGTCAATGGTCGATACCTATCTCGGCCTGACCTACACCGTCATCTGGTCGCTGGCGCTCGCCAACATCGTCGGAGCGGGGATCTGCTTTATGATCTCCGGCGCCATGGCCAAGGTGACGGCGATCCGCTTCGTCTATATGGCGCCGTTCCTGCTCGCCGTGATCTTCTTCGGGGCGTTCCAGTCGTCGCGCCAGTGGGGCGACTTGGTAACGCTGTTCCTGGTCGGCGTCTTTGCCGTCTACATGAAGCGATTCGGTTTCTCGCGTCCCGCCTTCGTCATCGGCTTCGTCCTGCAGGAGCATATCGAGATCCTGCTTTACCAGGTCGTGCAGATCTACACGTTGGAAGATCTGGCCGCGCGGCCCCTGATATGGGTGCTGCTGGCGCTCAATGTGCTGTCGCTGTGGTTCGGGCTGCGCAACCGCCCGGTCATCGCGGTGGAAGGAACGTCATTGCCGACCTCGCGCAGCCAGGTCATGCCGCAGGTGATCTTCATCGGTCTGATCATGCTGATGGCGGTCTATTGCATCGTCGACGCCTCGCGTCTGTCGATGCTGAGCAAGGTGTTTCCGATCACCGTCAGTGCCATCACCTTCATCTGCGTGGCGCTCGGCCTCAACATCCTGCTGCGCGGCCCGAGCGGCCATCCCTTCGCCTTCGATTCCGAGATCGGATGGCGCGAGCGCGACGAAGGCTACCAGACCTCGCTGCTCTACTATGTCTACTGGATCGCTGGCCTGATGGTCGGCATCTATCTGGTGGGCTTCGTGCTGGCGCTGGTGCTCTTCTTCGTGGTGTTCCTGCGCACCAAGTCGGACGCCGGCTGGTGGGCGATCGGGTTGATGACCGCCAGCATGCTGGCCGTGTTTTCCGCATTCTCCTATTTCCTGGTGCTCGAATTCCCCTCCGGCCTGCTGCAGGAGATCTTGCCGCTGCCCTGGCCGTTCGAGTGAGGGGGAACGGGATGCGCCGACAGGAGGTACGCGTTGACAGGAACGTTCCGCGCGAACGCCAACTGGCCTGGATGATTGCGGAACTGGCGGCGGATTCCGCTCCGGTCGATCAGGACGTTGCCGAGATGATCGTCAACCGGATCATCGATAACGCCGCTGTGGCGTCCGCGGCCACGGACCGTGCGCCGGTGGCGTCCGCCCGCAGCCAGGCGCTGGCGCATCCACGGCCGGGCGGCGCGCTTGTTCATGGAATGCCCGGCGAGGTACGCGTCCACTGCGAATGGGCGGCCTGGGCCAACGCCGCGGCAGTGCGCGAACTCGACTTTCACGACAGCTTCTTCGCCATCGAATCGTGTCATCCCGGCGACAGCATTCCATCCATCATTGCCGTCGCCCAGCAATGCGGCCGGTCAGGCGCCGATGTTCTGCGCGGAGTGGCCACCGCCTACGAGGTACAGATCGCTTTGGCCAAGAGCATTCCGCTGCAGCGTTTCAACATCGACCATATGGGGCATCTCGGCCCTGCGGTCGCGGCGGGTGTCGGCGCGCTGCTTGGCCTGCCCGCGGAGACCGTCTACCAAGCGGTGCAGTACGCGGCCCATGTCGGCTTTTATCCGCGGCAGGGCCGCAAAGGCGCGCTTTCGAGTTGGAAAGCGAATGCACCGGGCCATGTCGGCAAACTCGCGATCGAGGCGACGGATCGCGCGATGCGGGGCGAAATGAGCCCGACGCCGACCTATGAAGGCGACCAGGGTATCGTGGCGGTTTTCCTCGGCGGCGAGGACAGCGTCTATACGGTCGTCCTGCCCAAAGCCAATGAGCCGAAACGGGCCATCCTGGAAACCTACACGAAGCAGCACTCGGCCGGCTATCACGGCCAATCGGTGATCGATCTCGCTTTCAGGCTGCGCCGTGGCATCGACGATCTTGAGGCGATCGAAAACATCGTCCTCCATGTGACGCGACGCGCTCACAAGGTGATGGGCTCCGGCGCCAACGATCCCGAGAAATGGGATTCCAACGCCTCGCGCGAGACGCTCGACCACAGCCTGCCGTTTGTCTTTGCGGTCGCGCTTCAGGACGGGCAATGGCATCATGAACGTAGTTACGAGCCGGAGCGCGTCCGCCGGCCCGACACGGTGCGGCTATGGCGCAAGGTAGAGACCAGGGAAGACCCGAAGTGGACACGCCGCTACGAGGAGCCGGCATCGCTTGATAAGGATCATGGTTGCCGCGCCGTCATCCGCTTCCACGACGGACGTGAGATCGTGGAGGAGATCGCCGTTCCGGACGCCCATCCGCGCGGTGCGGCACCCTTCGGCCGGGGCGACTATGTCGGCAAGTTCCGGCAACTGACGGAAAAGATCCTGCCGGAGGGCGAGGCCGACAGGTTTCTGGCGCTGGCCCACGACCTGCCGCGCCTAGATGCCGCCGGCATAAACCAGCTCGGGATCCGGCTCCGTCCCGAGACGATGGCGGCGATCACGCCTCACTGCGAGGGCATTTTTTGAACCGGCAACGACTTCGGCCGCGGGTCGGCTTGATGCGAGGAGGCTTACTGACATGAGCGTGACAGGACATGGAGAACTTTCGGGACGTGCGGCGATTGTCACCGGCGCCTCTCGCAATATCGGTCGCGCGATTGCGGTGGCTCTCGGCAGCGGCGGCGCATCCGTTCTGGTTCATGCCAACGGCGCCCGAGCCGAGGCCGAAACCACCGCGGGACTGGTGCGGGAAGCCGGCGGCAAGGCGGCTGTGGCTATGGGCGACCTGACCGATCCAGCCGTGCCCGCTAGGCTGGTCGACGAGGCGCTCGCCGCCTTCGGAAGGCTCGATTTCGTCGTCGCCAACGCCGTTAGCCGGCCGGAAGCGCCGCTTGCCGAGATGACCTATGAAGACTGGCGCCATGTGATGGCGCTATCGCTGGATAGCGTCTTCCTGCTGGTCAAGGCGGCGCTACCACCTCTGCGCCGCAGCGACCGGGCGGCTATCGTCACGCTCGGAGGCCTGTCGGGGCATGCCGGCGGCCACCGTCGCGCCCACGTCATCACGGCGAAGGCCGGCCTCGCCGGTCTGACCAAGGCGCTCGCCACCGACCTCGGCGAAGACGGCATCACGGTCAACTGCGTCGCGCCCGGCCTGATCGAGACGCAGCGCGTCGATGTGGTGCCTCACACCAAGCGCGGCAATGCACTTGGAAGAAGGGGCCGGCCGGAGGATATCGCCGCCATGGTGCGAATGCTCTGCGGGCCCGACGGACGCTACATCACCGGCCAGACCCTGCATGTGAACGGCGGCGCCCTGATGGTTTGATCGAGGTGCTGGCGCCAATAGTGAGAGTGAGAGATACATGATGAACGGTTTGATGATCGCGGGCTAAAAATGGACAGGCCCGAAATTTTCCTCCGCACCCTGGGCCTCCGTCGGACTCAGGGAGCCGAAATTGGCCAATGTTGGCCGTGCGACGCGCAACAGCCTGCGCATGCAGGCCATTCATGAGGGGCGGAGCTTGATGCAAGACTCAACGCATACCGCAGGCATCGCGAACAAGGAAGTATCGGCGACGCGCGAACTCGCTGTCTTCGGCCATGGCCTGACGCTCGACGCGATACCGGCGAACGTAATGCAGAAGGCGAAAGAGGCGATCATCGACACCGTGGGTGTCTGCATCTTCGGCGCTGGCCTGCCATGGGGCCGCATGGTCATTGACTATGCGCAGCTTTACGGATCGGGCGGCACCGGAACGATCTTAGGCACCGACATCAAAGTGGTTACGCCGTTCGCCGCGCTCGCCAACGGAGTCCTCGGCCATGCGTTTGAATTGGATAACCTGCGCCAACCGAGCATGGGCGTGCATTACGGTTCAACGCTGGTCCCAGCTTTGTTCGCCGTGGGTGAGGAGGTCCATGCCAGCGGAAATGACATCCTCGCCGCCTTCGTCGCCGGTTCCGAGGTGATGTCGCGCATCGGGCTTGCGTCCGACAACACGGCCGAGAAACTCGGCTTCCACTCGCCGGGCGTGACTGGCACCTATGCCTCGACGGTCGCCGCCGGCCGTTTATTCGGCCTGACGGAGGAACAGATGGTGCGCGCCTTCGGCATCGCCGGCTCGCTGTGCAGCGGGCTGCTCGCCTTCAGCAAGGCCGGCAACGGCGGCATGGTGAAACGTCTCCATACGGGCCGCGCATCCGAAAGCGGTGTGCTGGCGGCGCGTTTGGCCAAGAGCGGATTTACCGGGCCGGACACGATCCTGGAAGGCAAGTTCGGCGTGTTCGAGGCCTTCACCCGCGGCGCGAAGATGGAGCGGCTGCTCGACGGCCTCGGCACCCGCTGGGAGACGCTCCGCATCTGCGTGAAATGCTATGCCGCCCACATTACGGCCCATACACCGGTGCGCCTGCTGGAGGATTTGAAGCGGGAGCACGGCTTTACTGGCGGCGACATCACCGAGATCCGCGCCGCGACCAGCGAGAAGGTTCTGAGTCACCACAACATCACGGTGGCGCAGGACGTGGCGACGGCGCAATACAGCCTGCCGTTCTGCCTCGCAATCGCTGCTTATCGCGATCCGCGCCAGCCGAACTCGTTCCTCGATGCGCCGCACGAGGACAAGGCGATCAGGGACCTCGCGACGCGCGTGAAGCTGCGATTGAATCCGCAGAGCGCGGAGCCGGGCAAGGCCTGGGCGACGGAGCTCGACGTTGTGCTGCGCGATGGGCGCACCTTGTCGGCCTCGGGCGACGGCTTCCGCGGCGCGCCCGACACGCCGATGTCCGACGCCGAACTCCACGCCAAGTTCCTGGCGCTCTCAGCGGCTATGGGCGAAGACAGGAGCCGGCGGCTGCTGGATCGCTTGCAACGGCTTGAGGACTACAAGGATATCGCGGCGCTCACCGCATCCTGAATGAAAGGGCACATGGCGCGACGGCGACGGACTCCAGCCTCGCGAGTTGAGGGCCCGATCGAAGGAGCTCTATCCTCGCTTCATTCGGCAGTCGGCCAGCGCATCGAAGTTCGGCGTCAGACCGCAGCCGGGTTGCGGGGACACGCGTACGATGTTGTTTTCAGGTTTTGGTGGATCGATGAAGATCCGCTCCCCGACCTCCTGCATGCCGAGGTGGAACTCCACGCGCCAGCCGTTCATAAGACCAGCCATCGTGTGGAGATTGTAGAGCGGCCAGCCGCCGCCATTCGCGATCTGAATATTGAAGGCCTGCGCCATGTGCGCGACCTTCTGGGTTTCCGTATAGCCGCCGTTGTAGCAGACGTTCGGCTGCAGAATGTCTACCGCCTGATGTTCGATGAGCTCGCGGAAGCGCCAGCGGTGCCCCTCCATCTGCCCTGCCGAGATCGGAATACGCGTATGCCTGCGAAGGTCGGCCATTGCCCGGACATCGTTCGCGTATACGGGCTCCTCGAACCAGGTGAGGTTGCAATCCTCGATCGCCCGACAGAGCAGCTTTGCGTCGACCGGGGAAAATTTATAGTTGGCATCCAGCATCAGTTCGACGTCCGGTCCGATAGCCTCGCGGACTGCCCGGACGCGTTTTGCATCCTCAGCCCAGCCGTCCTGGTGGACGCCCACCACCATCTTCAAGCGCGTCACGCCCTGCTCGGACCTGGATCAGAGCGGCTTCGACCAGTTGCTCGCGATCGTAAACCGGAAAGCCGAATGTCACGTAGGTCGGCGCCCAATCGCGCGCACCGCCCAGAAGCTGCGCCACCGTCCGGCCTGAGGCTTTGCCTTTGATATCCCAGCAGGCGATGTCCAACGCCGACAGCGCGAAGGACACGACGCCCGTGAAGGTGCGCATGTTAAGGGCCCACCATACTTTCTCGTGGATCGCCTCCGTGTCCCGCGGATCCATGCCTTTCACGGTGTCGAGGAAGTCGTTTTCGAGCGCCGCCACCACCGACCAGGGCAGGAACTGGCCTCCGGTTATTCCGTAACCGGTGATTTCCTCATCAGTTTTGACCTCGCAGAACACGATTCGCCTGGTCACGACGTTCTTCGTGAAGAGCGGAAGCGGAACCTCGATGTGATGGGCAGTGGCCTTGATGTCGACGATCTTCATTTTTCCTCACCCGTGGTCTGAATTCGACGATGCAGTACTGCCCGGATCGCCGATATGAGCGAGTTCGCTCGGCTCGAGGATGCTGTACCCGCCGGACCTGACAGCTCGCTTTGCGATCGAGGAGGTGCAATCCGGGGGCAAGATGACAGACCTGCCGACATGGCATACAGAGGGATACATTAACGAACGTTTGTACTCAATCCGCTCGCCCATTTGAGGAGCCTGATGGACCTACCCGACGACTACGTATCCGAAGGCACAGCGGAGCTCGCAGCCTACATCGCAAATGCGCTCGCTGCCCCAACCCCCGATGATGTGCTCGAGAAGGCACGCCACCACCTGCTCGATACCGTCGCTGCGATGGTCTCCGGATCCCGGCTGAGAGCGGGCCTGCTTGCGACCACCTATGTCCGTTCCATGGCGGGCGCGCCGCTATGCACCGTGGTGGGGGCGGATTTCTTGACAACTCCGGCCGACGCGGCGCTCGCAAACGGCATGATGGCGCATGCGGATGAGACGGACGATTCTCATCTCGGCGGACGCTTCCATCCGGGTTGCGGCATCGTGCCCGCAGCGCTCGCCGCCGCCGAGATCGGCCGTCAGAGCGGCAGAAATCTTCTCAAGGCGGTGGCGCTCGGATACGATATCGGCACGCGCTTTAATCTTTCGCTCGGGCCGCGCAAGCTCTACGCCGGCGGACACAGCACGCACAGCGTAGGCCCGCTGTTCGGCGGCGCGGCGGCGGCAGGAGCTCTCATGGGTTTCGCGCCGGAGCAGATCCGGCATCAGCTCTCCTACTCGGCCCAACAGGCGTCCGGGATCCAATGCTGGTCCCGCGACGATCAGCATATCGAGAAGGCATTCGACTTCGGCGGCATGACGGCACGTAACGCTTTGACGGCCGCGACGATGGTGGCCGCCGGATTCACCAGTGTTGCGGACTCGTTTGCAGGAGACAACAATTTCTTCACGGCCTTTTCGCAGAATCCCCGGCCGGAAGAGCTGTGGAAGGAGCTGGGTACCCGTTTCGAAATCCGGGCCGCGACGATCAAGAAATGGTGCGTCGGCTCTCCGGTCCAAGGTGCGATCGATATCATCACGCTCTTCATGGAGCGCGACGGTCTGACGGCCGATGCGGTTGCAAGTCTTGTCATCGAGCTTCCCGATGACCGGTGCCGCCTGGTCGACAACCGCACGATGCCGAATATCAATGTTCAGCATCTCGTGGCGCTCACGTTGGTCGACGGGGGCATGAGCTTCGCGAGCTCCCATGACCACGGCCGGATGATTGATCCCAGAATCTTGGCGCTGCGAAACAAGATCACGCTTATTCCCAATCCGGAGCTGACGACCGCCTTGCCGCCGCGCCAGGTCATCATCAGCGTCAGGACCACGACGGGGAAGGAGCTTCATCACCGGACCCATGCCGTCAAGGGAACGCCGGACAACCCGATGACGCGCCAAGAGGTAATCGACAAGGCGATCGATCTTGTCGGGCCCGTCCTTGGCTCGGAGCACGGTCGGAAGCTCGTCGAAACCGTAATCGGCATCGAACGTGTTGAAGACCTGATCGCGACATTGCGGCCTCTGCTCAAAGCCGATCGGAAAGCCGCCGGATTGCAGACGGCGATGCCGGGCGCCATGCGGCGCTGAACAAGCACTTCAATGCTCGCATCGGCGAGGCGGCCCCGGCTTCGCCTCCTGTTTGGCATGTATTGATCGGCAGGCGAGGCGGTGAGAACCGGAGCAGATGAAGCCCTGCGCCTGACGGGCGACTCTCTCGGTCTCGCAAGGAAAATCAGAGTGCTGCCCGCCCCTCTGCGAGCGCGGCAATCGCGGCCGGCATGGCAATTCCGGACGGCTCCGCGACCCGCTTGATGCTGTCATACACCTCGGGCGTCAATGGGATGCCGTGCTCCAGGTGCTTGCGCTGACGCCGTGCCTCAGGCTCTCCCGGATAGAGAACCTCCGTAAAGCCGGCCGCCGGCTTCAAGGCCTTGAGGCGCGCTATCGCCGTTTCCATCCGCTCGTTGAATTCGGGCAGAGGCATGAAGGCCTCGACTTTCATAGCGAGGAAGAAGTGCCCGACGTCTTGAGGTGCATCGAAGTCGCGCGTCATGTCGCGGATTGTTCCCGCAAAGCCGGAACCGGACAGTACTCCTCCCAGAATATCGATCAGCATCGCGAGCGCGGATCCTTTGACCCCCGCAAACGGCAACATGACTCCCGCGAGCGCGGCCTCCGCATCGGTCGTGGGGCGCCCGAGTTCGTCGAGTGCCCACCCTTCGGGGATGGGCTTGCCGTGCCGGGCGGCGAGACGGATGTGGCCTCGCGCGGCAACGCTAGACGCCATGTCCATGACCCAGGGTGCATGCGACCCGGCCGGGACCGCGACTGCGATCGGATTGGTGCCAAAGAGCGGTTCGCGGCTGCCGAAAGGCGCAAGCGACTTCGAGGCGGGCGTGAGAGTGATCCCGATGCAGTCATGCGCCACGGCTTGCAAGGCGTAGTGGGCCGCTGCGCCGAAATGATTGCTGCGGTGCGCAGTCGCCGCACCGATCCCGAAGCTCTCCGCTCTGTCTATGGCTTCCGACATGGCGCGATTGGCGACCACGGGGCCCATTCCATTGCCGCCGTCAATGCTTGCTGCCCACGGCATTCGCGAGGTCACCACGATCTGAGGCCGCGGTTCGACCAAGCGTTTCGGAAAACGTTCGACGTAGGACGGTATTCTGGCCACTCCGTGCGTATCGATACCCCGCAGATCGGCAGTCACGAGACTTTCGGCCACGATCTTGGCGTCAGACGGCGGCAATCCTTCGTGGACAAAGATCGACGTCGCAAGCCGCGTCAGATCAGCGGCGCGATATTTCTGCAGGCTATCGTACATAGAAGAATTTTCCGACATGACGGCGGCTTGCGAGGAGTGGGCGAGCAAGACCGCTCGCCCCTCCATCTTCGTCAACGGACGACTTTGATGCCTGCGCCCTTCAGAATCTCGCGTAGCTGGTCCTGGTAGGTCACCAGGAATTTCCCGAGCTCGGCAGGACCGAGATACGCGTTCTCGAGCTGAGTCGACTTGAGGTACTCCTGATAGGCGGGGGACGCAGCAGCGCGCTTGAACAGGTCGGCGTAATAGGCCACCGCCGCCGCCGGCATGTCAGGCGGTCCGACCACGCCACGCGACTGCGGGACGTTGGGGATATTGAAACCGGCCTCCTTGATCGTGGGGACATCGGGAAGCCCTTCAATCCTCTGGTCTGAGATCTGCGCCAGGGGGCGTAGCTTTCCACTGCGGATCAGTTCACCCGCTTCGCTCGGCTCGATCATCATCATATCGACATGACCGCCCAATACTGCCGCGATACGCTCGCCGCCCGAAGGAAACGAAATGAAGGGCCAGTCTGCCTTGGTATGATTCATCAGCACGTATCGGACCACGGCGTCGCGAGACAGGGCCGAGCCGCCTGACTGCTTTAGCTTTCCA
The DNA here is from genome assembly GCA_963728585.1 of uncultured Alphaproteobacteria bacterium. Taxonomy (GTDB): domain Bacteria; phylum Pseudomonadota; class Alphaproteobacteria; order Rhizobiales; family Xanthobacteraceae; genus CANKHA01. The sequence goes on from CAVSLB010000008.1 coordinate 141,733, forward strand.
GGATTTGCCTTGGCGGCGTCGATGAAATCCTTCAGCGTCTTGAAGGTCGATTCAGCCCGCACGACCACGAGCCCCGGCTCCAGCACCATGCCGGACACGGGAGTAAGCTTGTCGATAGTAAGCGGAGCGGCTTCTTGTACGAGCCCGTCCGTGACCCACACACTCGAATAGATCGCAATCGTGTGGCTGTCGCCCGTCTTCTCACGCAAGTAATTCATGGCGGTCGTGCTGCCGCCGCCGGTCTTGTTGACGACGACAAAGTTCGCGGAAAGCAGGTTGTCCTTCTTCAAGGCAACCAGAACAGCGCGAATGAATGCATCGTTGCCGCCCCCGGCGCCGGTATGAACGACGATCTCCACCTGTTTAGTCGGCGTAAACTGCTGAGCGCTGGCAGCGCTCGTAGCGGCCACAATGCCGAAGAGAGCTCCTAGTAAGGCCCGTTTCATATGCTTCCTCCCTATGGTCGGTGTTGTACGACGTTCTTAGATGACCGTTAGCCGGATCTTCCATTGCAGAAAACTCCACCGTGCGCGAGCGACGGCGCAGAAGCGGTGAGATTAAGACCAGGCTCGCAAACAGGCCCCTGCGGCAAATTCGCTGAACCGGCGGCTGACTTCAAGGCGGAGGGGAGCGACGCCGTACTCGATCGGCGCCTGTTTGCAGCACTCATGGCTAGAGCGTTTCCACCTGTATGTTACGACTTGATTGCCGACGTGTGCCGCGTCCGCTCAGGAAGCTTGAGTGGGGCGAGCCGCGTCGGTTGCTCTCGGCGGATCTGCCCATCTATGATGCACCGTAGCATACTGAGATATTCAGAGTTGGCAATCAGTGAAGGCAAGCCGGAGCGGCGGAGTTGCCGCCAAGGACCTGGCTTCTGCGGTGTCATGCTGCGGAGGCGTTGAAAGAAACCTCGAAGTTGCTGGTGATGCCCCAGGGCAGTACGAACACTAACAGCCAAGCAAGTTCGGACGTATGGCGAAGGAAAATAAAGGGCAGGCTTCCTCGATGGTCAGCGTGGATTTTCAAACGAAAAGCAAGTTGGCACCCACCGGTCGCCTGCGCGTGGGCATCGCAGTGGGAGATGCAATTTCAGCGGTCTGGACGAAGCGTGACCCCGCGACCGGTCAACCTCGCGGTCCAACCGTCGATTTGGCGCAGATATTTGCCGAGCGCACGGGTCTGCCGTTGGCTCTTGTGGAGTATGCGAGTTCGGGTGAAATCATCGAAGCGGCGTCGTCTGGGAATTGGGACGTTTCGTTCACACCGGTTGACGACGAAAGGAAGGCCATCGTCGACTTCGGACCAAACCTTGCGCTCGGCGAAAGCACCTACATGGTGCCAAAGGGTTCTGCGATCTTAAATCTTGATGACGTGGATCGCCCTGGTGTTCGCGTTTTCGGTGTCGAAAACACTGCGACAATCCGAAGCTCACGTCGGTCGCTGAAAAATACTACGGCCGTTGGTCTCGCGAGTTTAAGCGAAGTGCTGGAGAAATTCCGCGGCGGACAAGCCGACGCAATAGCGCTTGGTAAGGAATCGCTTCTCAGCATTCTGCCCGAATTTCCTGGGGCCAGGATCCTGGATGGAAACTTTCTGGCCGCGGGAACCGCGGTAGCCGTCCGGCGCGGGAATGCCGTGGCGCTGAAAGTTTTCAGTGAACTGCTTGAAGAATTGAAGGCGAACGGAACGATCAGAAGAGTTTTCGATAAGCATGGCATGACCAGCACTACAGTCGCTCCGCCTGATTCAAGATCCTGATTTGTGCCCGCGTGTTTTACGGAAGGGAGCAGACAGGATCGAATCCAGCGGCCTGTCCGCCGTCTATTTGAGCCATTGCAAGGGGAGGGGTACGCATGAATATCCGCGATCGGATCGGCTTGGATGTCGGACGGCGGTCGAGCATCGAGGATGGGATCAAAGCGGCGATCGAGCACGGCGTTCGCTATCTCGATCTCAAGATCGACGTCCCACCCAACTCCGTTGAGACGCTGACCGATCAACGGGTCGCCGCCATCAGGCAGGCGTGTGACGACAACGGCATCCACATAGGCATCCACACGCTCTCCGCCGTCAATGTGGCCGAGGTCGCGCCGCATGTGCGCGAGGGGGTCGACCGCTATCTGTTTGGCCATCTCGAGGCATGCAAGCGCCTTGGCGGCGAATGGATGGTGGTGCATGGCGGCTTTCATTTCACCAGCGATTTCGCAATGCGTCGTGATGCTGCTGTTGAGCGTTTGGCGGGGCTCAGCGAACGCGCGGAGCAGCTTGGCATCAATCTTCTCTTCGAGAACATGAACAAAGAGCCGGCCGACGCCGAGGTGCGCTATCTCGGATACAACGTCGAGGAAACGCAGTATTTTATGGATCGGCTCAAATCGCCACGGCTGCGCTGGGCTTTCACCGTCAACCATGCGCATCTCGTCCCTGAAGGGATCGAGGGGTTTCTGCAGGCCTTCGATCTTGGCCGTTGCGACGAGGTCCGCCTCGCCGATTGCTGGCGCAATGGCAAGGAAATCCACCTCAAGCCGGGGGAGGGCGACCTGGATTTTGCCGACATGTTCCGCCGCCTCGAAGCCGGAGGTTTCAAGGGCCACTACATGACCGCCTTCGGCTCGCTACAGGACATGATCACGGGTCGCGAGCATCTGGCGAAACTCGCCGATTATGCGAACTCAATGAATTCGCTGTTTTCTGTGAGACAAAGTCCGCCGCTCCTTCCATGGAGCAGAGGATTTGCTTCTAAATCCTGGTTGGTACCACCGCTAATGGTATTGTGTTTCTATAAATAGTACCTTATTCTGCCGGCGTCGTTTTGACGCGAGCCCCGCTATGGAAAACATGCCGATTATCGCCGTCCTTGGCGGAACTGGTGATCTGGGCTCGGGACTGGCCCGCCTGCTGGCCGCCGCTGGATATCCCGTGGTGATCGGCTCGCGCGCCAAGGATAAAGCAGTACAGGCCGCCGAAAGTCTCGCATCGCAGCTCGGCACAACTGTGCGCGGCGACGACAATCGCGGCGCGGCGCAGTCCGCGGACATCGTGCTGCTCTGCGTGCCTTTCTCCAACCACGACGCGATGCTGGAAGAGATCAAGCCGGTCATGGACGGGAAGATTCTCGTCGATGCCGTGGTTCCGCTCGTGCCGCCCAAGGTTTCCGTGGTGCAGCTGCCGCCCGCCGGCTCGCCCGCCGTCGTCGCGCAGCGCTTGCTTGGCCCCAACGTGCGGGTGGCGGCGGCGTTTCACAATGTCGGCGCAAAAAAATTGCATGGCGGTGAAAAGGCCGACTGCGACGTGCTGGTGTTTTCCGACGACGCGTCAGTGCGCGAGCAGGTGATTTCGCTCGCCGATGTGGTGGCGACGCGCGGCGTTGACGGCGGTGCACTCGCGAATGCCGTCGCCGCCGAAGCGCTTACCTCGGTCTTGATTGCCATCAACCGGCGCTACAAGATTCCGGGCGCCGGAATTCGCATTACGGGTTTGCCGGCGCCTGAACAGCGGTGATCGTCGATGATCGCGAGAAGCCTCACATTGACCGCTCTGGCGGGGCTTCCGTTGGTCAAGCCCGGCGATGATCTTCCGGCACTGCTGGTCGCCGCCTTGCGGCGCATGCAGATCCAGCCGCGGGATAAAGATGTTCTCGTCGTCGCGCAGAAGGTGGTCTCGAAAGCGGAGGGGCGCCTCGTCGATCTGAAAAACGTCGCGCCGTCCGCACGCGCGATCGCTCTCGGCGAAGAGGTGAACAAGGACGCGCGCCTCGTCGAGGTCATCCTGTCCGAAACCGATGAAATCATACGAAAGCAGCGCGACGTCCTGATCGTCGCGGACCGGCGCGGATTCATTATGGCGAATGCGGGCGTCGACCAGTCGAATGTCGCCGGGGAAGACAGTGATCAGGTTCTGCTGTTGCCGAGCGATCCGGATGCTTCGGCTGCAGCCTTGAAGACGCAGCTGGATCGCGAGTTTGGTGCGGACATCGGCGTCGTGATCAACGACAGCTTTGGGCGTCCATGGCGTTACGGCGTCGTAGGGGTGGCGCTCGGCGCGGCGGGGCTGCCATCCCTGCGCAGTATGGTGGATATGCCGGACCTCTTCGGACGCAAGATGCGTGTTACCGAAGTTGCGGTGGCCGACGAGATCGCGGCGGCGGCCTCGCTGCTGATGGGGCAGGGCGCGGAGGGCCAGCCGGCCGTGCTGCTGCGCGGGCTCGATTGGGATGCGCCGGCAGCGCCGGCATCAGTATTGCTGCGGCCAAAGCAAACGGATCTGTTCCGATGAACACACCGGCCTCCGGTGCCAAGGTTTTGGCTCTCTGCGGCGGCATCGGCGGCGCGAAGCTCGCGCTCGGGCTTTATCGTGTCCTCGATGCGGGCCAGCTGACCGTTGTGGTGAACACGGGCGACGACTTCGCGCATCTGGGACTGAACATCTCGCCCGATCTCGATACCGTACTTTATACATTGGGGGGCGTGGCCGATCCGGAGCGCGGGTGGGGACGGGCGCAGGAAACATGGCAGTTCATGGAATCGCTCCGCCGCATGGGCGGGGAGACCTGGTTCCAGCTCGGCGACCGCGATCTCGCCATGCACGTCCTGCGCACGCAATGGCTGAAGACCGGTAAGAGCCTGTCCGCCTTCGCTGCATATCTTGCTCGGCAATTCGCGATTTCGGCGCGCATTCTGCCCATGAGCGATGCGCCGGTTTCCACGATCGTCGAGACCGCGGAAGGCGATCTGCCGTTTCAGCACTATTTCGTGAAGCGGCGTTGTGAGCCCGTCGTCCGGGCTATACGGTTTGCCGGAGCGAAAATGGCCGCACCGGCCGCAGGCGTCCTCGACGCAATAACCGACCCAGCCTTGCGCGCGATCGTGATCTGTCCATCAAATCCCTATCTGAGCGTCGATCCTATTCTGGCCGTTCCAGGCATCGCGCCGGCGCTTTCGACCGCCACGGCGCCTGTGATCGCGGTCTCGCCCATCATCGGCGGTCAGGCCGTGAAGGGGCCGACGGCGAAGATCATGGCCGAACTCGGCATTGCCGTCTCGACGAAAGCCATTGTCGCCCATTACCGCGGCCTGATCGACGGCCTCGTCATTGATGAGGCGGACGCAGCCGACCGCGAGAGCGTCGATCTGCCGGTTTTGGTGACGCGTACGTTGATGCGCGACATCGCGGACCGGGAACAGCTCGCCCGCGACGTTGTCGCCTTCGCTGACAGCCTAAGGCACCGGTCCGCAGACAAGTGCATGGCAGGCCGCCGATGAATGACGGAAACAGGATCTGGTCTGTCATTCCGGTCAAGCGCTTCGCGGATGCGAAGCGCCGGTTGACCCCCGTGCTCGACGGAGAGGAGCGCGCCGCGCTGGCACGGCTGATGCTCGAAGACGTGCTCGACGTGCTGCTGCAAAGTAAGGCGGTGCTTGGAGGCGTAGCGGTGGTGACGTCGGATAAGAACGCCGCCACTTTGGCGCGTAGCCGCGGCGCTACGGTCGTGCTCGATCGCGATGACAACGGCATCAATGCCGCCGTCCGCCTGGCGATTGGGCAAATTGCCGGCGAAGACGATGGCATCATCGTGGTGCCGTCCGACATCCCGCAGCTAACGCCGCTCGCGATTGCTGCGGCGGTGCAAGCGGTCGCGTCGCCGAGGACGATGGCGATTGCCGCCGCAGCCGACGATGGGGGCACCAACCTGCTTGGCCTGCCGGCCCGCCCGGCGCGATCCCTCTGCGCTTTGGCCGGCACAGTTTCGAGCGGCATTGCCGGGCGGCCACGCGGGCCGGCCTCACGGTTCAGGCTCTGCACCTGCCGGAGCTCCTGCTCGATATCGACCGTCCCGAGGATCTCCGTCGCTTCCTCGCGCTGGAGTCACGAACGCGCACCCACGAATTCCTGTCCCGGCTGGGCATTCGCGGCCGCCTCGAACGGCGGGAAGACATTCCGCGACCGGCAGTGGACTGCATTGCCGCGGGGGCGTCGTCATGAATGCCGCTCTCGACAAATTCCTTGGCGACTTCCCCGACGAAACCGCGCTTACGGCCCAGGAGGCATATCAGCTCGTCGAGCTGACCGACCTTGCGCCATTGCTGCAGGCGGCGGCGCTGCGGCGCGACCGGGAACATGGTGCGGCGGTCTCCTATTCGCGCAAGGTGTTCATCCCGCTGACCAAGCTTTGCCGCGACGTTTGCCACTACTGCACCTTCGCGCATCCGCCGCGCGCGGATGAGCCGGCCTTCCTCTCGCGCGAAGCGATCCTCGAGATTGCACGCGCCGGTCGCGCGGCGGGCTGCGACGAGGCCCTCTTTACACTCGGCGACAAGCCGGAACTGCGCTACCGCGATGCGCGCGAGGCGCTCGACCGTCTGGGTCACGCCACCACCTTGTCTTACCTCGCCGACGCCGCGCGTCTGGTATTTGAGGAAACCGGCCTGTTGCCGCATCTCAATCCGGGCCTGCTGACGGCGGACGATCTGGCGGCGCTGCGCAAGGTATCGGTCTCACAGGGCATGATGCTGGAGAGCGCATCGGTACGGCTCGCGCAGCGGGGAGGGCCGCATTTCGGTTCGCCCGACAAGGACCCAGCCGCGCGGCTTGCCAGCATCCGGATGGCAGGCGAGCAGCGCGTGCCTTTCACCACCGGCATCCTCATCGGGATCGGAGAGACGCGGCGGGAGCGCATCGACGCTCTGCTGGCGTTGCGCGATCTGCACGCGATGCACGGGCATATCCAGGAAATCATTATCCAGAATTTCCGCCCGAAGCCCGGCACGCGGATGGCCGACGTTGCCGCGCCGTCGCTCGACGAGCATCTCTGGACGATTGCGATGGCGCGCCTGATCTTCCCCGCGTCGATGAACATCCAGGCGCCGCCCAATCTCAACCCGGGCGCGCTGAACCGGCTGGTCGAGGCGGGCATCAACGACTGGGGCGGCGTATCGCCGGTGACCCCGGACCACGTCAATCCGGAAGCGCCATGGCCGCACCTGCGGGTGCTCGAACGCGCGACGCAGGCGGCCGGCAAGCGCCTGGTGGAGCGCCTCGCGATCTATCCGAGCTATGCGCGCGCAAGCCACGCCTGGGTCGATCCGGCCCTGCGGACAGCGCTGCTGCACCGTATCGATGCGGACGGCTGGCCGAGGACCGACGATTGGTCTCCCGGCACCGCGGCGCCGCTTCCTCCCGACGCGCAGCGCATCCCGAGCCCCTACGTTGCAAGCGCCGGCCTCGCCCCCATTCTCGATCGCGCGGCTGCCGGCCGGGCGCTTGCGGAGAGCGATATCGTCCGGCTGTTTCAGGCGCGCGATGACGAGTTCGCCGCGGTCTGCGCCTTCGCCGATGGCTTGCGGCGCGAGGCCAGCGGCGAAGTGATTACCTACGTCGTCACGCGCAATATCAATTACACCAACATCTGCTCATTCAAATGTCAGTTCTGCGCCTTCTCAAAAGGCAAGATGAGCGAGAATCTGCGCGGAAGGCCCTACAACCTGTCGCTCGCGGAGGTCGCCCGGCGTGCGCAGGAAGCCTGGGAGCGCGGCGCAACCGAAGTCTGCATGCAGGGCGGTATCCATCCGGACTTCACCGGGCAGACATATCTCGACATCTGTGGCGCCGTTCGCGCCGCCGTTCCGATGATGCATGTCCACGCCTTTTCGCCGCTGGAAGTGCACCAGGGTGCGGCGACGCTTGGTCTGCCGGTTGGGGAATTTCTGGCGCGGCTCAAGGAGGCCGGGCTCGGGACGCTGCCGGGCACGGCAGCGGAGGTGCTCGACGACGAGGTGCGCGCGGTTCTTTGCCCCGACAAGATCAATACGGACCGCTGGCTTGCCGTGATGCGCGAGGCGCACCGCGCGGGTTTCAGGACGACGGCCACGATCATGTATGGGCACGTCGACGGCTATGTTCATTGGGCGCGGCACCTGCTGCGCCTGCGCGCGCTGCAGGCCGAGACCGGCGGATTCACGGAATTCGTGCCGCTGCCTTTCGTGCATATGGAGGCGCCGATTTTCCTGAAGGGACGCTCGCGCCGGGGCCCCACTTTCCGCGAGGCTGTCCTGATGCATGCGGTGTCGCGGCTGGCATTGCACCCGCTGATCAGGAACATCCAGACATCCTGGGTGAAGATGGGACCCGAAGGCGTGAAGACCTGCCTGCGGGCGGGCGCGAACGATCTCGGCGGCACGCTGATGGATGAGACCATCACCCGTTCGGCGGGAGCGGTGCACGGACAGGAGATGACCCCTGCGACCATGGAAAGCATCATCCGCTCGATCGGCAGGATTCCGCGGCAACGCAACACCGTTTATGAGGAAGTGTCGGAGGAAAGGTATTCCGCCTCCTTCATGCCCCGCAGCGTTGCGCCCGGCGACGTCCGGGCGCGCGCCGGAGTCAGGGCTGAACTGGCAAAATTCCTATTGTTCTAATCATAGGATGAATTATGATCCGCCTGCCTTGCCATGCGACGTCCCGCGCCGGGGCCGCTGAAACAGGACCCCAGCGATGAGTCTCGTCATTCAGCCGGACATCGTCGATCAATCGCGGCGGCGCGCTGCCATCGAGCGCCTGCGCGACGCTCGGGTCAGGCTTCCGACCTGGAGCGAGCTGGCCGATCCGACACAGATCCAGGCTCCCGAACTGGAGCAGCTTCCGCGCGTCGATCCCGACGCGCCGGATGCCGCGAACCTCTGGCGCGTCCACTGGTTCAACAGCCCCGACCGCAAGTCGCTGGTCGACATTCCCGGGCATATCGTGCTCCCGCCCGAACTGACCGGCGTGAAGTCGCCGATCGTGGTTTTGTTCGGCCGGCGCTTTCCGATGATCGGCGCCCATAAGGTGCTGGCGGCCTATGCCTGCCTCGTGCCGCGCCTGGTGACCGGTCAATTCGATCCCTCGCACGACCGGGCGGTCTGGCCGTCGACGGGAAACTATTGCCGCGGCGGCGTCGCTATTTCGCGCATCCTGGGATGCCGCGGGGTTGCCGTGCTGCCCACCGGCATGAGCCGTGAGCGTTTCGACTGGCTGCAGCAATGGGTCAGCGATCCGGCCGATATCGTCCGCACGCCGGGCACCGAGAGCAACGTCAAGGAGATTTACGACAAGTGCGCGGAGCTTTCGCGCGACAAACAGAACGTCATTCTCAATCAGTTCTCCGAATTCGCCAATTATCTCATCCACTATCACTGCACCGGGCGTGCCTTCGATCGCGTCTTCGGCGCGCTGAAGCAGAAGCACAAAGACTATCGTCTGGCGGCCTTCGTATCGGCGACCGGCTCGGCCGGCACCATCGCAGCGGGTGACCTGCTCAAGGAGCTGCATGGGACGAAAATCGCCGCGGTCGAAGCGATCGAATGCCCGACCATGCTTTGCAACGGCTACGGCGAGCACAACATCCAGGGCATCGGCGACAAGCATATTCCGCTCATCCACAACGTCATGAACACGGACGTCGTAATCGGGATCTCCGACGCGACGAGCGACGGGCTGAACCTTCTGTTCCGCAGCAAGGTCGGCCGCGACTACCTGTCCGGCCGCCGCAAGATCGATCCGGCCGTCATCCGGCAATTCGAAGACATCGGAATTTCCGGGCTTGCGAACATCGTCGCCGCCATCAAGCTCGCCAAGCATCTCGACTACGGGCCGAACGACGTCCTGATGACGGTCGCAACCGACAGCGCGGCGCTTTACGACAGCGAAGGCGAGGCCTTCGTCAAGCGCCGCTATCCCGACGGATTCGACGAAGTGAACGCCGGGGAGATCTTTGCCCGCCATATGGAGGGTGTCGTGGATGACAATGTGATGGAGCTCCGTCACATAGATCGCAAACGCATCTTCAACCTCGGCTATTACACCTGGGTCGAACAGCAAGGCGTTTCGGTCGAGGATTTCGACCGCCGCAAGAGCCAGGATTTCTGGCGGTCGCTTGTCGCCACCATCCCGGCCTGGGACCGGCTGATCCAGGAGTTCAACGCCGAAGCAGCTGGCAGGAACTCGGCATGAGCCTTGTGCATCCGTATAGCAAGCTGCGGAAAGATCTGACGCAGCGGGACAGGAGCCTGCGCGAGAAGGTCGTTTCGCTCGAAGAGGCCGCATCGTTCGTGCATGACGGGGATTCCGTCGGGATCGGCGGCAGCACCATGTCGCGGACGCCCATGGGGCTGATCTGGGCGATCATCCGCGCCAAACGGAAGAAGCTGTCATGCTCCCGCTGCATCGTTTCGAGCGACGGCGACCTTCTGTACGGCTCCGGCGTCAGCGACCACATCATCACCAGCTGGTTCAGCCAGGGAATCCTGTGGGGCGTCTCCAAGGTGCTGCGGCATCATGTGGAGTCCGGCAAGGCACGCTTTGACGAATGGAGCCATCTGGCGATGGGCATGCGCTTTCGCGCCGGAGCCATGGGCGTGCCCTTCCTGCCCATCCGCTCGATGCTGGGTTCCGACGTCCTCAAGCAGCGGCCTGAAGCCAAGGAGATGACCTGTCCGTTTACCGGCGAGAAGCTCCTGCTCGTTCCGGCGCTCAATCCGGACGTGGCGTTGATCCACGTGCAGCGCTGCGATCCTTACGGCAACGCGCAGATGGACGGCCTGCAGTTCATGGACATCGATCTCGCGATGGCGGCCAACAGGGTCATCCTGACGACGGAACGCATCGTATCCAACGACCAGATCCGCCGCTCCCCGGACCAGACGAAGATTCCGTTCTTCGCGGTCGACGCCGTGGTCGAGCTTCCGTTCGGCTGCGCGCCGCATGAATGTTACGGCGTCTACGAGCCGATGATGAAGCACATGGAATATTACGTTGAGCTCGTGAACAAGGATCCGGTCAAGGGCATGCAGGAGTACCTCGACCGCTACGTTTACGGGCCGAAGTCCTGGAACGACTTCCTCAATCTCATCGGCATTGACGAAATCCTCGCCGCGGCCCGCGCGGGGAAGGCGATTTATGATGCTTAAGTCTTCCTACACCGCAGGCGAGCTGCTGACGATTTTGAGCGCGCGGCAGCTCAAGGATGGGCAGGTGGTGTTTGCCGGCGTCGGGATTCCGCTGCTGGCTGCGACACTCGCCCAGCGCATGCACTGTCCCGGGCTGACCATCCTGTTCGAGGGCGGCGTCATCGGCGCCTTCATAGAACCCGGGAAGTTGCCGCCATCCACCAACGACCAGCGCTGCACCGTGCGCGCCAACATGGTGCTGGGCAGCGCCGAGGTCCTTCTGCTGCTGCAGCGCGGTTACGTCGATGTCGGCTTCATGGGCGGAGCGCAGATCGACCAGTACGGAAATCTCAACAGCTCTTTCATCGGCGACCCGGCGAAGCCGAAGACGCGGCTTCCGGGGACCGGCGGCGGCAACGATATTTCCAGCCTCACCGAGATGATCGTGGCGATGAAGCATGAGAAGCGGCGCTTCGTGGAGAATGTCGATTTCGTCACCAGCCCCGGCTGGCTGAAGGGCGAGCAGACGCGCCGGGAGAGCGGGCTGGCGGCCGGCGGCATGTTCCGTGTGGTGACCGACCTCGCCGTGTTCGGATTCGACGAAACGACGCGGCGGCTGCAAGCCGCTGGCGCTCAATCCGGGCGTGACGCGTGAGCAGGTGCAGGAAAACACCGGCTTCAAGCTGGAGTTCAGCCATGACACCGGCACGACCGAGCCGCCGACGGAGAAAGAACTGACGGAGCTGCGCGCCCTCGATCCGCAACGGCTGTACATCGGCTGACCGCGCCAAGATTTATCATCGGAGCAACGGACATGACATCCCTCAGCCGCACTTTCGGCATCGCTGCACGGAATTTCACGGCCTATCCGGAAATGCCGGATGTGCAGGCGCTTGTCGAATACGGCGTGAAGATGGAGCAGCTCGGATTCGATTCGCTTTGGGTCTGGGATCACATCCTGCTCGGCGTCGATCCCAACTTCCCGATCATCGAGTTCGCTGACGTTGCTGACGGCGATCGCGGCACGCACGAAGAAGATCAAGCTCGGCACCGGCATCCTTGTGCTGCCGCTGCGCAATCCGGTCGTGCTGGCCAAGCAGCTTTCGAGCATGGACCTGCTGTCGAACGGCCGCCTGATCATGGGCATGGCTTCCGGCTGGTACAAGCGCGAGTTCGACGCGGTCGGCGTTCCGTTCGAGAAGCGCGGAAAGATCATGGATGAGAACCTCGACGATCATGACCCGGTTCTGGACCGAGGACATGGTCAAGGGCGACTTCATGTATCACAAGATTCCCGCGGGCGTGATGTATCCGAAGCCGGCGCAGAAGCCGCGGCCGCCGATCCTGATCGGCGGATACGTCGATCGCGTGCTCAAGCGCGCGGCCGTCGATGGCGACGGCTGGCTGACATATTTCTACCGGCCGGAAAGCTTTGCCAAGTCATGGGCCAAGATCCGCGATTTCGCGAAGGAAGCCGGCAAGGATCCCGACACGCTGCTCAACGCCGCGCAGCTTCCGATCCGTATCGGGAAGTCGCGGGCCGCAGTCGAGGGCGAGATGATGGAATGGCTCGGCAAGGAGTGGGACTACGCCTCCTGGAGCGACTCCACCAAGGACAGCGCGATCCTCGGCACCGTCGACGAATGCGTGGAACAGTTGAAGGCGCATCTCGCGGTGGGCGTGCAAAAGCTCATTTTCGTGCCCTACCGCTACGAAATGGAGCAGATCGAGATCATCGCGCGCGAAATCATCCCGAGGCTGAAGAACAGCTAGCCGAGGCCGGCGAAATCCGAGGGCAGAAGCCGATGATCAGCCTTTTCGAACTTTCCTCGCACACCGGCGCGCCGATGAAGGCGGCGGGGAGCTTCCGGCGTACGCTGCTGGAGCGCGCGCAGACGCCTACGCGCATGCTTGGGCTAAGTTTGAGCTTGCCTGGGTTTTGCACCATTACTAACATCCTAAAGATAGGAAGGCTTCCTCAGGGGAAGGGCCGTGCTGATGAGCGGGGTAACCCGACCGACTCGTACAAGCTGCATGGCCGCGCAACCTTCAATGCGCCGTCTGCGGCTCCCGCTTTCTGCAAGCGCCTTCACCAAAGCAACTGACGCTGCGTCCCACTCGCCCCTGCAGGGCCGAGTGGTCTCAACCTTGAGTGCACTACGCCGTCGACCGCGGTCGACACAATCGGAGGATGGGAAATGAGTAAGCTTGTAGGATTGATGGCGACGGCAGCCATTTTGGCTGCAAGCGCCAGCTTGGCGTTCGCGCAGGATACGATCAAGATCGGCGTGACCCAGCCGCTGACCGGTGCGTTCGCCGCGTCGGGTAACTACGTTGCGCAAGGCGCGAAAATCGCCGAGGACGAGATCAACGCCGCCGGCGGCGTGTTGGGCAAGAAGATCCAGCTGATCATCGAGGACAACAAGTCCAATCCGACGGAAGCGGTCAGCACCGTTGAGAAGCTTATCCAAAGAGACAAGGTGCCCGTCCTCATGGGCGCCTGGAGCTCGACGCTGACGCTCGCCGTGATGCCCAAGCTCGAAGAGTACAAGGTTCCGATGGTCGTGGAGACTTCGTCCTCCGGCAAGATCACGACGTCGGGCAATCCGTATGTCTTCCGCATCAGCCCGACCTCCGCGATGGAAGCCAAGGCGTTCCAGCCGCTGGTGGCGAAGATGGGCATCAAGAAAGCCGACTTCCTCTACACCAATAACGACTTCGGTATCGGCTCGGGCGCCGAATTCTCGAAGATGCTGAAGGAAAACGGCGTCCAGGTCGGTGTCATGGAGACGATGGACCCGAAGGCGAACGACTTCTCCGCCCAGCTTGCGAAGATCCGGGCTTCCGGCGGCGACACTTTGTTCGTGACGACGGCGGTGGAGCAGCTCACGCTGATCCTGAAGCAGGCCAAGGAGCAACAGCTCAAGGTTCGCGTCATCTCCTGCGGCGGTTCGAATTCGCCTGACCAGCTTATCGAGCAGGCGGGTGATGCAGCCAACGGCTCGTTCCACACTGTGTTCTTCACGCCGTGGTTCCCCGAGGCGACCAAGAACCCGGACGCTTCCAAGCGCTACATGGACGAGTGGAAGAAGCGCGGCCACCATGTCGGCGGCCTGACCGAAGGCTTCCGCGGCTATGACGGCATCCACGTCGCCGTCGCGGCGATCAAGGCCGCCGGCAAGCCGGACCCCGAAGCCATCCGCGCCGCGCTGTGGAACGTCCAGGTGAAGGGGGTGTACGGCGACATCCACTTCATCAAGCAGGGGCCTGCCGGCAAGGAAAGCGCGCAGAACGAGCCCGCCGTCTATCTTGTGACGATCGCCGACGGCAAAGTAGCGAAGACAGCTTTCTAAGCCAAACCCCACAAAGGCACGAGACGCCGGTCGGGCGCTCGTGCCTTTTCTTCCGGAACGGCATGCTTCGGAGTTCGAAGGTTGGACCAGCTTGCCCAACATCTCTTGAACGCGACGATACTCGGCGGCACCTATGCGCTGCTGGGAATCGGGCTAACTCTCATCTTCGGCATCATGCGCGTGGTCAATTTCACGCATGGTGAGCTCTATGCCTTCGGCGCCTATTGCATGTACGCGCTGGTGATGCTGCTGGGCGTCAACTTCTTCCTGGCGCTCCCGATGGCGATAGTGCTTGGAGTGGCGCTCGGCGCCACCATCGAGATGCTGCTGCTCAGCAGGCTGCGCGGCGCCGATATCGATACCACGATGCTGGTGATGATCGGCGCCTGGATAGCGATGCAGAATACCGAGCAATTGGTGTGGAGCGGTGTGGCGCATTCGATCAATAACCCGTTCCCTGCCGGGCCGCTGATCCTCGGCCCGCTGTCCGTGTCCTGGAACCGCGTCTACGTGGTCGTAGTGGCGCTGTTACTGATCGCCGCCACCTACTATCTCGTCAACCGCACGCGGCTTGGCAAGGCAATGCGGGCGACGTTCCAGGACCGGCAGACGGCCGCACTGATGGGTGTCCGGATCGATCGAATCCATACCGCCACATTCGCGCTGGGATCGGGACTTGCGGCCGCCGCCGGCGCGCTGCTCGGTCCCGTATTCTTTGTCGCGCCGACGATGGGCGATCTCGCCGCCGCCAAGGCCTTCGCGATTGTCATTCTCGGCGGTCTTGGCAGCATCACTGGCGCCACGCTGGGCGGCTTTATCCTCGCCTTCGTGGAAGAACTCGGCGCCGGCTACATCTCCTCCGGCTACCGCGACGCCATGGGATTCCTGCTCATCATCCTGATCCTGCTGGTCAAGCCAACCGGTCTTTTCGCGCGTAAGGAGCGGGTCGGGTGAATCGTTACTTGCCCTGGCTTTTCGTCGCGCTGCTGGCGTCAGTCCCGCTTTGGCTGACTGATTTCTATTTCCTGCATATTCTGATTACGACGGGAATCTTCATCATCGCGGCGATGAGCCTGAACCTTTTGCTCGGCTATACTGGCCAGCTCTCGCTCGGGCATGTCGCCTTCTTTGGTATCGGCGCCTATACGAGCGCGCTGGTGTCGCTCGGGTTTCAGGTCGAGCTTTTTTCCGGCTTTATCGTCAGTCTGGCGCCGAAACCCGCCTGGTTCGCGATGCTATGCGGGGTCGCCGTAGCCGGCTTTACCGGCTATGCCATCGGCAAGCTGTCGTTTCGGGTGCGAGGCGCTTATTTCGTAATCGTGTCGATCAGCTTTGCCGAGGTCGTTCGGCTTGTCGCGGTCAATTGGGTCGAGCTCACGCAAGGCCCGATGGCGCTCAACAACATTCCGGCTCTGACGCTCGGTGCCGGCGCCTTCGAGATATCGTTCCTGCGGAAGCCGGCATTCTTCATTCTCGTTCTTATCGCCGGTGTTGCTTCCTTCATCTTGATTTCGCGGCTGGTCAACTCCCGCGCCGGCCGAGCCATGATTGCGCTTCGCGAGAACGAGTCGCTCGCCATGTCGGTCGGTATCGATGTGACGCGCTATCTGGTGATAGCCACGATAATATCGGCGGCGATAGCCGGCATGGCGGGCGCGCTCTACACCCATTACATCCGGATCGTCGATCCCGATATCTTCCTGTTCATCTACACCGTGACCATGGTGATCATGGTGGTCACCGGCGGCAAGGGCACGCTGGCGGGTCCGATCGTCGGTGGCATCATCTTCGGCTTTGTGCCGGAATTCCTTCGCGCCATGGCGATTCAGCCCGAGGTACAATGGATTATCTACGGCGTGCTGATGGTCTTGGTGGTCTATTTCCTGCCGCAAGGCATCGTGCCCGCAATTGCGCGTTACAGCGCGAGCCGCAAGCAGTTGCCTGACGCGGATGCGTTGCCGGCTACATCGACGCAGGTGCGGCAGAAATGAATGCGCAGCCTGAAACAGTGCTCTCAATCGAGCATGTCACCGTGCATTTCGGTGGACTGGTCGCCGTGGCCGACATGACGTTTTCGGTGCGCGCCGGGGAGATCGTCGGCCTGATCGGGCCGAACGGCGCGGGCAAGACGACGGCCTTCAACGTCATCACAGGATTCCTCAGGCAGACCAGCGGCGACGTACGTTATCGCACGACTCTTGTTGAACGGGTTGAAGCCGCATCAGATCGCCAAACTCGGCCTGGTGCGGACCTTCCAACGCACCAGCGTGTTTCAGGAGAGAAGCGTCTTTCAGAACGTGCTCACCGGTCTGCACTGCCGCGGCCGTGCGAGATTGTGGGATACGCTGCTTCAAACGGGTCGCGAGAAGGCCTCCGAGCGCGAACTGGCCAACGAGGCCAACGACATCCTGCGTTTTGTCGGTCTCGAACCCCGCGCCGAGGAGCCGGCTGGGACATTGCCTTATGGCGAGCAACGCCTCATCGGCGTGGCGCTGGCGCTCGCGGTCAAGCCGTCGATGCTGCTGCTGGACGAGCCGGTATCGGGTATGAACGCGTCGGAAACCGCGCGCTTCGTCAAGCTGGTGCGGGAAATCCGCGACACTGGCGTGACAATACTGTTGGTGGAGCATGATATGCCGATGGTGACGCAGGTTTGCGACCGCATCGTCGTGCTCAACTACGGCCGCATCATTGCTGAGGGCACGCCGGCGGAGATCCAGAACGACCCGGAAGTGATCCGCGCCTATCTGGGACAGGGGAAAAAGCGTGCTTGAGCTTCGCGATCTTGTCTGCCGCTACGGCAAGGTGGCGGCGGTGAAGGGCATCTCGCTCACGGTTGGGGCTGGCCAACTGGTCGCCCTGATCGGCACCAATGGGGCCGGCAAGACCACGACCCTCAAGGCCATTTCCGGTCTGCTGACGCCGGCGGGGGGCACGATCATTTTCGATGGCAGGGATATCACGCACGCGACGGCGCGGCAGATCCTGTCGCTCGGCATTGCCCATTGCCCGGAAGGACGTCACGTCTTTCCCTACATGACAGTGACTGAAAATCTCGAAATGGGCTGCTACCTGCGCAACGACCGCCAGGAGATCGCGGCGGATTTCGCGCGCACCTTCGAACAGTTTCCGCGCCTTGCCGAGCGGCGGCAGCAGCAGGCGGGGACCTTATCCGGCGGCGAGCAGCAGATGCTGGCCATCGCGCGCGCGTTGATGTCGCGGCCGAAACTTATCCTGTTCGACGAGCCTTCGCTTGGGCTCGCGCCCAATACCGTGGAGCACACCTTCGACATCATCACCGGCATCCGCAACACCGGCACCACGGTGCTCATGGTCGAGCAGAACGCCTTGGCCGCGCTGGAGATGTGCGATCACGCCTATCTGCTGGAATCGGGCTCCATCGCGCTGTCCGGCAGCGGCCAGGAACTGGTCGACAACCCGCATGTCCGCAGCGCCTATCTAGCGGGCTGAGTCATTTCGCGGCTTGCCGCGCGGCCAAGTGACGATCGCTTCCAGCGGCAAGCGCGTGCGGTTCTTGCCGCTATCGCCGGGGCTCCCCACGGTGATCAGCATCTGCGGCTGCCACGCCTCCGGCAAACTCAAGGCTTCGACGACGACGTCCGGACAAAACATTGGCGCGCACATGACGCAGGCGCCAAGTCCCTCCTGAGCGGCGGCCAGCAGCAGGTTTTGCGCGGCCATCGCGGTGCTCTGCACAGCCATCAGATACTCGGCGTTGCGGCGCCGCTCATCCGGATACTGGTCCATGTCGCGCATGTCGACGCAGACCATGATCACAGCGGGCGCTTCCGTGATCCGCGCGTAGGAGCGGGCGACATCGGCCTCAATCGCCTGCGGATTGTCGCCATCCGCTGTGCGATCCTGGCGCAAGCGACGCCCCATGGCGGCAGCAAGGGCTTCCTTGCCGGAACTTTCGTCCAGCACGGCAAAGCGCCAAGGCTGCCGGTTGTGGGCGGAGGGAGCCTGCGTCGCGGCGAAAAGCATACGATCGATGATCGTCCGGTCGATCGAATGCGGGCAGGTAACGGCGAACGGACCGGCGTTGGCCGATCACCGATCCGAGCTTTGCCTCAACCGTCATTGTGTCTGGTCCGCGGTGGCTAAATTTCGCCATGACAGGCGCGCGACTCCTTGATACATGTATCATATTGCTGACCTTGGGAAGGGAGTGCTCAAGCGCTATTGAATACCCCTCGCGGGAGAGATCGGTCCACCGACGCCGAAGGAGCAACCGCCCCGGAAACTCTCAGGCACAAGAACCGCGCGGGTCAGACACTCTGGAGAGAGGCGCACGCGCGCCCGCCGACGGGATAACACTCTCAGGCATCAGGACAGAGGGGGCACCACATTCTCGGCCAGTCGGCCGGATCAGGGTGCCTCGCATGTTCGTTCCATCAAACAGCGCCGATTGCCGTTTTCGCCAGGTAGCGGGCGTTCGCGGGCTGCTTGTGTCGCGATGACGCGTGGGCCAAGCGACAGCGCCGCTGAAACGCACGCCGCTGCATCGGCTGCACGTTGAACTTGGGGCACGCATGGTGCCATTCGCCGGCTATGACATGCCGGTGCAATATTCCAGCGGCATCCTGAAGGAGCATCTGCACGTCCGCGCTGCCGCTGGCCTTTTCGACGTGTCGCACATGGGGCAGTTCGACGTGCGGCCGCGCGGCGGGGCTATCGAAAATGCGGCAAACGCACTTGAATCGGTTGCGCCAGTCGATCTGCTCGCCCTCGCTCCCGGCCGGCAGCGCTACGCGCTATTGACCAACGAGCAGGGCGGCATCCGCGACGATCTGATGATCGCATATCTTAGCGATCGCTTCACGGTCGTCGCCAATGCCGCGTGCAAGGACGCCGACGAAGAGTATCTGCGCGCCGCCCTGCAGGATCTGTGCATGGTCGAGCGGCTCGACGATCGCGGCTTGCTCGCCCTGCAGGGGCCGGCGGCGGAAGCGGTTCTCGCTGCGCTTGTTCCCGAAGCATCCGGCATGCGATTCATGGACGTGCGTGCGGTTGAGCTTTTTGGTGCGGACTGTATCGTGTCGCGTTCGGGATACACCGGGGAGGACGGCTTCGAAATCAGCATCCCGGCGGAGCTCGCCGAGACCCTCGCGCGCAAGCTCCTGGACAATCCGCAGGTCGCCATGATCGGGCTCGGCGCGCGTGACAGCCTGCGGCTGGAGGCGGGGCTCTGCCTTTACGGTTCCGATCTTGATGTCACCACCACGCCGGTCGAGGCGGCGCTCGAGTGGAGTGTTCAGGCGAGTCGCCGGAGCGGCGGCGCCAGGGCCGGCGGGTTCCCCGGCGCCGACATTATTCTCGAACAGCTCGGAAACGGCGCGCCGCGCCGCCGCGTAGGCCTGCGACCGGAAGGGCGAGCACCGATCCGCCACGGCACACGGCTGTTTTCCGATCTGCAATCGGCCGATCCGGCCGGCATCGTCACCTCGGGCGGGTTCGGTCCGAGCGTCAACGCTCCGGTCGCAATGGGCTATGTGAAAGCATCTTCCGCGAAGGCGGTGGGGCCGATCTACGCCGAGTTGCGCGGCGAGCGCGTGCCGGTAAGGCTCGCGCCGCTTCCCTTCCTCGACCCGAAATACAAGCGCTGATGCACAGGCCGGGAGACCGCACATGTTGAAGTTCACGTCCGATCACGAATGGATACTGGTCGAGAACGATTCCGCCGTCATCGGCGTCACGCAATACGCGCAGGAGAAACTGGGCGATCTGGTATTCGTGCAATTACCGAAGCCGGGCACCGTCTTGCAGGCTGGCGCTGCCGCCGCCGTCGTGGAGTTGGTCAAGGCGGCTTCTGACGTCTACGCACCGATCAACGGAGAGGTCACCGAGGTCAATCAGCAGGTCGTGGACGACCCGACTTTGGTCAACTCAGATCCGGCCGGCAAAGGCTGGCTGTTCAAGCTCAGGATTGCCGATCGTTCGCAGCTCGACGGACTGATGGACGAGCCGGCCTATCGCGCGCTGATCGCGGACGCCCCGTGACAACGAAGGCTACCATGAAACCAGACGCACCCCTGCCGTTTTGCCGCCGCCACATTGGCCCGACGACAGCCGAAGTAGCCGCGATGCTCGAAACGGTCGACGCGAAGAGCCTGGACGAGCTCATCGATCAAACGCTGCCGCAGGACATCCGCCAGTCCGAGCCGCTCGTGCTTGGGCCGGCCTTGTCGGAATCGGAGGCCTTGCAGAAGGCGCGCGAGGTCGCCTCGCGCAACGTGGCGATGACATCGCTGATCGGGCAGGGCTATTACGGCACGATCATGCCGCCCGTGATCCAGCGCAACATCCTGGAAAATCCCGCCTGGTACACCGCCTACACGCCCTATCAGCCCGAGATCAGCCAAGGCCGGCTCGAGGCGCTGCTCAATTTCCAGACATTGGTGGCCGATCTCACGGGACTGGAGATCGCCAATGCGTCGCTGCTGGATGAGGGCACTGCGGCTGCGGAAGCAATGGCCATGGCGCGTCGCATTTCGGAAACGGACCGCACGCTGTTCTTCGCCGACCGCGACTGCCATCCGCAGACGCTCGCGCTGCTGTCGGTCCGTGCCGAGGCGCTTGGCTGGCGGCTTGAAATCGGTGATCCGGTGCGTGACCTGGATGCTTCGCAGGTATTCGGCGCGATTTTCCAATATCCGGGAACGTTCGGCGACATCCGCGATCTGCGCGAGCCGATCGCGCGGCTCAAGGCCGGCAATGCGATCGCGGTCGTCGCCGCCGATCCGCTGGCGCTCACCATCCTGAAGCCGCCGGGCGAGCTTGGAGCCGATATTGCGGTCGGGATCGATGCAGCGCTTCGGCGTACCGATGGGATACGGCGGGCCGCATGCCGCCTATATCGCCACCAGGGACGCGCACAAGCGGGCGCTCCCCGGCCGTCTTGTCGGCGTTTCGATCGACAGCCGCGGCAACCGCGCCTATCGGCTCGCTTTGCAAACGCGCGAGCAGCACATCCGCCGGGAAAAGGCTACGTCTAACATCTGCACGGCACAGGTGCTGCTGGCGGTCATTGCGTCCATGTATGCCGTTTATCATGGCCCCGATGGTCTTACCGCGATCGCCCGGCGTATCCATAAAACGGCGGTGACATTACGTTCAGGTCTCGCTGTGCTCGGCTGGACGGTGAGCCCATCGTTGCTTTTCGACACCGTCACCGTGGAAGTGGGCGACCGGCGGCAGGAGATCCTGGAGCGGGCGCGCAGCATCGGCATCAACCTTCGGGACGTCGCACCCGTCGGCGGCGCGTCGCGTATCGGCATCAGCGTCGATGAGACGACGACTGCCGCAATCGTCGAAAAGGTCTGGTGCGCCTTCGGTGACACGCCGGCCGAAGCGGCGCGCCGCAGCATCGCGCTTGCCGACGCGGCGGCAGTCATTCCCGAGGAACATGCACGTACGGGCGGTTTCCTCCGCCATCCGGTGTTCCACCAGTATCGCTCGGAAACCGAGCTGCTGCGCTACATGCGACGCCTTGCGGACCGCGATCTGGCGCTCGACCGCAGCATGATTCCGCTCGGCTCCTGTACGATGAAGCTGAACGCGACAGCCGAGATGATGCCGCTGACATGGCCGGAGTTCGCCGATCTGCATCCGTTTGCGCCGGTGTCGCAGGCGCAGGGCTATGCCGCCGTCATTTCCGAGTTGGGCGACACGCTGCGCGCCATCACGGGTTACGACGCGATCTCGTTCCAGCCGAACTCGGGCGCGCAGGGAGAATATGCCGGCCTGCTGGCCATCCGTGCGTACCATCGCGCGCGCGGGGATGCTCATCGCACGGTCTGTCTCATTCCCGCTTCGGCGCATGGAACCAACCCCGCCTCGGCGCATATGGCCGGCATGGCAGTCGAGATCGTGCGTTGCAAGGACAACGGCAACGTCGATGTCGATGACCTGCGCGTTAAGGCAAGTGCCAATGCCGGCCGCCTGGCGGCGATCATGGTCACCTATCCGTCGACCCATGGCGTGTTCGAAGAGGAGATCCGTGCCATCTGCGAGATCGTCCATGCCCATGGCGGGCAGGTTTATCTCGACGGCGCCAACCTGAACGCGCAGGTCGGCCTGGCGCGGCCCGCGGACTACGGCGCCGATGTCGGGCATCTCAACCTGCACAAGACTTTTTGCATTCCACACGGTGGCGGCGGACCGGGAATGGGGCCGATCGGCGTGAAGGCGCATCTGGCGCCGTTCCTGCCGGGCCACCCGGAACTACCCGACGGGCCGCACGTGGTGGGAGCGGTTTCCGCCGCGCCTTACGGCTCCGCGTCCATTCTGGTGATTCCCTGGCTTTATTGCCTGATGATGGGAGGCGGCGGGCTCACCGACGCGACCAGGATCGCGATCCTGAACGCAAACTATATCGCCAGACGGCTCGATCCGCATTATCCGCTTCTCTATAAGGGGCGGTTCGGTCGGGTGGCGCATGAATGCATTATCGATTTGCGCCCGCTGAAAAATTCCGCGGGGATTACCGTCGACGATGTTGCCAAGCGGCTTATCGACTACGGATTTCACGCGCCAACGATGAGCTTCCCGGTAGCCGGAACGTTGATGATCGAGCCGACCGAATCCGAATCGAAAGCGGAACTCGACCGCTTTTGTGATGCCATGATCTCCATCCGCGCGGAGATCCGGGCAATAGAGCAAGGGCAAGCCCCGCGCGAGAGCAATCTGCTCAAAAACGCGCCGCACACCGCCCTCGACCTGGCGGACGACCACTGGCAGCGTCCTTATTCCAGAGCGCAGGCTTGCTTTCCCGATGCGGAATTGCCGGCTCACAAATACTGGCCGCCGGTGAACCGAGTCGACAACGTCTATGGCGACCGTAACCTGATGTGTTCGTGCCCGCCGCCCCAAGCCTATCGCACGGCAGCCGAATAACGGCCGGCCGTCACTTCTCCCTTCAAATCCCAAGGGATTTGTGCTTGTTTTCAGTCTGATAGAACCAATCTCTGGTTGTGGCAGAATAGGCTGGAGTGGAGGGATGTGCGGGGGATGAACGCGATGGATAAGGGGCGCATACACGCGAAGATTGTGCTTTAATCCTTCGTTGTTATCCGTGCTTCGTGCAGATCGCCCGGCCCGCCAGTCGCCTGATGACCTGCCGGGCGAAACGCGAATAAACTGACGGCAATTTCTCGGCAAACAAAATCGAAGGGGCCATGTCAGAATTATCGAGGGTTTACGACCGAAGCCGCGTGTCCTTGTACATCCAGGTCGCTTCAGTCATGCGGCGGCGGATCGAAACAAAGCAATGGCTTCCCGGACAAAAAATTTCGACCCTGGTTGAACTGGAGCGGGAATTCGAGGTCGCGCGCGTCACCATTCGGCAAGCCATCGATATCCTGCGTCAGGAAGGGCTCCTGCACTCGCAGCAGGGCCGCGGCACGTTCGTGGCCGAGAAGCCTGTTTCCCGCTACTGGTTCAAGCTTGCGACGAGCTGGGACCTGCTGGTGGAATCCATCAAGGACAATGTGCCCAAGCGCATCAAGGTGGACAATCCTCCGCCGCTGCCGGACCTGCGGGAAGGCGAGGGGACGCTTGCTTCCAAATACGTGTTCATGCGCAGCGTGCAGTACAAGGAAGGCGAGCCCTACGGCATCGTCAGTCTCCACCTCGCCGATGAGATCTATCGGCGTGCGCCGGATGAATTCCGCCAGCATCCGGCATTGTCCGTGCTCGCCGGCCTGAAAGGCGTCGATATCCAGGATGCTCACCAGACCGTCGTGATCGGCAGCGCCGATCCGGTGACGGCCGATCATCTGCGCATCGCCCTCGGAGCTCCTATCGCGGAATGTCGCTGCGTGGTGATCGACGAACGGGGTATCGCGATCTACGTCGCCGACATCATCTACCGCAGCGATGCGATCAAGCTGCATATCGATCTCCTCGCCGGTTCTCGGGGAGCGTCGAAATCAGTTGCGCGCGCGCGGCCTGCGAAAAAATCCGGATCCGCTGCCGCGGCAACCAGCGGCCTACGCAGTTGCAATTGATGTCGTACTAAGATTAGGATCATAGACCTTGTTACGGGCGCCTCGCCCGGAGGCGCCTGCTGGTTTCCGGACTGGAGTGGGTCGTGACAGAGCAAGGCGTGGGTGCCCGCCTCCTGCGCAAGGAAGACGACCGCTTGATGCGCGGGCGCGGCCAGTTCGTCGCCGACTTGCGCTTTGCAGGCATGCAAGATGTCGCATTCGTCCGCAGCCCGCTCGCCCATGCGCATCTCCGCGGCATAACCGTTCCCGAGGCGCACAAGGGTGCGGTCTTCAGCGCCGCCGATCTCGCCAACGTGAAGCCGATCCGCGCCGTTTCCGGCCTGCGCGGGTTCAAGCCTTCCGATCAGCCGCCGCTGGCGACCGGCAAGGTGCGCTACGTCGGCGAGCTCATCGCTATGTGCCTCGCGCCGACGCGCGCCGAAGCCGAAGACGTCGCCGCCGCCGTTGCCGTGGATCTGGAAGAGCTTCCCGCCGTCTACGACATGCTCGGCGCGCGCGAGCCGGGTTCGGCGCAGGTGCACGATCATTGGGGCGACAACGTATTTCTGGAAACCTTCGTCGATGTGAATATCGAAAAGGTCCTGGATGCTCCCATCAAGGTCACGCGCGAAATCCGCACCGCCCGCCAATGCATGGCGCCGATCGAAGGCCGCGGCGTGGTCGCGATCTGGGATAGCCGTCTCGAGCAGTTGACCCTTTATTCGGCCTGCCAGATGCCGCACATCATCCGCACCGGCCTCGCTGGCTGTCTGGGTTTGGACGAGGGGCAGGTCCGCATCGTTGCGCCGGATGTCGGCGGCGGCTTCGGATATAAAGGTATCCTGCTGGCCGAAGAGGTCTGTCTGGGATGGCTCGCCATGCGCTGCGGGCACCCGGTGCGTTGGATCGAAGACCGGCGTGAACATCTGACGGCCGGCGCCAATTGCCGCGAACATCATTACCGGATCACCGGCTATGCGGACCGGGACGGACGCCTCCTCGGCATCGACTGCGAAGCGACCGTCGATTCCGGCGCCTATTCGGCTTACCCGTTCTCAGCCTGCCTGGAGGCAGCGCAGATCGCCAGTATTCTGCCGGGCCCCTACGACTTTCCCGCCTACCGGTGCCGCACATATTCCGTCGCCACCAACAAATGCCCGATCTTGCCGTATCGCGGCGTGGCGCGAACCGGGGTCTGCTTCGCGCTCGAAATCATCCTCGACGCCATCGCGCGCGAAGCCGGCATCGAACCGCATCAGGTGCGGGAGAAGATTCTCGCCCGGCCGGAGCAGATGCCCTTCACCAATATCACCAAGAAGACGTTCGACAGCGGCGACTATCCGGAATCGCTGCGCCGGGCGCTCGCCGCGATCGACGTTCCCGCGGTGCGCGAACGGCAGAAGCGCGGAGAGGCGGACGGGCGCATGATCGGCGTCGGCTTCGCGACCTATTGCGAACAAGCCGCCCATGGCACTTCGGTCTATTACGGCTGGGGCATTCCCATGGTGCCGGGTTTCGAGCAGGCAACGGCGCGGCTGACGCCGGACGGCGGCCTGGAATTGCGCGTCGGCGTGCATTCGCACGGCCAGGGCCTGGAGACCACGCTCGCGCAAGTGGCGCATGAAATCCTCGGCATCGATGTCGCCAAGATCAAGGTCGTGCACGGCGACACCGCCATGACGCCGTATTCGACCGGAACCTGGGGATCGCGCTGCATGGTGATGGCGGGCGGCGCCGTTTCGATGGCGTGCAGGGAACTCGCGCGAAGGGCATCCAAGATAGGCGCGCAACTGCTGCAGACCGATGTGTCGAATGTGTCGGTGCGCGGCGGCCAGGTTGCCAGCCCGCAAGGCGCGATCTCGCTCACCGAGATCGCGCGCACCTGGTATCTGCAGCCGCAGAACCTGCCCCGCGACGTCGACATGGGCGGACTGGAAGCGACGATCGGGTATCGGCCCACGCCGGACAGCGGCACGTTCAGCTACGCCACGCATGCCGCTCTGGTCGCCGTCGATCCGGAAATCGGCGCCGTCGAAATTCTCGATTACGTGATCGTTGAGGACGGCGGCAAGCTGGTCAATCCGATGATCGTCGACGGACAGATTCTCGGCGGCTATGCGCAGGGGATCGGAACGGCGCTTTACGAGGAAATGCCGTTCAATTCGGCGGGACAGCCGCTCGCTTCGACATTCGCGGATTATCTGCTGCCGGGGCCGACCGAGGTACCCGCGCCGCGCATCGACCACATGGAGACGCTCGCGCCGCATACCGAATTCGGCGTCAAAGGGCTCGGCGAGGGCGGGGCTATCGCGCCACCGGCAGCGATCATCAATGCCGTCAACGACGCTTTGCGGCCCTTGCGTGCCGAGCTTTTGAATTCGCCGATCACGCCGCGGCAGGTGTTGCACGCGATCGCGCAAGCTGGCCGGAGTCCGACGTGAAGCCGGTTCGTTTCGACTACGTGCGTCCGGCCGATCTTGCCGCCGCTGTGGCGGCCGCAAGCCGCGAAGATGCAGTCGTCAAATTCCTGGCGGGCGGGCAATCGCTCGGACCGATGCTGAATTTGCGCCTGGTGCAGCCTGATCTGCTGGTCGACATCACCGGCATTGCCGAGTTGAAGCGCGTGGACAGACGCCGGAAGCGATAACGATCGGAAGCTGTATCACCCATGCCGACATCGAGGACGGCCGGGTCCCCGACGTCACCGGCGGCGCGCTGCGTACGGTGGCGGCCGGCATTGCCTATCGCGCGGTGCGCAATCGCGGAACGATCGGCGGCAGCCTCGCCCATGCCGATCCGTCGGCCGACTGGATTTCCGCCCTGGCGGCCTTGGGCGCGGAAGCGATCGTGCAGGGCGTCCGCCAGCAGCGGCGATTGCCGGTCGAAATGCTCATGGCGGGCGTGTTCGAATGCAATCTGGCGGCCGGCGAACTGCTGAGCGGCATCCGGGTTCCCCGTTTCTCATCCGCCGCGCGGTGGGGCTATTACAAGAGCTGCCGCAAGACCGGCGAATTCGCCCATGCGATCGGCGCCTATCTGCACGATCCCGATCGCTCCGTCTGCCGGGCCGTGATCGGCGCGACCGGCGGCAAGCCGATCGTCTTCACCGATGCGCGCGCTTTGTTCGGCGGCACCGCCGGCGCGCAAAAGCCAATCGACCGCAAGCTTGTCGATCAGGCGATGGCCGCGCACGGCCTGACCGATCCGATCGAGCAGCAGATCCATTTCGCCTGCCTGCGGCGGGCGATTGCCCAGGCAGAGCGGCCATGACGGCAGTTGAATTCACCATCAACGGCCGTGCGGTCACGGCGGAAGTCGAGCCGCGTACCCATCTCGCCGATTTCGTCCGCGAAACGCAGACGCTTACCGGAACGCATCTGGGCTGCGAGCATGGCGTCTGCGGTGCCTGCACGGTGCTGGTTGATGGCGTGCCGGTTCGCTCCTGCATTACCTATGCGGTGGCCTGCAGCGGCTCACGCGTGACCACGATCGAAGGTCTCGACGACGACGAGATCGGGAAGGAATTGCGCGCGGCATTCACGCGCGAACACGCTTTGCAGTGCGGCTATTGCACCCCGGGCATGCTGATCTCCGGACGCGACCTCGTCCTGAGAGCCGCGGATCCGGACGAGCAGGCCATCCGGCTGGCGATGAGCGGAAACCTCTGCCGCTGCACCGGCTATGCGGGTATCGTGCGGGCGATACAGAGCGTCATCGCCGAGCGGCGGGCGCGTGGCATCGCGCCTCTGGCAGGCGCGGGACGCACCGAACTTGGGCCCGCGGGCTCCGGGCACGGCAAAAGCATCAGCGAGAGCCCTCGGCGCATCGGTCGCGGCCACCAAAGCGCGCGTAGACGATGCCAGGGCCACGCTTGGCGGCCAGCTGACGGACTGGAAGCCGCAGGCGAGCTTCGACCAGAACTTCACCGTCAATCATCCTCTGGCCGAGGTATGGGCCTTTTTCGGCAATACCGCCGAGGTCGCAGCCTGTCTTCCTGGCGCGTCGGTGAGCGGGGATACAACCGCGCGGCATGTCGCCGGGAAGATCCGGATCAAGGTTGGCCCCATCGCTGCGGAATTCCATGGCGCCGCCGAAATCGACCGGGATGAAGCCACCCACAGCGGCACGATCCATGGCAGCGGACGCGACTCACGCAGCGACTCGGCCACGCGCGGGATCATCCGGTATCGGCTCGTGCCCGCGTCCGAAAGCGCGACGCAGGTTGATCTGAAGGTCGGCTACCGGCTAACCGGCGCGCTCGCGCAGTTCAGCCGCGCCGACCTTGTGCACGATATCGCCACCCGCCTGATCGCGGCCTTCGCGCAACAGGTCGAGGCGCGATTGAGCGGAGCGGATCACGCCGCCGCACCGGCCGCCGAACTCAATGCCGGAGGCCTGCTCCTCTCCGTATTGAGGGACCGGATCAAGGCGCGGCTGAGCCGCCTGTTTGGCCGTGACCGCCCACCGCGATGAGCGGCGGCACATGAAGCTGAAATGCATTCTTGATTGGAGATGGAAGGATATTTCATGAGCGACTCCCGCAAGAAGATCCTCGATACGGTAGATGCCAATCAAGACAAGGCGATCAAATTCCTCCAAGACATGGTAGCGATCCCGAGCGTCACGGGCGACGAGGGAAAGATTTCAGGCTTTCCTTGCCGATTACCTGAAGAAAGTCGGCCTGGATGTCGATATATGGGAATCCGATTGGGAAGCTCTGAAGAAGCACCCTGGCTATATTCCTGTGGACCGGGGCTATGAGGGCCGGCCCAATATCGTCGCGACGTTGAAGGGAACCGGTGGCGGCCGCTCGCTGCTGTTGAACGGCCACACCGACGTGATCCCCGTCGGCAACGGCGAAGGGTGGAGTGACAATCCCTGGTCAGCCAAGGTCGAGAACGGCCGCATCTATGGGCGCGGATCCTGTGACATGAAGAGTGGCGTGGCCAGCCACATCCTGGCGGTCGAATTCATCAAGGCCGCCGGTATCAAGCTCAAAGGCGACGTCATGATCGACATCGTCATAGACGAGGAGGTCAGCGGCCACGGTACGCTCGATACGGTGATCCGCGGTTATACGGCGGATGCCGGCATTTCCGGCGAGACCAGCGGACTGGCGGTCCAGCCAGCCTGCATAGGCCGCATCTGGTTTGAGATCGAGATCCAGGGAAAGCCTGCGGGCATCCAGCGGCGCTATCAGGGCGTGAGCGGCATCGAGCTTGGCTACAAGATAACCAAGGCCGTCGAGGCGCTCGAAGCCAAACGCCTCGCCACCGTGAAGCACCCGCTCTATCCAAAGGCGATCGACGCGCTTCCTTGCATGATCGGCGCATTCCACGCCGGCAGTTTCCCGAGCTCGTTTCCCGCGACATGCCTGTTAAAGGGCAGCATGGCCACGGTTCCGGGTGAAGACCACGAAGGCGTCAAGCGCAGCCTCGTTGAGCATATTGCGAACGCGGCGGCCGAAGACCCCTGGATGAAGGATCACCCGCCGAAGGTGCGCTTTGTCGGCTACGACGCGCAGGCCTCCGAAATTCCCAGCGATCATCCCATCGTCCAGACCGTGAGCAAAAACTACACGGAAGTGACCGGGCGCCAGCCGGAGATCAGCGGCCGCCAGGGCGCCGCGGATACGCGTTTCCTGAACCTCTACGGCAACACGCCGACCGTGATCTTCGGGCCGGGATCGACCGCCATCATGCATTCCGACGACGAATACGTGTCCGTCGAAGATTATCTGACGGCGATCAAGGTAATGGCGCTGAGCATTTACGACTGGTGCAACAGCGCAAAGGCATAAGGCCTCGGTCCCTTCCCGCATTCTTCTGCGTCGCGCGAACTTTTTCCCCGATCCTGTCTGATGCAAAGCCAAATGAACGGCCGGACCGGCGCGACGAAAGGTGCGCCGGATGTTACCGGAGGATCAGCCCTTTTTGATAATGACTACCTCCAGGTATTCACTGGGGATGACCAACGTGCCGTCCTTAGCGACGTTGAACTTGTCGAGGAGAGCGTAGAGATCGGCCTCAAGCGCCTTGCGGGCTTCTGCATCGATCGTTTCGAACGCCTTTACGACCGGGCCATAATAAGCACGGAATGTTTCAATCCAGTGTTTGGGGGATTTGTAGCGGAAGACAAAGTTCTTGCTCTCTGCCGCAACAATCGCTTTCGGACCGAACAGCATTTCGAGATGCGCCCGCGTGCCCCACAGCAACGGCGATTTTACGCCGGGGGCCGGGGCAACGAATTTGCCGATGGTCTTGAAAAGCTGACCGATGAAGCCCTCCGGTGTCCAGTTTGTCATTCCGATCTTTCCGCCTTTACGGCAGACACGCATGAGTTCGCTGGCGGCCAGCTCCTGATTGGGCGTGAACATGACTCCAAAGGTGGAAAGGACAACATCGAAGCTCGCATCCTCAAAGGCCAGGGCCTCCGCGTCGCCCTCCTGAAACGCGATTGGGAGGCGCTCTGCTTTGGCACGCTCGCGGCCGCGCTCAAGAAGCGAAAAGACATAGTCGGTCGATATTACATAGGCAAATCGCCGCGCCGCTGCGAGCGTTGCATTGCCATTCCCGGCGGCCACGTCGAGGACACGCTGATTACTTCGAAGATCAACGGCCTCGCATAGCGCCTCTCCGACGATCTGCAAGGTAGTACCTATGACGGCATAGTCGCCGGAACTCCAGGCGATCCGCTGTTTGTTCTTTATCGCGGCAAGATCGACCGCATTAAAGATGGATGTTTGAATGTTCATCACCGAATTCCTATTTTGACAGGTTAATGTCGTTTTGCGGAAATGCCGGCTGCACTGCCAGCCTCATCCGCGCTTGCGGTAGAAGGTATAGTCGGCTGTGTAGGGCACGCTCAGCAGCGCGCCGGCCTGCTCGCACCCACCTTCGGCGACGCCGCCCTTGGTATTGATGCGCTGAATCGTCGAGATGTCGCTGAGCTGGCCATTGCCGCGACGTGCCGACACCTCGAGTTTGAGCAGTGGGATGTCGCTTGCACTGGCGGCGGGCGCACGCTCAGCGACTTTCGCGATCACGGCGCTACCGTCGTTCATTTCCCAGTTCGGACCGACGTAGTGCCGCCCGACAGACTTTCCAGCAACAAGCAGCGTGGCGATAGGCTCGCGGAACTGCCACCCCAGACGGCCCGCGGAATCGGACTTGCACTCATAGATCTGGGCGCCGGCCGCGTGGACGGTCTCGACCAGGATTTCGCCGCGGACGGCGATCACGTCGGGCACCTCGGCTGCCGCGGCGGGCAGCGACAAGATCGAAAACGCGAGCATTGTGATGCGTGAAATTGTGATGCGTAATGTAGCGTGCATGGCGATGGCTCCGTTCGCAGGAAGCGGGTCAGTCTCAAAGCTGGCCATCATTAGCGTTTCCCTGTTTCCGCAGTGTTTCATCGGGACAGAAAATGGTTTCGCCGAACGGCGTTTATCTGAAACGGGTAGCGTAGTGCGATCGGTGAGCGGCACCGTGCGGCGTAAAGCGCTGCCGGAGGCGGACACTCCGCTAAACGAGCGTTTATCAGGACCGTTATTGGATGAGGCAGAATGAGCCGGCGCGCATCAATTATTGCGCATTACGCTCCTCGGCGAAGACCGGTAATCCGCCGCGTTTATCGGATCGGGGCGTCGGATTCAAAATCGGCCTTCCACTTTTAAGATAGTGCAGCAAATGTTCACTCAGATCGTTAGCATCGTCGGTCGCTCCATCAATAAAAGCGGACTTGCGGCGTCGGAGAAACTGCAGCCCCAAGACATACATGCCGGGCGCTTCGGCCACGCCGCCATTGTGACGAATCTGGCCTTTACGATCCAGCACCGGGATTTGAAGCCATGAATAATCCGGACGGTAGCCGGTAGCCCAGACAATTGTTTTTATTTCTCCGCTAGCGAGGTTCAGCTCAAGCCGCGGCGATTGCTCGACGGCAGTCGGCGGCAATCGCATGGGAGACTCCAGTTGGCTTTCCAGGCCGTGATCACGGGCCCATCGGTCGAAGGTATCCAGAAGCCGGCCCATCTTGAGATCCGCAAGCGCGCACTGGTTACGCAAGGATCCGGAAAATTGAGCTGTGCCGTCCCTAATGCCAGCGAGCCGTCCTACCGGCTTTATTCCGTGGGTTCTGAGCGCGTTCAAATCCAGCGTCAATCGCTCCGGCGTACCGACGAGCTGCATTGAGGGTAGCCTGCGTGCTCGGGCAATGTCGTCGACTTGATCGTAACGCTGATCAAACAGGCCAGTAACGTCCATCCACCACTGAATGTCCTTTCCTCGATAAGTACGAGGCGCACGAATATGTTCTCCCACGCAAAGCGTGACGGGACAGCCGGATCGATGGAGTTCAACCGCGAGCTGAATGCCGGTGGCAGATGCTCCAACGACCATGACGCCTCCGGGCTCGATTTGTTGAGGGCCGCGATACTGTAAAGGGGTAAGCGTCTGC
Organism: uncultured Alphaproteobacteria bacterium; assembly: GCA_963728585.1. Classification (GTDB taxonomy): domain Bacteria; phylum Pseudomonadota; class Alphaproteobacteria; order Rhizobiales; family Xanthobacteraceae; genus CANKHA01. The sequence goes on from CAVSLB010000008.1 coordinate 174,475, forward strand.
ACAGTCGAAGGCACTGCGTTTGCCCAAGATGGAACGGCCGCGATGTTGCATGCGCCGGTCGCAATCACGATCGTTCGGCAACGCCACTCGCCCTGGTCAGTTTTCACTACATAGCCGCCATCGGCACGTGAGACGGCCGTAACGGTTGTACGGATACGTAATGGTGCTGAGACTACGCTGGCATACCGTTCAAGGAAGCCGATGAGTTCCGGCATCGTGCTGTAGCCGTCTGGGTCATCGCCCTCATAGCGATAGCCGGGCAAACGGCTTTGCCAGTTTGGGGTGAGCAGGCGGAGAGACTCCCAACGCTCTTTCTTCCACGAGTTCGCCACCTCTCCCCGTTCAAAAATGACATGCTCGATTGAGCGCTCGCTGAGACAGCGGCTCATCGCCAAACCGGCATGGCCGGCACCGACTATGACAGAGTCGATGGTACGAACCCGATATCGTCTCATAGTGCTAGAAGGTCAGTTTACCTCGACGCTTACGCTTGTCGGGTTGGTGATGATATCGAATACGGCAGAGCGTTTTTGCGATTGGGCGACCAACGCTTTGATCTCGTCAGGAGTAGCGTCCGCATCGATTTGGTATTTTACCTTGATACCATCAAATCCATTTCGCACGTCTTGGTCGATACCAAGGATGCCTTGCATATCCATGGAGCCTTCGATCGTTGCGGCGACAGAGCGCAATTGAATTCCGCGATTTTGTGCGACAGCCGCAATGCCCGCCGTCAAGCAACTCGTCAGACCGACGAGGACGTACTCGACGGGGGTCGGACCTTTATCCTCGGAAGCAAAGATCTCAGGATGGTCGGCATCAAAGGAGAACTCCGTTCTGTGTTTCTGCTCCCCACCAAGCCCAAAAAAGTTTCGAATGCTCGAGTGACTGTGGGTGCCGTTGATCCACTTGCAGGACGCACGCCACTGGAACTTGGCAGCTTCGGGCGCATCGGAAAGTGCTTTGCGCGCGTCAAGCAGCGCTTGAACGTTCACTCCGTTGTTCACTTGCCTCTCGGATATCGACATGTTCGTGCTCTCCCGTTTGGATGAGATGATCCGCGTTGCCGGTGATTAGTAACGGTCATTTAGCGTGAGGCGTCAAGCGCCCGTTTGCCGCCCCGCTCGCCGCGGCGAGCATGTATTTGACCGCAATCTCGTCGGCGACCGCATGCATCAGTGAGACAACGGCGTAAATGCCAACCATGATCTTTGTAATCATCGAAGCCTCCATCCTGCCTTTGCGGCTAGTTCTGAAGGCCAAGATAATGTGGTTGTTTTTCCGAGCGTTTTCGTCGCCCAAGATTTTGGTTTCCTCGCTGCCCGAAATTTTTCGTCGGGATGCCTGCGACGAAACAAAAGTCCCGGTCACCTCCCTTAGTCGGCTCTCGATCTTGCAGCGGATTTCACAAGCCGAAGGCCAATCGCGTCAAATGCCTCCGGTTCGCGGACAGAGCCGAACAGGCTCTCGTTATGAACGAGGGCAAGTTGCGGAAGCGGATCGCTTCTACGCCGCTCGTAGTCTAGTTCGTCGCCGCGAAAATAGCTCGCACGCGCTCGACGACGTCCTTGGGCGTTGCCAAGACATGGGCAACGAGTTCGGACACTTGTTGGCCATTGAGCGGATCGATATCGAGTTTGAGCTTTTCGGCCTCCGCAAGGAAATCGGGGTCCTTCATTGTGTCGTTGAACGCCTTGCGCAAGGCCTCGATGCGATCCGCCGGTACGTTGGGCGGCAGGAAGAAAGGCCGGCCGAAGTCGAGGCGCGCGAGCACGAGCAGCAACGCGGCCTTGTCCGCGTCGTTCTTCGCGAGATCGAGAACGCTGGGCACGCCGGGAAGCTCCGGATTAGGACGCAGCGCCCACTGGGCGATAATCTTGACCGTCTTGTCCTTGATCCACTCGCCCTTGGTCGCCCTGAGCGTTGTCAAGGCCGATGCGCCGTTACCCTCGATCTCGCCCCGCTCCATCGCGAGATGAATTTGCGGCGTTCCGCCATAACCTTTGACGATCTTGAACTTTGTTCCGAAGATTGCATTCGCCATCAATGGAAAGTCATATTGGGTCGTGCCCGGCGCCTGCGCCCCAACGACGATCTCCCGCTTTTTGATGTCTTCGAAACTGTTGGCGGGCGCGGTATTCCACAGATAAGTGACATGCGTCTCGCGGTTTGTACTGCCCAGCCAATTGAGCTTGTTGGGATCGAACTTCACGCCTTCTGGCGTAAGCAATGGCGCAGTGGGCATGCCCCCGAACGCCGCCCCGATCACCGTGCCGTCGAAAGGACCCGAATTGTATAGTTGGTTCGTCATCGTGATGCTGCCGGCGCCGGGCTGGTTCTGCACGATGATCGTGGGATTGCCGGGAATGTGTTTGCCGAGATGGTGGGCGAGCGCTCGAGCATTGATGTCGTAGCCCGAGCCAACTGCGACGCCGACGATCAGGCGGATGGACTTGCCTTGATAGAATTGCGCGACGCTCCTGCGCCGTTGCCGGCGCGGCGGCAGCAAGCGTAAGCGCCGTCACGGCAAAGAGAGATATCCTCATAGCGTTCCTCCGACGTTTTTAGCAGTTTCTGGTTCAGGTGGTTGGCCGTTCCAATTCCGCTGGGTTCAGTTTTTCGGCTGCGCCAAATCGCCCTCCGCCAGATGCCTTACGGTCTCCCCGGTGGCGGCAAAAGTACGCGTAACCTCGCCGCCATCGTAGACAAAGAGCATCACCAGCGGTTCATCGCCGGTATTGTGGAAGCAATGCACGTCGCCCGCTGGAATGTAGGCGACCTCCATCGTACCAATGGGTCGGCGTTCGCCGCCGTATTCGACATCGGCGCGGCCTGAGAGGATAACGATCTGCTCGTCACAATTGTGATAATGCAGCGCCACGCTGGCGCCGGCCGGCAGGGTGGTGGTGCCTGTCGTCACGCTGGCGCCGCAGCGGTCCTCGTTACAGAACAGGCGCGTCTGGACACCATTGCCGCGATCAAACACCTTGATGTCCGGTTGCCGAAATACCCGTGCTGCTTTCTGGCTCATCCGGTATCTCCAATTCTGTCAGGCGATGCGCGCTGCGATCGGCGCAATGCCGAGTTCGCCCGCGACCTTGTCGAGTGCCTTCAGCAGCGGTACTGGCAACGGAATGCCTTCTTTGGAACGCTTCTTGTGCGCGGCCAGCGCCCGTTCGCCGGGAAGCCGGATTTCGTCGAAGCCGGGACGCAGCGGCGACGATTTCATCTCAGCGCGCACCGCATCGACGCGGTTTTTGAAGAAGGTGACGTCGCAGAATGCCTTCACGTCGAGCGCAACGACGAACTGCCCCGTGTTGGTCACGCTCTTGTCGTCGGCATTGAAGTCGATCACATCGCGGCCGAACGCCGCGGTGTTCAGCGTTCCGGCAAGAAGGCCGAAGATGAGCGCGAGGCCGTAGCCTTTGGGTCCGCCGATCGGCAGCAACGAGCCGCGAGCACCCTTGGTGGGATCGGTGATCGGCGCGCCGTGGGCGTCGATCATCCAGCCCTCGGGCATGGTCTCGCCGCGCTGCGCCGCCAGTTTTACCTTGCCATAGGCGACGTTTGTCGTCGCCATGTCGAGCAACACCGGCTGCGTCGCACCAGGAACCGCGACCGCAATCGGATTGGTGCTGAGCAGCAATTCGGTGCCTCCCCATGGCGCCATGTGATTGGCGTTGCCGACGGCGACATAGATACCGATCATGTCCTTCTTGAGCGGCATCATGGCATAAACGCCGGCGACGCCGGCATGATTGCTGTGATGCGCGCCGACCCAGCCGATCCCGTTTTCCGACGCGATCTCCATAGCCAGCGCAGCCGCGCGCTGCATGACGAGATGACCCATGGCGTTGTCGCCATCGAGCAGCGCCGTCGCGCCCTTCCGGCGGTCCACGCGGATTTTGGGATTTACATTAAAGCCGCCGGCTTTCAAACGGTCGAGATAGCGCGGCAGCCGGAAGATGCCGTGGCCGTCGCCACCGAGGAGGTCGGCGGCAATCATCAATTCACCGACGTCACGCGCATCGTCGCGCGGCAGGCCGCCTTTGGTCAGCGCGTCCGCGATGAAACCGACAAGCATGTCGCCCGCGACCTTCAGATCGTCTTTTTTATTCATCGCTACGATTCCCGGACAAAACAGCCAGACAGGACACTGAGCGCGGTCATGACAAGATCGGCTCCGCAAGAACGTCCGACGCGAAACTCGCCTCGAGATGCTTCACGCTCAGGCCCTTCGTGATGAAGACGATCCGGCTTTCCCGCACGCCCCCCGGCCAGCGGTCAAGCGTGGTCGGAGCGCTCACCAGCCCCGCAACGCCGTGCATGACAACCGGCTTGTCGCTTTCGGCGAGCCAGAACACCCCCTTCATGCGTAGTATGTGCGGCGCGCGCAGCGAATACACCATCGCCAACCAGTCGCGCAGACGCGCCCACGCCAGAGGACGATCGAGCCGCAGCGACCAGCTTTCGACCCCGGAGTGGTGGCGATGCGCCGACGAGTCGTGGATATCCTCCTCGTGGAAATGCCTGCGATGGCCCTGATGCGGCGCGGCCGCGCGCGGCAGCGCATTCCACGTGTCTTCCTCCGCGAACAGGATCGCCGCATCGATGTCCCCATGCGACACTGTGCGGATGTCGAGAGCGGGACTGATGGAGCGCAGGTCGGCGAGAAGAGTATTGACGGCGTTGCGTCCGGCGATATCGACTTTGGTGATGAGGCAAAGATCCGCCTGCGCGATCTGTGCGCCGACTTCGGGCGTGTCGCGCAGCTGGGCCGGCCCGAGCACGCCGTCGATGGTGACAACAACGCGGCGAAGACTGCAACGCCCGCGCAGGCTCATCGCTTCGGTAAGATCGCGCACGATGGGGCTGGGGTCGGCCAGCCCGGTGGTCTCGATCAAAATGCGGGCGAACGCGGGAATCTCGCCAGCGGCCTGCTTAGCGAACAGGTCGCCGATGGTGTCGACCAGGTCGCCGCGGATCGAACAGCACACGCAGCCATTGTCGAGCATCAGGATATTGTCGAACGACGACTCGACCAGCAAATGATCGAGCCCAACTTCGCCGAATTCGTTGATGATCAGCGCGCTGTTCGCCATCCCCGGCTGGTTGATGAGGCTGCGCAGCAGCGTCGTCTTTCCGCTCCCGAGAAATCCGGTGATGAGAAAAACAGGAACGCCGGAAGACGTCGTTGTGGCCGTGGAATTGCATCCGCGTCATCTCGCGCCGCCTGCGGCGATCGGGGCATCGCCCGCATCGCGTGCCGCGCTACGTCGCGGCTTCGAACTCTCGACTTGCAGGACGTTCACAAAAATCCCCGGCGGGGTCAAGTTTTGTATATTTTATGCAGTAATTTGACGTTTTTTACAAAGCCTGAGAAAAGCCGCAGCGATCTAAGCGCGCGCCGGGCCTGACGGATCGAAAGGCGCGAACAACGGAAAGAGGGAGCCGCGCCATGCAAGGTGCCGTCGCGAATAATATGAAGCTCTTGTCCCACGACACCATGCGCGGCTTCGGCGGCGTCGGGGAGGGCATGAGCCTTCAGATCGCGAAGGACGGGCGCCGGATTCTCTGGATCGCGCATGAATGGGCGCCAAAGAATTTCACCGCCGTCGATGTCAGCGATCCGCGCGCGCCGCGCGTCATCTGCCAGACCGCGCTCCCGCACAACGACATGCGCTCGAATTCGCTGGAGGTTTCGGGCGATATTCTCGCCGTCGCCTATCAGGTGGCCAAGCCCGGCGGCAAGCCCGCGGGCGTCGAACTCTTCGACGTCAGCAGACCGGAGACGCCGACATCGATCTCGTTTTTCGATGCCTCCGGTCCGCATTCGCGCGGCATGCATTGCCTGTGGTTCGTCGACGGGGAGTTTATCCATTGCTCTGGTGGCGCGGCGGATTTCGAGCCGACGCATTTTCGCGACGACCAGTTCTACCGCATCATCGACGTTCGCAATCCGTCGCATCCGGTCGAGGTCGGGCGCTGGTGGTACCCTGGCACACGCAAGGGCGACGCGGCGGCCCCGCCGAAGCGCGTGCGGCCGATGCCGATGGACGACATCCGCGGTCCCGATGCCTTCCGGCTCCACAACGCGAACGTTTATCCCGAGCGTCCCGACCGTGCCTATCTCGGCTACATCGACGGCGGCGCCTTTATCATGGACATCTCCGACAAATCGGCACCAAAGGTCGTCGGCACCTGGAATCCGCATCCGCCGTATCCCGGCTTTACGCATACGGTGATGCCGCTGCTCGATCGCGGCCTGCTCGTCGTCACCGACGAATGCGTGCAGGACGACGGCGAAGACTGGCCGAAGCTCACCTGGATGGTGGACGCGCGCAAGGAGGACAATCTCGTCCCCATCAGCACGTTCCCATTGCCGCCGGTGGAAGAATTCGGCCACAAGGGCGGACGCTTCGGATCGCACAATATTCATGAAAATCGCCCCGGCCCTTCGTTCCGCAGCGAGGATTACGTCTTCGGCGTATTTTTTAACGCCGGCGTGCGCGTATTCGACATCAAGAATCCGTACCGGCCCGAGGAAGTCGCCTGCTTCATTCCGCCGATGCCGGAAAACTCGCGCGTCGCCACGGCGCAGATGAACGAAATTTATGTCGACGAACGCGGCGTCATCTATGCCGGCGATCGCTGGAGCGGCGGCCTTTACGTCTTCGAGGCGAATATCTGATTGTCCGGCATGCGGACGGGGCGGCGATGGAATGGCAACGTGACGATCCTGCGCTATCACATCGCCTTCGGCATCGTCGAGAATCCAGCCCGCGTGCTGTCGATGCAGCCCGGCGCGTTGCCGCAAGACGGGACGATTCTATCGCCCTCTCTCGCATCCTTCGCATCGAACAGTCCCGCGCTGCGCCTCAACAGCGCCGGCTGGATGAGTTTACCGGCGGAGGTTATGGCGACGCTGCGCACACACGCGGCGCTCAAGGACTATTGCCGGAGTCGGATTCAAAAAAAGGCATCGATCTTCGATCGGCCGTTGCAGGATTTCCTCACCAGCTATCTTGATGTCGTGGAGGCCGAAGTCAGGGACCATGCCAACGACCTGCCAGGAGGCGCGTCATGGGACGCGGCGCTCTACGACACCGCCGACTGGTTCTTTTCCGCGTTTCTTCCCCTGCCGAATGCCCATCTGGGATTGACCGAGGAGGAGAGGGAGGAAACCGGGGCGGAGCGCTTCATCCGTTTCGATGTCTTGTTCTGGACCGGGGCTTCTCTTGTCGCCGTCACGCTGGAGAAGCTGTCCATGCAAACCTCGCGGCAGCGCCACGCGCAGGCCCGCTTCGCCGCGATGCGGCCGGACATCACCTTCGTGACCATTCCCAGGGGAAAAAATGGAAAGCGGCTGCAATCCTATCTTCCCAGCGTCTGCGACCGGTTTTGGCATGGCCTGCGCTACCCGCTCGGGCCCTATCGCCCCGAAGCATTCCGCTGGCAGCCCGACGCTAAACCGCTTTGGCCTCCTGATGAGCGCTAATGGATCGAATCTAGCGCATCAAACGGACGGTGCAGGCCAACACCGGCGCTGGTGTCGTCACTTGACGTTGCTCTAGGCGCCCGCTCGCTTGCTTTGGAACAGTGACGCCATATTGCCCCCAAGGATGAGCCCGCGTTCGGATTCCGGGATCGTCAGCCTGCGTATTTGGCGAACACCATCGTAGTATCCCATGTCGAACGGATAGTCGCTGCCCAGGTAGATCCGCGAGGCGCCCACCGAGCCGACAAGAAATGCCAGCGCGGCATCCGAGTGCAGGATGGTGTCATAGCAAAGCTTTGCGAGTGAGGCTTGTGGATCGCCCTTCAGACGCACTTTCGGTTCGGGGCGCACGGACCATCCGTGAAGAAATCGACCGGCCTGGTACGGAACAAATCCGCCGCCATGCGCCAGGCAAAATCTGATGCCAGGATGCCGTTCGACGACACCGCCGAAAACCAGCGAGGCGGCCGCGAGCGTGGTTTCCAGCGGGTTGCCGATCAGGTTTGTCAGATAATACGACTTCATGCGTTCGCGCGCGGCGATCTTGTGCGGGTGCACGAGGATGAAGGCTCCGAGCTCGCCGGCCAGCTGCCAAACCGGCTCCAGCGCAGGATCGTCGAGATTGCGGCCTTCAACATTCGATCCGACATGCACGCCGATGAGCCCCAGTTCGCCCATCGCCCGACGAAGCTCCCGAACCGCAAGCTCCGGCGACTGCATCGGGAGCGTCGCCAAGCCGCGGAAGCGTTTCGGATGTTGCGTGACCAAGGCTGCGATGGAATCGTTGAGGATCGCGGAAGTCGCAGCCGCCAGCGAGGCGTCCTCTTCATAAAGAAAGGTATGCGGGACATTGCAGATGAGATGCATGTCCACGCCGGCCGCATCCATGTCCGCGAAGCGCTGTTCCAGGTCCCAGGCCTTTCGGGGAAACGGATTTTGGACAATATCGGCGATTTCCAGCACCGCCAAATCCTGATCGATCGGCTTCAGCTGCAATCGCAGCGACGGGCGCCTCCTTTTGCATCGAAGCGATCATTGCTTCGGTGAAGACATGGGTATGAATGTCGATGATTGTCATAAGCGGCAGGCCTTGTCTGGCAGGGGCAAAGGATGGGATGAGGAAACGCGGCTCCGGATGCTCGCCTCAGACCGGGTCGGCTTTGGGCGCGCGACCGAGATGCCGCCGCATCGCGCCGTATGCCGGCAGCGCAAGCGAGACGACAACGAGTATCAGAAGCACCGCAGAGAGCGGGCGCTCAACGAAGATCAGCGGACTTCCGAACGATAGCAGCAACGATTGCCGAAGCGAGGTTTCGAGCAACGGCGCGAGCACCACTGCAAGCACGAGCGGTGCGCGTGGAAAATCCAGCTTGATCATGAACCAGCCGATAATGCCGAATGCGAGGGCGACAATGACGGTGTAGAAGCTGTTCGTGCTGGCATAGGCGCCCACCAGCGAAATCATCAGAATTCCCGGAGCAAGATAGACATAGGGAATGCGCAGGATTGAAGCGAAGGCCGGCGCCAGCGGCAGGTTGATGACGAGCAAAATGACGTTGCCGATAAACATGCTGGCGATCAGCCCCCAGACCAGCGTGGACTGTTGGGTCATCAGATTGGGACCGGGTTGGATTCCCTGCAGGATCAGGGCGGCGAGCAACACCGCCGTGCTTGCTGATCCCGGAATCCCGAGCGAGAGCATCGGCACGAGCGCGCCGTGTGCCGCAGAATTGTTGGCGGATTCAGCGGCGGCCACGGCGTCCAGAGCCCCATGACCGAAGCGCTCAGGCCGGCGGCTGAACCGTCTCTCGGTCACATAGGCCATCATGGCAGCGATCGTCGGCCCGGCGCCCGGCAGGATTCCGACGAAGAAGCCGACGAGGCCGCCGCGAAGGATTGCCATCCTGCTCTCGGCCCATTCCTCGGAGGTCAACCACATGTCGCGCAATCGCGCCCGGATCGGCTGCATCTCCTGCATTTTTTCAAGCGAAGACAGCACTTCGGCAATTCCGAAAATGCCGATCGCAACCGGCAGGAAGTCGATGCCTTCGACCAGGGCGGGAAAGTCGAATGTCAGCCGCGGGATTCCGACGATGGGATCCACGCCCACCAGCGCCACCATCAGGCCGAGCACGGCAGCCATCAGCGCCTTGATCGCTGAGCCGCTGCCAAGGCTCGCGCTCGCGGTGATGCCGAGCGCCGCAAGTAGAAAGTATTCGGGGGCATTGAACTTGAGCGCGAACTCGCTGAGCGGCGGGGTGATGAAAACCAGCGCAGCCACCGCGCAAATTCCTGCGAAAAAAGAACCGATGGCGGCGATGCTGAGCGCGGCTCCCGCGCGCCCGCGCCGGGCGATCTGATAGCCGTCGACCGCGGTCATGACGCTCGACGATTCGCCGGGCACGTTCACCAGCACGGAGGTCAGCGTGCCGCCGTACATTCCGCCATACATGATCCCCGCGAGCATCACGATGGCGGTGACAGGCGTCATCCCGAATGTGAGCGGCAGCAGCAACGCCATGCCGGCGGACGGTCCGATTCCCGGAAGCGCGCCGATAATCTGCCCGACGACGACGCCGATCACGAGAAAAAGGAGATTGCCCGGCTCAAGCGCCGTCGCGAAGCCTTGTGAGAGAAGACCCAGGGAATCCATTGGCCGCCTTCTCTAGCTCGCTAGATGCCGAAATACCCGGTCGGAAGACCGACGTCGAGCCACCGGACAAAAATGAAATAGATCATGCCCGTCGTCACGGCCGCCGTAATCAGGGAGGGGACAAGCGGCCGCGCCATCAGCCCGTAGAGAAAAAGCACCACGAACAGCGCGACGCCCGGCACCATGCCGAGCAGAGGCGAAAGAGCGGAAAAGGCAACCAGCACCGAAGAATGCCGTCGCAACCCGTTTCAGCCCCGTTGCATCGGGCCAGTCGTATGCGCCTGTTCCGCCGGACCTGACGGTTCTCAATTGGAGAACCGCCAGCAGGGCGCCGGCGCCTGCAAGCCAGACCGGGGCAAAGGCCGGCCCCGGCGTGGTGTCTCTCCAATAGCCGAGATGCCAGGTTCCGAAAACAAGCACGGCCGACAGCGCGAGCATAATGAGCGGCGGAACGACATCGCTCATTCTCATCGCTGCCGGCCTTTATTCACGAGCTGACACAATTACTTTTTAGCCAGACCGAGGTCGGTCATGATCGCCCTGTAAAGGTCCTGCGTCTTCGTATTATGCGCCTTGATGCGATCCAGCCCGATGAAATCGGTGCGCTGGAATTTTGCCTCCAGCCCGTCCTTCCAGGTCTTGGTCTCGACGACCTTGCGGAACTTGTCTTCCCACCACTTCGCCACTTCCGGGTCGGTCTTGGGGGGCAGAGCGACGCCCCATTCCTGACCGAACACCACCTCGTAGCCCTGCTCCTTGATGGTCGGGATATCCTTGTAGGCAGCCTCGGGCCGGCGCTTCTCGGACAATATCGCCAGCGCTCGCGCCTTCCCGCCCTGGAACACCGGCAGGCCCTCTTCCAACGTGCCGAACGTGCCCTCGACATTGCCGCCGAGGAAGGCGGCAAGCGCGGCGGAACCGCCATCAAAGGGAACATAGGTGAGCTTCACGCCGCCGGCCTTCTCGATGAGCGCGGTCGCGATGTTATCCGTGCCGCCGGCCTGCGCGCCCGAGATGCGGATGCGACCCGGCGCAGCCTTGGCCGCTTCGATGAACTCCTTCATCGTTTTATAAGGCGCGTTGGGCTGGACCAGGAACACGAGTTCCGACTGGATGAATGCCGCGATCGGCACGACCTGATCGACCACCGACGGCGTGCCCTGCATGATCGGCGTGGTGAACATCGGCTGATTAATAACGAACAGCAGATTTTCATCGCCGGCCTTGCCGAGAACGTGGTTGTAGGCGACAGCGCCGGAGCCGCCGGGTCGGTTCTGCACGGCCGCCGGGACCGTGATGATCTTTTCGTCATTCATGATCTTGAGGACGTTGCGAATGATGACGTCGGGCGATCCGCCCGGACCCGACCCGACCGTCACTTCGACCGGACCCTTCGGCGCCTTGCCCTGCGCCAGCGATGGATCGGAAGCCAATGCAAGGACCAGGCACGAGATCGCGGAAGTGGTCGCGAAGGCAAATAATGAGGCGTGAACGGAACGCGGAAAGATATCTGTGGTCATCATATTCTCCTCCCTATGCAAAATTTTTCTTCAGCGTAGAGGCGTGCTGAAGGCAGAGTCAACGTCGAGTTGCATCGCAAGCTTTCAATATTGCGGTGTTGGCCGCGTTTCAATGTCGCGGCGCTTTCTCCTAAGTCAAGAATAACAAGCCGTTGAAACGCATTTTGGACGCTTTCAGGGCTCCTCCAGATCAGCAAATTCAAGACCTCGGTGCGAGCGGGGAGCTTTGCATTCTCCATGCACGATTAAAGCCTAAAGGACCGTGGGAAACATATCATTCGAAAGACATCCGCAGCTGTATTGGCGAAGCGACACAGCCGGTCCTTAATTTCCTAGCGGAGGCATGTCCCTCAATAGCCGGCCCACACCGGCTCGTGGACCCTGCAGCTTCAGCCGTGCCATCAATTCCCAATACCGAGCGGCGATAGGATGGACCACCGCAATGCCAAGGTCAGCTTCAAGCCGCTCTATCGCATTAGACAATTGCCAGTGAGCGCTGCCTTGCAGACACAGACCGTCCGCTCCAGGATGGCGGCGAACCACGGCAGCGAGCATGTCAAAGACTTCGTCTTCGGTTAAATCGACAGTCGCAGCCCAGACAACCGGCACCTTCTCCACTGCAAGGACATTAAACCCCGCCATCTGAAAGTAGCGTTCTGCCGCCGGCCCTGTCGTAGGATCATAGCCGGCATCGACCAGCTTGCTGACCCCAAGAGCACGCAGTGCGTTCACCTGACACATGGCCGAAGTGAAGATCGGCACGCCCGTGCTTTTCTCCCATGCTTCGATTGTGCGCCGTTCCTTATCGTAACCCAAAATGAGAAACGGAGGCGTGCCCTCAGCATGAATGAGGTCGGCGCCCTCCGCGGCCAGCTCAGCGACCATGCTGGCGTAAGCCGGAATCGCCCCCGCGAATTCTTCCATCGTGCCATTCTGTATCGGCGCGTAGCGCACGATCGTTCTGATATGTTTCGGCAGCATTGACACGAGGGTCGCGTATGATTTCGCCGCACGCGCCGTCGGCTTGGCCATGCCTATAAGCGGTGCAGACCCATTACTCTGTGCGAGAGATTTAGACATATTCGCTTCCTGGAGCTACGGCGTGGCTGAAACGCGTTATTCTGTCATTGTTTTCGAGAGATGGCATCGCGTTGCAAAAATCAGTTATCGTGCATCTCGACAAGAAAAAACGAAGGACCTAGTGTCACTATAGATTGCTGCTCACCGCGTGAATGCTGTTTTAAAAATCGTTCGCCTGCCACGGATTGAGGGTGTCATGACGTTGATGCTCGCGGCTGACAATACAAGACTTGGCCGTTATCGCACGCTTCTTCTCTCCCTGGCCCTCACCTCAGGAGTGGCGCAGTCTCCCGCATTGGCGCAGTCCATTGAAGAACACTTTCGCGGTAAGGAAATCCGTCTTCTGATTGGATCCAGCGCCGGTGGCGGTTACGATACGTTTGCGCGAACGATCGCAGCACATTGGCCAAAGCACATCCCTGGCAACCCGATCTTCGTTCCGCAAAATCTCCCAGGGCCGATGTCGCTTCCGGTGGCCAATCGTATTTTTTCCAACGCTCCAAAAGACGGCACTACAATAGGTGCGGTCAATCCGCAAATTGCGAGCGACGCCATCTTGCATCCCGATCGGGCCCGTTTCGATGCACGCAAATTTATCTGGATCGGGAGCGCCTTGCGCGAGACGCAACTCATGATAGCCAACGCCGATGCGCCGGTGGTTACCTTTCCCGATGCTTTCTCGAAAGTGTTGATCCTGGGTGGCTCCGGCGGCGCCTCCGATACTTTTCCCACGGCAACGAACGCAATCCTGGGAACCAAGTTCAAGATCGTCTCGGGATATAAGGGCACCCGGGAAGCACATCTTGCGATGCAACGGTCTGAGGTTCAGGGGATCGGCGGCATTACGTGGGCGAGTGTAAAGGCCACAATGGGGGACTCCTTGGCCGCCAAAAGGATCGTTCTTGTGGCTCAGTTCGGGCTTAAAAAACATCCCGATCTGCCAGACGTTCCGCAGGTGCTGTCTTTTGCAAAAACGGAAGACCAGCGGGCGGCGCTGCTGTTGCCGCTCGCAACACAGGAGTTCGGCAGACCCTTCATCGCACCTCCCGATCTCCCGCCCGCGATTGCGCAGGCGCTACGAACGAGTTTTTGGGAGACCATGCATGATCCTGAATTCCTTGCCGACGCGAAGGGTAGGGGCCTCGATATCGATCCCGCGAGCGGTGAAGAGATCCAAGGCTTGGTAGAGCAGCTCTACGCGACGCCGCCCGCTATCGTCGAGCGCCTGCGGGCGATTTTTGCGGAGGCCGGCAAGTAGGCGCATCCAAGGTTGAGAACCTGCACAGCGGAATCGGTGATAGAGGAGTGGCGCTAGATGCTGTGTTATGAAGGTGGTCGGAGGGAAGTTATTATGCGGAACTTGCGAGTTCTTTTATTTTTCGCCGTTGCAGCGTTCTTCATCGCGACGCCTGCCGTCGCACAATCGGTCGCCGATTTCTATAAAGGTAAGCAGCTGATACTGATTGTCGGCGCCAGTACCGGTGGCGGCTATGACGCGCAAGGGCGGCTGCTGGCCCGCCATATCGGCAAGCATATCCCCGGCAATCCCAATGTCATCGTGCAGAACATGCCGGGTGCCGGCAGCCTGCAAGCGACCAATCACCTCTACAATGTTGCGCCGAAGGACGGGACCGTCTTCGGCCTTATCCAACGCGACATGCTGGTCGCGAAGGTGATGAACGCATCAGGTATCCGCTTCGACATAGAAAAATTCAATTGGATCGGTAACCTTGCATCTGAGATCGGAATCGTCGTCGCTTGGCACACGTCGCCGATCAAGACGACGGAAGATCTGTTCAAGACGGAGATGATCGTGGGCGGAACAGGCCCCACGATCGATACCGAAACGGCACCGCGATTGATGAATGCACTGATCGGCACAAAATTCCGCATCGTTTCCGGTTATCAGGGCACCACCGAAGTGTTGCTGGCGATGGAACGCGGCGAAGTGATGGGCCTGGGGGACTGGTCGTTGTCGAACATACGCTCGCGCAATCCGCATATGCTGCAGGAAGGCAAGATCCGTCTGCTCATGCAGACAGCGCTGAAAAAGTCGCCCGATCTGCCGGACGTGCCGCTGGCGCTCGACTTCGCCAAGAGTCCGGAGGACCGCCAGGTGATGGAGGCATTCCTGGCGCAGAAATCCGTCGCGCGACCGGTTCTCGCGCCGCCCGGGATTCCTGCCGACCGCGTCCAGGCGCTGCGCGCGGCGTTTATGGCGACTGCTGCCGATCCGGAGTTCATCAAGGATGCTGAGAAGTCGCGGCTCGAAGTCAGCCCGACCTCCGGAGCGGAAGTCGAGCGAGTGATTGCCGACATCACGCGCGTACCGCCGAACCTCGCAGAAAGGCTCAAGGCAGCCATTTCCGTGTCCACGCCTTGAAAGGCGCGGTCGTGTCGCCGCCGCTCGTCAGGCCGGGGCGCGGCGGCCTGATTGCGCGCCGTACGCGCAGGCGATCAGAAACAAAACTCCGGAGATCAACATGAAACCGGGCCGCACCGGGCCTTTTGCCTACAGCCCAATAGTGGGCCGACCCAAGCTTGAATGGCCGGATGGCAAACGTCTTGCGTTCTGGGTGATACCGAACATCGAGACCTTCGCGCTGGATGAGAAGATGCCGGAAGGGGGTGCGAATATCCCGAACGTGTTTTCCTGGGCAAAACGCGAATATGGCAACCGCGTTGGCGTGTTCCGCATCATGGAAGTGTTGGCGAGATATAACATCCGCGCCACCGTGGCGCTTAACAGCGAAGTTTGCGACGCGGCCCCCGCGATCATCGAGGAGGGAATGAAACTCGGCTGGGAATTCATGGGCCACGGCGAGAGCAATACGCGCCGTCTGAGCGACACCGCGTCGGTTGACGAGGAGCGGGCGCTCATCGGCCGCACGCTGTCGCGCATCGAAACGGCGACGGGCCTGCGGCCGAGGGGCTGGCTCGGCCCTGGTCTGCAGGAAAGCTGGAACACCCTCGACCTGCTTGCAGAAGCAGGTCTGGAGTACGTTTGCGACTGGACGGTCGACGATCAGCCCTTTGTTCTGGAAACCGCCCCGCGCCGGATGGTGTCGGTCCCCTACGGCCACGACATGGGCGATAAGACGGCTGCTCAATTATTCTATCCGCCGGAAGACTTCACCAGGATGATGATGGACACCTTCAACGTGCTGTATCGCGAGAGCGCGGACAGCGGCCGAGTCATGCCGCTGTCACTCCATCCTTACATCACCGGCGTGCCGCACCGTATCAATTCCCTCGATAAGGGACTCGAATACATTTGCCGACACGACGAAGTCTGGTTTGCGACTGGTAGCGAGATCGTAGCACACTTCCTGAAGTCTCGCGGCTCATCGCGCTGTCAATAAAAGATGGGAGTAGCCGGTGCATAAGCCAATCAATCATCCGTCGGTATCTGTCAGCGCGAGCTATAGCGCCGCGGTCGAGGTCGTCGCGCCGACACAATGGCTGTTCATCTCGGGGCAGGTCGGACGCGATGGGGACCGTAATATTCCCGACGGTATCGAGGCGCAGGCCGAAATCGCATGGCACAACCTTGTCACCATCCTGGCCGAGGGCGGTATGACCGTCGACGACATCGCTGAAACGACGCTCTATCTGGTCCGGCGCGAGGACAATGCCGGGTACGACCGCGTGCGAGCTAAATGGATGGGCGACCGGCGTCCGGCGTCGACGAAAATTTACGTCGCCGGACTCGCTGACCCTCGCATGTTGTGCGAGATACAGGCGGTCGCGGTAAAATAACAGCAAGCCGTTATGAGCTTAAATAAAGGGGCTCAAGTCCTGAACGCGATGCAGAGCCGATGAAGGGCCTTACGCTTCGGGTGATATAGAAATCTTCTGGCGCCTTGCGCCCAACCGGATGTTCGACCACACTTGCCGTAAGGTGACGCAGACACAGGTTCGAATACGCAGTCAGGAGAGCACGATGAGCAAGATCAGACACCTCGCGATCAAGACGAAAAGCCCGGAACGTCTTGCCAAATTCTACGAGCAGGTTTTTGACATGAAGGTTATCCTGACCGAAAAAAGCGGGGCTATTTACATGAGCGACGGCTACCTCACTCTGGCCATCTTGCGTAACCGCGGCGACTACACGCCAAGCGGCATCAATCATTTTGGTTTCCAGGTCGACGACATTGAAGAAATCGAGAAAAGGCTGGCGGCTTTCGAGGAACCGCTAACCGAGCGCCCCGCCTCGCGCGCCTACGCCGAATACCGGGCGATGGACCCCGACGGTAACCTGTTCGACGTGTCGGTGCATGGCTACGACACCGCCGAATACGGAGACGAGCGCGCTAAAAAGAAGAAGCTGGAAAAGTCGCCCGCATAGGGCGATTTGCGGCAACGAAAGCAGAGGCGGGGGGTGTGATCGCGATCGGAAGCGGGCGGCGAAGCCTTCGCGCTGCCGCTATGGCCCGGGTCACATGATCATGTTTTCCGCGACGCGCGGCTGCTTGCAGTCAAAACCTAGCGCGCTACCTACTTCGTGGATTCCGGCTTTTTTCCGTCGTCGTCCATGAAGGCGAGATATTCCTGCAGGACGTCGTCCGGCACTGACGACAGCGTCTGCGCAACGAGTGTCTGCAGCTCCTCCCCGCTGATGGGTTCTCCCACAGGCAAGCCGCGCTTTTCGGCCTCCTCCACATACTCCTTGTCCTTGACCATCATTGCGTAAGATTTCCGCAAGATATCCAGCCGCTCGGCCGGTATTCCGGGCGGCGCAAGCAGCGGCAGTCCGATACGGGACGGTGCGCTCAGGAGGCCGAGGAGCGCTTTTTCTTTCGGATTCGTGATCAGGCTGCCGATGGTCGGCACATTTGGAAACTCTTCGAATGTCTGCACGATCGGTATCACTTCGCCACTGGAGATCATCTGCGGACGAACCGAACCCTGGTGACTGTAGAGACCATCGACTTCGCGACGCTCGATCGCAACCAATACCTCGTTGGTGCCTGGATAGCCGTGGACCACCTTGAACGGCCAGCCTTCATACTGCCGAAGCACCTTCGGCACGATGGCGTTTTGCGAACGGGCTGACCACGCCCCGAGGATGATCTCCTTCTTTGCGGCTTTCAGCTGCGCGACATTGGAGATTCCGGAATCCTTGCGGAGCCAAAGGATGCTATTGGTGCTGCCCGCGCCGCCGATATAGGCAAATTTGGCAAGGTCGAAGGCGACATTCTTGTCTTTCACGATGTTGCTCAGCAAAAAGCCGCTGCGTCCGGGCATGGCGAGCGTCAAGCCGTCCGGTTCCACGCCCTTGTACATGTGGTTTGCGACCACAATGCCGCCGGCACCCGGCATGTTCTTGACCTGGATGGTGGGATTACCGGGAATGAATCGCGAAAGATGCTTGGCAGCAATGCGCGCCTCGCCATCGACTCCGCCGCCAGGGCTGAAACCGACATAAAGCAGAATGGTTTTTCCGGCGAAAAAATTGCTTTGTGCCGACAGCGGTGTCGGCGCGAAGCAGACGAAGGCCATCAGGGCGGCGAAAAGCGCAAGGCTCATTTTAGGCAGCGGCATAACTGTCCTCCGACACTCAGTTCTCGCCCGGTCAACCGATTTCAGGAAGCGCGCGCAGGTGCATATCATTGAGATGCCGAAACGACGCGCCACTCAATGGTTTCGCCGCCACGATAAACCAGCGCGCGTTCGTCGGGGCCGTCGACTTTTACCTCTTCCGGCGCGGTCCAGGACGAGCGCTCCAGCGTTATGGTCTCCTCATTCGGCGGCAAATGATAATGCTTCGGCCCGTTCAGTGAGGCAAAGGCTTCGAGCTTGTGCAGCGCCCCCTCCTCATCGAAAATCTTGGCGTAGGTCTCGATCGCGACCGGCGAATTGAACAGCCCGGGAATGCCATTCACCGCCAGCTTCTTTGCCACCGGATGCGGCGCGGAATCCGTGCCGAGAAAGAAGCAGGCTTCGCCCGAGGTCGCTGCCTTGCGCAAGGCTTGCCGGTCTTTCTCCGTTTTGATCACCGGCATGCAATACATGTAAGGCTTGAGGCCGGCGCCGAGCCAATCGGTGCGATTGAGCTGCATGTGATAGGGCGTGATCGTGCCGCCGACCTGGGGCGCAGCGCTGCGCACAAAATCGACGCCGTCCTTCGATGACAGGTGTTCCAGGATGATGCGCAAGCCAGGAAATTCCCTGGTCCATTTCTGCAGCCGCCGTTCGATGAACACCGCCTCGCGGTCGAAAACGTCGATCTCGGGATCGACCTCCTCGCCATGGATCAGAAACGGCATGTCGATTTTTTCCATGCGTTCCAGCACGCGGCGGATCTTGGCAAAATCGGTCACGCCGGCCGCCGAATTGGTCGTCGCATGCGCGGGGTAAAGCTTCACGCCGGTGAACACGCCTTCCTTGAAGCCATGCTCCACGTCGTCGGGATCGGTATCGTCGGTCAGATAACAAGTCATCAGCGGCTTGAAGGTCGAACCTCGGGCAGCGCCGCCAAAACGCGCTCGCGGTAGGCGATCGCGTCTTGCGTGGTCCGCACCGGCGGAACCAGGTTCGGCATCAGGATGGCGCGGCCGAAATGCTTTGCGGTATAGGGCAAAACGGCTCTCAGCATGGCTCCGTCGCGCACATGCAGATGCCAGTCGTCCGGCTTGCGGATGGTAACCCTGTTGGTCATCGCGCCGCCCGACCCAGCTCAGCCGCCATTCGGCGGCGTAAATCGTTTACCCAATCGGAGCCGCAGCCGAGGCATAGGTCTCCGCCGGCTTTTCATCGATCATGGCGCCGGTGAGGTCGGCCACGCGTGCGAAGCCGCGCTTACTGCACCACTCCTCCAGCCCATCGATAATGGCGATCATGCCTGACGGATTGCGGAAGGTGAGATAGCCGATCATCACCGCGCTGGCGCCGGCCAGCATGTACTCCACCACGTCCTCGACCTTCACGATGCCGCCGCAGCCGATGATCGGAATTTTCACCGCCTTCGAGCACTGATGAACCATGCGCAGCATGATGGGCTTGATGCCGGGCCCCGATATTCCACCGAACTTGTTGCCGATCGCGGGCCGGAACGTGTCGGTGTTGATCTTCAGGCCGAGCAGGGTGTTCGCGACGGTCAGCGCGTCGGCGCCGCCCTTTTCTGCCGCCTTGGCGATCGACTCGATGTCGCCGGCATTGGGCGAGAGTTTGGCCCATACCGGTTTGTCGGTCGCACGGCGAACGCGGCTTACGACCGTGTAGGTATGGTCTTCGTGCAGCGCGAAGTTGCCGCCGTTCGGATCGCGCGTCGGGCAGGAGATGTTCATTTCGATGACGTCAACCTCAGGGACGTTGACGTCTCGCGCCATCGCCTCGAAATCCTCCGGCGTCTGCGCGGTGATATTGGCAACGAACGGCGGCGTGAATCGCTTGTAATCAGGAATCTGGTGCTGAAGAAAATATTCGATGCCTTTGCCCGGCAGGCCAATGGAGTTGATCATGCCGCATTCGAGTTCGGCCACGCGCGGCGTCGGATTGCCGATGCGGAATTCACGCGAGACTGTCTTTGAAACGAGCGCACCCAGGCGATTGATGTCCATCACCTGAGCGAGCTCGGTCGAGAATGCGCCGGAAGCCGGCATGATCGGGTTCTTCAGCGTCACGCTGCCGATCTTGACGGACATGTCTACCATCCGACCGCCTCCTGTAAGTCGAATACCGGCCCGTCGATGCACACGCGACGAAGTTCTTTCTTTCCATTGACCTCGAAGGTCTTGACGCAAACGTAGCAGGGGCCGAGCCCGCAGGCCATGATCTGCTCCATCGCGACCTGGCCGGGAATGCCATGCTTCTTGCCCAACCGCTTCATCAGCTGCACGAGGCGATTGGAACCGCAGGTGAAGAAGGCGTCCGCCTTGCCTTCCGCCACCAGCTGCTCGAGAATTTTTTCGACGTTTTCCACCGCACTGGTGCCGTCGCTGTCGAGAACGTGAATCGCCCTGCCGACCTTCTCGAACAGCTCTGTCGTCATCACGAATTCAGCGCTGCGCGCGCTCAGGATGGCGGTTACCCCGACAGCCTTGCTCGCCGGCGAGCTGGGAAATCGGCGCCAAAGTTGCAAGGCCGACGCCACGGCCGAGAACGACGATGTTCTTCCAGGCGGGATCGAGCGTGAATCCCACCCCCAGGGGGCCGACCATGTTGAGCTCGTCGCCTTTTTCCAAGGTCGCGAGGCCGCGCGTTCCTCTCCCGACGCATTTGTAGAGGAACTCGACCCGGCCGTTCGCCTGATCGACGCGGTAAACGCTTTGCGGCCTGCGCAGCCACAAGTCGCCGGCGTCCGGCGAGGGGCAAAGCAAGTTGAAGAATTGTCCGGCTTTGACCGCCAGCGCCTTGGCGGAAGCCTCAACCACCAAATGCTTGTATTCGGAATTCACCCACTCGTGGGACACCACCGGACAAAGCGCCTCTTCGGCGGGAATATGCCCGTCGGTCGCGGCGGGTTTTGTCTTGCCGACCACAAAAGGGGCGCAGGTAAACGCATCGGTCTGCATTGATGGCCTCGTTTCTACCGGCCAAGCCTAATCGGCATATGTGCCAAAATCAATAATTTTTCCAATTTTTGAACAAGCCCAAACTCTGGGCCTGCTTTACTGGGCCAGCAGCTGGCGCATGAATTGGACCGCCGCCGGGCCCTTTAAAGCTCGATGCCACAAGTCCTTAGCCATTTTTTCATGCAGCGCGAGCGCTTCCGGGGCCGAGGTGATCATCGCGACCCCGACCCGGATATTGGGCTGTTCGCCCAGCCGGAAGGGGCTCAAGGCCAGGATTCGACGGTCCGGTTGGCGGAATATCTGGAAGCTTGCGTGGGGTAGGGTGTCGGGAACGAGGCCGATCTGCACCCCGATCGGCTCGTCGGCCATCAGCGACGTGAAATGTTCAGCCTCGGTCCGCGCCAGCTGCCTCCGCCGCTGCCGTGTTTCGTCGGGAAGATCCAGGCGGCCCACCAAGCCGTTTTTCAGAAAATGACTCATCTCTGAAGCGGATATCAGGTTGACGATTCCGGGCTGGCGCTGGCGATAGGCCGCCTTGCGCTGGCGAAGGACGGTCATGACGTCGTCCACCTGCTTCAGCGCCCGTTTACGGTCCTGCACCTTGTCGGGAATGCTCTCGCGCAGGATTTCCTCAAGTGTTTGGTCGAACGTGTCGGATGCCAGCAGATAGGAGATCGGGCCCGCCAGCACGATGATATGTTCCGATGCTTCCTCGATCTGCCGCATCCGCTCGAAATAGCTCACCGCCGATCCGATATATTCGACGCCCACTCCGAGGAGGGTTGGAACGGATACATCCAGCAAATCGGCGAGCTTCTCCAAGGTCTCGATTTTCGCCAATTCGCCCTTTTTCAAAACGATAGAGCGCGGTCCGCGAGATTCCCAGGCGGTTCGCAATCTCATCGGCGCTCAGCCTCGAACCGAGGCGAAACGCCTTCAGCCGATTACCGATGTCATCGAATCGAATGCTCATGGCCCTGCTTCGCCAAAATCTGTGCGACGATTTCCGCCGGCCTGATGGGCGTCTGCGTAATATGGACGCTAAAGCCTGAAAGCGCGTTCTCCACTGCCGAGATGATCGCGGCCGCCATAGGCAAAGTGCCCGCTTCGCCGACACCCTTAATTCCAAGTTCATTCAACGGCGTCGGCAATTCCTGATGCAGGAGGATAACGGGAGCCATCTCCGCGGCGGTAACCAGCAGATAATCTGCAAGCGTCGTTGTGACGGGCTGACCGTCCTCGTTAAATCCCATCCATTCGAATAAAGCGTTGCCGATGCCGTGCGCCACACCGCCAAGGATCTGTCCCTCGACGATCTTGGGATGAATGACTTTTCCGCAGTCATGCGCGAAAACGATATTGCGGATAGATACCGCGCCGGTTTCGATGTCGACCTCGACCTCGGCGACGGCCGTTCCGTTGGCATAAGCCATGTCGTCAATCACGATATGCTCGGTCGCTTCCATTCCCGGCGTGACGCCGCCCGGCAAGTAAAAGCCGGGAGTTTCCTGCCGTCGCGCGGGCGATCTCGCCAAAACTGACCCTCTGTCCGAGTCCACCCTTCCGACACACATAGGCGCCTTCGATATCCAGATCTCCGGCAGAGAGCTGCAACAGGGAGCCCGCCACTTTTAGTGCTTTCTCGCGCACCTTCACCGCCGCGCGATGAGCGGAAGAGCCGGCGAGCACGGCTTGTCGGCTGTTAAATGCTCCAAATCCAAGCGGCGTCGCGGCGCTGTCGCCGGTGGTGATGATGAGGTTGGCCATGTCGCCACCGAGCTGCTCGGCCACGATCTGCGCCAGCATGGTCTTCGTGCTTTGCCCGAGGGCGACGGCGCCGGAATAGACATGCACCTTGCCGGAAGGCGCGATCCGCACGGTGACCGGCTCGAACGGTCCGCGGCCTGTGCCTTCGACAAAATTGGCCAGACCGATGCCGAGATATTTGCCCTGCGCCCGCGCAGCATTCTGGCGAGCCGCAAAGCCATCCCAGCCGGCGCGCTGCAACGCCATCTGCTGACATCCCGGATAGTCGCCGCTATCGAGCACAACCTGCATGCCGCCGCGGGTTTTAAGCGGCGTTGCATAGGGCATCTTGGCTGCGGGGATCAGATTTCGCCGTCGTACTTCGGCGCGATCAAGGCCGAGTTCACGTGCGACGCGATCCAACAGCCGCTCCATGGCAAAGACACCCTGCGGTTGGCCGGCGCCCCGCACCGGTGTAACCGGCACTTTGTTGGTCACGGCGAGCTTCACGTCGAGCCGATAGGCCGGCACCTGGTAGCACAGGGTCATCGCGGCGGCTGAGCCATAAGGAACGTTGACGCCGCGCGCGGTATAGGCGCCGTGATCGTGGATCAGCGAGCCGCGCACGCCGAGGATGCGCGCTTCGGCATCCACCGCGATCTCGACATCCCAATACTGGTCTCGTTCTTGCGTCGTGGCGACAAAGTGCTCGTATCGGTCCTCGATCCATTTCACGGGACGCTTAAGCAGCATGGCGGCGAGAGCGACGGAGACATCTTCCGGATAAAAGACAAGCTTAGGTCCGAAGCCGCCGCCCACGTCCGGGGCGATCACGCGCACCCGGTTTTCGTCGCGGCCGAACAGATCGGAGAGAATGCGGGCGGCGGCGAGAGGCGTCTGCGTCGAGCTCCAGACGGTCAGCCGGTCCTCGATCGGCTCGTGATAGGCGAGAACACCGCGGCATTCGATCGAATGGCCGCCACCGCGATGTTGCCAAAGGGACTCGCGAAAGACATGTGCGGCGCTGGCGACAGCCGCGTCGACATCGCCGAATCCCATGGTGAACTCGGCCACGACGTTATGCGGCGAATGGCTATGCGCGAGCGGTGCACCGGTAGTGAGTGCTTGCTTGCAATCGACCGCCGCGGGCAACGGTTGATAATCCACTTCCAGAAGAGCAACCGCATCTTCCGCGAGATATCGGTTGTCGGCGACGACGATGGCCACCGGCTCGCCCACATGCACCACCTCGTCGCCGGCCAACACCGGCCGATCCAGAATTTGCCTGTAGCTGGGTGTCGGCAGTGCTACCGCTAGGCGCTCCGCCGTCAGATAAGGTTTGAGATCGGCCAGGGTAAAAACGGCATGCACGCCCGGCAGCGCCAGCGCAGCCGTCTTGTCTATGCCGCGGATCATGGCATGCGCATGCGGGCTGCGAACAAATGCCGCTTCCAACAGACCGGGCAAGTGAATGTCATCCACAAAGCGAGCCCGTCCCAGCAGCAGGTCGGGATCCTCCAGCCGCGGCACGTTCTGGCCGAAGGTTCCTCCGCTCACGTCGGACGCTCCTTGCGGCTGCGCAGCCGGTCAGCGGCGTCCAACGTGGCGGCCACAATTCCTTGATAGCCGGTGCAGCGGCAGAGATTGCCCGAGATCGCGTCTCTCGCTTCTTCTTCGGTCGGTGACGGGTTGTTCTGCAGAAATTCAAGCAGAGTGATCAAAAACCCGGGCGTGCAAAAGCCGCATTGCAGGCCGTGATGATCTCGGAAGGCAGCCTGAAGTGGATGCAGGTCCTCGCCGCCCGCCGCGATCCCTTCGATAGTCAGCACCTCGTGCTCGTTGGCCTGAACCGCAAACATCAAGCAGGCGCGCGCGGCACGGCCGTCGAACAAGACCGTGCAAGCGCCGCAAACCCCATGCTCACAGCCGACATGCGTGCCGGTCAGGCCGAGCTGATGCCGTAGAAAATCGACCAGGGTCACCCGCACCTGAACCGTGACCTCATGGTGCCGGCCGTTGACGGTCACAACAATGGCGCGGCTCTCGTTCATGCTGTCGCCTTGGCGCACTGGAGGAACATGCCGGAGCCTTTACATGCCGACGAAAGCATGCATGATTTCAAAAAAAGTAATTGTCCCAAATTTGAGACAGGCTAACGCCGGTCTTTCGCGGGGTCAACGTCAGCGCCCGCAATGCTTATCGCTTGAGCGCCGTTGTTTTCTCAACTCGTGTGAATCGATGAAACCCGCCCCTTTCCGTTATCATGCGCCGCAAACGATCGACGAGGCGGTGGCAATTCTTTCGGAAGTCGCGACGGATGACGGTCGCATTTTGGCCGGTGGCCAAAGCTTGGTTCCAACCATGGCGTTTCGCTTGGCGCGGCCTGCCCACTTGGTGGACATCAACGGCATCAAGGCGCTTGCAGAGCTTACGGCGACCACCGCAAGCCTGTCGATTGGCGCTTGCGTCCGACACGCAGCCTTCCACCGCCCGGTCATGGACGGTCCGCTTGGAAAGTTGCTGTCCGCCGTTGTCAAACATATCGGGCATTATCCTATCCGGACGCGGGGCACCTTCTGCGGCAGCCTTGCTCATGCCGACCCCGCCTCCGAATGGTGTCTCGTCGCCGCGGCGCTCGGCGGCGAAATTGTCGCAAAAAGTGCGCGCGGCACGCGCAGCATCGCGGCGGAGGACTTTTTCGCCGGGATGATGAGCACCGCCTTGGAAGACGACGAGCTTTTGGCCGAAACACGGCTGCCCGCCTTGCCGGCCGATACCCGTTTCGGCTTTTGCGAGTTCAGCCGCCGCGCCGGTGATTTCGCCATCGCCATGACGCTCGTCACCTATCGCCTGCAGGAGGGCCTCATGCGTGAGCCGCGGGTCGGTATCGGCGGGGTCGAGGCAAAGCCGCGCCGCGTCCCCGATGCGGAGGCAGTCCTCGAAGGCAAGCCACCTGCGGCCGATACCTTCCGCGCCGCCGCCGAAGCCGCCGCGGACGTCGTGGAACCAATCGAAGATCTGATCACAAGCGCGGCATACCGCCGCGATCTCGTCCGCGCCCTTACGCGCCGTGCGTTAGAGCAAGCGGCGGCCTGACTGGCTGATATTCAGGGAGATTGAAGTGGCAAAACAGGATCTGCGTACATGGATCGCCGAGGTCGAAGCCGCCGGCCAGCTGCAGAAAATCTCCGGCGCCGAACGCGAGGAGGAAATCGGCGGCATCGTCGATGTGTATCAGCGCAAGATCGGAAACAAGGCGGTGCTGTTCGACGACATTCCCGGCTATCCACGCGGCTATCGCGTCCTCGCAAATATTCTCACCTCGGTCCCGAGGATCAACTTGACGCTGGGGCTGCCCGCCGCGGCCAAAGAGATCGACCTGGTCAATTTTTGGCGGCGCTACATGAAGGAAGCCAAGTCCATCCCGCCGATCACCGTTGCCAAGGGCTTGGTGCAGGAGAATGTCAGCGGCGGCAACGAGCTTGATCTCGGAAAAATCCCCGCGCCCAAATGGCACGAGCACGATGGCGGGTATTACATCGGCACCGGCTGCATGGTCATCATGAAAGATCGTAATTCCGGCTGGATCAACTACGGCGCCTATCGCGTGCAAGTGCATGACCGAAACGTGGCGTCTGTCATGTGCTCGAAGGGCAAGCACGGCAATCTCATCATGCGCGGTTATCATGAGCATGGAGAGCCGTGCCCGATCGCGGTAGTGGTGGGGATGCACCCGGCATTGTTCATGGTGGCGGGACTGGAAATTCCCTATGGCAAGAACGAATACGACGCCGCCGGCGGCCTTCTCGGCGAGCCGGTCGAAGTGATCAACGGACCGCGCACCGGCTTGCCCATTCCCGCGAATGCGGAGATTGCTTTCGAAGGTTTCGTCCATCCCAACGACTTGATTGACGAAGGACCGCTCGGCGAGTGGACCGGCTATTACGCGGGCGGGAAGAAGAAAGAGCCGGCAATTCGGGTGGAAACACTGCTCCATCGCAATGATCCCATTCTGCTCGGCGCTATTCCGGGCATTCCGCCGGACGACGATTCCTTCTATCGCGGCACCTATCGGTCAGGGGCTGTATGGAATCAGCTTGAAGCTGCCGGCGTTCCCGAAGTGAAAGGCGTGTGGGCGCATGCGGCCGGCGGCAGCCGACTTTGGCTTACCGTTTCGATTAAACAGATGTATGGCGGCCACTCCAAACAAGCCGGCCTGATCGCCTCGCAATGCCATGCCGGCGCTTACGCGAACCGTTTTGTCGTCGTCGTGGATGACGACATTGATCCTGCCGATATGGATAAGGTGATCTGGGCTATGTGTACGCGCTGCGATCCGCGCGAAGGCATGGAGGTGCTGCGCGGCTGCTGGAGCACGGTGCTCGACCCGATGGTCTACAGCACAGAAGATCCCCGCAATGCGCGTGTCGTGATCGACGCCTGCAAGCCATGGGCAAGGCGCGATACGTTTCCGATCGTCGTCCGCTCGAGCAAGGAAGTTGACGATCGCGTCCACAAGAAATGGAAGCACGTTCTACCGCCCGGGGCCTGATTGCGGCCTTATTCCGTCCGTCACGATAGCCACCCGCCGATGAACGAGAAAATCGACATAAAGCTCACCATCAACGGGCATGATTACTCCGTTCGCGTGGAGCCGCGCTGCACTCTGGTCGATGCCATCCGCGACGAATGTGGGCAGACCGGAACACATATCGGCTGCGAGCACGGCGTCTGTGGCACCTGCACTGTGGTCATTGACGGCGAGGCGGTCCGTTCCTGCCTGATGTTTGCTGTCCAGGCACAGGGGAAACAGATATGCACGGTCGAGGGCCTGGCATCCGGGAACAAGCTGCATCCCCTGCAGCAAGCTTTTATCGATCACCATGGCCTGCAATGCGGATTTTGCACGCCCGGATTTCTGATGCTTGCGTCGAACGCGCTCGAGCGGGAGCCGCATCTTGAAGGTGAGGAATTGCTCGACCTGCTTTCATCCAATTTATGCCGCTGCACGGGGTACCAAAACATCATCAAGGCCGTGCGCGCCGCCGCTACGGAAATGCGTAAGGCAGAGGCGGCGGAATGAGCCAGGACGGCGGCGCCAAAGCCTATCCCACGCCGCCGCGCGCGAGCGAATGCAGAGTGCTGGGTCATTCGGTCACGCGACTAGAGGATCTGCCGCTGGTCACGGGGCAGGGGCGCTATGCGGGCGACATCAATTTCCCGCAACAGCTGCATATGCGTATCGTCCGTTCGGCCCACGCGCATGCAAAACTTATTTCGGTCGATACCTCCGCCGCCCGGGCGCTGCCAGGCGTAATCGCAGTTTGGACCTGGGAAGACATCCCCGATCTGCCGCCGATTGACTTTCGCGCGGACCGGGCTTCCGAGATGCTCAAGCCGTACCGTCAGCCTGCACTGGCTCGCGGCCGGGTCCGTTACATTGGCGATCCGGTTGCGGCGGTCTTTGCCGAGAATGCCTACATCGCCGAGGATGCGGCGGAACTCGTCACGATGGAGGTGGAAGAATTGCCGGTTTTGTTGTCGGCGAGCGATCCGCCCGGCGAATTTGAGCCCGGCCGCAGCACCGAAGCCGGAATCTTCCACCACAGCTACGGCGATATCGAAGCCGCCTTCAAGAACGCGCATACCGTCATTGAACTTGATCTTACGACTGGGCGGCATTCCGGCGTGCCGATGGAAACGCGCGGAGCGATCGGCCGCTACGATGCGGCGCGCGACATATTGGAGCTCCATGGTGCCGCAAAAATACCGCATCGGAACAAGGAAACTTTGTGCCGGATGTTAAAGCGCAGCCCATCGGCGCTGCACGTGCATGAAAGCCATGTCGGTGGAGGTTTCGGCATTCGCGGGGAAATATATCCCGAGGATGTTCTGGTTCTGGTTGCGGCACTGCGGCTCGGTCGCCCGGTGAAATGGATCGAGGACCGGCGCGAGCATTTGATGTGCGCCAATCAAGGACGTCAGCAGCGCCATCTCGCTCGCATCGCGGTCGATTCAGACGGCCGTATCCTGGGCATTGAGGACAAAATTTTTCATGACCAGGGGGGATATGTCCGCACGCATGGCGCCAACGTCCCCAACCGCACCATGTGTATGCTGACAGGCGCTTATCGGGTGCCGGCCTACCGGGCAGTCGCGCATTTTCGTCTGACCAACAAGACCCCCGCGGCGACCTATCGCGCGCCCGGCCGGTTTGAAAGCACCTTCGTACGCAGCCGCCTGATGGATGCAGTGGCCGACAAACTCGGGCTCGATGCAGTCGAGGTGAGAAAGCGAAATCTCATCACCGCGGCGGAGATGCCCTATACCATCGCCTTCGATGAGCCGCATGTCGAAAATCTGGAGCTGGATTCCGGTGATTTCCCGCGTCTCCTCGACAAGGCGCTCGCTGCCTTTCGCTGGGACGAGCTGCAGCAGGATTTGAAGCGTCGCCGCGCGGCGGGCGAGGCCGTAGGCGCCGGTGTCGCCATTTTTGTCGAGGAGAGCGGCCGGGGACCGTCCGACGGCGCCAAGATCTCCGTCGACACTGCCGGAGCGGTGGAATTGATCACGGGCGGGGCCTCCCTTGGCCAGGGATTCGAGACCGCCATGGCGCAGATTTGCGCCGAAGCGCTTGGCGTCGATTACAAACAGGTAAGGGTGATCCACGGCCACACCGATCTCATCGACCATGGCATCGGCGCTCATGCCACGCGCGCCACCGGCCTGACTGGCGGGGCTGTACACGTCACCGCCCTGATGGTGCGCGCGAAGGCGCTCGAATTCGCTTCCGAGTTACTGCAGACACCGGCCGCGGAGCTCGACATTATCGCTGGCACCGTCGCGCGGCGTGACGGCAAGGCGGGGCCGTCGATCACCCTCGGGGACATAGCCAAACGTATTGCGCCTGGATCGAAGCTGCTGCGGGGGCGGACGCCCCAATTGGCGGCCCATGGTTGGTTCAATACCAGCCACACGGTCTTTCCCTACGGCGTGCATCTCGCGCTGGTACGGGTCGATCGCGAGACCGGCCATGTCGCCGTGGAGCGCTTCCTCATTGGCTATGACGTGGGACGCGCGGTCAATCCGATGATGATCGAAGGCCAACTGGTTGGCGGCTGTGTGCAGGGACTCGGCGGCGCGCTCTACGAGGAATTCGTTTATGACGACAAGGGCGAGCCTCTCTCATCGACCTTGGCCGATTACCTGATGCCCACGCTGCGGGAGACGCCGGATTTCGAAGTGCTGCTTACCGAAGATGCACCATCACCACTGCATCCTTTGGGATTGAAAGGGGCAGGGGAAGGCGGGATCAATGGCGCCGGCGGCGTCATTGCCAGTGCGATCGACGACGCCCTTGGGATGCCGGGCGCGATAACGCAATTGCCCGTGACACCACAGCGATTGCGAGAGCTGTTGCGGGAAAAATCGATGTGAACGGCATCAAAACCGGAATTCTTCGCCCCGCTTGCGTCCCTGGAAGGTACTGAGGAAAAGTTCGTCGAAAGGAATCTTCCGTTCGATCAATCCCTGCTCGTGACAATAGCCGGTGATCGCGTCCATTGTTTTCCGGTTCTGGTCGGTGTCGCCGTATTCCCAGGGGTCCTTGCCCAGGATTTGCTCTTGCTCTTCCCAAGCCTCCCGATACCACGCGAGCGGCACCATCCGCGGGTTCTCCATCCGCTTCATGGCGATGGCTTTTGCCTCGTTGAAAGCATGGAAGATGTTGATCGGAACCCAGGGATACTGCTCGACGATCTCCTGCTTGATGCCCAACACATGCATGATCGGAAACATTCCGGTCTTCTTATAGAATGAAATTTCCTCGTCCTTGAAATTGGGGAAGAGCCGCCCCACGCGCGGGTCGCCTTCGACAATCGGCTTGATCAGATCAGGATGCAGCACGGCGTCCAGTTCACCTGAGGCCAGCATGTCTTCCACGGCTTGATGATCGGGCAACCGCGTCAGCTTCAAACCCGATGGCGGCG
This sequence comes from uncultured Alphaproteobacteria bacterium, assembly GCA_963728585.1. Taxonomy (GTDB): domain Bacteria; phylum Pseudomonadota; class Alphaproteobacteria; order Rhizobiales; family Xanthobacteraceae; genus CANKHA01. The sequence goes on from CAVSLB010000008.1 coordinate 205,476, forward strand.
CGAATTCCACGGTTTCGTCGAGTTCCGAAAACCATTCAACGGATTGATGCGGGACGCCGTATTCGTGCTCAAGGATGCCCCGCATCCAGACAATCCCGGTCGCCTGGTACTGTTTGACACCGATTTTGCGACCAATGAGGTCGCTGGGCTTTTTAATTCCCTTTGTTGTGTTGATGAAGATGAAGCCATGGCGGAATCGACGGTGGAGGAACACCGGGAGGGCCGGACCGGGATCGCCTTGAGAACGGGCAGTGAGGTAGGAAGCGCAGGACACTTCTCCGATGTCGAATTCCTGGCCGCGTAAATAGCGCCAATGCCGCGTCGTGGAATCCATGGCCGTCAGCACAGTAAGATCAATTCCATCGGGACGGACCGTGCCCTCCTTCAATGCTCGAACGATCTCATAGTCACCGCATGCAAGCGTTAGAGGAATCCTCTTCGACACGTTTGGTCCCTTTGCAAAATAATGAAAGATGATTGAGATTTATTGCCCGCCGCGCGGGTGAACGCGGCATCAGCTGCCGCGTCCACACATTTCGTACGACGTCTCGAATTGAAAGTGCAAGTTGGTGGCTAATTCGCAGGGGTGATCGCCGCGCGCACCTCAGCGACGATGTCCTTTGGAGTTCGATAGACGTCTGCAACCAGCTTCTCGAGTTCCTCGCCGCTGACCGGGCTAACGTCCATCTTCCGTTTTTTTGCTTCGGCGACGAACTCTTGGTCCTGCAACGTATCCTCCATCGCCTTGCGGAGGGCTTGCTTGCGGTCCTCCGGGATGCCCGGCGGACCGGCGAACGGTCGTCCCATCACCTGACGGCTGAGGACAAGCTTCAGAACCTGCCGCTGTTTCTCGGTGGTTGCGAAGTCAATGACAAGCGGCACATCAGGCAGAGCGGGGTTTTTTACCAGGCCGAGTTGGACTGGAAAACGAACCTTCTTTTCTTTGATCCAATCCGGCTTGGTCGAGTTCAGGCTGCTCCATGACCAGCTGGCGCGGCCATCGACTTCACCTCGCTCCAGGGCAAGCGTCACTTCGGTTGTGCCCGGATAGCCGCTGATCAGCTTCAATTTCAAGCCGAACAGGTTTTTCAGCAAGAGGGCGTAAATATCGGGATCGGAGCCGGATCCTTCGCCCCCGACCGTGAACTCCCTGGTGAGCATGTCATTCCAAGTCTTTACGGGCGACGTATGCCAGATCGCGAACACGTTGTGCTCGCTCGTCGTGCTGATCAGCCATGTGAACTTCGTCGCATCGAATTGCGTCGCGCTGTTGCCGATCAGCGGCTCCATCGCCATGCCGCGTCCAAATGTTCCGATCGTGGTGCCGTCTCTGGGGGCGACGTTATAGATGTAGTTGGTGGCCTTCAGGCTTCCCGCGCCATCCATGTTCTGGACAACCACATTGGGATTTCCGGGAATGTATTTCGTCAGGTAAGGCGCCATTGTGCGGGCATAAATATCGTATCCCCCGCCAGCGCTATAACCGACAATCAGGGTAACGGTTTTGCCTCGATAGAAATCTGCAACGGACTCGGCCTGTGCTCCATTTGCGAGCGGCAAGCCCAGAGTAAGGCTGATTAACGTGGCGGCGGCCCAATGACGCATTGTTTTCCCTCCCAATCGTCCCGCCTCTAAGACGTTATCTTCGTCCACGCTGGGCAGGATCCTAATCATCTTCAATCAGAAATTAGCCTCAGACAAGAGGACTTATAACCTGCTGACAAGCATGAGAAGCAGGTACCACCGACGTAGCGGAGGATGCCCTGTTTTGTGCTGCGGTGGCCGAGATGGCCGCATTCAGTTCAGGCCTTTTGGAGCGGGGGGCCGGGGGACGCCTGCTCAATGCCTATGCAACGTAATTGCGAACCTCCGCTGGAACAGACCGACCGGCCGCATGGCGTTCACTGATGAGATCGCGCAACATCTGGCGCAAGTCTGGATTGGCGCGCTCTGTGATCCCGACGATGCTCTTGATAGAGGCGCCCACGAACACCGCTTTAACGACCATTTGATTCCAGGCCGTTTGATCGAAGTAATCGAACGGATAAGGGTTGTGGCAGGCGGTCGCCTCGAACACCGGCTTTACCGAAGAACGAACGCCCTCCCGCGCGCGGTCGTGCAGGTCTTTCGCCGCCGGGAAAATGGCAAAGGCCTTTAGATAGGCGACCAATTCCGTTACTTCGGCATTGCTACACAGGCGATCCACCCGGCTCGCAAAGGCAGCGTCATCGCCGGTATAGGTTGCGAGCAAGATCGCCGCGCGCGCGGCCTCATCGGTTCCCCACAGCTCAGGTTGCCAGCCCGTACGCAGCGCGCGTGCCTCCAGCCTATCGTGTTCGGTCAAGGCTAGGTCGATGCGCCCGATTTTTCGGCCGGCCATTCCCAGCGCGATGATGAGTTTTCTTTCGTCAACGCCGGCTTGTTGCCGCTCGATCTCCGCGTCGAGCCATGGCAACCCAGTCTGCGTCGCAGCGCGCGCAAGCCACCGCCGTAACAAGGTCATTACTGCGGCTGGATCCGGAGTGCCTGCTGCGCGTGGCGCCCCGAGGTTCATGGTCAGGTGCCGGAAATATATCTTTGCAGGCCCAATGTCGCGAAGAAACCGGCGACCGCGACGAGTGCCGGGCCGACCGCGCCGACGCTTGCGATGAAAGCCGCATCGACCAGGGAAACGGCGGCTATCAGCAGGCCGACGGCACGCGGCACGCCTGCAGGCGGGCGCGTGATCAGCAAATAGATAGCCCAGCCAACTGCGCCAAGGAGGCCCAAGTAGACAGCGATGGCAATCCCTCCTTGTTGCAGCGTCGAGGCCACCACCAGTAACGGCGCCACCAGGAGCGCAAGCGGCCATAGGTTGCTCGGGCGGTCGAGGCGTTCCTGCCATGCTGCGTAGCTTAGTCCGGCCACATAGGCGAGCAGTGCGATGGCCGCTGTGATCAACTGTCCGGACAAGGTGCCGACCAGCGACACCGCCGCGATGGCATAAACCAGGGCACGGCACACCCCCATCAGCACCGGCGCAAAGGGATTTCCCTTGTGATGGCGATCGTAGACAACGATGGATGCAGCGAGCAGCAATCCAACTCCCAATGCTTGAAGGCCGAGGAATGCCAGCAACACGAGCCCGCCCACGATTAAGCCCGAACCGATTGCTGCGACTTTTCCGGGCGAAATCTCAAATGAAGGAATAGGGCGTTCCGGACGCTCCCGCGCGTCGATCTCGCGGTCGAAGTAATCGTTGAGGAACATGCCGCCTTCATAGAAGAGACTTATCGCCACGATGACGATGGCGATGCGCGGATCCTGCCAGCTTCCGCCGGCGACCAGAGTCCCGGCTAGCGTATTGGTCCAGACGGTGGGCAGGTTCGACACGCGGCCGAGCTTCAGCAGAGTCACCCAAGAGGTCGCCGGCCTTGCCAATGATGTCATGCCTGCAATTCCTGCATCACCCATTTCATTTCACGGGCAATCGCATCGGCACGGTTGCTTTGACGAAGCGCGGCGGGCAGCACGTCCCAGGTATAGGTTTCTACTTCCAGATGCGGCGCTACGAAGCCTAGCGCGATGCACGCCAGAGCGCTGCGCAATGTCTGTTGCGTAGATTCCAGAGTTCCCGCCGTCGGCAGAAAAATCGGCACGTGGCAATGCACGCGCCATTCACCGCCCGCCTCACCGGCGCGCAGAGCCGCGAAGGCCGGATCAAGATCCAAGTACCGGGTCAAAGTCCCGTTTTGCTCCTGCACCACCTGGTGCAGGTAGACCCCGTCATTGAAAGCGGCGAGATCGGTTTGGGTCGTTTCGCCGACGCGTGACACACGCAGGGCAGAGCTCAGCTGCAATTTGGCTACGCGAATGCCCGCCTCGCTTAAGCGGGCGAAGGCGTCGGACGGCTCCTCATATTGCAAGGCTCCGTGACAAACGTCATAACAGACGCCGACATGCCGACGAAGCGCGGCGGCGGCATCATCGAGATGCTGGCCGGTCAACGCGGCGAGCGCAGCAGCATTTTCCACCGTATGCAGGTAATCGCGAAAGAAGACGATCGTCTCGTCGACGATTTCCAGGTAGCAGCACGGTTCGGCTTCGAGCGCGAGCACGATTTCGCGGCCTGTCCGCTGTTCAATCTCCACCAGCTTTGCGACATGCCGCGTGATGTTATCCGCCATCACCCGCGGAACTCCGTTATCCGCTGGCGAGTGGTTTGAAGGTGCCGGGCACTGTCGAGATTGAGCCGACGACACCGCGCCGGCAACAGCGCGGCCAGGATCTCGGCAACGCGGTCAGAATAGTCTAGCCGTTCCGGCATGCGCCAATCGGGCTGGTAAACGTCTTCCTTCACCGGGCGGCCGTGAAAAGGGCCATAAGGAAAGGCGTTGATGGTGAAGACGTATAATCCATGATCTGAGAGAAAGCGGCGGAGCTGGGCGAGGGCGGCAGGGGCGCCCAGCTCTTCGGCGGCGATACCCGAGAGGCGTAGGCCAAGTCCCATCTGCTTCTGCGGCGACACTTGCGCTTTGATCTGCGGAACATGGGCGGCGAGGCTCTGTCTAACCTCGCTCCACGTCTCGCCCGCATGGATGTTGGTGCAGTAGGTAAGGTGCACGTCGCCGGGCAGGTGATCGAGATGCATGACGACTACCTCGCGCGCGCCGGTCGGGCCCGTGTGCGCAACCATTGAATCGACTGCTCAATGAGCGCGTCGTCCATTGTATGGACTTCAATGCCGCGGCCGATGCCGGCGAGCAAGGTTATGGTCAGTTCGCCGCCGAGGTGTTCCTGAAAATCCTTCAGACCGGCGAGTACGCGTCGCGTTCCGGTCTCATCGCGCAGGTTGAGCGTGTCGTCCCAAAGACGGAAGCCCAGACGTTCCAGCAGCCTGGCGATGCGTAGCTCCTCGCCTTCCGGCAACAGCCGGGCCAGCACCGAATAGCGCGCATCGAGGGCAATACCGATGGCTACCGCCTCACCGTGACGCAAGGCATTGCGGGTCAGCATTTCGAGCTTGTGCGCCGCCCAGTGGCCATAATCCAGCGGCCGCGCCGTACGCGTTTCGAAGGGATCGCCGCCATGCGCGATCTGGCGCATGTGCAGCATCGCGCAGCGCCGCACCAGCGTGTCGAGTGGGTTGGGAGCGAAGCACGCCAGCGCCTCGGCCTCAGCCTCCAGCCACGTGAAGAAATCCTCGTCACGGATCAATGCCACTTTGACCGCTTCGGCAATTCCGGCGCGCTTATCTCGCGCTGCTAGCTTGTCGAGAAACGCGGAGTCATTGATCACCGCAAATGGCGGGGCGAAAGTTCCGAGCAGGTTCTTCAGGCCGAACGCATTGATCGCGTTTTTCACGCTGACACCGGAATCGGCCTGCGCTAGTACCGTGGTCGGACAGCGGATGTGCCGCACGCCCCGATGAAAGATGGCGGCGGCGAACCCGGCCGCATCGAGCATCGCACCGCCCCCGACGGCGAGCGCGAAAGACTGCCGATCGATGCGCCGCAGCGCCAGGTCTCGCAGCATGTGCTCCACGCAATCATGCTGGTTCTTTACTGCCTCGCCGCCGGGAACGACCACCACGTCGCCGACGATCTCTAAATGGTCGCTATGCTGCTGCGCGTAACGCATAATGCGCGGCAACAGATCCGGCATTGCGAAGGTCACCCCGTCGTCGACAAAGACAGCGACGCGTTGGCGTTTATCGGGTTCGATGCGGGCAAGAGCCTGGATCAGACAGAGATTGTCCGGATCGAACACCTCACGCGTAAAATACACCGGATAGTCGTACGAAATGGCAAACGACGGCACATGCACAGTCAGCCGTGCCGGTGTTCTGGTTGAGCTCCAGCATATCTATACGCCTCACGGCACGAAGGGACGATGCGCATCCAGCGTTAACCGAAATTCTGCTTGATCTTCCGCTTGTGATTATCGCATGTCAATTATGCTCGGCGCGCGACGCCAACCGTGAGCGCCCCGGGGCATTGTTGACGGCGGCCGCATGCATCCGACGATTGCCATTCTGGTCGTGGGCTTGAGCCCGCATCATCTCGGCCCCAATACGCCGCATCTTTCTGGACTGGCGCGCGCGGGCGCAGCCCGGCCGCTCGCAACCGTGACGCCGGCAGTGACGTGCTCGGTGCAGGCAACCTTCATGACCGGCGGGTTGCCCAGGGACCACGGCATTGTCGGCAACGGTTGGTTCTTCCGCGATCTCCTGGAAGTATGGCTGTGGCGGCAATCGAACCGGCTGGTTGCGGGCGAGAAAATCTGGGAGGCGGGGAAACGGCGCAATCCCGCCTTCACCACCGCGAACCTTTTCTGGTGGTACAACATCGGCGCCAGCCATGACATCGCGGCGACGCCGCGGCCAATCTACAAGGCGGATGGACGCAAGTTACCGGATTGCTACACCAAGCCGCCGGAATTGCGGGAGGAACTGACCCGCGAACTCGGTCCGTTTCCCCTCTTTCAATTCTGGGGGCCGGGAACGTCGATTGCTTCCTCGCGCTGGATCGGCGATGCGGCGCTGCGAATTCGACGCAGCCGGTCATCGACGCTAACCCTCGTCTATCTGCCGCATTTGGACTACGACTTGCAGCGCTACGGTCCCGATGACCCGCGCATTGCCGTGAGCCTGCGCGAAATCGACGCCGTTGTCGGTCATCTGCTTGCCGACGCGTCGCGCGACGGGGCGCGCGTCATCGTTTTGTCCGAATACGGAATGGCGGCGGTCTCAACGCCGATCCACGTCAATCGGGCGCTACGCGAGGCCGGCTTTCTAGGCATCCGGGTCGAGGAAGGCGGAGAAATCCTCGACGTTGCCCAGTCGCGCGCCTTTGCCGTCGCCGACCATCAGATCGCACACATCTACGTCGCCGAGCCGGATCTTGTCCCCGAAGCCAAGCGGCTGATCGCCGCGCTGCCGGGCGTCGAATGCGTGCTCGACCGCAGCGAGCAACATGCCTTTGGGCTCGATCATCCGCGGTCGGGCGAGCTTGTGGCCCTGGCGCGCACGGATGCCTGGTTTACCTATTACTATTGGCTGGACGATCGCCATGCTCCCGATTTTGCCCGCCTTGTCGAAATCCACCGTAAACCGGGTTACGATCCGGTCGAATTATTTGTTGATCCCGCCATCCGGATGCCGAAGTTGGCCATCGGCTGGCGGCTGGCCAAGCGTGCGTTGGGCTTGCGCACGCTGATGAACGTTGTTCCGCTGGACCCGCATTTGGTCAAGGGTTCGCACGGACGCATCCTGCACGACGCGAACCGTGGGCCGGTCTTTATCACTAGCGAGCCGCAGCTTTTGCCGGAGGGGCCGGTCGAAGCCACAGCGGTAAAAGACATCATTCTCGCGCATGTGTTTGAATGATGCGAGTGCAAACCCGCACCACGCGGCTGAGCTTATCACTTTTCGTTGCATTGCTTGTGTCGGGTAGGACACGGTCGTAAGCTCGTTGTGTCGTTCGTCGAAATCCTCTGGAGCCAAGACATGCCTGTTCTGCTCGCGGAGGAGCACGGACCGGGAGGACGTTATGATAGCAAGGCAAACCCTGCTGCTTGCAGCAGTCGGGGCTGCGTTGGCGGTTGCGCCGGCGCTGGCTCAAACAATTCCGCAGACACCCAGTGAAGTTGCCCGTCCGGGCGGGACAATTCCCGGCGTTCAGAAACTATCATTGGTGAAAGTTGCCGATGGGTTCAATGATCCCGTCGGAGTTTCGGTCGCCGCCGACGGATCGGGACGCATCTTTGTGGTCGAGCGCGTCGGCCGAGTCAAAATTGTCGGCAGCGACGGTAAGGTTTTGCCTCAGCCGTTCCTCGATCTGACCAAGACCAATCCACTCGGCAGCGAAGTTCAAACCGGATTCGTCGAGCAGGGGCTGTGGTCGATCGCGTTCCACCCGAGGTTCAAGGAAAACGGATACGTGTTCGTGCACTATTCGTCGTTACCGTTTAACGGCGCTTCGATTGTCGCGCGCTACACGGTCGATAAGGCAAGCCCAAACCAGATTTCCACCGAACAGGCGAACAAGTCTGTGAAGGTGATCATGAACATCCCGCAGCCCTACTATAATCATTACGGCGGTCGGATCGCATTCGGCCCTGACGGCATGCTCTATATCGGCAAGGGCGACGGCGGCTGGGAGGGCGATCCTCTTGATGCCGGTCAACGGATGGATACGCTTCTCGGCAAGATGCTGCGGGTCAATGTCGATACCCCTGACAACGATGCGTATTCGGTCCCGAACGACAATCCCTTCGCCCGCGCCGACTATCCGCGGATGATGAGCTTGTTCGGCGTCACAGAAGAAGGCTTCTCCAAAATCAAGATCGCGGTAAAGCCGGAAATCTGGGCCTCCGGGCTGCGCAACCCGTACATGTTCCACTTCGATCCGAAGTCGGGCGATCTGTTCATCGCCGATGTCGGGCAGAACCACTGGGAAGAGATCAACTGGCAGCCGCGCTCCTCAAAGGGTGGAGAGAACTATGGCTGGAAACATAACCAAGCCTCCAAGTGCCACCCGCTGACGGGCGCGAACGATAAATGTCCCGTCGTCGGCGTGCTGCCGGTTGCCGAATATCCGCACCAGGAGCCCTATCCGGGTGCAGCCAAGCTGACGGACGGCTGGGGCTGCTCCGCACAGGGCCTCGGCGTTGCGAACTATGGGGGGATGGAAAAGACCTACATCATCGGCGACTGGTGCTCCGGACGCGTGTGGGGTCTTGCCTGGGACAAGGGCGGCAACAAGTGGCAGATGCAGGAACTGATGCAGGCCACCTTCCAGTTCACCGCCGGAACCACCGACGAGAAAGGGTACATCCTCGCGACGAACTGCTTCTGCTTCTATACCGAGGACAAGGGCCCGATCGCGAACCCGCCGGGCGGGTTGTGGCGCCTCGTGCCAGCCAATGAAGTGACCGCAGGCATGGAAGTCGCACGCGTGAAGACGCCCAACTGAGCAACGCCTGAGATATGGGGCGCCGCCGCCGCCCCATATCCAGTTGCCCGCGGCTGGGTTCAAACCGGCGCTCCGCGAAATAGAAAGGCTTCGATGGTTGCCTCTTCGATCCGTTGGGCGAGACACGCAGCCGCCGCGGCAAGTATTGCGGCCGTGCTCGCGCTCTGGCCGGCATCGGCATTGCCGCAGCAGATCGAGTTCCGTCATGTCTTCGATAATTCTCCGCTTGATGTGGCGCCAAAGCCGAACGAGCAGTTCACTGAGGCGGTGCGCGAATTCCATCGGACCGGCCAGAATCCCTATGCCGGCAAGCCGGACGCCATTGAAGAGGGCAAGCGGCTCTACGGTCAGTTCTGCCAAGCCTGTCACATGCCGGACGGTTCGGGAGGAATGGGGGCAAGCCTGATCGGCGACAAGCACATCTATCCAAGGATTACCAAGGACACCGGGTGGTTCGAGGTTGTTTTCGGCGGGGCATCGGGCGCCATGCAGCCGTTCGGGCTGCGCATGAGTCAGGATCAGATCCTTCAAGTCATGGCGTATGTTCGCACGCTGACGAAAAAGTAAATTGCAGGAGGCGGCGATGTCTGACACAGCGGCAAAAGAAAACGGCGACGGAAATTCACCTGCGAGCGCCGACCGACTGAGTCTCGCCTGTCCCTGTTGCGGTGCTGCTCTTTCTCTTCAGGGAGAAAATGGCACTTCACGATTGGAAGCCGACGAGCATGAGCGGACGTTACCCGCAACCGCCGGGACGATGTTCATCGATCCGCACGCGCACATGATCGCCCGCACGACCGACGATTACGAAGCAATGGCCCGTGCCGGCGTCGTCGCCGTGATCGAGCCAGCTTTCTGGCTCGGTCAACCGCGCACCAACCTTGGAAGCTATGTCGATTATCTGTCGACGATTGTCGGTTTCGAGAAATTCCGTGCCGGACAGTTCGGCATCCGTCACTATTGCTGTGTCGGGTTGAACCCAAAGGAAGCCAACAACGAGGCGCTCGCCGAGGCGGTGTTTGACGTGTTGTTTAACTTCGCGGTGAAGGAGAGCGTCGTCGCAATCGGCGAGCTGGGCTATGACGAGCAAACGGAACTTGAGGACAGGTATCTTCGTAAGCAAATCGAGCTGGCCAAGGAGCTCGAACTGCCGATCATGATCCACACGCCTCACCGCGATAAGAAGCGCGGCACGCTTCGAACCATGGATGTGCTCAAGGAACACGGTTTCGATCCACGCCGCTGTGTCGTCGACCACAACACCGAAGAGACCGTGCGCGAGGTGCTGGATCGCGGCTATTTCGCGGCTTTCTCGATCTATCCGCAAACCAAAATGGGCAATGAGAGGATGACCGAGATAGTGCGCCAATACGGACCGGACCGCATCATTGTCAATTCAGCCTGCGATTGGGGCGTGTCCGACCCGCTCGCGGTTCCGAAAACCGCGGCGCTCATGGCAGAGCGATCAATCGCACCTCAAGCTATTCGCAAGGTCACCTATGACAACGCACTGGCGGCTTATGGGCTTTCGGGTGCCATGAAGGAATCCGACTGGCTTCAACCGCCAGCGATCGACCAGCGTTCCTTGTTCGAAGGTAACAGTGTCCTGCGGGGTGGGCAGGCGCCCCGGCTGACCGGCCGGCGCTCTATCTCTGATGATGTTCGGATCGCCTGAACGCAACCCGAAGCTCGAAGCCACTATCAGGGACGTAGCCGAACACTGCAGAATGAGCTTTAACTTTAACTGACCCTGATGCAGGCGACCGAAGCCGTTATGGCCGCGAGCAAATAAGTATTTTCTGGCGTTTGGCGCGAGCGCTGCTTTTTCGCGCGCTTGAGCAATATATTTGGCAAGCAGGATTGGCCGCGCAGCGCATACGACTGCGCCGGGCCTTGGGTCGAACAGGTCATATTTTTTGCGGCCAAGAGCGCGAAAAAATATTTTTAGGCAAATATTGGGAAGGATCAAACAACGCGATCCCGGCGTTCACATTCCACCTAACAACCGTCGGAGATTCAAAAATGAAGAAAACTTTCATGTTCGTCGGGGTGCTTGCGCTGGCTCTGACCTTGTCGCCCACCGGTCTTTTAGCGAAAGGAAAAAGCGGTGTCGCGAAAGCGAATAACCACGGTCTTAAAGGCCTGGCCCGTGCCGATGACGTGGCCGGCTCTCATGGGTTGAAGGGCCGCAATGTCGCCCGCACGCGTGGTGCCAACAAAACCGGCTTTTGCCCCCCGGGACAGACGAAAAAATCTGGATTGGGCAGCCGCTTCCAGTGCTGAGCTGAACGCTGCCGGAGCCCTAACGTGCGGCATACTTGATGAATTCGCTGTCTTCGATGAGATAATTCACGGCTCATTTGAAATAATTCCGTGTTTCATCCGGGAGGCTCGCAAAAACATGACGGGCGAGCTTGCGCCCGCCCGTCACGTTTTCAGCGCTGCTACCAGCAGCCAAAAACCAGGATCAAATCGGTCACAGAACGTAACACCGGTAGCGGTATCCACGCCCCTGGCCAATCTGGTCAAGGTGACCCTCGTGTTCAGCGTGAGCCGTCCGCGAGAGGTCTGCAATCAGAATATCGCGCGTGTGATGGAAGGCAACTGAAATGCTAACCGTCGGCGCCTGGGGATAACACTGGGGACGAATTTGAGACGTGCTAGGCTACGTACGTCGGAGTCGGGTTGGGTCCATGATCTGGTCGCTGCAGAGCCTGCGCTTTGTCGCAGCGCTGATGGTGGTTTACGTTCACACGGCGCAAGCGGCGTATACAGCCACCGGCTCGACTGGGCTGTTGCCTTACAACATCGTCAGCGTTGGATTAAGCGGCGTCGACCTGTTCTTTGTCCTATCCGGTGTCGTCATTGCTAAGACCGCCCCGGGTCTCACGGCCGCGGAATTTGTTTGGCGCCGGATCCGCCGCATTGTCCCAATCTATTTCCTATGCTGCATCCCGGCCGTTCTCATTGCGCTGCCGAATGGCATCGTATGGCGAGAAATGCTCGCAACGTTCCTATTGTGGCCGGCCACCTATGTAATGACCGCGCCGTTGCTCGCCGTTGCCTGGCCGCTGAGTTTCGGGATGTTGTTCTACGGCTGCACCGCGTTGGTCCTGCTCGACCGCCGCTGGCTCTATGCACTGCTGTTCGCTTACGCAGTGGCGTTTGTGCTGCGGCCGTGGGGGCCAATCTTTGAGTTCCTTGGAAATCCCATCATGATCGAATTTCTGTTTGGCGTCTTGATTGCGCAGCTGCCAGGCGTTCGCTTCGGCTCGCTCGGGATTGCGCTCGGTGCAGCGCTGCTGCTCGCCGTCGGCGTCTCGGACTTGGCACCGGAGGGCGACACCATTTCCTACCTAGGAGGCTATGACAACCTACAGCGGGTCGCCTTGTTCGGTATTCCGGCCGCGCTGATCGTATATGGCACCATGCAGATCAAGGCCCGACCGAGCGTCTGGACCTACCTCGGCGATGCCTCCTTTAGCCTCTATCTGGTACACACCTTCGCGCTCCCGCCGCTGCTCGTGCTGTGGAAGATCTATCCGGTCAATGCCAACATCATCGTGCTGACCGGGCTCATCGCTTCGGTCCTGTTCGCTTGGCGCATCCATGAACGGATCGAGAAACCAATCCTACGTGCCCTCGGCCGGCGCCAGCTTCGTGCGGTGGCGGCTTAAAGCCGCGTGGATGCGATTGATCGAGGCGGCGCTCGCCGCAATAGATTGCACGGCCACGGTGACCTTGCCTGACCACGCCGCCAGCGAATTGTAAATTGTGAGACGTCCGGTCGCGATGCCCCCGCCGGAATTAATGCGGACACTGATGGATTTACCGCGCCCGATCTTTGCCAGCGCGTTCGCGACGTCCAACTGTGTGAAGCTGCTTTCCCTATCAACAAGCAATCCGACATTGCCGACTGTGCCGTACGGCACGAGCTCGCCGTTGATCAGAACATTTCATGTTGGAGTCCTCCTTTTTCACCGGAAATTAAGTTTCCCATTCGATGATGAGGCTTAAGCTCCGGAGGACGTGAAATGAGCCTCGCCATCAACGCCTTCGCGTTTGGATTTGTGCTGGTTTATTTTCTTTAGGCTGCCGCCTGAAAAGAGGCGCATGCGTGTCATTTGCCGCGGGCGGTCCAAGCAGATGGGGCGGTCCGTCAACTGCCGAGAATGCCCTTACGTCGTTATCGGGCCTATACAATGCGAAGTCGACAGCCTAGCGCCAGGTACTGAGTCTGTGTTTGAATGCATCGCCGGGCTCAGTTAGGGGTGGCGTCATGAGGGTCTTAGGCCTTTGCATTACTTTCTTGTCGATACCGTCAGCGGTCTTTTTGTACCGGACGCTTCGGTTCGGAAGGTTCATGCATTTTGTGCCCTATGTTTTGATGCTTGTTGGCACAGCAATAGCGGTTGCGGCAGATCCTGGGCGCTACGATCCGTTTCTACTTGCCTTCCTAGCTTTGCTTGGGACAGCGGTTCCTCATGCCGACCTTTATTTAGATATGCAAAATCAATCCAAATAGTCGCGCCACAATTAACTTCGCGTCGCCCTAGAAGCTGCCGCGCGGGAAATAACGCGACATTTAGTCGACGGCCTACATCATTATGGTCTTAGGCTAGGCAGGAAGCGGTACTGCGGTCTCCGTCGCGGTAGGGCGCGCAGGTTTCCTTCCCGATGCTGGGCGGAAGCTGCGGCTCACTGGACCACGCAGCAGCGAAGATTATGAAGACGGTCAATACGAGCATGTATGCTCCGGCGAAGGTGCCGAGCCATAAGTAAGCGCCGCTTCTGGTCTTAGGTGTCCCTATCACCGCTCCGAGCACATATTCGGCAGAGGCGCGGAAGCTGTCAAAGGCGACGGCCCGGAATTGATGCCGTTGGTAAAACTAGTTAACCCGCCCCGCATGGGCAAGGTGCAGTCTGCCGACAAGCCGCGTAATAGTTCTATTGACCTATGGTGCGAAACTCTGTTCGGTATTAGCCTTCGTGGGTTCCGGACGAAGGGGGGCGGTGATGCCCAAGCTGTTGCAATGGGGTCTGCTGGTGATGGCCATCGCTACGTTGAGCGTGTCGATGTCGGTTGCATCGGTGAAGTACGCCCTCTGGATAAAAAAACCTCCCGTGCGGAGTTACTTGAAGGTGGCCGTCGCCGACGGCAGCGAAACGATGCCGGTCCGGAATGCTCTGCTAACTTAATAGGCATCAGATGCCAGCCGCGCGGGGGCGCTTCGCCCGCATAAGTTCGACTGCGCCCCTTTCGACGATGGCGACAATCTCCTCAGTGTCGACAGATACACCTGACGTCGGATTTCAATGCCGCGCGAGGTGGCGCCCACACCACGCCAGCAGCGATAGGTATGCGGTCATACGTCCTAGCGGTCACGGTGCTGCGGGCCGTCGACGCCCAAGATGGCGATTGCGTCAGCGTCCGCCTGAAGTTCCGACCGGTCACCGGCTGCCCGGACCGCCGCGCTCGCAGGGGTGAGCAAAGACGATCGCGCCATCGGCGGCGATATGCTTGCTCAGCCGCACGCCGTGCTCGGCCTTGCGGCGCCACTTCGCTGGATGCGCTCGCGGTGTGATCAGTGTACAATCCGCGTGCCAAGCGCCTATAATTCGAACAATGCATCGCATTAGCCGATCAACGATTTTGGTCGTTATACTTCTTGTTGGCTCCTTGGTGCCGACGCTTGTGGTGTCGATCCCGGCGATGGCGGATTATCCAAACCACCTTGCTCGCATGCACATCTTGGCGGCGGCGGGAACGCCGGGGGAGAACCCGTTCTATACGGTGCGTTGGAGCGCGTATCCAAATCTCGCCATGGACGTGATCGTTCCCTGGCTTGCGCGGGTGATGAGTGTTGAAGCCGCGACGAAGCTCTTTCTGCTGATAAGCCAGCTTCTCATTGTCACCGGCGCTGTCGCACTCGAATCGGCGGTGAAAAGGCGTCACCAGTTTTCCGGCTTTGCCGCGCTGCTGGTGCTGTATTCGTTGCCCTTCGCCTGGGGGTTCCTGAATTTTGAATTCTCGCTGGGCTTGGCGCTCTGGGGACTGGCCGCTGCGCAACGGCTCAACGCGAGCCGTTGGCCGGTCAGGCTTGCCGTGCACACGCTCTTCGTCGTGGTGCTGTTCTTTGGGCATCTGTTTGCGCTCGGTCTTTACGCGGCAACGCTCGGGCTCATGGAACTCTCCAGGCTGAGCCGCGCGACGATCGCTGAAGTGGCCACGCGTGTCGTCCTCTTGGGGGCTCCCGTGGTCGTGATGCTCGCCGCGATGCACATTGCCGGTGGAGCAGCCGGCAACGGCACAACCGAGTGGGAGTTAGCATCCAAGCTGCGCTCCGTGTTCCGCGGTCTGAACGGCTACAATGCCGAGTTGGCAGCGATCAGCGCAGCAGCGCTGATCATGGCGATGTACATACTCTTTCGGTCCGGCGTCCTGACGCTTTCGCCGACCGGCCGATGGGTCGCCGGCGGACTTATGCTTTTGTTCTTAGCCATGCCGTACCGGCTGCTCGGCACCGCCTATGTGGACGTTCGCGTGCTTGTGGCTGCAGTGCTGATCGTTCCGGCTTTTGTTTTCGTGGGGCTGCACTATTCGCGAAGGACCGCACGCGCAGCGGGTGCGTTGGCGACCGCGCTGATTGTGGTAAACGCCGCCCTCACCGGCGCGGTTTGGATCGGTTACCAATCCGAATACAAAAAGTTGAAGGAGTCATTCTGGGCTTTTGGGCGCATCGGCCCGCGTCCTCGTTGCTAACTCACGTGAAGACGAGGACCACCTTTTGGAACGGCCGATGCATCACGCGCCGGCGCTGGCGGTATCGGCAAATGCCTTTGTTCCATCGCTATACGCGTTACCATCACACATGCAAACAATCGAAGCGGCGGACCAAGTCGCGCATCTCAGCATTCACGACATTCGGCATCATGCCCCAGTGCCGCTCAAAATTTTGCAAACGATTGTTTCTGGAAAAAGCGATACGGCCGTCCCACGTTTCGTGCGGGAGTGGACGCATGAATTTGACTTTGTGTATCTGGTCGGCCCGCGGCGGGTCGCCGATCCCGTGCCCGGAGTCCTTCAGGAAATTGCGGCTGGGCATTGCTTCGTGCTGTACCGCATCAACTCCAAAAACGATTAGCACTACGCCGGATCTGGTTATCGAAAAAATAGGTAAGGCAAACGCCACAAAAATTATTCACGTTGCGCGAAAGCATCGTTGGAAAGTACGAAGAGCATCACAGCAGCGGGCATTAACATGAGCCAGGAGGTTTTTTCTCCACTCGTGACATCGCGGGAAGTATTCGTGCCGAGAGCGCGAGAGAACCGGCAGCGCTTAGGTCCATTGCCTTGCTGAATGGGCCTGGATCATCTCTGCGCCACCAAAACACTAATCGTGCGTCAATCAATCGACTTCGGTTCACCCTATCCCAAAGTGTTGCGTGAGAAACTGACAGAACATATACGCCTTGAGAAGGGTTATCTCGTCTGG
The DNA here is from genome assembly GCA_963728585.1 of uncultured Alphaproteobacteria bacterium. Lineage (GTDB taxonomy): Bacteria > Pseudomonadota > Alphaproteobacteria > Rhizobiales > Xanthobacteraceae > CANKHA01. Next base: position 221,926 of record CAVSLB010000008.1, read on the forward strand.
TGATGTGGCTTAGCGACGAAGCACGAAGTATAAAGGCCAGGCAGGTTGCAACGTTAAGGGATTAACCTTATTGGCTGCTCGAATTACTGGCACTTTCGCCGCGTCAATAATTATCTGTTAGAATATCGGGAGCGAAATTGGCACTGTGCGGCGAGCCAGATGGACGAATCAACGAAGAAGAGATTAAGCGAAGATTCGAACTCGTCGATTAATGGGCGATGCCTTAAACAATCCAGCCGAACCCTACAGGCCCGCTCCCTAATCCAGACCATGCAAGGCCAACCTTGGCTTCTTTACGGAATCTATCTCTTCTGTCTGGGCACCGTGATGTATGTCGTGGGCATCCTCATGGTCTTCCCGCGTTACATTCCCGGACTGTACGATCTACTTACACCTGTTGCCGAATGGCTGGTTTGGTATAGCGGCATGCCGATGGTGCTGGGCTTGGCGCTGTCGCTGATCGATCTCTTGCTCCTATTCGAGAGTAAACGTCCGCTTCGCCATTACCGGGAACAGCCAGCAATCAACTCACGAGTCACTGTCGCACTCACAGCGTACAACGACGAGGAAAGTATTGCCGACGCGGTGCGGGATTTCCTTGCACATCCGCGCGTGACGCGCGTCATCGTCGTCTCGAACAATAGTGCCGACCGGACCCTTGAAATGGCCCAAGCTGCGGGCGCAATCGCTGTCAATGAGGACAAGCCGGGGTACGGGCGCTGCGTGTACCGCTGCTACCTCGAAGCGCTCTGCTATACTGACACTGACTTCATCGTTCTGTGCGAAGGCGATTGTACCTTCCGCGCTGCCGATATCGACAAACTGATGGCCTATGCGCCGCATGCGGACATTGTGAACGGCACCCGCACGGTCGAGGCCTTGCGTCAGACGCGGACACAGCTGACCACGTTCATGTTTTATGGCAATTTCTTCGCGGCCAAGCTCCTGGAAGCGAAGCATCTCGGACGAAGCACGCTCACCGATGTAGGGTCGACCTATAAGATCTGCCGGCGTGACGCCATTGTTGAGCTGCTGCCTCAGTTGAACCCTGCGATCAACCTCGAGTTCAACGCCCATTTTATGGACGTGGCGCTCGCAAGTGGGCTGATCCTTGTCGAATGCCCGATTACCTTTCATCCGCGCGTTGGCGTCAGCAAGGGTGGAAATACTAGCAATACTCGCGCCCTTAGGGTGGGCCTTGGCATGATTCGCGGGCTGACGTTCGGATGGAAACGTGCCGCATTATGAGTGAAGGATATCATCAGTCGAGATTTGCAGCCGATCCCCGCCGCGACGTGCTTTGGCAAGTGCTTTGGCGTAATTTTTTCTGCCACCGGATCCCTGAAAACGCTTGTGTGCTCGATCTTGGTTCCGGTTACGGGCAATTCATCAATAATGTCGTCGCGCGCCGACGCATTGCGATCGATTCCTGGCCAGGGTTCCCGGCCCATCTTGCTCCCGGTGTCGAAGCGATCACCGGAGACGTTACTAATTTATCAATGATTGGAGATGGTGAGGTCGACTACGCCTTCGCCAGTAATCTGTTTGAACACCTCACCCAACAGCAGCTGGCAGATGTTCTTGCCGGCCTGAGAAAGAAACTTAGTCCACGCGGCACCCTGACCATCCTGCAGCCGAACTATCGATTCGCCTTTCGAGAATATTTTGATGATTATACTCACCTCACTGTCTGGTCACATATCTCCATGGCAGACTTCTTGGTAGCGAACGGCTTCGAGATTGTCGAAGTGCGTCGGCGATTTCTGCCGCTGACGATCAAGTCGCGGTTGCCGGTGTGGCCATTCTTGATCCGCGCTTATCTTGCGTCACCTTTGAAACCCCTTGGCAAGCAGATGCTGGTGGTGGCGCGGGTCAGACGGAGCGGTATGTGATCAGGATACGTGGTGAGAACACATTGTTCCGTTGGTTTCGCGTGAAGTCGGCATTGCCAGTCGCCTTGGTGGTCGTTGCGGCGCTGCCCTTTTTGTTCTTTGTCGCCTTTAGCGATATTCAAGTTCATGACGACCAGGGAACGTTGATGATTACGTTCCGGCAAATTTTGGATGGCGGCGTTCTCTACCGAGACATGATGGCCTTGTACGGTCCGTTCTATTACCTCATCATCACGCCGCTTTTTAGTATCTTCAACATTCCTTTGTCGCACGACGTAACACGCCTGATATCGGTATTGTTTTCGATTGCTTGTAGTGCCGTTTTTACGAGCCTTGCATGGCGGCTGACGCGCTCAGCCATGGCAACCGCATACGGCTTCATTATTTCCCTGTTCCTTCTCACGTTTTTCACCGATTCTCCGCTCCATCCGCAAGAACTAAGTTTTCTCTTACTCGGCATACTGCTTCACCTCCTGTTTGCGATCGAGAAAGAGCCCAGACCAGTTCTTCTCTTGCTCGTTGGCGGGATTGCGGGCGGGATACTGCTAACGAAGGTCAATCTCGCTGCTTTTGTCGTGCTGCCGCTGATGCTCGCAGCGCTGCGCGCCACCTCAGGTCAGCCGTGGATGCGGGCCGCTCACCGTCTGGTGCTGATACTCGGCCTTCTGGCTCCTGTCGTCCTGATGGCGCCTTTGTTGCACCTGGAATGGAGCGCGCGGTACTGCTTGCTTGCTAGCGGGACAATTGCTGCGGCGCTAGTGGTTTGGTCATCGAGTGTCGTTCCAAAAATCTTGACGATCCGCCTATGGTGGGTCTGTTTTTTCGGGTTCGCCATCGTGGTGCTGTTGACACTAGGCGCTACCATGGCGGCGGGTACGACGGCCCTAGAGATTTTTCACGCCACGGTGCTGCAGCATTTTGGCCTTGTGCGGAATTGGTATATCCCAGCGTCAGTCACTGACGGAGCAATAGCCACAACGGCGATTTCGCTGGCTTATGCGATCTATTTTGCCCGGTCGCGCACGGGGAACCGCGAAGCTGCAATGCAGCGCATAACCCGATTGAAAGCAGGCATCGGAATCCTCGGTTTCCTGTCGGTCGCCCTGGCTTCGTTCGTCGGGTTACCCTGGGAGCATTTGCCGCCATTGATGTTTCAATTTCTTGCGCCATTCGCTTGGTTGGCTATGGTTCCGGATGAAACAGCCGAGCAGCCGTTTCCGCTTGCGCGCGGCGTTTTGGGTCTGATGGCTGCCTTCTTGGTTCTCTACGCATTTCCGGTGGCCGGCGGCCAAGTTACGCTTGCTGGTCTCTTGCCTGCGGTCATGCTGCCAGTCTTAGTAAATGACGCTGCCAGAGCCTTTCGTCTTCAAGAGAGATTTAAGGATTGGAAAACCAGCCATGGAAAGTCCCTTTCGCATCGGCTTGTTCTCCTGGCGCCTTTTGCATTGCCACTCGCGATGATGTCAAGCCAGACCGTGTGGGCACTTCAATACTATCGTTCGCTAGAACCCGCCGACTTCCGCGGAACCTCCTTGGTGCGGACCGATAAAGGCAGCTCGGAGCTCCTCCATTGGGCAGTATCCGAGTTGAGCAGGTGTCCGGCCTTTTTCTCCCTACCAAGTGTCTCCAGCCTGTACTTTTGGGCCGACCAGAGGCCACCAACAGGGATGCTCAGCAACAATACGTTGGCGCTGTTATCGCACGAGCAACAACGGCAAGTAATTTCTGACCTCGAGCGACAGCCGGAACTGTGTGTTCTCAAAGCACCAGCGCTTCTCAAGTACTTCGACCGTGGCCAGGTCGCCACCAAACCGCCGCTGCTGCAATACATCGACGAAAACTTCATTACGGTAGCATCGAGAGGGCCATTCCAAATCTTGCGCCGAAACTCCAACTAGGAATTGTCGACGCTAACTGTGCCGCAACGAGATTCCAAATCGTTTTTTATCGCGCGGAGCGTCGAACGCAGTCCGTAAAGGTAGCAAGCCGCAATTCGTAAAAGGTGATGTTGATCTCGCGTAACGAACCAGCCAGATACAGGAGCGTGGCGGCAGGATTGGCCTGCAACGGGAGTCGGTGTTGATGTTGACCAGCCGGATTATCCATAGTTCTGCAGGTCTGTTGTTGCTGCTGTGCTTGACGTTCTTGCTAGGGAATTTCTTCGGATGGGCTGCCGAGATGACCGGCGCGATCCTGTATCCACTTCAGCTGAACTATGGCGAAGGCATTGTGTGGCAACAAGCAGACATGATTCTGCGCGGTGAGGGTTACCGGCCCCTGTCGAACAATTCATTCATCGTATTTCACTATCCTCCGCTCTATCATTTTGTATCGGGGCTGCTCGCCAAAGCACTTGATCTCAACTGGCTCATGGTCGGAAGGACCGTTTCCGTCCTTTCAACTCTGGGCATAGCATTTCTCATCGGCATTTTGACGTTTCAAGCGGTTCGCTCCCACGAGTCGAATCTGATCGGCCTGATATGTGCCACTTTGGCCGCGCTGGTCGTGTTCACCCTGCTTCCGGTCGCCTATTGGTCGCCGCTGGCGCGCGTCGATATGATCTCGATCTTGCTCAGCCTTGCAGGAGTCTGGTTTGGGCTGCGTTCCATCGAGCGTCCGGCAAGTGTTTTCCCAGCCGCCCTGTTTTTTGTGCTTGCACTATTTGCCAAGCAGACAGCCATCTCTGCACCTTTGGCTATGTTCTTCGTTCTCCTCTGCGTGCGTCCTGCGATGGCGTGGCTAGGGGTGCTACTCGCAGCGGGACTTGGAGTGACCATTTTTACTGCACTGACACTCAGTACATCAGGTGAATTCATAGAACATATCATCGGGTACAACGCGAACCGCTTCAGGTTCGGGAACATTGGAATGATGTCTTACGTCCTGGTATTGCATTCAATCCTCTTGATTATTGTGTACTTTTCAATTGCTCGGTTTATGCGTGAGCTTAGATCGCAGCCAGCCGGTTTGAATGCAATATCTGCCCTGCGAATGCGCGCCGCGAACGACCGGTTTGAAACAGTCAGGCTGTTCGCCATTGTTTGGTTCGGCTTCGGTGCGTTATCCTCGCTCGCGATCGTCAAGAGCGGGGCGAGCTACAATTATTTATTGGAATGGACGCTGTCATGGGCTCTGCTGGTTGGCTTAGCATTGCGCGAGCCGGCACGTTTCGTGATCGGAACAGTAAGCAGAGGCAATACTGCGGCCGATATGCCCCTGAGGGTTATCATTGCAATTGCGGCACTCACACTACAAATTGCGGGGCTGCCAACGGCAGTGGCAGTGCAGATTCTCAACCTGCCCGACCCTCCGTTTGGGCAAAAAATTGCGAATCATGAACAACGCCGGGAACTTAAGGAACTAGTGCGAACGATCCGAGAAAGTACTGCCCCCGTCATCTCTGACGACATGGTTGCGGTCAAAATGGCTGGCAAGGAGGTGGTTTGGGAGCCTGCTATTTTCGCGGAATTGACCGCCACGGGGCAATGGGATGAGAAGCCATTTCTCGAATCCATAAGGCAAAAAAGATTTAGCCTCATCGTTACCGAGGGCGAAGCCCAGGACAATACATTCAAACAGCGCTATCGCTCGTCGCTCCTCCGCGCAATCGATGAGAATTATCCCCGCAAGGAGAGGCTCGCGGGCTATGGGCTGCATTGGCCTGCCAAGTGACCCTGTTGCACTCACTTGAGTTACCGACACAGACGCCTGGGGTCGGTCCCATAGATGTACCTGGAATCGCTAACAGCGGCCTTTGGTATTTGTGGAGCATGATAGAACCGAGAAAGCCAGTGGAAAATCGCCTTCGCGCTCGTGTCGTTCGCCCGGCGGCGCGCGCACGAACTTGGGTCCACAAATCGCCAACTTGCGATTGTGCCTGATTCTGCGGCACAGTCCTGGCAATGCCGTCCATCAACGCCAC
>CAVSLB010000009.1:0-211446 GCA_963728585.1 uncultured Alphaproteobacteria bacterium
GTGCAGAGCTACATCCAGGCCCACGAGTGGGGCAACGCGTGGAGCTCCGACCTGTGGAGCGCGCTGTCGCGCGCCGCGGGCCGCGACGTGAGCGGGCCGCTGTCCGGCTTCATCGAGCAGCCCGGCGTCCCGCTGGTGACGGCGGAAGTCCAGGCCGATGGGCGGATCAAGCTGACGCAGTCACGCTTCCACAATTACGGCGCCACCGTGGAGCCTGCGAAGTGGCAGATTCCGATCCTGCTCAAGTACGAGGCCAACGGCCAGCCGCGGACCAGTGGGTGATGCTGAACGAGACCGAGCAGATGGTAGCCCTGCCCGACGGCGCGCGCCCCTCGTGGGTCGATCCCAACGGCAGCGAGACCGGCTATTACCGCTGGAGTGTGTCGGGCGCCATGCTGGTGCAGATGGCGGAGAGCGCGTCGCGCGTTCTCGACGCGCGCGAGCGCCTGGGATACCTGGCCAACGTCTCCGCGCTGCTCGACGCCGGCCTGGTGCGCGGTGACGAGTACCTGCGGATCCTGAGCCAGTTCTCCGGCGATACCGAGCCCGAGGTGGGGCAGTCGCTGCTCGAAGGTCTCTTCAAGGTGCGCGAGGTGTTCGTCGAGGAGGGCGATCGCGAGGCCTTCGCGGCCTACGTGCAGCGCACGCTGAGCCCGATTCTCGCGCGCATCGGACGCCTGCCGCAGGCCGGCGAGAAGGACGGCGTCACCACGCTGCGCCCGGCCCTGATCACCTGGCTCGGCGACGACGACGAATGCGTCGATCCAGGCCTGGGCGGACTCGCTGGGCCGCGCCTACCGCGCCCGCCCCGAGGCCATTCCCTCGTCGCTCGTCGACGTGGCCATCCAGCTCCCGGCCGCTCGCGGCGACGTGGCGCTGTTCGCGGAGTATCGCGCGCATCTGGCCTCGGCCCGGCTTCCGGTCGTCGCGCGCGCTGGCTCACCGGGCTCGGCTGGTTCCGCGGGCCGGCGGTGATGGATTCGGCACTGGCCTTCGCGCTCCACGGGCCGCTGCGCCCGCAGGAGCGTAGCGCGATCACGCGCGCGCTTTCGGACCGCAAGGAGAACTATCCGAAGCTCTACACGTGGATGACCGCGAACTACGACGCCATCATCGCCGCCACGACGCCGAGCGCGGCCGCGTTCATGCCGTTCTACGCCGGCGGCTGCTCGGCCGAGCGGCTGGCTCAGGCGAAGGAGTTCTTCTCCCAGCCGGCGCACAACCGGCCGGGCGTGCCGCAGTCGTTGGCGCAGGTCTCCGACGGCGTGAACGATTGCGTGGGACTCAGGGAGCGCGAGGGCGCGCCGGTGCATGCCTTCCTCAAGCAGGTGGCGACGGCGAAGTAGCGATCGGTTCCGAATCCGAAGTGATTTGCTAGGACCTGCTGCGCAGCAGGTTCATTGCCGCGCGGCGAGCACGGCCGGTTCGAGCAGGCTCCAGAGCCTGTTCAGATTGAAACATGACCATGTGGCGCCTGCTCCGGAGTAGGCTCATCGACTTGCTCCGGAGCGAGTATCCGAAGTGATTTGGTCGAGCTTGTTTTAAGTCATGCTCGTCGACTTGCCTCGTGGCGAGTATCCGAAGTGAGTTGGTCGGGAAATATGCTGCGCGGCGGATTGTGAACCTCATCCATGCCCTGATTTCGCTTCCATCGACTCCAGAGCGAAGTCTGCTACTCCGCCAGAGCGATCGACAGGATCTCTCCCGTCGCGCGGATCGGCACGATCATCGGCTCGACCCCAAGTCGCTGACGCAGGATGCCTACAAGGCGCTTGGCGTCTCCAGATCGATGAGCAGACCGAAAAAGAGATCATGACGCCCGCTTGGACTGAGCCTCGGAGAAGGCGTACAAGTCTGCATCTCTGGTTCACCCATCGCCCCCCTCATTCCACCGAATCGCCAAAAGGGAGTCGTACGGCAGCGCCTGCTCGTCCCGACGATGCAGAAACGTCGCCCGTCTCCGAAGACTTTCGCCCGGCTCGCAGTCTTGAAGCTTCCCAAGCGAACGGCGTACAGCGCCGCCACCGTGTCTCGATCCAGTCGTCGGAAGAGGGCGGCAACCGAATCCGGATAATTGTGCGCGCGAATTCCTCGGTCTCGTCCCGGCTCAGTTGGATCGGCGCCCATTTCACGACGTCCCGCAGACTCGCATCTCGTTGTAGCGCGCGCCAGCAGCGATGCGAAGGCCACGCCATGCGCCTGCCGATCTCTGAGACGCCGGGTTGCCGCTGGACACCCATCGCAACAACTCTCGTGCCAGTACAATTCGAACCGCTGGCAGCTCACCGAGATCGAGCACTCGGCGGACGCAAAAACGGGACCGACCGCGAGCAACATCGCGATCGATCCCGTCAGCAGAGCGGCGGCGAAGCGTTTCAACGCACCCCGCCCCCGTCAGCTTCTCCCGCGCCTGCTTGGCCGCCTGCACCAAGTTGGCGCAGCTCGCCTTGGCCTCGTCCCAGGTCCGTGTCTTGAGCCCGCAGTCGGGCACCACGCGGATGCGCTCGGGCGGGATGAACTGAAGCGCCTTCTCGATCCCCTTGCGCATCTCGTCCACGGTCTCGGTGCGGTGCGTGTGCACGTCGAACACTCCGAGGCCGAGCGTCTTGGTGAATGGATGCTTGGCGAAGTGGTCGAGCAGCGCGAAGCCGGTGTTGGCCATCGCCAGGTCGTACTCGTCCACCGCCATGTCCAGCATGCGCGGATAGATCTGCTCGAACGTGCCGTAGCAGATGTGCGTGAGCGTCGTGGCCTTGATGCCGTCGGTGACGATGGCCATGGCATCGATCGCCGTGTCCAGTTCGTCGACGCGCACCGACAGCGCCGGCTCGTCGATCTGGATGTACTTGGCCCCCGCCGCCGCCAGCGCCTTCACTTCTTCGTGCAGCGCCCGCGCCAAATCCAAACAAGCCTCGCGCCGCGACGAGTAATGCTCGTCGAACGACCAGTCCATCATCGTGTACGGCCCGGTGATGATGGCCTTCATCGGCTTCTGGGTCAGCGACTGCGCCCACTTCCACCAATCGATGGTGATCGGCCCGCGGAACTTCACCGGTCCGGTGAGGATCGGCTTGCGGTAATAGCGGTTGCCGTAGGAGCGCACCAGGCCGGAGATGGCGAAGCCATCGGTGTTCTCGGCGAAATACGTGGCCATGTCGCCGCGATACATCTCGCCGTCGACCAGGATGTCCATGCCCAGCTCTTCCTGCATGGCGATGGTCTCACGCGTGGCGCGCTCCTCCACTGCCTTGAGCTCGGGCTCGCCGATCTTGCCCTGCTGGAAGGCGGTGCGCGCCTTGGTCAGGTACTCGGGCTTGGGGAAGGAACCGATCGAGCTGGTGAGCAACGCTTCGTTCGACATGCTTCTCTCTCTTTCTCAGCCGCCTGCGGCGGCGACGAAAACTAGCTGCGGGCTCCGGCTCCGATGGTGTGCGCCGCCTCGGCGAGACGCGCCAGCTTCTCGCGCGCGCGATCGCGCGGCAGGAACTCGAGCCCGGCCGAGGTAGTGGCGACGATGCGGTCCGCGCCCTGGCGGTCGGCGACGCGGCCCAGCGTCTCGCGCAGGGCATCGGTCGACTCGAGGCGCGTGTTGCGCGCGTCGACGATGCCGAGCCCCAGCTTCACGGCGCCCGGCGCGGCCTGCGACGCCAGCCGGTCGAGCAGCGCGCGGTCGCTCACCAGGTCGAGCCACAGTCCGGCCACCGCCCACTCCAGCGCGCGGTCGAAGAGCTTGGCCGGCGAGCCCATGTGGAGCGTCACCCAGATCTCGGCCTTGGTGCCCGCGATGGCCCGCGCCAAGAGCCGCTTGGCCAAGGGCTCGTCGTTGGGATCGAGAACCACGGCCGGCTCGTCGATCTGAATCGTCTTGGCACCCGCCGTCTCGAGCGCGCGGATCTCCTCGTTCAGGGCCGCGGCCACGTCGGCGGCGAAGCGCTCGAAGTCCCCGTAATGCGTGTCCTCGGACAAGCGCGCCAGCGTGTACGGACCGGTGACCACCGGACGCACCGGCTTCTTCGAGTGCGCCTGGGCGAACTTCCAGTCCTCGACCGAGATCGGGCTCTTCCAGCGGATCGGCCCGGTGGCCACCGGCTGACGATAGTAGGTGTTGGTGTCGAAGTAGCGGATGAGCTGCCCGCGCTTGAAGCCCTCGAGCTTGTCGGCGAAGTACGTCTGCCCATCCTCCCAGCGCACCAGGCCGTCGGTGACCCAATCGAGTCCGGCGCCGGCTTGCGCGTCGAGCGCTTCCACCGTCACCTCGTCCTCGATCTGCCGCAGCGCTTCCCGCGTCATGCCTCCGGCCTGGAACTTCTGGATGGAGCGGCGCAGCTTCTGCGCCTCTGCCCCCTCCCCGATGCGCGGGTAGGAACCCAGCGCCGATGCGATCATGCGACCTCCCGGTACGTCCGCGCGGCGCTCGCGGCGCTCGCGGGGCTTGGATGCGTGGTCAATGCGACGGCCGCAGGAACAGAGCTGGCGGCGCGCCGGGGTTCCATTTCACTTCGGAAAGCGACTGCTGGGCCGCGAACTCTCCGTTGGCGTACACGGTCGTCTGGAACGGGAAGCGGACCTTCCCCGCCTGACGGTAGTCCTGATACACGCGCCGCACCGGCACCCATCCGGTGCCCAGCGGCGACAGCTCGGTTTGCTCGAGCAGCACGAGGAGCCCGCTCGTGGCGTCGATGAACACACGGACCGGCCGGCCCTCGGGCGTGTTCCACTCCACGATCTCGGCCGTCTTGCCGAACGCCGTGTCGGTGCCGGCGTAGCGGATATCCGCCTTGGCGTCGGACAGCGCGGTGAGCAGGCGCACCGGATTGGCGTAGGCGCCGAGCTTCATGGCGGCGAGCTGATCGGCGGTCACCGGCACCGGCCGGCCTCCGGCCGAGGCCCACGCGCTGTCGCCGTCCATCACCTGCACCATGGTCTGCCCCATGACCGCCATCTCCATGCGGCGCTTCGACGGCAGCTCCACGGTCTCGCTGAACTGCCCGTCGAGGTTGCCGGGGCCGACATTGATCGACAGGCTGCCCCGCGTTTGCCAGTCGCGCACCGCCGCCAGCGCCGGAAGACCGCCGTGCGCCTTCACCGCCTTGGCCACCACGGTCGCCGCCTTGGCCCGCGACTCGGGCGACTGCGGCGCCGACAGGCTCGGCGCCGCCGGGGCGACGTCGGGAATGGCGCCGGTCGGCGAGATGAAGTCCTTCTTGTCCACCGGACCAAAGGCCGCGAGCTGTGCCTGCACGCTGTCGCCTCGCCCGGCCACCACGATCACCACCGGCTCGGTGCGCAGGTACTTCTGCGCCACCCGCTTCACATCCTCGACCGTGACCGCCCGCATGCGCTCGCGATACTTGTCGAAGTAGTCGTCGCCGAGACCGTAGAACTGGGCCACGAGCCACTGCCGCGCCACGTCGCCCGGACTCTCGAACAGGAACGGGAACGCGCCCAGATAGAACGACTTCGCCTTGGCCAGCTCGTCCGCCGTCGGACCCTGGTCGCGGTACTGCCGGACCACGGCGAAGGTGGCGTCGATGGCCTGCTTCACGGTCGCGTTCTTGGTGAAGGTCTCGATCTCGAAGGTGCCGGGATCGACGCCGTAGGCCCACGAGGTGCTGATGTCGTAGGTCAGCCCCTGCTTGGCCCGCACCTCGGCGGTGAGACGCGAGGCGAAGCCGCCGCCGCCGAGAATATAGTTCATGACCTGCACCGGGAAGTAGTCGGGCGTGGTGCGCGGCAGCCCGACGTAACCGATGCGTACCTGCGACTGCGTGAGGTCCGGCTTGTCGACCAGGCGCACGCGGGTGCCGCTCAGGTCCGGGTTCGTGATCGTGGGCCGGGGCGGAACCTCGGCCCGCTCCCAGCCGCCGAACGCCTTCTCGACCGCCGCGAACATCTCGTCGGCGCGCACGTCGCCGGCCACCGCCAGCACGGCGTTGTTGGGGCGCCAGTAGGTGCGATGGAAGGCGATCAGGTCCTCGCGCTTGAGCCCGCCGACCGATTTCTCGTCGCCGCTCAACGGTCGCGCGTACGGGTGCGATCCGTGGATCAGCGCCTCGAAGTGCTCGTCGGCGATGGTGCCAGGATTGTCTCGGCTTTGCAGGATGGCTGCCTGCGTCTGGCTCCTGGCGCGGCCCACCTCGTCGGCGACGAACGTCGGATGCTGGACCACGTCGGCGAGCAAGCCGAGCACCAGGTCGCGATCCTGCACGCGCGCCTGGGCGACGGCCTGCGAGAAGTCGCGCTCGGCGCCGACCTCGAGCTGCGCGCCCACGAAGTCGACCTTCTCGGCCAGCTGCTGAGAGGTCAGCGTCGTGGTCCCCTTGCGCATGACCTCGGCGGTCATGGCGGCGAGGCCGGCCTTGTCGGCGGTCTCGCTCGAGGCTCCGGTCTTCACCAGGAGGCGGAAATAGACCGACGGTAGGCCGTGGTCCTCGAACACGTGAACCACGAGCCCATTGGGCAAGGTGCGCGATACCGGATGGGGCACGCGGTATTCGGTCGTGGGCGCGTCGGCAGCGGGCACGGACACCGGCACGAGCAGCACGGCCAGCGCGACGACGGCAGAGCGAAGGAGATGGGCGCGCATCAGCCCCTCCCCTGCGGCACGAGCCACACCACGGTGCGGTGCAGGGCATCGAGGTAGCTCGTCACCACGCGCCGCACGTCCTCGATCGACACCTTGCGCACCTCGGCCAGCCGCTTGGCGGCCAGGCCAGGATTGCCGCTGATGAGCGCCGCCTGGCCCACCGCCTGGGCGCGGTCCTGCACGCTCTCGAGCCCGAAGATGAGCTCGGCCTCCGATTGGTTCTTGGCCTTGGTCAGCTCATCGGCCGACGGCCCGTCGCGCCCCAGACGCTCGATGACCGCGAACAGCGTGTCCTCCACCGCCTGGCGATCCTTGCCCGGCTTGACCGCGGCGAAGGCGTAGAACAGGCCCGGATCCTTGCGCCCGAGCGACAGCCCGCCGGCAAACAGCGCCGACTGATCTTCGTAGACCAGCTTCTTGTACAAGCGCGAGGACTCGCCCTGCGAAAGGATGCGGCTCACCACCTCGAGCGCCGGGGTGTCGGAAGCGCTGTCCGGCGGCACCTTGTAGCCGGCGATCAGGATGGGCAGCTGCACCACCGCCTCCACGGTCTTGCGACGCTCGGCGGTCTGCGCCGGCTCCACCGTCGTCAACGCCGGCGACGGCCGTCCCGGCTTCAAGCGGCCGAAGTACTTCTCGACCACCTTCATCACGCGCTCGTGGGTCACCGGACCGCACACCACCACCGTCGCCTTGTCGGGCGCGTAGTGGATGGCGTAGTAGCTCTTCACGTCGTCGAGGTCGATCGAGTCGAGATCGGCCATCCAGCCCACGGTGGGGAACTTGTAGGGATGGGTTTCGTAGGCCAGCGCGGTCATCTCCTCCACCGCCTTGCCGATGGGCTGATCGTCGACGCGATAGCGGCGCTCCTCCTTCACCACCTGGCGCTCGCTCTGAAGATTCTCGGGCGTGAGACGGAGCGTCGACATGCGGTCGGCCTCGAGGCGCGCCACCAGCTCGATCTGGTCGGGGGGATGGTCTCCCAGTACACGGTGACGTCCCAGGTGGTGAAGGCGTTCTCCACCCCGCCCACCGCCTGGATCAGCCGCGCGTGCTCCTCGGGGCCCACGTTCTTCGAGCCCTTGAACATCATGTGCTCGAACAGGTGCGAGATCCCCGTGATCCCGGGCCGCTCGTTGCGCGAGCCGACGTCGTACCAGACCTGGAAGCTGAGCACCGCGGCCTTGGGATCCTCGAGCGTGAGCACGCGGAGTCCGTTCTTGAGCTTGCCTTCCTTGGGCGCCAGGAGATCCGCGGGATCCGCGTGCGCCACCACAGCGAAGAGCATGCACGCCAGCAACCAGGCCAGCGAGCCCGCCCGGGCTCTTCCCGTCACGAACATTCCCCTGCCTCCTCGCGAAAATCGACGTCCGTCCAAGCCGCGGCCGAAAGAATGGAATCTATGGAATCTACAATAGAACGAGCCGCCGTCCGAGGCGAACTCCGGGGGCCTCGAAGCGCACGAAATAGACCCCGGGGGGCGCCGAGGCGCCCGAGGCGTCGCGACCGTCCCACGACAAGAGCCGCTGCGACCCGGCCAGCACCGGACCTTCGAACAGGGAGCGCACGCGGCGGCCACGCGTGTCGTAGACCAGCACCGAAGCCGAGCCCGACGCTTCCCCGGCCCGCATCCATAGAGTGAGCGCGAGTCCGCGCCGCGCCGGGACCGGTCCGGCGAACACCAGCGCCGCCGACCCTGGAGGGGTGGAGGCGAACACGGTGCTCGGCGTCCAGGCCACGGCGCGAGCGCCGCGAGCCACGCCGAAGCCCACACGATCGTTCGGCGTGTCGAAGTTCGTCGCCGTGGCGCGCAGCGCTTCGATGACCTCGAAGGGCGTCCACGTCGGATGCGCTTCGAGCAGCAGGGCGGCGAGCCCGGCCACCTCGGGCGTCGAGTACGAGGTCCCGCTGCCGTGGCTGATCGCGCTGTCGTTCGACGGCGACACCACGGCCACGAACGAGCCCACGGCGCACACATCCGGCTTCACGCGGCCGTCGGCGCTGGGACCGTACGACGAGAAGTCCCTGACCACGCCGGTCGAGTCGGTCGCCCCCACCGCCAGCACGCTCTCGGCGTCGGCCGGGGCCAGCAGGTAGTGCCAGGGTAGGTTGCCCTCGTTGCCCTGCGCGGTCACCACCACGATGCCGCGCCGCGCCGCCTCGGCGGCGGCGAGCGTGACCACGGTGGTGCGTCCGTCCATGTCGGCATAGGTGTAGGAATCGGCCGCGTTGTTGAACTCGCTGTAGCCCAGCGACGAGGAGATGACGTCGGCGCCGAGGCTGTCGGCCCACTCGGCCGCCGCCTGCCAGTAGTCCATCTCCGCCGTCGTCTCGCTCGTCACTTCCTCGGTCTTGGCCAGCGCGTAGCGCGCGTGATACGCCGGGCCCACCATGCGCCCGGGCAGATTCGCGGCGACGATCGACAGCGTGTTGGTGCCGTGCGAGTCCTGGCCCGCCGCGTCCTGGCCGGCTTCGTTGGCCACCACGGTGTCGGCGTGGATGAAGTCGCGCCGCGCCGTCACCGCCAGCGAATCGAGCACCTCGTGGGTCTCGCGGAAGCCGGTGTCGAGCATGGCGATCAGGATGCCCTGACCGGAAAGGCCGGCGGCGTGAAGGCTGTCCACCTCGACCACGCGGTTCTGCGCCCACGACAGTCCGTAGAACGTGGGATCGCCCGGGTCGGCGGCCACCGCCGGGGTCGGGCCAGCGCCTGCCGGCTCGGCGCTCGGCACCACCACGTCGGGGGTCATGCGCCGCGCGCGCGACACCGGCTCGACGGCGCGCACGAAGGGCAGCGCGGCCAGCTCGGCGAGGCGCTCGGGCGCCGTCTCCACGCTCGCCGCGTTGAGCCAGCGGCTGACCACGCGCACGCGGAAGCCGCGGTCGGCGAGGGCCGCGAGGTAGCGCGATTCCACCGGGAGATCCGACGCGAAGACTTCCGGCCCGGCGCCGCGCGCGAGCCGGCGCTCGAGGCTGCGCGGCGAAACCGCGGCGCGCGCCGCTTCGCGCACCAGCGCCGCCGGAGCGCGCTCGAGGCGGCCGCGATCAGCGAAGCGCACCCACACCACGGAGGAAGGAACCGGCGCCGCTCCGCCGTCGACCGCCGCGAGCACGGCGAGCGCCAACATCGCGGCGGCCCGTAGGAGCGCCACGCCCATCTTCATGGCACGCGCGCGGTCGCCGCCACGGGAGCCGCCACCCGCGCGGCCCGGATCTCGCCCACGACGATGCCTCGGTGATTGCGCACGGCCGGCCGCGCCCAGCGCTCGAGCGCGGTTTCGGCCGCCGGCGTCAGATGTCCGCGATCGCGCAGGAAGGCGACCACGGCCGGCGCCACGGCGCGGCGCGCCCCGTCCTTCACCTTGAGAACCACGCCCTCCCCGCTGCGCGAAAGCGCCAGGCACTCGAGCCCTTCGGCTCCGACCTTGGCCACGACTTCGCCCCGCGTCGCCTCCATGAGATCGGTGCAGAAGCGCCCGCGACCCGCGACCAAGCTCGGATGCTGGGCCATGGCGCCGCGAACCGCGGCCAGTGCCCGCTCGCGCGCGTCGGCGCTTCCCGCGCGCGCCCGCGCCAGGTGCGAGAAGCCGCGCGCCATGGCGGAGAGCGGCATCGCCGGATTGGCGGCGCTGCAGCCGTCCACGCCCCAGGGAAGATCGCGCGTGGCGACGCCGCAGACTTCGGCGACCGCGCCCACGCAGGCGACCTGCACCGGATGATCGAATGCCACGTAGTCCTCGACCGGCCAGCCCTCGGCCACGGCCAGCGCCAGCATGCCGGCGTGCTTGCCCGAGCAATTGTTGTAGACCGGCGAGGGCGCGAGCCGGCCCGAGCGCAGGGCCGCCGCGTTCTCCGGATCCTCGGGCTCGTGCGTGCCGCACAGGAGCTTGTCCTCTTCGAGACCGATCCGGGCCAGCATGCCGCGCACCACCTCGACGTGCTCGGCGGCGCCGTTGTGCGACGCCGACATCACGGCCAGCTCGCGCGCCCCGAAGCCGAGCTTCTCGGCGTGGCCGCGCTCGACCAGCGGCAGCGCCTGGAGCGGCTTGCAGCCCGAGCGGAAGAAAGTGGCGAAGTCGGCGTCGGCGATCGGCGCCTCCTCCCCGCCGTCGGGGCGCCAGCCGATCGCGATCACCTCGTGCTCGGCCTCCGGAGCGCCGGGAGCTCCTCGCCGCACCTCGACGCGGTAGCGCTCGGCGTAGGCGTTCAACCCGCCCGCCTCGCGCCGCCCTTCTTGGCGCCGCCGCGGCCGTTCAGCGAGATGACTCCCCGGCGGCCGCCTTGCGCATCCTGCTCGACCACCGATTCCTCCAGGATCTCGAGCCCGACCTGGGCTTGCGCCCGCGTCAGGGTGAGCGGCGGCGAGATGCGGATGGCCGACGGCCCGGCGCCCAGGGTCAGGAGGCCGCGCCGGAACGCCGACTGAATGATGGCCTCGCGGCGCTTGGGATCGCCGATGTTGGTCCCCGGCTCCTTCACCACCTCGAGCGCCAGCATGAGGCCCTTGCCGTTGACCCAGCCCAGGTGCGGATGGCGCTCGACCATCGCCGTGAGCTCGCGCTCGAGGAAGGCGCCGACCACGCGCGCATTCTCGAGCAGCTTCTCCTCGATGAGATCGATGGTGGCCAGGGCCGCGGCGCACGAAATCGGATTGCCGCCGAAGGTGTTGCCGTGCGAGCCGGGCGGCCACGACATGAGCTCCTTGGAGGCCACGGTGGCGCCGAGCGGCATGCCCGAGGCGATGCCCTTGGCCATGGTCACGACGTCGGGAGCGACTCCCTTCCAGTGCTCGATGGCGAACCACTTGCCGGTGCGTCCCATGCCCGACTGCACCTCGTCGGCCACCAGCAGGATGCCGTACTTCCTGCACAGCGCCTGCAGGCGCTCGAAGTAGCCGGGCGGCGGCGTCACGTAGCCGCCCTCGCCCTGGATGGGCTCGACGAAGATCGCCGCCACGTCCTCGGGCGGCGTGTGCTTGGCGAACACGTAGTCCTCGATGAGCGAGACGCAGTGCGAGGTTGCACTCCGGGTACTTGAGGTGGAACACGCAGCGGCGGCAGTCGGCGAAGGGCACGTGCGTGGCCTGCGGCGTCTGCGGCGCGAAGCCGCGGCGCTGGATCGCCTTGCTCGCGGTCAGCGAGAGCGAGCCCATGGTGCGGCCGTGGAAGCTGCCGTAGAAGGCGAGGAACAGCGGGCGCTTGGTCTGGTAGCGCGCCAGCTTCATCGCCGCTTCGACCGCCTCGGTGCCGGAGTTGGAGAAGAACGCGCGCTTCTCGCCGGGCCCAGGCACGAGCTTGGTCAGCCGCTCGCCCAGCCGCACTTCGAGGTCGTAATAGAAGTCGGTCCCCGACATGTGGAGGAAGCTACCGGCCTGCTCGCGGATCGCCTTGACCACGCGCGGATGCGAGTGCCCCGTCGCCCCCACCGCGATGCCGGCGGTGAAATCGAGGAAGCGGTTGCCGTCCACGTCCCACAGCAGGGCGCCGTTCCCGTGGCTCATCACCAGGGGATAGGCGCGCGTGTAGGAGGACGAGATGGCCTTGCGGTCGCGATCGACGATGGCACGCGCGCGCGGGCCAGGCAGCTCCCGCGTGACGAGCTCAGGGCCGTTCGGATTCGGCCTCGGGGACGGGCTCAAGGGATTCCTCCGGGGGGAAGACGTTTCACGCGACATTTTCGCCCGTGCGCGCCCGAGAAACAAGCCGCGGCCCCCCGGAAACGGGAGGCCGGCGGAAAGCGCGAGGCGCGAGCCCGGCGAAGTGGCGCCGGCTCAGCGAACCACGACGAAGTGGGCCTTGAACTCGAATCCGGTCGGGGTCGTCACCCGGTACATGTAGATCCCCGAGGCGACGTCCTGGGAGCGCTCGTTCTTGAGATCCCACTGCGCCACGCCGGTCACCGTGCTGTCGTGACCGAGGACGCGCAAGAGATCGCCGGCCACGGAGAAGATCTGCACCGTGGCCTGGCCGGGCAGGTTGCGGAACTCCACGCGATGGTTGCCCGGCGTGTCCCAGGCCTCGACCCCGCGGTAGGGATTGGGCACCACGAACACGCGCTCGAGATCCGACGCCGGCGGCCCGGTCAGGAGCACCGGCTCGGCCATCAGATTGAGAGCGAGATTGTTCATGTTGCAGCACGTGGTCGGATCCAAGGGATTCGTGCACTGCGTGCGGTCGGGCACGAAGGCGTTCTCGAACCCACCCTGCACGAGCGACGGATCGGCGGCGTACACGATGGCGTAGTAGGCCGGGAAGCCGTCGGGCGGCGCGGGCGGCGACACCAGCGCGTAAACCGAGTCGAACTGGGCGCAGCGCTTGGGATTGTTGGGATCGACGCGCCGGCAGATCTGGATGCGCTGAATGTTACCGGCGGAGTCGGGATCCACGAACCGGGCCCGCGGCTGGTTGTCAGGGAAGTGCCACAGCAAGGTGTCCTTGTACACGAAGCGACGCAGGAGCTCGAGCCTGCAGGTGTCGCGATTCACGAACACGCGATAGATGTTGTAGCCGCCGAACCCGCCGACCAGCGTGTCGCCGCGAAGCCGCTGCTCGAGCGCCAGATCGCGATCCCATTCCAACGTCACTTTCCGGCTCACCGTGCTGTCCTGCCCTTGCGAGCCGGTGACGCCGGGGAAGGCGCGGAAGTGGATGCGCGGGAACGTGTCGGGCTTGGCCACGACGTTGCCGCAATTGTCGTTGGGATCCGGACAGTCGGCGGCCCGCGCCGCGCCGGCGAGCGCGGCGGTGAGAGCCACGGCCAAGATCATCCACCGCCACGAAGGGTGATGCGGTTGCGGCCCCACCACGCGTTCCCTCACGGATTCTCGCCCCCCATCCGCTCGGACGGCGTGAGCTCCACCGCGCCCGGTCCGGTTTGGGTCAAGGGATTCGGATTCCGCTCGAATCCCCACTTGCCAAAGATGACGTCCACCGCGCTCCGCATCTCGGTGCGATCGAGGAGCCACAGGGGAAGGGTCGTCCAGTTGAGCTCCCACCCGCTGAGACCGGTGACGTGGAACCAGATCGGCTTGCCGTCCGGATTGTCGCGCGCGGCGCGAATCAGCTGCCTCTTACACCGCCCAAAATAGAGCGTGTCGAGCTCGGCAACGTCGGGCGTGATGATGTCGGCATTCGAGACATAGTAGGAGACGATGCTCTGCGGCGGGCTCGTGGGCCAGTTGTTGAACTCCGTCTGCATGTGAAGGTGCGGCAAGCCGTCCCAAGTTGCCACGTTGGCAATCGCCGCCGGCCCGACACGCGGATCACAGGTGTCGGTGCGAGGAGGCGTGGTCACGTCGGGCGGCCACGGAGAGCCGGCACACGCGAACTGCGGCAGATAGGGGATGAAATCGAGATAGTTGTCGTTGTCGGACTGATTGTCACCCGCACCCGCCTGATCGGCGATGTCCATCTGCGAGCGCACCATCATGTAGTCGTAGAGGAAGTTTCCGGGCCACAGGATGTGCGTCCGATCCGGACCGTTGCCGCCGCTGGCATAGGGAGGCGGGGCCGGGTTGGTGCCGCCGAAGCGCGTCACGTAGCCGTTGGCGATCGACTGCGCCACCCCGCTGCCGAACAGAAACGCCTTGCCGCCCTGCGACAGATAGACGGCCAGGCCATTGAGCTGTCCGAAGTCGTTGGCGAAGCGTAGGGCTCCCTCGGGGCTCGAGCCGTTCTTGCTGCCGAGCCGTGCGGCGTCGCTGCTGTTCGTGTACCAGACCACGGCCTTGTAGCGGGCCATGATGCTGAGCGGCAGGCCGGTGGTCGGCAGGAAACGGTAGTCGAGCGTATCGCTGACCACCTTGCCACTGGCATCCGAGAAATAGCCGGCGAAGATCCCCGGATTGGACAGCGTACCGGGCGGTCGGAATTGAAAGGGGAAGCCTCCCACCGCGTACATCAACGTATCGAGCACCGACTCGATGGGGAAGTTCGCGTAGGGCTGGTGATCGGGACGGTCGGGCTCGCCCCGGAAGTCGTCGAAGAACAGGATGTTCCGGGCCACCGACGGATCCTTGAACAGCGCGCGCACCACCTCGAGCTCGATGATCATGAGCGAGATCGAGCCGGTGTTGTCGCGCGCCTCGATGAACAGGCGGTGGAAGACCGTGGTGTCGGCGTGTCCGTCCACGACGGTGATCTGGTAGAACGGCCCGACCGTGGTCGATTGCTCGGAGGTCGACCAGCTCGACCAGCGATAGGTCTGGGAATCGTTCTCGCGCTGCGCCTCGTTGAAGATGTCGCCGTCGATGGGATCGAGCACCCAGCGGAATCCGGCCAGCACCGTGCCTTGCGCGGGGACCGCGTCCCAGTTGAACGTAATCGGCTCCCCTTCCGGCACCTGGACGCGGACCACGCGCGCCTCGCTGGGATCGAAGGAGCCACGGTTGCCCTGGCTGCGAATGAAGAACGAGTTGAAAACGACGATGGCCGGGGCCTGAAGCTCGGTGCTGGGCTTGAAGCGCAGCACGTTGTTGTCGAGGTTGAAGCGCGGCTCGTAGGCGCCGGCGATGTCGAAGGCCACCACGGCGAAGAACCAGATCTGCCCGGGGGTCAGCGCCTCGTACTGCTTGAACGTGGTGTCGGCGCTGATCGAATCCCAGTTGGCGAAGTTCGGCGCCGGCCCGTCGAGGGTGAAGAACCTCTGAATATCCGCCGCCGAGGGATCGGAGCTTCCCAGGCCCAGCGCTTGCTGGATCTGGGTCCGGGTCACCAGCTTGTACTTGTAGAGACGCGGCGGCCCGGCCTGGCCTTCGCCCTCGCGATCGGCGTCGACGCCGCGCCATTCGATGCGCACGCTGGGCGCCGTGGTCCGGGTCACGCCACGACCATTCGGGGGCGACAGGATCTGGGTGACCGGCGCCACGGTCCTCGAAGTGAAGGCCACGGTGGCCGGCGGCGATTCCGCCCCCTCGTTGTCGACGGCCTTGATCACGAACTCGTGATAGTCCCGGCTCGACACCGCGGAGGAGGGAAAAACTCCGTTGCTGAGATCCGTGTCCCCGGTCCGCGGCGTGCTCGACTTGAAGAAGATCGTGGTCTCGTTGCGGTCGATGCGCGTCCAGGTGGTGTCGCCGGACAGCGGCGGATCGACGTTGTAGATGTAGTACTCGACCTTGCCGTCGGCATCCGAGGCGGTCCACTGCAGCCGGACCTTGAAGTAAACGGAGTCCCCGGGCTGCGGACGCGCGGTCAGCTGCACCAGCGGCCGGTCGTTGCCGACGAGCGCTCCCCTGATCTTCTCGGAAGCGCAGCCCCAAGCCGTCAGGGCGACCATGGCCGCGAACAACCAGCGCGCGGCTCCATTCAGCTTCCAGCTCATTCGGCTCACTTCCTTTCGCCGTCCTTTCCGCTACGGGGTCGTGGTTTGCCAGTAGAACGGAATGCGTGCGCGCACGATCCGTCGATCCACCAGGCTGATACCCGCCGGATCGGGGAAGTCGGACAGCTCGAACTCGAAATAGTTGCGTCCCGGGGGAAGGTCGACGGGGAGGTTGATGGTCATGGTCTCGCCTGACTTCATCAGCAACGGCTGCTGCGGCACCCAGCCCTGATCCTCGCCCGGCGGCTGTGGCTCGTTGTCGTTGCGGAAGCGCACGCGCACCAGGAACGGCGCCGGCGTGCCACTGGTGGAGTCCGGATCGAACATGAACAGCCGCGCGGTGAACGACGGGTCGGTGAGCAGCGTGTCGGGTCGCGGGGCAAAGCCCAGCACTTGCGGCAGGAAGTACGGATTGAAGTTCGAGTACCAGTTGATGACCAGCGGGCGGAGCACCTGCTCCGCCGGCGTCAGCAAGCCCGCGTTGTAGTTGCGGATGTATTCGCGCGAGTTGCGGATGCGGTGATCGCGGCCGTTGTTGCCGTCGACGGCGCGCACCTGCGCGAACGACGTGCCGGTGAATCCGCCGCTCGGCGAGAACGGCTCGGTGAAGTAGATCTCCGGCCGGAAGCTCGGCGACAGCGGATCGAAGTTGGGATAGATCTCGGAGAAGGGCGGCGTCTGCGGCTGCATGGTCACCAGCTCGCGGATGATGCGGAACTCGAATCCGACCGGAGAGCCGTTGGCCGGACCCGGGACGCCCACGAGGCACGCGTTGGGCGGCGGCGTCGTGTTGGAGATGGTCACGCGGTACGGCGAGTCCTTGTCGCGACCGCCGGCGAACATATAGAGGGCCTCGCAGTTGCGCCCCACGGTGTCGTTGTCGACGTGGACGTAGTAGCGGAACTCATTACCGATGCGAACCTTCTCGAGGAAGGTGGACATCGGCTTGCGGTCGGCGGGCAGGACGCAGAAACGTCCGGCGCCCAGCCAATTGTCGAGCACCGCCGGCGGCGTTCCCGATGACTGATCGTCGGCCAGGAGGTAGAGCCCGCGGGCGTCGCGCAGCAGAGCGGCGCGAACCACCGGATCGGTCGTGTCCGGTCCGGCCCACCACGTGTCCGGGTCGAAGTTCACGACGAAGCGGCGCAGCGAGTCGGGGAACGTGGTGCCGCCGGCCTCGTCGACGGCGCGCAGGCGGAACACGTTGAGACCGATGGGGAGCGCAGCCGCACTCGGCCCCGAGCCGGTGCCGGTCCCGTAGGCGACCGAGCGCGTGAGCGAATCGACCCTCTGGTAGTCGTCCTCGACCAGCTTGTAGCGGTAGCCGGCGATCCTGCTGTTCCAGTCCTTGTCGAAGCCCCGCCAGCCGAAGTAGACCGCCGAGCCGACCGGAATCGTGTCCTTGGGCAAGGACTGCGCCGCCGACGGATCCTGTGGATCGGTCAGATCGCGGGTGAACGCGGCCTGCGTGACGCCGCCGCCGGGGGCGGGCACGAAGATCGTCCCCTCCGAGCGCGCCAGCTCCCAGATGATGCCGGGCAGATTGCGATCGCGGGCCACGAAGCGGGTGAGCGCGGGCGTCGGATCGGCCTTGCCTTCGTTGTCGATGGCGAAGACGTAGAGCCCGTGCTCGCGGTCGGTGCCGAGCCCCTCGTGCACGTCGAACACGAATACCGAGTCGGTGCGCGTGGTGAAGTGCCATTGCTGGGGCTTGGGCCCGGGCAAAGGCTCTCCCGGCAGCGTCTCGGTGACGGCGATGAAGAAGCCGGCCACGGCTCCGTCCACGTCCGATCCCGACCAGTGCACGTGGAACCGGTACGGTGCACGGTTGAGCGGTTTGCCGCCGATCGAATCGAGAGGGGCTGCCGTGAGGAAGGTCTCAGGCGAGCGGTTTCGGTCCGTATTCGGGGCAACCGTTTTCCGGCAGGAAAGTTGGGCCAGGGCGACGATCAAAACGACAAAAAATCCCCACCACTTCAAACGCATCCAGCGTCCTCCAGTACGCCCTGATTTGTGCCCGGTGTGCATTCAATCTAGCGGTCGGGGCGGGCCTCCGTCAACCGGCCCCGGAGGGGCTTTTCGGCCCCCGGGCAGCCCCCCGGAAACGACGAAGGGCGGGGAGATTTCTCTCCCCGCCCCCGTCTAGACGCTCAGCGCGTCCCGAATCTGGCGTTAGTTGCCGGCCTGACCCAGGAGCACCATGCGCTGGCTGTTGTTCTGGAACTGCACTCCAGGAGCCGACAGCCGGTAGAAGTACACGCCCGAGGACGCCTTGACGCCCGTCGAGGTGCTGCCGTCCCAGCGGTATAGGTTGTCCGCGCCCACATGACCCTCGACGGTCGCCTCATGAACGAGACGGCCAGCGACGTTGTAGAAGCGGATCGTGACCTTCGCCGGCTGGGCCAGCGAGAAGCGAACACTGGCGGCGCCCGCAACCGACGGGTTGGGGAACGCGCCCTTGACGAAGTTCAACGCCAGACCCGGAACGTCTCCGACGCCGATGACCGGATTGACGCGAGCGCACAGGTTGAATGCGTCGAGCGCGTCCTGCATCCAGGCACGACGACCGTAGTCGTTGGTCGCGAGCTGCGGCCCGATCGCGGATCCCGTCGACGTACCGTCCCAACCGCGGAGGTTGTCGAACGAGAAGCCATCGAGCAGCGTGGCGTAGAAGCGACCCGCACCGGCATCGAGACGACGATACACCGACGAATAGAACGGACCGGCAGAGCCCGCACCACGGTCGCTCACGTCTTCGTAGCGAGCCGCGCGCTCCGCGCCGGCGACCGAACCATCACGGTCGATGATGTCGAGAATGGCCTGGCACGAGTTGAAGATGCCGTAGCGGCGCGACGCGTGGAACTTATCGCCCGTCACCGCCTGAGGCTTGAAGACCATCACCGCCTGCTGATTGCCGGTGAAGTCGAAGTAGTTGTCCTGAACGAAGAGACCGCCCATGCGGCCCAACAGCGTGGCGGACGAACCCGCCGCTCCGTTGAGGTCCTGCGTGAGGCCGTCACCGTTGGCCCAGAACGCCTTCTCGTTACCGGAAGCAGCCAGATCGAGCCACTGATTGATCATGCCAGGGTCGTCGGACTGCTCGGAGCCCGTGCCTTGACCGTCGTGCATGGTGCCCGACGAGCCATCGAGATCCACGGAGTCCCAGATGATGGTGTTGTAGAAGCGATCGAGCATGGCGACCGTCGGTCCCTGCTTGCACTGACGATCGGACACACCGGCGTCGACTCCGCCGCCCGGGATACGGCAGCCGATACGAGCGCCTTCCTGCGACTCCGAAGCACGAATGTCGTACTTGTCGTAAGCGACACCCATGGCCCCGAGGTTGACGGGGACGAAGCCGGCAGGATTGTTGACGTCATTGGTCGACGTGATGGCCTTCCAGCCACGATCCGCTCCGTTGTCGCTGCCATAACCCAGCGAGTCGAGAGCACCCACCACCGCGGGCTCGCCGCCGCGCCGGTCACCGGCGTCGACGTAGAGGAGGCACGCCAAACCGCTACCGCCGAAGTCCGTGTGCTTCCACATGTCAGGAAGCACGTCGAAGCTGTCGTAGCGGAGCTGATCGAAGTAATCCGTCATGCCCGTCTGCAGGCTCACCGTGTTGGTGTCCGGCGAGCTGTTCGCCAAAATGCCCGAGCTGCTCTGGTTCGAGCGGCGGACAAAGTACGAGACGTGCGTGCCCGGCGTGAACAGACCGTCGGGAAGGATCTTGGTGTTTTCGCGCGTGGTCGAAGCGGCAGAGCCATCGCCATCACCCGCGCCCGGATAACCGGCCGGCGGATAGGTAGCGCCACCCAAGGTCGCGCACTTAGCGACGCTGCAGCAGATGTTGGTCTGATCCAGCGGACCGGTCTGCACGACGAGATAACAAAGCGCACGAGGCTTCGCCAGCGGAGCGGCATCGGCACTGGAGCCGTCACCGTTCGGGTCGGCACCGCCGTGCGCATCTCGCTCGTGATACGTACCCTGCCACGTATCCGAGGTCGGGACACCCACGCCGCGAGAAACCAGCGGGTAGACGTTGCCCTGGGCAGAGTCCATACGAGCCGAGTTCCACGTCTGCGGATCCCAGCGCGACGCCGTGTGGCCATTCGCAGAACCGACGAGCCCAGTCGCGCCGGCCTCGATCTGGCTGCTGTTGTTGGCCATGTAGGTGCCCCAGAACGAGCCGTCGCCAGCCGCGGCGTTGCCCAGACCCGGATTCGAGGGAACCTTGAACAGGGCGGAAGCCATGTTGCCCTTGTCCGAGTAGTTGCCCGGACCCGGCTTGATGCGGAACACCAGGTCCATACGGGTGTCGCCACCCGCGAACGAGGACGAGTACACGAGCGTATCGCCCGGATTATCACGCCTTCGCCGCCAGCGCTACGAGCGTTGTTCAACGCGTCATTGACCAGCGCGGTGGTGGTGTCGAAACCAGCCGAGCCGGGCGAGATGCCCTCGTTGAACGGGAACGTGTCGTTGAGCAAGTGCCAGAAGCCCGTGCTGACGGCAGGCTTGGCGGCACCGGCGCCCGTGATGAAGCCCATGCGAATGTTGTCCCAGTACGTGCCGTCGCTCGCTCCGCAGGCGGTGGCCGCGAAACGCTCGCAGCGCGTCTGGTTCTCGAGCTCGACCTGAACCGAGTCGGCATTCACGAAATCGATGAACGCGTCCAGATCGCCGGGCGACGTGTCATAGCTGACACAGACCGGCGAGCCGTAATCGTTGATGAAGCCGGCCGTCGACGAGACCCACGCCGGAACCTTGGGTCCCATCTGCTGCTTGTCGGCCGTAGCGACGGCGGATGCCTGGCACATCGAACGGAGCGCGTACCAGAAGAAGAGGCCCGAGAGGCCGGCATCGTCGAAGCCGCTATAGAAGTCGAACTGCAGGTTGGTGCCGCTGATGCCTGCGCGCAGACCAGCCGGCGTGCCCTGGGCGACTCCCCGAGGGGAAGCGTCATTCAGGCAGATGACCGGGCTGTAGGCCCAGTTCTGCGACTCCTTGTGGAACGTGTGCGCCGGGTTGGCGCCCTCCGGGTCATGGTTGGACATGACCAGGATGTTCTCACTCAGGTTGCAGAACAGCTTGCTGCAGGGATCGGCGAACGGAAGGTCGTTCTGATTGTGAATGTGACCGTAGGCGGCCACCGAACGGCCCGTCGTGATCCACGATGCCGTGGGCACGTTCTCCGCGTACGTCGTCGTGCCGTCGAGGTTCTTGGTCCCCGTGTAGCGCGGCCGGACCTGGGACGACGCCTCGAAGTCGGAGCTGTTGCCGTTCACGTTCACGTTGTCGATGACCACAGCACCCGTGGTCGAGTTCCAGCCCGTGCCGTTAGCGGAAGGAACGCGATCGTCGAACGCGCGGTTCGTCTTGACGCGGAACACCACACGGACGCTGGACCAGGACGCGCCGCCCGGGATCGCCGGGCTGACCGAGCCGCTGACCACGCCGGTGGTCGCAAAGATCATCGCCGGAGCACTGGCTCCGCCGAGACCGAAGTCGATCGTGTCCGACAGATAACGGTGCACGGAATCGTAGACACCGCTCTCCTTCGGAGCGCCGACCCAGACCTCGAACGAGTCGACCGGCTCAGCCGCACCGGTGCCCGACACGAGGTTCGCAGCGCTGAACGGATCCGGCGTGAACCAGCCGGCGCCGCCCGGGTCGCCCGTCGCGGTGCTGTTCAGCTCCGCGCGGTAGGTGAAGGCAACCGTCCCCGGAGCACCGGAGCTGTAGGGGAAGTCCCGGTACATGAGCTGATCCCACTGGGCCGCATAGCCAGGATAGGCCGAGCGGACCGTGATGCCCGGGTTACGGTTGTCGTTGTACTGGCCCTGCGAGTCGTACCGGTTGCCGGTATAGAGATCGACCGGAGCGTTCGGATCGCCCGTGACGCGAAGACCGCACCACGCCGAACCCGAGCCCGCGATGTTGGTCGCGAATCCCGGCGAAACCGTACCGGTGTCAGGCACCGTGGACAGGTTGTCCTGGTGCCACACGCCGGCGAGACCCATACGGCGGTGGATGCGACCGGCGAGCTCCGCGCGCGACGTTGAGCGCGTGGTTACCGATGGTGATGTTGTTACCATAGTCGTAGTACCAGAACGGACGGGCCGCCGGCGTCAGATAGTTGCCGGCGTCCGACGCCTGAGGACCCTGCAAGAAGGTCCAGAACTGGGTCGAGTCCGTCCCCGTAATATCGCATCCGTAGTATCCGCGGTCGAAATCCCACTGCGCCCGGTTGTTCGGATCGGAAGCTGCGGGATAGGCGGGATCCACGTGAACCTTGTTGGGATCGGTGCTCGACGCCAAGAAGCCGTACCAAACGGTGCTCGCGGCAGCGGTCTGGAATCCCGACCGATATCGCGGTGCGTTCAGCGTCGGCTTCTTCACGACTTCGTCGTTGGTGGGATTGTCCAGCGTGCCCGCAGCCATGGCCGTCGGCACATGGATCGGACGAGGACCATCGCCCCCAGCGCGAGGCCGAGAAGCAGAGCAAGGAAACGACGCATGTTGTCAGCCTCCAGCGAGGCGGCTTGGATTCGCCGCCCCTGAGAGTAGAGAGAACGACTCCCGGGAAGCGCCCCTCGTAGAATCTCCCGTCTACCGTCTACACCCGCCCGAGAACGATCCCCCCAAGCGTCGATTCCGGCGACGACCCTGGCCGGTGCGCGATGAGAGGTATGGGTGAGTCGGTGCATCGGGTTTCTCAAGGAACCGCCTCCAACGTCGCAATGCGTTCGCATGCGATGCAGCGGTACGTGCGAGCGAGGTGTCGTTTCTTCGACGCGTTCCGTGAGTCGCGGGAATCGAGCTTCCCGCGGTGAACGCGCCCGTCCGGCATTGATTGGAGAATCCGGCCTCGCATCACCCCTTTCTCTGGCGAGACATCGTTGTCGACCTCGAACGGGCCGACTCGATCGCATGGCGTGCGACCGCGTCGGAAAACGTCCGTGTCCTCGACGAGCGAGGACGGAAGCAAGCCTAGGGATGACGATGAAGCGTCACGCGGCATTCTCCCAGGCAACGATCGGAATCCATCCTGTTACTCCCATCGCCCGGAAAATCGGCCCATCGGGTCGGGCCACATCTCACGCCCCGGACTGGCGCGGGGGAATGCCACTGGGTTGTAAAACTTCAATAACATAGGGTTTACAAGCCCTTGAGTCAAGCAGAAACTGGCTTACAAAGCCCGTGCCAGCCATCCGATACGGAAGAGTCGGGATTGTTCGCAGCGCCCACGCGACCGGCCGAAAGATGGTAACGCCGTATCCCCCATGCCTCCAGGCGAGGATCCTGGCTCACGATCAAGGCCGATCCTCCGCGCTCGACAAAACGCTCCAGCGTGTTTCGAAGCACTAAAATTCCATCGCCGTCGAGGCCGGTGGTGGGCTCGTCCAGGAGCCAGAGCTCGGCCTCCCGGGCCAGGAGCCCGGCCCACGCCGCCCGCCGTTTTTGTCCGTGGCTCAGCGATCCCGGCGGGCGGAGATAGATGTCTTCGGGCCCGAGATCGACGGCGGCCAGTGCCGCGCGCGCCATTGCTTCGCGGCCGCGATCGCCCGCCCGGGCGCCGAGCGCCACGTCCTCGAGCACCGTGGGCGCCACCAGCTGATCCTCCGGCGACTGCAGGAGCACGCCGAGTGAAGTCCCCGGTCGAAGCTCGATCGCTCCCCCGCTCGGGCTCAGGATTCCGCACAGCAGGAGCAGCAGCGTGGTCTTCCCGCTGCCGCTCGCCCCCGTGAGCAACACGGCCTCCGCCTGCGCGAGCTCGAGGTCGACGCCGTCGATCAGCGGGCGCTCCCCTCCATAAGAGAAGCGGAGCGCGCGCGCGGCGAGCGCCATGCCCCCGGTCTCGGGCCACGTGGCGGCCGGCGCCCCGGGCGTCGCGAGCCCGGCGCCGGCGTCACGAGCCACGCCGTCTTCCAGGGAGAGCCGGCGATCCGCGGCGCGCCACTCCTCCTCGAGCTGGGTCACGAAGAGCACGCCGCGCCCGCGATCAACCTCGCGGCGCACCAGGGCGCGCAGCCGGGAGCGCGCGCCGGCGTCGAGATAGACCCCGGGCTCGTCGAGGATCAGATAGCGCGGATCGCCGGCTAGTGCGGCGGCGACGCCCAGGCGGCTCTTCTCTCCGCCGGAGAGCTGGGAAGGCGAGCGGCCGGTGAGGCCGGCGAGCTCGAACTCGGCCACCAGCTCGGCCACGCGCGCGCGAATCGCACCTCGCTCCCAGCCCAGATTCTCGAGCGGGAACGCCAGCTCGTCCTCGAGCGTGGGCGCGACCAGCTGGGCCTCGGGCTCCTGGAACACGATGCCGACCGAGGCGCGGCGCGGATCGTCGGAGCGCAAGGGAATGCCGTCCAGCGCCACCTCTCCGGCCTTGGGCTCGAGCAGTCCGGCGAGCGCCAGACAGAGCGTGCTCTTGCCGCCGCCGTTGGATCCGGTGAGGGCCACCCACTCGCCCGGCGCCAGCGAGAGCTCCAGGTCGCGGAGCACCGGCGCCGCCCCGGCCGGACCCGCGGTCAGCCGCCGCGCCGTGAGCACGGGGGCAGGATCAGCGCTCGCCGCTCCAGGCGGCGAGCACCGAGCGCGACAGCTCGAGCAGCGGAATGCCGGTGCGCTCGGAGAGCGCGGCCAGGCTCTCGTATTCGGGCATGAGCCGGCGGCTGCCGTCGGGGAGAACCGCTTCCTTGGCGGTCACGCGGCCATGCGGCGTGTCGACCTCGACCGAGCGCCGCGGCAGCTCGACGCGCTCCTCGTGGCGCAGGCGCAGGCCGATCGTCGGCGTCTCGGCGAGGAGCAGCCGGCCAGCGGCTCGGCGTGGGCGGGATCGCAGAGCACGGTGACCAGCACGCCGGGCCGTCCCTTCTTCATGCCGATCGCGGTGGTGAACGCGTCGCGCGCGCCCTCGGCGAGCAGCCGGGGCGCACGTGGGCGACGACCTGCGGGCGTGGCGTCGTCGAGCGCGGTCTCGATCACGGTCACCAGCCGGCGCCGGGGCCGCCGGCCGGCCGTCGGTCTCATCGCCGAGCAGGAGGCGCAGCACGTTCGGCCGGTCGGCCGGATCGCGCCCGCCCGCGCCCACGCCCGTGCGCGTGACGCGGAACGGCGGCGGCGTCCTCCACCGTCGTGACCAGCGTCGGTGAGCAGCGCGGCGCCGGTCGGCGTCAGGCGCTCGCCCTCGAGCGGGCAAGTCGACGCGGCACGCCGCGCGAGCA
Source organism: uncultured Alphaproteobacteria bacterium (assembly GCA_963728585.1). Lineage (GTDB taxonomy): Bacteria > Pseudomonadota > Alphaproteobacteria > Rhizobiales > Xanthobacteraceae > CANKHA01. The sequence goes on from CAVSLB010000009.1 coordinate 25,129, forward strand.
GGCCGGCGGTGGCCGGCGCGGGAACGGGAAGCACGCCGTGCTCGGCTCGGACCGTGCCGCGGCCGAGCGGCAGCGGCGAGGCGAAGACCGCTCGATGCCCAGCTGCTCGAGCCCCAGGCAGCCGCCCACGATGTCGATGATCGCGTCGGCCGCGCCGACCTCGTGGAAGTGGACCTGCGTCGAGCGTCGTGCCGTGGACCTCCGCCTCGGCCTCGCCCAGCCGGGTGAACACCTCGAGCGCCCGCTCGCGCACCGCGGGCGGCAGCGTCGGCGCGCTCGATGCAGCGTCGCGGATCGTGCCGCAGGTGGCGGTGCGGCTGCGCGCCGCCCGACTCGCACGTCGATCTGGCGGCGCGAAGGCGCCGCGCCGCGCGCGCGCCGACGGTCGAGCGCGACCGCCGTCGAGGCCGAGCCGCGCCGGCAGCCCCGCCAGCCGTCGGACGGCCAGCCGGCGTCGACCAGCGGCGCCGAGCATCATGTCGCCGCTCGCTCCCGAGACGGCGTCGAACCAGGCGATCCTCATCGCGTCCCTCTCGCCCGTGACCGGTGTGCACCAGGTGCGCCGCGAGGCGTAGGCGGCGCCGAACCCGTTGTCGATGTTCACCACCGTGACGCCGGCGCGCGCACGAGTTGAGCATGCGCGAGCAGCGCGGCCAGGCCGCGGAAGTGGGCGCCGTAGCCGACGCTCGTCGGCACCGCGATCACCGGGCGGTCGAGCGAGCCCGCCCACCACGCTCGGCAGCGCGCCCTCCATGCCCGCGACCACGACGACGACGCGTGCGCGCGCCGCACCGCGGCTCCGCGCAGCAGGCGGTGCAGGCCGGCGACGCCGACGTCGGCGATGCGGTCGACGCGGCTGCCGAGCGCGTCGAGCGTCTCGACCGCCTCCTCGGCGACCGGCAGGTCGGCGGTGCCGGCGCGACGATGACGCAGACCCGCCCGCGCGGCCGCGGCGCGCGGCCGATGCGCACGGCGTCGCGCGCGCTCTCGTGGCCACTGCGGCGTCGCGGGAACGCGGCGGCGAGCGCGGCCGGCTCGCCGGCGTCGGCGCGGGTGACGAGCACGCGGCCGGCGCGCGCGCGCGATGCGCCGCGCGATCGCCACCGACCTGCGCCGCGCGACTTGCCGGCGCGAACACGACCTCGCGGGCGCCGGTGCGGCGCTGCGCGCGTCGTGGTCGAGCGTGGCGAACGGCGAGCGCGCTCGACGCGGCACTCACGGATCGCGCGCGGCGCGCCGAGGCGCCGGTCGGCGGCGCGGCTTCGGCGCACGCGGCGCGAGCGACGCCGCTCCGCCGAGCCGCGTCGGCGACGCGGCCCGACCGGCTCCGCGGCCAGCGCGGCCGGGCGCGGCCGTCGCCGCGGGCGCTCGGCGGCGCCGCGCCTCGAGCTCGCTCCAGGTACTCGCGCGAGCAGCGCTCGACATCCTCCGCGGACTGCGATGCGATTGGCCGCTGCTCCGAACCGCGCGCGTGCGGGCAGGCCCTTCACGTACCAGGCGACGTGCTTGCGCATCTCGCGCGCCGCCGCGCCGCTCGCCGACGCTGCCGGCCAGCAGCGCGCAGCTGGCGCATGCAGGTCTCGAGCCGCTCGCGCGGCGGTCGCCGGCGGCAGCGGTGTCGCCGCGCTCGAGCAGCGCGCGCGTCTCGCGGAAGATCCACGGGTTGCCGAAGGCGGCGCGGCCGATCATGACGCGCGTCGCAGCCGGTCTCTCGAGCATGCGCACGCGGCCTCGGCCGCCGAGACGACGTCGCCGTTGCCGACCACCGGGATCGAGACCGCCGCCTTGGCTTCGCGGATCATGTCCCAGTCGGCCTTGCCCTCGAACTTCTCGCGCCCGCGTGCGCGCGTGGATGGCGACCAGCGCCACGCCCGCACTGCTCGAGGAGCTGCGCGACCTCGACGCCGTTCTGCTGGTCGTTGTCCCAGCCGCAGCGCGTCTTGGCGGTGACCGGCAGCGTGCTCGCCGCGACCACGGCGCGCACCACGCTCTCGAGCAGCGGCAGGTTGCACAGCAGCGCCGCGCCCGCCTCGCGGGTCACGACCTTGTGCACCGGGCAGCCGATGTTGAGGTCGATGAAGTCGGGCCGCACGCTCCGCCGGGCAGATCGCACACGATGCGCGCCGCCTCGGCCATGACGCCGGGATCCGAGCCGAAGAGCTGCACGCCGATCGGCCGCTCCGCGGGATAGAAGTAGAGGTAGTCGAAGCGTCTTGCTGGTTGCCGCGCACCAGCCCGTCGGCGGACACCAGCTCGGTGCACACCGAGGCCGCTCCCTGCTCGCGGCAGAGCAGGCGGAACGGGGCGTCGCTCACGCCGGCGAGCGGCGCCAGGAACACCGGCGCCTCGAGCACGAGGGAGCCGATGGCGAGCGGACGGACGGAGAGCAAGGTGGATTCCGATCGAGCGCGCGGGACGATGGCGAATGGGGAACGTGGCCGGCGCGTGGCGCGCGGGACGCTGCCGACGGTTCGACTATAGCGGCCGGGGCGAGGGCGGGCAAATCGGCCAGCCTTCGGCGCGCGCCACCTCGTCGAGGGTGGTGAACGGCGTCGCCGCGAGGCCCTGCTCCCCGCACCACTCGAGCAGATCGTCCTTGGCGTAGCGCACGTCGGCGGCGCGCCGCCGCAGCGATCCGAATAGCCGTCCCCCACGAGCACGAGACGGCGATAGCGCCCCGAGGCGCGCGCTTCCGTGAATGCCGCGCCCTTGCAGTTGCCGCACGCACCGCAACCGGGCCCGGCGTCCTCGGCCGCGGCGGCGACGCGGCCGCCCGCCATGGCGAACGAAGGACCGCGCGAGCCGAACGCCGGCACCGGCCCGGCGCTCTCGAAGCGCAGACGATTGGCGCGATGCGGCAGGCTCACGCCCGCGCGCCGAGCAGATCCTCGATGTAGAAGGAGAGTCCGTCGGAGGCCATGGCGAGGTCGTGACCGGCGGCGCGCGCCGCGGCCGCGAAGTCCGCGGCCTCGGGCACGAGATGGAACGAGCGACGAAGCTGCGCGCCTCCTCCTCGTTCACTTGCACGAGCTCGCACTCGCGCGCCAGGCACTCGCGCGCCGTGGCGCGCCCTCGTTCCAATCGTCGATCACCCGCGCCAGGCGGCGCCGTCGGAGGTGAAGCGATGGAAGAAGCGGTTGCCGACGTCGGCGGCGGCAAGCGTGCCGTCGAAGTCGACCAGAATGAAATCGTCGGAGACGGGGTGTGGCGGAGACGTCAATGCAGCATCGACAGCTTGAGAAGCTCGTGCGGCGCGCGCGACCCGGCGCAGCAGGTCGATCGCGTTCTGCAGCGTTTGTCCGACTCGGAGGCGACGCGGAACGCCGCCGCCTCCCCGCGATGCGGCGCGCGATCTCGCGCCGGATGCCCGATCTGGAGGTAGTCGCGCTGCATGGCCAGCGAGTCGGCGCGTACTTGTACTTCTGCTCGGTCAGGAGCGACTGGAAGCGCGCCCACGCGTCGGCGCGCAGAGGTCCCTCGGCGGGGCCGCCGGGATGCTGGGCCACCTAGTGCACGGCGAACTGGAACAGGAGCGCGCGCCGCTCGATGCCGAGCGACGGCGGGCGACAGCGTGTCGGCGTTGATCACCAGGTCGGGCGTGATGCCGCCGCCGCCGTACACGGTGCGCCGGAATCGGTCTTGAACTTGGGCTTGGCCGCGGTCGCGGTGTCGGCCGGCGGCGGAGCTCCGTCCTCGTCGTCCTCTTCGTCGGACGACTCCTCGCCCGACTTGGCGTTGTAGGCGTCCTTGTGGATCGAGCGCCCGCTCGGCGTGTAGTACTTCGCCGTCGTCAGCTTGAGCGCGGCCTTGGTGCCGGGCAGGCTGATGCACGCTCTGCACCGAGCCCTTGCCGAACGTGGGCTCGCCCACCACCAGCGCCGCGATCGTGGTCCTGTAAGCGCGCCGGCCACGATCTCCGCCGCCGAGGCGGAGTCCTGGTCGACCAGCACCACCAGCGGCTGCGCCAGTGTGCGGCCGCGCGTCGTCGCGTAGAAGCGTCTGGTCCGCATCTGGGCGCGCGGCCGCGCGTCTGGACCACCACCGTGCCCTTGGGCAGGAAGCGCTCGGCCACGTCGACCGCCTGCGACAGAGGCCGCCGGGATTGTCGCGCAGGTCGAGCACGATCAGCGCTTGGCGCCCTGGCCTCGCAGACCGTCGAGCGCCGTCGCAGCTCGTCGCCCGGTCGGCTCGGAGAAGCTGCGAGAGCCGGAGGTAGCCGACGCCGCCGGCGGAACACGATAGGCGTAGGGAACGCTCTTCACGTGGATGATGCGCGCGCGTCATGGTGATAGTGCGCGGCTCCGGCTCGCCCTCGCGCGGCGACGTGGATCGTCACCTTGGTGCCTTCCGGACCGCGCAGCGTCGACACCGACCTCGTCGATGGCGAGGCCGCGCGTCGAGGCTTGCCCTCGATCTCGACGATGCGGTCGCCGGCGCTGGATGCCGAGCGGAAGGCCGGGCGTGCCCTCGAGCGGCGAGATGACGGTGGGCAGCTCGTCGCGCACCGACATGACGATGCCGAGGCCGCCGAACTGACCCTGGGTCTGCACCGGTCAGGTCGGCGAATGGACTTCTGATCGAGATAACTGGAGAAGGGATCGAGGTCGCTTCATCATGCCGGTGATGGCGCCGTTCGACGAGCTTCTGGGGCTCGACCGGATCGACGTAGTAGCTGCTCGACGCTGGAGAGCACCTCGACGAAGAGGTCGAGCGTCGCGTAGCGGTCCCGCGCGGTGGCGCGGGTCCAGCCGAAGGCCAACCCGGCGACGAACAAGAGGAGCAGCAGGGCGCCAAGGCCCAGGTGACGGCGCATCGGCGATGGATTTCCCTCGTCGTGCGGGTGAACGGCCGGCGCGGGTCGCGCGCTCTCGCGCGTCCACCGGCGCAGGCAGCCGAGCATAGAGATCGGCCGGACAAGGCTATCCCGCGAGCCAAACGGCCTCTACGGGTCAGGTTTTGGGAAATCCGGCCTGGCGGCGGATTAGCGGCGAGCCGGCGATCGATCTCGCGCCCGATGGCGTCGGCGATGGCGGCGGCATCCGAGCCGGCCTCGACCACGAGCCAGCGTGCGGGCTCGGCGCGCCGCGAGCTCGTGGTAGGCGCGGCGCACGCGGTCGAAGAAGGCCTGGGTCTCGGACTCGAAGCGATCCAGCGCGCCGGCTCGCGCCGCCAGCCGCTCGAGCGGCCCGCGCCGGCTCGAGGTCGAGCAGCACGGTGAGATCGGGCACCAGCGAGCGCGTGGCCGCGCGATTCATACGGGCCAGCAGATCGGCGTCGACTCCGGATCCTCCACCCTGATAGGCGAGCGTGGCGTCGGCGTAGCGGTCGCAGAGGACCACCTGGCCCGGCAGCCAGCGCCGGCGCGATCACCGAGGCCACGTGGTCGGCCCGATCGGCCACCATGAGCAGGGCTTCGACCAGCGGCGTTCGGCCGGCCGCTCGCGCCGCGCCAGCAGAGACGCCCGGAGGGTCTGCCCCAAGGGGGTTCCGCCGGGCTCTCGCGTGACCAGCTGATCGAGGCCGCGCTCAGCGAGACGCCGCGCCGCGAGGCCGACCTGCGTGGATTTTCCCGTGCCCTCGATGCCCTCGAAGGTGATGAACAGCCCGCCGGCCACGTCGCGCGAGCGGCTGCTGCGCGGCGAGCGCTTGGCGCGGCGCTTCTTCGCGCCGCTTCGCCTTCGCCTTCTTGCCGTTGGCCTGCGCGTTCACCTGTCGGCGCGCGCCGGGCGGCCGTTGCGCGCCGCCGACGTGCGGCTGCCTGTGGCGGCCTGCATCTGCACCTGCACCGGGCTCGTGGCCGCGGACGCTTGCCCTTCTTTTGGCCGTAGGTGCGGATGAAGTCCTCGACCATCTGCGCGCGCCTCGTCGTCGGGGAACTGCTGCGGCGGCGACTTCATGAAGTAGGCCGAGGGCGCCGATGCAGCGCGCCGTTGAGGCCGCGGTCGAGCGCCAGCTTGGCGCAGCGCACCGCGTCGATCACCACGCCGGCCGAGTTGGGCGAGTCCCAGACCTCGAGCTTCATCTCGAGGTTGAGCGGCACGTCGCCGAAGGTCGTGCCCTCCATGCGGATGTGGCACCACTTGCGGTCGAGCAGCCAGGGCACGTAGTCCGACGGGCCGACGTGCACGTCGTCCTCGGGCAGCTCGTACGGGATCTGGCTGGTGACGGCGTTGCGTCTTGGAGATCTTCTTCGACTCCAGGCGCTCGCGCTCGAGCATGTTGAGGAAGTCGGTGTTGCCGCCGAAGTTGAGCTGGTAGGTGCGGTCGATGCGCACGCCGCGGTCGACGAACAGGCGCGCCAGCACGCGGTGGATGATGGTCGCGCCGACCTGCGACTTGATGTCGTCGCCGATGATCGGCAGGCCCTTGCTGCTCGAAGCGGCGCTGCCAGTACGCGCTCGCGGGCGATGAACACCGGGATGCAGTTGACGAAGGCGCAGCCGGCCTCGAGCACCTGCTCGACGTACCACTTGGTCGCCTCCTCCGAGCCGACCGGCAGGTAGTTGACGACGACGTCGGTCCCCGTGTCCTTGAGCAGCTTGACGATGTCGGCGGTCGAGCCCGGCGCCTTCTGTGATGATCTGCGACAGGTACTTGCCGAGGCCGTCGTGGGTCATGCCGCGCTGGACCTTGACGCCGGTGCGCGGCACGTCGGCAGAACTTGAAGGTGTTGTTGGGCGGTGACCAAGATCGCCTCGGCGAGGTCCTTGCCGACCTTGTTCGCGTCGATGTCGAAGGCCGCCGAGAACTCGATGTCGCGGACGTGGTAGCCGCCGAGGTTCGACGTGCATGAGGCCGGGCACGCGGTCGCCGTCCTTGGCGTTCCGGTAGAAGTGCACGCCCTGGACGAACGACGAGGCGCAGTTGCCCACGCCGATGATGGCGACTCGTACCTTACCCATGGGGGAGCTTCCTCCGTGAGGCGCGTTCGATGCCGCGCGCTGTCAGATGGCTCCGCGCCCCGACAGAGGGGGCGCGCCCGCCAGGCGACGCCGCACGTGCAGTACGCGCTGCACCACCGTGATCCAGCTCATGACCGCCAGGAAGAGCAGAGCGTATTCCATCCACACGCCCGCTCCGAACAATGCCCCGCCGAGCAAGACGATCAGCCGCTCGGGGCGCTCGAACCAACCCACCTTGCAGTCGGTGCCCAAGCCCTCGGCCCGAGCCCGGGTGTAGGAAACCATGTACGCCCCGGCGAGCGCCAGTAGGGCGGTCAGGCCCACCATCCAATCGTTTACCGGCTCGAATCCCACGTATTTCGACTCGAGCACCTTGGACAGGCTCGAGGCCGTGAGCACCGGACGGTAGAAGTAGTAGGCGGCGATGCCGATGAACAGCAGCGTGTCGCTCACCCGGTCGACCGTGGAGTCGAGAAAGGCGCCGAACACCGTCTCGCGGCCCCGCTCCCGCGCCACCGGTCCGTCGAGGGCGTCGAGCAGCGATCCGGCGATGGCCCACAGCGCGCCGATGGTGAAGCGCCCGCGCGACAACTCGACGGCCCCGATCGCGGTGAGCGCAAGACCGGCCAGGGTGAGGAAGTCGGGGCTGATGCCGGCCCGCGCCAGGCCGCGCGCCACCGGTTGGAGCCAGGCGCGCACCGCCTCGCGTCCGCTGGCTTTCATGCGTCCGGCGGCGCCCGGCGTTTCCCGCGACGCGCTCAACGCTTGCCCCCGCGGCGCGGCGGTCCGAAGACGAACTCGGCGCGCCGCCGGGCTTCCTCGTCGGCGACACCGCTCTCACGCTGCGCCCGCTCGAAGTCGAGGGCGGCGCCGCGCGCCTTGTCGCGCGCCGCGGCCACGCGCGTGCCGGGACCGATCACGATCGTCCACTCGCCGCGCTCGCGCTCCTCGGTGAGAGCGCGCGTCACCTCGGCGGCATTCCCGCGCAGCACTTCCTCGTGCGACTTGGTGAGCTCGCGGCAAGCCGCCAGCGTCCGGCTCGGCGCCAGCACTTCCAGATCGGCGAGCGTCTCGCGCACGCGATGCGGCGCCTCGTAGAGCACGATCGGCTCCTCCCGCTCGAGCAAGGATGCGAGCCGCCGGCGGCGGGCGGTGGCGCGCGCCGGCAGGAAGCCCGCGAAGGTGAAGGCGTCGGCCGCGAAGCCGCTGATGGCGAGCGCGGCCGCAACCGCCGACGGTCCGGGGATCGCCACCACGGCAAAGCCGGCGCCGGCCGCGGCCGCCACCAGTCGCGCGCCCGGATCGGCGACGCCGGGCGTCCCCGCATCGGTGACCAGGGCCACCTTCTCCCCGCGGCCCAGCCGGCGCAACAGGTCCGATCGCCGCGCGTTCTCGTTGTGGGCGTGGGCGCTCTGCAGGGGAACGGCGATGCCGTGACGGACGAGGAGCAAGCGAGTGTGGCGGGTGTCCTCGGCGAAGACGACGTCGGCGGCGCGCAGGATCTCGAGCCCCCGCAGCGTCACGTCCCCGAGGTTGCCGATCGGGGTCGCGACCACGTGGAGCACGCCGGGCTCCATCCCGGAGGCGCGCCGCGTCAGGGCCTGGTTTCCTCCAGGCGGGCGGTCTCGCCGCCGGCCGGCAGGCGCCAGTGGGCGATGCGCTTCTCGGCCCAGGCCACGGCGGCCTGCGGGAAGCCGCGGCTCACGCAGTCAGCGGGCGAGAGGCCGGTCACGATCATGGCTTCGAGCAGCGGATCGATGACGGCGTAGGGATAGCCGAGGTCGGACTCGTCGCTCTGGCCCGCCCAGTACTCGAGGCTGGGACGGCGGCGGCGCACCTCGGGGAGCAACCCGAGTCCGTCGGCCAGGAGCTGGACCTGCGTCTTCCACTGGCCGGCCAGCGGCTTGACCGAGATCGCCAGCTCCTGCTGCGCCTCACCGTAGGACAGCATGCGATCGGTGCGGTTGAGCGCCTGCACCACGCAGGCGCCGTAGTGCGAGCCGAGATCGAGCAGCGTGCAGACGCGCGCCCCGGCCACTGCCAGGCCGCGGCGGTTGCGGTTGGCGTCGGGGAAGTTGGCGAAGTAGGCGTCGACCACCGGGCTCATGTTGACGCGGCGCGAGGTGAGGCCGAGCGAGTTCACGAGTCCCTGCGCGATCGACAGCGACGAGGGATCGGTGGTGCGCAGCGGCATGAGCACGGCGAGCACGTTGTCAGCGCCCAGGGCCTCGACGCACAGAGCGGCGGTCACCGCCGAGTCGAGCCCTCCCGAGAGGCCGAGGGCGACGCGCGGATAGCCGCGCGCCTCGACGTCGGCCTTGATCTCGCGGACCAGGCGGCGGCGGGTGTCGTCGACCTGCTGCCGCCAGGTCTCGGCGATGCCGAGCGGATCGTTGACGGTCTCGTTCATGACCGCGTCGCCCCGGCCGTCTCGCGCGCTGCGAGCACGCGTCGCAGGACGTCGGTGGCGCGCGCGAGCTTGGCGTCATCGACGTCGAGGTGAAGGGCGCAGCGCACGGTGCGCGGGTCCATGACGCCGACGAGCACGCCCTCGGCGCGCGCACGTCCCGCGATGCGCGGTGCGTCCTCGGCCGGATCGGTCACGCGCAGGAGCGCCATGTTCGTGTCGACCGGCTGGACCTCGATGCCCGGCACGTCGGCGAGCGCTACGGCGAGCTGCTTGGCGCGGCGATGGTCGTCGGCCAGGCGCTCCACGTGATGATCGAGAGCGTGGAGGCAGGCCGCGGCCAGCACGCCGCCCTGGCGAATGCCGCCGCCCAGCATCTTGCGGTAGCGGCGCGCGCGGCGGATCACCGTCGCCGGTCCGGCGACGATCGAGCCCACGGGCGCGCCGAGACCCTTGGAGAAGCACATCTGCACCGTGTCGGCGACGGCGGCGTAACGGGCGATGGGAATCCCGGTGGCCACCGATGCGTTCCACAGGCGGGCGCCGTCCAGGTGCACCGACAACCCTTTGCTCCGCGCCGCGTCGGCGGCGGCCTCGAGCGCATCGAGTGGCACCACAGCACCGCCCGAGCGGTGGTGCGTGTTCTCGAGACAGAGGAGCGTGGGAGGCGGGAAGTGGTCGTTCTCGCCGCGCGACGCGCGCGCCGTGATGGCGGCGGGATCGAAGCGTCCGCGATCGGAGTCGAGCGTGTAGAGCTGGGCGCCGGAGATCGCGGCGGCGGCGCCGGCTTCGTAGTCGAAGATGTGGCAGCGGCGATCGAGGAGGACCTCGTCGCCGTGACGGACCTGCGAGCGAATGGCGAGCTGGTTGCCCATGGTGCCGCTGACCACGTAGAGCGCGGCTTCCTTCCCGGTGAGAGCGGCGACGCGCTCCTCGAGGCGGCGCAGCGTCGGATCGTCGCCGAACACGTCGTCCCCCACCTCGGCCTCGGCCATGGCTTGGCGCATGGCTGGGGTCGGACGGGTGACGGTGTCGCTACGCAGATCGATCGCTTCGCTCACACATCCTCCCCTCCGGCCGCGATGGCGCCCGGAAGCGGTGGACAAGCAGGCCCGAACGGCCCCGGGAGAGGTCGGGCGGGCCCTGCATTTCCCTTTTCAGGGTTCAAGGGGAAGGCGCGGTCAGAAGGCTCCGGCCCGCGAATGCCGGAATGGGACCCTCCGATGGGCGTACGTTGACCCACCCCTGGGGCATTGTTAGCCTCCGTACAGCAAACGCAAACAATGTACCGAGCGCGAAGCGCTCCGGCAACCGCCGGAGCCGGCTCATCGGGCAACGTGCAACGCGAGAGCGGCCGCGTAACTCCGCATCGAAATGAGGACAAGCAGAAATGTTCCTGTTCGATTGGACGGTGGTGCTGCTCCTGCCCGGACTCATCCTGGGGCTTTGGGCTCAAAACCGGGTTATTTCCACCTACAAGAAGTACGCCAACGTTCCCTCGTCCACCGGTCTCACCGGCCGCGACATGGCGCAGGCCATCCTCGCCAACAGCGGCGTCTCGAACGTCAAGATCGAGTCCACGCCGGGCCAGCTCTCGGATCACTACGATCCGATGCGCCGCACCCTGCGGCTGTCCGAGCCCGTGTACTCCTCGAACTCGATCGCGGCTCTCGGCGTGGCCGCCCACGAAGCGGGTCACGCGCTGCAGCACGCGCGCGGCTACTTCCCCATGACCATGCGCTGGGCGCTGCTGACGCCGGCCAACATCGGCACCACGCTGGCACCCTGGATCGTGCTCGCCGGCTTCTTCATGGGCGGCGCGGGCCGCGTGCTCATGGACATCGGCATCTTGTTGTTCTCGGCCGCCGTGCTGTTCCACCTCGTCACCCTGCCCGTCGAGTTCAACGCCAGCCGCCGCGCCGTGAGCGAGCTCCAGGCTGCCGGCGTCGTGGCGCCGCAGGAGGTGGGCGCGGTGCGTGAGGTCTTGAACGCCGCCGGCTTCACCTACGTCGCCGCCGCCGCGGCTTCGATCCTCTCCCTGGTGCGCCTGCTGGTGCTCCGCCGCAGTCGCGATTAGGCGAGAAAAGCGAAACGCCCGGGGCGGCCATCCGCTCCGGGCGTTTCTTTTTTGTCCCGCCGGTGGCGCGGGGATCAACCGTGCTGCGCCACCTGGTCCTTCAGCTCCTTGGAGACTTTGAAGACGGGAACCCGCCGGGGGGGAACGGGAACGGCCTCTCCGGTGCGTGGATTGCGCGCCAGCCGCGACTTGCGGTCCTTGACCTTGAAGGTGCCAAAGCCACGGATCTCGATGTGCTGGCCGTTCGACAGGGCCTTGCTCACCGCGTCGAGGAATTCGTCCACCGTATCGGCCACGTCCTTCTTGGTGAGGCCGGTGCGGTCGGCGATCTGATCGACGATGTCGGCCTTCGTCATGACGCCGAACCTCCCTCGGGGGGCCGCCTACGGTCAGGGAGCGGCCCGCACGTCGGCCATTCTGGGGCCGAGCCGGTGTCTGTCAACAACTTTTTCCGCAAGGCCTTAGCGAGGCTGCGTGGGCCGGGAGCCAGGCCCGTTCGCCTGGTCATGGGCGGCCTGGAGGCGGCCCCATCGCCCCGAATCCATTTGCGAGGTGAGGTTCCACAGCTGCGTTCCCCCCGCCGCCTGGTCGGAAACCAGCTCGCGGGCAAAGCGGCCGTCCTTGAGCTCGGCCAGGATCTCCTCCATACGCCGGCGTGCCTGCTCGCCCGCGATGCGCGGCCCGCGCGTCAGCCCCCCGAACATGGCCGTGCCGCTGACCCCGCGCGTGAAGCCCCGAGGCCCCGGTCGCGGTGCAAGAGATCGGCCAGGTACTTGAGCTGATGGGCGCACTCGAGATAGGCCATGGCCGGCGAATAGCCGGCGCGCACCAGCACGTCGACCGCGTTCGAGACCAGCTCCATGAGCCCGCCGACGAGCACCACTGCTCGCCGAACAGATCCACGATCACCTCTTCCTCGACGGGGTGCGCAGCAGCTGCGCGCGGTTCGAGCCGAGCCCGGTGGCGTAGGTCTCGGCGCGCACCCAAGCGCGCCCGCTGGGATCGGCCGCCACCGCCAGGTACGCGGGCACGCCGCGGCCGGCGTCGTACTCCTGGGCGAGCACATTCCCCGGCGCCGTCGGAGACACCAGGACGACGTCGAGGTCGGACTTCCAGGTGTTCTTTCCGTAGAGGACCGAGAAGCCATGCGCGAAGACAAGGATGGATCCGGGGCGGAGCGCCGGAGCGAGCGCGTCGCGATAGAGAGCGGGGAAGGCGGGGTCGGGCACGAGCGGCGCTACGAACTCCGCGGCGGCCACGGCTTCGGCGGGGGTTCTCACGTCGAAGTCGGCGGCGCGGGCGCGTTCGGCGCTGGCGCCGGGCCGCGCCCCGACCAGCACCGTCCATCCGGAGGCGCGCAGGCAATGCGCCTGCGCCGCCCCCTGGTTGCCATAGCCGATGATGGCGGCGCGCGGAGCGCCGCTCACGACCGACGGTTCCGGATCAGCGCTTGCTCCCGGCCTTGGCGGTCGGCGCCTTGGCGCTGGCGAGCGCGTTCCAGTCCGCCACGGTGACCTGCTTGCCCTTGCTGAACACCGTCGCGTGCTTCTTGCCGGCCCACAGCCAGATCTCGACGGGATAGTCGCCCATGACCAGCGTGCGCACCTCGTCGGGCGGTCCCAGCTCCTTCAGCCGCTTGGCCGGATCGGAGGCGGCGCCGAACTGCGTCGCCGCCTTCTGCGCGGCGCCGGCGGCGTCCGCTTCCTTGGTGCCGTCCTTGAGCACGCGGTTCACCAACGCGTGGGCTTGCGCGGCCTCTTGCACATTGAGGTCGCGGTACGCCTGCGCCATCAGCGAGTGGTACTCGGGCGAGGTGCCGTTGGTGGCGAGCAGCACCTGCGCCGTCTTGGCCGCGTCGGCGCCATTGCCCGCCCGCAAGAGAGCGATGGTGTAGTTGTAGGAGCCGGTCTCGTCTTCGGGCTTGACCTCGTGGTACTTGCCGAACCACTTGGCGGCGCCGGTGAACGAGGCCTTGGCCTGGCCCATGCCCTCGGCCTTCTTGGCGGCGTCTGTCTCCTTGCCGGCGTCCTCTTCCTGCTTGCTGCCCTGCTTGAAGTACAGCTCACCCAGGCTCTGGGCCGCGCCGGCGTCGCTGGGATTGGCGGCCATCGTCTTTTCGTAGGCTGCAATCGCCGGACCGTAGTTGCCGGTATCCACGGCCTTGGTCGCGGCCGAGAAATCGAGCTGGCTCTGGCGCACCGTCAGGCAGGAATCGCCGGGCGCCTTCTCGAGACCCTTCTGGATGACCGTGCGCGCCTCCTCCGTCTGCTTGGCGTTGGCCATGAAGGCGGCGAGGTTGCAGTAGGCCTTGGGATTGTTCGGATTCATCGACACCGCCTGGCGCATGGCGTCGATGCCCGGCTGCACGGCGGCCGGATCCGGCTCCTTGCCCTCGGGCACGCCGGCGATGGCCTTCTGATACGAGGCGATCGCCTTGTTGAAGTAGATCACCCAGTAGTAGTCGCGATTGCCGACCAGGCGGTCGTAGAGCTTCTTCTTCTCCTCGCCCTTGGCCTTGGTCTTCTCGATGCCCTGGCCGAACGCCCAGCCCGACTTCTCGGCACTGTCGAGCTCGGCGTAGGCGATGCCGAGATAGTCCCAGGCCTCGAGGTCGTTGGGATCCTCGTCGAGGCCCTGGGTGAGCTGCGCGACGGCCTTGCCGTAGATGCGCGCCGCATCTTCCAGGTTGCCCTTCTTCTTCTCGATTCCGCCCTGCGAGACGTACTGGATGCCACCCGCGACGTGAAAATTGCGGGCCTCAGCGGCCGGTACGACCACGAGTGCGAGGAATCCCGCGGCAACGAACCATCGAGCCTTCAAAGCCTCTCCCCCTTTCAGCCGCTGCCGGGCGCGGCGGCGGCTCCTGCTACTCCATCGGGCAAGCTGTATGCCGTCCTACGTCCTCGACCCGCCGCTTTCTCGTCAGAAACGTGTCGGCACGAACGTCCGACTCCAACAGGTTGTCACGTCCGGTGTTCGCGACTCTAGGCGGGGCGTGAAGAATCGGTCAAGGCCGGTAAGCGATCGTGAACAGTGGGTTTCTCGCCGGCCCGCGCCGAGGACGAGCCGCACTCCGTGGCGCGGAAGCGAGGTCCTACAGGACATCCTGCGGATCCACGTCCACCGCCACGCGAACCCCGGCCGGCTGCTTCTCCTGCCCGATGCGGTCCTCGAGCCGCTCGCGCTCTCGAGGAAGAGCCGGCGCCGCGCGCTGCGCAGGGTCACGTGCCAGCGAAAGCGGCCGCGCAGCTTGGTCCACACGTGCGGCGCCGGTCCCAGCACCTCTACCTCTTCGCCGGCGCCCACCGCGTCGCGCGCCCACTCCGCCAGCCGCTCCACCGCTTCGATCACGCGCTCCTCGCGTGGGCCGGAGACCAGAAAGGAGACGAGTCGGGTGGTCGGCGGATAGCCCGCCGCCGCGCGCTCCGCCAGCTCGGCCTCGGCGAAGGCCTCGTAGTCATGGCGCGATGCGGCGGCGAGCGCCGGGTGGTCGGGGTGGCGCGTCTGCAGAATCACGTGGCCGGGCAGGCTTGCCGCGTCCGGCGCGGCCGGCGACCTGGGTGAGCAGCTGGAACGTGCGCTCGGCGGCGCGGAAGTCGGGCAGGTGGAGCGAGGTGTCGGCGTTGAGCACGCCGACCAGCGTCACGCCGGGGAAGTCGTGCCCCTTGGCCACCATCTGCGTGCCGAGCAGGACGTCGGCCCCGCCGCTCGCCGAAGACCGCGAGGATGTCCTCGGTGCGCGCCGCGCGGTGCGCGCGCTGTCGGAGTCGAGCCGGTGCACGCGCGCGCCCGGGCAACAGGCCGCGCGAGCTCGCGCTCGATGCGCTGCGTGCCCGCGATCCTGTAGCGGAAGAACGGCTGGCCGCAGCGCCGGGCAGCCGGCCGCGCGCTCCTCGGTGTGCTCGCAGTAGTGGCAGCAGGAAGACGCGAGCGCGTGGAGTGGTAGGTGAGCGAGACGTCGCAGTGCGGGCAGCGGCGCGCGAAGCCGCAGGCCTCGCACTCGACGACGCGCGAGTGGCCGCGGCGGTTGAGGAACAGGAGCGACCTGCTCGCCGCGCGCGAGCGCGCCTCCACCAGCTCGCCAGGCGCGGCGAGAGCAGAGCCGGCGCCGCGCCTTCGGCTTCGGCGCTCGCCGCTTCGCGCCCTTCTGCCCAGGTCGACGATCTCGACGCGCGGCAACGGGCGCCGATCGACGCGCTCGGGCAGCGCGAGGCAGTGGTACTTGCCGCGCCGCGCGTTGTCGCAGGACTCGAGCGACGGCGTGGCCGAGCCGAGCACGCACGGCGACGCCGTGCATGCTGCGCGCGCACCACCGCGACGTCGCGCGCCGTGGTAGCGGAGCTGCTCCGCTCTGCTTGTAGGCGGGCTCGTGCTCCTCGTCGACGACGACGAGCCGCAGCGCGCGGCAGCGGCGCGAACACCGCCGAGCGCGCGCCGACGACGACGTCGAGCGCGCCGCGCCGCGCGCAGCTCCCAGGTGCGCGCGCCGCTCGCCGACGCGTGAGCTAGGAGTGGAGCACGCCGACGCGGTCGCCGAAGCGCCGGCGCGAACGCCGCGCACCACGCTGTGCGGCGAGCGCCATCTCGGGCACCAGCACGAGCGCTGCCCGCCCGCTCTCCCGCGCCGCCGCGGCGGCCGCAGGTAGACCTCGGTCTTGCCGCTGCCGGTCACGCCGTGGAGCAGGAACGGCTCGAAGTGCCTCGCCGCCGATCGCGGCGCGCGATCGGCGTCAGCGCGCGGCCTGCGCCGCGGTGAGCGCGAGCCGCCGCGCGAGCGCGGCGCGGCGCCGGCGCTCCTCGGCGGCGCCGCGTTTGCGCGAGCGGCTCGTGGCGAGGCCGGCGAGCCCGCCGGGCAGCTGCGCGGCGATCGCCTCGCCGAGCGGAGGACAGGTAGTAGTCGGCGACCCAGCGGGCGAGCGCCAGTCCGGAGCGGTCACCACCGGCTCCGGCGACAGCACGCGCGCGATGGGGCTTGACGCGCGCCGGGTCGAAGTCGGCGCACCGGTCACTCGGCGACCACGCCGCGCTTGGACGCGCGCCGAACGGTGCGGTCACCTCGACGCCGGGACGGCAGACGGCTCGCGCCCACTCCTCGGGAATGCGTACACGAAGGAGCGGCGGACGGGAATGGGAAACGCGACGTCGGCGAGAGCGCGGGAGGAGCTTCTCCCAGGGCGATCGACGAGACGTCGACGGAATCGCTGTTCACACCTCTAGAATAGAGCGGACGGGAGGACGGAATCGCGGGAGGATACGGGGCGGGACGCCTCCGGCCCGGCGCCGCGCGAAGTGCGCGCGCTCGCTCGAGACGGGCGGGCGTGGGACGGCCGTGGCGGAAGCGCTGGCTTCCGAACGACCGCCCCTACGCGCGCGGCGTCCTGGCGAGAGGTCTGGCCGAGAATCGCGTTGATACGCTCGACCAGCTTGCGCGGACTGAACGGCTTGGTGATGTAGTCGTCGGCGCCGACCTCGAAACCCACCTTCTGGTCGACGTTGCGACCCTTCGCCGAGAGCAGGATCACCGGAATGTCCTTGGTGCTCGGCATTGCTCTTGAGCGCCTTGCAAGTCTCGTATCCGTCGAGCTTCGGCATCATGATGTCGAGCACGATCAGATCCGGCTTCTCCTGCGAGACCTTGGCGAGGGCCTGCTCTCCATCGAGAGCGGTCATGACCTCGTAGCCCTCGATCCCGAGACTGAAGTCGAGGATGTGGACGATGTAGATCTCGTCATCCACGACGAGGATCTTTCCCTTGGCCACTGCGTTCACCTCCCTCGGGCCTGCTTCGCTCGCGTCCTCAGGCCGCCCGCGGCCGGGCCGACTTCACTGCGGCCAGGCGGCCTTCCTTCTCCAGCACGTCCACCAGCGCCTCGACGACGCGAGGATCGAAACGCTGGCCACCCAGACGTCTCATCTCTTCGACGGCCTCCTCCACGCTCACACCCGGTCGTCCGACCCGGCCGAGGAGGAGGCTCTCGAATCGATCCACCACCGACAGCACGCGCGCTCCGACGGGAATCCGATTCCCGCTCCATCCCTTCGGGTAGCCGCCTCCGTTCACCCACTCGTGGTGACCGAGGATCATCTCCCGAAGCGCCGGCTCGCATCCGAGCGGAGCCAGGATCTCGATCGCCCTCTCGGGGTGGCGTCGATATCCCTCTTCCTCGTCCGGATCCGAGCCCACCTCTTGCCGATCGAGCTCCCTCTCGATCCGCTCCACCAGCTGGCCCGCCGGCGCGGTCGCGATCGCCTGCACCGCATCCGCCTCGGTGACGCCCTGACCCGGCTCGGTCGCGCCGGTCTCGGGCCGCGACAGCGCGATGTCGGCGACCAGGGCGGCGAACTCGATGCGCGACGATTCCGCGGCATCGAGCCCCAGCGTGCGCGCCACCCGTGCGGCGTAGCGGGCGCGCTCGGCGCCAATTCGACGATCGCGCCGGAGGTGGACGAGGAGGCTCTTCAAGGTCTCCGCCGCCACCACCGCCTCGGCCTCTCCCTGTCGCATCCGCTCGACCCGAGCAAGCACAGTGCCGACTTGATCGGCGAGCTGCCCCAGGAGGGGTAGATCGGCCTCGGCCGAGCGTCCCCGATTCGACCCATCCTTGTTATCGGCCGGGGCTTGGGGGCCTGAAGGCCCGGGGCGGCTGACCACCAGCGCCCCCGCCACCCGATCCCCGAGCCGGACAGGAGCGGCCAGAACCTGGCCCATTCGGTAAGGCTCCCGCCGATGGCCCAGGAAGCGCGGATCGCTTTCCGCATCCTCGGACGCCACCGGCTCGGCCTTGGAGAACGCGAGGCCGGCCAGCCCTTCGCCCGCGCGCAGACGCAGCGATCGCACCTCGTCCTTGTCGATCCCGACGCTGGCGTGCGCCACCAGATCCCCGTCGGCCTGCGAGATCAGTAGGGCTACGGAGGGAGCCTCGAGAACGTGCGCCGCCATCTCGACCGCCAGCGACAGCGCCTGGTCCATGTTCTCGCGGCGCCGCGACGACGAGGACCACACCTCGGCGCGCGCCGGCGGCTCGAGCGGCAGCACCACGGTGAAGCACGAGCCCTTGGTCTCGCGGCTGGTCACCGAGATGTCGCCGCCGTGCCACTCGGCCACCGACTTGCAGATGGCGAGGCCGAGCCCGGTGCCGCCGTAGTGCCGCGACAGGCCACCATCCACCTGATAGAAGCGCTCGAAGATGCGCGTGCGCTCCTTGGCCGGAATGCCGATGCCCGTGTCCTTCACCCACAGGCGCAGCGACTGGTCCTCGTCCGCCGCGCCGATGGTCACGCGGCCTTCCTTGGGCGTGAACTTGATGGCGTTGCCGCCGAGCTGGAGCAGGAGCTGCTTCAGGAGCTCGCGATCGCCGCGGAGCAAAAGCTTCTTCTTGCGCGTCTCGGTCTCGAGCTTGACGCCCTTGGTGCGGGCGGCCGGGGCCAAGAGCGTGCACGCACTCGGCGATGAGACCCGTGAGGTCGACTATCGCGGCCTGCGGCCCGGCGCCCGACTCGAGGGCCGAGAACGAGAGCACCGAGTCGATCAGGGCCTCGAGGCGCGCGCTCTCGTCGGACAGCACGTTGAGCGAGCGCGTTCCAGGCCTCGGGGTCGCCGCCGCTCTCGCCATGCGGGCTGGCGTCGCGCAGGCTGTCGAGTGTAGGCGCGGATCGAGGTCAGCGGCGTGCGCAGCTCGTGCGAGATGGCCGACAGGAAGTTGGACTTGAGCCGCGTCAGCTCGCCGAGCGCGCGTGTTGGCCTGCCTCCAGGCTCTTGCGAGTGCTCCTCGAGCGATTGGTAGAGGCGCGCGTTCTCGAGCGCGACCACGACGTGGTTGGCGAACACCTCGAGCAGCTCGATGGTCTCGCGCGACGGCACCAGCCGGTCGACCGGGTCGTCCACCGAGAGGTAGCCCACGAGCTCGCCGCTCTTCGCGGTAGAGCGGCACGAACAGCACGTCGTCCTCGTGCCACTCCCACGGCTCGCGTGCGCCCAGGTCGGGCGCACGCCCTCGGGCAGGCGTTGCGAGAACGCGGTGCGTGTGGCTGATGAAGTACGAGCGGCCGACGCGGAACTCGTCCGACAGCCAGGACAGGAAGGTGTCGAGCGGGACGTCCTCGCTCTCGAGCTTGGCCACGGCCTCGCGCCGGCAGCCCGGCGAAGGCGCGCGCGCGCAGCCGTCCGGCGCGCGCGGATCGAGCACGCGCAGCAGCACGACGCGGAAGCCCGAGGTGCTCTGCACGGCGCGCACGATGCCGGCGAGCAGGCTCTCGAGGTCGAGCGTCGAGTTGAGCCGGGTGACCACCTCGAGCAGCGGTGCAGCTTCACCATGCGCGCCTTGCCGGCCTCGACCTGGCGAGAAGTAGAGGCGGGACAGGCGCTCGCGCATGAGCTCGAGATCGCGCACGCGACGGCGCAGCTGCTCGATCTCGTTCCAGGTGACGCGCGTGGATGCCGCGCATGCCGCGCGGTCGGGCGGTGCGGGCCATTACGCGGCCTCCCGGGGCCGGCCCGACGCCGCAGGACGCTCGGCGGCGCCCTCCTCGGCGAGCAGCATCGGCCACCGCGGCGACCACGCGCGGATCGAGCCGGACCTCGGACGCGCGCTCCAGCTCGGCTCGAGCGCGGAAGCCGCCGTGAGCGAAGGCCGGTGCGCGGTGCCGTGGGTGTGACCGTGCAGAGCGTCGACCGCGGCCAGGATGCGGGCGCCCAGCGGAATGGCGTCGCCCGCCAGGCCACGCGGGTGACCGCTTCCGTCCCAGCGCTCGGCACGCGCCAGCAGGATGTCCTTGGGCGATCCCAGCACCGCAGGCGCACGCTCGGCGCCGTCGGCCGTTCAGGGCCGGCTCGGGCAGCTCCCCGTCCAGCTCGCCGCCGGCCAGCTGCGACAGCATGCGCGACTCGTCCGCGCCGGCGCCGAGGCGGCGCGCCAGAGCGTAGGCGATGGCCCCCGGCGGCCGGTGTCCGAGCACGAGATCCTGGCGCAGATGCAGCGACATGCGCAGCGCCGCCATGGTCTCGGCCGGCACCTCGGTGGATTCCGGGAACGCCAGCGAGCGCTCGACGGCCGACGACACGCGGTCGACCAGCGTGCGCAGGAGCGCCAGATCCTCCTCGTCGAACGACTCGCGCGAGCGCTTGTTGTTGACGTTGATGACGCCGACCGAGCGGCCGCCGACCATGAGCGGCACGCAGAGCAGGGACTTGGTCGAGTACTGCGGGTGTATTCGGGCCGCCGGAAGCGCGGATCGGTCTCGATGTCGTTGACCAGCACCGGCGCGGCCTGGGCCAGCGCCTTGCCCGCGATGCCGCCGCGGTAGCCGACGCGGCGCTTGCGCGCGCTGACTCGTCGAGGCCGAGCGCCGCCGCCACGCGCAGGTCGCCGCGCTCGGGGTCGACGAGCATGGCCGAGACGATCTGCGCCTCCATGACGTCGGAGACCACGCGCCACCGCCTCGTCGAGCACGCGCAGCACGTCGCGGCGCTCGCCACAGTCCGCGCGGCGAGCCGCGCGCGCCTCTTCGGGCGCGCGCTGCGCGCGCGGCAGGTCGACGGTGAAGCACGAGCCGCCGCCCGGTCGCGGCGCGACGCGCGATGCGGCCGCCGTGCAGCTCGGCGATGTTGCGCGCGATGGCCAGGCCGAGCCCGGTGCCCGGCACGCGCGGCGCCCGCTCCTGCTCGACGCGATAGAAGCGCTCGAAGATGCGCTCGCGCTGATCCTCGGGAATGCCGGGCCCGCGGTCGTGCACCTCCACGCGCCACCGCTCGCCCGCGCCGGACGACGCGCGAGCGACGACCTCGCGCCTTCTCGGGCGAGAACTTGATCGCGTTGGCGAGCAGGTTGAGGCACAGCTGCTTCAGCAGGTCGAGGTCGCCCTCGACCGAGCCAAAGTCGTCGGGCACGGGCGGACGCGAGCTCGATGCCGCGGCGCTTGGCTTCGGGCGCCGATGGTGAGCAGCACGTCGTGCGAGCAGGTCCGCGGGCAGCGAGCGTGCGTCAGGTGGAGCGACCGCTGGCCCGGACTCGAGGCGCGAGAAGTCGAGCGCATTGGTGAGCAGGCGGCCCAGGCGGTCGCACTCCTCGTTGATGATCTCGAGGAACGGCGCCGCGGCTCTCCCACTCGTCCCGCCGGCGTGTCGATCAGGGTCTCGGCGTAGGCCTTGATGCAGGTCAGCGGCGTGCGCATCTCGTGCGCCACCACCGACAGCATCTGACCGAGCAGCGCCTCGCCCTCCTCGGCGCGCGATTCGAGTCGCTGCGCCTGCTCGGCCCGCTCGACCAGCGTGCGATCGCTGCGCGAGCGCTCGATGGCCACGGCCAGCGCGTCGCCGAGAACGTGCGCGGCCAGGCGGTCGGAGGCCTGGAGCTCACGGGCCTGCGCGAGCGACGCCACCCAGACGCCGCTCAGCGACCCGCGCCCGGCCAGCGGCAGGCACAGGAAGGCTCCGGTTTTTCGTCCCCAGAGTATCTTTTCGAGAACCGGCTGGCCGGCCCGTGGCGCGGCCACGAACAGCGGCTCCTCGTGGCGCAGCATCCACTCGAGTGCTCCGCCGGATTCGGGCAGGAAGGCGTCGCCGGGGTGGTTCAGGTCGGTGTCCCACGGACGCACCGCACCGGTGCGCTCGTCGATCAGGAAGAGACGGCACTCGCGCGCCCCGAGCAGCGCGCGCGCCGCCACGTTCACGGTCTCGAGCAGGACGCCGAGATCGGAGGAGGTGCGCAGCGCCAGCGTCACGTCGGCGAAGTGGGCGAGCTTGTCGCCAGTCTTGCCGTTGGGCGAGGGCGAGCGCGGCCCGTTGCGGGCAGGCCAGCTCGCCGCTTGCTGGGCCACGACCTCGCCCTCTGCGCGCGTCGTACCGACCGCCTCGCCGAGCTCGCCACCGAGATCACCACTGCCCACCCGGGCCGTCGCGTCGCCGTCAAGGCGCTCGACGTCACCGACCACGACGCCGTCTTCCGGGTGTTCGACGAGTTCCGGGACGAGCTCGGCGGCATCGACCGCGTCGTCGTCAACGCCGGCCTCGGCAAGGGCCAGCCGCTCGGCACCGGGCGCTTCGATGCCAACAAGCAGACCGCCGAGACAAACTTCATCGGCGCGCTGGCCCAGACCGAGGCGGCCGCCGCGATCTTCCGCGCCCAGGGCTCCGGTCACCTGGTGATGGTCTCGTCGTTCTCCGCGCTGCGCGGGATGCCGAGGAACATCACGACGTACGCCGCCACCAAGGCCGCGGTCGGCCACCTCGCCGAGGGGTTCCGCGCCGACGTGCATGGCACGCGGATCAAGGTGACCGTGCTCTACCCCGGCTACATCGTCTCGGAGATGCCGGGATGTCGCGAAGACGCCGCTCATGGCGTCGACCGAGAAGGGCGTGCGCGCCATGGTCGAGGCCATCGAGAAGGAGAAGAGGTCGGCCGTGGTCCCCGCCTGGCCGTGGGTGCCCTTGGGGTTCGTGGTCAAGCGGGTGCCGGTCGGGCTGCTGCGCCGGATGGCCTGACGTCCGGCGCCCAGAACCCTCGACGTCAGCCGTAGAGGAAGGCCCTCCCCGTGCGGCATGATCGACCTGTGGTCGTACTGGTGCCGCGACAGATCCGGATGACCGGGATGACTGGCAGCGTGCCCTACTACGGGGGCCGCTTCACCCCGGCGCAGGCGTACGCCGCGGCGCACCCGCCACGTCCGCAGGTCCCGCCCGCCGCCGCCGGCCGCGGCCAGCCGCCGGCCCGGCCCTCCCAGGACCCGGTCGAGGCCCTGCAGCACCTGCTCGACACCGGCGTCCTGACGCAGGAGGAGTTCGACGAGCTGCGGGAGCGGGTCGAGCGGTGACCGGGCCGGTCCAGGTCCTGGTGATCGGGTTCGAGGCGCCGTCGTTCTCGGGCGAGGTGCTGGCCGAGCTCGCCGGGCTCCGCGAGCGTGGTGTCGTGCGGCTCGTCGACGTCCTGCTGGTCGAGCGTGGCGACGACGGGACCTTCGAGATCCTGGAGCCGCCCCCCGGCAGCGATCCGGACCTGGGGCGGATCGCAGCAGAGGTCCTCGGCGGAGGTGGGGAGTCCGACGTCGACGTCTCGCTCGACGAGACCTGGTCGCTGGCAGACGCGGTCCCACCGGGCGGTGTAGCCGCCGTCGCGCTCCTCGAGCATCTGTGGGCCGAGCCTCTGGTCGCGGCGATCGGGCGCGCCGGCGGCCGTCCGCTCGGTGAGCTGTGGCTCCCGGCAGGTGAGGTGCCCGACTCGACGGTCGGCTGACAGGATGCCCGGATGCGCGCCATGGTCATCGATGCGGTCCGGGGCCGACCCGAGGTCCGCGAGGTCGCCGATCCGACGTGCCCGGTCGGCGGTGTGGTGGTCCGCGTGATGGCCACCGGGATGTGCCGGAGCGACTGGCACGCGTGGGCGGGCCACGACGAGATCGCGTTCCCGCACGTGCCGGGTCACGAGCTGGCCGGCGTGGTCGTGGAGGTCGGTGCCGGGGTCGGCCGGTGGGCGGTCGGCGACCGCGTGACCGTCCCGTTCGTCTGCGGGTGCGGTCGCTGCGAGTGGTGCCTGGCCGGGAACGCCCAGGTGTGCCCCGACCAGCAGCAGCCGGGCTTCACCCACTGGGGGTCCTTCGCCGAGCACGTCGCCCTGCACGCCGCGGACACCAACCTGGTCGGCCTTCCCGAGTCGATCGACTTCGCCACCGCCGCCGGCCTCGGCTGCCGGTTCGCCACGGCGTACCGCGCCCTCGTCGGACGCGCACGCGTCACCGAAGGCGAGTGGGTGACCGTCGTCGGCGCCGGCGGCGTGGGACTCAGCACGGTGATGATCGCGCGCGCCCTGGGATGTCGGGTGGTCGCGGTGGACCGCAACCCCGAGGCGCTCGCCCTGGCCGCCGACCTCGGCGCGGAGCACATGCTGCTCGCCGACGGCTCGGACGTCCCGGCCGCCGTCGCCGACCTCACCGGAGGTGGCAGCCACGTCGCGGTGGACGCCGTGGGCAGCGAGCAGACCTGCGCCGACGCGATCCTCAGCCTCCGCCGCCGCGGTCGCCACGTGCAGGTGGGACTGCTGCCGCCGGTCGACGGTCACCCGCGGGTGCCGATGGACCGGGTGATCGGCTGGGA
Organism: uncultured Alphaproteobacteria bacterium; assembly: GCA_963728585.1. Taxonomy (GTDB): domain Bacteria; phylum Pseudomonadota; class Alphaproteobacteria; order Rhizobiales; family Xanthobacteraceae; genus CANKHA01. The sequence continues at coordinate 49,599 of CAVSLB010000009.1, forward strand.
GCTCGACCTGCTGGGCAGCCACGGGATGGCCGCGGCCGACTACCCGGACATGCTGGCCCTCGATCGAGCAGGGCCTGCTCCGGCCCGAACAGCTGGTCGAGCGCACCATCGGGCTCGAGGAGGCCGCGACGCTCCTGCCCGCCTTCGACCGGGCGACCGCGGCCGGCATGACCATGATCGACCCCGCTCGCTGACCAGCAGGTCGACCTGATGCGGTCCAACGCGCTCGTCGGGTCGTCGGAATCCCCGCTCGCAGCCGGGATCCTGACTCCTGGAGGCCTTTGCAACCCCCTCCAGGAGTCAGGAAACCCCTACAAGTAGCGGTTGTCCACAAGATGAGTTCGGCCGCGACCACCGACGGAGTTGTCGCCGGAGGTCGGTCCTGCTCCTAGCGGACTTCGCAGTCGACGCCGCCCGTGCAGTCGCGCAGGGAGTGGTCATCGACCACTGAACCGCGGGAGTCGTAGGTGATCACCCGGGCCAGGGCCCCGGGCACGCTCGCCCACACGATGCTCGACCCGGTGCCATCGTGTGGTCGACCGTCCCCTCGACGATCGTGCCGGCCGTGTTGACGAACTCGACCCGGGTGACCGAGTCGTCGGGCAGACCGGCAACGGCCAGGGATGGCGCGTCCTCGGACCCGGCGTCGCCGGCGAAGACCTCCAGGCCCGTGCCCGGATCGAGGAAGTCGTCGGTGCCGAATCCCCACTCGTAGTGCCGCTGACCTCCTCGTTGCGGATCACCGCCGGGACGCAGTCAGCGCCCTGGAAGGACACACAGGCGAGCTCGAGCGTGCCGTTGACGACCCCGATCCCCATGTCCGTGGAGCCGACCGGTTGTCCGTCCTCGTCACCGGCGGCCGTCTCGATCGCGAGGACTCCGTCGTACAGCCAGCCGGGGAAGGCCGCGCGGTCGTACATCGTCACCCCGGTGTAGCTGGGGACACCGGTGGGGAAGGTGTCGCCCTGCACCTCGAACTCGTCGCCGGGGATCTCCATCCCGTCGACGGCTCCGAGCGGTTCGGGGACGGCGACCTGCCAGGGCGAGATCCGCTCCGCCCCCGGCACGTCGCGGAGCACCCGCTCCTGGATCTTGCTAAGGCCGGTGGGACGAGTGGCGACGTCGCGCGCCACAGTGTCGCGTCCGCTGCCGCCGCCATCGAGTCCCGGCACGAGCAAGGTTGCGACCCCGCCCACCGCGATCGTCGCCGCCACCACGACGAGCGCCGCGCGCGTGCGCCGGCGTCGGGCTCCGCGACTCTTCGCCTCAGCCAGACGCCGAGGATCCAGGCGCTCCGCAGCATCGCCCTTCAGGTCTTCGGCGAAGCGCTCCAGCGTGGTCTGCTTCATCGGTATATCTCCTCTTCGACGGGCGCATCCCCGAGGACGCGCAGCTTGGCGAGGGCGCGCGCCAAGGTGCTCTTCACAGTGCCGGGAGCGATGCCGAGCTCGCGCGCGACGTTCGCCTCCGAAAGGTCGTAGTAGTGGCGAAGCACGACCACGCGGCGTTCCCGCTCCGTCAGCTGCGCCAGCGGCCGGACAATCTGGTCACGGTCGTCAGGCCCGGGGTCGGCCGCTCCGGGGTCGGCGTGAGCCAGGGCCCCGCCTCCGACCTCGAAGAACCGGCGGCGTCGATGCGGTCCACGTTGAGGTTGACCAGGACCCGTCGGCAGTACGCCAGGGCCTCGCCACTCCGGACCGTGCGCCACTTTGCGTACGTGCGCTCCAGCGCCGTCTGGGCGAGGTCCTCGGCGAGGTGGTGGTCGCCGGTGAGCAGGTACGCGAACGGTGGAGCTTCGGCCAGGCTGCGTGCGCGAAGTCGTCGAACTCCCGGTCTCGCCCGGCCATCAGCGCCCCCTTTCGTACCTGTGTCAGTCTTGCCCGTACATACGCACCATGGACCAGATCGGTTCTGCCGCGCGGCGTGGGGACCGGCGCACCTCGGCGTACCGGCCGAAAGACCGAGAGACCGCGCCGATCGGCCGAGCGAGCTCCGGCCTCCGAGCCGAGGCGCCCGCCGCCGGGCACCGCGATCGTGGACCTACCGATCCTCACCACAACGACGGAGCCCACGATGACAACACGTCAACCCACCACCACCGCCACACTGGACGACCAGCCGATCCCGGTGCGAGCCAAGCTCGCCGCAGCGTGGACGAGCTTCATGTTCCTGTACGCCTACGTGGACATCCTCGGCTTCTACACCCCCGGCGTCGTCGACGACATCCTCGACGGCAAGGTCTACGAGTTCGACCTCTCCCAGACGTTCTCGACCACGGTCCTGACCGTCCTGGCCATCCCGATGTTCATGATCGTGCTGTCGACCACGCTGCCGGCCAGGGCCAACCGCATCACGAACCTCGTCGTCGCCGCGCTCTTTGTCCCCTTCACCGTCTTCAACGTGGCAGGCGGGTTCTACCTGTACTTCTACGGACTGGGCGTCGCACTCGAGCTGGTCGTCCTCGCGCTCATCGTGCGGTACGCCTGGACCTGGCCCCGCACCGCGGCGTCGGCAACCGTCGCGAGCATGGCGAGCAGCCCGGACCGTGAACCCGCTCGCGCGCACCAGCGATAGGGGCGGGACGAACAACCAGGTGATCCACGGGCGGGGGTGTCGCGGCAGATCCGGACGCGGTCACCCTCAGCTGATGGTGACCACGTCAGCCGGGGGTGTACCGAACGCCGTCGGGTCGGCAGTACGAGGACCCACTCGCCGGTCCATCGCGGCTGCACTGGCCGTCCACCAGGTCTCGGTCCCCGAGCGGCTCGAACAGCTCGACCACGACGGGGGTCTCGTCGTTGCCGGGACAGGAGGCATCGGACGGGTCCGGCTCGACGTAGAAGGTCACCACCACCGATTCGCCCTCGGCTCGCACGCTGAATTCTTGTACGTCCCCGGTGCTGCCGTTGTTGCATCCAAGACGTCGCACCATCGCCGTGAAGGTGGTGCTCTCGGGGCCCAGCTGGTGACCGGGTTGCACTGTCCAGACAGCGGCGTCGCCGGGGCCAGGCGCTGAACAGCTCGATGAGAGCAGCACGACCGCGCACACCTGGACAGTCGCGCAGTGTCGTCCCGCTCGTCGCTTCGATCCCCGTGATGGCGACTTGTACGTCATGGTGCCGTCACTCGCTCCGGGGCCGCATGCCCGGCGGGCCGCTCCCAACACGGCATCTCAGTCCGTATCGCGCGTACCGCTGCGGCTTGCGGACGCTGTCAGCAGTCAAGCTGCTCTGACAACTCCTGCTGATCCGGATCGGCTCGGGATCGGCGGCGAAGGCGCAGTAGAACGCCTTGGTAGTGACGCGGTCTTGATAGGTCTGCCACGCGGTGATTCCAGTAAAAGCGGCAGTCGCCGCGGCGGCGACAGCGACTACTTGCAGGAGGAAACTCGTCCTGCTTCCGGGGCCCTGCGACTTCGGAGGCTTGGGCGGCTTGGCCGATTCGATGACGTCGTCAGAAGCATCCATGGCCGCACCCTAGAGGCGCCTATCTGACGTGCGTCGCAGGACGCTCTGTCATCGCCAGTTTCGCGCACCATCAGCGGCAGATCCGGACGTTGGCCCTGCTGTCGTGCGGCACCCTCGCCCAACTGCGCGCTGCCGATGTCGTCCGGCTGACGTCTCGCCACGCGGCAATGGCGCGATGAGTGTGTCCCTCCGCCGCCTGTCAGGGCCGTCCTGGTCGGTCTGTGATCCGAGCGTTATCAGTCCGCTGCCAGGAACAGCGGTTCGGGTCCCGGCGGGCTCGATACGCCCGGCGGTTCCATTGACGGCTTCCGCGCCTCGCCCTGGCGGCTTGCGCAGGGGGAGGATGGAACGTTCCCACCCTCTGATGACGATAAGAGGTTGAGGGCGACAAGTGCTCAAGGTGATGGGTCACGATCATGGTCGATGCAGCGAGGTCCGGTGAGGATCCAGCTCCGGACGATGCCGGGTTCCGCGACTGGATGATCGTTCGGTCCTCGACCCTGCGACGCAAAGCGTTCTTGCTGTGTGGGGACTGGTCGTCAGCTGACGACCTGGTGCAGGACGTCCTGGTCGCGATGTACCCGCGGTGGTCGCGGATCGCGCGCGGCGGGAATGTGGATGCGTACGCCAACAAGGTGCTGGTAGGAAAGCTCGTCGACGCACGGCGCCGGCCGTGGCGGCGCGAACGGTTCTTCAGCAGCGTCCCAGACTCGATCGACTTCACCAGCGAGCGCGCGATCGCCGCGGTCGACGAACGGGACGGGCCTCTGGTGTCGGCGCTGGCCGCACTCCCGGCCGGCCAACGCGCGGTCCTGGTCCTCAGGTTCACCGACGACCTCACCGTCGAGGGGATCGCTGCCGTCATGGGGATCCCCGCAGGCACGGTGAAGAGCCGCCTCTCTCGCGGCACAGAGGCCCTGCGAGCCCATCTCGACGCTGCCGATGACCCGGCAAGGCGAACGGCGCACCTCGATCCGACCCCTACCCTCAGTCCCGTCACGGAGGACCGATCATGAGCGCCGACGTGCAGGAGCTGTTCGATCAAGCAGGTCGGAATGCGCCCGCCCCCGCCCTGGACGCTGACGCCGTCCTGCGGCGCGCCCGGCACCACCACCGGCGCCGCATCACCGGCGTGGTGGCAGCGACCATCGCAGCGACCGTGGTGGTCGGGGTGAGCCTGGCGGGTCAAGCCAACCGACCCACGGCGCCAGATCCTGCGGCGCCTCTCCCGACCACGTCGGCACCGGGAAGCTTGGGCCGCCTCGCGTTCGAGCTCGACGGGGACATCTACGTGGCCGACTGGGACGGCGCGAACCGGGTCCGCATCACGGATACCGTCCGACCCGGCGCAGAAGAGGTGTGCGCAGGATATTGGGTCGACGGACCCGCCTGGTCGCCCGATGGACGGCACCTCGCCTACCGGGGGGACAAGAACAGCGGTGACGCGCGACCCGACGGTTGTTCCATGAGCCGACCGTCACCATCAGTGATCCATCGGGCCGCCGCATCGCATCCTTCCCCAGCTTCGGGTGGCGCATCGCGTGGTCGCCCGACTCCAGCCGGGTTGCCACCTGGGTCGACTTCGGGCGCACGTTGGGGATCTGGGGACTCGACGGGGTACGCCAGGCGCTGCTCACCATGCCGCCCGAGTTCGAGCTGACCGGTGACTACGACCCCGTGTGGTCGCTCGATGGCACGTCCCTCCTGCTCCACGGTGTGGAGATCCCCGTGGACGGCTCCACGCCGCGGCTGCTGTTGCCGGACGATCCGCGATCCCAGTCGCAGTTCTCCTTCTCGCCCAACGGTGCGGACATCGCGTACGTGTCGCCGGACGGGCTCTACGTCGCGGCGGCTGATGGTTCCCGGGCCCGCCAGCTGGTCCCCCAAGATCCCGATGACACCCTGTTCTGGTGGTACGGCGCCGAGTGGTCCCCGGCGGGTGGTCAGATCGCCTTCGTGAATCAGCCGGGCGGCGAGTCGTCCGACGGGAGCCATGTGAACGAGCTCACCCTGGTCGACGTGGTGAGCGGGACCCTGGTCCCGCTGGCCGACATGGGTGGTGGCCTCCACGAGTACAGCTCCAAGATCACGTTCTCCCCCAAGGGTGACCAGATCCTCTTCACGAGGATTGACGCCACGGGTGCGAAGTCCCTCTGGACGATCAAGACCGACGGCTCCGACCTCCGACGTCTGGTCGACGGATCCGAATGGGGCGAGTGGCAGACCCTCGGCCCGACGGGCTGAGTCAAGGGCTCACGTGGCCCACCGCCCAAGGGTCGGTGCCGCACGCGTTCACCGGGCGGCCGAAGGCGCTGAAGATCTCCGCCGGTCTGGCAACGGTGCTGCCGATCCAGTGCCGTTTTTGGAGCCCAATCGGTAGGCGTCTGCATCGTGTGAGGTCGCCGTTCGAAGCTTCCAGCCACCGCCCCTACTGGGCGAAGTGAAGCGCCCGCTCATCGACAGATCCGGTAACTCACTGGCGGCACCATCAAGCGGCGGAAAAGACTCTCCCAATCGCGCCAGAGGTGTGCGTTTCACCGGCATACGCCTGCCATCCGGTACCACGAGGCGTTCTCGGACCTGGCCAGCGTGTGCCTAGAAGGCTCCTGGGTTCTGCAACAAGCTCCGAATGACGACGGACTGGCTCTACGCATCGGGGCAGCGCTGCCCCGAGCACCCGCGCCACGAGCCTCCGAAGCGGGTCGAGCAGCACTGCTACAGGAACGGGTGGCTGAGCGTGCCAGCCGACTCAGTCGAGACAACACTCAGCGGGCGGCCACCCGCGCCACTCATGCCACCGGAGAGGCGGGCCTTGGGAACGTGGACGCACTTGCGTTCGACCCCGCGGACGGCCTGGAGACGGGAGGGCGAGTGGGGATGTGCCCGCGCGCGTGATCCGAGCGTGAAGTTGCGGTTCGACTGAGGACGACACCCGCGCATCTGCACCTTCCGGATCATTCGGGAGCGCCGTGTCGCGCGGTGGGCGTCTGGCGGGAGGGGAGCGCTCGGTCAATGGTGCGAATGCTCGACCGTGCCGGCGTTGTCCCGGGCTTCACCACCACGAACTGGCCCATCATCCCGTGGTCCTCGTGGCTGAGCAGGTGGCAGTGGAACATGTACGGCGTGTCCGGGTCGGCGTAGTCGGCGAACCGCATGATGAGCCGCACCGTCGCGTCCGGCGGCAGGAAGATGGTGTCCTTCCAGCCCGCCAGCTGCGGGCGGCGGCTGGCGACCGTCCACCGTCGAGCACCTGGAACTGCACGTCGTGGACGTGGAAGTTGTGCGGCTGCCCGTCGGTGTTGCGTCACCTCCCAGATCTCGGTGGTGTCCACCGTCGACGACGGCGTCGATCCGGTCCATGTCCATCTGCTTGCCGTTGATGCTGGTGCCGCGAGCCGGAACGTCCGCGCCGGTCGCGGCCGTCGCCGGGTCGAGCCGTCGGATCGTCGACCAGCCGTGCCGGCACGCGGGCTGACGGCGCGAGCGTCGCGCCGCCGCCCGCAGCTCCAGCACGTCGAACGTGTCGTCCCGCCGCCGGTGAAGCGCTCTGCGAAGAAGTCGTCGCCGAGGTCGGCGCGGTGAAGCTGCGCAGCACCGCCCGCTCGCCCGGCTCGCACGCGTCACGACGATCTCGGCCCGCTCGCCGGGCGACAGCCGGACCCGGTTCAGTGGCGACCGGCCGGCCAGCAGCCCGCCGTCGGTGCCGACGAGCGCGAACGGGCGCCCGTCGGCGAAGCCGAAGTCGTAGCGCGCGGGCGTTGGAGGCGTTGAGCAGCCGCAGCCGCACCCGCTCGGTGGTGACGTCGAGGTACGGGCCGAGCGTGCCGTTGACCAGCGATCGTGTCGCCGAGGACGCCGACGTCGCCGAACAGTCGCGCCCGTCGTCGAACTCGTCGCCGTCGAACGCTCTGTCCTGCACGATGACCGGCACGTCGTCGACGCCGTAGGTCGTCGCGGCAGCGCGGGCGACCGCGGCGCCGGGTCGTCGACGATGAACATCCCGGCGAGCCCGCGGTAGACGTGCTCCGCGGTCTCGCCGTGCGGGTGCGGGTGGTACCAGAGCGTCGCGGCCGGCTGGTCGACCGTCCAGGTCGGCGACCAGGTGTCGCCCGGGCTGCGATCGGCTGGTGCGGGCCGCCGTCCATGCTCGGCGGGCAGGTGCATGCCGTGCCAGTGCACGGTGGTCGCCTCGCCGAGCGCGTTGTGCACGTTCGACCAGGACCTGCTCGCCGCGGGCCGCGCGCAGGGTCGGGCCGAGGTAGGCGCCGTTGAAGCCCCAGGTCCGGGCGCTGACGCCCGCCGCCGAAGTCGTGGCGCCCGCTGCGGCGCGCAGGTCGAACACCCGCGTCCCGCCGGGCTCCACCCGCGACGTCGCCAGAGGTGGGACCGCCAGCGGAGTGTCGAAGTCGACCTCGCCAACCGTCGACACTGGCGCGAAGACCACGAACCACACCGCTGCCGCCCCGACGAGGGCGAGGACCAGAAGCCCGAGCAGCAGGGCACCGACGACACGGACAAGCCTCGACCTGGAACCACCGTGGTCGAGGCCACGCCCCGCCGCATCGGGCGGAACCCCGACGGCAGCCCGTGAGCCTCCCCGCGCCGATCCCCGGCCTGGTGCAGAACGCGGCGCGCCGGACGTCCTCGATGGTCGATGCTGACGTCGTCCTCCACGCGGTCGTTATCGCGTCGCCTGCGGCCAACAGCGCGTGCCTACTCAAGCGACAGGATCTCGGCACATGCGCGCACCGTCAGCGGCAGGCGAGTGCGTCGCACGTGGAAGAGTGCCCTCATGGCAGGTGGATCGGACCGAGGGCCCCGAGCTCGTGCTCGAGACGGATCGGCTCGTCCGCTCAGGCCGTGGCGGGTGTCCGAGGCCTCCATCCAGCGTGAGATGTGGGCCGAACGGGATCCGCGCGTGCCGCCGCACCGGACGCATCGACGCGGAGGGTCGCCCTCGCCGTCACGGACTTCGAGGAGGCTATTCGTATCCGTCAACGGGGGTCGCTCGGACTGCTCGCGGTCGAGCCGAAGGGTGTGGGTGCCCCCGTCGGCTACTGCGGTCTCGTGGACAGCGGACGCGGGTCGCAGGAGCCGGAGCTGGCCTTCGAGCTCCTGCGCCGGTCCTGGGGGCAGGGATACGCCACCGAGGCTTCGTGGGCGGTCCTGGGCTGGGCGACAACGGCCGGGGTACGAGCGGCTCTGGGCCACCGTCTGGGACTGGAACACCGCATCTCGTCGGGTGCTCGCCAAGGTCGGGTTCGCAGAGACCGAGCGGGCAGGAGACTCCCCACGGGACGAACTGCGTCACCATGAGGCAGCTCTGACCTGTTGCTGACCTCGGACCCGACCCGTCGAGAGGGTCAGGACCTCGCCTACTGCCGGGCCATGGCGATGCGCAGTCGCTCCTCGGGGTCGATGAAGTGGTCGTGGTCGTCGTTGCCGAGGTCGAGCTGCACCCAGTTGATCTTGCCGGTGAACCGGCTGGTGCGGCGGTGTAGTCGGGGGTGACGGTGGTGCCGGACTCGTAGCCGATGTCGGTGGTCTCGTCGGCGGAGAAGACCATCGGCTGGGTGGCTCCGACCCGGCCGGTGCCGACCGGCGTCGCCGTCGTAGTAGAGGGTGACGTCGCCGCCCTTGGCCAGGCCGCCGCCGTCGTAGGCGAACTCCATCCGCACCTGGTGGGTGCCGGCCGGGATCGGCGTCGTCGGCCTCGGTGGCGAACTCCTGGATGCCGAGCACGTTGTAGACGAACTTGGCCTTGCCGTCCTTGGCGTAGAGCGCCCAGCCGCCGAACCGGCCGCCCTGGGCGATGATCACGCCGTCGGCGCCGCCGTCGGGGACCTCGACCTCGGCGGTGACCGAGAACGACTTGTTCTTGATGCTGACCACGCTGTTCTCCGACAGCCGGCCCATGCCGGGGAAGAACAGCTGGGAGTTCCCGCGGATCAGCGTCGGTCGCCCGCCATCGTCGGCTCGAGCCGCTCGGACGGTGCGGTCGTCCATCGGCAGCACGTTGTACTTGGTGGCCTCGATCAGCCAGAGCCGCTGCAGCTTGGCCAGCATGTCGGGCTGCTCGGCGGCCAGGTTGCGGGCCTGGCTGTAGTCGCTGCTGCCGTCGTAGAGCTCCCAGACGTCGTCGTCGAACGCCGGCAGCGCACCGCCGACCATGACCCACGGCGTGCGGTGCTTGGTGACCGCGCTCCAGCCCCGGTGGTAGATGCCGCGGTTGGCGAACATCTCGAAGTACTGCAGGTCGTGCCGCTCCGGCGCGTCGGCGTCGTTGAAGCGTGTAGAGCATGCTGGTGCCCTCCATCGGCGACTGCTGCACGCCGTTGACCATCGTCGGCTCGGGCAGCCCGGCCGCCTCGAGGATCGTCGGCGCCAGGTCGATGACATGGGTGAACTGCGAGCGCAGCCCGCCGGGCTCCTCGATCCCGTTCGGCCAGTGCACGATGGTGCCGTTGCGGGTGCCACCCCAGTGCGAGGCGACCTGCTTGGTCCACTGGAACGGGGTGTTCATCGCCCACGCCCATCCGACCGACCGTCCAGAATCGAGCGTTGGATTGAAAATATTCTGCAGGCAGAGCGTGTTGGCCGTGAACGTAGTGTCGCAGCCAAACTCTGCTGCGGAGGGTGCCGTCAGACTGGAATTGGTACTCTCCAGATCGCGCCACGCGCGGTGTCGGCGATCAGCAGATCACCTGCTCTATTGAGCTGCCACCGGGCCGTTTGCCACGAGAGGCTGAGAGTTTCCCGTCGGCACAGTACGCACGTCGCGGCCTACGCCGGTGAAAGTTGTTCCGCTGACGGTGAAAGCAGGTACAACGTTCACCATCGGCTGGACGCGAAAGATCACGATACCAGCGCCGCCGCAGGGCTGATCTTCCATACCCGGCCCAGCCCGGTAGTGCCGTCACCGGTCCACAGATTGCCATTGTCGAAGGCCACACCATTTGTGCCGGGCACGCCCGTTGCGAACACGGTAGCGGTCGGTGGCGTCCCCTCATTCGGAAGAAACGATAAATTTTGTCCGTCGGCCACGTAAAGCTTCCTTGCCGATCAAAGGCGAGACCGGAAGGCGAACATTGGCCGCCCGCGGCGCGGGGATGTTGCCGACCAAGACCAGCGATGGACTGGCGATGTTCACGCGCCAGACCGGACAGGGCACATCGATACCTGGAGTGCGCCCGGGCACATAGAGGTTGCCCCGGTTGTCGCCGGTCAGGCCTTCGATGGCGAGCGTCGTCTTAATCAGAGTGGAGAAGGTTTCCGCCTGCGCCGATGAAGGCATCAGAAGCGGCGCGGAAACGAGCAGGGATAAAGCGATAAAGCTGCGTTTGGCGTTCATGTGAGCCCCCGGTGGCATTGTCGAATGCCGTGATTCATCAACCGTGGGCAGGTTTTTGCCCACCGGTGGCAAGATTAGCGGCGGCGCCGGGGTCCCGGAAGTGCAATATTTTCGCTATTGCCGGGAATTATTGCCGATCTGGCTCGTTTATACGTTCCCGGTTAACGCGGCAGGCCGACTCTTTTTTGAGTTGCAAATTGGCCGGCTTGTCGCGGCGAGGTAATCGTCTGCGGCTGTCCCTTTTCCTTTGATGTCACCACTATTTCATCACCGTCCAAGCTCGTCACTATCGCTCAGACCCTCTGACCGACGCGCAGGTCGCTTGGCAGTTGGGCAATGTCAAAAACCGTACATTACAGCACTAGTGCCTTAATTGAAACTGACCCACTACCAAGGCTTGACTCCGGAACAAAAGGCGAACTATGTTCCTCCTTCGTTCTAGCGACGGAGGCTTTTATGGTTCGCGCATTGATGGAAGAAGCCGCAGCTTTGGCGTCGATCAGCCTTTTTCTGGCGACCATTGCGATCTGGGCCCAGCTTTTCACCAATTTCTAAAATCCCGCAGGCCTGGGGAAAACCGGCATTAATCCGGCTTCCGCGGCCGAAGCGATAGACAGGCAAGGAGGCCTTCCGCACCATCGGCCGGATGAAAAATCGTGATGACACAACGGCGGCAGGACCGGGCTTCGTCCACCTGCACGTGCACTCGAACTATTCGCTGCTGGAAGGCGCGCTCACCATTCCGAAACTGGCGGATCTGGCCAAGGCCGACCATCAGCCGGCGCTGGCGCTCACCGACACCGATAACATGTTCGGCGCGCTGGAATTCTCCGAGAAGATGGCGGGGGCGGGGATCCAGCCGATTGTCGGCTGCGCGCTCGCGGTCGATTTCGGCGACCAGGAGCAGAACGCGCGCAACGGTCATGCGGCGCTCGCGCCGCAACGCATTGTTTTGCTCGCCGCCCGCGATGCCGGCTATCGCAGCCTGATGCGGCTTAATTCCCGCGCTTTCCTGGAAACCCAGTCGAACGAGGCGCCGCATGTGAAGCTCGGCTGGCTCGAAGGCGAGACCGACGGTTTGATCGCTCTCACCGGCGGGCCGAATGGCCCGCTCGACACCGCGCTCGCCGCCGGCCAATGCGCGCTTGCCGGCTTGCGCGCCGAGGCGCTGCTGCGCCTGTTCGGAGACAGGCTTTATGTCGAATTGCAACGTCACGGCACGGCTTCCGAGAAACAGGTGGAGCCCGGGCTGCTCGATCTCGCTTATTCGATGCATCTGCCGATCGTCGCCACCAACGAACCGTTTTTCGCCCGACGCGAGGATTATGAAGCGCATGATGCGCTGATCTGCATCGCCGAGGGCCGCCTGCTGGTGGAAACCGACCGGCGCCAGCTCACGCCGGAGCACCGCTTCAAGACGCGTGCCGAGATGGCCGCACTCTTTGCTGATTTGCCCGAGGCGCTGGCCTCCACCGTGGAGATTGCGCAGCGTTGTTCGTTCCGCCCGCGCACCCACGCGCCAATGCTGCCGCGCTTCTCAATCGGTGCCGATGGTGCGGCGGTGGACGAAGCCGCCGAGTTGCGCCGCAGCGCGGAAGCGGGACTTGAGCGGCGCATCGTCGCCTATGGTCTGGCTCCTGACCGAACGTTGCAGGATTACCGCGAGCGGCTGGATTTCGAGCTGCGTGTTATCGAGGGGATGAAATATCCCGGCTATTTCCTCATCGTCGCCGACTTCATCCAATGGGCGAAGGGGCAGGGCATTCCGGTCGGTCCAGGCCGCGGCTCGGGCGCCGGCTCGCTCGTCGCCTATGCTCTGTCGATCACCGATCTTGATCCGATCCGTTTCGGGCTGCTGTTCGAGCGCTTCCTCAATCCCGAGCGCGTGTCGATGCCGGACTTCGACATCGACTTCTGCCAGGATCGCCGCGACGAGGTGATCCGCTATGTGCAGGGCCGCTACGGCCGCGATCAGGTGGCGCAGATCATCACCTTCGGAACCTTGCAGGCGCGCGGCGTGTTGCGCGACGTCGGCCGGGTGCTGCAAATGGCCTATGGGCAGGTCGATAAGCTCTGCAAGTTGGTGCCGCAGAACCCCGCCAATCCCGTGACGCTGGCGCGCGCCATCGACGACGAGCCGAAGCTGCAAGCGGCGGCCGACGCCGACCCGGTGGTGCGGCGCGCGTTTGATATTGCCAAAAGGCTGGAAGGGCTCACGCGTCACGCCTCCACCCACGCCGCCGGCATCGTCATTGGCGACCGGCCGCTGAGCGAGCTCTCGCCGCTCTACCGCGATCCGAAGTCGGACATGCCGGTCACCCAGTTCAACATGAAATGGGTGGAGCAGGCGGGGCTGGTAAAGTTCGACTTCCTCGGTCTTAAGACACTCACCGTGCTCGACACCGCGGCCAAACTCGTCCGTGCGCGCGGCATCGATATCGATCTCTCCCGCATTCCGCTCGATGATCCCAAGACATACGCGCTCTTGGCACGCGCGGAGGCGGTTGGTGTGTTCCAGCTGGAAAGCGCCGGGATGCGGCGCGCGCTGCTCGACATGCGGCCGGACCGTTTCGAAGACATCATCGCGCTGGTCGCGCTCTATCGGCCGGGCCCGATGGCGAATATCCCGACCTATTGCACCCGCAAGCACGGGCTGGAGAAGCCGGATTATATCCATCCCAAGCTCGAGCCGATCCTGCGCGAGACCTTCGGCGTCATCGTCTACCAGGAACAGGTGATGCAGGCAGCGCAGATCCTTGCCGGCTACACGCTCGGACAGGCCGACCTGCTCAGACGCGCCATGGGCAAGAAAATCCGCAAAGAGATGCAGGAGCAGCGCGCGGATTTTGTCAAAGGCGCAACCCACCGTGGCCTGGACCAGGCGCAGGCCAATGCGATCTTTGATTTGCTCGAGCGCTTCGCTGAGTACGGTTTCAACAAGAGCCATGCCGCGGCGTATGCGCTGGTTGCTTATCAGACGGCTTATATGAAGGCGAACTACCCGGTCGAGTTCATCGCCGCTTCCATGACTCTCGACATGGGCAATACCGATAAGCTCGCCGAATTCCGCGAGGAGGCGAAGCGGCTCGGCATCGAAATTGTGCCGCCTTCGATCAACCGCTCGGGGCTGACCTTCGAGGTGGAAGGCAACAAGATCTATTACGCGCTCGGCGCCTTGAAGGGTGTCGGCACGCAAGCGGTCGAGTCCATTGTCACCGCGCGCGCAGAGAGGCCGTTCGACGATCTCACCGACGTCGCCTCCCGCATCAACCCGCGCGCAGTGAACAAGCGTGTGCTGGAAAGTCTGGTCTCCGCCGGCGCTTTCGATGCGTTGGAGCGCAACCGCGCCCGTGCCTTAGCCGGAGTCGACGCCATGCTTGCCGCCGGCCAGCGTGCGCATGACGCGGCGGCCAACGGCCAGAGCGAATTGTTCGGCGGTCGGACCGCGCGCGAAACACTTGCCATTCCGTCGGTCGAGCCATGGTTGCCGGCCGAGCGCCTGCAAAGGGAATACGACGCGATCGGATTTTTCCTGAGCGGCCATCCGCTCGACGACTATGCCGCCACCCTCAGGCGCATGCGCGTGCAATCCTGGGCGGAATTTTCCCGCGCGGTAAAGGCCGGCGGCAGCGCCGGCAGGCTGGCGGCAACCGTGGTGTCGCGCACGGAGCGGCGCATCCGCTCCGGAAGCAAGATGGGCATCGTCGGACTGTCGGATCCTACCGGACATTATGAGGCGGTGCTGTTCGCCGAGGGACTGGCGCAATACCGCGATTTGTTGGAGCCTGGCACCGCGGTGCTGCTGTTTCTTTCGGCCGAGTTGCAGGGTGACGAAGTTCGGGCGCGCATCCAGTCAGTGGAGCCGCTGGAACAGGCCGCCGCCAAGCTGCAAAAAGGCCTGCGCGTTTTCCTCCGCGATGGCGCTCCGCTGGAGAATGTCGCCAAGCGCCTCGACGCCAAAGGCGACGGTGAGGTCAGTATGGTGCTGATGCTGGACAGCGATACTGAAGTGGAGGTGAAATTGCCCGGGCGCTTTAATGTCTCGCCGCAGATCGCGGGCGCGATCAAGGCGGTACCGGGTGTGGAGCGGGTGGAGGCGCTCTAGGTTTTACGGCAGGACTTCCTCGCGCTTGTCGATGCGCGCGTCAAGCGCAGCGCGCAGGTCGCCCAGTAAATTCTTTTCAGCCGCGTTGATCACCGCCAAAAGCTCCTGCGCCTCGACCAGACGGGAAGAGAGCACGTAATCGGCGCCAGCCGCGTAGAGCTGCTGAACGTCCTCGAGCAGGTCCGCGACTGCAATAATCTTCGCGTTGGCGTTCTGCGCCCGCACCTTGCGCACCAGCCTCGCGTTGCTGGTTCCTTTCAACAGATAATCCGGCACCGTGGAGATCACGATCTCGGCTTGCGCAATGCCGGAATGCGCCAGCGTATCGGGATTGCTGATGTCTCCGTAAGTAACCTGTACGCCCTTGGATGTGAGCGTCTCGTAAACCTGTGGATTGAAGTCGATGACGCCGACCTGTTCGGTCATCGCGGGATTTTTGCGTTGCAACTCGCTGAGGAGCGAGCTGGCGGTGCGGAAGAAACCGAGCAGCAAGATCCGCCGCGGCCGTGCGTGGGCGCCATCCGCCTGATGCGTCGCGTGGTCGAGGTCGCGGAAGCCGAGACGCTTGAGCGGACCGATCAGCGCGCGCGTGATGGAATCACTCTGCATCATGGCGAAGGTGCTGAGCACCGCTAGGATGACGAAGGCCAGCGACGCCGCGCTCGCGGCCTGCGCGCTGGTTTGACCGGCGGCGACGCCCACCTGGATCAGCACCAGCGAGAATTCGCTCATCTGTGACAGGTTGATGGCGGGCAGAAGGCTCGCGCGCAGTCCTTGCCGCATGAGATACAGCGGAAAGAACACCGTCACGATTCGGCTGGCGAGAAGGAAGCCGACGATCAACAAGGCCAAGCCGATGATGGAAGCGGTCGGCAACGGAATGGTCATGCCGACTGCGACAAAGAACAGTGTGATGAAGAAATCACGCAGGGTCGTCACCTTGGCGGTGACGTCGAGGGCATAAGGAAAGGTTGAGATGGCGACCCCCGCGACCAGTGCGCCCATCTCGCGCGACAGCTCCAGACGCTGGCCTACTTCCCCGACCAGGAAGCACCAGGCCAGCGCGCCGACCAGCACCAGTTCTGGCGAGCGCGCGATGCGATGAAAAACCCAAGGCAGCACGAAACGGCTGACCAGCAGGGCGGCCCCCACCAGCGCAACCACCTTGCCGACCGAAAGCAAGAGAACGCCGAGGCGCAGGTCGCCGAGATTGGGCTGAACGGCGAGAAAAAGAATCGCGAACAGATCTTGCAGCACCAGCACGCCGAGCGTGATACGGCCGGGCAAAGTGTCGAGCTCGCGCTTTTCGTATAAGACCTTGACGATGATTACGGTGCTGGAGAGCGCCACCGCGATTGCGAGATAGAGAGGGTCCCAGGGTGACCCGCCGGGCGGCAAGATCAGCCAGAAAAACAACAAGCCAAGAATGCAAGTTGCAGCGATCTGGACGACCGAAACGCCGATGATGATGCTGCCGGCCCGGATGATCTTCTTCAAATCGATCTCCAGCCCGATCATAAACAGCATGAGGATCAGGCCGAGCTCGGAAATGACGTGGATCGATTCTTCCGACCGCACCAGATGCAGGCCGGATGGCCCAAGCAGGAAGCCGCCGGCGAGATAGGCGAGGATGGGCGGCTGGCGGAAGAATTGGGCGCAGACGCCGAGAACCCAGGCGGTGACGATGGAAAAAGTGATGTCCTGAATCAGCCCGTGCATGCCCGCCCCAAGCGCTTAACGCAGCGCCATAGTCTCAGGCTCACAGGCGGCGAACAAGGGCAGGGGCTGCCGGCAAAAACCGCGATTTTGCACGAATTTAGGGGTCATTCGGCCCGGAGCTTTAGGTTGCGCCGGAGACTTTTGGCCGGTATAAGCCCCCCATCTCACACGCGGACCCTGGCCCTAGGCCGTCCGGTGGCTCAATCCAAAACGGGTCGAGCTCACACGTCCGCGGCGGAACAACCGGAGAATATGTTATGGCGCTACCAGACTTTTCTATGCGTCAGCTATTGGAAGCTGGCGTGCATTTCGGCCATCAGGCCCACCGCTGGAATCCGAAGATGGGCGATTTCATCTTCGGTACCCGCAACAACATCCATATCGTTGATCTCGCGCAGACTGTGCCGATGCTGCATCGCGCATTGCAGGCGGTGAGCGACACCGTCGCCAAGGGCGGACGCATTCTTTTCGTCGGCACCAAGCGGCAGGCGCAGGATGCCATCGCCGATGCGGCGAAGAAGTCGGCGCAGTATTACGTGAATTCGCGTTGGCTGGGCGGCACGCTGACCAACTGGAAGACGATCTCGCAATCGATCTCGCGACTGAAGAAACTCGACGAGATGCTGAGTTCGGGCGAGGCCGGCGGATATACCAAAAAAGAGCGCCTCGATCTGCAGCGCGAGCGCGACAAGCTCGACCGCGCGCTCGGCGGGATCAAGGACATGGGTGGGCTGCCCGATCTTTTGTTCGTGCTCGATACCAACAAGGAAGACATCGCGATTAAGGAGGCCCAGCGCCTCAACATCCCGGTCGCCGCTGTCGTTGATACCAACTGCGATCCCGTTGGCATAACCTATGTCGTCCCGGGCAATGACGACGCCAGCCGTGCCATCGCGCTTTATTGCGATCTCGTAGCCAAGGCTTCGATCGATGGTATTTCCCGTGCCCAGGGCGACGCGGGCATCGACGTCGGCGCGGCCGCTCAGCCGATCGCCGAGCCGATGCCGGCGCAAGCTGAGGGTCTTGGCTTCGAGGCACTTCCCGGTCCGCGTGGCGTGGCCGACGATCTCAAGAAGCTCACCGGTGTGTCTCCCGCGATCGAGAAGCAACTCAACGACCTCGGCATCTTCCACTATTGGCAGATCGCGGAACTCAATCCGACCGCGGCCCATAATGTGGGTGAAGAGGTCGGTCTGCCCGGCCGCGTGGAAGGCTGGATCGCCCAAGCCAAGGCCATCACCGCCGAGGCGGAGTAAGTTTAAACCAGCGCCGCCGCGCAGTGTTTTCGCCGCGCGGCGCTTCAAGATTCCGCCAGGAACCCAACAATGGCGACTATTTCGGCTCAGATGGTTAAGGAGCTGCGCGACCAGACCGGCGCCGGCATGATGGATTGCAAGGCGGCGCTGGCGGAGACCGGCGGCGACATGCAGGCGGCGGTTGACTGGCTGCGCAAGAAGGGCTTGTCCAAAGCCGCGAAGAAATCCGGCCGGGTCGCCGCCGAAGGATTGATCGGCATCGCGCTCGCCGGCACCAAGGCCGTGGTGGTCGAAGTCAATTCCGAGACCGACTTCGTCGCTCGCAACGAACTTTTCCAGGGGCTGGTGAAAATGATCGCGCAGGTCGCGCTCGAAGCCGGCACCGACGTGGAGAAGATTCAAGGCGGCGAAGGCCGGCTCCATTACCGTCGCCGAAGCCATCTCCGACACCATCGCCAAGATCGGCGAAAACATGACGCTCCGCCGCGCCACTGCGCTTTCGGTGAGCAAGGGCGCTGTCGGAAGTTATGTGCACAGCTCGGTCGCCGATGGTCTCGGCAAGATAGGCGTTCTCGTCGGGCTTGAATCGACCGGCAAGGCGGACGAACTCGTCGCACTCGGCCGCATGATCGCCATGCACGTCGCAGCTTCCAACCCGCAGGCTGTGGATTCCAGCGGGCTTGATCCCGCGACTGTGGCGCGCGAAAAAGACGTTCTGGCTGACAAGGCCAAGGCTTCGGGCAAGCCGGCCAATGTCATTGAAAAGATCGTCGAATCCGGACTGAAGACTTACTACAAAGAGGTTTGTTTGCTCGATCAGGTTTATGCGATCGATCCGAGCAAAAGCGTTGCCCAGGCGCTGAAGGAAGCGGAGACCCGCGTCGGCGCGCCGATCAAGGTCACCGGCTTCGTGCGTTATGCGCTCGGCGAAGGTATAGACAAGCAGGAATTGGATTTCGCCGCCGAGGTGGCGGCTGCCGCCGGTCAAGGCTGAACGTTCGCCGCCTCAGGCGATCGAGCACGCCGCGGCGTTACGGGACGGAGCGATCGCATCATGGGCGAGCCTGGCTACCGTCGCGTCATCGTCAAATTATCAGGAGAGGCGCTGGCGGGTTCCGAGGGCTTCGGCGTCCATCAGCCGGTCGTCGATCGCATCGCCGCCGATCTGGTCGCTTGCGTGGATCTCGGCATTGAACTCGGCGTCGTCGTGGGTGGCGGCAATATCTTTCGCGGCGTCGAGGTTTCCGCGCGCGGCGTGTCGCGTCCGACCGGCGATTCCATGGGCATGCTGGCGACGGTGATGAACTGCCTCGTGCTGGAAGCGGCTGTGGAGCGTCAGGGCACAGGCGCCCGCACGCTGTCGGCGCTTTCGATGCCCGCCGTTTGCGAGCCCTATACGCGCGCGCGCTCGCTCAAGCACTTGGCCAAGAAACGCGTCGTGCTGCTGGCGGCCGGCACCGGCAGCCCGTTTTTCACCACCGACACCACCGCCGTGCTGCGGGCGGCCGAGCTTGAGGCGCAGGCCGTGCTCAAGGCCACCAATGTCGATGGGGTCTATAGTGCCGACCCGAAGAAGGACGCGAAAGCCCAACGTTATGAGCGCCTCAGTCATCAGCAGGCGATCGAGAAGGACCTCAAGGTGATGGATTCCACCGCCTTCGCGCTTGCCCGGGAAAACCGTATGCCTATCATTGTGTTCTCTATCCGAGAGCCGGGAGCGATTGCTGCCGTATTGCGCGGGGAGGGGCGTGCGACCACTGTCGGCGAATAACGGCTGATGCCGTCGAATTCGGATCGCGCACCGCGCGATAAAGCTGTCCCGAGGGATGCCATGGCCACCATGACGCACGATCTGAACGAGTTGAAGCGGCGCATGCAGGGCGCGCTGCAGGCTTTCAAGCAGGAACTGAGCGGGCTGCGCACCGGCCGCGCCACTACTGCGATGCTGGATCCCGTGCAGGTCGAGGCCTATGGCACGCATATGCCGCTCAATCAGCTGGCAACCGTGAGCGTGCCGGAGCCGCGCCTGATCAGCGTGCAGGTCTGGGACCGCTCCATGGTGCATGCAGTGGAGAAGGCCATCATCAATGCCAATCTCGGCTTAAGCCCGGCCACCGAGGGCCAGGTTTTGCGGCTGCGGATTCCCGAATTGAATGAGGAGCGTCGCAAGGAACTGGTGAAGGTCGCGCATAAATATGCGGAAGCCGCGCGCATTGCCGTACGCCATGTCCGCCGCGACGGCCTCGATGTGCTGAAGAAAATGGAGAAGGACCACAAAATCAGCAAGGACGATCACGATCACGAGGCCGAGCAGGTGCAGAAGGCCACCGATCAGTCGATCGCCGAAATCGATCACATGCTGGCCGCCAAGGAAAAAGAAATCCTCACCGTCTAGGGAGCTGGGCGTTTAAGCCCGAATGCCGATGCCGAAGGCCGATATGCCCGCAGCCGTTGCCAGCGCCCCCTTTGAGGTGCCGCGTCATGTTGCCATCATCATGGACGGCAACGGGCGCTGGGCGGCCGCGCGTGGCCTGCCGCGCACCGAAGGCCACCGCCGCGGCGTTGAGGCGTTGCGCGCCACGGTGCGCGCAGCGGGCGAGATGGGCATTCAGGTGCTCACGATCTTTTCCTTCAGCTCGGAAAATTGGTCGCGCCCTCCGGCCGAGGTGCGCGACTTGATGGGCCTGCTGCGCCGCTTCATCCGTCACGATCTTGCGGAGCTGCACCGGAACAATGTGCGCGTGCGGGTGATCGGCGAGCGCGAAGGATTGGCCAGCGATATTCTTCGCCTGCTGGAAGAGGCGGAGGAACTCACACGCTAACAACGACGGCTTAGTCGTGGTCGTCGCATTCAATTACGGGGCGCGCCAGGAAATCGCCCGCGCCGCGCGCCGGCTTGCCGCGGACGTGGTGGCCGGGAAGCTGCTGCTGGAGGCGATCACCGCGGAGGCTCTGGGAAATTACCTCGACGCTTCCGACCTGCCCGATCCCGATGTCATCATCCGCACCAGCGGCGAGCAGCGGCTGTCGAATTTTTTGCTGTGGCAGTCGGCTTATAGCGAGTTGGTTTTCGTGCCAACCTATTGGCCCGATTTCGACCGCGCGACTTTGGAAGGAGCGATCGCGGAATATCGCCGCCGCGAGCGCCGGTTTGGCGGCCTCGTCGCTCGGACCGGGTCCTGACGGGATGGTCGCCGAACCCGCAAGTCTTTCGGACAAGCCTGACAATCCCGCCGGCAAAAGCGATCTCATGCCGCGTATCTTGTCGGCGTTGGTACTCGCGCCGCTCGCGATCATGGTGGCCTGGTTGCCGAGCAGCAGTTACCCCACGGCTGGTACCTGGGTGTTCGGGATTTTTTGGCTGATCGCCGCCGTCGCCGTGTGGTGGGAATGGACGGCGCTCGTGTCGGGACGGACATCGGGCAATCGGCTCCTGTTCTTTCTTGGATCGAGCGCACTCATGCTGGCGATGGTCGTCGCAGAATTCGGCACGGCGCGAACCCGCACGCCGATGCTGATCATCGCGCTCGGCGCGCTGGCAGCCGGTGTTTTCGCGCAGGCCGAGCGGCGGATCTGGGTGGCGGCCGGCGTGCTCTATGCCGGCACCTTGCTCACGGCTCCGATCCTGTTGCGCCGCGACGCCGAACTGGGATTGGTGGCAATCCTGTTTCTTTTCGCGCTGGTGTGGGCCACTGACATCGCCGGCTATTTCACCGGCCGTGCCCTCGGCGGGCCGAAGCTCGCGCCCAGCATAAGCCCCAACAAGACCTGGTCCGGCGCGATCGGCGGCGCGATCGGCGGCATGCTGGCTGGGGGCGCCGTCGCCGTACTCGCCGGCCTCGGCAATCTCTCCGCGATCGCGCTGGTGGCATTTGGACTTTCCGCCGCGGCGCAGGCGGGCGACCTGTTCGAATCCGCGATCAAGCGGCGTTTCGGCGCGAAAGATGCCGGACGTCTTATTCCCGGTCACGGTGGCGTCATGGACCGGCTGGATGGCTTTATTGCTGCGGCTGCGGTCGCCGTCGCGCTCGGCATAATCCGCGCTGACATGGATACGGCGGCGCAAGGGCTGCTGTTGTGGTGATCACATGACCGTGCCACGTCTACGAGCGCAATCGTCGGCCATCCCCGCCGGGCGGACGGTGTCGCTGCTCGGCGCCACCGGTTCGATCGGGACGAGCACGATCGACTTGCTCAAACGCGAGAGCAAACAGTATCGCGTCGAGGCGGTGACCGCGCACCGCAACGCCTCGGCGCTCGCGCGTGTCGCGCGCGATATCGGCGCGCGTTATGCCGCAGTGGCCGATACAAATTGCTACCGCGAGCTGAAGGATGCGCTTGCCGGTTCGGGTATTGAGACGGGAGCGGGCGACAGCGCGCTCTTGGAAGCCGCGCAGCGTCCGGCCGACTGGATCATGGCCGCCATCAGCGGCTCGACCGGTTTGCGCCCGACGTTGGCGGCGGTCGAGCGAGGCGCCACCGTCGCGCTCGCCAACAAGGAGTGCCTGGTTTGCGCGGGCGCGCTTTTCATGCGCAAGGCGGCCGCCGCGGGCGCCACCATCCTGCCAGTCGATTCCGAACACAACGCGATCTTTCAGGCCTTGACCGCAGGTCGGCGCGAGGATGTGCGGCGCGTCGTTCTTACCGCCTCGGGCGGTCCCTTCCGCACTTGGACGGCGGAGGCGATCAGGGCGGCGACGCCGGAGCAAGCATCCCGTCATCCGAATTGGTCGATGGGCGTGAAGGTCACCATCGATTCCGCGACGCTGATGAACAAAGGTCTGGAATTGATCGAGGCGCATCATCTGTTCGGGCTCGCGTCCGGCGAAATCGATGTGCTGGTGCATCCGCAATCCGTTGTGCACGGCCTTGTGGAGTTTCGCGACGGCTCGATGATCGCGCAACTCGGCGTCCCCGACATGCGCATCCCGATCGCGCATTGCTTGGCCTGGCCTGTGCGTATCGAGGGGCCGGCACCGCGGCTCGATCTCGCCGCCATTGCGAGTTTGACCTTCGAGCAGCCGGACCTCGCTCGTTTCCCGGCCTTGGCCGCGGCGCGCCGGGCCCTGGTCACGGGTGGCGCCGCGCCCACCGTGCTGAACGCGGCGAACGAGGTGGCGGTGCGCGAATTCGTCGAGCGCCGGCTCGGATTTACGGGAATTTCGGCCTTGGTTGAGGCGACCTTGGAAGCCGTCGAACGCGCCGGTATTACGGCGGAACCGACCAGCCTGGAGGAGGCGGTCGGGATCGACCAGGCGGGGCGGTCGGCCGCCGCCGCGCTTCTGCCCGAAATTGCCGCAAAGACGTCCCTAAAGAGAAAAGTAACAGCCAGCAGTTAACCGTTAGGGCGAGGGTTTCATGGGTTCAGAAGTCGTAGCGAGTATGCTTTCCCTGGGCAGCGGATTTCTCGGCTATCTCCTTCCATTCCTTTTCGTTTTGACGATCGTGGTGTTTTTCCACGAGCTCGGCCATTTCCTGGTTGCCCGTTGGGTCGGCGTGAAGGTCCTGGTGTTTTCGGTCGGTTTCGGCCCCGAACTGCTCGGATTCACCGACCGCCACGGCACGCGCTGGAAGCTGTCTGCCATCCCGCTCGGCGGCTACGTGAAGTTCTTCGGGGATCAGAACCCTGCGAGCGTGCCCGACCAGGAAAAAGTCGCGACCATGACAGCGGGGGAGCGCGCGCAGAGCTTCGTCTACAAGTCTGTGCCGCGGCGCGCGGCGGTCGTGGCTGCCGGACCAATCGCGAATTTCATTCTGGCGGTCCTGATCTTCGCCGGCATTTTCATGCTTTACGGCAAATCCTCGACCAGCGCGCGCGTGGATTCGGTTCAAGCCGGCGGCGCGGCGGAAGCGGCGGGGTTCAAGCCGGGCGATGTTGTTCTTTCCATCAATGGGCAAGAAATCCAGACCTTTGCCGAGATGCAGCGTGTGGTGACCGGCAGCGCGGGACAGACGCTGCAGGTAGCCGTCAACCGCGGCGGCGAGAATCTGGTGCTGAAGGCGGTGCCAGAGCTGAAGGAAATCAAGGACGCCTTTGGCAACGTGCATCGTGTTGGCGTGCTCGGCATCACGCGCTCCATGGGCGACGATGACGCGAAGTTGGAAAAGGCGCCGCCGTTCACGGCGCTCAAGTTAGGTGTCGCGGAAACCTGGTTCGTGGTCGAACGCACCATGAGCTATCTCGGTGGAGTCATCACAGGGAGCGAATCCGCCGATCAACTCGGTGGTCCAATCCGGATTGCGCAGGTTTCCGGACAGGTGGCCACCGTGGGGATGGCGGCGCTGATCCATTTGACCGCGGTGCTCTCCGTATCGATCGGTTTGCTAAATCTTTTCCCGATTCCTCTGCTCGATGGCGGGCATCTTTTGTTCTACGCCATCGAGGCGTTGCGCGGACGCCCGCTTTCCGAGCGTGCCCAGGAACTTGGATTCCGTTTCGGTTTGGCTTTCGTCCTGATGCTGATGATTTTTGCGACTTATAACGACGTTACGCACCTGTTCTGGTCCTAAACCGTTGCAGGAGAGCAACTTTTTGAGGGTAAAGAGGCCGCGGAGGGGAAAGTCGGTTGCGCCTCGGGGGAAAGCCTGTACAAGCTTGGAATTGTCGGGCTCCGTCGTTCGCCGCCGGGGGCGGTAAAGAATTACAAAGGGCGTGTTACGGATGAGACTTTGGGTGGGTTTTCTCCGGGGCCTCGGCTTGGCCGGATGTGTCCTTGGCGGGGTCGTTGCGGGTTCTATCGGCACCGCATTACTGACGGCCGTGCCGGCTTTCGCGCAGGGCTCCAGCATCGTCGTTGAAGGTAACCGGAGAGTCGAAGCCGAAACCATCCGGTCCTATTTTAAGGGCCGCGACGCCGCCTCGATCGACGCCGGCCTCAAAGCACTCTACGCCACAGGGCTGTTTCAGGATGTGCGCATCAGCCAGCCGGGCGGCCGGGTGGTGGTGACGGTGGTTGAAAATCCGGTGCTCAACCGCGTCGCCTTCGAAGGCAATAAAAAGCTCAAGGACGAGCAACTCACGCTCGAGGTTCAGTCCAAGCCGCGCGGCACTTTCTCTCGCCCGATGATTCAGGCGGATACCCAGCGCATCGTCGAAGTTTATCGGCGCGCTGGCCGCTATGACGTCCGCGTGGTGCCGAAGGTTATCGAGCTGCCGAACAACCGGGTTGATCTGGTCTACGAGATCACCGAGGGACAGAAGACCGGCGTCAATCGAATCGATTTCGTCGGCAACCGTGCCTATTCGTCTTTCCGTCTAAAGGATGTCATCAAGACCAGCCAGAGCAACTGGCTGAGCTTCCTGAAGTCGTCCGACGTTTATGATCCGGATCGCCTGGAAGCGGATCGCGACCTGCTGCGCCGCTTCTATCTCAACCGCGGTTATGCGGACGTGCGCATCGTCTCGGCGATGAGCGAATACGACCCCGCCTTGCAGGGCTTCGTTGTTACCTTCAACATCGAGGAAGGTCAGCAATACCGCATCGGCTCTGTCGACGTGCAATCCAACGTCGGCGCCATCACCGGTGCTTCGTTGAATTCGGTGCTGCGCTCGCGGCCGGGTGACGTATACAGCGTCGACGCTGTAGAGAAGACCGTTGAAGCAATGACGGTCGAGGTGTCGAAGCGCGGCTACGCCTTCGCTGCCGTGCGTCCGCGCGGGGACCGCGATTACAATAACCTGACGGTCAATCTCGTCTTCTTGGTGGAAGAAGGCCCGCGCGCCTATATCGAGCGCATTAATATCCGGGGCAATACGCGCACACGCGATTTTGTCATTCGCCGCGAGTTCGACGTCGCAGAAGGCGACGCCTACAATCGCGCGCTGATCGACCGCGCCGAGCGCCGGCTGAAGAACCTGAGCTATTTCAAAACTGTAAAGATCACCACCGAGCCAGGCTCCGCGCCTGATCGTGTGGTGTTGAACGTCGACGTCGAGGATCAGGCCACGGGCGAATTCGCGATCGCGGGCGGCTATTCGTCGACCGACGGTATCGTCTCTGAAATCAGCATCGGCGAACGCAACATGTTCGGCGAAGGCAAATATGGCAAGGCAACGGTACGCTACGGCCAATATACCAAGGGCCTGGAGCTTTCCTATGCGGAGCCTTTCCTGCTTGGCTACCGCATGTCCGGCGGCATCGACCTTTTCGCTAAACAAAGTGAAGCGACGCCTTACCTTACCTACGGCAGCGACGTGTATGGCACGACGTTACGACTCGGCTTTGCTTTGACCGAGGAGGTCAAACTTGGCCTGCGCTATTCGATTTACCAGCAGGACATCACGCTATCGCGCCATTTGAACAACTGCATCGAGAGAGAGCAGCATCCTGTCCAGCCAGACAATAAATGCTATGACGATGGCGAAGCGTCGCTACCGGTTCGTATCGAACTCGCGCAGGGTGCTGTCCTGACGTCGCTGGTTGGTTACACGCTTGGCTACAATACCGTTGACGACAACCGGAATCCGACGAAGGGCATCGCCATCGATTTCAAGCAGGATTTCGCGGGCGTCGGCGGCGACGTGAATTTCATCCGTTCCTCGATCGATTTCCGCAGGTATCAGGAGATCCTCTCCGACGCCGTCGGCGTCCTCCGCCTGCAGGCCGGGAACTTGAGCGGATGGGGTGACAAGGACCTGCGGATGCTCGATCATTTCCAGCTCGGCCCGACGCTGGTGCGCGGCTTCGCGCCGAGCGGCATCGGGCCTCGCGAGGTGCCGCGAGATGACTTCCCGGGCGGCTCCCTTGGCGCCACGAATTTCTGGGGCGCGAGCGTGGAAATCCAATATCCGCTGTTCTTCATGCCGAAAGAGGTTGGTTTGAAAGCTGCTATCTATGCGGACGTTGGCGATGCGTGGGGTTACGAAGGCCCGACCTTCTTCGCTCAAACGGGGGAAAGACTGAGGCTGCACGACGAGAAGGTGATCCGCTCCTCGGTCGGTGCTGGCATAGTTTGGGCGTCCCCGTTCGGCCCGCTTCGCCTCGACTACGCGGTCGCTCTCACCAAGGCGAGCTACGACCGCACCCAGGAAATCAGCTTCGGCGGCGGCACGAAGTTCTAATCGCGGCGCGCCGCCACCGGTATCGGATGACCGAGCCATTCTACTTCGAGCCGGTGCGGAAGCTGACGGTGGGTGACATCGTTCGCCTTACCGGCGCCGAGGCGCTTGAGGGAACACCGCTCGATCGTCCTATCGGCAACGTCGCACCGATCGATCGGGCTGGCCCGAGCGACCTGACGTTTTTCGACAACGCCAGATATGTCGACCAGTTCGCGGCGACCCGCGCTGGCGCTTGTCTGCTGACGCAACGTTTTGAAAATAATGCGCCCAAGGGCGTGGCCGTTCTGCGCGCCCGCGACCCCTATCGCGCCTTCGTGACCGTGATGCGGGAGCTCTACCCCGATGCATTGCGTCCGTCCTCTCTGTTTGATGCCAAGGGCGTAGCGCCGGGCACCTTCGTGCACGCCTCCGCGCGGCTGGAGAATGGCGTGGTGGTGGATCCGGGGGCTGTCATCGGACCACGCGCGGAGATCGGCGCTGGTACCGTCATCGGTGCGAACGCCGTCATCGGCCCGAAAGTTCGGATCGGTCGCGACTGCTCGATCGGCGCCGCCACCACTTTGGTACATTGCCTGATCGGCGATCACGTCCTCATCCACCCCGGCTGCCACATCGGCCAGGACGGATTCGGTTATATCGCGGACAAAGGCGAGCATCTGAAAGTGCCACAGATCGGGCGGGTCATCGTCCAGGACAACGTGGAAATTGGCGCTGGCACCACCATCGACCGCGGTGCTATCCGCGATACTGTGATCGGTGAAGGCACCAAGATCGACAATCTGGTGCAGGTCGGCCACAATGTGGTGATTGGCCGACATTGCATTCTTGTCGCGCAGACGGCGATTTCCGGCAGCGCAACACTCGAGGATCTGGTGGTGCTCGGCGGCAGGGTGGCCGTCAATAATCACGTCACAATCGGAGAAGGTGCGCAGATTGCCGCGACCAGCAACGTCAATAGCGACGTGCCAGCGGGCGCCCGGTGGGGCGGCACCCCGGCCAAGCCGGTGAAACAATGGTTCCGCGAGTTGCTGTTGGTCGAGCGGCTTGCGCAGGAAAACAGAAATGGTGGCTCGCCGACGGCGGGCCGGGACGAGCGGTGAGGATGAGGATGAACGACGATGCGACCACGCTTGAATCCGCCGATATCGCGACGATCCTCAAGTCGCTGCCGCACCGCTATCCATTCCTGATGATCGACCGCATAGTGGGCATGGTGCGCGACGAGTGCGCGATCGGAATCAAGAACGTCACGATCAACGAGCCGCAGTTCCAGGGCCACTTTCCCGGCAACCCGGTCTTCCCCGGCGTGCTGTTGATTGAGGGAATGGCGCAGACCGGCGGCGTGCTGTGTATCTATTCGCGTCGGGAAGGGATCAAGCCGCAATCGGTTTATTTCCTCACCGTCGATAAGGCGAAATTTCGCAAGCCGGTGGTGCCGGGCGACACGATCGAATATCACATGACCAAGATCGCCAGCCGCAAAGCCATGTGGTGGTTCCGCGGCGAGGCGAAGGTCGCGGGCCAGCTGGTCGCCGAGGCCGAAGTTGGCGCCATGATCGCGGACGCTTGAGGGAGACATGGCCGCCATAGACCCAACCGCGCGGATAGAATCCGGCGCGGTGATCGGCAAGAACGTGTCGGTCGGCCCCTATTGCGTGGTCGGGCCGAATGTCGTGATCGAAGACGATTGCCGGCTCATCGCGCATGTGCATGTTACCGGCCATACCACCTTGGGCGCCGGCACCGTCGTCTATCCTTTTGCCTCGCTCGGCACGCCACCACAGTCCGTAAAATACAAGGGCGGACCCACCCGGCTGGTGATCGGGCCGAAGTGCGAGATCCGCGAGCACGTGACGATGAATATCGGCACCGAGGAGGGGGGAGGCGTGACGGAGGTCGGCGCGCGCTGCCTGCTGATGGTCGGCGCTCATGTCGCTCACGACTGCCGCGTCGGCAACGACGTGACCTTTGCCAATAACGCTACGCTCGGCGGCCACGTAAGCGTCGGAGACGGTGTTTTCATCGGCGGGCTCAGCGCCGTGCATCAATTCGCGCGCATTGGCGAGGGCGCCATGATCGCCGGCATCACCGGCGTTCCCGGCGACATCATTCCCTTCGGCTTCGCCCGCGGTTCCTATGCCGAACTCGTAGGGATCAACGTGGTCGGCATGAAGCGCCGCGGCTTCACCCGCGATGACATGCGGCGCCTGCGCCGCGCCAATATCGAATTGTTCGGCGGCCCTGGCACCTTCCCCGAGCGCGTCGAGGCGGCCGCGAGGAAATATGCCGGCGACCCGATCGTGAGTAAGGTGATCGCCTTCATCCAGCAGGGCAAGACGCGCGCACTGGTGCAGCCGGCCCGCGGCGTGATCCCCGAAGACTTCTGGCTCGGCATGAGCGCAGAGGCGGGCTCCGGACCGCCGGATCAAGGTCCGCTTGCGATCATCTGCGGAGCCGGCACCCTGCCTTTTGCAGTCGCCGATGCCGTGCGCGCGCGCGGGCGCGAGGTGGTGATGTTCGCGCTGCGCGGCTGGGCCGATCCGCAGCGCGTGGCGGCCTACCGGCATTACTGGGGCGCGCTCGGCCAATTCGGCTGGGTCTGCCGTCAGGCCCGCGCCGAAGGCTGCCGCGACATCGTCTTCATCGGCACCATCGCGCGGCCGCCGCTGTGGCGGCTGCGTTTCGATTGGGGCACCTTGCGAATCCTGCCGCGCGTGGCGGCCGCCTACCGCGGCGGCGACAATCATCTGCTGTCGAGCGTGGCCCGGGCCTTCGAGCAGCAAGGCTTCCGCCTGGTCGGCGCCCACGAGGTGGCGCCCGAAATCCTGATGCCTGCAGGAGTTGTCAGCAAACGCCAGCCGAATGCACAGGACCGCGCGGATATGGTCCAGGCGCTGCGCCTTCTGGAGGCCATCGGGAAATTCGACGTGGGCCAGGCGGCGGTGGTTGCCGGCAATCATGTGCTGGCGATCGAGGGCGTTGAGGGCACCGACAAGATGCTGGAACGGGTCGCGGAACTGCGCGCACGCCAGATCGGCGGAACCGGCGGCGTGCTGGTGAAGGCGCCTAAGCCCGGCCAGGACTGGCGCTTCGATCTGCCGTCCATCGGGCCGCTGACCATCGAAGGCGCAGCCCGCGCGGGCCTTGCAGGCGTCGCCGTGCTCGCCCGTGCCAGCATCGTGGCCGAGCCGCAGCGCGTCACGGCACTGGCCGACGCGCATAACATCTTTGTCGTGGGCGTTAACGCCGACGGGACGCTGGGATGAGCGCGCCCGCCGGATCAGCGCCGATTGCTTATTTTCCTGGTGGCCGGGGAGGAATCCGGCGACCGGCTGGGAGCCCCGCTGATGCGCGCGCTCAGGGAGCGTCAGAATGAGGTGGCCTTTGCCGGCGTCGGAGGCTCCGGAAATGGCGCGGGAAGGGCTGGTAAGCCTCTTTCCCATCAGCGATCTCGCCATCATGGGATTTAATGCGGTGGCGCGAAAATTGCCGCTGATCTTCCGCCGCATTCGGGAAACGGCGGCTGCCGTGATCGCGGCCAAGCCGGACGTGCTGGTGATCATCGACAGCCCGGATTTCACCCATCGCGTCGCGCGCCGGGTCCGCAGGAGGGCGCCATCAATTCCGATCGTGAACTACGTCTCGCCTTCGATCTGGGCCTGGCGTCCTGGCCGGGCGCGCAGCATGCGCCGTTACGTCGATCATGTGCTGGCGCTGCTGCCATTCGAGCCGCAGGCGCATGCGCGCCTGGGCGGGCCACCCTGCAGTTATGTAGGCCATCCTCTGGCGGAGACCGCGCCCAGCTTGCGCCCGAACGACGTGGAAGCGGCGCGCCGGCGTGCCGATCCCGCTGTGCTGCTGGTGCTTCCAGGGAGCAGAAGCAGCGAAATCAATCGCTTGTTAGGCGTCTTTGCCAAAGCAGTGGAAGCGCTTGAGCGCAGCACTGGACCGCTTGAGGTCGTCATTCCGTCGGTCCCTCATCTTGAGGCAGCCGCTGCGACAGCAAGACGAGCGGCTGGAGCAAGCCGCCGCGCATTGTGGTCGATACCGGGGAAAAGCAGGCCGCCTTCCGGATCGCGCGCGCGGCACTGACGAAATCCGGCACGGTCACGCTCGAGCTTGCCGTTGCCGGCGTCCCGATGGTGGCCGCCTACAAGGTGACCGCGTTTGAAGCGCCGATTTTGCGCCGCGTGATCAAGGCGCCGTCGGTGATCCTCGCCAATCTCGTGCTGGGCGAGAACGTTGTGCCCGAGTTTCTGCAGGAAGACTGCACGGTCGAAAACCTCACGCAGGCCTTGCTGCCGCTCCTTTCGGATACGCCGGAGCGCCAGCGGCAGCTCGACGCCTTTGCGCGCCTCGATGCTGTAATGGAAATCGGGGTCGCCCATCCGAGCGCGCGCGCGGCAGAGATCGTGCTGCGCGAGGCGCGGAAAATGTCAGACCCTGAGCCGGCGAAGTGACCGCGCCCAGGGATCACTTCCGCCGTGAGATCGGGACATAGTCGCGCTGCGTGGCGCCGGTATAGAGCTGGCGCGGCCGGCCGATCTTCTGGTTCGGATCTTCGATCATTTCTTTCCATTGACCGATCCAGCCCACGGTGCGCGCGAGCGCGAACAGCACGGTGAACATGGTGGTGGGAAAACCCATCGCCTTAAGCGTGATGCCGGAATAGAAATCGATGTTCGGATACAGCTTCTTATCGATGAAATATTCGTCGTGCAGCGCGATGCGCTCGAGCTCCATCGCCACATCGAGCAGCGGATCGTCCTTGATGCCAAGTTCGGTCAGCACTTCGTGGCAGGTTTTCTGCATGATCTTCGCGCGCGGGTCGTAGTTCTTGTAGACCCGGTGGCCGAAGCCCATCAGGCGGAAGGGGTCGTTCTTGTCCTTGGCGCGCTTGATGTATTCCGGAATGCGATCCGGCGTGCCGATCTCCGCCAGCATCTTCAGAGCCGCTTCGTTGGCGCCGCCATGCGCCGGGCCCCAGAGGCACGCGCAGCCGGCCGCGATGCAGGCAAAGGGATTGGCGCCGGAAGAGCCGGCGAGCCGCACGGTCGAGGTCGAGGCATTCTGCTCATGGTCGGCGTGCAGGATGAAAATGCGGTCCATCGCGCGCGCCAGCACCGGATTGACCTTGTAGTCCTCGGTGGGCACGGCGAAGCACATCCGCAGGAAGTTGGAAGAATAATCCAGATCGTTCTTCGGATAGATGAAGGGCTGGCCGATGGAATATTTGTAGGCCATGGCCGAAAGCGTCGGCATTTTCGCGATCATGCGGATCGAGGCGATCATGCGCTGATGCGGATCCGAGATGTCGGTGGAGTCGTGATAAAAGGCAGAGAGCGCGCCGACGCTGCCCACCAGGACCGCCATGGGATGCGCGTCGCGCCGGAAGCCTTGGAAGAACCGGCTCATCTGCTCGTGCACCATGGTGTGGCGCGTGACGCGATAGTCGAAGTCGGCCTTCTGCGCCGGCGTCGGCAGTTCGCCGTAGAGCAGCAGATAGCAGGTCTCCAGGAAGTCGCCGTGCTCGGCCAGCTGCTCGATCGGATAACCG
Source organism: uncultured Alphaproteobacteria bacterium (assembly GCA_963728585.1). GTDB lineage: Bacteria > Pseudomonadota > Alphaproteobacteria > Rhizobiales > Xanthobacteraceae > CANKHA01. The sequence goes on from CAVSLB010000009.1 coordinate 82,115, forward strand.
CGATACAGCAGGATGCCTTCATCGCCGTCGATATAGGTGATCTTGGATTCGCAGCTGCCGGTTGAGGTGAAGCCGGGATCGTAGGTGAACATCCCGCTGACATTGTACAGCTTGGAGATGTCGATGACCGACGGGCCGATGGTGCCGTCGTAGATCGGAAAATCCCAATTGCTGTCGCCGACGGTCAGTTTGGCGTTCTTGGTTTTTGCCGTCTTCGCGTCCATGATCGAGCCCTCGAAGCTGAGAGTGGACCTCCCATTAAGGCCGAGACGATCAGGTCAGGGCCGCGCAAACGGCCGGGCCGCTGAAAGGGAAATCCGCTCCGATTGGGGTAGCCCATCCAACTGTGCGCTGCAAGATGGAGCGGGCCTGCGCCACAATGTTCACAAACTCAATCAGCCGGCGGCTTTTCCGGCCTGATCGCGCAACCGTGCCAGGCTCTCCGTTTTGCCCAGTACCGTCAGCACGTCAAAAATCCCCGGCGAGGTGACGCGGCCAGTCAAGGCGATGCGCAAGGGCTGGGCAATCGCTCCCAGTTTTACGCCGGCGCGCTCCGCAAAAGTCCGCACCGCCTGTTCGGCGCCGGCGGCACTCCACGGATCGACCGCCGCCAGGTCGGGGAGCACGGCCTTGATCAGTTCGCGCGCCTCGTCGGTCATCAATGCCTCGGCCTTGTCGTCGAGCGCGATCGGCCGGTCGGCGAACAGGAAGCCAGCACTGTCGATCAGCTCCACCAAAGTCTTGGCGCGCTCTTTCAGGCCGGGCATGGCGGCTAACAGCCGGCTGCGCACACCCGCGCTTAGTTTGGCCTTCAGCTCCGCGCCGCCGGCCAGATGCGGCAGGAGCTGCTCGATCTCCGTCAACAGATCGGCGTCGGCGTGTTTGCCGGATGTAGTGGCCGTTCAGGCTCTCCAGCTTGACGAAGTCGAAGCGGGCTGGTGAGCGGCCGATCTGCGGCAGGTCGAATGCAGCGATCATTTCCTCGGTGGAGAAAATTTCCTGATCGCCATGGCTCCAGCCGAGCCGAACCAGATAGTTGCGCATAGCCGCGGGCAAATAGCCCATCGCGCGATAGGCATCGACGCCGAGCGCGCCATGACGCTTGGAGAGTTTGGAGCCGTCGGGGCCGTGAATGAGCGGGATATGCGCCATCACCGGCACCTTCCAGTCGAGCGCTTGGTAGATCTGCGTCTGCCGCGCGCCGTTATTAAGGTGGTCATCGCCGCGGATGACGTGGGTGATGCCCATGTCGTGATCGTCCACCACCACGGCCAGCATGTAAGTGGGCGTTCCGTCCGACCGCAGCAGCACGAAATCGTCGAGATTCTCGTTCTGCCACGTGACGCGGCCCTGCACCTGATCGTCGACGACGGTTTCGCCGGTCTGCGGCGCTTTCAGCCGGATGACCGGTTGCACGCCGCTAGGCGCCTCGGAAGGATCACGGTCGCGCCAGCGCCCGTCATAAAGTTTGGATCGGCCCTCGCGCCGGGCAGCCTCGCGCATTTCCGTCAGTTCTTCCGGCGAGGCATAGCAGCGATAGGCCTTCCCCTCCGCAAGTAGCTGCTCGGCCACCTCGCGATGACGGGCGGAGCGGGAGAACTGGTACACCGTTTCGCCGTCCCAGTTGATCCCGAGCCAGGTCAGCCCGTCGATGATCGCGTCGATCGCCGCCTCGGTGGAGCGCGCCCGGTCGGTGTCCTCCACCCGCAGCAGCATCTTTCCGCCAAAGCGGCGGGCATAGAGCCAGTTGAACAGCGCCGTGCGTGCTCCGCCGATATGCAGAAAGCCGGTTGGGGAGGGCGCGAAACGGGTGACGACGGTTTCTGACATGCAGGGTTATGGGCGGATGGAAGGCTGGCGCCCCCTTAGCATAGCTGTGGGGGAAGGTGTCAGCCTTTCCTTGCGTCAGGCCGCTTGGCGCGGGGGAATGAAACTGGCAAATAGCCCGCAAGCTAGCTGCAATGGAATTCAGGCATGACGACGAACGACGACGGCGGCGCGGAGGCGGGGCGCGATTTCATTCGCGACATCATGCAGGCCGATCTCGAAGCCAAGCGGCATACCGCAATCGTCACGCGTTTTCCGCCCGAACCGAACGGCTACCTGCATATCGGCCATGCCAAGTCGATCGCGCTCAATTTCGGCACCGCCAAGGAATTCGGCGGCCGCTGCCACCTGCGTTTCGACGACACCAACCCGACGAAAGAAGAGCAGGAGTATATCGACGCGATCAAAACCGACGTGCATTGGCTCGGCTTCGATTGGGGCGAGCACCTGTTCCACGCGTCGGATTATTTCGAGCAGCTGTATGAATGGGCGGAGCACCTGATCAGCGCCGGCAAGGCCTATGTCGACGACCAGTCGGCGACCGAGATGCGCGCCAATCGCGGCACGCTGACCGAACCGGGCAAGAACAGCCCGTTCCGCGACCGGAGCGTGGAGGAAAATCTCGATCTATTCCGCCGTATGAGGGCCGGCGAGTTCCCGAACGGCGCGCGCGTTTTGCGCGCCAAGATCGACATGGCTGCCGGCAACATCAACCTGCGCGATCCCGTGATGTATCGCATCCTGCATGCAGACCATCCGCGCACCGGCACGGAATGGAAGATCTATCCGAGCTATGATTTCGCGCATGGGCAGTCGGACGCCATTGAAGGCATCACGCATTCGCTCTGCACGCTGGAATTCGAGGACCATCGACCGCTTTACGATTGGTTCCTGGAAAACCTGCCGGTGCCCTCGCGTCCGCGGCAGATCGAATTCGCCCGGCTCAATCTCACCTATACGGTTCTCTCCAAGCGCGTGCTGACCGAGCTGGTGCGCGGCGGGCATGTCAGCGGCTGGGACGATCCGCGCATGCCGACGCTGGCGGGTCTGCGCCGGCGCGGCGTGCCGCCGGCGGCTTTGCGCGATTTCGTCGGCCGCATTGGCGTCGCCAAGGCCAACAGCATGGTCGACGTCGGCATGTTCGAATTTTCCATCCGCGAGGCGCTGAACAAGAGCGCGCTGCGCCGGATGGCCGTGCTGCGTCCACTCAAGGTCGTGATTGAGAATTATCCGGAGGGGCAGGCCGAGGAGCTCGATGCGGTCAATCACCCGGACAAGCCCGAAGCCGGCGCGCGCAAGATCCGGTTCGGCCGCGAGATTTATATCGAGCAGGAAGATTTTATGGAGAATCCGCCGAAAAAATTCTTCCGGCTATCTCCCGGCGTCGAGGTGCGGCTGCGCTACGCCTATTTCATCACCTGCCGCGAGGCGGTGAAGAATGCGGCGGGCGAGGTGGTCGAGCTGCGCTGCACTTACGATCCGGCGACGCGCGGCGGCAACGCGCCCGACGGCCGCAAGGTGAAGGCGACGATCCACTGGGTCGCGGCGGCGGATGCAATGTCGGCAGAAGTGCGGATTTATAACCAGCTCTTCACGCGGGAAAATCCCGATGCCGTCAATTTTGCCGCCGATCTCAATCCGAACTCGCTGGAGGTGATCAGCGATGCCAAGCTCGAGCCCGCGCTGGCGGCCGACAATTCCGAGGCGCCGGTGCAGTTCGAGCGCCAGGGCTATTTCGTCCGCGACCGGGATTCCGCGCCCGGCAGGCCGGTGTTCAACCGCACCGTCGGCCTGCGCGACACCTGGGCCAAGGTGAGCGGGCAGAAGGGGTGAGCAGAAGCGGCTCGTCTGAGCTAGATCGCGCCGCCCAAGGCCGCTGTTGCTGCGCTGTCACACCCTCCCGGCATTTGAGCCTTTAAGGGAAAATTGCCTGTACTCGCCCCAGGCGCCAGCCCTATCGTTGCTCTCAGTACAGGGTTTTCCATGTGGGGGATGCTATGCGTAAAATTCTTCCTATCGCTCTGGTTTTGGCTTCGATGGGAGCGTTCGTTCAAAACGCGCTCGCGGCCGATATCCCGGCAAGGATGGGCCGTGTCGCGCCGCTAACGGCGCCGGTTTATGGCTTTACCTGGACCGGATGCTACATCGGCGCAAACGTAGGCTATGGCGTCTCGCCGAAAGACTGGGACCATCGTCGGAACCAACATCGGCGTCGGTTCACATGATACCACCGGTGTCGTCGGCGGCGGACAGGTCGGCTGCGATTTCCAGACTGGCGCCTTCGTTTTCGGCGTGGAGGGCATGTTCGACTGGAGCGGCATGGACGGCAGCCACACGCGGGCAGGCGTCAATTTTGATACCGAGATATCCTGGGTTGCAGCAATTACCGGCCGTATCGGCTGGGCCGCCTTCGATCGCGGCCTGGTCTACGTGAAGGGCGGCGCGGCCTGGGTGGACGACGACTATTCATTCGGCGTCCCTGGCCTGAGACTCGCGGCAAATGGCGTGTCGAACACAGGCTGGACAGTCGGAGCCGGCGTGGAATGGTCATTTGCCCCGGCTTGGTCGGCCAAGCTCGAATATAACTTTATGGACTTCGGCGGCGACTCGCCACGCTTCTGTGTTGCTGGTGCTTGCGGAAGGGTCTTCAACATCGAGCAGAATATTCATCTGGTGACGGTCGGACTGAACTACCGGTTTAGCTGGCACTAACCGTTCAGGAAGCAAACTTTCCACCTCAGGCCTCGGGAGCAATCCCGAGGCCTTTTTATATTTTGGCTAGGGTTTGTTCAGCTCGTGATGCACCCGGCCGAAGCCCAAGGGGCTGCCGGCCACGGCCCGGCGACGGAGAGGGCTAAGCCAGATTTTCTCCAGGCGACCGGATTTCAAAGTTCGAAAACAAGGCCATTCTGATTTGGTCGACAGTAAACGACCGCGGTAGAAAGGCTGAGCTGGGCACAAATAGCGCCTTCATTCCATCCGTCACCCGCTGGCCGGTTGTGTAGACGACTTTCAGGTCCTGTCGAATCTCGGCTGCACGCCGAGCCAATGTCAGGCCGGCATGGATGTCGCCATTCAGCGCGATGTCCACGAGGACAAGGTCAACCTCGGCGCCGCCTTCCAAGAGGGCCAACGCCTGTTCAGCGCTGCTGGCAGTGAGAGTCTGATGCCCCTCATCTGCCAGACAGGATTCAGCCGAAACGCGCACATGCTCGTCGTCTTCGATAATCAAAATGGATGCCACGTGAACCCCCCTGACGTCCGTTCGAGATCGAATCAGTTGCCGTGATCGGCGACTCAGTTGGCGGTATCGTAAAGGCTCTCCGGTGGCGCCCGCTACCAGCGGTCTGCGTAATACACATGTTCCCACAGTAAAGGCTGCTTCACCCGCAATCTGCTCATCCCATTGTCCGCTTTGGCACGCAGGAACCGCTCGCAGCGACAGCGAATGGCCGTTCGCTGGGCGATCGTGACAGGAAATCGAGAATGGCTAATCAGCAAGATCAAGGCGGCCGACCCGCAAAGCCTGAAAGCCGAGCGAAGAAAGGCAAAGGAGATCGGGCGATCGCAGCAGCTGGCCGGCGCGGTCAGGCAGCATCGTCGAACCGCTCCACGTCCACGTAGGTACAGTCGCCAATATGGCAGGCATGGCCCTCGCCGGAGGCCAGCAGTTTGCGCGCTTGCTCCGCGGTTTCCGCTTCTACGCACCATTCCTCAACGCGCGTCACCAGCATGGTTGCGTGGAACATCTTCTTTTTGTGCTGGGGCATCTCATTCCTCGAATCACTCGGTAATTTTGGATTCTAGAGCGAGGAATCCATCGAACAAAGCGAAAACAGGAACGATTGCGAACGGCTGCCGTTAAGTCGCAGTTTCAGCGTAATGGAGAGTTCGATGGCGCCGCGTGCCTACTGGAAGGGGTATCTAAAGCTCTCCCTCGTGTCTTGCCCGATCGCGCTTTATCCGGCCACGTCCGAGCGCGAAAAGATCAGCTTCCACCAAATTCACAAGGCTACCGGAAACCGGATCCGTTACCGGAAAGTCGACGCGGACACGGGCGAGGAGGTCGCGAGCGACGACATCATCAAGGGCTATGAGGTGAGCAAGGGCCAATACCTCGAGCTTGAACCCGACGAACTGGAAGCGGTTGCCATCGAAAGCAAACGCGTGGTTGAGATAGACCAGTTCGTGGAGAAGAACGAGATCGATGAACTCTACATCAACAATCCTTATTACGTCGTCCCGGACGGGGAAATAGGGCAGGAGGCTTTTGCCGTCATCCGCGAGGCGATCCGGCGTGAGGGCATGGTCGCGATCGGCAAAATCGTCTTCACCTCTCGGGAGCACATCTTTGCTTTGGAAGCCCGGGGCAAGGGAATGATGGGCGTAACGCTGCGCTATCCCTACGAAGTCCGCAACGAGGAAGATTACTTCGACGACATTACGGATCAGAAAATCACAAAAGACATGCTGGACCTGGCGTCGCATATCGTCGAACAAAAACGCACGAAGTTTCAGCCGGAGAAATTTGAGGACCGTTACGAGGATGCGCTGAAGGATCTGCTGCAGAAAAAGCAGAAGGGCTTGAAGATCGAAAGGCCGAAGGAACGCGCGCCGTCCAATGTCGTCAACCTCATGGAGGCGCTCCGCGCCAGCGTGCAAAGCGAACGCCGCGGCGTGTCTCCGCGCAAAGCCGCCGGCCGGAGCACGCGCACGCCGCAGAAACGAGGCCGTTCCACCGCGCGGCAGAAGAAAGCCAGCTAGCGCCGCGACGCTTTACGCCTCAGCTGGCAGCCTCACCGAGTAGCTCAAGGGCTCCGAACTAACGCCGGATTTGGCGCGCGTTCAGTCGGCCATGTTTTCAAATGTTGGACATCAGGGCGGAGTCATCCGGTTGTTGGACGGATCAGACTGGAGGAGCAAATTTTGATTCAAGGTTACAGATTTTTCAGCTTTTGAGGACAAGCTGATGATTGCGTGTGATTCCGTCAGAGTATCCACGCCCGCCGGTAGGACCGCCGCCGGGCGTGGGCTGTTACCGAAAAAGACAATTGGAATCGTAGAAGTAACACGGCGTTTGTGATGGGCAGCTTTTATGCTTCTTCTCTCAAAAGCAAAAGTGCAGGAAGTGCCAAATCAAGCCAGGATCGATGAGGCTGCGCCGCCCATGCACGGGCGCAATGCGCAAGACCAAAGAGTCAGCATGAAGCCGCCGCTGTTTTTTCATCCGGCTGAAATCGCATCCTTCGGCGGGCTTGAGGCGGCCGAGCGTCAGTTCCCCAGCCACCGGATTATCGTCAGCAGGCCGCCCCCAGGGAAAAAAGAGCAGCCGCGTCTTGAGCTATGGAGCGGCGACGCCAGCGATTTTTGCACCACCCTGACGAGTTGGTGACGAAAAAAGCGGGTTGCGTGCCCGATAGTCGTCATTCTCCGGACTATTTGGATCGACTTCGCGACCAAGCCGTACCCCTGCGGCGCCCTAGCTCCCGCTAAAGCACGTCGTGTAGCATGCCCCCAGGGGCGTTACGTGATGTTGGGTCAGGGTACGGGGCGTGGGCGGACGACGCTGTGGCCGCTAGGCGGGCAACGAGCGAACGCCTGGCAATGGCCCACTTCCTGGACGGGCCTCACCCGGTCGATCCCGGCTGCATTCAAAGAATGGGCACTGGCCGACGTTGCGCCCGGCCGGCTCGTACCGTGGCTGCCGGTGGCTTTCGGCTTCGGCATCGCGCTTTACTTCGCCGCCGAGCGCGAGCCATCGGCCTTCGCCGCGGCGGCACTCGTGTTGGCCAGTGTTGTTTGCGCCTTGCTGCTACGCCGCCGGCCGGTCGCCTTTCCGCTCGGGCTTGCTTTCACCGCCACAGCCGCCGGTTTCGCCGTGGCGACGCTACGGAGCGCGACGATCGCGCATCCGGTGCTGGCGGCGCCTGCAACACTCACCATCAGCGGGTGGGTCGAGGTGCGCGAGGAGCGCGAGCGTAGCGACCGCATCGTGGTGCGCGCGCATCGCGTCGAGGGCGGGCGGCTCACGCAGACGCTGGAGCGCGTGCGCGTCGCCGTCCGTAAGGGCACCGCGCCTCCGGTCGGCGCTTTTGTGGAAATGCGCGCGCGCTTGGCGCCGCCGCTCGCTCCGTTGCGGCCGGGCGGCTATGACTTTGCCCGCGATCTCTACTTCCAGCGGATCGGCGCATCCGGCTATGTGCTCGGACAGATCAAGATTGCCGAGCCGCCGAACGCCCAAACATGGCGGCCTGCGCTATGCCGCGGCGGTCGACGCGCTGCGCGACGGCATCGACAAGCGCATCCGCGCGGTGGTCCCGGGAGATGAGGGCGCCATCGCCTCGGCGCTGATCACCGGCAAGCGCGACACCATTTCGAAAGAATTGAGCGACGCCATGTATATTTCCAGCCTGGCGCATGTGCTGTCGATCTCCGGATATCACATGGCGTTGGTGGCGGGCTTCGTGTTTTTTGTTTTCCGCGCCGGGTTTGCGCTGCTGCCTTTGTTCGCCGCCCGCTATCCGATCAAGAAATTCGCCGCACTGGCGGCATTCGCAGTCGCCGCCTTCTATCTCGTGCTGTCGGGCGCGGAGGTGGCGACGCAACGCTCCTTTATCATGCTGAGCATCGTGCTGCTTGCGGTGCTGCTCGACCGCACGGCGCTGACGCTCCGCACGCTCGCGACGGCGGCGCTCGCGGTGCTGTTGATCACGCCCGAGGCCGTCGTGCATCCCAGTTTCCAGATGTCGTTTGCCGCCACGCTGGCGCTGGTAGCGGTCTACGGCAACGGCCTCAGCTGGCGCCGTTCCAACGCGGATGACTCGCTGCAGGCGCGGGCCGCGCTCTGGGGCGCGCGAGAAATCGCCGCTCTGATCCTGGCGTCACTGGTTGCCGGGCTCGCAACCACGCCCTACGCCGCCTATCACTTCCACCGCGCGGCGCCTTACGGCGTGCTCGCAAATCTTTTGGCCATGCCGATCGTGTCTCTGTGGGTCATGCCGATGGGCCTGGTTGCTGTGCTGATGCTACCTTTCGGCTTTGACGGTTTTTTCTGGCGCTTGATGGGAGAGGGCATAGGGTGGATGGAAACGGTGGCCTTATGGGTCGCCGGACTGCCCGGCGCGGTGGGACGCATCAGCGCTTTCGGTATCGGTCCATTGCTCCTCGGCACTGCCGGCCTGTTGCTCGTCTGCCTTCTGCGCACGCCCTTGCGCTGGAGCGGCGGCATTGCCGTCGTCCTTGCCAGTCTATGGGCGCTGGCGACACCGTCCCCCGACATATTCGTCGCCGCCGACGGCCGCGTCGTTGCTGCGCGCGGCAACGACGGCCGGTTGGCCGTAATCAAAACCGGAAGCGACAGTTTTGCAATTCGTGAATGGCTCGCTGCGGACGGCGACGCGCGCGCGCCGGGTGACCGCAGCCTGCATGAAGGAACAAAATGCGATGCGGCAGGGTGCGTGGCGCGCCTGGCAGATGGCCGCTTTCTCGCCCTGGCGCTGTCGCCGGAAGCCTTTGAGGACGATTGTCGCCGCGCGGCAGTTTTGGTCACGGCCGGTAATGGCCCATCGTCATGCGCATCGGTCGTAAGCGACCGGCAGTCGCGGCTGCGAACCGGCGCGGTGAGCTTGCGGCGGGCAGGGGACGGCTTCGCCATCACGCCGACGCGGCCACCCGGCTACGACCGCCCCTGGGCGCCCGCGGTGCCGCCAATCGCCGGGGCAGAATCCGCGTCAGGCGCACGCCCGGCCGCGCGCGATGCCACGCCGCGCGCGGAGGATCTGGAGCCGGGGGATTGATTTCTCGGGTGCCATCGAGCGTGGGGGGCATTTGGGGCTTTCCGCCTCGTCAGCGCCGGCCGCCTTCACCGTCTCGGACCCATCAACTGGAGCACGTGCACGACATCGGGGGCAATGATCCTCCCATCCGGTGCGACTGACACCACGCGGACGCAGGGCGGCATGTCGGGTTTATAGTCCCGCCTCAGGTTGAGCTCGGAATCGACGGCGGCCTGCTCCGCAGCATCCAATGTCTTCGCGGCGACGATGATGTTTTCCTGGCCGCACCGCATGGCGAAACTCCAGCCCGCACGAATGGACGTGGATCGGTAGCCGCAGCCGATTTCATGGCGATATTTGCTCTTGCAGTTGGCGATCGCCTTGGCAAGTGCCTGGCCGTACGAAGGCTCGGTCGCCGTGCCCCAAGTTCCATCGGGTGCAATCACGAGCACCGTAAATCCTTCGTCCAGTCGTCGTTCGTCTGCGCCAGCAGCGGCGGATTTGGAGATAGAGCCGTTTGCGCGAAGCTCGCGCCGGCGGCGGCAACGCTGATGCCGATTGCGCACACCGTGGTCTTCATGAGGCGCTCTCGCATCGTGCCCACTCCTCGCCGAGTTCGCTCGTGAGCAAATTAGCCTGTGCGCTAGCGTTTAACTATGATATGTTCGACACGATCTTCATACCTTTTGGGGTATGACAATGGAATTCAGGCATCTCCGCTACATCATCGCCGTCGCCGAAGAAGGGCACATCACCCGCGCGGCAGAGCGGCTTGGCATTGCGCAGCCGCCGCTCAGCCGCCTCATCAAGGCGATCGAGCAAGAAATCAAGGTACAACTGTTCCGCCGGGTGCCGCGCGGAGTTGAGCTGACGGACGCCGGACGCACCTTCCTTGATGGCGCCCGTGCGACGTTCGCCAACCTCGATCGCGCGCTTGAATCCGCACGGCGCACAGCGCGAGGCGAGGAAGGCCGAATCTCGGTGGCGTTTACGAGTTCGACCGCGTTTCATCCCTTGGTGCCGCGCGTCATCCGCGAGTTCCGCGAGACCTTTCCGCGGGTGACCGTGACATTAGCCCAAGGCAGTGGTCCCGAGCTGATCGAACACGTGGAAAGCGATCGAACTCGATGCCGCTTTCAGCCGGATATACATCGTTAAGCTGGAGGGCGTCGTCTTACATCCATTGCTGGAGGAGCCGATGGTGGTGGCTTTGCCCAAGGGCCATGCACTCGCCCGCGGCCAGGCCCGAGCTGCCCTTCCGTTGAAGGCGCTTTCCGGCGAGACATTCGTTGTGAACCACCACCAGCCGCGAGCATTGGCAACGATGCGCGATGATGTCGTTGCCGCGTGTCGCGCAGCAGGCTTCAGCCCCCGCGAACAGGAAGCGCCCAACGTGATAGCGACGCTTCCGCTCGTTGCCGCCGGGATCGGCATCGCCATCCTCCCAGAGTCTTTGCAGCACATGAATATTCCGGGCGTGGCCTATCGTCGCCTGAGTAACACGCATCTCAAGGCCTCGCTCAGCCTCGCGTCGCGTCGCGGTGACACTTCAGCGGTGGTTCGACAATTCGTGAACCTGGTGAGGCGAAGAGCGAAAGATTATCCTGGGATATGACGGATCCACCTCGGCGCGGTGAGCTGGCGGCGGGCGGGGGACGGCTTCGCGATCACGCCGACGCGGCCACCCGGCTACGACCGCCCCTGGGCGCCCGCGGTGCCGCCAATCGCCGAGGCAGAATCCGCGTCAGGCGCACGCTCGGCCGCACGCGACGCCACGCCGCGCACGGAGGATCTGGAGCCGTGGGACTAGCATCCACCACTTCGTCACGCCGATGCCGCGACGCGCAAGGCTACTTGGCGGTGATGGTCGTCGGCTTGCCTGCTTCGCCCACGAAAACCACCAGGACTTTGGCCGGAGCGTTGCTCTTGTTGAAGAGCTGATGCTTGTGGTTGAGCGCTTCGATGTAAGCCTCTCCCGCCTTATAACTATGCGGCTGCCCGCCTTCGCTCTGCAACTCAACTTCTCCTTCGAGCACGTAAACATAGGTCGGCACCGGATGCTCGTGCAGAGGCGTGCGGCCGCCCGCTTGGATCGTGCCGATGACGGAAAGGATCTCGGGCTTGTCCGTTTTCGGATAAACGATCGGCTGCTTGTCGCGCGTTTCGCTGGTCTTGACCAGCGGCTTGGACTCGAATCCGCTCGGCAAGGACGCGTCGGCTGCGCCGCCGGTAGCCTGCGCAAGCTGCTGATGCTGAGTACCCGTGGCCGGATGTTGCGTCTGTTGAGCGAACGCGCTGACGGTCAGGGTGGTCAGAGCGGCACCTATCGCGATGTAGCCTATCATGACATTCCTCCTTGACTGCGGCATCTCGGCAGGGTGCCGCTGCGTCATCATGATCGCGCCAAGCCGCTTTTCAGGTCAATCGCCGCGGCAGCAACTCCAGGCACTGCCGGCCGCACGGTTCTTCCCTCCGTAGCGAGGTCATCGGAAACCGACGCACGGCCCCGGCGCTCCCCAGGGGGTACCCTGCCGGGAGGCCAAGGCCGCCGGAGCCTCGGACGGGGTTGCGTTGCCCGAGGCCCGGCTGGGCTTAGCCCAAGCGGTGCGGCTCGTTCGCGAACGCCGGACAGAGATTTGCGAATTTTGCCCTGCAATCTGGCGCGGGCGACCCGACGCTTCTAATCCGCAAATCCAGCCACGAGCTTACAGTCAGGCTGGTGCGCCCCGCCTGCGCGGACGAGCGGCACCGGCATCGCCCTAGAATTGAAATGGCCGGGGAAGAGCCCGGCCATCGCGAAGACTCTGAACGAGCGATCAGTATTTCCGGAACAGGCCGACCAGCTTGCCCTGGATCCGCACCCGGTTAGGCGGAAGGATGCGAACCTCATAGGCGGTGTTGGCGGGCTCGAGCGCGATCGACGCGCCGCGGCGGCGGAAGCGCTTCAGCGTGGCTTCCTCGTCGTCGATCAGCGCCACGACGATGTCGCCGGTCTCGGCAGCCTCGCTGCGTTTGATCAGCGCCGTGTCGCCATCGAGGATGCCGGCCTCGATCATGGAGTCGCCGCGCACCTCGAGGGCGAAATGCTCGCCCGGACGTCAGCAGGTCCGGCGGCATGTTGATGGTGTGGGTGCGGGTCTGGATCGCCTCGATCGGCGTGCCGGCGGCGATCCGGCCCATGACCGGGACGGCGATCGGGCGGCCACTGCCTTCGTCATCGGCTGAAGTTGCCGCACGCGGCCGAGATCGCCTTCGATGACGCTCGGGGTAAAGCCGCGCCGGCCGTTGCCGCCTCCGCCCATGCCGTGGGCGACGCTCTCGGGCAGCTTGATGACCTCGATGGCGCGGGCGCGATTGGGCAGGCGGCGGATGAAGCCGCGCTCCTCCAGCGCCGTGATCAGGCGGTGGATGCCGGACTTGGACCGCAGGTCCAGAGCGTCCTTCATCTCGTCGAAGGAGGGCGGCACGCCGGCCTCCTTGAGGCGCTCATGGATGAAGCGGAGGAGTTCGAATTGTTTGCGCGTCAGCATCGCTGGCTCTTCTCCCGGAAAGGCTGGAAACCACGGGACAGGGTCGGAAACAAAGCATGAACATACCCTATCTGTTCGATATGTGTTCCGCAACCATTTAATTTGGGATGAAGAATGCGGCGGGCCGCTAAAACCGCAGCTTAACGATGGGACATTGGCTACCGGACGTCAGCGCCGGGGCATGCGCTTCCCGAATCAACAGGCAGTCGGCCTTGGCCAAAGCCGCCATCATCGACGAGTCCTGGATCGGCAGCGGCGTCGCCACCGGCGCGCCGTCCGAGCCCGGGGCTGAGCGTGGCCCGCAGGAAATCCATGCGCTCGTCATTCGCCGGCAGGTCGCTGCCCAGCACCGCCGATTCGGAGGCGGCCGACAAATCCGTGCGCCCCGACAGGCGCCGGATCAGCGGGACAAGAAACAGCAAGGCGCAGACATAGGAGGATACCGGATTGCCGGGCACGCCGAGCACATGCATGCCGCCGAGCCGGCCATGCATCACCGGGCGGCCGGGGCGAAGCGCGACTTTCCAGAAGGAGAGGGTGAGGCCTTCGTGCGGCCAGGCTTTGCTGCACCAGATCATGATCGCCGACCGATGCGCCGCCCGCGGTTACCAGAATGTCGGCGCCGATCTCGCGCGCGCGCCGCACGGCACCGGCGATGGCATCCATGCGGTCGGGCGCGATGCCGAGATCGATCGCCGCTGCGCCTTCCTGACGCGCCAGCGCGCCGAGCGCGAAGCCGTTGGAATAGACGACCTGGCCGGGCCTCAGTTCGGAGCCCGGCGGCCGCAGCTCATCGCCGGTGCCCAGCACCGCGACTTTCGGGACGCGATGCAGCGGCACGGTGGGATGGTTCATCGCCGCCGCCAGCATCAGGTCGCGGGCGGTGAGGCGGCGGCCTTTCGGCAGCAGCACGTCGCCTTGCTTGAAATCGAGTCCGCGGATGCGGACGTTCTTTCCGCGCGCTACCGATGCGTTGATCACCACCACATCGTCCTGCCGTGTGGTGTTTTCCTGAATGACTACGGTATCGGTGCCGGCTGGCAGAACGCCGCCGGTGAAGATGCGCGCCGCTTCGCCCGCCGCAACCGGCGCAGCAAAGGGATGTCCGGCCGCGACTTCACCGATGACCTTCAATGTTGCGGGGACGCTCGCAACATCGTCGGCACGCACCGCATATCCGTCCATGGCGGATACGTCGGCCGGCGGCTGGGTGATGCGGGCCGCAACATCGGCGGCGAGCACGCGCCCGGCGGCTTCCGCGAGCGGAACATGCTCCGCCGGCAGCGGCTCCGCGTCCTGCAAGACCTGCGCCAGCGCATCCGCCACCGGCAGCAAGGCCATGGCTAACCCCCTCGCGCGATAGTGGCCGGATTTCCCTCCGCTGCTTCTCGACCAGATGGATGCCTTCGATGGTCATGCCGCGCTCCACCGCCTTGACCATGTCATAGATCGTCAGGCAGGCGACCGATACCGCGGTCAGCGCTTCCATCTCCACGCCGGTCTGGCCGGTAACCTTGACCGTGGCGCGCACGATCAGGCCGGGCAGCTTGTGGTCGGGCGTTATCTCCACCTCAACCTTGGTGATCGGCAGCGGATGGCAAAGCGGAATAAGTTGATGCGTCTTTTTGGCCGCCATGATCCCCGCGATGCGGCCGGCGCCCAGCACGTCGCCTTTCTTGGCATTGCCGCCGAGCACAAGATCGAGCGTTTTGGCCGTCATGACCACACGGCCTTCGGCGGTCGCGACGCGTTCGGTGGAGTCTTTGTCCGAGACATCGACCATGCGCGCTTCCCCGCTGCTGCCGAGATGAGTGAGCTTGCTCTCGCGCGCCATAGCTACCTCGCATCCGCTACGTCGCGGCGAAGCAGCGCCCTGGTCGCGGCTTCCACATCGGGCTGCCGCATCAGGCTCTCACCCACCAGAAAAGTCGAGATGCCCACCCGCCGCAGCCGCGCCAGATCGGCCGGGGCCGAACAGCCCGCTCTCGCCCACCGCCACGCGGTCCTTCGGCAGCATCGGCGCAAGCCGCTCGCTCACCGCAGAGCGTCGTCTCGAACGTTTTCAGGTCACGGTTATTGATCCCGATCAGGCGCGACTTCAGTTTCAGCGCGCGCGCGAGCTCATCCTCGTTGTGCACTTCCAGCAGCACGTCCATGCCGTGGGCGGAGGCAACGTCTTCCAGCTCTTTCGCTGTAGCGTCGTCCACCACCGCCATGATGATCAGGATGCAGTCGGCGCCCCAGGCGCGCGCCTCCACCACTTGATAGGGGTCATACATGAAATCCTTGCGCAGCACCGGCAGCGAGGTAGCCGCCCGCGCGGCGCCGAGAAAATCGGGGCGGCCCTGAAACGAAGGCGCATCGGTGAGGACCGAGAGGCAGGCCGCGCCGCCCGCCGCATAGGCGCGCGCGAGCGATGGCGGATCGAAATCGGCGCGGATCAGTCCCTTGGACGGGCTCGCCTTCTTGATCTCGGCGATCAGCGCATAGTCGCCGGCCGCAAGCTTGCGCTCGATGGCGTGCAGGAAGCCGCGCGGGGCGGAGACGGCGCGCGCTTCCGCCTCGATCGTGCCGAGCGGCCGCCGGCGCTTGGCCGCGTCGATCTCTTTGCGCTTGTAAGCTTCGATCTGGGTGAGGATGTCGGCCATGGATCACGCATTCGATACGGCGGCGAGGCGGTCGAGTCTTTTCTTGGCCTCGCCGGAATCGATGGACTGCTGCGCCAGCGCCACGCGCGTCCTTCAAATTGGCAGCTTTGCCCGCAACTACCAGTGCCGCGCCGGCATTCATCACCGCCACATCGCGATGCGGGCTCTTTGCGCCTTTCAGCACATCGAGCAGGGCGGCTGCGTTGGCTTGCGCATCGCCGCCGCGCAGATCGTCTGGCTTGCAGCGAGCAAGACCCACGTCCTCGGGCGCGATCTCGAAGATGCGCACCTTTCCATTCTCCAGCGCCGCGACGCTGGTGCGCCCGCACATGGTGATTTCGTCAAGCCCGTCGGAGCCGTGCACAACCCAGGCGCTTTCAGATCCGAGGTTTTTTAACGCTTCCGCCAGCGGCTCCACCCATTGTTTGGAGAACACGCCGACCATCTGCCGCTTCACGCCGGCCGGGTTAGACAGCGGGCCAAGCAGGTTGAAGATGGTGCGCGTGCCGAGTTCCACGCGAGTCGCCGCGACATTCTTCATCGCGGGATGATGCGCGGGCGCGAACATGAATCCGATGCCAGCCTCACGGATGCAGCGCGACACCTGTTCAGGCGTCAGCTCGATCTTGACCCCGAGCGCCACCAGCACGTCGGCGGCGCCGGAACGTGAGGAGAGGGCGCGGTTGCCATGCTTGGCGACCGGCACGCCGGCGCCGGCAACGATCAGCGCTGCGCAAGTAGAGATGTTGTAGGTGCTGGAGGCATCGCCGCCGGTACCGACCACATCGATAGCGCCCGCTGGCGCTTCCACGCGCAGCATTTTCGCGCGCATCGTGCTCACCGCGCCGGTGATCTCGTCGATGGTTTCGCCGCGCACGCGCAGCGCCATTAACAGCCCGCCCATCTGCGATGGCGTCGCCGCGCCGGACATCATCAGGTCGAAAGCTTTGGCGGCTTCATCGCGGCTCAAGGTAGCGCCGGTCGCCACCTTGCCGATGAGCGCCTTGAAATCGTCGGTCACGTCCGCCCCCTCAATGTCCCGCTTTGCGCGTCGCGTTCCTGCCGCGTCCTTGCTTCGCATTCCAGTCGGCGGTGAGCTCGAGAAAATTCGCGCAAGATCAGATGACCGTGTTCCGAAGCGATGCTCTCGGGATGAAACTGCACGCCATGCACCGGAAGTTTGGTGTGTGCCAATCCCATTACCAGCCCGTCGTTGGTTTCGGCGGTGACGGAAAGCTCCTGCGGCATGCTTTTGCGGTCCACGACGAGCGAATGATAGCGCGTCGCCTTGAACGGTCCATTGATGCCGCGAAACACGCTTTGGCCTTTGTGGTTCACCTCGGACAATTTGCCGTGCACCGGCACCGGCGCGCGCACCACCTGGCCGCCGAAAACCTGCCCGATGGCCTGGTGACCCAGGCAAACGCCGAAGATCGGAATACTGGCCGCCGCATGCTTGATCAGATCGAGGCAGATGCCGGCTTCGTTGGGCGTGCAGGGTCCTGGCGACAGCACGATCGCTTCCGGCTGGGCAGCGAGGACATCTTTCACTGTGATCTTGTCGTTGCGATGCACGACCACGTCCGCCCCCAGCCCGCCCAAGTAATGGAACAGGTTGAAGGTAAAGCTGTCGTAGTTGTCGATCAGCAGGATCATGGCGGCCGTTTTGTTGCGCGCTCAAGGTCTTAGACGGCCACCCCCAAGAGGGTCAAGGCGGCTGGGCACGCCGGGCCATCACGCCTTATGGATCGGATCGATCCACTTTACTTCGTCCGGCTGTTCGGCCGGCGCGATGTCGAGATTCACCACGACCGCTTCGTTGTCGCTGCGCACCACGACGCATTCGAGCGGCTCGCTCGTGCTCGCATTGATCTCCTGATGCGGCACATAAGGTGGCACGAAGATGAAATCGCCCGGGGCCAGCCTCGGCGACGAATTCGAGGCGTTCGCCCCAGCGCATTCGGGCCCTGCCGCGCACGACATAGATAATACTCTCGAGTTCGCCGTGGTGATGCGCTCCGGTTTTCGCATTAGGCTCAATCGCGACGGTGCCGGCCCACAGCTTTTGCGCCCCCGCGCGGGCAAGATTGATTGCCGCCTTGCGGTGCATCCCAGGCGTCTGCGCGGTATTGGGGTCGAGCGAATGAGCTGGGATTACCCGGACGCCATCGTGCTTCCATCTGGCAGAGCGATCGTGCGACATGGCCGTCTCCCGATACCGTTGCGGCTTACTGCCCCCGTTTGGCGCTGCTGGCGAAACGCCGCGCTTCCTCCGCCGCGCGGAACAGCGCCTTCGCCTTGTTGACGCATTCCTGCTGCTCGGCCTCCGGATTGGAGTCGGCGACGATGCCGGCACCGGCCTGCACATACATTACGCCGTCCTTCACCAAAGCGGTACGCAGCACGATGCAGGTATCCATCTCCCCCGCGGCGGAGAAATAACCGACCGCGCCGGCATAAAGCCCGCGTTTTTCCTTCTCCAATTCGTCGATGATTTCCATCGCGCGCACTTTTGGCGCGCCGGAGACCGTGCCGGCGGGAAATCCCCCGGCGAGTGCATCGATGGCGTCGTATTTGCCGCCGAGCCGGCCTTCCACATTTGAAACGATATGCATCACGTGGCTGTAGCGCTCGATGAAGAACTGGTCCGTGACCTTCACGGTGCCGATCTCGGCGACGCGGCCCACGTCATTTCGGCCGAGATCCAGCAGCATAAGATGTTCCGCGCGCTCTTTCGGATCGGCAAGGAGTTCATCCTCCAGTGCCTTGTCCTCGTGCGGGCTCGCGCCACGCGGCCGCGTGCCGGCGATCGGGCGGATGGTGACTTTCCCATCCTCCACCTTCACCAAGATTTCCGGGCTCGAACCGGTAAGCGCGAAATCACCAAGGTCGATGAAATAGAGATAAGGCGACGGATTGACCCGGCGCAGCGCGCGGTAGAGCGAAAAAGGCGGCAGCGCGTAGGGCGCCTCGAAACGCTGCGCGAGTACGACCTGGAACACGTCGCCAGCGGCAATGTATTCCTTCGCCTTCAGGACCATTTGGCGGTAGTCGGCAGCAGGCGTGTTGGAAACGGGCGCCGATGTCAGCGGACCAGTGTCGGCCTGGGCGGCTTCCTTATCGAGCGGGCGGTCAAGCGCGTCGACGATTTGCGCCAGCCGCTCTTGTGCGCCCGCCAGCGCCGCCGCGGCGGCGACACCCTGTTCAGGACGCACCGGCGTCACAACGGTGAGCGTGTCCTCCACCGCGTCGAAGATGATCACCAGGGTCGGACGAATGAGCACGGCATCCGGAATACCGATCGGGTCGGGATTGGGCGCCGGCAATTCCTCCATCAGCCGCACCATGTCATAGCCCAGATAGCCAAAGACGCCGGCCGCCATCGGCGGCAGCTTTTCCGGCAGGCTGATGCGGCTTTCCTTCAGCAATGCGCGCAAGGCCTGCAGCGGTGGCTGCGGGCAGGGCGAGAAGCCATCAGGCTTATTGCGCGCCGCACGATTGATCTCGGCTTTGGCGCCTTGCGTGCGCCACACAAGATCCGGTTCCAGGCCGATGATGGAATAGCGGCCGCGGGTGTCGCCGCCTTCCACCGATTCCAAGAGGAAGCTCATCGGCTTGCCGCCGGCGATTTTGATGAAGGCGGAAACCGGTGTTTCCAGGTCGGCGACCAACGTGGTCCAAACCACCTGCGCTTCGCCGCGCGCGTAGCGCTCGGCGAAATCCTCTGCCGATGGTTCGATCTGCATCGGAACGCTCAGTTCGTGCTGCCGCCGCCGGTGACTTGATTCAAGGCGCTCGGGTTGATCGTAACGCCGACGTCACGCTCCAGTCGCTCCGCGTAGCCGGCGAGCAATTCGTCGGCAAGCGCGCGGCGCAATTCATCGGAAATGCGCTTGGCGTCGGGTGAATTCATATCCAGTTCTGGCACTTTTATGTCCTGGACCCGGAACACCACGCGCTGCGTTGCCTGCACGCCCTCGGCGGAGCCGGCCGCGCCCTTGGGCGTTCGGAAGATGGCGTTGATCGTCAGGGCAGAGAGATTTTCCGTCGGATCGCCGCGCTTGACGCCGGAGGCGGTTTCCACCTTGAGCTCGTCTTGCGCGGCGATGTCCTTCAACGAGCCCCCTGTCTTCAGCTTCTCGATCATGGCATCGGCCTTGGTCTTCAGCCGCTTGGCGATCTCGTCATTGGTGTAGTCGTACCTCGATTTCGGCCTTCACCTCATCCAGGCTGCGCTCTCGCGCCGGCGTGATGCCGACGACGTCGTACCAGATATAGCCATTTTCATGCTGCACCGGATCGTTCTCAACACCGACATCCGTGGCGAAAATCGCCGGCCCAAGCTCGCTTGGCTTTGGCAGGTCGAGAACCGGTACGCCTTCGGGCGTGCGGCCATTGCGATCGATGGCCTCGATCGTGCGGCTGGCGAGTTTCAGCTTTTCGGCCGCCTCCGCCAGCGTCTCGCCGCCGGCGCGCCCGTCCTCCAGCTTGTCGCGCAGGCTGGAAACCTGTGCCTTGGCCTGTTCCAGCGCGATGTCGCGCTTGATCTCATCGGCGACTTGTTCGTAGGTCCGCGTGGTGCCCGGTTGAATCTTCAGCACGCGTACAAGCGTGGTGCCAAAGCGTCCCTTGATCGGAGCGCTGACTTCGCCTTCCTTGAGCGCGAAGGCGGCGTCGGCCACGGCCTGGTCGATCATGCCGGACTTCGGGATGGTGCCGAGGTCGATGTCGGATTCCTTCAGCCCGCGTTCCTGGGCTACGGCTGCAAACGCCGTGCCTTGCGCGATTTTCTCAGACGCCGCCTTTGCCTCGTCGTCATTCAGGAACACTATCTGCTGGATATGCCGCTGTTCCGGCGTGCTGTAACGCGCCTTCCGTTCTTCAAAGATGCGTCTGGCGTCGACGTCGCTGATCGTCTCCCACTTTGCGATCTCCGCGGGAGTGACGACAACGAGGACGACCTTGCGGTATTCCGGCGCGCGGAATTGCCCTTTGCGCTCCTCGAAGTATTTCGCCAGTTCCTCAGGGGAGGGCGGCGGAACGGTGCCGGCATGCGAGCGGTCGAGCACAACGTATTCGATCGCGCGTTCTTCGTTGCCGTAGCGATAGGCGGCCTCCACCGCCGCCTTTGGCACCGTGAGCTCGCCGGCAACCGTATCGACAATCTGCCGGCGCAGCATCTGCTTGCGATGTTCCGAAACATAACGCGGCTCGCTGTAACCAGCTTGGCGGATGATCGCCTCGAACCGGGACCGATCGAAACCGCCGGTGAACCCGCGGAAGGCGGGATCGTTCATGATCGGATTTGGCCACGTCGGCATCGGAAATGTTCAGTCCCATTTGCCGGGCGCGCTCGTCGAGCGCGGCTTCCGCGATCAATTGGCCGAGCACCTGGCGGTCGAAGCCAAAGGCGCGCGCCTGATCCATAGAGATGGGTCGCCCGACCTCGCGGCTGAGCTGCTGCAGCCGGTCGTTGTAAATCGTTCGGAACTGCTCGATGCCGATTTCGGTGTTCCCCACCTTGGCGAGCGCGGAGCGGCCGAAGCCGCGGAAAACGTCGCCGATGCCCCAGATGGCGAAGCTCAGCGCGAGCAAGCCTAGCACCACGGTCATGATGGCTTTGCCGATACGACCGGTGGAGGCGTTCTTGATACCTCTAAGCATGGGACCTGTGCATGGTTGGGATTGCGCGGGCGCCGACGCCGTCAAGCGCCGCAGGGTGCTATCATAAAGATCGCCTTGCGCCGCCGCAACATTTTGGCGCGCCTAACGCTGCTAACATTGCCGCCGTGGCAAGGTTGGGCCTCTGGCGTGGGCGGGTCGGGTCTGCTACCCGCACGAGGGAACAAGGGAAATCCGAGGACAGACGATGGCGAATACGCCGCGTCCGCTGGTGGCGGGCAATTGGAAAATGAATGGCCTGCGCAGTTCGGTTACGGAGCTCAAGGCCATTCTGCAGGAAGGCCGCAACCTCGCGGGCAAAGTTGACCTGATGGTGTGCCCGCCAGCACTGCTGTTAAGGGAATTTGCCACGGCAGCCGCAGGTTCGACAGTAACCATCGGCGCGCAGGACTGCCATCCGGAGCCCTCCGGTGCCTTCACCGGCGACATTTCCGCTGAAATGCTGGCGGATGCAGGCGCCGCCGCCGTGATCGTCGGTCATTCCGAACGTCGCATGCTGCATGGCGAGGACGACAAACTGGTCAGGCTCAAGGCACTGGCCGCGCACCGCGCCGGCCTCACCGCCATCGTCTGCATCGGCGAAACCAAGGCGGAGCGCGAGGCGAAAGAAACGATCCCGGTGGTGCGCAAGCAGATCGATGGCTCCCTGCCGGCACAGGCCACGGCGGACAACCTGATCCTCGCCTATGAGCCGGTCTGGGCCATCGGCACCGGGCTTACGCCCCGGCCGGCGGACGTCGCGGAAGTGCATGGTTTTCTGCGCGAACGGCTGACCCGCCGCTATGGGGCCGAGGGCGAGCGCATCCGCATCCTCTATGGCGGTTCGGTGAAGCCTTCGAACGCGCGCGAACTGATGGGGGTCGACAATGTCAACGGCGCCCTGGTCGGCGGCGCCAGCCTGAAAGCCTCGGAATTCCTGGCGATAGCGGCAGCCTGCGGCTGAGCATCGGCCGCGATCGGGCCCATTTTTGGTGTCGCCGCCGGGGTGGAATTATCAGCCGGGATCGTGTAGAGACCGCCCCAACTTCTCATATGGCGATTGTCGCCCCGCGCGGCCCGAGGGCCAGCGCCGCTTTTCATTGGATCGGCTTATGCAGACCGTGATCATTGTCATTCATCTCATGGTGGTGCTGGCCATGATCGGCGTTGTCCTCCTGCAAAAATCCGAAGGGGGCGGACTAGGCATGGGCGGCGGAGGCGGTTTTCTGTCCAGCCGCGGCACCGCCAATGTGCTCACCCGCACGACCGCGATCCTGGCCGCGGTATTCTTTTCCACCAGCCTGATCCTTTCCATTCTGGCCGGCGCTGAGCGCAGGCCCACCTCCATCTTCGGGGGCCCGGGCGCACCCGCGGGTCAGACCCAGCCGGGCAGTACCGGTCCGGCGGCGCCAGGGGGCAGCCTGCTCGACCAGTTCCAGGGCCAGCCGGCGCAGCCCTCGACGCCGCAAGCGCCACGCTCCCAATAAGCGGGCCGTTCGACAGCTTTGGATAAGTCGGGCGGCATGCTTGGCTCCACTCTTAACGTAATGCTTGAGGAGACGGGCGGACCATGAGGATCGGACGGCAGCAATGGTTGGTTTGCAGCTTCCGCCGCCGAACCATTGCCGCCAACAAGGCCTCGTCGAATCAATTCGGCAGGGCTAAAGGTTGAGCCCCATGGCGCGGTACATCTTCATCACCGGCGGCGTGGTCTCATCCCTCGGAAAAGGTCTCGCTTCGGCGGCTCTTGGTGCCCTCCTGCAGGCGCGCGGCTACACCGTCCGGCTGCGCAAGCTCGATCCGTATCTCAATGTCGATCCGGGCACGATGTCGCCTTATCAGCACGGCGAGGTCTTCGTCACCGACGACGGGGCGGAGACGGATCTCGATCTCGGCCATTATGAACGCTTTACCGGCCGTCCGGCGACGCGCCAGGACAACATCACGACCGGCCGTATCTACCAGGACATCCTCGCCAAGGAGCGGCGCGGCGATTATCTCGGCGCCACCATCCAGGTGATCCCGCACGTCACCAATGCCATCAAGGAATTCATCCGCGAGGGCAATGAAGGCTTCGATTTCGTGCTGGTGGAGATCGGCGGCACGGTCGGTGACATCGAGAGCCTGCCGTTTCTGGAAGCGATCCGGCAACTCGGCAATGATCTGCCGCGCAACCACGCGATCTATATCCACCTCACGTTGCTGCCTTACATCCCGACTGCCGGCGAATTGAAAACCAAGCCGACGCAGCATTCGGTCAAGGAACTGCTGTCGATCGGCATCCAGCCGGACATCCTGCTCTGCCGTACCGATCGTCCGATCCCGCAGGCGGAACGGCGCAAGCTCGGTCTGTTCTGCAACGTGCCCGAAAGCGCGGTGATCGAGGCGCGCGACGTGGACAACATCTACGCGGTGCCCGAGGCCTATCACGCCGAAGGCTTGGACAATGAGGTGCTTGCGGCTTTCGGGATCGAGGGTGCCGCCTCACCCGACCTTTCCACCTGGCGCACGATCAATGAACGCGTGCGCAGCCCGGAAGGGCAGGTCACAATCGCGATCGTCGGCAAATATACCGGCATGAAAGACGCCTATAAATCGCTGATCGAAGCGCTCTCGCATGGCGGCATCGCCAACACGGTGAGGGTCAATCTCGATTGGATCGAGTCGGAAGTATTCGAGAACGAGGACGCCGCGCCTTTCCTCGAGCATGTCAACGGCATCCTGGTGCCCGGCGGCTTCGGCCAGCGCGGTGCGGAAGGAAAGATCCGGGCTGCGCAATTCGCACGCCAGCGCCACGTGCCCTATTTCGGCATCTGCTTTGGAATGCAGATGGCGGTGATCGAGGCGGCGCGCAATCTTTGCGGCATCTCCGAAGCCAATTCTACCGAATTCGCGCCCACGTCGGAGCCGGTGGTGGGCCTGATGACCGAATGGTTACGGGGCAACGAACTGGAGAAACGGCGCGCCGGGGGCGATCTCGGCGGGACCATGCGGCTCGGTGCTTATGCGGCGAAGCTTCAGCGCGGCAGCCGGGTCGCAGGCATTTACGGCTCGACCGAGATCTCCGAACGGCACCGGCACCGCTATGAGGTCAACACCGCCTATAAGGGGCGGCTGGAGCAGCATGGTATGCTCTTCTCCGGCATGTCGCCCGACGGGGTGCTGCCGGAAATCGTCGAATATCAGGACCATCCCTGGTTCATAGGCGTGCAGTTCCATCCCGAGCTGAAATCGCGCCCCTTCGCGCCGCACCCGCTATTCGCATCCTTCGTCGAAGCCGCGGTGGAGCAGAGCCGGCTGGTTTAACGGCCTTTAGACCGCCCATTCCTGCCTGCGTGTGCCCTAACAGCTTCCTGCAGCACGTTAAAACGTAACTTCATTCTTAACTTCATGAAAAGGTTGGGCTTCTAAGCTTCACCGGAGCGACGTGGGCGCAAGAATGTTCCGGGTCATCAACTGCATCACCGTTGAACACGACTGGCGGCTAGTCGCTTTGGCGGTTCTGATCTGTTTTTTGGCCAGCCTCGGCGCCATCAACCTGTTCCATCGCGCGCGCGCGGGCAGTGGGCGCTCACGGCTTTTGTGGACGCTGACAGCTGGGGCCGCTACCGGCTGCGGTATCTGGGCCACGCATTTCATTGCAATGCTGGCTTACCACCCCGGTTACAACACCTCCTACGACATCAACCTAACTGCTCTATCGCTGGTGATGGCCGTCGCCATTACCGCCTGCGGGCTCGCCGTCGCGGTCTATGGTGGCTCGCGCTGGAGTGGGGCGCTCGGGGGCGGACTGGTCGGCGGCGGCGTTGCCAGCATGCATTACATTGGTATTTGGGCGATGTATTTGCCCGGCTGGATCATGTGGCAACAAGATCTGGTCATCGCCTCCATCCTGCTTGGAATCATGCTCGGAGCTGCCGCGATCGCGGTCGCGGTGCATGGCAAAAAGCTTGCTTCAACGCTGACCGCCGCGCTGCTGCTCGCGCTCGCGATTATTTCGCATCATTTCACCGCCGTCGGCGCGATGATGATCATATCTGATCCGACACGCACCCTCGCTCCGCTCTCTTTTTCATCGAGCGGGCTTGCGTTGAGCGTGGCCGCGACCGCCTTCGTGCTTCTCGCCTTGGTCCTGCGTCGGCGCGCTCGCCGATCGCGCAACGGAAAAAAAGGCGCGCAAGCAGAACCTGCTGTTCGAAGCGGCGCTCAACAACATGTCGCAAGGGCTGTTGATGTTCGACGCCGAGGACAGGCTGATCCTGTTCAACCAGCGCTACTGCGACATATATCGGCTGAACCCTAAAGCGATGCAACTTGGATCGAATTTCTTTGAGCAGTTTCGGCTGCGCAAGGAAGCAGGGACTTTCGCTCCCGATCTCGACAAATACCTGGCGCGGGTGATGGACGATAGCGGCCGCTTCCGCGGCAATCCGCAGTCTGGCAGTTTTTTGACGGAAGGCCATGAAACCAAGCTGGTTCGAACTTCCTGACGGCCGCCGCGTGTCCGTCACCAATCAGCGGATCCCCGGCGGCGGCTGGGTTTCGACCCATTCCGACGTCACCGAGCAACGCAATACCGAACGCGAACGCGATCGCACACGGGCCTTCCTCGACACCATCGTCGATAACGTTCCCGCGACGCTGGTGGTCAAAAACGTGGCCGACCGCCGTTACGTACTGATCAACCGCGCGGGCGAGAATTTCTTCGGCCTGCCGCGTGAAGAGATGATCGGCAAGACCTCGCATGAAGTGTTCAGCAAGGCGCAGGCGGACATCATCGCGCAACGTGACGACGAGCTGCTGGCGTCCAGTACAGAAGTATTCGTCAACGATCATCCACTTAAAACGCCGGGCAATGGAACCCGGCTGATCACGAATAAAAAGGTAACGATCCGAGACCGCGATGGCGCGCCGCAGTATTTCGTCAACGTCATCGAGGACGTGACCGACCGCAGGCGCGCCGAGGCGCGCATCGAATATCTCGCCAACCATGACGGGCTGACGGAGTTGCCTAACCGTGCCGCGTTTACGCGACAGCTCGAGCTTGCGGTCGAGCGCGCTGCAAAAGGCGGCGAGAATTTCGCCGTGATCTATGTCGATCTCGACCGCTTTAGGGAGGTCAACGACATCTTTGGTCATGCCGGCGGCGACCAGGCCTTATGTGAAATGGCTCGACGGCTTCAAGTGGCGACAGAAGGCGGCTTTCTTGCGCGCATGGGTAGCGATGAATTCACGGTGATCGTCGATGGCCCGCAACCGGCAACTGCTGAAGCAATGGCCGACAAGCTGCTCGCCGCGACCAACGAAGAAATCGAAATCGAGGGACAGGAATTCCGCATCGGCGCCACGATCGGAGTGGCGATCTATCCCACCGACGGCGAAGACGCCAAGACGCTTTTGGGAAATGCCGACTCTGCGCTCGATCAGGCCAAGGGCGATGAGCGCGGATCGATCCGTTTCTTCGAGGCGCAGATGGATCATTTGCTGCGCGCGCGTCGCGACTTGCAACTCGACCTGCGCTCCGCCGCCGCCTGTGGCGAGCTCAAATTATATTTTCAGCCGCAAGCGCAGATCGACGGCGAGGTGATCGGCTTCGAAGCGTTGCTACGCTGGCACCACCCGCACCGCGGCATGGTCCCGCCCAGCACCTTCATCCCCTTGGCAGAGGAAAGCGGACTGATCGTACCGATCGGCGAATGGGTTTTACGCGAAGCCTGCCGGGAGGCGGCGGCCTGGCCGGCGTCGCTACAGGTAGCGGTTAACCTGTCGCCGGCGCAATTTCAGCACGGCGATCTCCCCACCCTGGTGCATTCGGTACTGCTGGAGACCGGGCTTAACCCGAACCGGCTCGAGCTTGAAATCACCGAAAATCTCCTGATGCGAGGACTTCTCCAGCGCCGTCTCGGTCCTGCGGCGGCTGAAACTGCTCGGGGTTCGCATCGCGATGGATGATTTTGGCACCGGCTATTCGTCGCTGTCCTATCTGCAATCCTTCCCATTCGACAAGATCAAGATCGACAAGACCTTCATCTCCAATGTCGATCACAACCGACAGTCGGCTGCTATCATCCGCGCCGTGATCGGACTCGGCCGCGGTCTCGAGCTTCCGGTCGTGGCCGAGGGCGTGGAAACCAAATCGCAGCTCGAGTTCCTAAGGCGCGAAGCCTGCGATCAAGTGCAAGGCTATGTGGTGGGGCGCCCGCTACCGATCGAAGAATATGCCGACCTGGTCGGCCGTCGGCCGGCCGAGCCGAAGCAGCGGCTCGTGCTGGTGAAATAGCTTTCCCGCAGGTTGCGAAGGCCCGTTGACCGCGCCAGCGCCGCGCTTCATGGTCCGGCCTGTGCAAGCTGATACGATACCGAACCTGAACGTGGAAATTGGCGAAGCGCGCTTCGGCAACAGTTTGCCGCTCGCGCTGATCGCCGGACCTTGCGTGCTCGAAAGTCGCGCGCATGCCCTGGAGATGGCGTCCGCTCTGAAAGAGATCGCGGCCAGGCTGAAGATCGGGCTCGTCTACAAGACGTCGTTCGACAAGGCCAACCGCACAAGTCGTGACAGCGCACGCGGCATGGGGCTGGAGCAGGCATTACCGATCTTCGCCGAGATCCGCGAGAAGCTGCAGCTTCCGGTGTTGACCGATGTGCATGAAGCGGCGCAATGCGCGCAAGCCGCCACCGCGGTGGACGTGTTGCAGATCCCGGCCTTCCTGTGTCGGCAGACGGATCTCCTGATCGCGGCGGCGCAAACCGGCCGTGCCGTCAACGTGAAGAAGGGGCAATTTCTCGCGCCCTGGGACATGAAGAACGTGGTTGCCAAGATCACGGCTGAGGGAAACCGCAACGTGCTGGTGACCGAGCGTGGCGCTTCCTTTGGTTATAACACGCTGGTTTCCGATCTGCGGGCGCTGCCGATCCTGGCGCGCACGACCGGCGCGCCGGTGATTTTCGACGCCACCCATTCGGTGCAGCAGCCCGGCGGGCAGGGCAGTTCTTCCGGCGGAGAGCGGGAATTCGTGCCGGTGCTGGCGCGGGCCGCTGTGGCGGTCGGCGTAGCCGGAGTTTTCATCGAAACCCATCAGGACCCGGACCATGCCCCCTCAGACGGTCCGAACATGCTTCCCCTCAAGGACTTGGAACCCTTGCTTCGTAAGTTGATGGAATTCGATTCCCTCGCTAAACACTAACGTCGAATGCAGCCAGCGGTCTTGTTCCGCACGGGAAAAATGCCGATATTGCTGCCAACGGCCTGGGGTGCCGCGAACCTTCGCGGCTGAGATCAAACCCATCGAACCTGTCTGGGTCATGCCAGCGTAGGAAGCCGCCGATGAGTGCCCGTCGATTGCGTTCGCCGTCACCGACCGTCGCCGTCATCGGCGCGGGCGTGATCGGCTTGGGCATTGCCTGGCGGCTGGCGCAGCGCGGGGCCAAGGTCAGCGTCTTCGACAAGGGCGCGGCCGGGTCGGGTGCGAGCCATGCCGCCGCCGGCATGTTGGCGGCACATCTGGAAGCTGAGCCGCGCGAGGAAAATCTCGTTGCGCTCAACCGCGCGAGTCAGAATTTGTGGCCGGCTTTCGCGGCAGAACTGGAAGCGGCCTCCGCCATCGCAGTGGATTTGCGCACCGAAGGCACTCTGATGCTGGCGCTGACTGGCGACGACCAGTCACGGCTGAAACATGTGTTGGCTTTCCAGCAATCGCTCGGCTTGCCGCTGGAATGGCTGACGACCGCGGAGGTGCGCCGGCGTGAGCCGCATCTCACGCCCACCATTTCCGGCGCGATTTTTAGCCCGCAGGACCATCAGGTGGATAACCGCGCTGTCGCGGCAGCGCTGCGCGCAGCCGCGCTGAAGGCGGGCGCTACGCTGCGGGAAAATGCGCCCGTGGAGCGGATCGTGACCTCCGATAGTCGCGTCACCGGCATCGGCGATCGGCGGCGAAACCATTGCCGCTGACGTCGTCATCCTCGCGGCCGGCGCCTGGTCGCGCGCCATTGCCGGGCTGCCAACGGCATCGCTGCCGCCGGTGCGCCCGGTGAAAGGGCAGATGCTGGCGCTGCGCATGGACCGCCAGGCGCCGCTGCTCACGCATGTGGTTTGGGCGCCGGGCGCCTATCTCGTGCCGCGCAAGGATGGCCGGCTCTTGATTGGGGCCACCGTTGAAGAAAAAGGATTCGATCCGCAATTTAACCGCAGGGGGCCAGCTCGCTTTGCTGGAGGCCACGTGGCGCGCGCTTCCCGGAATCGAGGAACTGCCGATCCACGAGATGTGGGTGGGATTTCGGCCCGGCAGCCGGGATGATGCACCGATCATCGGCGAGAGTTCGGTGCCGGGCCTTGTTTACGCCACCGGGCATTACCGCAACGGCATTCTGTTGACGCCGATCACGGCGGAGGCCATCGCGGCGCTGGTGCTGGATGGGGAAGCCGATCCGCGCGTGGCGAATTTCGGCTTTGAGCGCTTCGCGCAGGCATTGGCGGCGGAGTAGACCATGGGCATGATTCAGGGAATGATCCGCGTTAACGGCGAAGGCGCGCCGCTTTCGGCGGCGACGGTGGCGGAGCTCCTCGCGCAGAACGGGATCGACATTGACGGCAAGGGCATCGCGGTTGCGCTCAACGGTCAGGTAATACGTCGGCAGGCCTGGATGCAGACAAGACTGTCCCCGGGTGACGACGTGGAAATCGTGCGCGTGCGGCAAGGAGGATGAAGGGAATGAAGGACACGGCATGAAACAGAACGATCCGCTCGTCATCGCCGGACGCGTATTCCATTCGCGGCTCTTCCTCGGGACCGCCGGTTATCCCAACCGGCAGGTCATGCTCGATGCCGTAGCGGCGAGTGGCACCGAGATGGCGACAGCCTCCGTCCGCCGCATCAGCCTGGCGGGCGAGGAAGAAAGCCTGCTCGACCTATTGGCCGGCCGCGTGCATTTCCTGCCCAATACCGCAGGTTGTCAGACCGCCAAGGATGCCGTGCTCACCGCAGAGCTGGCGCGCGAGGCGCTGCAGACCAACTGGGTCAAGCTGGAGGTGATCGGCGACCGCGAATTGCTTTATCCAAATGTGGAAGAGCTGCTGCTCGCTGCGCAGGAATTGATCGCCAAAGGCTTTGTCGTGCTGCCCTATTGCAACGACGATCCGGTGACCTGCGCCGAAACTGGCCGATCTCGGCTGCGCCACGGTGATGCCGCTCGGCTCGCCCATCGGCTCAGGACTCGGCATAACCAATCCGCATCTGATCGAATTGATTTGCGCGCGCAGCCCGGTGCCGGTCGTGCTGGATGCCGGAATCGGCACGGCCTCGGACGCCGCACTCGCCATGGAGCTCGGCTGCGCGGCCGTGCTGGTGAACACGGCGGTATCGAAAGCGAACGACCCGGTGCGCATGGCCTTCGCGATGCGCGCTGCGGTCGAGGGCGGACGGCTGGCGCATCTGGCGGGCCGGATCCCGAGGCGGACCAATGCCGAGCCTTCCAGCCCGCAATTCGGCCTTGTCGGCACGTGATCCTGCCTTCGCCGCCGCTCTTGCTGATCACCGATCGGCACCAGGCGCGCGGCGATATTTACGACATCGCAGAAGCCGCCTTTTCAGCAGGCTGCCGCTGGCTCAGTCTGCGTGAAAAAGATCTGTCGCAACTCGCAGCAGGCCTCGTTGTTGCGCAAGCTTTTGGATCGCGCGCAACAATTTCAAGCCAGAGTGACATTGCACGGCGATCCCGCGCTCGCGCGGCAGGCGCGCGCCGATGGTGTGCATCTTTCCGCCGGCGGCGACGCCGCAGCAGCGCGCCATGTGCTCGGCAAGGGCGCGCTGATCGGCTTATCGGTCCATAGCGTGCAAGAGGCGCGCTCCGTCGATTCGAAACGCGTGGACTATGTGATCGCCGGGCCGGTGTTCGAAACGCAGAGCAAGCCAGGTTACGGACCTGCGCTCGGGCCGGAAGGACTGGCGCTGATCGCTGCGGCTTGCCCGGTGCCGGTCGTCGCCATCGGCGGGATCGATCCGCATAATGTGTCGGACTGCCGCGCCGCGGGTGCCGCCGGCACTGCCGTCATGGGCGGCGTCATGCGCGCTGAAAATCCGGCCGAGGTGGTGGCGCAGTTGATCGGCGCGCTCGCTGCGCCTCAGCCGCGTCCGCGATAGGGCGCCACGCCGCTGTCCGGCAGCCAGACGCCCGCAGGCAATTTTCCGGTCTGCCAAAACACGTCGATCGGCATGCCGCCGCGCGGATACCAGTAACCGCCGATGCGCAAAAACTTCGGCTTCAGCAGCTCGGCGAGTTTTTTACCTATGGCCACCGTGCAGTCTTCGTGAAATACGCCAGTGTTGCGGTAGCTCGCCAGATAGAGCTTTAAAGACTTCGACTCCACCAGCCAGCGGTCGGGCACGTAATCGATCACCAGATGCGCGAAATCGGGCTGACCGGTGATCGGGCAAAGCGTGGTGAATTCCGGCGCGGTGAAGCGCGCCACATACGCAGTGTCCGGATGCGGGTTAGCGACCCGATCCAGCACCGCCTGGGCGGGCGAGGCGGGGAGGCGGCTTTGCCTGCCGAGCTGAAGTGTCTTTTTTGCCATTTGCCTTCATACACCAAGGAGATCGATTAGCGGGAGGCCCGCCTTTCGTCCGGCATGACAATGTGCTTAATCCGGCTCAGATTTTAATCAGGCCAGGTACATGACCGCCATCGTTGACATCATCGGACGTGAAGTTCTCGACAGCCGCGGCAATCCGACCGTGGAGGTCGACGTCGTGCTGGAAGACGGCTCTTTCGGGCGCGCCGCGGTGCCGTCCGGCGCCTCTACCGGCGCGCATGAGGCGGTGGAGCTGCGCGACGGTGATACGCAACGCTATGGCGGCAAAGGCGTGCGCAAGGCGATCGATGCGGTGAACGGCGAGATTTTCGACGCGGTTGGCGGCATGGATGCGGAGGCCCAGACGAAGATAGACGAGACCCTGATCGCGCTCGATGGCACGCCCAACAAGAGCCGGCTTGGCGCCAATGCCTTGCTCGGCGTCTCACTCGCAGTGGCCAAAGCGGCTGCGATCGCGAAGGGTCTCCCGCTCTATCGTTATGTCGGCGGCACCTCCGCCCGCCTCTTGCCCGTGCCGATGATGAACATCATCAACGGCGGCGTGCATGCAGACAATCCGATCGACTTCCAGGAATTCATGGTGCTGCCGGTCGGCGCATCTACCTTTGCCGATGCGCTGCGCGCCGGCGCGGAAATCTTCCAGACCTTGAAATCGGCGTTGAAGCAAGCCGGCCACAACACCAATGTCGGCGACGAGGGCGGCTTTGCCCCGAACCTGCCGTCCGCCGACGCGGCGCTCGGATTCGTGGTCAAGGCGGTGGAGAAGGCCGGCTATACGCCAGGCGAGGACGTCATGCTCGGACTCGACTGCGCCTCCACCGAGTTCTTCAAGGGCGGCAAATACGTCTACGAAGGCGAGGGCAAGACGCGTACGCATCAGGAGCAGGCGAAATATCTCGCTGATCTCGTGTCGCGCTATCCGATCGTTTCCATCGAAGACGGGATGGCGGAAGACGACATGGAAGGCTGGAAACTGCTGACCGAAATGATCGGCGACAAATGCCAGCTCGTAGGGGACGATCTTTTTGTTACGAACGTCAAACGTCTGGCGCAAGGCATTGAGGACGGACTGGCCAATTCCATCCTGGTAAAAGTCAACCAGATCGGCACGCTTACCGAGACGCTGGCCGCGGTCGAGATGGCGCACAAGGCCGGGTACACGGCGGTGATGTCGCATCGCTCCGGCGAAACCGAAGACGCCACGATCGCCGATCTCGCCGTTGCCACCAATTGCGGGCAGATCAAGACCGGATCACTTGCGCGTTCCGATCGCGTCGCCAAATACAACCAGCTTTTGCGCATCGAGGAAGAACTGGGACCGCAGGGCCAATATGCCGGCCGCGCGGCGTTTAAGGCGCTCGGCTGAGCGAGGAGAGGGGCATGTCGCTGCAGCAGGAGATCAAGCGGCTGACGGCGCCTGATATCTGCGCCCGTAAGGGCGGCGCGCCCCTCGTCTGCCTCACCTCATATCACGCGCATACCGCTCGTATCCTCGATCAGCATTGTGACGTGATCCTTGTCGGCGACTCGCTTGGCATGGTGATGCACGGGCTGGAAAACACCATTCCGGTGACGCTCGAGATGATGATCCTGCAAGGCCGCGCGGTGATGCGGGGGTCCAAACGTGCGCTGGTCGTGGTGGACATGCCCTTCGGATCCTACGAGACCTCGAAGGAACAGGCCTTCCATTCCGCAGCGCGCGTGTTGAAGGAAACCCATTGCGGCGCCATCAAGCTGGAAGGGGGACGCCGCATGGCGGAAACGATCGCTTTTCTGGTGGAACGTGGCGTGCCGGTGATGGCGCATATCGGCATGACGCCGCAGGCGGTGAATGTGCTCGGCTCGTTCCGCGCGCGCGGGCGCGAAGAGACGGAATGGGCAGAATTCGAGGAGGACGGCCGGGCGGTGGCGGAGGCCGGTGCTTTTTCCGTGGTGGTGGAGGCGGTCGCCGAGCCGCTGGCACGCAAAATCACGGCGCAGATTCCGATCCCTACCATCGGGATCGGCGCGAGCCCGGCCTGCGACGGCCAGATCCTGGTGCTGGAGGATATGCTCGGCCTTTCCCCCTGGGCGCCGAAATTCGTCAAGCGCTATAGCGATCTAGGGCCGTCTATTGGCAAGGCGGTGGAGACCTATGCGGCCGAGGTGCGGGCGAGGGCTTTTCCCGGCCCCGAGCATGTCTATCCCATGAAGCGCAAGGTACAGCTGAGCGTTAGAACGCGCTGAGCAAGAGTGGGCAGCGGTTTTGCGTCCGAAGCGGCTCCCGTGGGCGATTTACACCGAAGCTTTTACGTTTATGGCCTAATCCTTTGCCTTGCCTGCGCCATATCAGTAGGTTACCGGCCTTCCGGGAATTGATGTATTTGCAGAGGGTTGGAGAAGTTCGTGTCCGACATTTTCAATGAAGTCGACGAGGAAGTCCGGCGCGAGAAGCTGAAAAGGCTTTGGGATCGCTATCAGGTCTTCATCATCGCCGGGGCAATTCTGATTGTCGGTCTGGTCGGCGGCTGGCGCCTGAACCAATGGTGGGAATCAAAACAGCGCTGCCGAGGCGGGCGGCGCTTTCCAGACCGCCATGACACTGAGCGCCGAAGGCAAACACGCCGAAGCGGAAGCTGCTTTCGCCAAGGTAGCGGAGAAGGGTGCCGCCGGATATCGCGACCTTGCCCGCCTGCAGGCAGCCGGTGAATTGGCACAGCGCGATCCCAAAGCCGCGGTTGAAGCCTACGATGCGCTCGCGGCGGATTCGCGCCTGAACCAGACAATGCGCGACCTCGCTGCCGTGCGCGCCGGCTTCCTGCTGGTCGATACCGCGTCCTATGAGGATCTGCGCCGACGTCTTGAGCCCGTGACGGGGCCGGAGCGCCCGTTCCGCAATTCCGCGCGCGAGATACTCGCGCTGTCAGCCTTGCGCGCCAATGACGCCGCGGCCGCGCGCAAGTGGTTCGACCAGATCGTCACCGACGTCGCGGCGCCGGCAGGATTGCGTCAACGAATTGAAATGTTGATGGCGCTTGCCCCTGACACCGGCAACAGCTGAGCAGGAGATACTGTATGTTCCGCGTCCGCGCGATCCCGGTTGTTGCAGGGCTGATGACGGGGCTGTTGCTCTCCGCATGCAGCGGCACCAGCAGCAATTTTGATCCGACCGATTGGATCACGGGCGAATTCTTCGACACAAAGACGAAGCTTCCCGGCGAACGCAAGCCGGTCTTTCCAACTGGGCGTACCCGGCGTTCCGGAAGGCGTGCCGCGCGGAATTGGTGAAGGGCAATCAACAGCCCGTGGTCGAAGCCGCTGCCGCACCAGAACCGGCGCCGGCCGCGAAACCGGCTCAGCCGGCCCGGCCGCAGCCGCCCGGCCTGCGCCCAAGCCGCGAACGGCCAGCGCGCCGCCGCAACCCGCCCCGGTCCGCGCCGCGCCTGCCGCCAAGCCCGCGCAGCCCGCGACGACCAGTCAACCGGCGCGGTCGCCTGGCCGGACCCAGCAACGCCCCGGCACCGAGACCCGCTCAGAGCACAGCCCCGGCCGCCAACTGGCCGGATGCCGAACACTCAGGCCAATTGGCCGCCGCCCGACCCCAGCGCCTTTTCGCGCTGACAGCGGTTACGCGATACTTAGCGCGATCAGCAAAAGTGGGTATCTTGCGAAGCATCGCTTCGCAGCGCTAATTATTAAAGTGGCGCATGATCTTATCGGCGAACCGGGTTCCGCTTCGCCGGATCATGCGCAAGCCCGTTTCCGGCCGGATCATCGCGTCATGAGCTTTACCGTTGCCATTGTCGGCCGGCCTAATGTCGGCAAGTCCACGCTGTTCAACCGGCTGGTGGGCAGCAGGCTGGCATTGGTCGACGACCAGCCGGGCGTCACGCGCGACCGCCGCGAGGGCAAGGCGCGCCTGGGCGATATCGATTTCACCGTCGTCGACACCGCTGGCCTGGAAGACGCGGCGGCCCAGAGCCTGTCCGGCCGCATGCGCGCGCAAACCGAAGCCGCGCTGGCGGATGCCGACGCCATCTTCTTCCTCATCGACGCCCGCAGCGGACCTTTGCCGGCCGACAAGGGCTTTGCGGAGCTGGTGCGCCGCGCCGGCAAGCCGGTGATCGTCGTCGCCAACAAGAGCGAAGGCAAAGCAGGCGAGGCGGGGGCAATGGAAGCCTATCGGCTCGGGCTCGGGCGCGCCGGTCGCGATTTCGGCCGAACATGGCGAAGGCCTTTCCGATCTTTATGACGCGTTGCGCTCCGCCTTGCCGGAAGCGACGGAATT
Organism: uncultured Alphaproteobacteria bacterium; assembly: GCA_963728585.1. Lineage (GTDB taxonomy): Bacteria > Pseudomonadota > Alphaproteobacteria > Rhizobiales > Xanthobacteraceae > CANKHA01. The sequence continues at coordinate 118,414 of CAVSLB010000009.1, forward strand.
GCCTGCCAGAGACGGACGAAGAAACAGGCATCGATCCGGCAGCAGCCGGAAGTCATTCGCGTGGCGGTGGTGGGCCGTCCCAATGTCGGCAAATCGACCCTGATCAATTATTTGCTGGGAGAGGAGCGTCTGCTTACCGGACCGGAAGCCGGGATCACACGCGACTCCATCGCCGTGCCGCTGCAATGGCAGGGGCGAGACTTTTTGATCTACGACACCGCCGGCATGCGCCGCCGCTCCAAGATCGACCAGAAGCTGGAGAAGCTTTCGGTCGCGGACGCGCTCAATGCCATCCGCTTCGCGCATGTGGTCGTGGTGCTGATGGATTGCGAGCATGCTTTCGAGGAGCAGGATTTGCGCATTGCCGATCTGGCGGAGCGGGAAGGCCGCGCGCTCGTTATCGCCATGAGCAAATCCGACCTGATGCCGAAACAGGCCGGCGCGCTCAAAAAACTACGCGAGGAAACCGACCACTGGTTGCCGCAGGTGAAGGGCGTGCCGGTGGTCGCGGTGTCCGGCATCACCGGAGAGGGCGTCGACCGCCTGTTGCAGGCGGTGACCGAAAGTCACGCGGTCTGGAACAAACGCGTGTCCACCGCTGCGCTCAATCGCTGGCTCGGTGACACCCTGGCGCAACATCCGCCACCAGCGGTATCCGGGCGTCGGCTGAAGCTCAATTACATCACCCAGCCGAAGACCCGGCCGCCGAGCTTCATTCTGTCCTGCACCCGCGCCGATGCGCTGCCTGATGCTTACCGGCGCTATCTCGTCAACGGATTGCGCGATGCTTTCGACCTGCCGGGCACGCCGATCCGACTCACGCTGCGTGAAAAAGAGAATCCTTTTGCCGGACGCAAGCGGCGCGCCGAGCTGATCTTCCATCGCTCCGGCAAGAAATCTGTTCATCCATTTGATTTGAAATTGCTTTGTAGCGTTGTCCAGGTCCCGGGACGGCCGTTAAAGTCACATTAAGAGCGAACACGGCCATGGTGGTTCATGGTCACCCGCAGACGGTTGCGTTCGTTTTTCACCGCGCTCGGTCTTTATGCCATCGCGGCTCTTTTCATCGGCTATTTCGCCGTCAATGCTTTCTCCGGCAATCACGGTCTGCTTGCCAAGCAGCAGCTTGAGGAGCAGATCGCCGAACTGACCGCCGAATTCAGCCGCGCGAAGTAGAGCGGCTGCAATGGGAACGGCGCGTTTCCTTGCTGCGCTCAGACCGCCTGGATCCCGATCTTCTGGACGAGAGGGCGCGCGCGGAACTGCACTACATGCATCCGCGCGAACTGACCTTCAACTTGAAGCCGCGCTAAGAAGCTCGACCGAATATTGCGGTCTGCCTCCTGTTATCTGCCCTAAAATTGCGCATGCCCTTCACCTTCGCGTAACGGGCTTGTCCCTGGCGCGCCTGCGCTTTCGCCTTTTGGCGAATTGGGCTATGGGGTTCATGCGCCACCGCGCAATCCCGCCTCAGGAGCCCCATGGCCGCCGTCTCCTCTGCCAAATCCGCCGCACAAGATACCTCCAGCCGCGCCGGTTCCAACGGCCATGGCAGCAAGGCTTCAGTGCCCGAGTTCAGCAAGGAGCAGGAGCTCGTCGCCTATCGCGACATGCTCGCGATCCGGCGCTTCGAGGAGAAGGCGGGCCAGATGTATGGCATGGGCCTGATCGGCGGCTTCTGCCATCTCTATATCGGTCAGGAAGCCGTGGTCGTCGGCATGCAGATGTCGCTGAAGCCGGGCGACCAGGTCATCACCGGGTACCGCGATCATGGTCACATGCTGGCTTGCGGCATGGATCCCAAAGGCGTGATGGCCGAATTGACGGGCCGCAGAAGCGGCTATTCCCGCGGCAAGGGCGGGTCGATGCATATGTTCTCGGTCGAGAAGGGTTTTTACGGCGGCCACGGCATCGTCGGGGCGCAGGTGCCGCTCGGCACCGGCCTGGCTTTCGCCAACCGCTATCGCGACAACGACAACGTCTGCCTGACCTATTTCGGCGACGGCGCGGCCAACCAGGGGCAGGTCTATGAGAGCTTCAACATGGCCGAGCTCTGGAAGCTGCCGGTCGTCTATGTGATCGAAAACAACCGCTACGCCATGGGCACCTCAATCCACCGCTCGTTCGCCAACGTCGACCTTTCGCGCCGCGGCGTCTCATTCAACATCGAAGGCGAGCAGGTCGACGGTATGGATGTGCGCGCCGTGAAGGCGGCCGGCGAGAAAGCGGTAAAATTGTGCCGCGAGGGCAAGGGCCCCTATATTCTGGAAATGCTCACCTATCGCTATCGCGGCCATTCCATGTCCGACCCGGCGAAATACCGCACGCGCGAGGAAGTGGAAAAGGTACGCGGGGAGCAGGACCCGATCGAGCAGGTTCGTCTTCGCTTGCTTGAGAAGGGAATGAGCGAAGAGGCGCTGAAGAAGATCGACTCCGAAGTGCGCGCCAAAGTGAACGAGGCGGGCGAATTCGCCACCCACGACCCGGAACCCGATCCCTCCGAGCTTTATACCGACGTGATGCGCTGAACGCGCGAGAAGCCACCTGCTCTCGATTTCAAGAGTTCAGATAAGCCCATGCCGATCCAAGTGCTGATGCCCGCCCTCTCGCCCACCATGGAGAAGGGCAATCTTGCCAAATGGCTGAAGAAGGAGGGCGAAGCGATCCGCAGTGGCGATGTCATCGCCGAGATCGAAACCGATAAGGCGACCATGGAGGTCGAGGCGACCGACGAAGGCACGCTCGGGCAGATCCTGGTGCCGGAAGGCACGCAGGATGTGGCGGTGAACACGCCGATCGCGACGATCTTTTCCGAAGGCGAAGATGCTTCCGCCGCGAAATCCGCCAAGCCGGAACGCCAGGCGAAAGCCGCGGAATCCGCGCCGCCGGCTGCTGAGGATCAGAAACAGGCCAAGGCGCCGGCTCCGGCAAAATCCGCCGTCGCCACGCCGCCGCAGCCGAAGGCCTTGCCGGAACCCGACGTTCCTGCCGGAACCGAGACGGTCACCATGACCGTGCGCGAAGCCTTGCGCGACGCCATGGCGGAAGAGATGCGCCGCGACAAGGACGTCTTCGTCATGGGCGAGGAGGTTGCGGAATATCAGGGCGCCTACAAGGTCACGCAGGGGCTGCTGCAGGAATTCGGCGTCAAACGCGTGATCGACACGCCCATCACCGAGCAGGGTTTTGCCGGGCTCGGCGTCGGCGCGGCACTCGCCGGACTGAAGCCGATCGTGGAGTTCATGACCTGGAACTTCGCCATGCAGGCGATCGACCAGCTGATCAATTCCGCGGCCAAAACGCTCTACATGTCGGGCGGACAAATGGGCTGCCAGATCGTCTTTCGCGGCCCCAATGGGGCCGCGGCCCGCGTCGGCGCGCAACATAGCCAGGATTATTCCGCCTGGTATTCGCATATCCCCGGGCTGACAGTGATCGCGCCATACACCGCCGCCGATCACAAAGGCCTGCTGAAAGCCGCGATCCGTAACCCCAATGTGATCATCTTCCTGGAAAACGAAATCCTCTACGGCCAGTCTTTTCCGGTTCCCAAACTCGACGATTACGTCGTGCCGATCGGCCGCGCCAAAATCTCGCGCGAGGGCAGCGACGTCACGCTCGTCGCCTGGTCGATGGGCATGAGCTACGCGCTGAAAGCGGCCGAGGAACTGGCGAAGGAAAACATTTCGGCAGAAGTCATCGATCTGCGCACGCTGCGCCCGATGGATAGCGAAACGATCATTGCATCCGTGAAGAAGACCGGCCGCGTGGTCACGGTCGAGGAGGGCTGGCAGCAGTCCGGTATCGGCGCGGAGATCGCTGCCCGCATCATGGAACAAGCCTTCGATTACCTCGACGCGCCGGTGGCGCGGGTGTCTGCGAAGGACGTGCCGCTGCCTTACGCCGCCAATCTTGAGAAGCTGGCGCTGCCCTCGGTCGCCGAGGTGGTCGCCGCCGCTAAAGCCGTCTGCTACCGGTAGGGCGCACCATGCCGACGAATATTCTCATGCCTGCGCTCTCGCCCACCATGGAGAAGGGCAACCTCGCCAAGTGGATCAAGAAAGAGGGCGACAAGGTCGCTGCCGGCGACGTGCTCGCGGAAATCGAAACCGACAAGGCGACGATGGAAGTCGAAGCCGTCGACGAAGGCACGCTGGCGAAGATTGTGGTGCCCGAGGGCACCCAGGACGTTCCGGTCAATCAGGTGATCGCGGTGCTGGCCGGTGAAGGCGAGGATGTGAAGGCGGCCGCGTCGGCCGCGGCAGGAGCGGGGCAGAAAGCTGCGCCGCCCAAGGCGGAAGCCAAGCCGGCGGAACCCAAGCCAGCCGAAGCCAAGCCGGCGGAAGCACCGAAGCAAGCCGCGCCGGCCCCGGCTGCCGCTCCGCGCGGCACACCGGCACCTGCTCCCGCCGCAGCGCCGTCGCAAGGCGGGAGGCTGTTCGCGTCGCCGCTCGCCAAGCGGCTTGCGAAGGAGGGCAATATCGACCTCTCGCGCGTGCAGGGCTCCGGTCCGCACGGCCGCGTCGTCGCGCGCGATATCGAGGCAGCGAAATCCGGCGGCGCACAGAAAGCGCCGCCCGCTGCCGCCGCCGCGACCGCTCGTGCAGCCGCCGTCCGACGACAAGATCATGGCGCTGTTCGAACAGGGCAGCTACGACGTCATTCCGCACGATAATATTCGGAAGATCATTGCCCGGCGTCTGGTCGAGGCCAAGACGACCATTCCGCATTTTTATCTGACGGTCGACTGCATCATCGACACCTTGTTGAAGGCGCGCGAAGAGATCAACGCCTCGGCGCCAAAGGACAAAGAAGGCAAGCCGGCCTGGAAATTGTCGGTCAACGACTTCGTCATCAAGGCGCTGGCGCTCGCGCTGCAGCGGGTACCCGATGCCAATGTGACATGGACCGAAGCCGGCATGCTCAAGCACAAGCATTCCGACGTCGGCGTGGCGGTTTCCATCCCGGGCGGACTGATCACGCCGATCGTGCGGCGTGCCGAGCTGAAATCGCTCTCGGTCATTTCCAACGAGATGAAGGATCTGGCCGCGCGCGCGCGCGCCAAGAAACTGCGGCCGGAGGAATTCCAGGGCGGCACCAGCGCGGTTTCCAATCTCGGCATGTACGGCATCCGTGAATTCGCCGCCGTGATCAATCCGCCGCACGCCACCATTTTGGCGGTCGGTGCCGGCGAACAGCGGGCAATCGTGCGCAACGGCAAGGTAGAAGCGGCGACGGTGATGACCACCACGCTCTCGACCGATCATCGCGCGGTGGATGGCGTGCTCGGCGCCCAGCTGCTCGGCGCGATCAAGGCGATCATCGAAAACCCGGTGATGATGGTGGTGTGATGGCCGACACCGCCTTTGACGTCCTTATCATCGGTTCAGGCCCGGGCGGCTATGTCACCGCCATCCGGTCAGCACAGCTCGGATTTAAGACCGCGATCGTCGAGCGTGATCATCTCGGCGGCATCTGCCTGAATTGGGGCTGCATCCCGACCAAAGCTTTGCTGCGCTCGGCGGAAGTGTTCCACTATATGCAGCATGCGAAGGCATACGGGCTGACTGCCGAGAAGGTCGGGTACGACGCCAAGGCCGTGGTCCAGCGCTCGCGCGGGGTGTCGAAGCGGCTGAATGACGGCGTCGGCTTCCTGATGAAGAAGAACAAGGTCTCCGTGATCTGGGGCGAGGCGGCCATCGATGCGCCCGGAAAAGTTACAGTGAAGACGTCGCGGACCGAAGCCCCAAAGGGCGTGCTCGGACCCGGCAGCTATCAGGCCAAACACATCATCATCGCCACGGGTGCGCGTCCGCGCGTGCTGCCCGGTCTGGAGCCGGACAAGAAACTGGTCTGGACCTATTTCGAGGCCATGGTGCCGGAGAAGATGCCGAAGTCGCTGCTGGTCGTCGGTTCCGGGCGCGATCGGCGTTGAGTTCGCGTCTTTCTACCGCTCCTTCGGCGCCGAGGTGACGGTCGTCGAGCTGCTGCCGCAGATCCTGCCGGTGGAGGATGCCGAGATCGCCGCCTTCGCGCGCAAGGCCTTTGAGAAGCAGGGCATCAAGATTATCACCGGCGCCAAGGTGACCAAGCTCGACAAGAAGGGCGACAGCGTCACCGCCACCATCGAAGATGGCAAAGCCACGCAGTCGTTGACTGTTGAGCGGGTGATTTCCGCCGTCGGCGTGGTCGGTAATGTCGAAAATCTCGGACTGGAAAAAGTCGGCGTGAAAACCGACCGCGGCGTTGTCGTGGTCGATCCGCTCAGCCGCACCAATGTGCCCGGCATCTATGCCATCGGCGACGTCGCCGGCCCCCCCATGCTGGCGCACAAGGCCGAACATGAGGGCGTCATCTGCGTCGAAGCGATCAAGGGGCTGAAGGTGCATCCGATGGACAAGAGTCTCATCCCTGGCTGCACATATTGTTCGCCGCAGATCGCCTCGGTCGGTCTCACCGAGCAGGCGGCCAAGGAGAAGAAGCTCGACGTGCGCGTCGGCCGCTTTCCTTTTGCCGCCAACGGCAAGGCCATCGCGCTCGGCGAGGACCAGGGCATGGTGAAGGTGATCTTCGACAAGAAGACAGGCCAGCTCCTTGGGGCGCATATGGTGGGCGCGGAAGTGACCGAGCTGATCCAGGGTTATGTCGTCGCGATGAATCTCGAGACGACGGAAGAAGAGCTGATGCACACGGTCTTCCCGCATCCGACCTTGTCCGAGATGATGAAGGAATCCGTGCTTGATGCTTACGGGCGGGTGCTGAACGCGTAGGCGACGGAACGCCGGCGTTCGCTCTTCATGCAGCCGTCGGGTCCATCGGTCGGAGCTCGGACAGCATGGTCGGGACGAGCTCCGAGACCGGTGCCGACGACGATCGCGTCGTAGCTGGTCACTTCGGCAGTTCCGTACCCGACTGCTCCGCCACCATGTACGCGGCGTACCAGTCGGGCCAGTCCTCGTCCCTGTGACCGAGGCCCGCCTCGTACTCGCCGTGCGCGTGCTCCGCGCGGCGAAACGCGCTCGCCAGATCGTTCGCCGACGCGAAGGTCGTCGCTGTGGAATCGATGCGACCCGTCTGGCGCGTCGTGACCTCCTGGAACAGCCAGCCGTTGCCGTCCGGATCGCGGAACGAAGCGAAGGAGCGGTAGCTGCCGTGCTCGGGATCCGGACCGCTCACGCGAACGCGCCCGAACAGATAGGGCTCGTTGGGACCGGCATACACGCCGGCGCTGTGGAACACCTCACTGACCGCGACGCCACGGTCGAACAGCTCTTTGCGTGCGGCATCGATGTCGGAGACGACGAGGTACAGGCCCTGGGCGGAGCCGGGCGCCGCCGCGGTGACGTCTTTGCCGAAGATGACCGAGCACCCGGAGCCGGGCGGCGTGAACTGGAGCACGCGGAAGGTTTTTCCGTCGTCGAAGTCGGCGTCGAGCCTCCACCCGAGTCGCGCGTAGAACTCCTTCGCGCGGTCGACATCCGATACAGGGATGACGACGATCTCGAACTTCATGTCGTTGTTGCCCTTCGTCGCGCTCATCCCGGCCTCCTGGGTTGTGGGCGAGGTTGGTTGGCCTCGGCCAGGTGCGTCGAAAGCATCCTACAACTGCCGAATGCCCTGCCGAGTCAAGAGAACGCTGCTCGATGAACCCTGTATCATCGCGGTAGGATGTCCCGATCGGCGCCAGGGACTGGATCGAAAACCTCGAAGCCCAGAATTACGGTGACAGTGCACTTAATTCCAGCTTCGCTTCCCGCCCCGATGACCAGGCCGCTTCCGTCCCCTTAGCGGAGCTTGGGCCTGCGTGAGCTTCTTAGCTCTGCGCAGGAGCTAGAGCATCTCCAGCGGCACCTGCCGGCTGGGCGGTGGGAAGGCGGCATCCAGCGCGGTCATATCTTCTTTCGTCAGGCGCACCGAAAGAGCGCCGTGATTTTCCTTCACATGCTCGACGCGGCCGGCCTTCGGGATAGCGCAGATATTCGGATGCCCCAGGACCCAGGCGAGCGCGACCTGGGCCGGCGTTGCGTTGAGCCGGTCGGCAATCTTGCGCAATGCTGGCTTGCTCAGCAGCCGCCCCTGCTCGACCGGCGAATAAGCCATGATCGGAATATTGTGCTTGCGCGACCAGGGGATCAGACCCTGCTCGATGCCGCGGCGTGACAGGTTGAACAGCACCTGATTAATGGCGCAAGCCTTGCCGCCGGGAAGCGCCATCAGCTCCTGCATATCTTCGACATCGAAATTGCTGACACCCCAGCTTCTGGCCTTTCCGGCTTTTACCAGCGCGTCGAAAGCTTCCACCGTTTCAGACAGCGGCACACTGCCGCGCCAATGTAAGAGATAAAGGTCGAGCGTATCGGTACGCAGCCGCTTCAGGCTGCGCTCGCAAGCCTTGATCGTGCCATTACGCGAAGAATTTTCCGGCAATACCTTGCTGACGAGGAAGACGTCGTTGCGCCGGCCATCGATCGCTTCCGCAACCAATTCCTCGGCGGCGCCGTCGCCATACATTTCGGCGGTATCGATCAGTGTCATGCCGAGATCGAGGCCGGCGCGCAGTGCCTTGATCTCCTCGGCCCGGCGGGCAGCGGTTTTCCGCCATCTGCCAGGTGCCCTGCCCGAGAATGGGAATGACTGCCCCGTCGGGCAGCGAAATGGAAGGCATCGTGTTCATTGCCAGGCGTCAGTTGGGCTGGATATTTGCGGCCTTGATGATCGGCCCCCACTTCTCGACTTCAGCTTTGTGGAAAGTGCGGAGGGCTTGCGCCGATTGCTGACCCGGAGCGGGGAGTTCCTGGCCGAGTTCCTCGTAGCGTTTGCGCACATGCGGATCCGCCAACGCGGTGGTGATCGCTGCGTTGATCTTATCGATGACAGCTTTCGGTGTTCCTGGCGGCGCCCAGATGCCGGTCCAGTTCGAAATGTGCAGTCCGGGCAGTCCGGCTTCGTCGCCAGTCGGGACGTCCGGCGCCGCCTGCCAGCGGCTCTTCGCCATCATGGCGTAGGCCTTGACGTTGCCGGCGCGGACCTGTGGCAGGCTGTTTGCCGCGAGATCGCACATGAAGTCGATCTGGCCAGCCACGAGATCTTGCAATGCCGGCGCGCCGCCGCGGTAGGGAATGAACTGGAAGGTGGTACCGCTGGTGTTCTGCAAATGCAGGCCGCAGATATGCGATCCGCCGCCGGCACCTGTTGTTCCCGCCGAGGCTTTGCCAGGATTCGCCTTCAGCCAGGCAATGAACTCCTTGAGGTCTTTCGCCGGTATGGCTTTCTTCGCAACGATCCAGAAAGGAGCGTCCGCCACGAAAGCGACCGGCTCCAGGTCCTTGAGCAGATCAAACGGCAGGGAGAACACGAGCGGGCGGAGCACATAGGGTGCCCAGCCGCCGACGCCGAGCGTATGGCCGTCGGGCTCCGCGCGGATGACCTTGATGATCCCGCGATCGGCGCCGGGAATATTTTCGACGATGACCGGCTGACCGAGGGTCGTCCGCATATGCTCGGCCAATAGACGCGCCAGCACATCGAAAGCGCCGCCGGCCGGCAATGGAACAACCAGAGTAATTGGCCGCGAGGGGAAATCCTGCGCGCGTGCGAACGGCGATAGGAGCACGAACGCGATGATCCCGACGAGATGAAGGAAACTTCGGCGCAGAAGCTTCATGTTGCCACCATAGTGTCCACCTCACGTTAGCTTACATCAGTTGCCCGAAATGTGGAGAAGATCGCGCGGGCCGGCCATCCGATCCGTCCACTATTCGGCTGCGCGCGCGCGATTCTGACCACCGGTCGCGCAGCGCTCCAGCAAATCGAGCGCCGCCATCACCGTTTGATAAAGCACCTCGCCGCGGCCGATATCCCCGAAGCGATGCTCCTGGTGCAGCGTGGCGCCGGCCCGCCGCGCCGCGGCAATATGCACAAGCCCGACCGGGTTGCCGTCTTCGTCGGACTCGGGTCCGGCCACGCCGGTGATGGACACCGAAACGTCCGCGATGGAACGCCCAAGCGCGCCTTCCGCCATGGCGCGGGCGACCGCTTCGCTGACCGCGCTCTCGCGCTCGAACAGGGCGCGCGGAATGCCGAGCGCAATCGTTTTCTGGTCCTTGGTATAAGTGACGAAGCCGCCTTGCAGCTGCCTGGCGGCGCCCGGCGCTTCCGCCAGCACAGCGGCCAGCAGACCACCGGTGCAGGATTCCGCCGTGACGATGCTGCAGCGGCACTCCTTCGCGCGTTTAACGACCTCGGCCGCACGCTTGACCAGCGCGGCATCGATACGGGGAAATTCAATTTTTTCTTGCATGAGCGGCCGGATAGTCGCGTGGAGGGCAAACGCGGCAATCGTGCAGGCGTTCCTTTAGATAGCATCGAGTACCGTCCGGCTCGCCTTTGGGATCGTCCACCAGCGGAGCCTTGTCTTTCTGCTGATCTGGCAGGCGATCGGCAGGCATAAACAGGCGGTTGCGCCTTGCGGCTAGGCCCGCAATCCGTAGTTAAATGGGCAGGCAACGGAGATTCCATGGTTGTCGTCCTCAATACGCGTGACGGGCCGGCCGCGCCACCCGGAAAAGGCGCATCGGCCCGATACGCCCGTGCTTCACAAGCCGGACTGGATCCGCGTCAAGGCGCCGATTTCCCGCGGCTACGAAGAGACGCGGCGCATCATGCGCGACAATGGTCTTGTCACCGTGTGCGAGGAGGCGGGCTGCCCGAATATTGGCGAGTGCTGGGAGAAGAAACACGCGACCTTCATGATCATGGGCGATACCTGCACGCGCGCCTGTTCCTTCTGCAACGTGCGCACCGGATTGCCCGGACCGCTGGATCCGGCCGAGCCGGAGAAAGTGGCGGAGGCAACCGCCAAGCTCGGCCTGGCGCATATCGTCGTCACCTCGGTCGATCGCGACGATCTCGCCGACGGCGGGGCAGGGCATTTCGCGCAGACCATCCGGGCAATCCGCGCGCGGTGCCCGCAGACCACGATCGAAGTGCTGACTCCGGATTTCCTGCGCAAGGACGGCGCGCTGGAACTGGTGATCGAGGCGCGGCCCGACGTATTCAACCACAACCTCGAAACGGTGCCGTCGAAATATGTGACCGTCCGTCCGGGCGCGCGTTATTTTGCGTCCTTGCGTCTGCTGCAGCGGGCGAAGGAGCTTGATCCGACGATCTTCACCAAGTCGGGCATCATGGTCGGGCTGGGCGAAGAGCGGAACGAGAGTCTTGCAGGTGATGGACGATCTGCGCGCCGCGAATGTCGATTTCCTCACCATCGGCCAATATCTGCAGCCCACGCGCAAGCACCACGAGGTGGTGCGTTTCGTGCCGCCGGATGAATTCGAGACCCTGAAGACGGTCGCCTATGCCAAGGGCTTTCTGATGGTGTCGTCGAGCCCGCTTACCCGCTCGTCGCACCACGCCGGCGAAGATTTCGCGCGGCTCAAGACCGCGCGCGAATCCAGTCGGCGCTGAGCCTGAATGCCGCAATTCTCAACCAAACGCCGCGTGCGTCATACCGCCGCAGAAATGTTCGATCTGGTGGCGGACGTCGATCGCTATCCGGAATTCGTGCCGCTCTGCCGCGCCCTCAAGGTGAAAAGCCGCACCGAAAACGACGAGGGTGCAGAGGTTTTGGTGGCGGACATGACCGTCGCCTACAAGCTTGTCCGCGAAACCTTCACCAGCCGCGTCACACTCGACCGGCCCAAGCTGCAGATCCTAGTCGAATATCTCAGCGGGCCGTTCAGCCATCTGCAGAACCGTTGGAACTTTCGCCCGGTGGATGCGCGCAGCTGCGATGTGGAATTCTTCATCGCCTATGAATTCCGCAGCCGCGTGCTGGCGGCGCTGATGGGCGCCATGTTCGACGCGGCCTTTCGCCGTTTTGCCGACGCGTTTGAAAAGCGCGCAGATGAAATTTATGGCAGGACGAAAGCCCAAGCGGGCGAAGTTTGAAGCCGTCCCGCAGGATGGCGCGATACCGAACTAATTAGTTCGTAAAATCCTCGCCCTCGGCGAGAGTCGTGAGCATGGCGAGGGCGCGCAGCACCGAGAGCCCGCCGCACCTGCGCTCGCCCGATCTCTCCAAAGTGATGCTCGTGATGAATGAGCTTGCCGCTGCGCGAGGCGGCGACGGCGAAATGCACCAGCCCCACCGGCTTTTCCCGCGTGCCGCCGTCCGGCCCGGCAATGCCGGTGACGGAGGCCGAAAGCGTCACCGGCGCATTCGCCAGCACGCCCTTCGCCATCGCTTCCGCGGTCTCGCGGCTGACCGCGCCGTAGCGCTCGATCGTGGCTGCGGCGACGCCGATCTGCTGCTTGGCCTCGTTGCTGTAGGTGACATATCCGCGGTCGAGTACCCGCGACGATCCGGGGATTTCCGTCAGCGTCGCCGCCAGCATTCCGCCAGTACAGGATTCCGCCAACCCAAGCGTGAGCTTCTTGCGCGCGCAAAGATCGAGCAAGGCCTGCGCCGCCTCCAGCATCTCCCGATCAGCCATCAGGCGCTCCAGGGCAGGCGGATGGTCGCCGTTGCCAGCGCCGCGATGCCTTCGCCACGGCCGATGAAGCCGAGTTTTTCGCTGGTGGTTGCCTTCACCGCCACACGATCGAGCGAAAGGCCGGCGATGGCGGCGATGCGCGCGCGGATCGCGTCGCGGTGCGGCCCGATGCGCGGGGCCTCGCAGATCACGGTTACGTCGAGATGCGCGATCATGCCGCCGCGCGCCTGCACACGCTCGCCCGGCGAAGCGCAGAAATTCTTCCGAGGCCGCGCCGCGCCATTGCGGATCGCTGGGCGGAAAATGCACGCCGATGTCGCCTTCGGCCAGTGCGCCGAGGATGGCATCAACCAGCGCATGCAGTACTGCGTCTGCATCGGAATGGCCAGCAAGGCCGCGCGTATGCGGGATCTTGACACCGCCGAGCATCACGTGGTCGCCGTCGGAAAAGGCATGCACGTCATAGCCCGTGCCCATCCGCATATCGGCAAGCATCGCGAGCCGCCCGCTTTCCACGCGCGCGAAATCCTCCGGCATGGTCAGCTTCACGTTGCCGGCCTCTCCCGCGAACACCGCGACGGAATGGCCGGCCCATTCCATCAAGGCGGCATCGTCGGAAAAATCATCGCGGCCGGCTGCAGCGGCATCGCGATGGGCCGCCAGCAGAGCGCCGAAATTAAAGGCCTGTGGTGTTTGGATTGCGCGCAACGATACGCGGTCAAGCGTCTGCGTTACATGTTCGCGCGCGTCCACCGCTTTCACCGTGTCGCTCAGTGCCAAGCCCGGCACCGCGGCGCCGAGTTTCGCTGCCGCCACCGCGCGACTGATGAGTGCCGGCCGATGCAAAGGGACGGGCCGCGTCATGCACAAGCACGATCTCGGGTTGATGGGCCACGAGCGCTTCAAGGCCGGCTCGCACCGAAGCCTGCCGTGTGGCGCCGCCGAAAACAGGGGGCAGCACATCCAGTCCGCCCGCGGCAGCCTGATAAAGCGATGCATCATCTTCATGGATGACCGGCTGCACCACGCGGATCTGCTTGTCGGCGGAGAATAGGCCCAGACTGAAACGGATCATCGGCCGACCGCCGAGCGGGCGGTAAGCCTTGGGTACATCGCCGCCGACCCGGCTTCCCCGCCCGGCCGCCACGACCACCGCTGCAACTCCGCCTGCCATCGCTGAAACCAGATATCCCCAGCCAATTGCTTCCAGTTTAAGGACTTTCCGGTCTGCCCGCCGCTGTTTAATTTTGTTGCAGCGCAACACTTGCGCGGACCGTCAATTTGGCTAAACTATAAGCATCCTGAGATTTCGCCTAAATCTTGAGCAGGGCTAAAACGGCGCGGATCATGTCTTTCGTTTCAGCAAAGCCTCTGGCCGTCGGGCCGGTGGCGCTCTCGAACCGGGTGATCCTCGCGCCCATGTCGGGCGTGACCGACGCGCCGTTCCGCCGCCTCGTTTCCGGTCTCGGTGCCGGTCTCGTCGTTTCTGAAATGACCGCTTGTGAAGATCTGGTGCAGGGCAACCGCAACGCCGTCCTGCGTGCCGAAGGTCAGGGCGTGGGCGTGCATGTGGTGCAGCTTGCCGGCTGTGAGGCGCACTGGATGGGCGAGGGCGCGCGCATCGCGGAAGCCTCCGGCGCCGCCGTGATCGATATTAACATGGGTTGCCCGTCCAAACATGTGACCAACGGGCAGTCGGGATCGGCGCTGATGCGCGATCTCGATCATGCGCTTACCCTGATTGAAGCCACCATTGCCGCCGTCTCGGTGCCGGTGACATTGAAGATGCGGCTCGGTTGGGACCATCAATCGGTCAACGCGCCGGAACTCGCTCGCCGCGCCGAACAGGCGGGTATTCGTCTGATCACCGTGCATGGCCGTACGCGCTGCCAATTCTACAAAGGCGAGGCCGATTGGGCGGCAGTGCGCGCGGTGAAGGACGCCGTTTCCATTCCCGTCGTCGTCAATGGCGATATCGGAAGCTTCGACGACGCCGATGCCGCATTGCGTGCCTCCGGCGCCGATGCGGTTATGATCGGACGGGCCGCGCAGGGCCGTCCATGGTTTCCGGGCCAGATGGCGCGCTATCTCGAAACTGGCAGGCGCGAGCAAGCGCCGCCGCTTGGCCGTCAGCTTGCGCTGATTACCGAGCTCTATCACGAGATGCTTTCGCATCATGGGTTGCGTATCGGCCTACGCCATGCGCGTAAGCATCTCGGCTGGGCACTGGACGCCGCCGCAGCGACCGCCGGCATTCCCGCCGATCTTCTGAAGGCATGCCGCAACCAGGTCCTCACCGCAGAGAGGCCGGACGAGGCGGTTCGCCGGCTTACCGATGCCTATGGCAGCTTCGGCTGGAGGGCCGCCGCATGAGCCTTGACGTGACGCCCTCCTTTCCCTCGGTCACCGCGGACGCCGTGCTCAATGCACTGCCGCATCCGGTAATCATGGTTTCAGCTGACGGCAAGATCGCAGACGCCAATGTGGCGGCGGAGAACTTTTTCGATGTGTCAGTGCCATTGCTCCGGCGCCATTTTTTGCGCGACCTGGTGCCCTTCGGCAGCCCCTTGCTGACATTGGTCGATCAGGTGCGCGCCAGTTCAGCCGCAGTCAACGAATACAAAGTGGATCTCGGCACGCCGCGCAATCCCGGCGACCGGCTCGTCGATCTGCATGTCGCTCCGATGGCGGAACGCCCGGATACCGTCGTGGTAATGCTGCAGGAGCGCACCATCGCCGACAAGATGGACCGCCAGCTCACCCATCGCGGCGCCGCGCGTTCAGTCAGCGCCATGGCCGCCATGCTGGCGCATGAGATCAAGAATCCCCTTTCGGGCATTCGCGGCGCGGCGCAGTTGTTAGAGCAATCCGCCAGCGACGACGACCGGACGCTGACCCGGCTGATTTGCGACGAGGCCGACCGCATCGTGAAGCTGGTCGGCCGCTTGGAAGTGTTCACCGATGAGCGTCCCGTCGAGCGCGAGCCGGTCAATATCCATGCCGTGCTGGAGCACGTGAAGCGCCTCGCCCAGTCCGGCTTCGGACGCCACATAAAATTCGTCGAGGAATATGATCCCTCGCTGCCGCCGGTCTATGCCAACCGAGACCAGCTCATTCAGGTGTTTCTAAACCTGGTGAAGAACGCAGCGGAATCCATCGGGAATTCCGACAACGGCGAAATCCAGCTCACCACCGCTTTCCGGCCCGGCGTTCGGCTATCGCTGCCGGGAAGCAAGGCGCGTGTTTCGCTGCCGATGGAATTCTGCGTGCGCGACAACGGTCCGGGCGTGCCGGAGGAATTGGTGTCGCATTTGTTCGATCCTTTTGTGACCACCAAGCCCACCGGCTCTGGCCTGGGACTTGCATTGGTTGCGAAGATCGTCGGCGATCACGGCGGCATCGTGGAATGCGAATCGCAGCCGCGCCGCACGAATTTTCGTGTCCTGTTCCCGATCTATGCCGGGGAGGGCGCAGCACCTGAGGACGTGGACGACGTCGCCGTGGCGGAAGGAAAGAATTCGGGCAACGGCGCGGGAGACCGGGAACCGGCAGCCATCACTGATCTCGCGGATGCTTCGTTGCAGCCGCGGCAACGCACGATGAAAACTGGACGAGATAAATGAACTCCGGAAGTATTCTGGTCGCCGACGACGACTCCGCGATCCGCACTGTTCTTAACCAGGCGCTTTCACGCGCCGGTTACGAGGTGCGCTCGACAGGCAATGCCGCCACGCTGTGGCGGTGGGTGAGTCAGGGCGACGGCGATCTCGTCATCACCGACGTCGTGATGCCGGATGAGAACGCTTTCGACCTGCTGCCGCGGATCAAGAAAGTGCGCCCGGACCTGCCGGTGATCGTCATGAGTGCGCAGAATACCTTCATGACGGCGATCCGCGCCTCCGAGCGGGGCGCCTACGAATATTTGCCCAAGCCATTCGACCTGAAGGAACTGATGACGATTGTCGGGCGCGCGCTGTCGGAGCCGAAGGAGCGCCCGCCCGCCGCGGATAAATCCGATGAATTTGATTCCCTCCCGCTGATCGGGCGTTCGCCGGCGATGCAGGAAATCTACCGTTTGCTCGCGCGGCTGATGCAGACCGATCTGACTGTAATGATCTCGGGCGAATCCGGTACCGGCAAGGAACTGGTTGCGCGAGCGCTGCATGACTACGGCAAGCGCCGTAGCGGACCTTTCGTCGCCATCAACATGGCGGCGATTCCGCGCGAGCTGATCGAATCCGAGTTGTTCGGCCACGAGAAAGGCGCCTTCACCGGTGCCAACAACCGCAGCTCCGGTCGTTTCGAGCAGGCGGAGGGCGGCACGCTCTTCCTCGACGAAATCGGCGACATGCCGATGGAAGCGCAGACGCGGCTTCTGCGCGTCTTGCAGCAGGGCGAATATACGACGGTGGGCGGCCGCACGCCGATCAAGACCGACGTGCGCATTATCGCAGCGACCAACAAGGACCTGCGCCTCTTGATCCAGCAGGGCCTGTTCCGCGAGGACCTGTTCTTCCGGCTCAACGTGGTGCCGCTGCGCTTGCCGCCGCTGCGCGAGCGCGCCGAGGACGTGCCCGATCTCATCCGCCATTTCTTCGCCCAGGCCGAAAAGGAAGGGCTGCCGGCGAAACAGCTCGACCAGGCCGCGTTGGAACGGCTCAAGCGCCACCGCTGGCCAGGCAATGTGCGCGAACTGGAAAATTTGGCGCGGCGGCTGGCCGCTCTCTATCCGCAGGAAATTATTTCCGGTGCGGTGATCGAATCCGAACTGGCGCAGCCGGCAATGCCGACCGGCCAGAGCGAGCCCGTTACTGACGATGGCTTGGCCGCAGCGGTTGAGCGCCATCTGGGTGAGTATTTCTCCGGTTTTGCCAATGGGCTGCCGCCGCCCGGCCTTTATCACCGGATCTTGCGCGAGGTGGAGTATCCGCTGTTATCGGCAGCGCTGGCCGCCACGCGGGGCAATCAAATCCGCGCGGCCGATCTTCTGGGTGTTAATCGCAACACCCTGCGCAAGAAGATCCGGGACCTGGATATCCAGGTTTACCGTAGCGGCAGTTAGACGTCCGCGGACTCGCCGCGGAAATGTCGTAATCCGGCAACATTGTTGTATAAAAGCATCACCCATTAGCGGGGACGCCTCGTCCGTCGGGGCTTTGCGCGCGTCAAAGGAAGCTCATGTCCAGCCTCGATCAGGCCCTCGCCGCGCAAGCGGCTGTGGCTCAGGCCTCGTCCGCCCGGGTTGAAAACCGCGCGTTGGGCCGGATCGCGGTTATCGTGGCGCTGATCTGCGCGGTCGTCACTTTCTTCGTCCTTTCCGATCTGACCCCGCTTTCGCCGACGCATGAAGTGGTCGTGACGCTGCTCGCGGTCGATCTGCTGATCGTCTTGCTGCTCAGCGCGCATTATCGGCCGTGAACTTTGGCTGATCCTGCAGGCGCGGCGCCGCGGCCGCGCCGCGGCCCGGCTGCATGTGCGCATTATCGCGCTGTTCTCGCTCATCGCCGCCGCACCCGCCATCCTCGTTGCCGTCGTAGCGAGCGTCACCCTGGATCGCGGTCTCGACCGCCTGCTGTCCACGCGCACCTTGGGGATGATGGAAAACTCCATGGTCATGGCAGACGTCTATGTGGCCGATCGCGCCGAAGCGGTGCGCGCGCAGGCGCTCGCCATGGCGCTCGATCTCAGCGTCGGCAGACGCTTATTCGATCAGGACCGGGAGCAGTTCCGTCAGCGGTTTACCGTGGTGGCCGCGAACCGCGGCCTGGCCGTGGCCCAGATCATCGACCGTGATCTTGCCGTGATCGAGAAGGCCGACAGCAAAGTCGATCTGCCGGTTCAACTGCCATCGCGCGAGACACTGGCGTCGCTCCAGGATGACGAGCCGCAGGTAAAGTTGTTTCCGGAAGGCAATTACGCCGCCGCCATCATCAAACTGCCTAGTTACGAGAATTCCTATCTTTTCATCGCCAAAGTGCTGGATCCGCGCGTAGCCGGCCGACTTTCGAAACTCCAGGATGACTTCAACGAGTTCCTGCAACTGCAGGAACGCCGCTTCGGCATCCAAGTCGCTTTCGCCCTCGTCTATACCGTGATCGCCCTGATCGCGACGCTGTCGGCGGTCTGGATCGGACTGCACTTTCGCCAACTATCTGGTAGCGCCGATCCGGCGCCTGATCAGCGCCGCTAATCTTGTCTCCACCGGCAATCTCTATGTGCAATTGCCCATTCGCCGCTCCGAGGGCGACCTCGCCCATCTCGGGGAGACCTTCAACAAGATGACGCAGGAACTGCGCACCCAGCGCGACGACCTCGTGCGCGCGCGCGACCTGATCGACAGCCGCCGGCGCTTTACCGAGGCGGTGCTGGCGGGCGCGAGCGCGGGAGTCATCGGCGTCGATGCAGAAGGCCGCGTCAGCATCCTCAACCGCTCGGCCGAGCGGCTGATCGGTCACGCGGAAAGCGAAGCGCTCGACAAGCCGCTGGCCGAAGTGCTGCCGGAGCTTGCGGATATGCTCGCCGCCGCGCGCACCGGCGTCGCAGCGGCAAGGGCAGGTGACCATCAGCCGCAACGGTAAGGAACGCAATCTGTCGGTCCGCGTCACCAGCGAGCAGGAGACGGCAGCCGACCACGGCTATGTGATTACCCTCGACGACATCACTGAACTCGTTTCCGCTCAGCGGACCTCGGCCTGGGCCGACGTCGCCCGCCGTATCGCGCATGAGATCAAAAATCCGCTCACGCCCATTCAGCTTTCCGCCGAGCGTCTGCGCCGGAAATATGGAAAAAGCATTGTCGAGGACCGCGACGTCTTCGAGCAATGCACCGACACGATCGTGCGGCAGGTGGACGACATCAAGCGCATGGTGGACGAGTTCTCGCGCTTCGCCCGAACCCCGAAGCCGGTGATGGCGCCTGACGACGTGGCCGATACCGTGCGGCAGGCGGTATTTCTGATGCGGGTCGGGCATTCCGAGATCGACATCCAGGTCGAAATCGCCACCGAGCCGCTGACGGCGCGCTTCGACCGACGGCTGATTTCGCAGGCCATCACCAACATCATCAAGAATGCGACCGAAGGGATCTCGGCGGTGCCCGCAGCCGAGCTCGGCCGCGGCCGCATCGACGTATCCGCCGCGCGCGAGGGAGGCGACATCGTTATTGACGTCATCGACAATGGCATTGGCCTGCCGAAAGAAAACCGCAGCCGTCTGCTTGAGCCCTATGTGACGACGCGCGAGAAGGGCACCGGCTTAGGTCTCGCTATCGTGGGCAAGATCCTGGAAGAGCATGGCGGCGGCATCGAACTGCATGACGCGTCGGCAAAAGACGCCGGGCGCGCGCGGCGCCTGGGTGCGGCTGCGTTTCGCAGCCGGCGAGGTAAACGACTCGGCGTCCCCGGAAACTCCCATCACCAAGGCTGCGAGCGGGCATTAGGACATGGCGGCGGATATTCTTGTAGTCGACGACGAAAACGACATCCGGCAGCTCGTCTCGGGCATTCTGCAGGACGAGGGGTATAGCACGCGCACGGCCGCAGACAGCGACAGCGCGCTTTCGGCGATCACCGCGCGGCGTCCTAATCTGGTTTTCCTCGACATCTGGCTGCAGGGCAGCCGGCTTGACGGCCTGCAGCTGCTCGACGCCATCGTGCAGCAGCATCCGGAAGTACCGGTGGTGATGATCTCAGGCCATGGCAATATCGAGACCGCTGTCGCGGCCATCAAGCGCGGCGCCTATGATTTCATCGAGAAGCCTTTCAAGACCGATCGTTTGGTCCTGGTCGCCGACCGCGCGCTCGAAACCTCCCGGCTCAAGCGCGAGGTGAAGGTGCTGAAGCAGCTCGCGCCGCTGCCGTCCTCCGTGATCGGCCACTCGCCGCCGGTCAATCAGTTGCGTCAGATCATCGAGAAAGTGGCGCCGACCAACAGCCGCATCCTGATCATCGGCCCCTCGGGCGCGGGCAAGGAACTTGCCGCGCGCACCTTGCACCGGTTGTCCGCCCGCGCCGAAGCGCCGTTCGTGGTCATCAACGCGGCCGCGATCACGCCGGAGCGCATGGAGGTCGAGCTGTTCGGCGTCGACGAGTCGAATGGCTCCTATGGCCGCAAGGTCGGGGCGCTGGAGGAGGCCAACGGGGGCACCGTCTTTATCGACGAAATCGCCGACATGCCGCGGGAGACGCAGAACAAGATCCTGCGGGTGCTGGTGGACCAAACCTTCCAGCGCGTGGGCAACAATTCCAAGGTCTCCGTGGACGTGCGCATCATTTCCTCCACCGCGCGCAACATCGAGGCGGAGATCGCCGCCGGCAAATTCCGCGAGGATCTCTACCACCGCCTGTCGGTGGTGCCGATCCGCGTGCCCTCTCTGGCCGAGCGCCGCGAGGACATTCCACATCTCGTCGAATATTTCATGGAGCAGATTTCGCAATCCACCGGCCTGCCCAAGCGGCAGATCGGGCCGGACGCCATGGCGGTGCTGCAACTGCATGACTGGCCGGGCAACGTGCGGCAGCTGCGCAATAATGTTGAGCGTTTGATGATCCTGGCGGGCGGCGAGGTGGATGCGGTGATCACCGCCGATATGCTGCCGCAGGACGTCGGCTCCATGGTGCCGGCCATGCCGAACGGCAATGGCGGCGAGCAGATCATGGGCCTGCCGCTACGCGAAGCGCGCGAGGTGTTCGAACGCGAATATCTGGTGGCGCAGATCAACCGCTTTAGCGGGAATATTTCGCGCACCTCGGAATTCGTCGGCATGGAGCGCTCGGCGTTGCACCGCAAACTCAAGGCGCTGGGCATAGGTTGAGGCTGGTTTCGACAACGCTAGCCGGATGATCCGGGCGCGAGGCGATTTTTCTACGCGATCATGTGCTGCAAAATCCCCCACCAGGAATAAGGCCGCTTATGTCCCGCATCGCCTATGTCAACGGACGGTATCTGCCGTTCCCGCAAGCCACCGTGCATGTGGAGGACCGTGGTTATCAGTTCTCTGACGGGGTCTACGAGGTGTGCGAGGTGAAGGACGGGCGCATGGTCGACGAGCCCTTGCACATGCGCCGCCTGCAGCGCTCTCTGGCAGAATTGAAGATCGGCATGCCGATGTCGCTCGCCGCTTTGCGCGTGGTGTTGCGCGAGACTGTGCGGCGCAACCGTGTGCGCGACGGGTTGGTTTATCTGCAGGTGAGCCGCGGCGTGGCGCGCCGCGACCATGCCTTTCCGCCCGCCGGTACCGCGCCAAGCGTCGTGGTCACAGCCCGCAGCGCAGATCCCTCCCTCGCCGAAGGCGTTGCAGCAGCTGGCGTCGCCGTCATTACCGTGCCGGAGAGCCGCTGGGAGCGGGTAGACATTAAAGCCATCGCGCTGCTGCCGAACGTGCTCGCCAAACAGGCAGCGAAGGAGCAGGGCGCCAAGGAAGCCTGGTTCGTCGGGAAGGATGGCTACGTGACGGAAGGCTCGTCCTCCAATGCCTGGATCGTCAGCCGCGACGGCAAGGTGATTACGCGGCCGGCCGATCACGGCATCCTGCGCGGGGTGACGCGCACGGTGCTACTCAATGTGCTGAAGGCTCAAGGGCTTGAACTGGATGAGCGGCCTTTCACGGTGGAAGAGGCCTATGCCGCCCGGGAGGCCTTTATCACCTCGGCCAGCCAGAGCATCATGCCGGTCGTCCGTATCGACGGCCGTCCGGTCGGAAATGGCGCGCCGGGGCTGGTTGCAACTGCATTACGGAAGGATTTTCATCGTTATAGCGAGTTCGTTTGAAGCGTTTTGTAGCTGGCTAATCCTAAGTTGTGCTTGCGCGCTTCCTGTGCCTACCATCTAATAGCGGTATCCCGGCCCTCGCCGTGCAACAGGATGAGTGGCCTCCGGGGAAAAAACAGCTCGCGCCGCAGACGAGCATAAAACGGAACACGGCAATGGCCGCCGAACGCACTCAAAATTTACAAGATACATTCCTAAACCACGTCCGAAAGAGCAAAATCCCGCTCACCATTTTTCTGGTGAATGGCGTCAAATTGCAGGGCGTGGTGACCTGGTTCGATAATTTCTGCGTGCTACTGCGCCGGGATGGGCATTCGCAGCTCGTCTACAAGCACGCGATTTCCACCATCATGCCGGGGCACCCGATCCAGTTGTTTGAAGGCGCCGAGGAGGCGCCGACCGGGGATAAGGATTAGTTGGAACCGCGCCGGCGTAGCACGCTTGCGGATCGTCTGAGTCCGGTCGACGCCGGCTCGGCGACCGGACGCGCGATCGTGCTTGAACCGTTCTTGCGGCGTGCCGCGCCCAAACCAAAAAAACCGACAACGCAGGATACCCGTCCACCGGATATGCGACTGGACGAGGCGGTGGGGCTGGCGCGCGCCATCGATCTGGATGTGGTTGGTTCCGGCGTGATCGCGCTTTCGGCCATCACGCCCGCCACCTACATCGGCAAAGGCAAGGTCGAGGAGATTGCTGGGCTCGTGAAGACCCAGGATGCCGGCATTGTCGTGATGGATTGCGCGATTTCTCCGGTGCAGCAGCGCAATCTCGAAAAGGCGTGGAATGCCAAGGTGCTCGACCGCACCGGTTTGATCCTGGAAATTTTCGGCCGCCGGGCGCGTACGCGGGAAGGCACCTTACAGGTCGAGCATGCGCATTTGACTTACCAGAAAGGCCGCCTGGTGCGCTCCTGGACCCATCTCGAGCGCCAGCGCGGCGGCTTCGGCTTCCTCGGCGGGCCGGGCGAGACTCAGATCGAAGCCGACCGGCGCGTGATCGAGGAGCGTATCGCACGCATCGAATCCGAACTCGACAAGGTCAAACGCACGCGGAAACTGCACCGCGAAAGCCGCAAGCGGGTGCCTTATCCGATTGTCGCCCTGGTCGGCTACACCAATGCCGGCAAATCCACGCTGTTCAATCAGCTGACGCGTGCGAGCGTGCTGTCGGCGGACATGCTGTTCGCGACTCTGGATCCGACGTTACGTTCGGTCGATCTGCCGCACGGCGCGCGCATTATCCTGTCCGATACCGTCGGCTTTATTTCGGACCTGCCAACCATGCTGATCGCCGCCTTCCGCGCCACCTTGGAGGAGGTGATCGAGGCCGACGTGATCTTGCACGTGCGCGACGTTTCGCATGAGGAAGCCGAGGCGCAATCGCAGGATGTGGAGAATGTGCTGCGCGAACTTGGCATCGAGCCGACCGACAAGCGTTTGGTCGAGATCTGGAACAAGATCGATCGTCTGACGTCTGAGCGGCGTGATGAGTTGGCGAATATCGCCGAGCGCCAGGCGGGCGCGCGTAAGCCGGTCCTGGTCTCGGCGGTGACCGGGGAGGGGCTCGATCGGCTGCGAGCGGCCATCGAGGCCGGGATGGGCGCCGGCCGCGTGGTGCAGGACGTGCTGCTCGATCCGGCGGACGGGGCGGGCGTGAGCTGGCTGCACCGGCACACCGAAGTGCTCGCCAAGGCGATGGGCGACGACGGCAAGCTCAAGCTCACCGTCCGCGCCGAGCCCGCCGTCATGCAGCGGGTGAAGGCGAGGTTCACGCTTTGAACCCGCAGTCAGCGGGACCGGGACCGCCCCGCTCCGAGAAACACCATTTGTTTCATTTTTTCCGCCGCGCTAAGGCTACCTGCGCCAGACCCAAGCACGGCACATCGGAAGCAACCGAGGAACCTCAGAGAACAATGCGTAGCATCACGATGGATCAGGCGCTTTCCATCATCCTGGAAACTTTCAAGCACGCGGAAAAGATCAAGGCGCATGGGCTTGCCGCCATCGTGCTCGACGCCGGCGGTCGTGTGAAAGCATTCCTGAAGCAGGACGGTGCTTCCATCATGCGGTTCGAGGTTTCCCGCGGAAAAGCCTTTGCCGCGCTGGCCATGCATCGCTCCTCCCGCATGGTCTTGCAGAAGGCGCGTGAAAAGCCGCTCTTCATGGAGACGCTCCGCGCGATCGCCGATGGGCCCATCTTTCTGGAAGCCGGCGCACAGCTCATCCGCGACGAAACCGGCGAGATCATGGGCGCGCTCGGCGTGACCGGCGATGTCAATGAGGTCGACGATCTGTGCGCGCTTGCCGGAATTCGGGCAGCCGGCTTGAAGACCGACGAAGACTTCAGCCCCGAGGACGTTCAGCGGCTCAACATCAAGCTCGGTCCGAAAATTGTGGACCCCCGAGGCAAGTGAACCTCCGGAACATTAACGCGGGCGGAAAGCGCGCGAAAGAACACGAAATGCGTCGCGTCATCGTCAGTACATTTCCCAATGCGAAAGCGCTGCCGCTGTGGGCTGGTGTCGAGCACAATCTGTTTGCGGAACACGGCCTGGACTTCATTCTCCACGAAACCGGCAGCTCCAAGGAGCAACGTACGCTCCTTGCAACGGGCGAACTCAACATCGTGCAGGCAGCCGTGGATAACGCCCTGGCCATGATCAAGTCGGGCCACGACGTCATCATCTTTATGGGCGGCGAAGGTGGCATGAATGATTTCATCGTGTCGCCGTCAATTCGATCCTTCTCGGATCTTAAGGGGCGCACGCTCGCGGTGGACTCGCCGGATACGGCCTATGCGTTGCTGGCGCGCAAAGTCCTTGCGGAGCACGGACTGGAGCTGGAAAAAGATTACCAGCTGCGGGCAGTCGGCAATGGCGCCAAGCGGCTGCGCGCGCTCAAGGAGGATTCCACCCTTGCGGGCGCCATCCTCAATCCGCCGTTTTCATCCGAAGCCTTGCTGGCGGGCATGCGAAGCCTTGGCTCCCTCGACGATCTTGTCGGGCCTTACCAGGCCGGTGGTGGATTCGCGCTGCGCGCCTGGGCCGAAGACAACGCGGCGACCGTCGAACGCTATATCGCCGGGTATCTGCAGGCACTGCAATGGCTGGGCGACGATGCGAACCGAAATGCCGGCGTGAACCTGCTCCGGCAACGCCTCGGACTTACAATGGCGGTCGCGCAGGCGACGTATGAGCAGCTCCGCGATCCCAACAAAGGTTTTACACCGCGCGCGAAGTTCAACCAGGCGGGTTTCGTGGGCGTCCTTAATATCCGCGCGGAAACAGAGGGAGTCGATGCGGCTACCGCAAATCCAGCGGCCTATGTGGACTTGTCGTTCTATGATCGCGTCGCCGGCGTGAGCGATCGTCTCACGGTCAAGACAATGAAAGGTGCGGATTCTTGAAAAATCATTTGGATGGCGGTGACGCGATCCTGGAAGCAATCCGGGATCTCAAGGTCGAGTACATCCTGTCCTCGCCCGGAACCGAGTGGGCGTCGATTTGGGAAGCCATGGCCAACCAGATTCATCAAGGCAAGGACGGCCCGAAGTTCATGGACTGTTGGCACGAGACCCTCGCCGTCGACATTGCCTGCGGCTATACGCTGGCGACTGGAAGGATGCAGGCGGTGCTGCTTCACGCCGGATCCGGTCTTCTGCAAGGATTGATGGGTGTCCACGGCTCGTTGATTGCCGGGGTCCCCATGCTCGTAATTTCCGGGGAGTCGATCACCTATGGTGAGAACCCGGAGTTTGATCCCGGGCGTCAGTGGACCGACAATCTTTCTATTGTCGGCGGTCCGCAGCGCTTGATCGAGCCGCTGGTGAAATTCGCCAGCCAGGCCGCAAGCCCGTACACGATCTATGAGAGCATCATCCGCACGGGCGAGATGGCGCAGCGCACGCCGGTCGGCCCGACCTATCTTTCGATCCCGCACGAAACAATGATGGCCGACTGGAGGCGGCCGGAGAAGCCGCGGAATGTCCCGCCCGCGCCGAAACTCGTATGTGCCCCGGACGATATCAGAAAGGTGGCAGAGCTTATTGCCAAAGCGCGAAATCCGGTGGTGTTAACCGAGGCTGTAGGACGGGACGCGGAAGCGTTCCATGCGCTCGTGGCACTGAGTGATAAAGCCAGCCTCCCGGTAGTCGAGAGGCCAGGCGCAATCTTCGCAAACTTCCCTAAAGACCACCCGATGCATCAGGGGCACGACTTCAGCCGGTTTTGGGGCGATACCGACCTCGCCATCGTGATCAGCACGCGGACCCCCTGGTACCCGCCGAGCAAGCGTCCGCCAAACGCCATCGTCGTCGATATCGATGAAGTTCCCCACCGGCCATATATGGCCTATCAAAGTCACCAGGCGGATATCTATCTCGAGGGCGACACCACAAGCGTGCTCACCGACCTTGCCAAGGCGCTCGATGCCGTCGGACTGGACCAAAGCCCGTTGGCTGAACGGCGCGCGAAGTTGACTGCTTCCCACGATGAACTGGTGAACCGCCGGCGCGCCGAGCAAGCGGCAGCCCGCAAGAAGTCGCCGATCGACCCGATCTGGCTTTGCGCGGCACTCAGCGAAGCGCTGCCCGACGACACGATCTATCTGGACGAAGTCACAACCCACACCAATCTGCTGCGCGAGCACATGACGTTGAACAAGCCGCAATGCCTGTTCACGCGCCAGGGCGGGCTGGGACAAGGGCTTGGCCTTTCGCTCGGCTTGAAACTCGCGAACCCGGATCGTCCTGTCGTCACGCTGATCGGGGACGGCGCGTTTCTCTACAATCCCGTCCTGCAGAGCTTCGGCGCCGCACGCGATTTCAACCTGCCGATTATGGTGGTTATCTTTAACAACAAGAAATACGCCGCAATGCAGAACATGCACAAGCGGCTCTATCCCGACGGCACGGCGGTCGAGAACAACACGTATTTCGGAACCTTCATCAACGGGCCCGACTATCTGAAGGTTATCGAGGCATTCGGCGGATACGGCGAAAGCGTCGAAGATCCAGATGATTTGGTCGACGCCCTGAAGCGCGGATACGACGCGAACAGAAACGGACGAACGGTGCTGCTCGACGTCGCGATTTCCAAATGAAATCAGAGCCCACAGAGAAACAACTTTAGCCGGGAGGAAAATATGAGCAAGTCAGGACACCCAGGTCGCATTTTGACCGCTGCGTGCGCATTGCTCGCCTGTTCCACAGCAGCCATGGCCGACGTCTCGGATTTCTATAAGGGCAAGACCATCACCATCACCGTCGGCTACCCGCCCGGCGGCGGTTACGACGCCTATGCGCGTGCGCTCACCCGGCACATGGGGCGGCACATTCCTGGCAATCCCACAGTGTTGATGCGCAACATGCCGGGTGCGGGAAGCCTGGTCGCCGCGAACCACATTTATAATTCCGCGCCGAAGGATGGCACTGTCCTCGGCATGTTCGCCTCCTCGACGTTATTTTCGGTCAAGATGGGCGAAAAGAAAGCCCAATTCGAGATGGATAAGTTCACCTGGATCGGGAACATGGACCAGACGATTGGTACATGTGTCGTCAGTGCCGCCTCGAAGATCAATTCCTTCCAGGAGCTCTTCACGAAAAGCGCTATCTTTGGCGCTTCAGGCCCCACTGCCGTCAACAGTACTCATGCACGCGCATTCAATTCATTGTTCGGCACGCGCATCCAGGTGGTGAATGGGTATCCCGGCTCCACGCATGTCCTTCTCGCAATGAGCCGCGGCGAGGTACAGGGAGGCTGCGGCTTCGCGCTTTCCTCGCTCAAGACAACCCGGCGCCAGGATTGGGAGTCGGGAGAGATAAACCCATCATTCAGACCGGCTTCGAAAAGAGCGACGAGTTGAAAGGGGTGCCTCACATTTATGATTTCGCGAAAAGTGAGGACGACAAGAAGATCATGCATGTGATTTATGGAACGCATGCTCTCGGGCGACCGATCTCAGGGCCCCCGGGTATTCCAGCCGACCGCGTAGAGGCCCTTCGCAAGGCCTTCAACGCGACGATGACTGACCCGGAGTTCCTGGCGGAGGCTCGCAAGCAAGACATGCCGATCGCGCCATTGACGGGAGAGCAGACCGAGAAGTTTATCGCCCAGTTCGCGAATTATCCGTCCGAAGTTTATGACCGTGCGATAAAAATCCTGGAAGCCGGCGAGGTCGTGAATGTCAAGCTCAAGGTGCTAGAAGGCTCAGTTGCGAATGTCGCAAGCAACGTGCTCACGGTGGATGGTGGAAACGGCAAAGCCATCAAGCTGGAAGTGGACGCCCGCGAAACCAGCGTCACCATAGCAGGAACAAAGTCGCAGGCATCCGACATCAAGCAAGGCATGACTTGCCGGTTCGAGTATTTTGGCGAAAACGACCTGGCCCCAAAAGCGGACTGCAAATAGGACCTTCGCCGCTATCTGGGGGAAGGGGTTTTCACACCGCCGCCTTCACCATGATCCCCGGCGGGAAAATCTCCTCCGGCGCCATCAGGCGCCGCGCGACGCCTTGCTCGTGCGCATAGCGCAGGAACAGCTCGAGCGCGGCGCGGTTCTCCTCGATCCCGTAGGGAAAATAATCGCCCCCGAAGGTCTTCGTCGCGGCTTGCGCCTGCTCGCCATGGCCGGGCAGCGCGATATAGCCGGGACGCCGGAGACGCGCGAGGCTCTGGCGGCGCGACTGATCGAAGGCGTCGTAGAGATTGCGCGCAATCCAGGGATTGTCCTTCAGGATGGCCTTGCGGATCACCGCCACATGCATGATCGGATAGACCCGCGTTCTGGCGTAGAAGGCTTCGCCCATGGCGGTGAAATCCGGCCACAGCCGCACGATGTCGGGATGCTGTCCGAAGCAATCCGGCGCCGTGGCGCACATGGCGGCGTCGATGTCGCCCGCGGCGAGCATTTCGCTGAGCGACTTGCCGGCCGCAACAGTGAGACGCACACCCTTCGGCAGGTCCATCTCAACTTTTTCGGCGCGGCCAGCTTCATTCACGCCCGCCTGTATCCATTCGATCTCGGTGAAAGGCACGCCGAAGTCGTGATGCAGCGCGCCGCGGATATAGACCGTCGCGGTCTGCGCCCATTCCGGAATTCCCATCCGTTTGCCGCGCAAATCCTCCGGCCCGTGGATGCGATTGCGGTTGACATAAACGATGCCGTAGCGAAATTCGCGCCGCAGGAAGACGGGCAGGGCGATGAGATCGGGATCGGGACCGCTCGTTTCCGCGATGTATTTCGCGAAAGAGAGCTCTGAGACGTCCCATTCGCGATTGGCCAAAAACCGCGCGAAGATTTCGTGCATGTTCAGGTCCAGCCAGGTCACGTCGATACCGACTGGCCGGATTTCGCCCATGCGCAAATCACGGACGTGGTCGTAGTCCCAGGTGGCGATCGTCACGTGAACGTTGGGCATGCCGTAAAAATATCCGTGCTATTTCTCGGCCGCCTTGGCCTGATCCCATAAAGCATCCATTTCCGTCAGGGTCGCTTGCCGCGGAGCCTTGCCGCGGAGCGCCAGCGCCCGCTCGATCGATGCGAAACGGCGCTCGAATTTGGCATTGGTTTGCCGCAGCACGGCCTCCGGATCCGCCTGCAGATGGCGGGCCAGATTGACGACCGCGAACAGCAGGTCGCCGACTTCGCGGGCCGCCTTGTCATGCTCTCCAGCCTTCAACTCGGATTCGATCTCATCAGCCTCCTCGCGGATCTTGGCGAGAACGGCGAGTGGATCATTCCAGTCGAAGCCGACCTCGCCCGCCTTGTTCTGCAATTTCAGCGCGCGGGTGAGCGCGGGCAAGGCAAGGGGAACGCCGGCGAGGGCGCCTTGAGCCGCCGCGGTGTCTGGGCGGGCAGCTTTTTCCTGCGCCTTGATCTCCTGCCAGAGCTTGCCCACTGCCTCATGGTCGAGCCCGCCAGCCTCGCCAAAGACATGGGGATGCCGGCGCAGCATTTTTTCGGTGATGGCCTCTACCACGTCGCCGAAATCGAAGGCGCCTTGTTCCTGCGCCATGCGCGCGTGATAGACCACCTGCAGCAGGAGATCGCCCAGTTCCTCGCGCAGGTCCCCCAGGTCGCCGCGCGCAATGGCGTCCGCCACTTCGTAGGCTTCCTCGATGGTATAGGGCGCGATGGTCGAGAAATCCTGCTTCAGGTCCCAGGGACAGCCGGTGTCCGGGGTCCGCAGGGCGGCCATGATCTCGATGAGACGGGCGATATCGCGCGACGGCGTCATAACGGTTCCCGACAAAAGGCCCGGGACCGTATCAGACCGGCCGCGCCGGCGCGAAGCCTCACCGTGTCAGTGCCCGGTTTGATCCGGCTTGCGGCTCGCCTCGAACAGGAACCAGGCCCGTTTCTCGGCCTCGTCGATCCAGATTTCCAGCATGCTTGCGGTGGCTACGTCTTCGTGCTTGTCGCACAGCCCGTGAGCGTCGCGCATGGCCTTGGCCACGGCCTTGTTGTCCTCCATCAGCTCCCTCAGCATGTCGACCGGCGGGACGTAATTTTCCTCATTGTCCTTGATGCTTTGGAGCCGCGAAATTTCGCCGATCGAGCGCAACGTCATCCCGCCGATCTTGCGCACCCGCTCGGCCATGTCGTCAGTGGCGCCGAAGATCTGGGTGGCCTGTTCGTCCAGCAGTTCGTGATAGTCACGAAAGTGCGGGCCGCTGACATGCCAGTGAAAGTTCTTGGTTTTCAGATAGAGCGCAAATGAATCCGCCAGGATCGCGTTCATCGCCTTGGAGATATCACGCACCGCGTCTTCGCTCAGGTCGGTGGGTGTATCGAGCACTGCGGGCGACTTACGGGGTGCGAATTTGCTGACCTTGTTGTGGCTCACGGCATCACCTGGAAATTGGGGCCCACACGCGGACCGATAACGGAAGGGGATCGACCGTAACCAACCCGCCAAACTGCCAGGCGTTCCTGAAATCCCGAGGCCATCTCGGATTCGCATAAGAGATATTATGGAATATATTGAGGCGACGTTACACTTGACGTACGAAGCCCCTAAACCTTGATGGAGTGTGGGCTTTCGAGCCTAGGCTCTTTTGCGCGGTTTGGGCTTGGGGTGCTGCCAGCTCTTGAAAACAAATTCGAGGCTGTAGCCGTCGGGGTCGAACACGTTGGCGGCATAGTAACGCGGATCGTAATAGAGCCGAGCACTTGGTTTGCCATTGTCGGTCGCGCCCGCGGCGATGGCGGCGGCATAGGCAGCATCGACCTCGCCCCGCGACTTTGCGACGAAGCCGACATGCGCCGCCCGGCTATCGGCAACGCCTAGCCGCAGCCAAAGGATGAAGCGCCCGTTGCAGCCGAAGCCCTTGAGATCGGGATGCCCCGGCGGGCCATCCTTGCCGTCAAAATCGACGCGGTCGGTGATCCCGAGCGGCGCCAGCGCCTGCGTATAAAAAGCGATTGAGCGTTCGATGTCGCTGACCGACAGGAAAACATGGTCAAGCATGGCTACCCCCTTTGGAGGCGCTTCTTAGCCTTCTCCACGATCCTCTTGGAACGCCTTGTCGAAGGCCTTGGGATCGTCCGTAGCCTATATTGATCAAGTCAGGCAGATTAAGAAACGCGACCAGCGTATTTAAATCACGTAACAAAACGGAGAACATGAGAAATCGGATTAAGCCGGCAGCGCCAGTTTGAGGCCATCATACGCAGGCTGGATATGCGGAGGCAGCTTGGCCCGCAATGCCTCATAATCCAAATCCGAATGCAGGTTGGTCAGGATCGCGCGCTTCGGCTTTAGCCGCTCGATCCAGCTGAGCGCATCGTCGAGCGAGAAATGGCTCGGATGCGATGCGTAGCGCAAGGCATCCACGATCCAGACATCAAGGCCGCTGAAGGCATCCAGGCTGGCTTCTGGCAGCCCGTTTATATCGCAGGAATAGCCGAGCCCGCCGAAGCGATAGCCGAGCGAATGGATGTCGCCATGCCGCTGCAGCACCGGCAAGGCGGTGATCGCGCCGCCGGCCCCGTTAACGACTATCGGCTCGCCGGCGACCGCGGGATGGCCCTGTACAATGGCGGGATATTCGCTTCCCGGTGGGGTCTCGAAACAATAGCCGAATTTCCCATGCATCTCGCGGCGCGTGGCTTCATCGAGATAGACATCCACGCGCCGGCGCGCCTGGATGAATAGCGGCCGCAGGTCGTCGATGCCGTGGGTATGGTCGGCATGCGGGTGCGTGAAGAGGACGCCGTCAAGCGCATGAACATCGGCTGCCAGAAGCTGCTCGCGCAAATCCGGCGAAGTATCCACCAGCACACTCGTGACCCCGGTATCGCCATCGCTGCGCTCGACCAGCAAGGAGCAGCGCCGGCGCCGGTTTCGGGGATTGGACGGGTCGCACGCGCCCCAGCCGAGCGCGACGCGCGGCACGCCCATGGAGGAACCGCAGCCCAGAATGGTGAAGGTCAGCGTCATGCCGTTTCCGCCGGTCGCGGGACCTTATTGAACAGGCGGAAGAAGTTTTCCGTTGTCTGCCGGGCGATTTCGTCAGGCGAAACGCCCCGCACCTCCGCCAGCACCTTCGCCGTTTCGACGACAAAGGCCGGCTCGTTGCGCTTGCCGCGATACGGCCCCGGCGCGAGATATGGTGCATCAGTTTCCAAAAGAATGCGGTCGGCCGGCAGGTCCTTGGCGATGTCGCGCAGGTTCTGCGAATTCTTGAAGGTCAGGATGCCGGTGAAGGATATGGACAGGCCGAGATCAATCGCGGCCATGGCGAGTTCGCGCCCGCCAGTGAAGCAATGCAACACGGCCGGGAAGGCGCCCTTCCCCGTTTCTTCTGTCAGGATTTGTGTCACGTCGGCGTCGGCTTCGCGGCTGTGAATGACCAGCGGAAGCTTGGTTTCGCGCGCGGCCGCGATATGCGCGCGGAAGCCTTTTTCCTGCAGCTCGCGCGGACTGTTCAGGTAGTGATAATCGAGCCCGGCCTCGCCAATCGCCACCACCTTGGGGTGGCGGGTGCGCTTGACCAGTTCACCCGTGCCAATGTCCGGCTCCTCCTGAGCATGGTGCGGATGCGTGCCGACCGAGCAATAGACATCCGGGAAGCGCTCGACGATGGCGATCAACTCGCCATGGCGTTTCACCCGCGTGGAGATGGTGACGATGCGGCCGACGCCATGCGCCGTGGCGCGCGCCACCACCGCGTCGAGTTCGCTGGCGAAGTCGGGAAAATCCAGATGGCAATGGCTGTCGATCAGCATGATGGATTATTGAACGTCATTTCGGCGCGCTGGCTTCGGGCTCGACATAGCGCGGAAACACCGCCGCGGGGGGTGGCAGCTTTGAACCAGGCGCCAGCCGCTGTCCACCGCCGAGCCGCGCGAAATCGCGTTCCTGGTCCGGCACCGCCAAAAGATCGAGCAGCTTCTTCGCCGATCCTGGCATGAAAGGCTGCGCCAGAATGGCGACCTGCCGGATGACTTCCGCGGTGACGTAAAGGATCGTTCGCATGCGCGCGGGGTCGGTTTTGGCGGCGGCCCAAGGCGCTTCGCCGGCGAAATAGCGGTTGGCCTGCGCTACCACGTCCCAGACCTGGTTCAGAACCTGATTCAACTGCTGCGTCTTCATCTGCTCGCGCGCATGGGAAATCATCGCATCCGCAGCGGCGAGCATGGCCTTGTCGTTTTCGGTGAATGCGTCCGGCTGCGGCAGCACGCCGCCCAGTTGCTTGCCGATCATCGACAGCGAACGCTGCGCCAGGTTGCCGAGATCGTTGGCGAGATCGGCATTGGTCCGGTTGACGATGGCTTCATGGCTATAGGTGCCGTCCTGCCCGAATTGCACCTCGCGCAACAGAAAATACCGCAGCGGATCGACACCATAAGCATCGGCCAGGGCGAAGGGATCGATCACATTGCCGACCGACTTCGACATTTTCTCTCCGCGGTTGAACAGAAAGCCGTGGCTGAAAATACGACGCGGCAGCGCGATGCCCGCCGACATCAGGAAGGCCGGCCAATAGACCGCGTGGAAGCGCACGATGTCCTTGCCGATCACATGCAGCGCGGCCGGCCAATAGCGCTTGTACCGCTCGCTTTCGGTATCCGGAAAGCCGACGCCGGTGATGTAATTGGTCAATGCATCGACCCACACATACATGATGTGCTTCGGGTTGCCCGGCACGGCGATGCCCCAGTCGAAGGTGGTGCGCGAGATCGACAGATCCTGCAAACCGCCGCGCACGAAGCTTGCCACTTCGTTCAGCCGTTCCTTCGGCAGCACGAAATCCGGTTGCCGCTTGTAGAGGTCAAGCAGCTTGTCCTGATACGCGGAGAGCTTGAAGAAATAGCTCGCTTCCTCCACCCATTCCACCGGCGTGCCTTGCGGACCCATGCGCTGGCCGCCTTGCGTGACGGTGGTCTCGCTTTCGTCGTAAAAAGCTTCGTCGCGCACGGAATACCACCCGGCGTATTTCGACAGATAGATGTCGCCGGCTTTCTCCATCCGCTCCCAGATAGCGGCAGACGAGCGGCGATGCCGCTCCTCCGTGGTGCGAATGAAATCGTCGTTGGAGCAATCCATCCGCTTCACCATGGCTTGGAAGCGCGGCACGTTGCGCTCGACCAGCTGGGCGGGCGTCATCCCCTCCTTCACGGCGGTCTGCTGCATCTTCTGGCCGTGCTCGTCGGTGCCGGTCAGAAAATAGACGTCGTAGCCGTCAAGCCGCATGAAGCGCGCGATGGCGTCGGTGGCGATTGCCTCATAGGCGTGCCCGATATGCGGCAGGCCATTGGGATAGGCGATCGCGGTGGTGATATAGAAGCTCGGCTTGGCCATTTACGGACGTCGCATGTGTGGATTGAGCGCCGTTGGTGCCTACAGAATGCGGGGAAATCAAGGGTCAGTGACTATGCTCGTGCAGGCTCAACTGGGCATGAACTCTCGGCCGCTCAAGGCCCCCATCGGCAATCCAGGCGTCGGTGCTTTTGATGGCGCGCTCGATCAGCTGCTCGGTCTGGGAAAAGTCATACGGTGATCCGGTCAGCGGGCATAGCGGCGGCAGCACAAAATAATCGATGTGCGGTTCGAGTCCTGCCAGCTCGCTCAGCAGTTGCGTTGCGATCAGCAACGTAAGGGCATGCAGTGCGTTGGCGATGGCGCCGGTCGGCGGCGTTTCTCGCGCACAGGCATAGCCGGTCGGCAGGATGATGAGACGCCGGGCGCCAAGCGCGACCGCCACTTTGGCTGGCGTGTTGCTCGACAACGCGCCGTCGGCCAAATACTTTGTCTCGAATTTCACTGGCGCAAACGCGGCGGGTATCGCGGTGCTGGCAAGAATGGCTTGTGCGGCCGAGCCTTCCGACAGCACAGCCGTTTTGCCGGTCAGAATATCAGTCGCCACGATGTGGATCGGGACTTTTGCCTCTTGCAAGTTGCGATAAGGCAAATGCTTGTCGACGAGCGCGCACACGCCGTCGGACGCAAGCAGGAAATCTCGCCGCCGCATGAAGCCGAGCAATGTCCGCCAGGTCAGAGGAAATATGTCGTGCCGGTGCAAACCGCGCCAGATCGTCTCCAGCTGGCGGATTCCTTCTGGCGTGGGGTTTCCGGCATAGTAGGCACCATTCAACGCACCGACGCTTGAGCCGACCACCATGTCCGCCGCGACGCCGCGGCCCACGAGCGAATGCAGCATGCCGACCTGAATGGCGCCGAAGCTGCCGCCGCCTGCGAGAACGAAGGCGGTTATCGGCTTGTTGGAGCTGGCCGGCATGGGCTGCAAGTCTTGTCCGTATCGTACGGTCATTGCTTCAGCTCCGCGCCGTTTCGGCAAGAACGGCGAAGACAGAGAAGACCAGGGGCTTGCGCTCCAGGTTGAACTCCTGGACCTCGCCGGCGGCGCGGTTGATCTTTTCCCAAGCCTCGGCAATTCGCGCCATCCGCGTGGTTTCCTGCGGCACGGCCAGGCGCGCGGAGAGCCAGGCGTTCACGGTATCCACAAAGGTCGCCAGCGGTTGTGGATCGGCCCCAGCCATCGCGTCGCCGAGGGCATGCAGCGCCAGCGGGTCCGTCTCGGGCAGGCGCTCAAGCAGCTGGGTAAGGCGCTGGCGCAATGCCAAAGCCGGCCCTTGCAGCATGGTCACGGCGCGGCCGACACTGCCTTCCGCCAATTCGGCGGCTTCCAGCACCTCCGCGTCCAAATCGCGGCCGAGCGCAACTGCAACGGCTTGCGCCACCTCTCCGGTCGACAAGGGACGCAAAGTCAAAACGCGGCAACGCGACCGGATCGTGGCAAGCAATTGTCCCGGCGCATGGCTTACCAACAAAAACAGCGAATTCGGCGGCGGCTCTTCTAATACTTTAAGCAGCGCATTCGCTGCCTCGGGCAGCTTCAACTCCTCGGCGCTGTCGATAATGCATACGCGCCAGCCGCCCTCCCCGGCGGTGGAACCGAAGAATGAAACATTGCGGCGCACTTGGTCGACGGTGATGACCGTACGCATCTTGCCTTTGTCATCTTCGGTGCGCTCCAGCACCAGCAGGTCTCCTTGCGCCTGCGCGGCCATACGCCGCGCCACCGGATGTTCCGGATCGACCGCAAGCGAGCGCGCGGATTGCACTTCCTTGCTGGCGGGATCCGGATGCGCCAGCACAAAGCGCGCCATGCGGTAAGCCAGCGTCGCCTTTCCGACGCCGCGTGGCCCGCCGATCAGCCAGGCATGCGGGATCCGGCCGCTGCGATAGGCCTCGAGCAAAATACGCTCTGCTTCCGCATGCCCGAACAGCTGTAGGGTTTCGCGCGGATGCAGGCCGTCGCTGGCCTCTTCGTCGTCATCGGCGCTCACGGGGCGCCTCATCGGCAGTGGGTACCGCAGCGGCCGGGTTCAGGCGCGTCTCGACGATGCTCCAGATCTGCTGCGCCACCTCAGCGCGCGGTGCAGTTACGTCAATCAACACGCAACGGTCAGGTTCGCTCTGCGCCAGCGTACGAAAGCCGGCGCGCAGCCTTTCGTGGAAATCCAGCGCTTCGCTCTCAAAACGGTCTGCATGCTCAGAGCCGCGGCGCTGACCGGCGCGCGAAAGTCCCACTTCGGCTGGCACATCGAGCACAAAAGTAAGGTCGGGTACCGTTTCTCCCACCGTGATCCGCTCCAATTCCTGGATCAGCCGCAAGTCCACTTTGCCGACAATGCCCTGGTAGACCCGCGTGGAGTCGGCGAAACGATCGCACAACACCCAGGCGCCACGCTCCAGCGCAGGCCTGATGGTGGTGCGCAGATGATCGTCGCGCGCGGATGCAAACAGCATGGTCTCGGCTTCGGCTCCGAGCGGCTTCGCCGCGCCCGACAGAATGATATGGCGAATGATTTCCGCGCCCGGCGAACCGCCGGGCTCGCGCGTCAACACGACTTCGATCCCGGCATGC
The DNA here is from genome assembly GCA_963728585.1 of uncultured Alphaproteobacteria bacterium. GTDB lineage: Bacteria > Pseudomonadota > Alphaproteobacteria > Rhizobiales > Xanthobacteraceae > CANKHA01. The sequence goes on from CAVSLB010000009.1 coordinate 156,075, forward strand.
TGGAGGCGCTCCGCGAGCAGCTTCGAATGGGTCGACTTGCCGGCTCCTTCGCCGCCTTCGAAGGTAATGAAGCGTCCGCGCATCTCATGTCTCGCGATCCGCCCTATAGGCGTTCGGCTCCTGCGCGGAACAGCGTGATTACCGATTCAGTCACCGCATCGAAAGCGCGCTGCGAGAGACTGCCCTCGCCTACCTCCTCCCCGGTTTGCAGCGGGACTTCCAGCGCGAGGGTATCGCCGCGCCAGACCTTCAGCACTCCCGCCTGCCGTCCCCGCTCCACCGGCGCGGGCAGCGGACCGGTATAGGTGACGCGCGCGACGATCTTTTCGCTGACATTGCGCGGCACCATCAACCGGATCGTGCCGGAGCCGACGAGCGGCACGTAGCCTTTTTCTCCGCCGAAGACCTTGGCTTCGCCGACGGTCTGCCCTTCGGCAAACAGGATACGGGCTTCGAAGCTGCGAAAGCCCCATTCGAGCAGCTTGCGGGCTTCGTCCGCGCGCTCTTTTTCGCCCTTGGCGCCCATCACCACGACGATGAGCCGCATGCCGTTCTGCTCGGCGGAAGCGACGAGTCCGTAGCCGGATTCTTTGGTAAAGCCGGTCTTCAAACCATCGGCGCCCCAGCCCAGCAGCGGATTGCGGTTATATTGGCGGATCTTGTTGTAGGTGAATTCGCGCTCGCCGTAGATCTTATAGAAATCCGGATAAGTGCGGATGATGTGCTGCGCGAGCTTGCCGAGCTCGCGCGCCGTCACTTTCAAACCCGGATTATGCAATCCGGTCGAATTGGTGAAGGTGGATTTGGTCAGCCCGATCTCGCGCGCGCGGTTGGTCATCTTCACGCCGAAGGCCATCTCGTTGCCCGCCAGAGCCTCCGCGATCGCGATGCAGGCATCGTTGCCCGACTGGATGATGATGCCCCGCAAAAGGTCGTTGACCTTCACCCGGCTGTTGAGCGGGGCGAACATGCTCGACGTACGGGAAGGCGCCCCACCCGTCCGCCAGGCGTTCTCGCTGATGATGACTTCATCCTCGAGGGTGATCTTGCCTTGCTGCAGCTCGTTGAACACGACCTCCGCGGTCATCAACTTGGCCAGGGAAGCGGGATAAACCAGGTCATCCGCGGCCCGTTCGTATAAAATGCTGCCGCTTTCTGCCTCGATCAGGATGGCGTGCGGCACGCTGGTCTGGAGGTTGTCATCCTTCTTCTGCGCGGCGGCGGGGCCGGCGACGAGAAGGCTCAGGGCAGCAGCTGTCCAAAGAAAACGCTTTAGCATCGCCCCTCCTTCGAGGCCGCTCGTTCAAGCCGAATTCCTAGCGATGTGAATGCGTCGGTATCAATAAAGGCCGCGACCGCTCAAGAATGCAGCGGGGGCATCATAGCGGGTCGGGGCAAAGGCGGAAACAGGCGAGACCATGGGCTTGTCGATGTCCGCTCCGGAAGGTGAATCGTATCCGGCGTTGGCCGGAGGCAAGGCCATGGCCTCCACCCTGACCGCGCGACCCGTCGCGGACCGGCCGAGCAGCGACGGCATGCGCTCATTGGCCCCGAGCGAAGCCTGGGCGGAAATTTCAGGCAGATTGGCCGAACGCTCATAGGCCTGCGCAACCGCAGGTTTCTGTTCCGGCAGGAAGGGTTTCGCCGCGGCGACCCTGACGGCCGACGGCGCCGGCGCGGCCTCGCCTTCGCGCAGCGTCGCGACAAGCTGCCGGTCGTCCGAGCCTTCCAGCGGCGCGCGGCCGACATATTCGACGCGAACCCTGCCAAGGCCTTTGTCATGGAAACCAAGCAGCTTCGCCGCTTTTACCGAAAGATCAATGACGCGGTTGGCCGCGTAGGGCCCGCGATCGTTCACGCGCACCACGATTGATTTCTGGTTGGCGAGATTGGTCACGCGCACATAGCTCGGCATCGGCAGCGTCGGGTGCGCGGCGGAGACTGAATGCATGTCGTAGACTTCGCCATTCGCCGTCAGGCGGCCGTGGAAATCGTCGCCATACCAGGACGCGATGCCTTCAGCGCGGTAGTTGATGTTCTCTTCCGGCACATAAGTGCGGCCGGCGACGACATAAGGCTTGCCGACGCGATAGGTACCGCCGCCCTTTGGCACCGGATCACCGGCATTGACGACGCGTGGGCTGGCGGAGACACCGTATTTAGGATCGACCTGGCTCGCGCAATTCGCCAGCGTCAGGCAGGCAATGAACGCCATACCAGCGCGCGCAATCTGAGCGACAGCCCCCTCGTGCCCCCCTCGCCCCATTCCACCCCCGTATGCCGCACTCAAGTACCGCAGGCACGGCTTGGCGGTCGTATTGACCGCCCAAAAACTTCGACCGCTGAATCACTCGCGACCGGCAGCATTAACCAAACACAATACCGCCACCTTAACGGGGCGGAAATGCGGCGCATTTCCGCTCGGTTAACGCTTCGTTACTAAAAGCTTTCGGCTGCCGCGCGGTGCGGCAGCCGAAAGACATTTCGAAGCTTCTCGTCGACGATCAGACTGAAGGAATGATCTTAAAGAAGGGGAACCAGGTTCCAAGGAAGGTCTGCGGCCACGGCACCGCCATGAACTTGTCGAAGGCGATGACGATGAATGTCACCACCGCCACCGCATAAGTGAGCACCAGCGGCCACGGCTCCGGGCCTTCAATCCGCATGAAGATGATGACGAAGAAGAAAGCGGTCGGGATCAGCCCGATGGTCGCCATCGAAGCCATGAACGCGACCAGGTAAGTGAAGAAGATCGCGCCGCGCTTGGCGATCGTGCCGACGGAAAGATGCGCGGTATCGGACGTCATATCCATGTGGATCTTCTTTTCCACCTGACGCTGGCTCTCATCCGCGAGGCTTTCAGCGGACACATCGTCCGGCTTGCGGCACATGTCGTTGAACAGGCTCAGCGACGCGGCAAAGAGGCCGGCGAAACCGACGATCGACCGGCACGATCTGCGCCTTGAAGCCCCAGCCCGAAGCTGCGATCAACCCGCTGATGATCACGCAGATCACGAATACCGTGAACAGCTGCGAGGGATGGAGACGCGGCGCGCCGAAGCCGCCGAGCATTTTGCGCAGCCCACCATGGATGCGCACGTCCTGCAGCAGCGGCCGCACCAGCCCGAAGAAAGCCATCAGGAACAGGATTGCCACCACCGGCCGGGCGAACCAGCTCACGCCATAGCGCTCAATCGAAATGAACAGGTAGCGCTCGATGGTGTCGCCCAACACCACGCCGAGAATGAGTGGCGGGCGCGGCCATTTGAACTGCTTCATCAGCCAGCCGACGAGGCCGAAGAACAAGAGGCTGTAAAGGTCGCCCCAGTCGCGCGAAGCTTCGAAGGCGCCGATATAGACGATGCTGAGCACCGCGGGCAGGATCAGCGTGTAGCGCAGCGTCGCGAGCTTGGCGAATTGCGGACTGAAGGCGTAGCACATGCCGGCGCCGAGAATATTGGCCAAGCCCACCGACCACACCATCGAATAGGTGATGGGAAGGTTCTTGCTCAGCATGTCGGGTCCGGGCACGAGGCCGTGCATCAGGAAGGCGCCGAGCAGGATCGCCATGCCGGCGCTGCCGGGCACGCCGAAGGCGATGGTCGGAACCAGCGAGCCGCCTTCCTTGGCGTTGTTGGAGCTTTCCGACGCGATGACGCCGCGCACGTCGCCCTTGCCGAAAGTCTCGCGACGCGCCCTTTTCCGTCTTCAGCGCGTGACCATAGGCCAGCCAGTCAATGACCGAGCCGCCAATGCCGGGAATGGCGCCAATGCCGCCGCCGATCCACGAGCAGCGTAGGATCAGCCAGATATTGTCATAGCAATCCTTCACGCCCTGCCACTGGCCCTTATAGACGCTCATGCTTCACACCGCCTGTTGCAATGGCAAGGCGCGTGATCAGCAGGTCGCACAGCTCGGGCAGCGCAAAGATGCCGAGCAGCATCGGCGTCAGCGGCATGCCGTCCCAGAGATAGAGGCTGTTGAAGGTCCAGCGCAGCGTCCCGGTCTGCGGGTCCGAACCGATCATCGCCAGCATGATGCCGGCGGCGCCCGCGGTCAGTCCGCGTAGCGGCGCGTTGCCCGACAGGATGGCGACCATGGATATGCCAAGGACGGCAAAAGCGAGAAGCTCGGGCGAGCCGAGATAGAGCATGATCGGCCGCAGGATCGGGATCGTGATGCCCAACAGAATGGCGCCGAAAATCCCGCCGAGCAGCGAGGACATGTAGGCAGCGCTCAGCGCCCTTCCGGCCTCGCCGCGCTTCGCCATAGGATGACCGTCGAGCACGGTTGCCGCCGAGGCGGCGCCCCCGGGCACACCGAACAGCACGGCAGGAATGGGATCGCCCGTCGCGGTGGTCGCGCCGAGGCCAAGCAGCAGCGCAAAAGCGGCGTAAGGATCCATGGCATAGGTGAAGGGCAACAGCATCGCCGTTCCGGCGAGGCCGCCGATGCCCGGCACGATGCCGAGCACCAGACCCATGACGCAGCCGAGCGCCAGGAACCCCAGCCGGTGCGGCTCCATCAACAGGACAAAAGCCTTCCCCGCCGAATTCGCCATGAAGGCCGCTTCCGCCGCAAAACTTTCCATGACCCTAGAATCCCCATCACTCAAAAATTTCAACAAGCCGCGATGTGAACGCCGGCGAGTGCCGGGATCACGTTATTCCTGAGCTTGAATATCGTGCCGCCGACTATCGGGATTTTTTGGATTTCGCTTTGTTATCCATCGATCGCCGCCCGGGCAGCACAAAAAAGCGGCGGCAAACCCCTCCCAAGGTTCCCATCGCTTTCCCACCCATGTTTATCGGCTGGCGAGAAAAAAGCAACGGTCCTCGCCGCGCCTTGCGCGGGCAAGGCTCATGAAATCGTTGGCGTCTTGGGACGGTGCCGCTCGCTCGAACCCAGGCCTTTTCGGGTGTGGCCTTTCGCCAAGTCCTTCGTATTTAAAGCAGCGCCAAAAGACCAATGCTTCCAACGGGGTTGGGTCGAATGATGAAGGTGGCCCGCGCACGGCCATTGGACCAGGGCGAATTTGGCAGCCGCCCGATTTTACAGCCAGTGGTCGCTCAGCTTGTTGGCCTGACTACACTGCCACGGTAACCGCTTTGATCAGCATCGTGGCTCCCAACACAAACGCCGAGAGGTACGTCATCCAATAAAGTTGCCGGGTATAGTCGTTTCTGAAAAAGCGGCGGCCTGTCTTGACTGCAGATATCTCCAGCAAACGCATACCGGAACCGATAGGGATGAGGGCTGCGGCGGTTGTCGCGAGTATGAAGGAATCCCTTGCTACAACCAGACCTCAGCAATGCCTCTAACCACCGACCCAATGCTTATTACGAGACCGCCTGCCCACAGGATGGAGACATACGGCTCCACTATCGTGTTTACAAACGGCCTAACTTGTCCATTGACAGGAAGGCTAAACCAAAAGCCGGCCGCGGTCGCGGCGAAGATTAGGATGCCGATCCATAACCAGATCATAAATCCGCCCTCAGCTTGTGAGTGATCATCAAGGATACCCAACCCGTTAAAGGCTACGCTGGAGGGCGAGGGATTTCCATAACTAATGAGTCTGACCGGCTCAGACCCGCCAATCCGGATAGCGGGCGGTGGGTTCGCGCGAACGATCAATAAGGCGCGTCGGGTTTCCAGCCGAAAATCACAAGCATGACTAAAAAGCCGAGCACATAAGCCGGGACAACAAACCAGCCGTGGCGCAGCCAGAGGCCAACCGATTTCGCTTCCGGATACATGTTCGCGAGCGCGACCCCGGCCGATGACCCGAACCAGGTCATGGTGCCGCCAAACCCAACGGCATAAGCGAGCATTCCCCAATCATAGCCGCCCTGCTTCAGCGCAAGCGCCGTCAGTGGAATATTGTCAAAAACCGCGGAGACAAAACCGAGACCGAGAGACGTCTGCCATGAGGGTGTGGGTAGCTTGTCCACTGGCATCATCGAGGCGCAGAGCACCAAAGCGAGCAGGAATAGCGTGCCCTTCGCCGTCTCCGGCATGACGCGCCAATCGGGACGCCGCAGTGGACTGGTAGCTAGAATGACAGCCCAAACCGCAAGTCCAAGCACCGGCGCCCTGTCAAGCACTGCGGGAAATTTGATGTTGGTGACCACGTTCGCCAGCACAGCCGCAATGAGGATGGCGCCCACAATAAACAGCCGTATCCATTCAATTTGCAAACGACGCGGAGGTTGTTTGTCGATCGCGGAATAGCGTTGCTGGAGGCGCGATGCCGGGATGCCAAAAACAATCAGCGCAACAGCCGCCGGTATATAGGCATCCAGCACCTTAAGAGGGGATATACCGGCAATCCACATCATGGTGGTGGTGGTGTCGCCGAGCACGCTGCCAGCGCCGCCGCCGTTTGACGCCCCGACCAGCGCTGCCAAATAACCGATATGAACTTTTCCCTTGAAGACGTGCCGCGCCATCGTTCCGCCGATAAGCGCAGCGGCGATATTGTCGAGAAATCCCGAAAGCACGAAGACAATACCGAGCAGGGCAAAGGCCCCCGTCCAGTTGTCAGGCAAAATAGCCGGCAGCTCGTCTGGTACGCGACTTTCTTCAAAATGGCGGGAAAGCAACGCGAAACCGGTGAGCAATAAAAACAGGTTCGCCAGCACCACCCATTCATGGTGCAAGTGCAGGCCAAGCCCGCCCAGGCCGGGGCCATCTTTAAAGCCCGTGAAGACGAGCTTGTAGATCGTAATCGCCGCCAGACCGGTGAGCGCGACAGGAAGCGTGTAGCGATGAAAGACCGCAATGCCGACCAGGGTCACAGCAAAGAGAATGAAATCGATTGGAATATCGAGCAAAGACCGCTCCGTATCTGGAAAGGAAGTTGCGGAGGGAACGCCGAATGCTACTCAAGCCTGATTTAGGAATTGCGCTGTCAGATGCTATAAGCGTTCGGGGCATCCGGTGCAAAATGCCGGACTCTTCATGAACGCGGGAAGGCTTGATCGAGGCTTGGAAGGGTGGCCGAGTGGTTTAAGGCAGCGGTCTTGAAAACCACATGCTGCCGTGCCGTCCGGTCACCGTTGGTGCCGTTACTGCCCGTTTCGTCGGACTTTTTCGGTTCCGATAGGCCGCCTCGTCCCAGTCTCGTTTTATCTACGCCCGGTGGCAATTCCGGTGGCAGTGACCGTTAGAGGCTTCGCGTTCGGCTTTGTGCTGGTCTATTTCCTTTAAGGTGCCGTTCGGCTAACCACCCGAAATCGAGGCAGGGAAGCTCTCATCACTCTAATGGGCCATCAATCTCACCGACGACTATATGATACAGCGGTGAGCACAACTCTGGGAAAAGACGGAAGTGCGCGCACAGGAACCAGCGCCACCGCCTCTGCTGAAAAGAAAAAGTCATTCGATACTGACCAACCTCTTTCGGTTGCTGAGAGAGTTCGCCTCCCACGAAATTTGTAAAATCATTCGTGCGCCCCAAGATCAAATCCAGCAGAAGTGGCCTGAATGCATCAAGGCCATACCCTGAAACCGCTCCGCAGTGCGCGATCTTCGCCAGCATCCGAACGAAGCTAAGCACTGGAATTTTGTGCGGATAGCGCGCCACGGACCCATGCTTTATTCTCAGCCGATTAAGTGCGTCGACGTCTTCGTATCCCCAAACAGATTGCTTCATCGGATAAACATCCGGCGACTTTGGTAAACCCCTTAAAACTTTCGGCTGGGGAAACTGAGGCAGCTCAATAGATGGGGGATAGTCCCCTGGCTCAATTTCCAAGGGCTCAACCTTCACCGAAAACTCCGTTTTGCCCGCTGATAATGCTGCATGGGCGGCAGCTGCTACGTCAGGATGATTCAGGTTTATTACCGGCAGTGTTTTGGGTCGCTCATTCTTATGGCCAGTGGGAAAATTCAGTCTCACTCTAAAATTGCCCAACATTCTCCGGGAAACTGCTCGCTCAAATGCAGAGGTGATTTTCGCGCAAGACAAGCAACTAGCCGCCCTCAAAACATGAATGCCGCCAAGAGCGCGAGGTACAATGTGTTCCTTTGTTAGTGGAGCTTTCGCGTCTCCGCAGTAGATGCATCGGCCGGGAGATTTATAGTGCATGCTAAGGGCATTCTGAGCGGCGTTACCGTAGGTCGGCTGGCGGGTCTAGAACCACACTGATCACCAGGACTCGATGCAGATTGTGAAAATCGCCACCACCTGCTGAGACCAAGCGCCCTCAATCAACATCTGAAGCCCCCCGTGGGAGAGGGATGGTGCGCATTACAAGATTAATAATTGGCTTTCACAAAAAACCCGCCGCGGTGATGCGCGGGCTGTCGTGACGGCGTATGCTGTTGACCCAGCCGAAGCGAAGCCGCGGCTTGTCCTGAGCAAAGCTAAGTTGCGGCGGTCGTATGCGCGCTTTTCTGGTTCTGACGGTTCTTATTTGCGCGTCCGGGGTAATAGATGCCCTGGCGTTCGATGGCCGTTATACGGAGGTTGTTTGGCAGGAAGCCAAGTATCTAGGCGCGCAATTCAATTCCGAGATCGGGTCTTTGCTTGAGAAGTTCGGTTTTAATCGCCCTATAAAAAGCCCGCCGCGGGTTCCACTTTAAGGCAAGCCGGCGGGAAACGAAGCCCTGCCCGATCTAAGGTCATTCCACCTTCTTTCCATGCTTTGAGCACGCCGAGCTCGACCTTCCCTTCTCACCTGCCGGTGTTTCGCTCATATCGAAAATCGCCGCTCATGAACGGTGGCATGGCTGCGAATTCCTCATCCAGATATTTGGCGAGTGCTTGCACATACTGGTATTCGTCCCGCGTGAATTGTGCCGCAGGGTCGTTGAACGTGTCCTTTAGTGCGTTTGTATAAACGCCGCCGTCCAGCACGCCTTTGGAATGAAGCACCTTAACAAGCAGCACTAACGCCGCCTCCTGCCCAGCTATCGCGCCGGTCCACCATTCAATTTCCTGCTTCTCTAGTGCCATAGCAGTCTCCCTATTCCCTAAACGGCCACTCGGGGCGGCCCTCCAGCTTTACGCTCTGGCTCTGGCTTGCATCCTCTGCAATCCGCAGGGTGTATAGGTTTAACCCTTGTGCGGCCCGCTTAGTGCCGCCACCTGAAACCTGCGGCGATAGGCTGCGACGTGCGGCGGCTGCGTAGTGCCCCGTGCTATGCTGTCCGGTGCCAATTCCGGTGCCAAATCCATTAGGCAAAGGGATATGCCCACGCTCGATGACCAATTCGCGAAGGCCAACGAAGCTGCAGTCCAGACTGGCACGGCAGCGGCAAAACGGCTCCACCCGTTCGCCTAATGCGCTTACAAAGGAATGGTCAAAGGCGATGGACGCGGCGAAGATTACCGCCACGCTGCATTCCCTGCGGCATACGCACGCCAGCACGCTGATAGCGTCCGGGCTTGACGTGCTGACCATCAGCCGGCGATTAGGCCACGGCTCGCCAGCCATCACGCTTTCGGTCTATGGCCATCTGTTCAAGACCGATGACCGCGCGGCGCAGATCATGGAAGCGGCGTTCGCAGGTACGGAGTAAGAACAGAATTGCCACGTCCCGGTGCCAATCCGGTGCCAAGTGCGGTAACGGTGGCAAAACAGTTCGACGTAAGCTATTGAGTTTCCTACTTGGAAGGGTGGCCGAGTGGTTTAAGGCAGCGGTCTTGAAAACCGCCAGGGGTGCAAGCCCCTCGTGAGTTCGAATCTCACCCCTTCCGCCAAATCTCAGCAGCGGCGCGCGCCGTTATTCCACGTCCTGCCCGGAGGACGCGTTGGTAACCGGAACCAGATACGCGATGACCCGCGCGGTGGATCTCTCGCGCAGGCGCACCGCGTTGCTATCATTGCCTGACAGGAGGATGATCTTGCCCGGGCCGGGCACGCCCTTCACGATGCCGATATGCCCGCCGCCTTTGCCGCGCCGAAACACGGCGATCTGTCCGACTGCCGGGCCGGCGACGCGCGTGAAGCGCTTGTCGTCCAGCCAATTCAACACGTAGTGAAGTCGTCTGTCCTTGTAGCCGAGATGCTGAGCAAGCCACCATCCGCACCACATACGCGGCCGAGCCTCAGTTGCAGTGCTGATCAATAGGGCGATGCAGATCGCGAGCGCTGTATTCAGCGGCCTCATCGAAGCACTCCGAGTTACCTCGGATGGGGCTGTAATATTGATTTAACCACAAGCAACAATTACTATTGCAGATAGTAAAGTTTGAGCATTAATGCGTATGTTTTAGCTATTAACCTTGAACGCTTGCGACGAGCAATGCCAAGGCGATTTGCCGACTTCTGCCGTGCCTGGCGAGATTTCACGCGCTAGGCCAGCGCGCGGGCTGCACGCGGAAGGAGCGTGACAGGCGCTAGTCGATCGGCAGGAGCGGACCGCCATAGAGCCGGCATGCGCGCTGGCAGAAGCGGTCGCAGGCGTCGTTCTGCGCCGTACAGTTCGGCTGCGCATCGACCGAGAGACAGGCCTGATAGTGCCTTCCGCAATCCATGGCACAGCCGCGCCAGCAGGCATCTCCTGCCCAGACCAGCGAGGCTGCCGGACTGCGCGGAACGGCCCGATAGACCGTGGCCGGCGCCGCGACGGATTTGCGCCAGCCGCCGGCATCGGCGGCGTTGGCCGCCGTCAACTCTGTCATCATCAGCAGGGCGGCAAGCAGCAAAACTCTCATGCTTTCTGCTCCAATGACCTCCTAGATAGCAGAAGCCCCTCCATTTTCATTGTTTCAATTTATAAGGCGCGGGTCTCGCAATCCGTTTGGCGCTTCCGTTCGCGTGCGTTCTGTCTCGGCCTGCGATCATGGTGACGTTCGGTGCGCCTCGATGCCCGCCTCGACCTCGCGCGGGTTGAATTCCCCAATTTTACCAGACACAAGATTTCTTGCTCCGCGCGATAATTGTAAGGACGCTTCCAAACGGGAACAGGGGGTGCTGCCCCCGCCAATATGCTACGACTGCACGTAGTTGAAGTAGATCCAGGGGGCAGCTTTGTTTTGGAAAATCTTCGGAAAGAAGAAGCCGGAGGTTCAGCCGGTGCAGGCCGACCCGATCCCTAAGTTCGTGCTCGAGCACCGCAGGCTCAACGAATTGCCTCCGCCGCGGATCAAGTCCCTCCCGCTCGATGCCGCGGCGGTCGAGGCTTGTGGGCCACCTTCCCACCTCCATCCACCAGTGAAGCCTGCGCGGACCGTCGACGAGGTGCCCGAGGGATACGACGGTGAACTCTACTACAGAATCGTGCCATCGCAGCGCGGCGCAAAGCGCAACATAAGGCGATACGTGCGCCTTGTGCACCCAAAAGGCGTGGCCTTGGAAGACTGGCCGGGGCAACGCCTCGCCGCGGCTTGGGCGCAGATTGTCGCGCAAGGGAAGGAGCGAGGGGTCTTTGTAGAGCCGGGCAAACTTTATCCGGACCTCGAGCGCGCCTTGCCCGCGCAGTTGCTCGCCAGTGCGAAAAAGCCGTTTTCGGAACTTGTCTCTAGTAACTGGCCGATCGCTTCCGATCGTTTCCGGCGAGTTCTCGAGTCACTCGAACCCGGCGCTCACCTGTTCTTGCCGCTCGACACTTCGGACGGCGGGCAACCACCCCTGCTCCACATCTTCTTTGCAGGGGCGATGTTCCGTCCGACCGGGCTTGCCATCAGTGCCAACGGCATCGCCGGGCATATTCTCCCGGAGGGCGGCCTAAGCTTCAATCAGCCGAAGCTCAGCGCTCGGCATTTCTACTACCTCAACGCCAACGTCATCGGCTCGGCGGAGTTATTCGTCGACAGCTGGCTTGGGACGATCTTCTCGCGGCGCATGCTTGAACGGCTCGGCGACGTGCTTCCACCGGAGCTCGCATTCATGCCGATGGGAGTATGCGCGGAGCCGCCGACAGCTGGCGCGATGAAATGCACCCGGGACGGGAAAACCGAACCGATCGCTTGAATAGACAAACTATTGGCTTTTGCGCCAGCCACCCACATCGGCGGCTTTGGCCGCGGTCCACCCTGTCATCAGCAAGGCAGCAAGCAGCAAAACTCGCATGGTTTCGGCTCCGAGGGACCCTCCCAGGATAGCAGAAAGGCCCGTCCGCGCTTTGCAATTCCTTGATATCGCCATCGATCCCGGCTAGCCCCTGCCCCATGTCAGCGGAAACGTCTTATCAGTCCAGCGCCCGCGGCCGATCCGGCGCCGGCGCCGAAGATCAGCTTCGTCTCTCTCGGCTGCCCCAAGGCGCTGGTGGATTCGCGAGCGCATCATCACGCGCCTGCGCGCGGAGGGTTATGAGCTCTCGCGCCAGCACGAAGGCGCCGACCTGGTGGTGGTGAATACCTGCGGCTTTCTCGACAGCGCCAAGGAGGAGTCGCTTGTCCTCGATCGGCGAGGCGCTCGCGGCCAATGGCAAGGTGATCGTCACCGGCTGCATGGGCGCGGAGCCCGAAAGCATCACCGAGCGTTATCCCGTCCGTGCTCGCCGTCACCGGTCCGCAGCAATATGAGAGCGTGCGTGGCCGCCGTGCATCGCGCCGCGCCGCCAAAGCACGATCCGTTTCTGGATCTGGTGCCGCCGGAAGGCATCAAGCTCACGCCGCGGCACTATGCTTATCTAAAGATTTCAGAAGGTTGCAACAATCGCTGCACCTTTTGCATTATCCCGAAATTGCGCGGCGATCTGGTCTCCCGCCCGGCTGCCGATGTGCTGCGCGAAGCCGAACGGCTGGTGAAGGCCGGGCGTCAAAGAGCTGCTGGTCATCTCGCAGGACACCTCGGCCTATGGCCTCGATCTGAAATATGCCGGCAGTGCCTGGAAGGACCGCGAGGTGCGCGCCAAATTCCTCGATCTCGCCCGCGAACTGGGCGAGTTCGGCGCCTGGGTGCGGCTGCATTACGTCTATCCCTATCCGCATGTCGACGAGGTCATCGGGCTGATGGCCGAGGGCAAGGTGCTGCCCTATCTCGACATCCCGTTCCAGCATGCGAGCCCGGATGTGCTTCGGCGCATGAAGCGGCCGGCGGCGCAGGAAAAGACGCTGGAGCGGATCGCGCGCTGGCGCGAGATCTGCCCGGCGCTGACCTTGCGCTCGACCTTCATCGTCGGCTTCCCGGGCGAGACCGAGCAGGATTTCCAGCTGCTGCTCGACTGGCTCGACGAGGCCTCGCTCGATCGCGTCGGCTGCTTCAAATACGAGGCGGTAAAGGGTGCGGTGGCCAACGATCTCGCGGCTGCCGTGCCGCAGGAGGTGAAAGAAGAGCGCTATCACCGCTTCATGCAAAAGCAGCAGGCCATCTCCGCGCGCCGGCTGAAGCAGAAGGTCGGCACCCGTCAGCAGATCATCATCGACGAAGTCGGACCGACCGTCGCGAAGGGCCGCACCAAAGGCGATGCGCCGGAGATCGACGGCAGCGCCTACGTGTCGAGCCGCCGGCCGCTGAAAGTCGGCGAGATCGTCACGGCGAAGATCGAGCGCGCCGACGCCTACGACCTGCACGGCAGCGTCGTCGGCTTCTAATGATCTTTCAATAAATCGTCGTGTACACCCGCCGGTCCGGGCGGCTCGGCGAGAAGCGGCAATCCCGTCTCGAAGGCTTGCGCGACATGCGGCGTTGTCATGTGCTTTTCCAGCGCCGCATCGCTCGCCCAGGATTCGTAGCAGACAAATTCCAGCGGATTGGTCTGGCTCTGGAACACCTTGTAGGCGTTGCAGCCGTCTTCCTTGCGCGAGGCTTCGGCAAGCGCCAACAGCACGGCTTTGAGCTGATCGGCGGTATCCTCGCGCGCCACGACGCGCAGAACGACGCGCGTTACCGGAACTGTCATCATGCCTTCCCCTCAATGCCGACCCCAACCCTCCCCCGCTTGCGGGGGAGGGCAAGGGAGGGGGAATGAGCTTAGCCAAGAACCTTGCGGATCGCGCCGGTCAATTGGCGAAGTTCGCTTTCGCCGATGGTGAAAGCCGGCGTCAGATAAACGATGTTGCCGAAGGGGCGGATGAAAACGCCCTCCTCGACAAAGCGCGCGGTAAGCCGGTCGCAACTATCGATGCGCGCAAGCTCCACCACGCCGATCGCGCCCTTCACCCGCACATCCGTCACGCCCGGCAGGCTGCGGCATGCGGCGAGTTCATGCGTCATCTGTTCGGAAATGGCTTTGACCTGCGCCAGCCGCGGCTCCCGCTCAAACAGATCAAGCGAGGCGTTGGCCGCCGCGCAGGCGAGCGCATTGCCCATGTAGGTCGGGCCGTGCATCAGCGCCTTTTTCGGATCGTCCGACCAGAAGGCGTCGAACACCTTTCGCCGCGCCACGGTCGCCGCCAGCGGCAGTGTCCCGCCGCTCAGCGCTTTGGACAGCGTGATGATGTCCGGCACGACGTCCGCTGCCTGGCAGGCGAACATCGTTCCGGTGCGGCCAAAGCCGGTGAAGATCTCGTCGAAAATGAGCAGGAGATCGTAACGGTCAGCCGCCTGCCGCAGCCGTTGCAGCACCGCGGGCGCGTGGAATTTCATTCCGCCCGCTCCCTGCACCAGCGGCTCTACGATGATGCCGGCAAGGTCGTCCGCATGCTGTTCCAGTGCCTGGTCGAAAGCCGCAGTGCTTTCCTCATCGCGCGGCAGGTCGACGATGACATGCTCGGGGAGCAGGCCGCGAAACAGCGCATGCATCCCCTCCTCCGGGTCACACACCGCCATCGCGCCGGTGGTGTCGCCGTGGTAGCCGCTCCTGAAGGCGATGAATTTGCGCCGCTTTGGCTGGCCCTGGTTGACCCAGAACTGCACCGCCATCTTCATCGCCACTTCGACCGAGACCGAACCCGATTCCGAAAAGAACACGCGGTCGAGATCGCCCGGCAGCAGCGCCGCCAGCCGCCGCGCCAGGGACAGCGCCGGCTCATGCGCCAGCCCGCCGAACATCACATGCGGCATGATCGCGAGCTGCCGCTCCACGGCCTGGCGGATATGCGGATGGTTATAGCCATGGCAGGCGGTCCACCAGGAGGCGATGCCGTCGATCAGCTCGCGCCCATCGGCCAGCGTGATGCGGCAGCCATCCGTGCGCGCTACCGGCAAAGGCGGCGCGGCCGTTTTCATCTGCGCATAAGGCAGCCAGACATGGGCCAGCCCCTGCGTTAGCCAGTCATGCGAGCGGGTTTTGTCGTCTGGCGCCCTGCTGCTCATTGATGCATTCTGTTTCCGATGCAGGAAAAAAGCGATAGCGGCCGAGATAACTGCTCATGAACGATTTGTCTTCCGCCCCACGCGGCAGCTCGCCGCTTCTGTCCTCGCTCGATCAATTCGCCAGCGAGAAGCTGAGCGAACTGGAGCGCGGGCATTTGCGCCGCACGCTGGCGGAAACCGAGCGTGAGGACGGCCTCTGGATCACGCGCAACGGCCGGCGGCTGCTGTCCTTCTCCTGCAACGACTATCTCAATCTCACCCATCATCCCGCGGTCAAAAAAGCGGCGATCGCCGCGCTGCAACGCTACGGCGCCGGCTCCGGCGCCTCGCGGCTGGTCACCGGCAATCACCCGCTGTTCGCCGAGCTGGAAGCGCGTCTGGCGCGGCTGAAGGGCTCCGAAGCCGCCTGCATCTTCGGCTCGGGCTATCTGGCCAATGCCGGCATCATTCCGAGCTTGATCGGCAGTGCCGATCTGGTGCTGATCGATGAGCTGGCGCATGCCTGTTTGTGGGCGGGGGCGCGCCTGACCCGCGGAAAGGTGATCGCCTTCCGCCACAATGACGTCGCCCATGCCAGGGCGTTGCTCGCCGAGCATCGGGACAATCATCCGCATGCGCTGATCGCTACCGACGGCGTCTTTTCCATGGATGGGGATCTCGCCCCCCTGCCGGAACTGGCCGAACTGGCGCGGCGCTTCGACGCCTGGCTCATTTCCGACGACGCGCATGGGCTGGGCGTGCTGGGCGGTGGCCGCGGCTCCAGCTTCGCCACCGGTACCAAGGCCGATATTCCATTGCAGATGGGCACTTTGTCGAAGGCGATCGGCGCCTATGGCGGCTATCTCTGCGCCTCGCGCCCGGTGATCGAGCTCATCCGCAACCGGGCGCGCACCTTCGTCTATTCCACCGGCCTGCCGCCGGCCATCGCAGCGGCCGCCATTGCCGCCATCGATGTGATCGAGAACGAGCCGGAAACCATTGCACGGCCGATGCGGAACGCCATCGCCTTCACCCGGCTTGTCGGCTTGCCCGACGCAACCAGCACCATCGTGCCCATCGTCATCGGCGAAGAGCAACAGACGCTGGCGGCCTCCCGGCTGCTGGAGGAAGAAGGCTTCGCCGTCATTGCCATCCGCCCGCCGACCGTGCCGGCCGGCACGTCGCGGTTGCGGCTGACTTTCAGCGCCGCGCATCCGATGGACGAGATCGAACGCCTGGCGGATATCATCCGCACGCGCGTGCTGGGCCGCTGAACTGTGTGCCCTGCAACGACGCCGCTTCTCTTCACCTCCCCCCTTGCGGGGGAGGTCGATCAATGCCGGCTCGCCGGTATTGATCGGGAGGGGGGTAAGCCGCGAGCGAATGCATTTGTAGCCACCCCCCTCCCCAACCCTCGCCCGACGCAAGTCGGGCCTGCCCGACTTGCGCACGATGATGCGGAACTCGGGCAGGCCCGAGTTCCGTGGGGGAGGGAGTAAAACATGCCCGCGGTTTTTGTTACATCGACCGGTACGGAAATTGGCAAGACCTTCGTCACTGCCGGCCTGATCCGGCATTACCGCGGCAAGGGCCTCCCGGTGGGCGCGATCAAGCCAATCGTCAGCGGCTTCGATCCCGACGCCGCGGCCGGCAGTGATCCGGGCGTGCTGCTCGATGCGCTTGGGCGACCCGTCACGCCGGAGGAGATCGCCCGCATCTCGCCCTGGCGCTTCACCGCCGGCGTGTCGCCTGACCTCGCCGCCAAGCGCGAAGGTAAAGCCATCGATTTTTCCGCCGTAGTGGATTTCTCTCGCCGAGCCATGGCGGTCAACGCAATGCGTTTCATCGAAGGCGTCGGCGGCGTGATGGCCCCGCTCGACGACCGCCACACCGTGCTGGACTGGATGACCGCGTTGCGCCTGCCGGTGATCGTGGTGGCCGGCAGCTATCTCGGCACCATCAGCCATACGCTGACGGCGTTGCATATGATCGACGCGCGGAAGCTCAACACCTGCGCCGTGGTGGTGAGCGAAACGCCCGGCAGCCCCGCCCCGCTCGACGAGACGGTCGCGAGCATCGCGCGCTTTGTCGATATCGAGGTGATTGCACTGCCGCGGCTCGCGCCCGGCACGGAGACGCATCCAGCCTTCGAGCGGTTGGCTAGGCTGATTTAGGGGATCAGGATTGAGGAGCCCGTGGTGTTGCGGCCTTCCAGGTCCTGATGAGCCTTCGCTGCGTCCTTCAGCGCATATTTCTGGTTCACCGGGATCTTCACCACTCCGCTCTGCACTACCGAGAACAGGTCATTGGCGGCCGCCAGCAGGTCCTCTCGCGTGGCGGTGTAGTTCACCAGCGTGGGCCGCGTCATGAACAGCGAACCCTTTTGCTGCAACAACAATGGATTGAATGCCGGCACCGGGCCAGAGGCATTGCCGAAAGTGGCGAACATTCCGCGCGGCCGCAGGCAATCGAGTGAACCGGGGAAGGTGTCCTTGCCGACGCCGTCATAGACCACGTCGCACAGCTTGCCGCCGGTGATTTCCTTCACCCGCGCAACGAAATCTTCCTCGCGGTAGAGGATGACATGGTGGCAGCCATTCGCCTTCGCGAGCTCGGCTTTCTCCTTCGAACCAGCCGTGCCGATCACTGTGGCGCCAAGCGAACTTGCCCATTGGCAGATGATGGTGCCGACGCCGCCAGCCGCCGCATGCATGAGCAGCGTCGTCCCCTTCTCGACCTTGTAGACGCTCCGCAGCAGATATCGCGCGGTCATGCCTTTCAGCATCATGCCCGCCGCCTGCTCGTAGGAAATAGCTTCCGGCAGTTTGACCGCCCGCTCCGCAGGCATCACGCGTTCGGCGGAATAGCCTCCGTGCGTTATCACATAGGTGATCCGGTCACCGACCTTGAAATCCTTTACGCCCTCGCCGACCGCCACCACATCGCCGGCGGCTTCATTGCCCGGAATGAATGGCATCTG
The DNA here is from genome assembly GCA_963728585.1 of uncultured Alphaproteobacteria bacterium. Classification (GTDB taxonomy): domain Bacteria; phylum Pseudomonadota; class Alphaproteobacteria; order Rhizobiales; family Xanthobacteraceae; genus CANKHA01. The sequence continues at coordinate 174,187 of CAVSLB010000009.1, forward strand.
CGGCGCGGGATAAAGGCCGCTACGGAAATAGGTGTCGATGAAATTGACCCCGCAGGCGCGGTTCTTGATTCTAATCTGCCCCGCGCCGGGCGCGCCCACCTCAATGTCGTCATAGGTGAGCACTTCGGGACCGCCGACCTTATGCACGCGAATCGCTGCCACCATTTCCCCGCTCCTTGCTACTGTTTCCGTTTTGCCGCCTGCCGCCGCTGCCGCGCCGCCAGTACATTGAAAAGTTCCACCGCTCCGGCAAAAGCCATGGCGAAGTAGATGTAACCCCTCGGGACATGCACGTCGAAGCCGTCGGCCACCAGCGCCACGCCGATGAGCATAAGAAAGGCCAGCGCCAGCATCTTGGTTGTCGGATGCCTGGCGATGAAGTCGCTTACCGGCCGAGACGCGATATACATCACGATCATCGCGATAACCACGGCTGCCACCATCACTTCGATGTCCTCGGCCATGCCGATGGCCGTAATGATGGAATCGATGGAAAACACCAGATCTACGGCAATGAGTTGCACCACAATCCAGAAGAAGGATTGCGTCGTGGTTGCCGCGATCTTCTTGTCGTGAGGCTCAATCTCGCCGTGGATTTCGTGGGTGGCTTTGGCCATCAGGAACAGTCCGCCGCCGATCAGGATGATATCGCGCCAGGAGATGCCGATACCGAAAATCGTGAACAGCGGCGCACGCAGCGCCATCAGCGCCGTCAGCGTGAACAGCAGCGCGAGACGAAAGACCAGCGCGAGCGAAAGCCCGATCTTGCGCGCGCGCTCCGCCTCCTTGGGATTGCAGCGCGCGACCAGGACGGAGATAAAAACCAGATTATCGATGCCGAGCACGATCTCCAGCGTTGTCAGCGTAATAAGCGCAGCCCAGGCATGGGGATCTGTCAGAAGCTCAAGCATGCGGCATATCTCCGGCGGTGAAGCGCTGCATCAGCGCCGCGGCCAAGAAATAAAGTCCGATTGCGGAAAGTGCCGCGGCAACCCAGCCGGGCGGATTTAGGTCGTGCATCAGCGCGACGATCGCGAGCACGGCACCGAGTGTTCCCAGGGCAAGGGTAAACCGGCGCCAGCGCGCGACGCGGATCGGGTGGATGAAGGGAAAAGGCACGAAGGTCAGCACCAACAGCAAGGTCACTCCGGCCGCGCCGATCCAGGGCGGCGGCTTTAGCAGAAACAAGTAAAAGGCTGCGGCGTTCCACAACACCGGAAATCCGCGGAAACAATTGTCGGACAGCTTCATCCGATTATCGGCGAAATATAGCGCACCGGTCACGGCGATTAACGCGCCAAGCGGGATGGCGACGAGGTCAGGCAGCAGGCCGCTTACGGCAATCGCATAAGCCGGCACGAAGACGTAGGTGACAAAATCCACCACGAAATCGAGGTTGTCACCGGACCATTGCGGCAGCAATGCCTCGACCTTCAGCCGACGGGCAAGCGGCCCGTCGATGCCATCGACGATGAGCGCAACGGCCAGCCACCAGAACATCGCAGTCCAGTTGCCACCCGCCGCTGATATGAGCGCCAGCAGCCCCCACAGGGCGCCGGATGCGGTGAGGATGTGAACGGAGAAGGCCAAAACGCGCGGCATGGCGCAACCGTAGCGCATGACCCGGCGAAGTGGAAACCGGTTCGCCGATAAGGTCATGCGCCACTTCTATAAGTTAGCGCGCGATCGAACGCAAAACCGGTACCCACTTTTGCTGATCGCGCGCTAGCGCAGGTGCGTTCAAACAGGATAGGTAGGCGATGGCATGGATGTATTGAAAACGGAAGTAGCGGTGGTAGGCGGCGGTCCGGCAGGCTTGACTGCAGCCATCGCGCTTGCGCTCGCCGGCGTCGAAACCGCGCTGATATCGAGGCGTCCGGCGCAGGATGACCACCGCACTACGGCATTGCTGCTCGGTTCGGTGACCGCGCTGGAAGCGCTCGGCGTCTGGTCGGCATGCGCCTCGCAGGCGGCGGCGCTTCGCCGCATGCGAATCGTGGACGATACGGGGCGGCTGTTGCGGGCGCCGGAGATCACCTTCGATGCTGCGGAAATCGGCCTTGAGGCGTTCGGTTACAACATGCAAAACCGCGATCTGCTGGCGGCGCTCGACAATACCGCCCGATTGCTTGGCGGATCGCTGAACCGTATCGACAGCGCAGCGCGCGCAGTCACGGTCGGTGACGCCGGCGTGACCATCGCGATTGGACAATGGCAATGAAGTTGTGGCGCGTCTCGTCATCGGCGCCGACGGACGCGGTTCATTATGCCGTGCCGCCGCCGGTATCGAAAGCGATGTCCGCGCTTATCCGCAAACGGCGCTCACCTTCAACCTCGCCCACGCGCGGCCGCATTCCGGATATTTCGACCGAATTCCACACGCCGCAAGGACCCTTCACCCTCGTTCCCGTTGGCGGGCCAGCGCTCCAGCCTTGTCTTTGTCACCGATCCGGCAAGCGCCCGCACGGTCGCCGCGCTGGACGATGCCGCGCTGGCGCAGGAACTCGAACGGCGCTCGCATTCAATTCTCGGCAAGCTCGCGTCCGAACCGGGCCGCGGCGTCTTCCCGCTCACCATGGAAACCGCGCGGCGCTTTGCCTCCTCCCGTATCGCCCTGATCGGCGAGGCGGCGCATGTGCTGCCGCCGATCGGCGCCCAGGGCCTCAATCTGGGTTTGCGCGACGCCGCCACCATTGCGGAAATCGCGGTCGATGCCCGCCGCGCCGGCGAGTGACATTGGCAACGCCTCGGTGCTGGAGCGGTATGACGGATTGCGCCGGTCCGACGTCACCAGCCGGGCGCTCGCCGTGGACATGCTCAACCAAACCTTGCTGTCGGATTTCCTGCCTTTGCAGGGCGCGCGCCAGCTCAGCTTCCTTATGCTTCAGAGCATCGGCCCGTTGCGGCGCGCGGTCATGCGGGAAGGCGTGGCGCCCGCGCTGTCACAGCCCCGGTTGATGAAAGGCGAGGCGCTGTAAAATTGTCACACATGAACAGGCATTCAATCTTGGGGCCGTCCGCCGCCACAATCATTTGTTATGATTTGAGTCATGACCAAGATGCGCACGGCCAAATTCACAATCGGCCAGGTGGTGAAACACCGCCTTTTCCCGTTTCGCGGTGTCGTCTTCGATATCGACCCTGAGTTCGACAACACCGAAGAATGGTGGCTGTCGATTCCCGAAGAGGTCCGGCCGCGTAAGGACCAGCCCTTCTATCATCTGTTCGCGGAAAATGCAGAGACGGAATACATCGCCTATGTGTCGGAGCAAAATTTGTTGCTCGACACTTCTGGCCAGCCCTTGCGGCATCCGCAGGTAGGGGAGATTTTCGAGGCCGACGATAAAGGCAGCTACCGGCCGCGCAACGCCCTCCTCAACTAGCGCGCGCTCAGCTTTGCGTCCGATCGCGCGCTAACTTTTACAAGGCTTACTGCGATTTGGTTGCACCGCCGCTCTGCTCGAGCTTCTGGCGTGCTTCGTTGGCCTTCTTCTGCAGCTCTTCGCCTTTTTTCTTCAGCTCTTCCTCGAGCTTTTTCTGGCGCTCTTCCAGAACCTTCGGATCGGTCGGCGCGCCGTCAAAAGCCTTGGCGAATTCCGTCAGCGGAACCTGGAAGGTCATGGCGCCGCCTTGGTAATTGATACCCTGCACGTAAGCGGTCTTGCCTTTTTTGACCTTGCCGAGCGTATCGGGATTCAATTCGTAGTCGGAGATGCAGCCGTTCGCAAAGCAAACCACATAAGGCGCCGTCATCGGCTGCGTGTCGTCAACGATAACACGCGTTCCGTGCTGCAAGTGCATGCCGACAGGCAAAGTGACGCGCAGGATTTTCTTTCCGTCGGCGGGCGGATCGATCGTTGCCACGGCGACCAGCGGCACGCCCGATTCCGTGCGACCGTCGAGGCCGGTAAGACAAATCTGCTTGCTCTTAATGGCGGGATCTTTCTGATCGGCTGGCTGGCCATCCGGGCCGACGCAGAATTTTATCCACTGCGAATAAATCAGCTGCGGCATTGCTTGATTGCCGGGGGCGGCTCCTGGCTGTCCGGGCTGCGATGGCGAGGGCTGCGCTTGCTGAGCCGGCTGTGTCTGTGCGGGTGCCGGCGGTTTGGCCGGCGTGCTCGCCGCGGGTCGCGCCGGCGCCGGCTTTGGCGCCGCAGGCTGTTGCGCGAACGCGGAAGAAATCATCAAGGCGGCGATCGACGTCGTCGCGATGGCGGCAACTGCGCGCGCGACCGGCTTGGCCGATGCCAAAGTGAAACGATGCATAGGATCCCTCTTCTTGCCGTTCTGACGGCCTCAAGCCGGATGTGAAAGGCGCCCCCGTTTGGGCGGCTCTGTCGGCGTAAAATGAGGCATTAGCGTGACTTCTGGCGTCGTGATAGCTGGAATCGCCCGCTAAATAAAGCGCGGAAAACGGGCGGCGCGACAGCGCCGTAGCCATGCGCTTATTCCGGTCCTTCAGCGGAACGCGCTGCGACCGCCTGTGATAAAAACAGGCGGCTGGGAGCCGAATCAAACCGCCGTGTGACCGTGCCGATATTCCGTCTTCGCAGGCTGCAACCAATCGTCATCGGATCCGCGGCGGCGCTCGCACTTCTCTACGGCGATGCCTGCGCGCAAGACAAGCCGAGGCCGCGTCACGCCATCGCCATGCATGGCGAGCCGGCTCAGCCCGAAGGCTTCACGCATTTTCGTTACGCCAATCCGGATGCACCGAAAGGCGGACGTTTCTTGCAGGGCATCCTCGGCACCTTCGATAGCCTCAACCCCTACATCATCAAAGGACTCGCCGCGCAGGCCGCACGCGGCTCGGTGATCGGCAGCTACGTGGTCGAGTCGCTCATGCAGCGCGGCTATGATGAGCCGTTCACGCTCTATGGGCTGCTCGCGCATTCGGTGGAGACGGACGCCGCGCGCTCTTACGTCACCTTCAACCTCAATCCTGCCGCCCGCTTTTCAGACGGCAAGCCGGTGACGCCGGAAGATGTCTTGTTCAGCTGGCAGCTGCTGCGGGACAAGGGCCGTCCCAATCACCGGCTCTATTACAGCAAGGCGAGCAAGGCGGAAGCGTTGGAAACAACGCGGTGCGGTTCGATCTGACCGGCAGCGACGACCGCGAGCTGCCGCTGATCCTCGGACTGATGTCGGTGCTGCCGAAGCACGCGGTCGATCCCGACACCTTTGAGGCGACGAGCTTCGAGCCGATGATCGGCAGCGGCCCTTACGTGGTGGTGGACGTCCGCCCCGGACAAAGCGTCACCATCAAGCGCAATCCGGACTATTGGGGCCGCGACCTGCCGGTTAACCGCGGGCTGTGGAATTTCGACGAGGTCCGGTTCGATTACTATCGCGATGCCAACGCCCATTTCGAGGCCTTCAAGAAGGGACTCTACGACCTGCGGGTGGAAACCGACTCCACGCGCTGGGCGACGGGTTACGATTTTCCCGCATTGCGCGAGGGCCGCGTCGTGCGCGAGACCTTCACCACCGGGTTGCCGAAGCCGAGTTTCTTCTTCGTGTTCAATACCCGCCGTCCGATCTTCGAGGACATCCGCGTGCGCGAGGCGATCTCGCTGCTCTATGACTTTTCCTGGATCAACAAGAATCTTTTCTCCGGTCTATACGCGCCGGTTGCGAGTTACTTCGAAGGGCTCCGAGCTTTCGTCCCACGGCCGTCCAGCCGATGCCCGCGAACGCGCGCTGCTCGCGCCGTTTCCCGACGCAGTGCGCGCGGACGTGCTGGAAGGAAAGTGGTCGCCCGCCGGTGACCGACGGCTCCGGCCGCGACCGGCCCACGCTGCGTCGCGCGCTCGATCTGTTCGCTGCCGCCGGCTACGAATTGCGCGGCGCGGACCTCGTCAATCGCTCGACCGGCAAGCCGATGTCATTCGAAATCATGGTCACCAGCCGCGACGACGAGCGGCTTGCGCTCCTTTTCGCCCAGGCGGTGAAGCGCGCCGGCATCACCGTCAGCTGTGCGCTCGGTAGACGCGGTACAATACGACCGCCGCCGCGTGAGCTATGATTTCGATATGATTCTTTTTCGCTGGGATCAGTCGCTGTCGCCGGGCAACGAGCAGAGCTTCTATTTCGGCTCGGCCGCGGCCGACGGCCGAAGGCACCCGCAACTACATGGGGGTGAAGAGCCCCGCCGTCGACGCTGCTATCGCTGCCATGCTGAAGGCGGATGACCGCGCCGACTTCGTTGCGGCCGTCCGCGCCGAGGATCGCGTGCTCACGTCGGGATTTTATGCTGTGCCGTTGTTCAGCATCCCGGCGCAATGGGTGGCGCATTGGACGCATGTCGAGCATCCCGACGCGATGTCGCTCTATGGCTATCTGCCAGAAACCTGGTGGCGGAGCGCCGCGCAATGAGGTCCGCATGATCCTCGGTGATCCCCGCCAGACGATCCTCGCCACCGCGCCTGGCACCCGCGCGACGCTGGACGATCTTTTCCGCCGGGCCGCGCAGCGCAATCCGGACAAGCTCGCACTCGTCGATCCGCCCAACCGGCGAGCTTCACCGAAGGCGCACCGCGGCGCCTGACCTATGCGCAGGCGGACCGCATGATCTCCGCCATCGCGGGGCGACTGCACGAACTGACGTTGCCTGACGATTCCATCGTCGGCATCCAACTGCCAACGACGGTGGAAAGCGTGCTCACGCTGCTCGGCGTGCTGCGTGCCGGATTGATCGCGGCGCCGCTGCCGCTCCTCTGGCGGCATGGCGACCTGGTGGCCGCGCTTGGCGGTGTCGGCGCCAAGGTCTTGATCACTTGCGGGCATGTCGGCGCAACCGATCATGCCACGCTTGCGATGCATGCAGCGGTTGACATCTTTCCCGTCCGTTATGTTTGCGCCTTCGGCAGCGGGTTGCCGGACGGCGTGGTGAGGCTGGACGATCTTTATGCCGAGGAAAATCCGCAGCCGCCGCAGCTGGACCGCGCGCAGCGCCGACGACCGCGCGGCGCATCTCGCATTGATCACCTGGGAGGCGACCGCCGACTCCCTCGTGCCGGTGGCGCGCAATCATGCCGAGATCATCGCCGGCGGATTGGCGGTGCTGCTGGAAGGACGGCTTGAAATCGGAACGATTTTCCTTTCCGCCGTGCCGCCTTCAACCTTCGCCGGCCTGACCGTGAGTGTGCTGCCGTGGCTCATCAGCGGCGGAACGCTGATGCTGCACCAGCCGTTCGACCCGGAGACGCTGGCGCAGCAATTGCGCGATGGCTGCGATGCGGCAATCCTGCCCGGGCCTGTGGTGCCGCGCCTGGCGGATGCCGGATTTTTTGCGTCGAATGTGCGGACCATCATGGGGCTGTGGCGCGCGCCGGAGCGCATGAACACCGCCCCGGCCTGGCGACAGCAATTCACGGATTTTGTCGATGTTGCCTGCTTCGGGGAAACCTGCGTGATCCCGATGCGGCGTGGCGCAAGCGGCAAACCTGCCCCGCTTCCGCTCGGTATTATTACTGCTCCGCGCGGTGCGCCGGGGGCCCTGGTGGCGGCGGAGCTGAAACCCACGCGCGACCGCACCTTGGCGCTCAGCGGCCCCATGGTGCCCCGGAATGCTTATCCGCCCGGCGCCGAAAGCACGCGGACTGCCGTACTTCAAGACATCGGACGGGCTCGTCGATACCGGCTATCCATGCCGCATTGATTCCGAGACACGCACCCTCACCCTAACCGGGCCGCCGGCCGGAATCGCCGGCGTTGGCGGCTATCGCTTTGCATTGCGCGAGCTGCAGCGGCTCATTACCGACATCGACAGCGGCGGCCGCATCGCCGCTCTCCCCGATTCTCTGTCCGGCCAACGTCTGACGGGTGCCGCCGATGACAGCGGTGCATTGCGCAGAGCGCTGATCAGCCGGGGCGTCAATCCGCTGGTTGCGGACGCTTTCGGCGCATAGCTGGCTTTCTCCAGTTAGCGTTGACGGCCCATTAAGGCCGGTTGGCTAGGGTTGCGTGCTTTGACGCCACCCTCGAGCTGTCATGTCCCTGCAAGGTCCGATGGTCGTCGTTGCCGACAATCCGGCCCCGGATCTCGTTGAGGCATTAGGCGCAGCCGGCGCGTTTCCCGTTGTCGAGACCCGCTGGGCCGACGCACCCTCCGCTTTCATTTCGATACAGCCCTCCGCCGTCGTGCTGGCCGAAGCCGGTCCCGCCTCCGACCTCAAGGCCGCCGACGCGCTCGGGCTGCAGATCCAGACCCGAAACGGTCCTTTCATCCCGCTCATCGGCCGTGCGCGCAGCGATGTTGGCCTGGCCATCCCAGGAGGCCTGCCGATCGACGCGGATGCGTCAGCCACGCGGCTGGTGGCGCGACTACGCATGGCGCTCCGGGTGCGCGCGCTGCATGCCGCGGTGCTGCGGCGGATGGAGACCTTCGCCAGCGGGGACGGCACGGTGCCGACCCTTCCGCAAACCGATCCCATCGAAGATGCGACGGTGCTGGTCGCCGGGCGCGGACGCTCTTATCCGGCGCTTGCCGTCGCCGTCGGCGAGCGCGTGGGACTGATCGGCGCACTCAGCGTGGAGACCGCGGCAAAATACCTGAACGCGCGCAGCGTCGATGGCGTGGTGATCGGCGATGGTTTCAGTCCGAGGGTGATCGAAGCGCTTCTCACCGCCATGGCCGAGGACGCCCGCTTTCGCGACCTGCCTATCGCGCTAGCGGGCGGCACGCCCGCGTTGCTGGATGAGTTCGGACCGAAGCTCGCCAATCTCGAAGCGCCCGAGGGCGAGCCGCGCGCCTGGATCGACTGGATCCTGCCGCTCGTGCGCCTGCACGCCTTTGACGCGCGGCTCAAGCGTGTAATGCGGGCCTTCGACGCAAAAGGCATGGTCGATCCACAGACCGGGCTGCTCACCCGCGAATCCTTCTGGCGCGACCTTTCCGGCGCCATGCAGCAGGCAGCCCAGCGCGGCGTCAGCCTATCGGTTGCGCGTTTCACTTTCGGCCCGGTGCTGGAGCGCCGCGCCCGCATGGACACCGCGCGGCTGGTCAGCCACATCGTGCGTAACATTGACTTCGCCTGCCAAGGCTCTGACGGATCGATCCTTTGTGTCTTTACCGGGACCGATTTGCAAGCCGCCCACGTGATCTCGCGGCGCATTGCCAGCGTGCTCAGGCATACCATGCTGACCTCGGAGGGCGGGCGGCCGAAGCTCGAGACTCATATTACGCTCGGTGCCCTGAAGCCGACCGATACCGCCGACAGCCTGCTCACGCGCGTCGGCGCCGAAGCCTTCGCTGCCGGTTGATATTGCGACGCGCAAGCGCCACATGCGGCGCGTGACGGAAAACGCAACGCCCCTGCGCATCGATGTGGTTTCGGACGTGGTTTGTCCCTGGTGCTTCATCGGCAAGCGCCGGTTGGAAAAGGCCGTCGCGCTGACGCCGGACGTTCCGGTCGAGGTCTACTACCACCCCTATTTCCTCAACGACTGGATCCCGCACGAGGGAATCTCGCGGGAGGATTATCTCACCAAGAAATTCGGCTCGGTCGACGCCTATCGACCGATGGCGACCCGCGTGGCCGAAGCGGCGGCGCAGGAAGGCCTTACCTATGCGGTCGACAAGATCGCCCGCCAGCCCAACACGCTCGACAGCCACCGGCTGATCCATTGGGCGGGTCTGCAGGGCAAAGGTCCCGAGATGAAGCAGCGGCTGATGGATCTCTATTTCACCGAAGGCGCCGATCTCACGGATCGCGAGGTATTGGTCCGGGCCGCCGCCGCCGTCGGCCTGGACGCAGATGCGGTGCGGGCAAAGCTCGCAACGGAAGACGACGTGAGAGAAACCACGCAGGCGGCAGATGCCGCCAAGGAGGCCGGCATCAACGGCGTGCCGACTTTCATCGTCGACGGCCGCTATGCCGTTTCGGGAGCGCAGGCGCCGGAAATCCTCGCGCAGGTAATCCGCAAAGCAGTCGCCCAGAGTAACGTCTAGGTTTCCGCATCTTGCGGCGAACCCGTTTCCACTTCGCCGTGCTGCGCTTAGGCCGCCTTGGCGCGATCCGCGATCGAGGCCAGCCGCCGCAAAATTTCGGCCGTGCCCTTCAGCCGTTCCACCGGGCTTTCCCAGTCATCGAAGAACACCACCTTCATGTCGGGACGCACTTTCGCGCCGACGCCGTGCTCGCGGATGAAGGCGACCAACCCTTCCGGATTGGCGAACGAATTATCGCGGAAAGAGAACACCGCGCCCTTCGGACCGGCGTCCACCTTCTCCACATTGGCGTGGCGGCAGAGGGCCTTGATGGCGACCACCTGCAGCAGATGATTGACCTCGTCCGGCAAGGGGCCGAACCGGTCGGCCATTTCCGCCCCGAAAGCATCGACCTCGCGCTCATCCTCGATGTCGGCCAATCGCCGATAAAGTCCCAACCGCACCGGCAGGTCGGCGACATAATCCTCCGGGATGAGCACCGGCGTGCCGATGGTGATCTGCGGCGACCAGCGGTCCGCAACCGGCGCGGTGATGCCCGCCTTCAGGCTCTGCCACCGCTTCCTCCAGCATCTGCTGGTAAAGCTCGAAGCCGACTTCCTTGATGTGCCCGGACTGCTCCTCGCCCAACAGATTGCCCGCGCCGCGGATGTCGAGGTCATGCGAGGCAAGCTGGAAGCCGGCGCCCAAAGTGTCGAGCGATTGCAGCACCTTCAGCCGCCGTTCCGCCTGCGGCGTGATCTTGCGCGCCTCGGGCAGAGTGAACAGCGCATAGGCCCGGGTCTTCGAGCGCCCTACCCGGCCGCGCAACTGGTACAGCTGCGAGAGGCCGAACATGTCGGCGCGATGCACGATCAGCGTATTGGCGGTCGGGATATCGAGGCCGGACTCAACGATGGTGGTGGAAAGCAGCACGTCATATTTGCCGTCGTAAAAGGCGGACATGATGTCCTCCAGCACCTGCGACGGCATCTGACCATGGGCGACGGCGACACGCGCCTCCGGCACATTCTTGTCGAGAAAATCCTTGGCGCCGACCAGATCCTCGATCCGCGGCGCGACATAGAACGCCTGGCCCCCGCGATAGCGTTCGCGCAGCAGCGCCTCGCGCACCACCAGCGGATCGAAGGGAGAAACGAAAGTCCGCACCGCCAGCCGGTCCACCGGCGGTGACGCAATGATGGAAAGGTCGCGAACGCCGGTCAGCGCCAGTTGCAAGGTGCGCGGAATCGGCGTGGCGGTGAGCGTGAGCACATGCACCTCGGCGCGCAAGGTCTTCAGCTTCTCCTTATGCGCCACGCCGAAATGCTGCTCCTCGTCGACGACCACAAGGCCGAGATCCTTGAATTTGATGTTCTTGCCGAGCAGCGCATGCGTGCCGATGACGATATCGATCTGGCCTTCGGCCAAACCCTTGCGGACGCTCGCTCGCTCAGCCGCGCTGACCAACCGTGACATATGACCGACATGGACGGGGAAGCCCCTGAACCGCTCGCGAAAATGTCTTGGCGTGCTGGCGCGCCAGCAAAGTCGTGGGCGCGATCACCGCCACCTGTTTGCCGTTGATGGCGGTTGCGAAGGCAGCGCGCAGCGCCACCTCGGTCTTGCCGAAGCCGACGTCGCCGCAGATCAGCCGGTCCATCGGACGGCCGCCGGCGAGATCCCCGAGCGTGGTGTCGATGGCAGCCTGCTGGTCTTCGGTCTCCTCGTAAGGAAAGCGCGCGCAGAATTCATCATAGCTGCCGCGGTCCGGCGTCAGCCGTGCGGCTTCGCGCAGCTGCCGTTCCGCCGCGATCTTGATCAGTTCGCCCGCGATCTCGCGGATACGCGCCTTCATCCGCGCCTTGCGCGATTGCCAGGCGCCGCCACCCAGCCTGTCGAGATCGACGTGGGTTTCTTCCGAGCCGTAACGCGACAGCAGCTCGATGTTTTCGACCGGCAGGAACAGCTTGTCGCCGCCGGCGTAATGCAGTTCCAGGCAGTCATGCGGCGCGCCGCCGACTTCGATCGGCCGCAGGCCGACGAACCGGCCGATGCCGTGATCCACATGCACCACGAGATCGCCGGCCGAGAGGCTCGTCACCTCGGCGATGAAATTCTCGGCCCGCCGCGCGGCCCGCCGCGGCCGCACCAGCCGGTCGCCCAGGATGTCCTGTTCGCTGATGATGGCGACATCGGCGGTTTCGAAGCCGGATTCGAGGCCGAGCGTGATCAGCGCCATGGCAGGCTTGGGCAGCGCCAGCATCTTCGGCCAGGAGTCGGCGGTGGCGAGGTTCATCACCTTATGGTCGGCGAGAACATGGCTCATGCGCTCGCGCGAGCCGTCGCTCCACATCGCGATGGCGACGCGCTTGTCCGCGGCCTGCAGCGCCTGCACATGCTCACGCACGGCGTCGAAGACATTGCCGCCTTCCTGGGCGCGCTCGGCGGCGAAGCCGCGGCCCTGGCGCGCGCCGATATCGACGATAGCGCCGGCGCCTTCCGGCACCGCGAAAGGCGTCAGCCGCGCCAGCGCGATATCGCCGAGGCGCTCTTTCCATTCTGTTTCGTTCAGATATAGCCGGTCCGGCGGCAGCGGTTTGATAAACCGGCCCGTCGCCGCGCGCACGCAAAGCCTCGCGTCGGGCGTCATAATAATCCGCGATCTGGGCGAAGCGCTCATGCGCTGCATCTTCCGCCAGCGGCTCCAACACCATCGGCGAGCCCGGCACGTAATCGAACAGCGTATCGAGACGGTCGTGGAACAGCGGCAGCCAGTGTTCCATGCCGGGATGGCGACGGCCTTCGCTCACCGCCTGATAGAGCGCGTCGTCCGGCGCCGCCGCGCCGAAAGCTTCCACATAACCGCGGCGAAAGCGCTTCATGGTGTCGGTGGTCAGCTGAAATTCCGCGACCGGAACGAGGTCAAGTGCGCGCAGCGTATCTTCGCTGCGCTGCGTCTCCGGATCGAAGGTGCGGATTGACTCCAGCGTGTCGCCGAAGAAGTCGAGCCGCACCGGCATGTCCATGCCCGGCGCGAACAGATCGACGATGCCGCCGCGCACCGCATAGTCGCCCGGCTCACGCACGGTAGAGGCGCGGATGAAACCGTTCAGCTCGAGCCAGCGCGTCACGCCGTCCATGTCGAGCAGGTTGCCCGGGGCGGCCGAAAGCGATTGCTGCGCCAGCAGCTCCCTCGGCGGCACCCGCTGCAGCGCCGCGTTGACGGTGGTCAGCAGGATCGACGGCTTCTCGTGTCCTTTCTTGCGCGCCAGCCGCGACAGCGCGACCATGCGCTGCGCCACGACGCCGGCATGCGGCGAGACGCGGTCATAAGGCAGGCAATCCCAGGCCGGCAGTTCCTGCACCGCAATGTCCGGAGCGAAGAAGGACAAGGCACGCGACAGCGCCGCCATGCGCGGGCCATCGCGGCAGACCACTATGAGGCTGGTCGCGGGTGCGTCACGGCGCGCGGCTACCGACCGCGCCAGATCGGAGACCACCAGCCCTTCGGCACCGTCTGCGACGCTGGCGAGCGTCAGCGGCTTGCCCGGCGCGAGAAGTTCAGCGGGCGATTTCGCCATTACGTCTGCTCCGCCTCACGCGCGCGGGCGCTAAAATCGCGCATCTTGCGGAATACGGGTGTGTCGTATTCGGCGGGCGTTGAAAATTCGCCGGTGAACCAGCCCAGCAGATTCTGGTCAGGTTGTTCGGACAGGCGTTCGAGATCGGCAAGCTCTTGGTCGCTCAGGCGGTCGATATTTTCGTCGGCGAAGCGGCCCATGATCAGATCCATTTCGCGGATGCCGCGATGCCAGCACATAAAGAGGAGCTTCCGCCGACGCGGATCGAGCCCTTCACTTGAACGCGTCATGCCGGTCATGGTTTCTCCAACGCGAAAAACCCGGACGGGGCCGGGCGGGGACTATATAGAGGCGGAAATCGCGGATGTCACCGCTGCACGACGGTGGAAACTCTGCAATCATCTGCTCATGCGCCCGCCCTTGCTCAATCCACTGTTCGCCGCACTGACCAGCCTGCCCGGCGTGGGGCCGAAGCAGGAGAAGCTTTACGCCCGCTTGCTTGACCGCGAAGGCGAGACCCCGCGCATCGCCGATCTCCTGTTCCACCTGCCATCGGGCGTGGTCGATCGCCGGGCGCGCCCGAAACTGCGGGACGTGCAGCCCGGCACCGTCGTCACCGTCGCGGTGACCGTCGATCAGCACAAACCCTCACCGCCGCACCGTCCGCGCGCGCCCTATCGCATCTACGCTTCCGACGACAGCGGCGGCACGCTGATCCTGACTTATTTCAACGCACGGCGGGATTATCTGGAAAAGCTCTTCCCCGAAGGCGCCCTGCGCTACGTCTCCGGCACCACGGATCTTTACGACGGGATGCTGCAGATGGTGCATCCCGACCGCGTGGTGGACGAAGCCGGGCTTGCCACATTGCCGCTGGTCGAGCCGGTCTATCCCCTCACGGAAGGGCTGGGGCCAAACCTGCTGCGCAAGGCGGTGGATGGCGCGCTGGGCAAACTTCCGGAGCTTCCCGAATGGCAGGACGCGGCCTGGATCTCGCGCGAGCGCCTTCCTGCCTTTGCCGAAGCGTTGCGCTCGCTGCACCGTCCCGCCGAGCCGCGCGATGTCGAGCCGCAAAGCGCGGCCTGGTCGCGCCTCGCGTATGACGAATTGCTGGCCGGACAGCTCGCGCTCGGACTCGTGCGCGCCCATATTCGCCGCCCCGCCGGCCGCGCGCATGCCGGCGACGGCAAGTTGCGGGAAAAAATTGCCGCCGCGCTGCCTTATTCACTCACGCAGTCGCAGCGGCGCGCGTTCGAAGAAATCGCCGCCGATCTTGCGCTGCCGCAGCGCATGTTGCGGCTGCTGCAAGGTGACGTCGGCTCCGGCAAAACCATTGTCGCGCTGCTGGCCGCGGCGGCGGTGATCGAGACTGGCCGCCAGGCGGCACTGATGGCGCCGACGGAAATCCTGGTGCGCCAACATCACAAGACCATCGCGCCTTTGGCGGAAGCCGCCGGCATCCGCATTGCCGTTCTTACCGGCCGGGAGCGCGGGCGCGAGCGCGCCGACACATTCGAGCGTCTCGCCGGCGGCGAAATCGATCTGTTGCTCGGCACGCATGCGCTGTTTCAGGAGGACGTCGCGTTCAAGGAACTGGCGCTGGCCATCGTTGACGAGCAGCATCGGTTTGGCGTGCATCAACGCCTCGCGCTGGCGCGCAAGGGCGCATCGGTCGATGTGCTGGTGCTCACCGCCACGCCGATCCCGCGCACGCTCGTGCTCACTTATTTCGGCGATATGGACCTTTCGGAGCTGCGCGAGAAGCCAGCAGGCCGAAAGCCGATCGATACCCGAACCGTTGCGCTCGATCGCCTCGAGGATGTCGTGGAGGCAGTCGGCCGCGCGCTCGCCGCCGGCCAGCGGGTTTATTGGGTCTGCCCGCTGGTGGATGAATCCGAGAAGGTCGATCTCGCTGCCGCGGATGAACGGTTCGCGATGCTGGAGCAGCGCTTCGGCGACACCGTCGAGCTCGTGCATGGACGCATGAAGGGCACGGAGAAGGATCGCGCGATGCAGCGCTTCGCTTCCGGCGAGGCACGGCTGCTCGTCGCAACGACGGTGATCGAAGTTGGCGTCGACGTGCCGGAAGCCACCGTGATGGTAATCGAACATGCCGAGCGCTTCGGCCTGGCGCAGCTGCACCAGTTGCGCGGACGCATCGGCCGCGGCTCGGAACATTCCACCTGTCTTTTGCTCTACAAGGCGCCGCTGAGCGAAACCGCAAAGGCGCGGCTCGCGATCTTACGCGAGACCGAGGACGGCTTTCGCATCGCGGAGGAAGATTTGAAGCTGCGCGGGGAAGGCGACGTGCTTGGCACGCGGCAGAGCGGCATGCCGGGCTTCCGTGTCGCCCGCATGGAATTCCACAGCCATCTGCTGGGTCCGGCGCGTGACGACGCAGCGCTGATACTTGCGCGCGATCCCAAGCTCGCGAGCGGCCGCGGAGCGGCGCTGCGGCATTTGCTTTATCTGTTCGAGAAGGAAGAAGCCGTCCGGCTTATTCAAGCGGGGTGATCTCCCCCTCTCCCCGTTCTTACGGGGAGAGGGTCGGGGTGAGGGGCAAGTAGGGATTCGCAAAGAACGCCCCTCACCCGGCTCGGCTTCGCCTCGCCACCCTCTCCCCGCAAGCGGGGCGAGGGACAGAAAAATTAAACCGGCGAAGCGCGGGCGGCCTGTGCCGTCGCGGCCATGGCGGCCAGTTTCTTCTGCTGGTCGTCGCTCGGCTGCACCATGCCGGCCGACATCAACAGCGTCATCGCGCTTTCCACCGTGATATCGAGCTCGATCACGTCCTTGCGCGGAACATAGAAGAAGAAACCGGTGGTCGGGTTTGGCGTGCAGGGCAAGAAAGCCGAAACATGCTCGCTCTGCGGCAACCGGGCGGAGACGTCCGCGCTCGGCGGCTGCGATAGAAATACCAGCGACCACATCCTGGGCGCCGGGAATTCCACCAGGCCCACGGTGCGAAAGCTCGATCCGCTTTTCGAGAACAGCGTCTCGAAGATCTGTTTCACCGTACGGTAGATCGGCCGTACAATCGGCATGCGGTCCAGCAGCTTCTCGCCGAATTCCAACAGCGTGCGTCCCACCAAATTGGCGGTCAGGAAGCCGAGAAAAGTCAGCATCACAAAGGCGATAATCAGCCCGTAGCCGGGGATGTAGATGTTCAGATAAGTTTCCGGCCTATAGGGCTCCGGAATGAAAGGCCGCACCAGATCGTCCACCCAGGTCACGAAAGCCCAGGTCAGATAGAGCGTGATCGCAACAGGGCCGGCGACCACGAGCCCGGTGAGGAAATAATTGCGCAGCCGCGCCATCGGCCGTCTTTCCGCGGCTTCTGCAGTTGCCTGCACCTCCAGGGAGAGCGCCTTGGCTGTCTCAGTCAGGGACTTTTCCAGCTCGGAGCTCATTCCACCGTTACCGATTTGGCGAGATTGCGCGGCTGGTCAACGTCCGTGCCGATCGTGACCGCCGTGTGGTAAGCGATCAGCTGCACCGGCAGCGCATAGACCAGCGGCGTTACGGTTTCCGGCACGTCCGGCAGCTTCAAGGTGAGCATCGATTCCACCGGGGCGCAGCGACGCCCTTGGCATCAGTCATCAGAATGATGCGGCCGCCGCGCGCGGCCACTTCCTGCATGTTCGAAACGGTTTTTTCGAACACGCCGTCATAAGGCGCAATCACGATCACCGGCATGGTTTCGTCGATCAGCGCGATCGGACCATGCTTCAACTCTCCTGCGGCATAGCCTTCGGCGTGAATGTAGGAAATTTCCTTTAGCTTCAGCGCACCTTCAAGCGCCAGCGGGTAGCTCGTGCCGCGGCCGAGATAGAGGACGTCGCGAGATTTCGCCAGATCGCGCGCCAACGCCTCGATGTTCGGCTCCAGCGCCAGCGCCGCTGCCATATGCCGGGGCACTTCTATAAGGGCTCTGACAAGTTCCTGCTCTTTCTCTTCGCTCAACACGCCGCGCGCGCGGCCTACCGCTATGGCGAAGCAGGCCAGCACCGCGAGCTGACAGGTAAAGGCCTTGGTGGAGGCGACGCCGATTTCCGGACCGGCCAGCGTGGGCAGCACCAGGTCGCTTTCGCGCGCGATGGTGGAGGTCGGCACATTCACGATGGAAATCACGTGCTGCTTTTGCTCGCGCGCATAGCGCAGCGAGGCGAGCGTGTCGGCGGTCTCGCCCGATTGCGACACGAAAATCGCCAGGTCGCCCTCGTCCATGGGCGCTTCCCGATAGCGAAACTCCGAGGCGACGTCGATTTCCACCGGCAGCCGCGCGTAGCGCTCGAACCAGTATTTGGCGACGAGGCCGGCGTAATAGGCGGTGCCGCAGGCCGAGATCGAAAGCCGCTTCAGCTTGGCGGGATCGAAGGGAAGCTCTGGCAGCTGGATCCGCTCATTCGCCATATCAAGATAATGCGCGAGCGTATGGCCCACCACTTCCGGCTGTTCGTGGATTTCCTTCGCCATGAAATGGCGATGGTTTCCCTTATCGATCAGCACCGAGGAGGCCGAGGATTTCAGCACCTGCCGTTTGACCGCACGCCCACTGGCATCGCGGACGGCCACGCTTTTGCGGCTGAGCTCGACCCAGTCACCGTCCTCGAGATAGCTGATGGTGTCGGTGAAGGGCGCGAGTGCGATGGCGTCCGAGCCGAGATACATCTCGCCCTCGCCATAGCCGATCGCGAGCGGCGAGCCTTTGCGCGCCCCGATTAAAAGATCGTCCTTGCCTGCGAACAAGAAGGCAAGTGCGAAAGCACCGCGCAGCTGCGGCAGCGCAGCGGCGACCGCATCGGCCGGTGAAAGTCCCTTGTTCATCTCCCGGCTGACCAGATGCGCCACCACTTCCGTATCGGTCTGGGTGACGAATTTGGCGCCGCTCTTTTCAAGCTGTTTGCGCAGCTCGCGATAATTTTCGATGATCCCGTTGTGCACCACCGCCACTTGCTCGGTGGCATGCGGATGAGCGTTGTTTTCGGTGGGTCGCCCGTGGGTTGCCCAGCGGGTATGGCCAATGCCGATGCTGCCGGCGAGCGGGTCATCACGCAGGCGGCTTTCCAGGTTTTTCAGCTTGCCTTCGGCGCGCCGGCGGGAAAGCTTGCCGCCTTCCAGCGTGGCGACGCCTGCAGAGTCGTAACCGCGGTATTCGAGCCGCTTCAGCGCATCGACCAATTGTCCCGCGACGGCCTCACGGCCGAGAATTCCAACGATCCCGCACATCGATTGAGCTTAAACTCCCTGCCGCTGGCGCCGAAACGAAGTCCCGGCGCGCCGGCCTGCCCAGTGAAGCCCCAAAGCGTTACGCGGTGTGACATGTTCCACCACAAACGGCATCACTGCGGCTATTTATCCTTCTTCTTGCCCGCCGCGGCTTTCGCGCGCAAGGCTTTGGCCCGATTTTCCTTAATAACTTGCCGCGCCCGTCCGAAAACCAGCGCATCCGCCGGCACGTCGTCGGTGATCACGCTGCCGGTGGCCACGTAGGCGCCCTCGCCGATCTTCACCGGCGATACCAGCGCCGAATTCGAGCCGATGAAGGCCCCCTTACCGACCTCGCTGCGGTGCTTTGCCTCGCCGTCATAATTACAGAAGATCGTGCCAGCGCCGATATTGGCCTCGGCACCTACGCTGGCGTCGCCGATATAGGCGAGGTGATTGGCTTTCGCCCCCTCGCCGAGCTTGGCTTCCTTCAACTCGACGAAATTGCCGACACGGGAATTGGCGCCGAGCTGGGCGCCCGGACGCAGCCGCGCGAACGGTCCAACCGAGACACCGGTCCCAACATGCGCGCCTTCCAGATGCGAAAAGGAATGGATCACCGCGTCATCCTCGACCACAACACCAGGGCCGAAAACAACGTAGGGCTCCACGGTCACGTCGCGGCCGAACTTGGTATCCGCCGCGAGGAAAACGGTCTCCGGCGCCAGCATGGTCACGCCGGCGTCGAGCGCCGCCTGCCGCAGGCGTTTTTGCAGCACGGCTTCCGCCTCTGCCAGCTGCGCCTTGGTATTGATGCCGCGCACTTCGTCCTCCTCGACTTCGATCGCCGCCGTGTTGAGCCCCAGTTCCCGGGCAATCGACACGGCGTCGGTCAAATAGAATTCCCGCTTCGCGTTGTCGTCGCCAATCCGCTCCAAAATATCAAGCGCATGCTTGCCGGCGAGCGCCATCAGCCCGCCGTTGCAAAGGGTGATCGCGCGTTCGTCAGACGTCGCATCTTTCTCTTCACGGATGGCCGTGAGCTGACCTTCCTCGACAATCAGCCGCCCATAGCCGGTCGGATCCGCCGGGCGGAAACCCAGCACCGCCACCGCCGCGCCGTCCGCAAGCGCAGCTCGCAGGCGCCGCAATGTCTGCGCGCTCAAGAGCGGCGTGTCGCCGAAGATCACCACCACATCGTCGGCGCCGCGCGCGAGCGCGGCCTTGGCCATCAACACGGCATGGGCAGTACCGCGGCGTTCGTTCTGAATGTGGATTTCGGCTTCCGGCAGCACGCCGCCTGAGCTTCTGCCGCCACCGCCTCGTGGCCCGGGCCGACCACCACCGCCGTCGCGGTGCCGCCCGCCTGGCGCACCGCCGCCAGCACATGCCCCAACAGGGACCGGCCCGCCAGCGCATGCAGCACCTTCGGCCGCGTCGATCGCATGCGCGTGCCCTCGCCGGCGGCAAGCACGATCGACAGACAAGTTCTCCCCTGCATCGGGTTCTCCAAGTGCCCTGCGGGGCCGACTCTGTCTATACGTCCGAAGCATACACGGCTGACGAATCTCAAAGCCAACAGCAGCGCCGTGAGCGGCAGACATGCGCGAGCCGGCGAAGTCCCACCATAACACCGCGCGGTTGCGGGGCCATCACCTGCATTGCATAGTCGGCGGATGGCTCGCTCTTTATTCCTGCCCAGCGCACGACAAACCAACTGGCTGCTGATTGTCGGATTTCTGTCGCTCGGCTACGCACTTTATCTGCGTTATACCGCGATCGAAGTTCCGGTTGTGGCGCTGGCCTGCCAGGCCGGCCTCGACACCTGGCTCTGTCTCGCGCGCAAAACGGCCACGACATTATTCCAGCATTCCGTATTCGGCGGAGTCGCGCTTGGCGTTGCGGTTCTCAACCTGCTGCGGCCGTCGGTCGTGCTGGTTGCCGTGGCGCTTGCCGCAGCCGGTCTCGGCATCGTTCTTTATAACGTGACGCTGTCGGCTTTCGCGGTGGCCTTGCTGGTGCTCAGTCTGGCGCGGCCCGTGAGCGCAGCAGAGTGAGCGCGAGCACAAGCAGCGCGCTGCTGCACCAGAGTGCCTGCCAATTGGCGAAGCTTTCGTTGATCGCGATATAAACTGCGCAGAGCGCGAGTGTGAAAGCCATCACGACTTCGGCCGCGCCGCGTGCGCCTGTCGCTGGACGCGTGAGACCAAGAACGAGATAAGGCATGACCGCCGCGGTCAGCGGAGCGAAAGCGAAATCGCGGTAGCGCGGATCAAAGGCAAGACCGAGCGCGCGCTCCAGCGCCAGCACGCCGATCAAAACCAGAAGAGCACCGAGCGCGAGGCGCAGCGGATCGCGCAGACGATCGGGCGCACGCGCCAGTACCTGCGCGAATGCCGGAATGCTGATCCCCGAAGTCACCGCCGCGGCAGTCACAAGCGGCGCTGCAAGTGCAACGGCAAGCAGCGCGAGCGAGCGAAACCATCCGCCGATGCCGAGACTTTCGATCGGCACATTCTCCACTGCCCATCCGGCGAGAAGTCCGGGAGCGGCCGCGATCGCCGCCACTGCCAGCCACTGCCTGGAATCCGCTTCTCGCCGGCGCGCGGTCCAGGCCGCCGCGAAGGTCAGAAAAGCCAGCCCAATCCCTCCGGCCGCCTGCCAAATCCACATTGGATGGTTCGATACCGTACCACCCCACGCGAATTTGATCTGCCGCGTTTCGCCATCCATCAAGCCCCAATGGCCGCCGACGGTACCCTCGTGAATACGTTTCCAAGATTGGTCGAAAGCCTCGATCAAATTGACGCGGAAGTTCTCCCGCTTGGCGAACGTCAGCACGTCATGCAGAACCCGGGCCTGGTTCACCGGCGAGGGCAAGGCGCCTTCCCGCATTCGCCCCGCGCTCGGCCAGCCGGTTTCTCCAATCAGAATCTCCTTACCGGGAAAGGCCGCCGCGACTTTGCGCCGGATCGCCTCGAGATGCGCTCCGGCTTCGTTGGCCGGGATCGGGAAGTCCTCCCAATAGGGCAGGATATGGATGGTGACGAAATCGACCGCCTCAAGCAGCGCCGGATTGCGCAGCCAGAACTCCCACACATCGGCATAGGTCACCGGTACCGGGACCTGCGATTTCACCCTCCGGATGACTTCAAGGAGGTCCGCCGCCGACATCTCTCCGCGCAGCAGCACTTCATTGCCGACCACAAGCGCGGTGATGACGTCGGGATAGCGCTTTGCCAGATCGATGGCGGTTTGGATTTGGTAGCGGTTTTTTTCCGGCTCGCCCGAAAGCCACAGCCCCTGAATGACCTTCAACCCGTGGCGTTTGGCAATCTCGGGGACCTGGTCAAGGCTGTAGTCCGTCGAATAGGTGCGTATGCAGCCCGTGACCGGGGCGAGCAGAGCCAGGTCTTCGTCGATCTGCCGGGGCTCGATCCGGGTGGCGGGATCGAAGGGGGATTGGCCGGGGCGAAATGGCGCATAGGAAACGCAGTTGAGCTTTTCGCCCGGTTGCAGGGGCGAAGGCGGCATCTGAACGGGGGCGCCGAGTGCCCACCACACCGCGACGATCACCGCCGTCAAAACCGCAAACAGCGCTAAGGGAAGGCGCATCCGCGCTCCGCTGATCAGGAATCGGCTGGGATTACTTTGCTACAGACCGGTGCCAAAGGTGCGGCTCTTAATCAAGACTGTGAAGGGCGCTGGACATGTGGCCGCAGTTCCGCAAAGTAGCGAAACGAAAGTCGGCTGCGCTTGGTCGTATTCCTGTCGGAATCTAATGCGCAGGTGGACGTTCCTGTTGGGGTGGCGTCAAGCAAGCAAAGAGTATGATGGGTTTCTTTCCGCGTCTGTTGCCGGCCGCGCTCTGTGCGGCGGCCATGTCCTTTTCGGCCCTGCCGGCGCTGGCGCAAAGCGGCGAGCTCAGACCGGACCAGCAGAGCCAATCCGGAGCGACGGGCGAGAGCGGCAAAAACGGGCCAAAATCCGACAGTCTGTCTGAAGCCGCTACGGCCTTGAATGGCCCGGCCGGCGATGCCGAATGCGTCTGGCTGGGACGGCGGGTGGTCAGCCTGCTGTGGCGCGACGATCTGGATACGGCTTTCCGCCATCTCGACCTCTATGACCGGTTCGGCTGCCCCGCCAGCCATATCCAGGCAACCTTCCGCTGCGTCGTCCGCCAGGGCCCCTTCGAGAGCAAGGCGTCCGAAGGCAAAACCCCGGAAGGCAAGGCTCCCGAAAGCCTGAACAGCCGCGTGCACGCCTGTTGGATCAATCCCGGTCCGGCCAACCCGCAACACGCCCCGGCGGCGACCACCGCAAACCCCGCCCGGCGATGAATGCCCGGTCATCTACGTTTCGCTTATTTAATCCATAAGTCTCCGATGGCCGCCCTTAATTTGCCATCACGCGTACCTTACTTGCTGCGCTAACGGACGCTGAGATAAGTTGTTTTCGGCAGCCGTTCTTGCTCGAGCCCAAGGGACGGGGTTCGGGTCCAATTTTCTTGCCCCAGCTTTGGTAGTTGATTTCGATGCGTAGTGTAATTGCCGTCATCACGCTCGTTGCATGCGTGCATGCTGGTGTTTGGGCATTCGCAGGCAACAAAACGGCGGCGCCTAATTTTGAAGGCGCCCAGCTCGCGAGCCTTTCCTACGCGCCGTACGAAAAATCCGCGCAGCAAAACGCTGTCGCCAACATCCGCCAGATCCGCGCCGATATGAAACTGCTCGCGCCTTACACGCGCGCGATCCGTACCTATTCGTCGACGAGCGGGGTTGAACTCGTTCCCGCTGCCGCAGCCGAACAGGGTTTGAAGGTCACGGTCGGCGCCTGGCTCGACAAGGATCTGGAGCGCAACGAGCGGGAGGTGCGCAACGCCATCGACCTCGCCCGCCGCCACAACAACGTCAACGGCATCGTGGTCGGCAACGAAGCCATCTTCCGCGGCGAAATGAAAGTCGAGGATCTGGTCAAGACCATTCAGCGCGTGAAACGCTCCAGCCCCGTGCCGGTGACGACCGGCGAAATCTGGAGCGTCTGGCGCGATCATCCCGAACTTGTCTCCGCCGTCGACTACATCGCCGTCCATATTCTGCCCTACTGGGAGGGCGTGTCCGAAACTGCCGCCGTCGATGCCGCAATCGGCGCTTATGACCTGCTGCGCCGTCTCTACCCGGGCAAGCGCATTGTGATCGCCGAATTCGGCTGGCCGAGCGGCGGTTACAACATGAAAAAGGCGAACCCCGGCCGCCTCGAGCAGGCCGTCGTAGTACGTGATTTCGTGAACCGCGCGGAGGCCTTTGGCATCGACTACAACCTGGTCGAGGCGATCGATCAGCCTTGGAAGGTCGCGATCGAAGGCGGCGTCGGCGCCTATTGGGGCATCTTCGATGCGTCGCGCCAACCGAAATTCTCCTGGACCGGACCGATTGGCGATCCCGATCACTGGAAACTGGCCGGCCTTGCGCTTCTGCTCGCGCTTTTGTTCTCGCTGCCCATGCTCGCGCTCAGCGCGCCGACGGTCTGGCAGGCTGCCACGCTGGCCGCGTCCGCGAATGTGGTCGGCGCCTGGTTCGCCATCGTCTTCTCGTTCTGGGACAAACATTATTTCGTACCGGGTGCGGCCTTCGCGCTCGGGCTTGGACTGTTGCTGCTGATCCCCCTGGTCGCGATCGCCTTTGGCCATGTTGATGACATCGCCGCCATCGCCTTCGGCCGCAAACCGCGCCGGCTGGTGCTGGCCGTTTCGCCATCCATCGTGCCGGAGGAGCAAGCCTTCGCGCCGAAAGTGTCGATTCACATTCCGGCCTATTTCGAGCCGCCGGAGATGCTGAAGGCGACGCTCGATTCGGTCTCGCGCCTGATCTACCCGAATTTCGAATGCGTGGTCGTGGTCAACAACACGCCCGATCCTGCCTTCTGGCAACCAATCCAGGAGCACTGCCTGACGCTGGGCGAACGGTTCAAATTCGTGAATGCGGACAAACTGCCCGGATTCAAGGCCGGCGCGCTGCGCCTCGCCCTCGCCCATACCGCGCCTGACGCTGAGGTGATCGGCATCATCGACGCCGATTATGTGGTGCAGCCGGATTGGCTGAAGGATCTGGCGCCGCTGTTCGCCGATCCCAAGGTCGCGATGGTGCAGGCCCCGCAGGATCACCGCGATGGCGACCGCAGCGTGATGCATCACGCCATGAATGGCGAGTATGCCGGCTTCTTCGACATCGGCATGGTCCAGCGCAACGAGGTCAACGCCATCATCGTGCACGGCACGATGTGCCTGATCCGCCGCGCCGCGCTTGAACAGGCTGGCGGCTGGTCGAGCGACACCATCTGCGAGGATACCGATCTCGGCCTCAGCATCCTGGAGCAAGGCTGGCTCGCTCATTATACCACCCGCCGCTACGGCTACGGCCTCCTGCCCGATACCTTCGAGGCCTACAAGAAACAGCGTCACCGCTGGGCCTATGGCGGCTTCCAGATTTTGAGAAAGCACTGGCGGCGTTTTCTGCCGGGCGCCAGCCTGCTCAGCCGCGAACAGAAGCGCGAGTTCGGGCTCGGTTGGCTGAACTGGCTCGGCGCCGAATGCATCGGCGTCGCCGTTGCCATCCTCAATCTGATTTGGGTGCCGTTCGTCGCCTTTGCCGGCATCGCCATTCCCGACACCATCCTGACCATCCCGATCCTGGCTGCCTTTGTGGTTTCGGTGGTCCATTTCGCGGCGCTCTATCGCTTGCGCGTTGCCATTCCGCTGCGCCAGCTGATCATTACCGTGTTGGCAGCCATGTCGGTGCAATGGACCGTCGCGCGTGCGGTCACCCATGGCCTGATTTGGGAGCATCTTCCCTTCGTGCGCACCGCCAAGGGCGGCGGCGGCAAGCGCGGCCCTGATTTCCCGGCTTTCTGGGAAGCGGTGCTGGCTGCGCTGCTGCTGTTTGCCGCTGTCGTCCTGGTTGCGACCAATTACAAGGAAGTGCGCGAGATCAATATTTTTGCCGCCGTGCTGGTGGTGCAGAGCTTGCCTTTCATGGCCGCCGTCGTCATGGCGGTGGTCGAGGGCACCAGGCTGAACGAATTCGCCTATTGGCGCAGCATCGAGGCCCGTTCCGCCGAACTTCTGTTGCGGCGGCCGGCGACTGCCGCCGTGGCGGGGACGCCTGTCGTGGCCGAGGCACCGGTCCGTTCCGACCAAGGCGTCGAGACCGCGCCGCAAGCTTAAATCTTCCGCTTCGCGGTTTTTCGTGCGCGCATTGTCATGCGCGCCGCCGCGCCGTAACATCGCGCCGCAATCACCAATGGGAGGATGACATGACGGTTACAGCGCTTCGGGATTCAACGGACGCCAAAGGCCGGTCGCCGCTTCCGACCCACCGCGATCTCTATTATGGCGGAGCCTGGCACGAGCCGCAGGGCGGCTACGCCGAGACCATCAATCCGGCCACCGGCGAAAGCCTGGGTAACGCGCCCAACGCCAATGCCGCCGACGTCGATGCCGCCGCGCAGGCCGCGCATAAGGCCTTCCAGGAGTGGCGTAAGGTCAAGCCAACCGATCGCGCGGCGCTGATGCGTAAGGTTTCCGCGGTAATCCGCGCCAATGCCGAGGAATTTGCGCTCATCGACTCGCTCAACTGCGGCAATCCGCTGACGGCGCTGCGCCGCGACATCGGCAACGCCGCCGCTGCCATCGATTATTTCGCCGGCCTCGTGCTGCAGGTCCACGGATCGACCATCCCGCTCGGCGAGGATGTCGTGAACATGACCGTGCGCGAGCCGGTCGGCGTGGTCGGCCGCATCGTCGCCTATAACCACCCCTTCGCCTTCACCGCCGCGAAATTCGGCGCCGTGCTGGGCGCCGGCTGCACCATGGTCGTGAAAGCCGCGTATCAGGCGCCGCTCTCGGCCTATCGCCTGATGGAGCTGATCGACGGCATCCTGCCGCCGGGCGTGGTCAATGTGATCAGCGGCGGCGTTGAATGCGGGCAGGCCATGGTGGCGCATCCGCTGATTGCCAAGATGAGTCCTCGTGGGCAGCGCGCCGACCGGACGCGCCGTGGCAAAAGGCGCCGCGGATCGCCTCAAGCATGTGGAGCTCGAGCTCGGCGGCAAGAATGCGCTGATCGTTTATCCGGATGCCGATCTCAAGAAAGCGATCAAGGTTGCCATCTCCGGCATGAACTTCTCCTGGTGTGGCCAGTCCTGCGGATCGATGTCGCGCCTCTTCATTCACGAGAAGGTTTATGACGAAGTGCTCAAGGGCGTGGTCGACGGCATTGCGAAGATCAAGCCGGGCAATCCGCTGGACGAGAACTGCCAGATGGGCGCGCTGATCTCGAAGGCGCAGTTCGACAAGGTGATGTCTTATATCGAGATCGCCAAGAAAGAGGGCGCCAGGCTGATGACCGGCGGCAAGGCCTCCGATGATCCGAAACTGAAAGGCGGCTTCTTCGTCGAGCCGACGGTGTTCGCCGACGTCAATCAGAGCATGCGCATCGCCAATGAAGAGGTGTTTGGACCGATCCTCTCGGTGCTGAAATGGTCCGACGAAGAAAAGATGTATGCCGACGTCAACGCGGTGGAATACGGCCTCACCGGCGCGGTCTTTACCTCGAATATCAGCACCGCGCATAAAGCCGCGCGCCGGATCGAGGCGGGCTATGTCTGGGTCAACACCGCCGGTGGCCAGGCGCTCGGCACGCCCTATGGCGGCATCAAGCAGTCGGGCTATGGCCGCGACAAGGTGATCGAGGAGATGCTCTCGAATACCCACGTCAAGAACATCGCCATCGCGCTGTAAAGCCGTATTACCGATCATCTAACGTCGTCATGCCCGGCCTCGTGCCGGGCATCCCGCTTAGGTGAGCAGTGCGCTGCCTCATTGGGATGGCCGGGACTAAGCCCGGTCATGACGATCTGCAGGCCGCTACTCCGCCAGCGCCGTTTCCACCAGCCGCACCCAGTA
Organism: uncultured Alphaproteobacteria bacterium; assembly: GCA_963728585.1. GTDB lineage: Bacteria > Pseudomonadota > Alphaproteobacteria > Rhizobiales > Xanthobacteraceae > CANKHA01. The sequence continues at coordinate 201,872 of CAVSLB010000009.1, forward strand.
GGACGTCCCGACCGGGATCGCTTCGTCGTTAAAGTCATAGGCCGGATGATGCAGGCCGGCGGTGTCGCCATTGCCGACGAAGATGAAAGCGCCGGGCCGCGCTTCCAGCATGTAGGAGAAATCCTCCGCCCCCATCACCGGCGCCATGTCGGTATCGACCCGCTCGGCGCCGGTCACTTCCGCCGCCACCTGCGCCGCAAAGGCGGTCTGCTCCTCGTGATTGCGCGTCACCGGATAGCCGCGGCGATAAGTCAGCTTGGCGTTGGCGCCGTGCGCGCTGCGCAATTCCCTCCACCAATTCGTGCAGGCGGCGCTCCAGGAGATCGCGCACTTCCGGCACAAAGCTGCGCGCGGTGCCGCGCAGCTGCGCAGTCTGCGGAATGATATTCTCGGCGGTGCCAGCCTGGAACACGCAGATCGAAATGACCGCGGAATCTTTGCGGATCGACATTGCGCGCCACCACCGACTGCACCTGGCTGATGATTTGCGCGCCGACCAGGATCGGATCGATGGTGAATTGCGGCCGCGCCGCATGTCCGCCGACGCCTTCGATGTCGATGATGATGGTATCGGTCGCCGCCATCACCGGCCCCGACCGGATGGCGAAATGCCCGACCGGCAGGCCGGGAAAGTTATGCATGCCGTAGACTTCCTCGATCCGAAAACGGTCCATCAGCCCGTCGTTGATCATCGCCTTGGCGCCGGCGCCGCCCTCCTCCGCCGGCTGGAAGATCACTGCCGCCGTGCCGGCGAAATTGCGCGTCTCGGTGAGATATTTTGCGGCGCCGAGCAGCATGGCGGTATGGCCGTCATGCCCGCAGGCATGCATCTTGCCGGGATTCTGCGAGGCATAAGGCGCGCCGGTGGCTTCCGTGATCGGCAGCGCATCCATGTCGGCGCGCAGCCCGATCACCCGCTCGCCGCCCTTGGCGGGACGCCGCCCGCGGATCAGGCCGACGACCCCGGTGCGCCCGAGTCCGGTCGCGACCTCGTCGCAGCCAAAGGCCCGGAGCTTTTCGGCCACGCTCGCCGCCGTGCGATGCACGTCGTAAAGCAGCTCCGGATGCGCATGGATGTCGCGCCGCCAGGCGGTGATTTCGCCATGCATGGCGGCGACACGGTTATTGATCGGCATCGATGAGCTCTTTCGCGCTGGTATGAAGGGGAGTGTAGCAAAATCCGGCCCGCTCCGGGCGGGGCTTTTTCGCCGCAATTTGCGGCATAAATCGAGGGGCAGCGGGGCTTTGGCGGCGCTATTGACCCCATGCCGGACCGCCCGTAAACCACGCCCGGGCGAGCGCGTAGCTCAGATGGTAGAGCACCTGACTTTTAATCAGGTGGTCGTGGGTTCGAGTCCCACCGCGCTCACCAGCAAAATCAGCCGCTTAATAGATTTCGGGCAATCTGCATGGCCATCGGGGTAACGCTACGGGTAACGGCCGCCGCAAAACGGAAGGCCCGCCAAATCTGGAGCGGCCCGAAATCGCTTAGCTTTAAACAAGCTCACGCGATTGTCGCGCGGCGAATGCGGAAATATGAAAAGTTCAATTTTCTAGAGAGCTTCGCGATGTTCATGGGCAAGGCCCAAATCGTTGAATTAGGAATGAAGAATATTCTCACAGCCAAGTATGGGTACGACGACGAAAGGACCGAACGTTGGACCCTTGGGCGCGTGATCACGGAATTACGCGGCTGCGGTTTGCGCGAAGATTTCGTTGGGTTGATAGAAAACCTAAAGGATCGCCGCAACTACATTGCACACGAAATGCTCGCCAATGATGCATTGCTGCGGAGATTGGCAGGACGAGGCGCACACCGCATTGCGGGGAAGTCGCTCAGCCAGGGGCTCTATGTCGTAGAAACGGCGATTGTGGTGCACAATTTCCTACAGCGGGAAGGCCTGATGTGAAAAAAGGCCCGCCGGGGTGCCGGCGGGTCATCAATTCTCAGTGCCCGGAAGCCAAGTATCAAGGCGCGCAATTAAATTCCGAGATCGGGTCTTTGCTTGAGAGATTCGGTTTTAATCGCCCTATAAAAAGCCCGCCGCGGGTTCCGCTTTAGGATAAGCCGCCGGCCCCGCGGTCCGGAAGTCTCAGCGGCGGCGGAACACCACGCACCAATTCCGCCCCTATGTCTCTGTGATCTCAAGTTTCCAATCGAACAGGTAAGAGCATCCGACCGAATGCAGCATGTCTTGCATGATCAGCTTCATAAGCGGCAGGCGTTCCTCCGTTGGACCGTATGAATAACGCGGGAGTTTTGTGACGCCAGGTTCGAAATGCCAAGCGTCACGGGTAGCAGCATGGCCCTGAACAAACTGCACGTTAGCTAATTGGTTGCCGAAGGTTTCCGACATGATCTCAACTCCGTATTCCGTGTTAGGCGCACCTGCTACGTTGCGGAGGCGGTCTACGGTACAAAGCAGCACGGCGAGCTGATTAAGCATCCAAGATCCATAAACAAATCCTTCGGTATGGTTCGCCATGAAGAAACTAGCCGCACCGTCGGCGTGGACCTCTTCGATCAGTCCACGTTTTTTTGAGAACGAAATTCGGCGCTCTCCCCGCACGATCGGGCGGGGACCTCGATATTCGCTTCCCCAGGGAACTTCGCCGAGTTCTCGGCGTCCGCCAGCGTCATAGATTACGCGGGGACGAATCTGTTCAAGCTCGGGACGTCCCGAAATTCGACCGAGAGATAGCGGGGTGATCGGCACCGCAGATGTGGTGAAGCAGTGGGACATGGGGCCATAGTTTTGAATATCTGGAGGTACGAAGTATTTACCCTTTTCTATAGACGATGCGAGGGGACTCAAACCGGGCTTCAATTCTGCTGGCCTCGCCAGCGATCGCCAATGTGAGTTCCTGTACCTCGCGCATCGTCATCTTTCTACTTTCACTCCCGACGCGGCGAAAGGATTCCCGAAGGCCCCCCTCAACGCGGTGCGGTGCGCGGAGCGAGCGGTCAACCTGAAATACAAGTACACCATCTCCCGTTTGGGACTCGAGAGCTCGAGCGTGTAGCAAAGAAAGCTTTGGCTCTATAACCTCTATCACAGCCCGTCGCAGGCGCTCTGCAAGAGCTTGGCAATCAGGCATCGGCCTCAGACCCGCAGCGCGCTTCGGATCGTCCTCGCTTTCTTCGATGCCGACGATGAGCGTTCCTCCGTCACTATTGGCAAAGGCGACAAGTTCGCGAGCGATGTTATTCCGCGAGCTTTCCTTCACCCGGCCAGACGGCTCGAGTTCTAGTTCGCGCTTAAATTCAACCTCTAAATCCTCGATCACTTCGTCCCGAACGAGACTCTCAATGTCACCCCAATTCAGATCCTCGATGGCTTTTCGGAAAAGTGGCATAGTCCACAATACTCAAAGAGGGAATTTACCGGCTTAAATTGAGCTCCTACCCATGCATCCCGATAAATATACCCTACGCCTAACGGACCTTAGCAACTGCAAAGATGATTTCGTTTTCCGGTTCAATGGGCGCGATGTTGGGCGCACCTATGCTGATGACACGCCGAACGGCCCGCGCTGGTACTGGTCGATCTACGGCATCAACTTGCGCGGCCCCTTACCGGAAAGCGTAGTGGTCCAGGGTCTTGCCGATGATCTCGCTGCGGCGGGGGCGGCGTTCAAAGCCAATTGGGGAAAGCTGTTAGGCGCCGGTTCGGTGAAGCCGGAAAAGTGATGGCTAGAAAAACCGTGACGCGAAACACGCGCTACGAAAGCAAATGAACCTTAACCGTGATGCTAAGTCTCCCGCCCAAGTTAAGGAAGTCGAATCCGCTAGAATTGTAAGGTGGACTTCAGCCACCAGGGTTACTTCCCCGTACCCCACGGTTAGGGCCGCCTGGCTGACCCACGAACCCTCCCGGCGGCCCGCCCACCCCCACACGGGACTCCACAGCGACAGCGGCAGCCGGTATACCCCTGCCGGGGTATCTGTTCAGTGTGAGTTGCGTGATGTTGTGGCGTTCCCCTGCAAGGCTGGGCCGGTCCTCCCGTGCGCCGGCTTCTTTCATCTCCCCTTGCCTACCTACGGTCGCCGAGCGGGCGCCGACCGGCCTCGGCTGGGTGCATGAAATCAAGCATGACGGCTACCGGCTCCAAATTCATGTTCAGGACAAGCGAGTGCGGCTGTTCACTCGAAATGGCAACGATTGGACCGAACGTTATCCTTGGATAGTTGAGGACGCAGCGCGTTTGCCCGTTCGCCGCGCCGTGATGGATGCGGAGTGCTGCTGTGCAGGGGCGGACGGCATTACCGATTTTAACTCGTTGCATTCCCGCCTGAACGACCACAACGCCTTTGCTTACGTCTTTGACCTGTTGATGCTGGAAGACGCGGATATTCGTCCGCTGCCCCTGAGCGAACGCCGCAAGCAACTTGCGAAGCTGCTGCGCAAGGCAAAGCCCGGCATCCGCCTAAGCGAGCATATCGAGGAAGACGGGCCGCTTGTTTTTGCCCACGCTTGCCGGCTCGGCCTGGAAGGCATCGTGTCAAAGAGGGTGGATGCGCCTTACCGGTCAGGCCGGGCGAAGTGCTGGATCAAAACCAAAAATAAAAACGCCGCGGCCTATATGCGGGTTGAGGACGGCACGTTTTAGCAGGGGGGACCGTAATGAAAAGGACGTTTTGCTGCATCATACCAAGGCGTGTACCAAACGAGGGAGTCCGCTTTTTGGGGCTAAAGCAGGCGTGCGCTGGTCAGCCCGGAATTCGCCTTTTGGGAACCCGACTGCGACATCCCTGGCTACAGACACCGGTATAAAATCCCTATAGCGTTCTCGTACGGTCAAACGCAGCGTTTGCCCGAGAGCTGCCCTTGCGACGACTACCGAAGTCTCGCCGCTTATATGAATTGGCAGCCTGGTGCCATCGGTAAGCACAATCACCTTCGACACGGTCAAACTTGTCAGCGCAGCCTCTGGGCTGCGCGCGTTTAAACGGGGAGGATTACATGCGAAATTCAGGAAGCTTGTTTGTGATCGGCCTTGCGGCCGTTGGGATGCTGGTCTCCGACAGCACATCAGCCCTGCCGGTCAACGGGAGCGCCATTCGTGCCCTTAGCGTCGATCTGCCTTCTGGCATCGAGCAGGTGCAATATCGACGCCGCCATTTTATCAATGATGCCGCTTGGCAGCGTTATAACAACCGACGATGGAAGCAAATGACAGTTGAAGTAGAGAGCGATGGCACCATCCTCTTACCCGGCATCAGGACCGATCATCGCGGAAGGACAGTGATCTACGGTGCGCCGCGCAATCGCACGACAGTTGGTCGTCGACTTGGTATTCGTCCTGCTACTACCACAGGTCGTCTTGCGAGTGGTGTTCCGAGAGTTAAGCCGAAATCGACCGCTGCTCCGCAAGGTCGGATGGGTCATTAATCCCTCACGGCCTCGGTGACAACACGACAGCCTCAGCCCTTTGCGGGGCGAGGCTGTTTCTTTATCGGACAAAATGCATGGAGCGCCTGCTGGCCTCTGCCCACTTAGTGAAACGATGCGCCAGCTGCTGCAAAGTTTGCGGCCTCGCGGTAAAAGGGCGTCGGATCGAACACTGCAGGATCAATCGGCTCCGGCAGCTCGACATGCGCCATCAGCGGCTCGTCGAGTTTGTAAAACGCCCAGATAGAGACCGTCCGATCGTCTTCGCAAAGTTTAATGTCGAAATCTTCAAGCCGTCCGGCAAAACCGCGCTCGATAGACTGCTCCCACAGTGAAAACAACGCGGCGGCCATGTCGCTCATCGCGCATCCCTTCCGTCTTTTCCTCTTTTGACAAAAAGTTGCCAGGAATTGCTAGTGCCCGGCTTCTCGCGCGTGCTTTTTTTCGCGATAAAGCCGCTGCCGTCATGGGTAACCACGGCGCCTTCGTCGTACTCGTCGTCAGCTTTCCAGGTGCCGAAATATTTGTTGATTGGAGTTCCGTCACCTTCAAAAACATCTGCGACGAGCTGACCGTTCTCGCGCCTTGTCTTGATTGTTTTCACTTTTCTCTGTGAAAGCACCGCTTGCCACTCGCTGCGGATCTGCGAAATTTCGCTCGTCAATTCGGCAATGCGAGCCTGGAGCGGTTTAACCTTCTTCTCGATGTAATCGACGAGTGGCGGCACAAGGCCGTTTGAGACCGCGCGGATAGTTTTTCCATCTTTCGATTTAAGAATTTTGCGGGCGCGCTCGGGGGAGATGTCCCCAAATTTTGCGAAGCTCGCGACGTCCGCGCTGCCGGCGGTGTATCGTTTCGGCGGTGCTTCGCCAAGGGCCACCGGCAAGTCGGCGGCGCGGACAAGTTGGCGTTCGTCGTCGTTTGCCATGTGGTGTCAGCTCCGGTCAGTAATTCACGCCGGACAGCATCGCGACTGCGGTTGTGCGGGCTTTTTTAAAACCGAACCAGCGTTCGGCCATCAAAGCGCGAAGATCCCGCTGCCAGAGTGAAACCATTCCCGTGAGCGCGGTCTGGGGAGAATCCGGCGCGGTCTCGAACTGGAGAGTCGAGTGACGCGACATTTTCAATCCACGTTCGACGTCTCGCCGATAATTCCTGTCGCATCGACAAGCATCGCGGTGTTGGCGCCGAGCTGGTCTGTTACGAGCGCGGTGACACCGGGAAGATTTCGCCGCCGTTAATTCCCATGCTTGGGAAAGCGATTGCGCCGCTCGAATTTGTTTTTGTGACAAGCTTTTTCGCGGCCGTTGCGTCGACGATGAAATAAAGGCGCGAGTTGGGGCCGGTGTCGATCGCGGCCAGCAATGTTTGCAAATCGGTTAGAACATTCGCCGCGCTGCTGCCAGCCGAAGCGCTCGGCGTAACGCCGACAGCGAGACCGGACAAGAAAACTAAATCCGTGGCGGCAGCGACACCTTTGCGAAGCTCGGAATTGAAAAGCTTTTCAGAAGCAGGCGTTGCGAATTTGGCAAGCTCATTGCTAATAACGATAGTGGCTACCGCCTTGCGCGGCTCGATCGTATCGGCGTCGAGAGAAAGGGAGGAGATGGGCTTTACATGCGCCTCCGTGATGCCGTAGCCGGTAATGCCGCCGGTGACGATGATGATGCGCGTTTTCAGCGGCACCCGCACGATGCCATCGGCCAGAAGGCGATCAAACACAGAGACCGGCCGCAGCGATTCCAGCCAGGCCGCCGAGACCGCCGCATAATCGCCGAGCGGCGCGGCCCAATTACCTTCAGTCGTGCCGCCAGGATCGACCGCCGTTTTCACGATGGTCGCAACGCGCGGGCTGAGGCCTTTTATTTGGTGCGCAATCGGTCGAACGTCGCGAAGTACGCCGTTGTGTTGGACTATCAGCCGCGCAGCTGCGTGAAATCCCCCGCGCGCGTTGCCAGTTCTAGATTGCTGCTAACGCCTGCGATTTTGTGCGCGATGGTGCCCATCGAAAATTTCTCCGGTTGCTACCGTCCACCATGCACGTCACCAGGGGTTGTGTCCGTAACGCGTCACGCTTCTCCGTTTAGTTGCTCAGGCAGCAAAGCGATCACCCGCTCAACCGCACGGGTTACTGCGGCGATGTCGTCGATTTCGTTTTCGTGGATGAGCCCAGCCGCAAACAAAGCCGCGGACGTTCTGTTAAAATCAACTTCAACATTCAGCACCCTGCGGCCGGCCTTGTCCCGCAACCGCCACCTGTATGAGCGGTCGGCGCCGCTCACGCAGGCGTCCGGGGGGTTGTCGCCGAGACGGCTAGGGCGAGACCGGAACCGCGTGGCCCCGCTGCGGTGACATAAATCTGTAGTTTCGGGGGGGTATCAGGCGACAAACCTATGGCGAGACAGGAACCCGCCGGGCAGCCTTTGAGGGCTAAACGCCCCCTTTTTGGGTTCGGCAAAAAAATCCAGAAATTTGCGGAAACTACATTGCGAGTGCCCCACCGGGTTCCGCTTTGGTCGGCCGAAACTTGCGAACACCCCGCCCGCCCTGAATTGTTACAGCGCGAACCCGAAAAGTTACGATTTAGCACTTTGAACCGGGGCCGCCGGGTTTCAGTTGCTTGGTTATGGCTTGACATCTCCCCCGCCGGGGACTGGCCAGCCGTCGATCCCAATCTCGACACGTCTGCGGCGATAGTTGAACTGCTCGGCAGTCACGTCGCGATTGTGTTCGTCGCATAAGTTTTGCGTGTTTTCGTCGACGTCGAGTTCACCGCGAGACAATGGGATTTTATGGTCTACCACTGTAGCCAGCCGGACGATGCCGCGGGCTTGGCAATGCTCGCATAAGCCAGCCGTGCGCTTAAGCCGGCGAAGGCGTTGCGCTACTGCTCGGCGGCCTCTAGCCCGTGGCGTCGGCTTAATGGGTTCGCTCGCCATCGTCTTCTCCAGGCGGTGGCGGCACGTCGCCATAATCGACCAACGTATCGTTGACGACACCTTTCAGTGTCTCGATTTTCTTCGGGTCTTCGACGCGGATGAAACCTTGGATGCAAAGCAAAGAAGCGGCGTTCTCGTACTCCATCCCCATATCTGTGAGCGCCTTAAGGGCAGTCTCGATGATGTTGCGAGCTGCGGCTTGTGCTGCGGCGATTTCGATTTCGTTCATTCTGACCTCCTGGGGCGGGTGGCTTTCAAGGTTGCAGGGTTGGGAAAAGGAAACCGGGGCGGCCGAAATTTCGCGCGAAGCCAAATTAACGTTGCGGAAGTGGTCAATTTGCAAAACACCCTCTTATCTTTCTTTCCTTTTCAGGCTCTTGCCTGATGGTGAGGCCGTTGTGACGGGCATAAGGACGAACTATCCCAGCACTGTGCCGGGACAGTCCCATGCCCGTGCGATCTTGCCTGCCGGAAACCGGCCGCCGCTTAGGGCGCAACGTTGGCAGCGGTGCCACGTCGCTCGGTACCTGCTTCGCAGTGATTTCCGCTTCACTGTCAGCCGCGCCCGTACCTTTCGGACCGCGCTTGCCCTTGGCTGAATCCCACAGTGGGGCTATATGTTGTTGCACCGCTGCCGTCGTTTGCCCCGACCAGCGCAACCTTGGAGGCGGTGTTGGCTCATACCTTCACCGCCTCGATCTATTTCGGCCCTCCGTATGATAGGACGCCGGCAACGTCGCAAAGCTTGTCGAGAAATCCTGCGATATTGGCCGGCGCGATAAAGATGAAGACGTCGTCATCAGGCCAGCGCCGCTGCGCTATGACGAGTTCGCCTGCTTTGTTGTTATCAATGTACTGTCGCAGCCTGCTCAGGGGCAGCTAGCGACTGGGCGTCTGAAAACGGGTCTTCGTCTTCCGCTTCAGAAATAGCCGCCTGGGTGCTTTGCTGGTCGCCAGGGTCTAGGACAGCGGGCGAAGCGCTTGGCGCAATGTACGTTGGGCTACGTTGGGAACGTTGGCCCTTGGTACTAAACGCAACCCGGCATTCGGCGCTGCAGAACCGTTGCGGCCGTCCGCCGCTACCTTTGCGCGGGGTAAATGAGTTGCCGCACTGCTGGCAGGCGGGGTGATGTTCAAAACCGTCCAGCGCGCGTTCTACGAGTTTGGCGTTTTCCCGGCTGGTAAAATCGGCAAGACCATTTTCCAAAAGCCGGCGCCTATCCTCGCGCGATGGCTGTTCGCC
>CAVSLB010000010.1:0-11875 GCA_963728585.1 uncultured Alphaproteobacteria bacterium
CGACGCCACCGACGAGCAACTCGATTTCCCGATCCTTTATGGCTCGGCCAAGCAGGGCTGGATGGCGACGAGCCTGGAAGGATCGCATGACGACGGCATGAAACCGCTGTTCGAGCTGGTGCGGAAGCATGTCGGTCCCCCGCAGGTCGAAGAGGGCCCGTTCCGCCTGCTGGGCACGATCCTGGAAGCCAATCCCTATCTGGGCCGCATCGTCACCGGCCGCATCACCTCCGGTTCCCTCAAACCGAACCAGGCGGTGAAGGTGCTCGACCATGACGGCACGCTGATCGAAACCGGCCGTGTCACCAAGGTGCTGGCCTTCCGCGGCCTTGAGCGCGTTCCGCTCGACGAAGCGGCAGCGGGTGACATCGTTGCCATCGCAGGGTTGCCCAACGCCACCGTCGCACACACGATTTGCGACCCATCTGTTGAGATGCCGATCAAAGCGCAGCCGATCGATCCGCCGACGCTGGCCATGACCTTCCGCGTCAACGATTCCCCGCTCGCCGGCACCGAAGGCGACAAGGTGACCGGCCGCATGATCCGGGACCGGCTCTTGCGCGAGGCAGAGGGCAATGTCGCATTGCGCGTGCGCGAATCCGACGACAAGGATTCCATGGAAGTAGCCGGCCGCGGTGAATTGCAGCTTGGCATCCTGATCGAGACGATGCGGCGCGAGGGCTTTGAGCTGTCGGTGTCACGGCCGAAAGTGCTGCTGCGCCGGAACGCCGCGGGCGAACTGCAAGAGCCGATCGAAGAAGTCGTGATCGACGTCGATGAAGTCCACTCCGGTGTGGTCGTACAGAAGATGTCGGAGCGCAAAGCCGAGATGATCGAGATGCGCCCCTCCGGCGGCGGACGCGTGCGGCTGGTGTTCTACGCGCCGACCCGCGGCCTGATCGGCTACCAGGGCGAATTGCTGACCGACACGCGCGGCACCGCGATCATGAACCGCCTGTTCCACAATTACGCGCCGTTCAAGGGCGAGATCCAGGGCCGCCGCAATGGCGTGCTGATCTCAAACGAAGCCGGCGAGGCGGTGGCCTATGCCATGTGGAAGCTGGAGGACCGCGGCCCGATGATGATCGAGCCGGGCTGGAAGGTGTATCGCGGCATGATCGTGGGCGAGCATACCCGCGACAATGACCTTGAGATCAACGTACTCAAGGGCAAGCAACTCACCAACATCCGCACCACATCCAAGGACGAGGCGGTGCGGCTGACACCGCCGATCCGCATGACGCTGGAAAAGGCGCTGGCTTATATCCAGGACGATGAGCTGGTCGAAGTGACGCCGAAATCGATCCGGCTGCGCAAGAAGCTGCTCGACCCGAACGAGCGCAAGCGCGAAGAGCGCAAGAAGGAAGCGGAAGCCGTCGCTTGATCCCGAAACAGGGGTCGGTTTTCGGATCAACCAAGCGCGCGTTTCACGTCAACGCATCAATTGGGCAGATCCGAAAGCTGGCCGGCGAGCGCGGCGGCCCGCTTGCGCGCTTCTTTCGCGAGACAATCTTCCCGCCCGGGCTGCCCGCCCAGAGCGAGCTTCAAGCGCGCAGATGCCGCTGACCGACAGCGACCAGGCCCGCTGCGCCGCCGCCGCATCTCTCGCCTGCGATGACGTGCCCGCACGATTGATCGCGTCGAGATAGCCGGCCATCTCCCGCTCTGCCTCGTCCTTATCGGCGCGGCGGCAAGCCGGCGAGGAAGCGCCGCCGCCCGAGGTCTCGCAGGCCAAAGCGGAGACAGCCGAGGCGCGCAGCGCGGCCATCTTCGCGCTTACCCACTTTTCGAGCACCGCAAGGCGGGAATAGACGCCATAGAGATTGGGCAGCGCACAACCGGCACCCCAGCTCACGATGCCCGCTTGCATCTGAAAGCGCCCGAGTTTGTCCATCACCATCAAGCGGGCCGCCAGAATTGCCCTGACAGGAGTCCTTGCCCCCTCCCGCAGGCCCGCGCAAAACATGCGTGACGTGACTTCGCCGTCATAGGACCGCGCCGAGTTGCATCGGTCGCGACTGACAATCGGCACCGACACCTCGCGCAGGGCTCTCGGGAAGCTAGTGCCGGTATGACCCCAGCCGGTGACGAAAGATGTCGTGCCGGGCGGCGCCAGAGATGATTCCTGAGCACGGGTAATGACATGGGCCATCTGGCGCGGCCTCACGTCGGTAATTTTTGTTTTAAGCTGAATTATCGCGACGTCGAAGTCGAAGTTCGATCCATCGAATTGCGGATGGATCTTGATCCGCCTCACCTCATGTCGGGTGCCGCCGTACAGCGAGCGATTGGGTGCCGGTCAGGACTGTGCAGGTCGCGCGCACGCAGGAAATCGGTGCAATGTCCGGCAGTGAGGACGAATTCTTCGTCGATTACCGAGCCGCCACAGAACAGCGCATTGATAATTATTGCTCTCGGAAGCGAGCAGCAGAGCCGCCTGGAACGGCCAGCGGCCGGGCTGCGGATTTTACGCCGCCGACAATGAAGCACGATATCCGGCAGCTGCATTTGTGCGCCGGGCGCGAGGCCAAGCGCGCGCGCGAAGACGGCTGCTTCCTGCCGCCGGACATGGTCGCGCGCCCAATTGCTGCCGCTCGCAAGACCCTCGCTGGCAGCGCAAATAGAAATCAGCGCGAGCAGGAAGCCTAAGAGTTTGGTACCAGGTCGCATTTCCCCCGATGCATTCGCACACCAAGGATGCAGAATGTCTTAAAACGGGAGCAGGGCAAACGCGGCGGAATGCCAAGCACGCGTGATTCGCCAGGAACGACCCGAAAACCCCGCCACAAAGCGCCGCCCGGCGTCCCAGCCGTAGCGGCCCGCGGTTTTCAAATTTCACCGCGGCGCGCCGTTTTGCCGGTCCGATAAGGGATTTTGATGCATTCCTACAACAGTATCCACATCGTTAACCGATCGTTACAGACAGGGCTTGATGGGCGGCCCGCTGCTTGCTTCTATCTATGCATGAGCACGGTCGTCATCGAAATCCGCCAAGCCAAGCTGGCCGATGCGCCAGCGGTGGCAGCGGCGCATGATGAGGCCTGGCGCTCCGCCTATCAGGGCATCATCCCCGGCGTCGAACTCGATAAGCTCATCAACCGGCGCGGCGCCGACTGGTGGGAGAGCGCCGTCCGCAAAGGCAGCCGCATTTCGCTCCTGGCTTTCGGCAACAACATCGCCGGTTATGCCAACTACGGGCGTAACCGCGCGCGCAGCCTCTATTATGACGGCGAGATCTACGAGCTCTATCTGCGGCCGGAATTCCAGGGCGTCGGTTTCGGCCGGCGTCTATTCAGCGCCGCGCGGCGTGACCTTGCGCAAAGCGGCATGAAGAGCCTGGTGGTCTGGGCGCTTTCCGACAACGACCCCGCAGTGGAATTCTATCGCGCGCTCGGCGGGCGCGCTGTCGCCCGCTCCTCGGAGCGCTTCGGCAGCCGCGTGCTCGACAAGGTCGCTTACGGCTGGAATAGCTGACGACCCCCCTCCGACGTCGCTGCGCCTGCTTCGGTCCGCTCGCACGCCGATGCGCCGCCGGCCATAAACAGGCAGGCTTTGCCTGGAGGCGCCGCGGCTCCGGTCGTTCCCCGAGAAACACCATCATTCCGCAAAAGCGGATACCGCCAGCCCTCACAACCGGGTAGGATTTCTTCGGGTAAGACGTCCTACCAGGGAGAATGCTTCCATGCTGCGGGATCACCACTACGACGGCAAATTTTTCTGGCCCGAGAATGTCCGCACCGCCGTGGTCCTGACGTTGGATTTCCAGGGCGGGGAGGACGTGCGCCCGCTTCCCGACGGAACGCTCGATAATGAGGAGTGGACCCAGTGCGAATATGGGCCGCATACCGGCATCTGGCGCATTCTCCGCATTCTTGAGGAAGAGAAGGTCAAGATCACCTTCAATACCTGTGGCGGCATCGCCGAACGTTATCCGGAAGCGGTAAAGGCCATTGTCGCGCAGGGGCATGAAATCGCAGGCCATGGCTATCACCATGAATGCGCCCGTGAGCTGACCCGCGAGCAGGAATGGGATGTGATGAAGCGGACGGGCGACATGATCCGCAACCGCACCGGACATCAGCCACTCGGCTGGCGCTCCTGCACCCAGAGCCCGAACAGCATCGAGCTGCTGATGGAGCATGGTTATCTCTGGAACAGCAATTCCTTCTCATTTGATCTGCCGTTCCTTTGGGAGAGTAACGGGCGTTATCTGGTCGAGCTGCCGCGCCAGCCCTATGGCGACGGCCGCACCTATGCTCATCGCAATAATGATGCCGGCAATCCGCGCGACACCTTGGTGGTCTGGAAGTCGATGTTCGACGAATTCTATGAGGAGTCGAAGTCAGTCGCGACCTATGTGCCATTCCAAATTCATGACTACATCTCCGGACGGCCGGGCCGAGCCCAGGCGTTACGCAGCATCATTCAGCACATGAAGAAAGCCGAGGGTGCCTGGATCACGACGGCCACGGAGGTTGCCCGCTGGACCCGCGATCACGTCTTCAAGCTGGGGCGGCAGGACGCCGCGGAGTGACGCAGCCAAGGTGAATTGAGGCGTCTTCCGACGCTTTGCATCGGCCGCAACGCCGGCGGAATGCCGGCTGACTTACTTGACTTTGCGCCGCCTGCAGGGTATTCGCCAGCAGGCAGGCGATGGTCATCGGTCCGACGCCGCCCGGAACCGGCGTGATCGCGCCGGCGAGCTTTGCGGCTTCCGCGAAGGCGACGTCGCCGACCAGCCGCGTCTTGCCGCCCTCTCCGGCGAGCCGGTTGATCCCGACATCGATGACCGTAGCGCCCGGCTTGATCCAGTCACCGCGGATCATCTCGGCGCGCCCGATCGCGGCGACCAGCAAGTCTGCGCGGCGGCACACGGCAGGCAAATCGCGGCGTCTTGGAATGCGCGATGGTCACCGTCGCATTCTCGCGCAACAGCAATTGCGCGAGCGGCTTGCCGACGATGTTGGAGCGGCCGATCACCACGGCTTCCATGCCCGCCAGTGAAGGGTGAACGGCTTTGGCGAGCAGAATGCATCCGAGCGGCGTGCAGGGCACCAGCCCCGGCAGACCCGATATTCAGTTTGCCGACATTGAGCGGATGGAAGCCGTCCACATCCTTCGCCGGATCGACGGCCGCGATGATTTTCGATGCGTCGATTCCCGCCGGCAGCGGCAGCTGCACCAGGATGCCGTGCACCTGCGGGTCGTCGTTTAGTCGTTGTACCAATGCGAGCAACTCGGCCTCGCCGGCCGTGCCCGGCAGGCGGTGATCGAAGGAGCGCATGCCGGCTTCCTGCACCGCCTTGGTCTTGTTGCGGACATAGATCTCGCTCGCCGGATTGTCGCCCACCAGCACGGCCGCCAGCCCCGGGACGACGCCGCGCGCGGCGAGCGCGCGCACCTCCGCCGCGATCTTGGCGCGCAATTCCGCCGCAAGGATTTTGCCGTCGATGATGCGTGCGGTCATGTGCGCGCTATTGCCCGTCAGGGCCGGCCGCCCGCTGGTCACGCCCTCAAATGACGTTCGGGTAGATGTAGTTTATGATCACCTTCTGGATGAAGATGATGATCAGGATGAGGATCACCGGGGAGATGTCGATGCCACCCAGGTTCGGCATGATCGCGCGGATGGGCGCGAGTGCCGGCTCGGTGATGCGGTAGAGGAAATCCCACAGCATCGACACGAACTGGTTGCGCGTATTCACCACATTGAAGGCGATCAGCCAGGACAGAACGGCCGAAGCGATCAGCAGCCAGATGTAGATTTCCAAGGCTATCAGGATGACTTCGAGCAATGCGCGCATGGGATTCCGTCGGTAAAACAAGGATGCGCCGCACGGTAGCGGGTCAGCCGCGGCGGAACAAGGCGGCGGCATCCAGCATCCTTGACACCCCTGATGGCTCGCCCTAAATGGCCGCACTCGCTCAACGCGCTATGATCATCGATCGCGCGTCCTCGGCGGGGGCCGTAGCTCAGTTGGGAGAGCGCCTCGTTCGCAATGAGGAGGTCAGGGGTTCAAATCCCCTCGGCTCCACCATCCCCGCCTAGCCTTTTTTATTTTGCGGCGGATGACGCGCTGATTTAGGCCCCGCTCGCGCTGTTTCAGGTACTGGCCGTTCGCGGTGCTGATAGCTGTCCAACCCCCTCACGGCTGCCTTGCACGCATGGCGGAAAAGGACCAGTCTTCACGCTGGACTGGGAATCTCTAAGAATTTTGCGACTTAAGACGGCCAGCTTGAGGTGGGCTGGAGAGGACCAAACTGGACTCGCGAACTCGCTCATTTTGGGGAGTTGTGTGTGCCAGTCAAACATAATGGGGGGCAATAATGACCTACACGAGACAGCGTATAACGTTCCTGTCCGCCTGTCGGCTGCTGCTGACCTCGGTATGCCTGAGCCTTGTGGCGCTCACGGCCATGCCGGTTGCATCCGCGCTCGCCGACGACGAGACGGTCCGCGTCATGACGCGGAACCTGTATCAAGGCTCGAACTTCGACCCTGTACTCACCGCGACGACGCCGGCGCAGTTCGTTGCCGGCGTGACGCAAGTCTATCAGAACCTGCTCGCCTCCAATCGGACCGAACGGGCGCACGCGGTCGCCCGCGAAATCGCCAGGGAGCGCCCCGATCTTGTGGGTGTGCAGGAAGGAACCATCCTGCTGACCGGGACAACAGGCATCGCGACCAATGTCGTCTCGGATCAGACGAAAGCGCTGCTCGACAAGCTCGACGATCTCGGCCGCCCCTATGAAGTGATTGCGATCATGCCTGGTATCGATCCACAGGCTCCGACCTTGCTCGGCTTCAACGTACGGCACACCTATCGCACCGTGCTGATTGCGCGGGCCGGGCACGGTAACAGCATCGAACTGTCGAACGTGCAGGTCCGGCACTTTCTTGTGAACAAGGTGTTCAATACCGCGGTCGGCGTGCCCTTCATCAATACGCGGGGCTGGGCTTCGGTCGATGTGCGCATCCGCGGCCGGTCTTTCCGGTTTGTGACCACGCATCTGGAGGCGGAACCGCCGTTCTCAATCCAGCAGGCGCAGGCGGCGGAGCTGCTGGCAACGGCGGCGAATACGACCATGCCGGTGGTGATGGCCGGCGATTTCAACACCGATGCCAACAACAGCGCGGATCCAACGTTCCCGACCTACCAGCTCCTGACCGGCGCCGGCTTTAAGGACGCATGGAAAGAGAAAAATCCGACGCTGCCCGGGCTCACCTGCTGCCAGGACCCCGATCTGCTCAATCCGACTTCGAATTTCACGGTTCGGATCGATCTGATCCTGTATCGCGGCAACGTTTCGGTGCGGGAAATCAAGCTCGTCGGTGACAAGCTAACCGACCGCCTCTCCACGGGGCAGTGGCCCTCCGATCACGCCGGCGTTGTGGCGGAGCTAAGGTTTTCGGGTAGACATTAAGGTATCGGGGCGAGCGCCCCGGCGACGATTGCTGATGCAGTGATGAGCGCGTGACGGCCGTGTCTTCCGACGGCACGGTTGTGCGCCGGCGCACTAAACGAATTTGGGCGGGGCGATAGTTTCCTACGCTCCGCCCAGCCCCCCGCATAGCCTTGCCGCTGGCTTCAGCGTTTCCAGGCCACCAGCCCCGCCCTGCTTCTCGAGCAAGCTTTTGCCAAAGGCCGGGTGTAACCTGATCCGTGATCGTACCGTATAGGCTGGACGCGAAGGTTTGCTCAATGCCGCCCAGCCGACTGGAGGAAGCCATGATTTCCGGCGAAAAGATCCAGGCTATTTTCTGGAACACCCTTCCCATCGCGATACTGATCGGCGTGGCGGGCGTGCTGTGGTCTGCGCAAGGACCGGCGGCCGCGACCGCGATCTCCTTGCCGGATCCGGTCGTCGATCAGCAAATCGCCAGCGACGAGCCGCAGGTCGCGGTGCTCGCCGGCGGCTGCTTCTGGGGCGTCCAGGCGGTGTTCCAGCACACCAAAGGCGTCCAGCTGGCGCTCAGCGGCTATTCCGGCGGGATGAAAACCAATCCGAGCTATGAGGAAGTGACCACCGGCCGCACCGGCCATGCGGAATCGGTGCAGATCAAATACAACCCGCGCGAGATCAGCTACGGGCAGATCCTCAAAATCTTTTTCTCGGTTGTGCATGATCCGACCCAGCTCAACCGGCAAGGGCCGGACGTCGGTACGCATTATCGTTCCGCGATCTTCTATGCCAACGACGAGCAGAAGAAAATTGCCGAGGCTTACATCGCGCAACTCGGCCAGGCCGGAATATTCAAATCTCCGATCGTCACCAAGGTCGGGCCGCTTGTCGCTTTTTATCCGGCCGAGGCTTATCATCAAGACTACGCGATCAAGCATCCGACGCAGCCTTACATCGCGATCCACGACCTACCGAAAGTTGACAATCTCAAGCGTCTTTTCCCCAATATGTACCGATCGAATCCGGTAACCGTCGCATCGCGCTAAAGTCGCTTAATTGTGATTGGCGGCGGCGCAGAATACGCCGCCGTCATGTCTGACACCGGAACTATCCTTCCCGATCCTCCGTTGGAAAACTAGCGCCCAACTCGCGGTGCGTTAGAGTTCTCAGGAGGAGATAATGCCGTCCCACGATTTGAAATGCGATGTCGCGCGCGCTGTGCGCGTCGGCATCATGGCTCTTGGCTTTGTCGCGTTCACCGGGCCAGCTGTGATGATCCTGTCGAGCCTCGAAGCTTCCGCGCGTGAAGACGGTGAAAAAAGCGGCGACGATAAAAGCGGCACGCGCGTGGGCGCGAAGGTCGCCGACCGCAACGCCGCAGCTGGCACGAGCGGAGGCGTCAAGATTTTCCGCGGGTTAGTTGGCGGCGACGGCGCAGGCGTCAGCATTCACCGTGTACCCACCAACGCGGGCGCCGCGTCCTCGCCGGCCCGAGCCAACGCCAACACGGGGGCCGGATTGGCGCGGACCAGCCAAGGCACTGGCGCGGGCCCGAAGGCCGCGTTTGCCGCCGCCCCGGCAACAGCTGCAACGGCCGGTGTCGGCATCGGCAATCATCCCGCCACGGCCGGCCCGACCGGTACGGCCGTTGGCTTCGGCGGCGACAGCTTCGCAAGCGGCAGCGTCGGTTTCGGCTTCGGCGGCGGGAGCGACGGTGGCGCCGACGGCCCCAGCACCATCGGCGGCGACGGGAGGCTCGGATATACCCTCTGCGTTCGAAACCCTGTCCCGCCCGCAGCAGGCGCGCGTCATGCAACGCTGCAAGGAGGTTGTCGCCCGCCCCGCGCTGGCCGAGCCGAACCAGCTCACGATCTGCCAGATGCTGCTGGCGATGGCCAAGCGGTAACATGACCCGCGATTTCGGTTGACGGCCGGGCTTGCTGCCGGCCGTTGCTTTTTGCGCGCCGACCCTGCAGATCGGACCGGAATTGCGGATACAGATGGGAATGGGGGCGAAGGGCCGATGAGCGTCGAGGACACGTCGCAATCTTCTATCCTGAAGCATCGGCCGTTTGCTCAGTTCTTCCTGTCGCGTATTTGCGGCAGTCTGGCCAACCAGATGCAGACCGTCGCCGTCTCCTGGCAGGTCTACGAGATGACCGGCAGCGCGTTGGACCTCGGACTGGTGGGGCTCGCGCAATTTTTTCCGCTTGTCGCTCTGATGCTGGTCGCCGGCCATGTCGCCGACCGCTACGACCGCAAGACTGTGATCTGCATCAGCCAGGCCGTGGACGGGCTCGCGATGGGACTTCTCGCCCTCGGCACCTGGGGAGGCTGGCTGAACCGCGACGTGATCCTGGCGATCGTGGTGATGTTCGGCGCCGCGCGGGTGTTCCAGCAGCCAACGCAGCAGAGCCTGCTTCCGCTGGTTGTTCCGCCGGCCATGCTGTCGCGCGCGATTGCCGTCTCTTCCTCCTCCAACCAGATTGCCACCATCATCGGCCCGGCGATCGGCGGCGTGTTGCTGGCTGTCAGTATCCCGCTGGTCTATGTCCTCTGCGGCGCCCTCTTTTTCGCCGCTGCCACTCTCTCCATTCTGCTCAAGGTTGAACGCGCCGCGCAAAGCCGCGAGCCGGTGACCTTCCGCACCTTGTTTGCCGGCATCGGCTTCATCTGGCGGCGGCAGGTCATTTTGGGATCCATCACACTCGATCTCTTCGCCGTGGTGCTCGGTGGCGCCACCGCCCTACTCCCGATCTATGCCAAGGATATTTTCCAAACCGGTCCGGAAGGACTGGGTCTCCTGCGTCTTTCCCCCGCCATCGGCGCGATAATCTTCTCATTTCTGATGGCGCGCTTTCCCATCCGCCAGCATGCGGGACCGATCATGTTTGCGGCGGTTGCGGTATTTGGCGTTTCCACGATCGTATTCGGCCTATCCACCTCGCTGCCCGTGGCAGTGCTTGCGCTCGCCGCAATGGGCGCCTCCGACCAGATAAGCGTCGTGATCCGCTCGACGCTGATCCAGCTCGGCACGCCGAATGAGATGCGCGGGCGGGTCAGTGCGGTGAATTTCTTGTTCATCGGAACGTCAAATCAACTCGGCGACTTCCGCTCGGGCCTGACCGCCGAATGGTTGGGCGCCGTTCCATCGGTGCTGATCGGCGGCATCGGGACACTGGTCGTGGTCGGCGCCTGTGTCTTGCTCTTCCCGCAGCTCGCGCGCGTCAACCGGATGGAGGATATTCGCAAGGACGCTCGAGCGCCCGGCGGGGAGCTAGGGCTTCATTCCTAGTGGCCCCCGCCCATCCTGCTATAAAGGTGTAGGCTCGGCACTGCTAGAGATGCCGCGCCCCACGGAGGGAATTATCATGACGATCCTGGTTTCTCGGGCCGCTGCTGTGCGGGGGCCTGCTGTTGCTCGCCCTGTTGATGCCGGTTGCCGCCCCGGCTGCGCCGGTGAACTTTGTCTGCAGCCCGACGAAGGTGAAAGGTAGCGCCTCGGCTTTAGATAATACTACGAGCACGTCGGCGACCTCGGTAACATCTCCGAAGCCGCGTTCGGCTTCGGCAAGGCGGCGACAGCGGAGTTGCGCCATCGTTCGCTTCTCGGCCATGACATACGCGGAGGGGATTAACAACATCGTTTTCGTCCGGGCCTACCTTGACAACACCACCGCGGCCCTCCCGTTCGAGGTACAGTATTCCGGCGACGACGGTAATTTCGCCCACGCGCATTCATATGAGTTTGTTTTTCCGAGCGTGGCTCCTGGCGCGCATGTCGTCCGCGGGGAGTTCAGGAGCAATCTTAATGGCAACACCGTGACCGTGTTGCGCCACACCACGGTCGTCCAGTTTGCACCGTGACCGGCAGATGCAGGGTGCGCCCGATACTAACTAAAAGGCCGGCACAGGGCGGCCTTCTCTGTCTAATCTGTTTGGTTTGCAAAGTATATATGCCCAGCTACCGCTTCAGCAGCGCCTTGGCTTTATCAATCGCGGCTGGTTCGAGCTTGAACACCGACTGAATTTGCTTTTCGAGCGCTTCACCGCTGAGCGGTTTGATCGGCAAATTCATCTTCCGCTGACGGCATCCTGTTGCTCCGCCGGCAGTGTCATTTTAGCAGCAAGCGCAACCCTCGATGCCCTGTAAGAACACACCATCATCGATCCATTCCGCCGGGAAATCCTCGAACATCACTTCCTTCACGGGCTTGAAGATCTTGAAGTGATGGCGCTCGCCGCTTTCGGTCCAGAAGGCAATCATCGTTTCCAGCGGCACGCAGCCCGGCCTTGTGCAAGTAAGCTCCGAGACCAGGATCGGCGCCTCTTCCGGCACCATGAAGCGCGCACGCGTCCAATCTCTCACCCGAGCCGGAGGCAAGAAGGTGATCGGGATCCTTATGAAATCCACCAATCCTCAAGGACATCGGCCCCCTCGATTGCTTGAATCCCACTGTGAGATGAGCAC
>CAVSLB010000011.1:0-12332 GCA_963728585.1 uncultured Alphaproteobacteria bacterium
GCCCGGAAAAATTTAACTGACGGCCGGCGAAATGCCGGCCGTTTGCGTTAGGCAATCATGCTCCCGCTGCGTCAGCCCTTCATGCCGATGGAAGCCAAGTCGGTGGACGAGATCCCCACCGGCGCGGAATGGCAATACGAGCCCAAATGGGACGGGTTCCGCTGCCTGGTGTTCCGCGACGGCGACAAGATCGCGTTGCAATCAAAATCCGGCCAGCCGCTGACGCGCTATTTTCCCGGATCTCGTCGAAGCCGTCGGCGGGATCAAGGCCAAGCGCTTTGTGCTCGACGGCGAGATCGTCGTGCCGAGCAATGGCAGTTTTTCGTTCGACGATCTGCTGCAGCGCATCCACCCTGCCGCCAGCCGCGTGGCCAAGTTGTCGAAGGAAACTCCGGCGTTGCTGATCGTCTTCGACCTGCTGGTGGATGCGGACGGCAAACTCCTCGCCGGACAGTTCTTGGCCGAACGCCGCCCGCTGCTGGAGGTATTCGCAAAGAAATATCTTAAGGAGCGAGAACGCATCCGGCTCTCGCCTGCCACTGCACGCTTAGCGGACGCCAAAAAATGGCTCACCAGCGTGGGCGCCGACTCTCGACGGCATCATCGCTAAGCGGCGCGATGTCGAATACCGCTCGGATGACCGCAGCGGCATGCGCAAGATCAAAAACTACCGCAGCGCCGATTGCGTGGTGGGCGGCTTTCGGTATCTCGAAGCCAAGAAGCTCGTCGGCTCCTGCTGCTGGGCCTTTACGACGCTAAGGGCCTGGTCCATCACGTCGGTTTTACCTCGACCATCAAAAATACCGAGCGCGCGGCGCTGACGAAAAAGCTGGAAAAGCTGATCGGTCCGCCAGGCTTTACCGGCAACGCGCCCGGCGGGCCGAGCCGCTGGTCGACCAAGCGCTCCGCCGAGTGGCAGCCGCTCAAGCCAAAACTGGTGGTGGAGGTCTGCTACGACCATTTCACCGGCGATCGCTTCCGGCACGGCACGCGCCTGCTGCGCTGGCGGCCGGACAAGGCGCCGAAGCAATGCACGATCGACCAGGTGAAGCAGAAGAAGGCGAACCTGATGAAGCTGCTGAAGTGACTTTTTATTCTTCCCCGGTTGCGGGGAGGGATAAGAAGTCACTCCGGCAGCGTGCCGTTCTGTTTCAACACCTCGCCCGCCAGATACAGCGAGCCGGTGATCAGGATGCGCGGCGGCGGGATCAAGCTCCAGCATTTCGGTGGCGTCGAGTGCGGCCTTGATGCTGGCTCTCGTCATGGCGGGGATGCCGACGCTGCGCGAGGCATAGGCGACCTCGTCGGGCGAGAGCGCGTTTTTCTGATGCTCGATCGGGACGGCGATGATGCGCCGGGTCAGCCCGGCAAAATTACGCAGAAATCCCGCGCAGTCCTTGCTCGACAACATGCCGACAATCAGCACCAGCGGGCGCGGCACCCGCTCCTCGAGGTCCGCGAGCGCGGCGGCGATGGCGCGGCCGCCGTCGGGATTGTGCCCGCCGTCGAGCCAAAGCTCGCTGCCCTGCGGCACGCGCAATGCGAGGGAGCCGGTGGTCAGCCGCTGCATGCGCGCCGGCCATTCGGCATTGATCACGCCCGCTTCGAAAGCGGATACCCGCGGCGTAAGCGAAGGAATTGCGCGCAAGGTGGCGACCGCCAGCCCGGCATTGTCGAATTGGTGGCGGCCATACAGCTTCGGCGGGGGCAAATCCAGCAGTCTCTCCTCGTCCTGAAAGACGAGACGGCCGCGTTCTTCGCCCGCCGTCCACTCCTCGCCGGCGATGTACAGCGGCGCATCGAGGCGAGCGGCACGGCGCTCGATCACCGAGATTACGTCACGCTGTTGCGCGGCCGCGATGACAGGTACCCTCTCCTTGATGATCCCAGCCTTTTCCGCTGCCACCTGATCAAGGCTCTCGCCGAGATAGTCCGCGTGGTCGAGCGCGATCGGCGTAATAACCGTGGCCAGGGGCCTTTCAACCACGTTGGTGGCGTCGAGCCTGCCGCCAAGGCCGACCTCCAATAGCACCACATCGGCGGGATGGTGGGAAAACAGCAACAGGCCCGCCGCGGTGGTGATCTCGAACAATGTCAGCGGCGCCCCGGCATTGACGCGCTCGCATTCCTCCAGCGCCGCCTCCAGCTCTTCGTCCGATACCAGCCGCCCGGCAAGACGAAATCGCTCGTTGAAGCGCACGAGATGCGGCGAGGTATAGACATGGACGCGCTTGCCGTCGGCTTCCAGCATCGCCCGCATGAAAGCGATCACTGAACCTTTGCCGTTGGTGCCGGCGACATGGATCACCGGCGGCAGCTTGCGCTCGGGATGGCCGAGCTGCGCCAAGACGCGCGTCATTCGGTCAAGCGAGAGATCGATCAGCTTCGGGTGCAACGATTGCAGCCGCGCGATGATGTCGTCGATGGAAGTCAAAGCTGGGCGGTCGCAGGCGGCGCAACTGCGGGCGCTGCATTTGCGGCCTGTTCTGCCGGCGCCGGCATTGTACTCGCAGTTTGCCGAGCGGGGGCTTTGGTCAGCAGGCGGCACAGCCCGGCGATCGTGGAACGCAACTGATGGCGATGCACCACCATGTCGACCATGCCGTGGTCGAGTAAATACTCCGCGCGCTGGAACCCTTCCGGCAGTTTCTCGCGGATGGTCTGCTCGATCACGCGCGGCCCGGCGAAACCGATGAGCGCGCCGGGCTCCGCTATATGCACGTCGCCCAGCATCGCGTAAGACGCGGTGACGCCGCCGGTGGTCGGGTTGGTGAGCACGACGATGTAGGGCTTCTTCGCCTCGCGCAGCAGCTGCACCGCCACCGTGGTGCGCGGCAGCTGCATCAACGACATGATCCCCTCCTGCATGCGGGCGCCGCCGGAGGCAGCAAACAGGATGAAGGGCGTGCCCTTCTCGACCGCCTTTTCAAATCCCTTGATAACGGCTTCGCCCGCCGCCATGCCGAGCGAGCCGCCCATGAAATCGAAATCCTGCACCGCGATCACGACCGCCTGGCCCTCCAGCTTGCCGTAGCCGAGCTTCACGGCGTCATGCAGACCGGTCTTGGTGCGGGCATCCTTCAGCCGGTCGATGTAGCGGCGCTCGTCGCGGAATTTCAGCGGATCAACGGCTACCTCGGGCACCGCGATGTCAAACCAGGTCTCGCCGTCGAACATCGATTTCATGCGCGCCGCCGGGCTCATGCGCATGTGGTAATTGGATTCCGGAATAACGAACTGGTTTGCCTCTACATCCTTGTAGAAGACGAGCTGACCGGTGTCGGGGCATTTGATCCAAAGATTTTCCGGCGTCTCGCGCTTGAGGATGTTGCGGATCTTTGGCCGCACGACGTTGGAAATCCAGTTCATCGAAGCGTCTCTTTGTCTGTCTTGCCCGCCGGCGCCCTTCGGTCGCTCAATCTAACACAAGTATAGATGGATCGCCCGCAGGCACCCGGCAATAGCCTATTCCGCCGCCACGCGCTTGGCGGCGCGCACGCCGGCGGCGAGTTCCGCGACCAAATCGGTGACGGCCTTGACGGTGCCGGCAGTCGCCTTGTTGTTGGCATCAAGCGTCGCCCGCAGCGCGTCCACCAGTGCCGAGCCGACCACGACGCCGTCGGCATGCCGCGCAATCGCGCTCGCTTGCGCGGCCGTCTTCACGCCGAAGCCGACCGCGACCGGCAGATTGCAATGGCGCTTGATGCGCGCGACGGCGGCGCCGACGCGCGCGGCATCCGGGGCGGCGGCACCGGTAATGCCGGTGATAGAGACATAGTAGACGAAGCCTGAAGTATTCGCGAGCACGGCCGGCAGCCGCTTATCGTCAGTCGTAGGCGTGGCGAGGCGAATGAAGTTAACGCCTGCCTTCAGCGCCGGCAGGCAGAGCTCGATGTCTTCCTCCGGCGGCAGATCCACCACGATCAACCCATCGACGCCCGCCGATGTGGCATCGGCAAGAAAACGGTCCACACCATAAATATAGATCGGGTTGTAATAACCCATCAGCACGATCGGCGTATCGTCGTCGGTGTTGCGGAAGTCGCGCACCATCGCGAGCGTCTTTTTCAGGGTCTGGCCGGATTTCAGCGCACGCAAGCCGGACGCCTGAATCGCGGGCCCGTCCGCCATCGGATCAGTAAAAGGCACGCCGATCTCGAGCACGTCGGCGCCCGCTTTCGGCAGCGCCTTCAGCATCGTCAGCGAGGTCTCAGCGTCGGGATCGCCCGCCATGGTGAAGGTCACCAACGCCGCGCGGCCTTGTTTTGCCACCGCGGCAAAGCGGCGCTCGATGCGGGTGGTCATCGCTTGCCTTCGAGATACTGCGCGACCGAGTCGAGATCCTTGTCGCCGCGGCCGGAGACATTCACCACCATCAGGTGATCCAGCGGTTTGGTCGGGGCGATCTCGATCGTCTTGGCGAGCGCATGCGCTGGCTCGAGGGCGGGAATGATCCCTTCCAGCCGACTGCACAATTGCAGCGCCGCCACCGCCTCATCGTCGGTCGCGGATAGGAATTTCACCCGGCCAAGATCGTTCAGCCAGGCGTGTTCCGGGCCGATGCCGGGATAATCCAGGCCGGCGGAGATCGAATGCGCGTCCTTGATCTGGCCGTCGTCGTCCATCAGCAGATAAGTGCGGTTGCCGTGCAACACGCCGGGCCGGCCGCCCGCGATCGATGCCGCATGCAGGCCGGTGAGACCATGACCGGCGGCCTCGACACCGTAGATTTCGATCGAGCGGTCGTCGAGGAAAGGATGAAACAGCCCCATGGCATTCGAGCCGCCGCCGATACAGGCGATCAGCGAATCCGGCAGGCGCCCCTCGGCTTGCTGCATCTGCGCGCGCGTTTCGCGTCCGATCACGCATTGGAAGTCGCGCACCATCATTGGATAAGGATGCGGCCCTGCCACGGTACCGATGCAGTAAAAGGTGTCCGCAACATTGGTTACCCAATCGCGCAACGCTTCGTTCATCGCATCCTTCAGCGTCCTGGTGCCCGACTGAACGGGACGCACCTCCGCGCCAAGCATTTTCATGCGGAAGACGTTGGCTTTCTGCCGCTCCAGGTCTACCGCGCCCATGTAGACGATGCAGTCCAGCCCGAAGCGCGCACAGAGCGTTGCAGTGGCAACACCATGCATGCCGGCCCCGGTCTCGGCGATGATGCGCTTCTTGCCCATGCGGCGCGCAACCATGATCTGACCGAGCACGTTGTTCACTTTGTGCGCGCCGGTGTGATTGAGCTCCTCACGCTTGAAGTAAATCTTCGCGCCGCCCAAATGCTCGGTTAGCCGTTCGGCAAAATACAGCGGCGAGGGCCGGCCCACGTAATTCTTCAGGTAGCCGTCCATCTCCTTCTGGAAAGCCGGATCGGCTTTTGCCTTGGCATAAGCCTGCTCAAGCTCAAGCACCAAAGGCATCAGTGTCTCGGCGACGAAGCGGCCGCCATAAATGCCGAAATGGCCGCGGTCGTCGGGCCCGGTGCGGAAGGAGTTGGGTGTCGCCGGGGCGCTCATGCGCGGCTCGCAACGCGATTGCGCGCGGCATCGGCCTGGCGCGCGGCGCGCACGAAGGCCCGGATTTTGTCCGGGTCTTTCTCGCCGGGAATGCGCTCGACGCCGGACGAAACATCCACACCGGGGGCCCGCGTGATCGAGAGCGCGTCAGCAACATTGCCGACGTCGAGCCCGCCGGAGAGCATGAAGGGAATCCCGGGATCGATACCTTCCAGCAGCCTCCAATCGAAGGCTTTGCCGAGACCACCGGGACGGGTGGCCTCGCGCGGTGCGCGGGCGTCGAAAATGATTTTGTCCGCCACATTTGCGTAAAGTCGGATGGATGACAGAGAGGCGCGGTCCTCAACCGGCAGGGCTTTCATCACCGGCAGCCCAAAGCGCGTGCGCACGGCGACGACACGCTCCGGCGTCTCGCTGCCGTGCAATTGCAGCATGTCCGGCCGCACCGCCTCGACGATCTCGCCCAGCATCTCGTCGGTCGCATCGACGGTAAGTGCGACCTTGCCAGCGCGGCCTTTCACCCGCTCGCCCAGTGCGCGAGCGGCCCCATAGGCGAGGTTGCGCGGCGACGGAGCAAAGAAGACAAAGCCGACCTGATCGGCCCCTGCATCCAGCGCCACGTCGAGCGCCTCGGGGCTCCTCAAGCCGCAGATTTTCACCAAAAGGGGCATATTTCGGCATTCCGTCCTGACAGGGCGGGTTCTAACCCGATTGAGGCGTTTTGTCTTGTCCCACCAAGGCGCTGTGCTGCCGGACCTATTCCACGGGCGAGCGCAGCGGCGACGAGGTGCCCTGTAAAGGCGGAGACAACCGGGCCGGCGGATCCGCGGAAAGATCGTGCCGCAGCCGGTCTAGTTCCAGCCGCAGCTCGTGATTTTCTTTCTCCGCACGCCGCGCCACCCAACGCCAGCGCGCCTGCCGCAGCCAGACGGCCACGCCGCCCAACATCACGCCGAAGATCACCAGAATGAGGATCAGCACGAAGAGTGGCAGCGACGCCGCATAGGCCGGATTGGCGGCATCGAAAGGATCGAAGGACACTGTGACGGTCTGACGGTTGGCGACCGCAAGGCCGATGAGGATGGCGGCAAGCGGCATGAGAAGAACGACCGTGACGATCTTGCGGATCATCGAGGAACTCCTGTCGGCCGCCGCTGTGGCGCGGCCGTGGCCCACATAACGCGCGAAAAAGCGGCTTTAGCTAGCGTTCTCGCGATTGAGCCGCTCGCGCATTTCCTTGCCGGTCTTGAAGAAAGGCACGCACTTCTTTTCGACCGATACATGTGCCCCGGTGCGCGGATTGCGGCCGGTCCGCGCCGGCCGGTTCTTTACGGAAAAGGCGCCGAAGCCGCGCAATTCAACGCGGTCTCCGCGGGCCATCGCGGCGATAATCTCGCCCAGGATCGCATTGATGATATTTTCCACGTCGCGCTGATAGAGGTGCGGATTCTGCGACGCGATGCGCTGCACAAGTTCGGATTTGATCATGTGAATTATCGCCCCACCGGATTCGAGGATGACGCTTCCGCAAACAATGCGGCCGTCAACAAGACCGCCGCACCTCAATTGATCGAAGGGTGCCAAAGCGCCAGGAGACCGTCAAGGTTGAGGCGTTCGATCGCGCGTACCGTACCCCAAGCCTCAATGTGCTTCGCCCATCCCTTTAGACCTACCGCTTCGAGCATTACCGCCGCCGCTACGTGCAGGAATGGCAGGTCGCTCAGGCGCGGCTCGAGCTCGTAATTGCGCACGCGGATCTTCGGATCAATGCCCTTTTCCTTTGCCAGCCAGGCCAGCGCCTGCTTTTCATCGCCTAGTTCGTCGATCAGCTTGAGATCGATGGCCTGTCGGCCGGTGAAGACCCGGCCATCAGTTACACGCGCGAGTTCGATACCTTCCATCTTGCGATTGTCACGCACCAGACCGCGAAACCAGTCATAGGAATCCATCACGACGGCTTCCACCGCCGCGCGGGCTTCGGGGCTGGCCGGCTCGAATAGACTGGGGGCAGCCTTCAGCGGCGACGACTTGATTTCCTCGACCTTCACGCCAAGGGTTTTCATCAGTTCGGTCAAATTCGGATACTGAAACAGCACGCCGATGGATCCCACCAGCGCCGAACTCTGCGCCACGATGTGATCGGAGGCGAGAGCGGCGATATAGCCCCCCGAGGCGGCCAAGCCTTCGATCACGACCACCATCGGCTTCTGCTCTTTCAGGCGCTTGAGCGCGTCGTGCAGCTGCTCGGAGCCGCCGGTGGTGCCGCCCGGGCTATTGATATGCACGATGACCGCGCGTGCCGAGGAGCGGCCGAGCCGCTCCAGCGCTTCCACGCGATCGCGGTCGCTGCGGATCAGCCCCTCGATCTTGACCCTGGCGACATAGGGGCCGGGGCGGGAGGCAAGCCCATTCGGCGAGCGGAGCGCGAGCGCCGTGCCGATCACGGCAATGGCGGCCAGAGCGACGGCGAAGACACGCCAGAAGGTAAGCTTGCGCCGCATCCGGCGGCGGTCGACGATGTAATCGGCGTCGAGCGACATAGCGCAGTGCTCCTTGAGAGATTTCGCGGCAGGACAGTACGCCCGCGAGCGGGGCGGTCAATGGCGCGACCGGCCGTAAATTTTCAATAGTTTGTAATAAAGCAGGCGGCGCGGCCGTGGCGGCGCCGCTCGAAGGAATTATTCCTTGTCGTCCTTTTCGGGAGTCTCCGCCCGCTGCTTGAGCGCCGCGCCTAGAATGTCGCCGAGCGAGGCTCCGGAATCCGAGGAGCCGTATTGAGCGATGGCTTCCTTCTCCTCCGCCACTTCCAGGGCCTTGATTGACACCGCCACCTTGCGGGTCTTGCGGTCGAACTGGGTCACGCGGCCGTCGAACTTCTGGCCGACCGAGAAACGCTCGGTGCGCTGTTCGGCACGGTCGCGCGACAGCTCGGTGCGTTTAACGAAGGCGGTGAGGTCGGTGCCGACGATATTCACTTCCAAGCCGGAATCCTTGATCTCAGCCACTTCGCAGGTCACTACCGAGCCCTTCTTCAACTCGGAGGCACTGGCGGCTTCCATCGGGTCCCCGCCCTGCAGCTGCTTGATGCCCAGCGAGATGCGCTCCTTCTCGACATCGACGTCGAGCACCTGCGCCTTGACTTTGTCGCCCTTCTTGTACTCCTCGATCACCTGCTCGCCTGGACGCTTCCAGTCCAGGTCGGAGAGATGGACCATGCCGTCGACTTCGCCATCGAGGCCGAGGAAGAGGCCAAACTCAGTCTTGTTCTTAACCTCGCCTTCGACGACCGTTCCCGCCGGATATTTCTCGACGAAGACCTCCCACGGATTGCGCATGGTCTGCTTCAGGCCGAGTGAGATGCGGCGCTTGACCGGATCGACCTCGAGCACCTGAACCTCGACCTCCTGGGAGGTAGAGACGATCTTGCCGGGGTGCACGTTCTTCTTGGTCCAGGACATCTCCGACACGTGGATCAGGCCCTCAATGCCCGGCTCCAGCTCCACGAAGGCGCCGTAGTCGGTGATATTGGTGACACGGCCCTTCATGCGCATGCCAACCGGATACTTCCCCTCAATGCCCTGCCACGGATCCTCGAGCAGCTGCTTCATGCCAAGCGAGATGCGGTGGGTTTCGTGGTTGATCTTGATGATCTTGACCTTCACTTGCTGGCCGATGTTGAGCACTTCGGTCGGGTGATTGACGCGGCGCCAGGCGATGTCGGTGACGTGCAAGAGGCCGTCGATGCCGCCCAAGTCGACGAAGGCGCCGTAGTCGGTGATGTTCTTCACCACGCCATCGATGACCTGACCCTCTTCCAAATTCTGCACCAGCTCCTGGCGCTGCTCGGCGCGGCTCTCCTCCAGCACAGTGCGGCGGGAGACGACGATATTGCCGCGGCGGCGGTCCATTTTCAGGATCTGAAACGGCTGCTGCTGATTCATCAGCGGGCCGACGTCGCGGATCGGACGGATGTCGACCTGCGAGCGCGGCAGGAAGGCCACCGCGCCGTCGAGGTCTACGGTGAAACCGCCCTTGACCTGATTGAAGATGACGCCATTGACCTTTTCGTTGTTCTTGAACGCGGTTTCGAGCTTGCCCCAGCTTTCTTCCCGCCGGGCCTTGTCGCGCGAGAGCACGGCTTCACCGAGCGCATTTTCCACGCGCTCCAGGTAAACTTCAACGGTATCTCCGATTTTGAGATCGGCCTGCCGGCCCGGTCCCGCGAACTCCCGCAAGGCCACGCGGCCTTCGGTCTTTAGCCCGACGTCGATGACGGCGAGGTCCTTCTCGATGCCGACTACAGTCCCTTTGATGACGGCCCCTTCCTGCAGATTTCCTGACTGGAAGGATTCGTCGAGCATCGCAGCAAAGTCTTCGCGCGTCGGCGCGGCGGTATTCGTGGCGACCATGTAATCTCCTGACGGGCGACCGGCGGCTGGTGTTGCATGCCGTCCCCTTGACCGCTCGGGCCGAGGGCCCCGTAGACCCTCGACTGCCGCCGGACTTCCGGCGGGCCGGCCCGATCACCGAACGGTCGGGACGAATTTTCCGGCCAGCCATGCATCCTTGCGGCTGCGGAGCAGGAGGGAGCTGAAAGCTCCGAAACAAAAGCCTGTGCGGCCTTAACCCCGGCTCGGGCAGCCTGAATGGATCAAAGGCGGTCCGGATGCCCGGGGTATAGCCAAAGGTGCGGTCCCGGGCAAGGGTAAGCCGCAATATCAGCCGGTCCCAAAGGCGGGTGCCCTTAACGAAACCCGGCCGCGCATGATCCGGCGAAGTGGAAACCGGTTCGCCGACAAGATCATGCGCTATTTTAATAAGTTAGCGCGCGAGCCGTAGATAAGTATACGCAATCTGCGAAGCTTGATTGCGACGCAAAACCGGTGCCCACTTTTGCTGATCGCGTGCTTAGCCTTATATGCCCCCACTTTTCCGACAGGGAGTCGAGGGGTGCGCACGATCATCGGGACGTTGGCCGGCGTCGCCGTTCTCGCGACCCTAGCCATGCTGGCCGGGCTAAAGCTCGATCTGCGGATCGCTCAGTTGTTCTACGATCCGGCACAACAGCGCTTCCTCGGGGCTATCAATCCCTACGTCGCGGCCGTGCGTGACAATGGTCTGATCGCCTTGGTGACCTGCATAAGTGCCGTGGTCGCCGCGCTGGTGACCCGCATGCTGCGCCTGCCGCAACGGATCATTCCCGGCCGCGTGGTGCTCTTCCTGGTAGGCACGCTGGCGCTTGGCCCCGGACTGCTGGTGAACGGTATCTTGAAGGAACACTGGCACCGGCCGCGGCCGGTGCATGTGAACGAATTCGGCGGCAACACGGCCTATGTCGATTGGTGGAATCCGGGCGGAGGCTGCGAGCGCAACTGCTCCTTCGTATCCGGTGAAGTCGCTTCGGCTGCCTGGATGTTCGCCCCGGCCATGCTGACGCCGCCGCAATGGCGCATCGCCGCCTTTGCTGGCGCGTCGATTTTCACCTTCGTGATCTCGCTTTCGCGCATGGCGGCCGGCGGACATTTCTTCACCGACGTGCTGTTCGCGGCGCTGTTGATGACGATATTGATATGGGTCATACACCGCGTGGTCTTCCGCTGGCGGCGAAGCCCGGCGGTGATTGCATGACCGCTTCTGCGTTTCCTTCGCGCTCCGCAAGGTCGGCCCCCGGCTTTCCGTTGTTGCTGGCGATTCTCCTCGCGCTGACCGCGCTGCGGGTGATTGGCCTGCGCACGTCGGTGGTCGATCTGTTCTTCGATGAGGCGCAATATTGGGCCTGGTCGCGCGATCTCGCCTTCGGCTATTTTTCCAAGCCTCCATTGCTCGCCTGGATCATCGCGCTGTCGGACCGCGTCTGCGGCAGCGGCGAAGCCTGCGTCCGCCTCGCCTCGCCGCTGTTTTATTTGGGTACCAGCCTCGTTTCGTATGCCATCGCCCGCGAGCTCTACGACCGGGAAACTGCCTTCTGGTCGGCGCTGGCGGTTGCGCTGCTCACCGGCGTTTCCTTTTCCGCCCGCATTATCTCCACCGATGTGCCGCTGCTCTTCTTCTGGGCGCTCGCGCTGTTCGCCTGGCTGAAGCTGCTTGCGGCGCCGGATTGGCGCTGGACGGTGCTGCTGGGCGTCTCGCTCGGGCTGGGTCTGCTCGCCAAATACGCAATGATCTATTTCGCGCTCGGCCTCGCCGCCGCGGCTTGGCTCGATCGCGATGCCCGCGAGCTGCTTAGCCGGCCGCAGACCTGGGCGGCCTTCGCCATCGCACTCGTGATCCTGGCTCCGAACATCATCTGGAACGTCGCGCACGGCTTCGCCACGCTGCGGCACACCAGCGACAACATCACCGGCAGCGGCCTCCTGTTCCGCCCGCTGGATGCGTTCAACTTCTTCGCCTCGCAGTTCGGCGTTGCCGGACCGCTGATTTTTGCGGCTTTCCTCGTGATCCTGGTGCACGCACTGCGCGGACACCTCATCCGCCAGGACAAGCTGCTACTCGCCTTCGCCATCCCGCCGCTGGCGCTCGTCCTCGCGCTGTCTTTCTTCCGCGGCGCCAACGCCAACTGGGCGGCGCCGGCGCTGCTCACCATGGCCATCCTCGTCACCGCCTGGTGGCTGCGCCACGGCCACCGCGCCTGGCTCTACGCATCGCTTGCGATTGGTGTGGTGTTGCAGGCCGCATTGCTGGCGGGCGACGCTTCTGCCGATCGCATCAGCATCGCCGCGCTCGGCCGCAACAGCGACATCTACCAGCGCACGCTCGGCTGGCGCGCGCTCGGCAACGAAGCCGCGCGGCTCGCCCATGCCAACGGCACGCCCA
>CAVSLB010000012.1:0-37784 GCA_963728585.1 uncultured Alphaproteobacteria bacterium
ATATGCCGAAGGGGAACTCAGCGAGGAACGCAGCTTTTATTTTCGCGGGGCGGATAATGCAGCCAATCTCCGCGCTCAAAACCTGATGTTGTTTCTCCAACCCAAGGGGAGACTGGTTACCACGGCAACCAGCGCGGCGATCTTGACGGGCTTCTCGATCTTGTCGGCGAAGCCCATCTCCACTGTCTCCGGCGGAGTCAGCCAGCTTTCCGCGGCCATGATGGCTTCGATTCTCTCTCGCGGCAGTCCCGTTTTCGCGTAATGGAACGCATTCCATTTTTCCCGTATAGTTCCAAATCAGCGGCTCCGGGAGAACTGAATGGCCGAAGCTTTCGTGGCGAAAGCAACAGAGATGACAGACGGCGACCGTCGTATCGTGACGGTTGGTGACAAGGAAATCGGCGTCTTCTTCAAGGACGGCGAGTATTTCGCCTATCGCAACCTTTGCGTCCATGCGGGCGGGCCGGTTTGCGAAGGTCTGCTGATCAATCGCGTTATCGACTTGATCGACGAAGATCTGAAGTATCAAGGCCAGACTTTCTCCGACGAAGTCCACTTCGTGTGCCCATGGCACGGCTACGAATACGACCTCAAGACCGGCAAGTGCGTGGGGAATCCGAAACTCCGGCTGCAGAGCTACGACGTCGTGGAGAAAAACGGCGACATCTTCGTCCTCGTTTAATCAGGAGATATTTCGGTGGAAAATGGCAGACAGATGTTTCCCGACGGGCCTCGTCAGCTGTCGGACAAAGAGTTCTCAACGGAGCAATATCTCGAGAACGCAGCCCGCCAAGCGCATAAGCGGAACTACAAAGATTTCCTGATCGTCGACGTCGATTCCCACCACTACGAAAGCGAGTCTTACAACGAAGTCTTTGAGTATATTGAAAGTCCGGTCATTCGCCGTGCTGCGTTCGAGTCTTCAAGCCGCGGCGGACGGTCATCAATGATGAGCGCGGGGCAAGTCGGCTATCAAGACATCGGCGGGCGTATCACGCGTCATAAGAAGCGTCGATACGAGACGACACCAAGCGGAAAACATCGCGACATTACGCTGACCAAGCGTTGGATGGACAGCATGGGCGTCGACTACGCCTGTTTGTTTCCCACCCCCATGCTTTTCCTTGGTTTGCACCCGCAAGTCGAAATCGAAGTCGCGATGGCTCAGGCCTATAATCGCTGGCTATGCGAGCAAATTCTGGACGAAGAACCCCGCATCGTTTCGATGCTCTACCTGCCTTTCAATGATCCAGAAGCGACCTATCGGTTCCTGAAGGAATTTAGAGACCGGAAGGGCGTGACAGGATTTATGGTCACATCGCCTCGCTACAAGCCGGTTCATGACAATGCCTACATGAAAACCTACCGGCTCCTAGAAGAAATGGGCAAGCCGATTGCTTTTCACGCGGCGTATAATTGGAACGATCAGTCGCTTGCGATGACCAATCGCTTCATCTCGGTACACGCGCTTGGTTTCATGTGGTTCAACATGATCCACATGACGAATTGGGTCGTGAATGGCCTGCCGGAACGCTTTCCAAAGCTAAAAGTCCTTTGGATCGAAAGCGGTTTGACCTGGGCCTCATGCCTGATGCAGCGGTTGGATCATTCGTATCTTATGCGAACGTCCGATTGCCCAGCGTTGAAACGCCTGCCGAGCGAATACATGCAGGACATGTATTATTCAACACAGCCGATGGAGCGGCCGGCCGACAGAACCCTATTGGAGGCGACTTTCAAAATATTGAAGGCGGAAACGCAGCTTCTTTGGTCTTCAGACTACCCGCATTGGGACTTTGACCTGCCGTCTACGATCTATGACTTGCCGTTTTTAAGCGAGCAGGGAAAACGCAACATTCTGGGCGGCAACGCAGCGAAGCTCTTCAATTTACCCACAAAGGTTGTGAAGAGCATCCCGGCGATCGACCGTCCTTCTGCGGCAACCGCGAACGAGCCGATGCCGCTTTATCCAGCGTAAACAAAAAGGCGGTGGCGTTCGAAACCGGTTCAGTATTCATATCAATAATAAGCGGAACTCATTTGTGAGGACGAGAAAAGGGAGGGGAAAATGCTCAAAGTATTGCTTTTCGCCACGATGGCCTTTGCCTCGCTATGGTCGGTCCCATCCCGGTCGCAAGAACCTTTTTACGCGGGCAAGACCATAAACATCATAGTGGGATTTGGCCCCGGCGGTGGATACGACCTCTATGCGCGCCTGCTCAGTCGTCATTTGGCAAGGCACATTCCCGGCAATCCAAATATTGTTGTTCAGAACATGATTGGAGCGGGCAGCGTGGGGCTACCGACTACGTCTACTTCAGCGCACCGAAGGATGGGACCTACATCGCGGCAGTGAACCAGAATATGCCGATGTATTCGCTGTTCGGAGGGGCGTCGGCACGGTTCGATGCGAGGAAGTTCGTCTGGCTAGGGTCGATGGGCGCATCAAACGGTCTGATCTACACCTGGATAACGAGTAAAGTGAAGACGATTGAAGATGCGATGAAGACGGAAGCCATTTTGGGTGGCACCGGCACCAATTCGGATTCTCATATCTTCCCAACGATGCTCAACAACCTACTGCATACAAAGTTCAAGATCGTGCATGGATATAGTGGAGGAAGCAAGGAAATAGACCTCGCGATTGAGCGTGGAGAAGTAGAGGGCAGGGGAGGCAATTCGTGGGCGAGTGTTTCATCCAACAATGCTCGATGGATTGAAGAAAAAAAACTGAACATCCTTATTCAGATTGGGCTGCAGCCTGAAAAGGACCTCCCGGGGATTCCCATGCTGCAAGACTTGGTAAAAACCGAAAGAGAGAGACAGATCGTCGATCTCATCTCCCTTGCCACCGCGATTGGATACGCGCATTGGGTTGCTCCCGGAACGCCTGAACCGCAGGTTGAGATCCTTCGTAAGGCCTACGCTGATACGATGAAGGATCCGGCGTTTCTGGCTGAAGCAACGAAGATGGGCGTTATGCTCCGTCCCATGACGGGCGCGGAGCTCGATAGCTTCGTAAAGAAAGTTTCTTCGGCGCCCCAATCTACGATCGACGAAGCTGCAAAAATTCTTGAGTGGAAAAATTGAGGGATGCATGCCGATGAGATGGCAGGTACGCCGCTGCGAGTAGCCCTTCTCGCCGATCACCCGGGTCACAACAGGCTTCCGCAAGCTGGGCGTCAGAAGTTTTTCCGACCTTCAGCGTCAATCTGCGGATATGCCTCCGATTGATTAAATCATACCGCGGTCGGAAATATGGGGAACTTGAGCACGAGCAGCGAGCGTGGACCTGCACGACGCGGCGAACTCCGCGCCCTACGATCTCTGAGCAATCCCGCGAAGCGAGCACAATTCGACCGAGGCGAAACGACGCCGCCGGTCAGGAGCGGCCGGCGCGGCGCTTTTTTCGCGATTCCGATGACGGGTGGACACGCATATTCCATCGACGCCGGGTTCGCGGATTGGCCGGTGCCGAGGACATCATGGCGCAACACGCTGCCGCCATGAAAAGATAGGTGGAAAGCCGCCCTTTCCGGAGCTACTTTCGTTTGGGTGCAGCGAGTTCGGGCGAAGGTTGCAAATGAAGCAACCCTTTTGCAGGCTCTACCCAACCAATTTCGGCAGTTTCTTGCCCAAAGCGCGAAGAGCTGAGAATGAGAAAAACTACGATCCGGCCCGCCGCCTGCAAGCCGATAAGTGTTCGAACAAATGGACGAGGGCCGACAGAAGGAACCTAGGCCGTGTTTGCTCTTAGCCATGCGCCAAGCGAACAGCACCACAGCGGCGCCAGCTACAGGTTTCCCTAAACCGCAATTGGAATGGCGACTGACCTGGCAGTGGAAAGAAGCCCACGATCAAGAGATCGGATCCTCATTGATCGTGCGGTTGGATGGTTCAGACCTCCGCCTCGTCGGCGGGAATTTTCCTCTTGTCGAGCACTTTCAGCACCACAGGGATGAGCAGTGCTGCGATGGTCAGGATGAAGAGCGCAAGCGCGATCGGCCGCTCGACGAAGACGAGGACATCGCCCTGGCTCTGGATCAGCGTACGGCGAATGTTGCGCTCGAGCATCGGACCGAGAACGAGGCCGAGGATCAGCGGCACGGCGGGGTATTCGAGCTTGTTCAGAACGACGCCGGCGACACCGGCGATCACCGCGATCAGGATTGAGCCGGTGGAATACTCGATGGCGTACACTCCGAACACGACTACCGCCAGCACGATCGGGTAGAGCAGCGCCGTAGGCACGAACAGGATGGCGGCGAGCGCTGGCGTGAGAAGCAGCGTCAGGAAAACGAGCGCGATGTTGCCGACCCAGAAGCTGCCGAACACGGTCCAGATGAAATCGGGATTGTTCACGAACAGGAGCGGTCCCGGCTGCAGGCCAATCATGAGAAGCCCGCCCATCATTACTGCAGTCGTGGCCGATCCGGGGATACCGAGCGTGAAGAGCGGGATCATGGCGGAATAGGAGGCGGAGTTGTTCGCGGCCTCCGGCGCAGCGATGCCCTCGACCACGCCGGTGCCGAACAGATGGGGCCGACGCGAGAAGCGCTTGGCGACCGCATAGGAGAGCATGGTGGCGGCCGTGGCGCCGACACCGGGCAGGACGCCGACGATGAAGCCGACGAGAGAACCCGAGAGAAGTTCCCACCGGGCGATGACGGCATCTTGCAGGCGCGGGAAGAGCGAGCGGAACGAGAAGGCCGCGAGTCTCTTGTCGATGGAGACGATGAGCGTCGTGAATATCTCCGCAAGCCCGAACAGGCCGACCGCGACCACGGCGAAGTCGAGCCCGTCGAAGAGATCCATCTGGCCGAAGGTGAAGCGGGCGGGGCCGGCGATCGGATCGAGACCGATCATGCTGAGTCCGAAGCCGAGCGCCAGTGCCACGAAGGCCTTGATGGCGTTGCGGCCGCCGAGCACGCTGACGAGCGACAGCGCGAAGCACATCATCGCCGTCATTTCGGTGGGTCCGAAGGCGAGCGCGGCGCGGGAGATCGGCACCGACAGCGCGGCCAGCCCGACCAGGCCGAACAGGCCGCCGATGAAGGAGGCGAACACGCTCATGCCGAGCGCGCGGCCGGCCTCCCCCTTCTGCGCCATCGGGTAACCGTCGATGACGGTCATAACGGAGGGCGCGTCACCGGGAATGCCGAGCAGGATCGAGGTGATGGCGCCGCCGAACATCGAGCCATAATAGACGCCGGCAAGGCAGGCGATGGCCGCTGTGCCGCCGAGGCCAACGGCCAACGGCAGCATGATCGCGACGCCGGCGGTCGGCCCGAGGCCCGGTAGGGCGCCGATCAGCAGCCCGACGATGATGCCGAGAAATGTCCCGGCTAGAATATTGGGTGCCGCCGCCTGAAGGATGCCGTTCCAGAGAAGGGCGATGATTTCCATGGTGCAAGTGTCTCCCAATCGCCGCGCGCGGCGATTGCGTCAGAAGCCGAAGGGACCGCTCAGCATCGGCACGCGCAGCAGCGTCCCGAAAATCCAGACGCAGGCGAGCGAGAAGACGACCGAGACGGTCAGCAGGCGAGCGAGGAAGCCGGGCTCAAGAGTTCGGGCGGATGATGAGGCCCACGACGATCATCAGCGCCATGGTGGCAAGCGCCAAACCGAGAACCGGCGCAAGCCAGACATATGTGAGCAGCGCCACGGCGACGACCACGAAGCGAAGCACATCGCCTTTTGTCATGGCGGCTTTGAGGATCTCCATGCCGGCGAGGCTGCGGACGAGGTTGACTAGGCTGAGTACGGCGATAACGCCGCCGATCAGCACTGGAAAGAAGCCGGCGCCCGGCGTCGTATCCCGCATGAACCCGTAGCCGAAGCCTGCGACCACGAGATAGACGCCGAGGAGGGCGAGGCCGAGCGCGACCAGCTGGTCAAGGCGCTGGATGGT
Source organism: uncultured Alphaproteobacteria bacterium (assembly GCA_963728585.1). Taxonomy (GTDB): domain Bacteria; phylum Pseudomonadota; class Alphaproteobacteria; order Rhizobiales; family Xanthobacteraceae; genus CANKHA01. The sequence continues at coordinate 5,912 of CAVSLB010000012.1, forward strand.
CATGGAAGTCCCCTCACGATGAAGCGAATGGAGCGTCCCAGCTGACAAGCCGGGACGCTCGGCACCTCACTTGATGATGCCAAGTTCCTTCATCAGCGCCTCGAAGCGATTGCTGGTCTCCACGATGGCCTCGCCGAAGGCCTTGGAGTCGAGGAATCTCGGCACGTCGTGGAAGCGATCGATGTACTGTTTGCGCCATTGGTCGCTCTCGGCCACCTTCCGCAGCACGCCCTCCCAATAGGTGACGGCCTCAGCCGGCGCATCCTTCGGCATCACCAGGCCACGCATCTGGGTGTGGACGATCGAGTGGCCGAGCTCGGTGAAGGTCGGAACGTCCTTGAGCACGGGCACGCGCCCGGACGTGCTGACTGCCAAGGCGCGTAGCGTGCCGGCCTGGATCTGCGGGAGCACCTCGCTCGGGTTGAAGTAGGCGATGTTCACGTGGCCGCCCAGTAGCGCGGCCATCACCTCGCCCTCGCCGTCGAACGGCACCGCATCGATCTGCACGCCGAGCGCTTTCGACGTCATCCGCGCCAGCAGCGCCGCGTCGGAGACGACGCCGACAGTGCCGGTCGTCAGCCGCTTGGTCTTCTTCAAATCATCGAACGTCTTGTACTCCGAGTTCACCGGAACGACGAGGATATAGGGCGACTGCGCAATGGCCGCGAGCGGGGTGAAGTCGCGGTAGCTGACCGGCGATCCGCCCTGCAGCGGCGTCGTGAAGAAGGAGACGCTGACGGTGGCGATGGTGTACGGGCTGCCCTTCTCCGCGCGACCGCGGTGTAGCCGACGGCCCCGGAACCGCCGGGCCTGTTCTCGGGCAGGATCTTCACCGGAACCACTTTCATCTCGGAAATGACGTTGGCGATGGTGCGAGCGAGCACGTCGCTGCCGCCGCCCGGACCGAACGGGATGATCATGGAGATGTCGCGGTCGGGATACTCGGCCATGGCAGGAGTGGCTGCCAGAACCGCGGCGGCGCAAACGGCACCGGTGACGGCGGCGCGGCCGCTGATCCACAGGCTCGACTGTGTCAGGTTCCTCATCGTCTCCTCCCTGTTATCTCGCATCTTGTTGTGTTCCGCACCGGCGGGTTTGTGGGCGTGCCGGTGCGCTGTTGCCCGCTTGGCGGCCGGGTCATTCCTCAGTTCTTGTAAATGTCCTCGCGGAGCAGATAGCCGTGGGCGTCGCGGTTCTTGGAATGGCTGGCCTCCGGATCGCGGATGCGGCTGTCCTTGAGCGCGTCGTAGCGCGGCGTGAAGCCGAGGCCGGGACGGTCGGGGATGCGCATCTTGCCGTTCACCGGATCCGGCGTGCCCTCGAAGAAGTGCTTGCCGGTCATCCACATGCCGTAGTGGAACTCGACCGGGCCGCCGTTCATGACGCCGGCCAGGAGGTGCATGTTGAAAATCGGCCAACCGCCGCCGTTTGACATCGGCAGATTGAACGCCTGCGCCAGGTGCGCGACCTTGAGCGCTTCCGTGTAGCCGCCGTTGTAGAGCACGTTGGGCTGCAGCACGTCGACGGCGTGGTGGATAACAAGCTCGCGGAAGCGCCAGCGGTGACCCTCCATCTGGCCCGCGGCGATTGGCACGCTGGTGCGGTTGCGCAAGTCTGCGAGCGCGCGTGCGTCGTTCTGCTGAATCGGCTCCTCGAACCATCTCAGGTTCAGGTCCTCGACGCCCTTGGCGAGCATCAAGGCGTCGTGCGGATTGAACCAGCAGTTCGCGTCGATCATCAGGTCGACGTGCGGGCCGATCGCTTCCCGCGCGGCGCGCACGCGCCGTATGTCGTCCTTCCAGGTGCGTGTCGGCTCGCCGCCGACCACCATCTTCAGCATGGTATGTCCGTCGGCCAAGAACTTCTTGGCGTATTCGGCGATCTGCTGCTCATCGAAGAAGGGGTAGCCGAACGTGGCATAGGTATAGGCTTCCTTGCTGAAGCCGCCGAGCAATTCCGAGATCGGCACGCCCTCGGCCTTACCGCGCAGATCCCAGCAGGCGATATCGATGGCCGAAAGCGCGTTCGAGATCACGCCAGTATAGGCGCGGTTGTTGAGCTGACGCCAGACGAGATTGTGGATCGCCTCGGTGTGACGGACGTCTTTGCCCTTCAGCAACGGGAACAGGTGGTGCTCGATGCATGGCATCACCGCCCAGGGGAGGAAGGAGCCGGTGCAGCCCATGCCTTTCTGCCCGTCCTCAGTCTCCACCTCAACGAAGACGAAACTGCGCGACTTGATCGATTGACCGATGCCGGGCAGGTCGATCTCATGACGGTGTAGGCTGGCCTTGATATTCGCAATCTTCACCTAGCGCCCTCCCTTGTCATCGTTTTGGGGCCATTTTCCTAGAACCCGCCCTGCGCTTCAATCGCCAATCTCATCATCTGGCCGTCGCTGTTTGAACAGCACCGCCGGCGTCATGCTCGGCAGTCAGATACTGATCTGCCGGACAAAGAGGGAGTTGTCCTTACCGTTTGTGCAGCTTATCCGCGAAAAAATCTCTGGCCGTTATTTCTGCTGAATCGTCGAGATTTCTGGCGAAGTATCAAAGGCCTTTTTTGATTTAGCCATTCGGCGGTTCGAATCCTTTCAGGTCAGCCAGCCAGTGTGCGATTTGGAGAATTTCTTTTTCAAGCGCTGGAAAGGCCCGCCAATTGCGGGCTTTTCAAGATGCTAAAAGTCTCTGAGCAACCCATTGTCGAACTTTTGGCCCGGACATTCCCAAAAATCTCTACGCATCATCAGAAGAATTCCCATTTTCTGGAGACTCGGCTTGGAGACCGAAGAATAAAACCACTGCCGAGTAGGGTTGTCAGTGTTTTGGAACGTGCGAGTTCGAATCCTCTTACCAGGACGTGGCAGTCCCAGAGGCAGGTAAATCGTGGCGATGAACTTGCGATGTTTGTCATCTTATGTTGCGAGTTGCCACCTGCGTAATAGGCGGCCTGCTCGCGCGCGCCGACGATGTTGTACGCCGGCCGCCGCCAGGCCGATATGCGTTCAACCGTCGTCACCGCGCATGGCTTCCGCTTCTCTGTCGTCCTGCGATCAAACGCCGGCCGGTTATCCGGTCAGGAAATAGCCGCCGGTGATGCCCCGGTGGTACAGCTCTGCCACGGCTGGCACGACGCCGAGCGGCAGCCCCGCCTCGGCCTTGTTGTAGGTGTGGACGCCGGCGCGGAATTGCGTGAGTCGCACCCGCAGCGCCGGATCATATTTCGCGAACATCGGCAGCACGACTTCACGATAAACGTCGGGGCTGTGGTCGCGGCTGTCCTTCGTGATGCAGAAATGCACCGGCGGCACAGGCTTCACGCCCTCGCCCGTCAGCGGGAACGGGAAGCCCTTGTAGTGCTTCACCAGCCTCTCGGTGTCGTCGCCGGACAGATCGAGCCGCTTCGCGCTCGCCCGCGCCGCGGCTTCCAGCGATGTCGCGATGTTGTGGGTGATGATATATTCGGCCTTGAACTGCGGGCGCGCCTTGGTGCGATCCCACCAGTCGAGGATATCCTCCATCAGCCAGGGCAGCCGCATCAGCGCGTTCGGACCTTCCTGGCCGAGTGCCTCCGGCCCCGCATAGCGGGCACGGTCGCGCCAGGTGCGGATATAGAGCTCGTTGAACGGGTCGGCGCGCGGCGCTGGCTTCGTTGCGACGCGCTCGAAGCCTTCGATCTTGCCGAGCGCACCGGACCAGTTGTGCTGCTGTTCCTGGATGAAGCCAAACGGCGAGTTCTCGACCGCGAGGACGCCGGCGATGTTCGGCACCCGCTGGCACATCATGAAGACATGCGGCCCGCCGGTGGAATGCCCGGTGACGTAGATCGAATAGTCGGCCTCCGGGAAATGGCGGCGCATCGCCTCCTTCATGCCGGCCTCGAAGGCGAGCGGCCAGCCCGCCATGCGGTCGTAGAAGGTCGAGCCGGGCTTGGCGCGCGCGACGGTGCGCGTGCCGTAGCGCAGCCGCATCGAGGTGTCGCGCACAACCTCGTACTGGTCCGGCGTGATGTGCTCGCCTTGCTTCCACATCGGCGTCCTGACGGTGCCGTCCGGATGGATGGTGTCGCCCGGCCAGTCCCGGCTCGGATCGTCGAAATAGAGCCGGCCCGGGAAGGTCATGGAGACCGCCTTGTGCCCGAACTTGCCGGCATAGGTCTTGGCCATCGGCTCCATCGACTTGAAATCGCCGGAGCCGCCGTGCAGCAGGAAGATGCCGATCTTCTTGCCGTCGGCGCCGCGCGCCACCTGCGCCGGGTCGGCCGGCTCGTAGACCATCACCCCCATGTCCCATTCGAGGCCGAGCGTCTCGATGCGGAAGATGTCCTCGGTCTGCTTCAGCGGCAGATCAGCTTGCGCCAGGATCCTGTCGGAGCTCGCGACGATCTCGTCGCGGGAGACCTGCGGCGGCGGTTCCCATTGGGCGGCGGTCTGATGAACGGTCATGCGGGCTCCTCCGGCGGGGAATGCGGCTGCAGGAAGCATAGAAAACACGCACCCGCTCTGCCAGCGGAGAATCTGCGCGCCGTGGCTGCTTCACAGCCGGCGCAGATCTATGATGGCATGGAACCCGTTCGGTGTCCGGCGAATACCGCGGCCGTACGACGGGAGACACGACCATGCGCCTACCTCGCTCATATCTCACCCTCGGCATCGCGGCCGGCGCCGCCGCGCTCGTGCTCGCCGCCTCCGTCGGCACCGCCTTCGCGCAGCAGTCCGCGGAGGAATTCTTCCGCAGCCGCAAGGAAATGAACTTCATCACCAGCAGCCCGCCGGGCGGCGGCTACGACGCCTATTCGCGCCTGTTCGCGCGCTATATGAGCAAGTACCTGCCGGGCAATCCCAATATCCTCGTCAACAATATGCCGGGCGGCGGCGGCATCCGTGCCGCCAATTTCCTCTACAACATCGCGCCGAAGGACGGTTCCACCATCGCTCTGCTCGACCGCGGCATCGCGACCGCGCCGCTGCTCTATGGCGAGGAATCGAAGGCGCAGTTCGAGGCCGTGAAGTTCAACTGGCTCGGCAGCGCGATGAGCGAGAACGGCATGGCCGCGGTCTCTACCACGAAGTCGGTGCAGTCGATCGAGGATGCCAAGACCCGCGAGGTGATCGTCGGGGCGACCGCGCCGGAGCAGGATCCGGCGATGTTTCCGCGGCTGCTGAACGAATTGCTCGGGCACCAAGTTCAAGATCGTTTACGGCTACGGCAGGCCAGCCCGACATGCTTCCTCGCAATCGAGCGCGGCGAGCTCGACGGATTGTTCATGAGCGGCTGGTCCGGCCCTGGCCGCGCCTATGTCCGCGAGAAGATGAAGGAAGGCAAGATGAAGCTCCTGGTGCAGATGTCCGCCACCGGCGATCCTGCGCACAGCGATACGCCGACCATCCTGTCGCTGATCAAGAACGACCACGACCGGCAAGTCGTCGAGCTGATCTGCTGTCGCGGCTCGCGCTCGGTCGGCCGTTCCTGTCGCCGCCCGGCATTCCGGCCGACCGGGTGGCGATGCTGCGCGACGCCTTCCAGAAGGCGGCGACCGACCCGGCCCTGCTCGAGGAGGCCGCCAAGTTGCGCCTCGCCATCGATCCGATCTTCGGCGAAGAGGCGCAGGCGCTGATCGCCAAAATCTACAGTTCGTCGCCGCAGCTCGTCCTACGCGCCCGCAACATCGTGAAGATCTCCGACGCGAAATAGGCGAGAGAGCGCATCACGGACGGGCTGTGCGCAGCATCGAAGCGGGAGTTCAAGCATGGCCGAGCCGAGCGCCGAACACAAGTTCGTGTGCGATTTCGTGGACCGGAACGAGAAGGCGATCGCGCTGCTCGGCGACAGCATCTTCTACTTCGGCGAGCTCGGCATGCAGGAGTTCGAGACGTCCAAGCTGATGGCCGACCTGCTCGAACAGGGCGGCTTCGCGGTCGAGCGCGGCATCGCCGACATGCCGACCGCGTTCTGCGCGACCTACGGTGCGGACGGGCCGGTGATCGCGATGCATACCGAATATGACTCGGTGCCGAACAACTCGCAGGCCGCCGGCAAGCTCGAAGCGACGCCGATCACGGAAGGCGCGCCCGGCCATTGCGAGGGCCACAACGTCAATGCCGCGGTGCTGGTGTCGGGCGCGCTGGCGGCGGCGCGGGCGATCGACCGGTTCGGCCTGAAGGGCCGGCTGAAAGTGATCGGCGCGCCGGCCGAGGAGCAGCTCATCAGCCGCCCCTATATGGTGCGCGACGGCTGGTTCGACGATGTCGACATCGCCTTCCACAACCATATCAGCCAGAAATTCGAGGCCGGCTACGGCAGCATCCAGGCCGCGCTGATCTCTGCAACCTTCACCTTCCGCGGCGAGACCGCCCATGCCGGCACGGCGCCCTGGAAGGGCCGCGACGCGCTCGACGGCGTCATGCTGATGGATATGGGCATGGCGCAGTTCCGCGAGCACATGATGCCCACGGCGCGCATGCAGCGCGTCGTCACCGACGGCGGCGACCAGCCCAATGCGACGCCGGCAAAGGCCACGGTGTGGTGGTATTTCCGCGATACCACGGCGGACGGCGCCAACCGGCTGTTCGAGCAGGCCAAGAAGATCGCGCAGGGTGCCGCGATGATGACCAATACCGAGGTCGAGACCGAGATCATGGCGGCGGTCTGGCCGCTGCGCGGCAACCGCACTCTGGCCGAGATGGTGCAGGACAAGATCAGGCTGGTTGGCATGCCGAGATGGACCGCCGAGGAGCAGGACTTCGCGCGCAAGCTGCAGGCCGCGGTCGGCGTCAAGACCGAGGGCCTCGCGGTCGAACTGCCGAATTTCAAGGGCGAGGCGGTGCAGAAGCCGTCGGCCAACGATGCCGGTGACGTGTCGTGGAAGGTGCCGATGGTGAAGTTTTACTATCCGTCGAACATTCCGCATTCGACCGCCCACCACTGGGGCGGCGGCACCGCGCTTGCGACCTCGATCGCGCACAAGGGCGCTTATGCCGGCGCCAAGGTGCTCGCGAGCTCGGTCGTGGAATGCCTGAAGAACCCGGCCATCGTGGAGGAGGCGAAGCGGACCTTCCTCACGGAGACCGGCGGCGTCAAATACACTTCCATGCTGCCGCCGGGCCAGAAGCCGCCGGTCGACCTCAACCGCACGCTGATGGAAAAATATCGGCCGCTGATGCAGAAGCACTACCTGACCGAAAAGCCGCAATTCGTCTGAAGCGGGCGGTGTCCGCGCCGGCCCGTCAAGGAGAACAAAAATGCGTTTCGCACGTCGCCATATTCTGCGGTCAGCCGCAGCGCTTGCTGGCTTGGCCGGGTTACTGCAGGCCGGTACGGCCGCGGCGGATCCGATTGCGGATTTCTACACAGGCAAAACGGTCCGCATCGTGGTCGGCTCGGCGCCCGGCGGCGGCTACGACCTCTATGCGCGCCATCTGTCGCGCCACATAGGTCGCCACATCCCGGGCAATCCCACGGTCATTGTGCAGAACATGCCCGGCGCGGGCGGCCTCACTGCAACCAACTTCCTGTACGCGAAGGCGCCGCGCGACGGCACCAGCTTCGGCATCGTTCAGGGCACACTGATCTATGCCCAGGCCGGCAACTCGCCGAACGTACAGTTCGACATGCGCAAGTTCGGTTGGCTGGGCAGCGCGAACAACACGTCCAACGCCTGCGTGTTCTCGAAGCGCGCGCTGCCCAAGGAAGGCAGCGAGCTACTTGAGCGCGAGGTGATAATCGGCACCTCCGCGGGCTCGACCGAATTGGTTCCCACCCTGCTCAACAACATAGTCGGCACCAAGTTCAAGCTTGTCAGGGGATTCCAGTCTACGACCAACGTGCTGCTGGCGATCGAGCGCGGCGAGGTCGACGGGTTGTGCGGCTGGGGCTGGGACGGCGCCCAGGTCAATGGCCGCGACTTCTTCGAGCGCGGCGTGATCCAGGTCGGGCTCGAAACCGCCAATGAGCGCCATCCTGTCCTGAAGGAGCGCGGCGTGCCCTTCGCGCTGGACCTCGTTAAGTCCGAGAAGGACCGCAAGGTATGGGAATTCCTGTTCAGCTACCTCGTCTACGTGCGGCCGTTCATCGTCCCGCCGGAAGTGCCGGCGGATCGCCTGAAGGCGCTGCAGAGCGCTTTCAAGGCAACGCTGGAGGACCCGGAATTCCTGGCCGAGGCCAAGAAGGGCCAAGTGGAAATCCGCTACGTCAGCCCGGAGCGGGTGCAGGCGGCGCTGGGTCAGGTGCTCGACGCGCCCGTGGACGTAAAAGAAGCGGCGATCGACCAACTCCGGCAATCGGGCTGGGGCGGCCTCTAAGCGGTTCGCTGTTGCGAAGTCAGGCGGGAGCCGAAGGGCGCGGGTCCACTCCAGAGAAGTTTGGAATCCAGTTACTCTCCCTCCGCCAGTCCCAAGCGGGAGGAACTGGCATCCAACTTTCTCCGCTGCGGCAGGAATCTAATAGGCTTGGATAGCGGACGTCCAACGCCGTTCTGAGACAATCCCGTCAGGAAGGTGTTACGCTTATGACAGTTCACAGCGTACGTCAGGAAAAGATCAGACGGGAGGCAGGTCATGTTGAGGCTTCTGCAAACTCTGGCAGTCATCCTGTTCGCCAGCGATGCCGCGGCGCAGACCGTCTCGCCCCAGCTCGTCAAGGAGATTGCGCCGGAAGGCAAGCTACGGGCAGCCATCAACTTTGGTAATCCCGTTCTGGCTCAAAAGGACGCGACGACCGGCGAGCCGCGGGGGATTTCGGTCGATCTCTCCCGCGAGCTCGCCCGCCGGCTCGGCGTTCCCGTCGAGTTCGTCCTGTTCGAGGCTGCCGGGAAGGTTGCGGATGCGGTCAAGGCCGGCGTGTGGGACGTCGCGTTCCTGGCCATCGATCCCGGGCGTGCAAACGACATCGCATTCACCGCGCCTTATGTCGTGATTGAAGGAACCTACCTTGTCCCGGCGGACTCGCCCCTGCGGACGATCGAGGACATCGACCGGGAGGGCGTGCGGATCGCCGTTGGAAAAGGAAGTGCCTACGATCTTTACCTGACCCGGACGATCAAAAAGGCGCAACTCGTTCGCGCTCCGACGTCGCCTACTGTGATCGACGTCTTCCGCGACCAGAAACTCGAGGTTGCGGCGGGCGTTCGCCAGCAGCTCATTGCGTTCGCCTCCGGTCAACCAGACGTGCGTGTCATGGACGGGCGCTTCATGGTGATCGAGCAGGCGATTGGAACGCCGAAAGGCCGCGAGAACGGGTTGGAGTTCCTGAAGGGTTTCGTGGAAGACGCCAAGGCTTCCGGTTTCGTTGCGGACGCGCTCACCCGCAGCAACCAGCGCGATGCGGCGGTGGCCCCGCCAGTCCGATGAAGATGCGGGAAATTCACTAATGCGCCGCGCATCGTAGTCTGAACACCAGGCTGCTGACCCCTGCGCTGCGTGCTTCGCCGCCGCCCTCGAACTGGCAGACGCGCGTCGAACTCAAATCATCCGCGTTCGCAGCCACGAGGTGACGATCTCGGCCGCGATCACGACGCCGAAGATCACGAGCAGGACGAGGCCGACCTGGTCCCAATACAAGTTGGACAGCGCGGTATCGAGCGCCATGCCGATCCCGCCGGCGCCGACCAGGCCGAGCACGGCGGACTCGCGCACGTTGATATCCCAGCGGAACACGGCGATGCTGAGAAACGCGGGCTTCACCTGCGGCCAGAAGCCCTTCAGCAGGACGGCGGTGCGCGAGGCGCCGGCTGCGGTCAGCGCCTCGATCGGCCCGCTCTGCGCCTCCTCGATCGCTTCCGAGAGGAACTTCCCGGTAAAGCCGATTGAATGCATGGCGATGGCGAGCGTGCCGGCGAGCGCGCCCGGGCCGAACACCGCGACGAAGAACAGCGCCCAGACCATGGTGTGGATGGAGCGCGTGGCGACCAGGATGAAGCGCCCGATATTGTTGAGCAGCACGGAGCGCGTGATGTTGCGCGCCACCAGCAGCGCCACCACGCTCGCCATCGCCACTGCAAGCATTGTCCCGAGCGTCGCGATGTGCAGCGTCTCGATCAAGGCGCCATGCACCACCTTCGGGTACCAAGACCAGTCGATCGGCCACATCCGCGCGAAGAGGTCGACGGTCTGCGCCGGCGCGTCGTAGAGGAATTCGGGGATCACCTCGATCGTGCGCAGCGACCACACCAGCGCGATCACCACCACGAGATAGAACGCGGACCGCAGGATGCGCTCGCGCGGCGTGAAGCGCTGCCACTTCCGGCCGCGCGATCCGGCGTCGGGGGACGGTTGCGCGCTCATTGGAACAGCCGCCGTGTCCACACCGACAGCATCTCGCCGAGCATCACCACGGCGATGATGGCGAGCACGATGGTGAGGACGAAGTCGTAATCGAAGCGCTGGAACGCGGTGAATAGGGTGGCGCCGATGCCGCCGCCGCCGACCAGGCCAACCAGTGCCGAGTTGCGCAGATTGGAATCGAGCTGGTAGGCGCAAAAGCCGATATGGCGGGGCAGCACCTGTGGCAGCACGCCGAACACGAGCACGGAGAGGAACGGCGCCCCAGTCGCGCGCACCGCCTCCAGCTGCCGCATCGAGATTTCCTCGAGCGCTTCCGCGAGCAGCTTCGACAGGAAGCCCAGGCTCGCCACGATCAGCGCCAGCACGCCGGCAAGCGCGCCGAAGCCCACAGCCTTGACGAACAGGATCGCGACGATCACGGGATGAAAGGAGCGAAACAGCACGATTAGCGCACGCGCGCTCCAGGCGAGCGGCGCGGGCGCAAGGTTGCGCGCGGCCGCCACGCCGAGCGGCAGCGAGAGCGCGATCCCGACCGCGGTCGCGAGCACCGCGATCTGCAGGCTCTCCATCATGCCGTCGACGAGCAGCTGCAGCTTGTCGGGCGCCGTGTTGGGCGGAAACATCCGCGCGAGGAAGCGGCCGCCCTGGTCAAACCCCTGGACAAACCGGCTCCAGGTGAAGTCGAGCGATTGCGCGGCGTAGAGCGCATAGAGCGCGAGCGCGGCAAAGGCGAGGCGGGCGCGCCAGTTCGGCGGGAAGGCGCGGCGGCGTCCTGCTTCTCCCTCCCGTGGGGAAGGGTACGGCGGGGGTGCCGGGACGGCTACTCCAGCCATCCCTCGCCTCCGTAGATCTCGAGGAGATGCGACTCGGCGAGGCGCTCCGGAGGACCGTCGAACACGATCCGGCCGTTCCGCATCCCGACGATGCGGTCGGCAAACCGGCGCGCCAGGTTTACATTATGGATGTTGACGATGACCGGGATGTTGCGCGCGCGGGCTTCGACCGCGATCAGCTCCATGATCTCGACCGAGGTCTTCGGATCGAGCGAGGAGGTGGGCTCGTCGGCCAGGATGAGCTGCGGCTCCTGCATCAGCGCGCGAGCGATGCCGACGCGCTGGCGCTGCCCGCCCGACAGCCGGTCGGCGCGCTCGGTGGCGAAGCCGTTGAGCCCGACACGATCCAGCAACTGGAAGGCGCGCTCGATGTCAGCGGCCGGAAAGCGGCGCAGCCACGCGCGCCAGGTCGGCAGGTAGCCGAGCCGGCCGCACAGCACGTTCTCGATCACCGACAGCCGCTCGACCAAGTTGTACTCCTGGAACACCATGCCGATGTGCCGTCGCGCCACGCGCAGCTCCCGCCCACGCAGCCGCGCGAGGTCCTGGCCGTCGAACAAGATTTCCCCGGCGGTCGGGTCGACCAAGCGGTTTATGCAGCGGATCAGCGTCGACTTCCCGGTTCCGGACGGGCCGACGATGGCGGTGATGCCCTTGCTTGCGATCGTGAGCGAGATGTCGCTCAGGACGGGTGCGCCGGCCCGATACTCCTTCCGCAGGTTGCGGATGACGAGTGCGCCCGCGTCGTCGCCGCCGTCCGGGCCCGCGGGAATGCCTGACATGGGAGGCGGCGGGCCTATTGCTTGGGTGGGGACTGCTGCTGCTGTTTCTTCGCCAGCGCCTCGGCCTCACGCTTCGCTTCGGCCTCGTAGGCCGCCTTGTTGTAGGGCGTGCCGGAGCCCTCGGCGATCTCGCGCACGACCTTCCAGGTTTCCTTGTAGGTGATCGGCATGAAGCGGTCGTCGCCGTTGAACTCCTTCTGCATCGCGGGCGGGAAGCGGAATTCGAAGAAGCATCCGGTCAGCTTCTTGGCGAGTTCGGGCGCGAGATCATGCGCGTACGCGAATGAGGAGGTCGGGAAGAGCGGGCTCTTGTAGATGATCCGCAAATCCTCGGCCTTGACGGTGCCGCGGGTCACCATGCGCTCGAACACGTCCGACGCGACGCCCCCCATGTCGTAGTCGCCGGAGAGGACGCCAAGCGCCGACTTGTCGTGACCACCGGACATCAGCGGCTTGTAGTCCTCGTTCGGTTTCAGGCCTTCGGGCGGATAGAGGACGAGGGGCGCCAGATGCCCCGAGTTGGAGGAAGGCGCCGTGTGCGCGACGCGCTTGCCCTTCAAATCGGCGAGCTTCTGGTATGGGCTGTCCTTCTTGACCAGCGAGATCAGGTGGTAGCCGTGCGGCCCGGCCTCCGTGCCCTTGGCCGCGAACGGGACCGCGCCGGCCAGGTTGACGGCAAAGCCGGTCGGACCGGTGGAGAAGCCGGCGACGTGCAGCCGGCCCGAGCGCATCGCCTCGATCTCGGCCGAGTTCGACTGCACCGCGTAGTACACCACGCGCTTGCCCGTGCACTGGCTCAGGTGGTCGGTGAACGGCTTGAAGATGTTCTGGTACACGGCCGGGTCTTCCACCGGAGTGTAGGCGAACACCAGCGTCGACGGATCGCGCCACCGCTTCGGATCGCGCGGCACGTCGGCGACCAGATCGTTATTGTCATCGCAGTAGAGCCCATCGAGCTGGCCGCGATTCTGGCAGTCGCTCTGCTGCGCCTGCGCATCGCTCGGAGGCATCGAAATCCAGGCTGCCAGGGCAGCCGTGGCCAGGAGTGCGTGGCGAGCCGACATCTCGATCTCCCCGTGAAGCCTGGCCATCTTAGCCAAGCGAAGGCGGGGCGGCAACGAGGGATGCGGCGCGCTCCATTGCGCTGCATCTAGGTCACGGCTAGGTCACGGCGACCTTGCGTCGGAGTGAAACGCGGCGCCAGATCGGCGGGCCGATCAACACCAGCGCGGTGATCGCGAGCACCGCCGCCGAGATCGGCTGCGTGACGAAGATCGACAGGTCGCCCTGGCTGATCGCGAGCGCGCGGCGGAACTGCTGCTCGGCGAGCGGCCCGAGGATCATGCCGACCAGCACCGGCGCCACCGGAATGTCGTAGCGCCGCATCAGGAAGCCGACCACGCCGATGCCGTACAGCAGCGCGAGGTCGAACCACGAGTTGCGCAGGCCGTAGGCGCCGAGCGTGGCGAAGATCAGGATGCCGGCATACAGCAGCGGGCGCGGGATCTCGAGCAGCTTGACCCAGATGCCGACCAGCGGCAGGTTCAGGATCAGCAGCATCACGTTGCCGACGTACATGCTCGCGATCAGGCCCCAGATCAGCAGCGGCTGCGTCTCGAACAGCAGCGGCCCGGGCTGCAGGCCCCATTGCTGGAACGCGGCGAGGATGATCGCCGCGGTCGCGGTGGTCGGCAGCCCGAGCGTCAGCAGCGGCACCAGCGTGCCGGTGGCCGACGCGTTGTTGGCGGCCTCGGGCCCGGCCACGCCTTCGATCGCGCCCTTGCCGAACTCCTCCGGATGCTTGGTCAGCTTCTTCTCGATCGCGTAGGACAGGAAGGTCGGGATCTCGGCGCCGCCGGCCGGCATGGTGCCGAACGGAAAGCCCGAGCGCGGTGCCGCGCAGCCACGGCTTCCAGGAGCGCTCCCAGTCGGCCTTGCTCATCCAGATCGAGCCCTTCATCTTCTCGATCTTGTCTCCTGTCGATTGAGGTAGGTCGCGACGTACAGCGTCTCGCCGACCGCGAACAGGCCGACCGCGACGACGACGACGTCGATGCCGTCGAGCAGCTCCGGGATGCCGAGCGTGAAGCGCGCCTGGCCGGTCTGGCTGTCGAGGCCGATCAGGCCGATCGTGAGGCCGAAGAACAGGCTCGCGAGCCCGCGCGCCGCCGACGCGCCGAGCACCGCGGACACGGTGGTGAACGCGAGCACCATCACCGCGAAGTATTCGGCCGGGCCGAACTTCAGCGCCACCTCGACGACCAGCGGCGCCATCACCGTGAGCAGGATCGTCGCGATCGTGCCGGCGACGAACGAGCCGATCGCCGCGGTCGCCAGCGCCGGCCCGGCGCGGCCGCGCTTGGCCATCAGGTTGCCTTCCATCGCCGTGACGATGGTGGCCGACTCGCCCGGCGTGTTGAGCAGGATCGACGTCGTCGAGCCGCCGAACATCGCGCCGTAGTAGATGCCGGCGAACATGATCAGCGCGCCGGTCGGGTCGAGGTTCGCGGTGGCCGGCAGCAGCAGCGCGATCGTCAGCGCCGGGCCGACGCCCGGCAGCACGCCGATGGCGGTGCCCAGCGTCACGCCGATGAGGCCCCACATCAGGTTGGTCGGCGTCAGCGCGACCGCGAAGCCCGCCATCAGTGCGTCGAAGGTGTCCATGCTCAGCGCTCCAGAACGGGCCGGCCGGGCAGCTTCAAGCCCGAGGCCCAGCGTGAACACGAAGTAGACGACCACGGCGAGCACCACGCCGATCAGCAGGTCGCGCACCGGCCGCTTGCTGCCGAAGCCGCGCGCGATCGAGCACGAACAGCAGCGTCGACGCGATGATGAAGCCGGCCCAGCCGATGAGCACCATGTGCAGCACGATGCCGGCGCTGATGATGCCGAACGCCATCCAGTCCGGGCGCGTCGTGGCCGTCCTGGTCGAGCGGCACGTTGCGCCAGCCGCCGCACGATCGCGTGCCAGCCGAGCACCGCGCCGCACAGCGTCGAGGCCGGCGCCGATGATGTAGGGAAACAGCCGCGGGCCGACCTGCGCGTAGCCCTGCGTCTCGGCGATGCTCTGCGTCTCGTAGATGACGAAGATGCCGAGCGCGACCAGCCCCAGCGAGATCAGGAGCTCGCCCGCGTGGAGCGGGCCTCGGCGCGAACGCGCGCTCATTTCGTTGCGACCAGGACCCCGAGGCGTCGCGATCTTCACCAGCCGAGTCGTTACGACGCACCGTTCTTCTGCTCGGCCTCGACGTAGGCCTTGAACTCGTCGCCGCCCATGACAGGTCGAGCCACTCGTTCTTCTTCACGTGGCTTTCCACTGCGGCGATCTTCACCATCTGCGTGACCGCCTTGACCAGCGCCTGGCGCTGCGCGTCGCTGATGCCGGGCGCCGCCATCAGGCCGCGCCAGTTGACGAACTCGACGTCGATGCCCTGCTCCTTCAACGTCGGGATGTTGACGCCGGGCAGGCGCTTGTCGAGGTGATCGCCAGCGCGCGCAGCTTGCCGGACGGTGATCTGCGCCGCGAATTCGTTGTAGCCGCCCAGGCCGACGGTGACGTGGCCGCCCAGCGTCTGCGCCAGCACCTCGCCGCCGCTGCTGAACGCGACGTAGTTGAACTTGCCGAGCTCGCCGCCGATCGCCTGCACGATCATCCCCGCGGTGAGCTGGTCGACGCCGCCGGCGAGCCCGCCGGCCCACGACACGCTGCCCGGGATTGGCCTTGTACATCGCGACCAGGTCGGCCATCGTCTTCAGCTTCGAGCCGCCGGGACCACCAGCACTTCGTATTCGCCGGTCAGCCGCGCGATCGGCGTGGCGTTGGACAGAGCTGACCGGCGACTTGTTGATGAAGATCGCCGAGACCATGCCCTTGCCGCTGACCATCAGCGCGTTGCCGTCGCCCTTGTTGTTGTTGATGAGCTGCGCGAGGCCGATCGTGCCGCCGGCCCCGCCGACGTTGATGACCTGCACGCGGTCGGCGAGCTTGGCGGCCTGCATCGACTGGCTGCACCGCGCGGCCGAGCTGGTCCCAGCCGCCGCCCGGCGCCGCCGGCACGATGATCTTGTAGTCGGCCGCCGAAGCCGCCGTTGTCACAAACAGAGCGGTTGCGACGATGGCCGTGTGCACGCCGCATACCAGCGCTTGCTTGATCTGCATGATGTCTCCTTAATCTAAATAGTCGTAGTCGCCGGAGACGACGCCAAGCGCCGACTTGGCGAGCGACATCTCGATCTCCCGCAAGAAGCCTGGCCATCTTAGCCAAGCGAAGGCGGGGCGGCAACGAGGGATGCGGCCCCGCTCCATTGCGGCGGAAACGCGATAAGCCATACTCTTTCGCTATCGAAAACGCGGGCCGCCAGTGATGTTTCTCGTTGCCATTGACCAGGGGACCACCTCGACCCGCGCCATAGTCTTCGACGCTGAGCTCCGCGCCGTGGCCAGCGCGCAGGAGGAGTTGCGGCAGCTCTATCCGGCGCCCGGCTGGGTGGAGCACGACCCGGAGGAAATCTGGGCTGCCACCGTTGCGACCGTCCGCGCGGCCATGCTGCGCGCCGATGCCTCAGCGCGCGACGTCGCCGCCATCGGCATCACCAACCAGCGCGAGACCGCCATTGTCTGGGACCGCGAGAGCGGCAAGCCGATCCACAACGCCATTGTGTGGCAGGACCGCCGCACCGACGATGTATGCGCAAGCCTGCGTGCGGCGTCGCACGAGACCGCCATCCAGCGCGAAGACCGGGCTCCTGCTCGATCCCTATTTCTCAGCGACCAAGATCGGATGGCTGCTCGATCGCGTCGAGGGCGCACGCCGCCTCGGCGAGGAAGGGCGCCTCGCCTTCGGCACGGTGGATTCGTTTCTGCTGTGGCGGCTGACCGGCGGCCGCGTCCATGCGACCGACGCGACCAACGCCGCGCGCACGCTTCTGTTTGATATCCACAACGGATGCTGGGACGAGGCGCTCGCCGATCTGTTCCGGGTGCCGATGCCGATGCTGCCGGTGGTGCGCGACTGCGCCGCTGATTTCGGGCACACCGACCCGAGGCTGTTCGGCGGCGCGATCCGCATTGCCGGCATCGCCGGCGACCAGCAGGCGGCGACGATCGGGCAGGGGTGCCTGTCGCCGGGCATGATGAAAGCCACCTACGGCACCGGCTGCTTCGCGCTCCTACAATACCGGCGCGGAGCCCGTCGCCTCGCGCAATCGGCTGCTCACCACCATTGCCTATCAGATCGGGGGCAAACGCACCTACGCGCTCGAAGGCGCGATCTTCGTGGCCGGCGCGGCGGTGCAATGGCTGCGCGACAGCCTCGGCCTGATCCGGGCCGCCGACGAGCTGGATGGTCTTGCGGCCCGCGCCGACCCGGCTGAGCAGGTCTACCTCGTCCCGGCCTTCGTCGGACTCGGCGCGCCGTGGTGGGACGCGAACGCGCGCGCCGCGATCTACGGGCTCACCCGCAAGTCGGGCGCGGCGGAGCTCGCGCGCGCGGTGGTGGAGGCGGTCGGCTATCAGACGCGCGATCTCCTGGTCGCCATGCAGGCTGATTGGCCGTCCGCGGCGAGCGGCGCGACGGTGCTGCGCGTTGACGGCGGGATGACCGCGAGCACTGCGACCCTGCAGTTTCTCGCCGACATCATCGGTGCGCCAGTCGACCGCCCCACCGTCATGGAGACCACGGCGCTCGGCGCCGCCTATCTCGCGGGCTTCCAGGCCGGCGTCTGCCCGGATTTCGAAACCTTCGGCCGCACGTGGCGGCTGGATCGCCGGTTCGTGCCCGAGATGGCGCCTGACGTGCGCGAACGCAAATACGCTGGCTGGCTCGACGTGGTGCGGCGCACGACCACCACCGCTTAAATCGATGCCGCCGCACCGGTGCCGGCACCCTCGAAACGATCGCGCGCGCTCACCGGTCACCAATCTTCTCGTCTCTTCGGGCGAGAGGTTCGCTCGCTCCCAAAATAGCCATGGACGCCGCCGCCTTGGCATCTTATTCGGCGGATACCAAATCGGAAATCGCGGGTAGGATGCGATCGCTAGCTTCGCCGGTTACTTGCGCAGTTGCACAACGTGGGGGGGAAATTGGATTACGACGTTGTCGTCGTAGGCGCAGGAAACGCTGCTTTATGCGCGGCCCTTGCTGCCAATGAAGCCGGAGCAAAAGTCCTCGTCATCGAGCGCGCTCCTAAGGAGGAATATGGCGGCAACAGCCGATTCAGCTCCGGTTCGATGCGCTTTGCCTATAATAACGCAGACGACTTGCGGCCAATCCTGAAGGATCTCAGCGACGCCGAATTCGCCCAGCTGGATTTCGGCAGCTATCCCGAAGAAGCCTTCTTCGATGATATGTTCCGGATTACCAGCTACCGGACGGATCCCGCGCTCTGCGAGCAACTGGTGAAAGGCTCCTACGGGGCAGCGAAATGGCTGGCCGAGAAGGGCGTCCGCTTTCTTCCGCGATTGACCCACGCATACAAGGAAGGGGACATTTTCAAAATGTCTCCAGGACTTTCAAGCGAGGCTGTCGGCGGTGGTGATGGGCTTGTTGAGAGAGAAGTTCAGCTTGCGCTCAAGAACGGCGTCGAAATCCGCTATCACACGCGAGCGATGTCGCTGATCTTCGACGGCCATACAGTCAAGGGTGTGCGCGTCAAGTCGCCGGGTGCGATCTCGGAGATCAAGGCGAGCGCCGTTGTTCTTGCCTGCGGCGGCTTCGAGGCCAACCCGGAATGGCGAGCGCGTTATCTCGGTCCGGGTTGGGATCTCGTGAAGGTTCGCGGCACGCGCTTCAATACCGGCGATGGCCTGAAGATGGCGCTCGATATCGGCGCCGCGCCTTTCGGCAACTGGAGCGGCTGCAACGCCGTCGCCTGGGATGCCAACGCGCCCGAATTCGGCGACCTTGTGGTGATGAGCGGCTTCCAGAAGCACTCCTATCCATACGGCATCATGGTCAATGCCGACGGCAAGCGGTTCGCCGACGAAGGAGCCGACGTCAAACACTATACCTACGGCAGATACGGTGAAATGCTGATGGACCAGCCCGGTCAGGTTGCGTGGCAGGTCTTCGACAACAAGGTCTTGCACCTGTTGCGCGAGGATTACCGTATCAAGCAAGTCTCGAAGGTACGGGCCGACAGCCTCGATGAACTGGCAAGCAAAATGGAAGGCGTCAATGCTGAAGCCTTCCTTGCGGAGGTGCACGCCTTCAACGCGGCCGTTCAGAGCGACCGCCCTTTCAAGTCGGGTGCAATGGATGGACGCTCAACTGTCGGATTGGCTATTCCGAAATCCAACTGGGCGCTCAAAATCGACGAGCCACCATTCGAGGCCTATCATGTCGCATGCGGGATCACATTCACATTTGGCGGTCTGCGGATCGAGGCTCAACAGGGCAGGTGGTCGACCTCGATCTTCAGCCCATTCCCGGGCTCTATGCCGCGGGCGAAATGGTTGGAGGAATTTTCAGCGTGAACTACCCGGGTGGAACGGGTCTCACCTCGGGAGCGGTTTTCGGCCGATTGGCCGGCGGCTCGGCGGCCCGTGAAGCGCTCGGGCAGGCGTCCGACCGACGGGATGCATCGCGAGGCTTTTGGACTTCGCATGAAGAAATAACATCGATCGAGCCAAAACTTCCATTTGTTTCAGCAAGCCAGCCTGACTACTGTCTGTCGAGGGGCGGGCGGTGATGGGGTTCCGTTGCAGAGGGCGTGTTCCGCGTGTGCGAGGAGCGCATCAGGACACGCCTGCAATGCGGTCATCCATATCCGCTCGCAGCAAATGCCGTGTCAGTCCAACAACAGGAGGACCGCATGTCTTGCAGGGCACTTACGTGGAGTATTCTGGGGAGCGCGGCGATCGTTCGCTCGGGTCCCTTCGGCCGCACTTTCACAATCCGAGGCTGATTTCTTCAAGGGGAAAACAGTCAATTACGTCATCGCGACTGCGCCGGGTGGCGGCTATGACTATTACGGCCGTCTCGTCGCGGAATACATGCAGAAGCACATTCCCGGCTCGACCTTCGTGGTCCGCAACATGCCGGGCGCCGGCCACATCATCGGGACAAACTTCATCTACGCCAGCAAGCCCGACGGCCTGACCATCGGCACCTTCAACACCGGTCTGATCTACAACCAGCTGGTCGGCGTCGATAGCTTGAAGGCCGATTTGACCAAGATGTCCTGGATTGGCAAGGCATCGACCGATCCGCGCGCCTTCGTCATCAGCGCAAACTCTCCAATCAAGACCTTCGCCGATCTGCAGGCCTCGCAGCAGATCATCTTTTCGACCTCCGGCGTCGGCAGCGGTGGTTATGCGGAAACCAAGGTTCTGAGCGAAATGCTGAACCTGCCGATCAAGCTGGTCACCGGCTATAACGGCAACGACGACCAGCTTGCGATGCGGCGCGGCGAGGTCACCGGCACCATCAACACCCGGTCTTCCTGGGATGCCTTCGTCAAGAACGGATACGCCCGCTACATCGTCCAGATCGGCGGCCGCGATACAGACGTGCCGCAGCTCTCGAGCTTCGTGAAGGGTGACGATGCGAAGGCGGTGGTCGCGCTGATCGCGTCGCAGGGTGAAATCGGACGCCTGACGGCCGGCCCGCCCGGCATTCCGCCCGCCCGTCTGGAGTTCCTGCGAAACGCATACAAGGCGGCCATGGAAGACAAGGACCTGCAGGAGAAGGCAGCCAAGGGCGGCCGTCCTGTCGAGCCGCTCTATGGCGCCGATGTGGAGAAGATGGTGAAGGCCTCGCTCGTCCAGTCTCCGAAGACCGTCGAAACGCTGAAGAAAGCGCTCACCGAAGTGGAGAATCCCGGCGCGCTCAAGGCCGTCGGTCCGCTGCTGAAAATCGAAGACGGCAAGAAGATCACCTTCAATGGTGCGGACGGCAAGCCGGTGAGCATGGAAGTCAGCGGCTCGCGCACCAAGGTCACCATCGCCGGGCAGGAAGCGCAACGCAATCAACTCAAGGTCGGGCAAACCTGCGAGATCGCCTATGTGGCGAATGCGCCTGAGCCCACCACGGTCGCGTGCCAGTAACGCTTACGCACCGCCAACAGCGAGCCGCCGGGAACATTTCCCGGCGGCTTATCTGATCAGGAATACCAAGAGGGAAGGGACGCAATCTTGTCGAGCCGACTGTCACTCACGCTGGCCTGCGCCGACATGGAGATCATCCGCCCCTTGAAGGAGGGCAAGGTCCGGCCGGAAGGGATAGACCTGGCGATGGTGACCAATATGGATTCGATCGAGCGCCACTCGCGTTTCCTGCAGGGGCATGAGTTCGACATTGCGGAAATCTCACTCTCCTCCTTTGTCATCGCGCGCGACCATGGTTTCCCATACTCCGCCATTCCTGTCTTTATGAGCCGGCGTTTCGGCCATGGCTTTATTTACATCAACACGGGCAAAGGCATTCGCGCACCAGCCGATCTGGCCGGCCGCAAGGTTGGCGTCAAGCAACTGCAATTCACCATCAACGTCCTGATCCGCGGCATCCTTCAGCACGACTACGGTGTGCCGCCTACATCGATCGAATGGTTTACCGAGCTCGACGAGATCATGGAATTCGCGCCGCCGCCTGGCATGAAAATACACCGGCTCGGCAAAGGTCAGTCGGTCGAAAAGATGCTGGCCGAGGGAGAGCTCGACGCGATGATGCATCCCGACCGTATCGAACCGATCCGGCAAAGGGACCCGCGCGTCGCACAGCTATTTCCAAATTTCAAGGAAGAGGAGATCGCCTATTTCCGGAAGACCGGCATGTTTCCGATCATGCACCTCATGGCCATCAGGCAGGAGGTCGCGGAGGCGCATCCATGGGCCGCGAGCAGCTTATTCAATGCCTTCAATGAAGCGAAAAAAATCGCCATGAAGCGCATGGAGAGCCCGCGCAGCGTGCCGCTCGTCTGGTATCGCGCGGCCTGGGAGGAGCAGGAGGAGATCGTCGGCAAAGATCCCTGGGAATATGGCGCCACCGAACGGAACATAAAAAGCATCAATACCGTAACCGGTTATGCGCACGAACAGGGCCTGACCAGGCGGAAGTTCACGTTCGACGACCTGTTCCCGCAATTTGCTCCAGCGCCGCAAGCCAGGGGATGAGTAGAGGACTGCCGCCGGCAGATCGCTGCCGATATTTGCAATAGGAAATCGTAATGACCCTGATTTTATCGAACGACGACGTCGAGCAGTTGCTGACCATGCCGGAATGCATCGCAGCGCTGGAGGAAGCCTATGTGGAGCTCGCGGAGGGCCGCGGCCTGTCGCGCACGCGTTCCGACTGCCTGGTGCCGACGGGACAGGATGGCGCCCACTACAGCCTGAAATCCATGGATGGCGTGATTCCGAAATTGGGGATCGGCGCGGTCCGTATCAATTCCGACATCATCACCATGCCGAAGGTCGGCAACAGCGTGCGCCGCGAGAAAGTGCCGGCCGCGCCGAACGACCGCTACGTCGGGCTGGTTCTGCTGTTCTCCATCTACAACGGCGAACCGCTGGCGATCCTGCCGGACGGCATCATGCAGCGCTTCCGGGTCGGCGCCGCCAGTGGCCTTGGCGTCAAATACCTTTCCCGCAAGAACTCCAAGACGGTCGGTATCATCGGGGCGGGCGGCCAGGCCGGAACGCAGTTGATGGCCGCCTGCGCCGTGCGCGACATCGAGAACGATCCGCTGCTTCAGCCCTAACCCGGAAAGGCGTCAAGCCTTCTGCAAGGACATGAGCAGGATCCTCAACGTTGAGGTGCAGCCCGTCGACCAGCCGGAAGCCGCCATGAAGGGCGCCGATATCGCGCTCTGCGCCACCAGCAGCGAAGACGCAGTTTTCTTCGCGCCGCTGGGTCGAGACCGGCATGCATATGGGTTCAATCAGACGGCCGGAGATCGAAATGGACGCGCTCAGGAAGGCCGACCGGGTAGCGATCCACTCGCGGGACATCTCGCCGATCATCGAGGTCAGCGTTGAACTGAAGAAGTGAGTCAGGCGTCAGCGAACGGAAAAGCCTCAAGCCGGGCGACGTCGATATCACCAAATTTCCCACCATCGCCGAGGTGATCGCCGGCCAGGCGAAGGGCCGCCAGGGCGATACCGAGATCACCTGTTTCCTGAACAATCTCGGCCTTGGCTATCAATTCGCGGCCGCCGGCTCGGTGGTCTACCGCAAGGCCAAGGAGAAGGGCGTTGGCAACGAGCTGCCGACCGACTGGTTTACCGAAAGCATAAAACCGTAAACGGGATCGCATGCCGAGTAAAAAATACCATTTGTTGCAACCTGCCAGGAGCCATACCGTGTTGGGGTTGGTGGAGAAACGGCCATGCCCAAAGTATTGATCATCAGCGGGGACGGGAGCGGCCCGGAGGCGGAATACGGCCTGTTCCGCATGCGCGAGGAGCGCATCGAGGTCACGGTGGCGGCGCCTGCGAAGAAGACGCTGCTGACCGTCTTTCAGCAGCAGGAACCGGGCTGGGATCATGGGATCGAACGTCCCTGGTATCCGCTGCGCGTCGATGCGGCCTTCGATGAGGTCGACCCGGAAAATTATGACGGTCTGCTGCTTCCCGGCGGGCGGGCGCCGGTGTATCTGCGCAACTTCCCCAGCTGTATCGGTCTGATCCGGCATTTTCTCGAGACCCAGAAACCGATATCCGCCATCTGCCGTGGCCCGATCCTCCTCGTTACCGCCGGAGTCACGGGCAAGCGCATGACCGGACATCCGCTCATTCGGCCTCGCCTCGAGATGGGCGGCTGCACGTTCATCGAATCCGAAGCCGAGCCGATACGCGAAGGCAATATCGTGACCGTGAGCGGGCGGCCGTACCAGCACATCTGGGTGCGTGAATTTCTGTCCCTGCTGCGCGGGCAAGGGCGGGTGAAACTCCGGCGGAGGGCCTGACGATGGCGCGTATTTTATTCCTGCTCGCCGAGTCCACCAGTTCGGGCATTCATGACTTACGCCTATTATCGAATGCTGGAAGAGGGCCATGAAATCGTCATCGCCGCGGCGGCGAAGAAGCCGACGCGAACGGTGGTCATCTTCGCGGGAGGGGCTGCCGGCGACGTCGACACGTTTGAGCAAAGGGAAGGCTTGATCATTGACGTCGATGTTGCCTTCGATGATGTCGATCCGGCCAATTTCGACGCTTGTGTCATTCCCGGAGGGCCTGGCCCCGAATATCTGCGTGCCAACCGCAAATGCGTGGAGATCGTCCGGCACTTCGTCGAAAACGACAAGCCGGTGACCGGCATCTGTCACGGGCCGAACGTCATTCTGGAGGCGCTGCATCAGTCGGGAATAAGAAAAAGCGGATCAGCGCAAACGTGGTACTCGAAGCCGACGTGCGTCGGCAGGATGCATCTGGGTGCATGAGCCCGGAAAAGCCGTGACGGACGGCAATCTGGTCACCGCCTGGCGCCGGCCCGACTACGATGTATGGATGCGAGATTTTGTTACGCTTCTGCGGGGACGCGGACTGAACGGCGGTCACCATGACGGGTGAGTTGGTTGTCGATGACACCGCTGGATATCGGTTTGCGGTTTGCAGCCTACCGCTAAAGCGAACGCGACATAGCGTGTGCTTCCCCCGTGGTATTACCCTGTCCATCGTTGTCGCCCGAAAAATTAGATTGCGCGCTGAAACACGACTTCATCGTAAGTGCCTAATCCGAGGACCTTCCATGGATGCCGACGTGCTGATCGTGGGAGCCGGGCCGACCGGCTTGATGCTAGCCAACCAACTCGCGCGGCGAGGTGTCCGCGTCCTGATCGTCGACCGGCACGCCGGGCCGTCGCTGCAGACGAGAGCGCTGGGCGTGCAGGCACGCACGCTGGAGATATACGCCAAGCTGGGTATCGCCGGCCGCGCGCTCGAGCTGGGTAAGCGCGGCACCGGTGCCAATATGTGGGCGCAAGGGCGGAAAATGGCGCGCGTTCCGCTGGGCGAAGCGGGAAGAGACGACTGACTCCCTATCCGTTCATTCTCATCCTCGGTCAGGACGACAATGAGCGGATCATGGGGAAAAATTAGCCGATTGGGACGCGTCAGTGCAGTGGAACACTGAACTGATAGGGCTTCAGCAGCACACAGACGGGGTCACCGCAACGGTTAAGCTGCCTGACTGCAACGACACGCGAAATTTCGGCCGCCTGGGTCGCCGGCTGCGATGGAGCGCGCAGCTCCGTGCGTGAGTTGAGCGGCATCAGCTTTCCGGGCGCGCCCTATGAGCACGTATTCTTCGTTGCCGATGTCGAGATGACGGGGAACATGGTTCCCGACGAGGTTAACGTCTATCTCTGGCGCGAAGGCTTTCATCTGTTGTTTCCGATGCGCGGGTTGGACCACTGGCGGGTCGTCGGAATTCTCCCGCCGGCATTGCGCAGATCGAGATGATTTGAAATTCGAGGATGTGATCCCGTCTTTGCATAAGCAGGCGGAAGCTGGATTGTCGTTCAAGACCTGCAGCTGGTTTTCGAGCTACCGCATCCATCACCGCAGCGCGTCGCGCTTTCGCGAGGGCCGCTGCTTCCTGCTCGGTGACGCCGCCCACATCCACAGCCCCGTCGGCGCACAAGGCATGAACACCGGGCTGCAGGATGCCTATAACCTCGCGTGGAAGCTCGCGCTTGTGTGCAAAAACCAAGCCGACTGCTGCGTTGCTCGATTCATACGAAGAAGAGCGCATGCCGGTCGCGCGCCGGCTGCTCAACACGACCGACCGCGCGTTTCGGCTGATCGTGTCCGACAGCTGGCTTGCCGGTCTGCTGCGTACCAAGGTCCTCGCCCGCATCGCTGCTTTTGCGATGCGCCGCGAACGAATTCAGAAATTTGCCTTTGAAGTCGTCTCGCAAATCGGCATTCACTACCGCAAGAGCTCACTGTCCACGTCGCTGACCGGTTTGCCCGCGGGCGCGCCGCAGGCAGGCGATCGCTTCCCGTGGATGCGGCTCAAGCTGCAGGCGAACGGGCCGGTTGAAGACATGTTCGAAAAACTAAACGACACCCAGTTCCACCTGATCGTCATCGGCCAGCGGGCGCCGGCCGAGGAAATGCCTAATCTCGACGAGCTGCTGCGCATTCACGTGATCCCCCGAGATCCCGTAAACGATTTGGAACTGGCGCGCGCGGGGCTGCCGCAGCCTTCCTTCTTTCTCCTGCGTCCCGACGGCCATATCGGCTTGCGTGGGGTTCGTCCTGACGCCAATGCTATCGAGCATTATGTCTCGGGGAAATTACATTTAACAAAGAGGACGGCTGCCCGGGAAAATCGCGTCGCGTAGCGACCCGGCGCCTCCCGACCTGTTGTCCGTCACGCAAGTCGCGTCTTTGCAAAGATAGGCCCGCTCAAGGGCCACCCTAATAGACGGCCCGCATAAAATTGTTAGCGGATTAGTTTGAGGCCTTTCCTTCCGTGCCGGCCTTGTCCCCGGTGACGAACCAGCCGCCCTTGATGGCTTCGTCCCAAACCCGGAACACCGCCGGCCCGATTCCGAGGTCGAGGCCATCATCGTCATCGCCCGACATATAGCCGTGCTTGCCGGCATCAAACTGGATGAGGGCAGTTTTCGGCGAGGGGTTCATCTTCTTGTAAAGCGGGATGATCACCTGCTCATAGACTTCCTTGCTGTGATCGCGGCTATGGGCCGAGATCATGAACAGGTTGGGCGGCACGGGCTTGACGTTCGGGCCTTCCAGCTCGCGCGTATAGCCGACATAGCGCGCGACCAGCGCCTTGGTGTCGGCCTCGTTCAGCTTCATGCGCTCGGCGGTGACGCGGGCGGCCTTCTCCAGCGAGCCGTCGATCGAGTGCGTGACGACGTATTCCGCCTTGAACTGCGCCCGCTTCTGCGACTTGTCCCAGTTGTCGAGGACGTCTTCCATGATCATCGGCAGGCGCATCAAGGCCTGCGGGCCTTCCTTGCCGAGCACTTCCGGCCCGACATAGCGGGCGAGGTCGCGCCAGCTTCGGATATAGAGCTCCTCGAAGGGATCGGACCGCGAGGGCAGCTGCTTCGCCGTCTCGACCAGCTCGAAGCCCTTGATCTTGCCCATTTCGCCGCTCCAGGCGTGCTTCGCCCGGTTGATATAGCCGAACGGCGAATTCTCGATGGCGAGCACGCCGGCCACGTTGGGCACGCGCTGCGACAGCATGTTGACGAAGGGCCCGCCGGTTGAATGGCCGTGCACATAGATCGAGAATTCCCCTTCCGGGAAGTGCCGGCGCATCGCCTGCTTGCCGCCTTCCTCGAAAGCGAGCGGCCAGGCCGCCATGCGATAGTAGAAAGTCGTGCCCGGCTTGGCCTTGGCGAGGCGGCGCGTGCCGTAGCGCGGACGTTTCGTGGTGTCCGTGACAACCTCGTATTGATCGCGCGTGATCAGTTCGTCCTTGACCCAGATCGGCGTGCGGACCGAGCCGTCTTTCTCGACCGTCTGTCCCGGCCAGTCATGCACGTCATCCTGCAGGTAATGCCTGCCGGGGAAGCTCATGGTGACGACCTTGTAGCCGAATTTCTGCGACAGCGCGGCGGCCTGCAGGTGCATCGATTTGTAGTCGCCGGATCCGCCATGCAGCAAGAAGATGCCGATCTTCTTGCCGTCCGGGCCCTTGGCAATCTTGCCAGGGTCGGCGGGGCTGAAAACGCCGAGGCCGATGTCCCAATCCATGCCCGCGGTATTGATGCGGAAGATGTCGTCGACATAGCCCTTGGTGCCGGCACCCGTGGTCGGGATGCTGGGCCGGCCCATAACCTCCTTGGTGGCCGCGACGAGTTCGTCATAGGGCACGAGCTCGGCGGTATATAGTCGGCGAGAGCTGACATGGCTCCAACGCAAAGCGAGGTGGTTACGACCAGCGTGCCCGCTAGTCGCGGAGCGCGCCGAACTGCTGAATATGATGATACCATGGCTTTGCCTCTCATTGATTACGCTGCCGCGGGAACATAAGCTTTCCAAGAAGCAGGATGATGTCAATCCTGCACAGCAACATCGCTGTCTGCTGGCGAGGTTTATTCGCAATATCCCCGCGAGTTGGGAGGACAATGGCGTGGCGACAGGCGGCGCTCGCGCTTACTTGGTGCCGATCGCCTCGCGCGCCCTGCTGACAAGTTCCGGCTTGGCCGCATAAAGTCGATTCACAAATTCGCTCATTTTGCTCGCCCGACATCGGCTGGTTGAGCTCGATCTTCAACTTCTCGGCCTCGGCCAGGAAGTCGCGATCCTTCATCATGGCATCGAAGGCCGTGCGCAGCAGCTTCAGCCGGTCAGGCGGGATATTGGGCGGACCATAGATCGCGCGCGCCATGGTCGACTGCGCGACGATGAGCCGGAGAATCTCGCGCTCGTCATCCTTGCGCGAGAGCTCGATAACCGTCGGCACGTCCGGCAGGCTCGGGATGCCGGTCCAGTGAAAACTGCGCGAGCACGTTGATCTTTTTGTCCGCAGCCAGTCCGGTTTGTTCGCCTGAATGGAGGAGAAGTTCATCGCTCCGATGCCGAAAGTCTCTCCGCGCTCCATCGCCAGGGAGGTATCGGCGGTGCCGCCGTAACCGGTAATGACCTTGAACTTCATGCCGAGGATGTGGCTCAGCGCCAACGGGATACATCACGCTCTGGTCGGTCACGCCCGCGCCGCCGGTGACGAGCTCGGTGGTGAACAGATCCTTGGCCGTCTTACCGGCGAGGTATGCCAGGCGAGTGATACGGCGACGTCGCTCGTCATGCTTCCGATCCAGGAGAAGTTGCGCGCGTCATAGCGTGCACCGGGCGAGCCGAACAGCGCTGCGGTGCCGGTCGAACCCGGTCCAAGGCCGATCACCGTGCCGTCCTGTGGCGCGCTTGAATAGATATAGCTCGCCATCACGACGCCCGCTCCGCCGGGCATGTTCTGCGGAATGACGATGGGATTGCCCGGCAAGAAGCGCGAAAGATGGCGCGCGAAGAAACGCGCATAAAGATCGTAACCACCTCCGGCGGGGTGGCTGATCAGCATTCGGATTTCCTTGTCCTTGTAAAATTCGTGCGGCGTTCTGGGCCGATGCGGTGGTCCCCCCGGTAAGACCGGCGCCAAGGCCAGCATGACGAGCAGACGTTTTCCCTGAGCATGCCTTCTCCCTTTTGGCTCACGGCAGCGGGCGCCAAGTGCCGGCTGCCGCGATAGTCCATACGACTGAGTTATTGGGCGTCCTTATCCGTGACAAGCTCATTGACGAGCGTTACAGTATCTAACAATAGCCCTTTGTTTGGCATTTTTGCAGATATGCTCTGCTGCGACGTTTTAGCAGGAAATGACGCGGAGGATCGCATGGCGCAGAAAATTCGTCTCCAAGGTGACAGCAATGCGCATGACCGTCCCTGGATGGTCGCCGTCGAGCAGGGCTTCTTTGCCGATGAAGGGCTGACGGTCGAATATCAGGAAGACAATCCGAAAGGCGTAGCCGGGCGGGTCGAGGATTTCTCCCAGCGCTGGAAAAAATCCCAGCTGCAGCAAGGCGCCTTGGAAGTTTACCCGGTATGCGAATGGGGCGCGATCGAGCGCGTGCAGACCCTGGGCAAGGGAAAGATCATCGGGCTCGACACCACGATCCGCACCGGCGCGATCATGGTGCGCGCGGATTCGAAGATTCAGAGCGTGGCTGAACTGCGCAATATGCCGATCGCGGTGACCTGGCATGCCGGCACTTTCTATGCCGCGATCGAGGTGCTCGAAGCGGCGGGCGTGCCTTTGAGGACATCAAACTCGTGCACGCCAACGACCGTCTTGACGCGCTGCTGAGCGGACAGACCGAAGCCGCCGCCTTGATGGAGCCGCTGGTCAGCCGCGCGGCGGAAGCGGGCGCGCGCAAAATCGCCGACCTGCGTTGGCGCGGGGGCATCGTTGCCGGCGGGGACGTGGACGAGGAGACGGCCGCGAAATTGCGCCGCGCGCTTAAATCGCGCGATCGACTGGCTGCGCGAGAAGCGACGACCGCTCGCGCCAGGAGCTGTTGCGCGATCTCAAGCCGGAGCTGCGCGCCGGCGGCCTTTTGCCGGAACTGGTCGGCGTGCAAAACTACCAGCCAGCCGAATTCCAGGAGAAGGTCGATTGGATGCTCGATCGCGGCTTTCTGAAGGAAGCGCCGGCCTATGAGGACGTCGTCCGCAGCAAGTAGCTATTCGCCCATAAGTCGTTCCGCCCCGCGGCGCGCAATCATATCTTCAGCCGCAACAGCTGCGCCCGCCGAAGATGCCGCGGCGGCGTCTTCCTCAGTGCTCTTCGAAGGAGACGGCAACGTCGCCATTGGCGGAAAGACGAACCTTGTTGCCTTCGATGTCCGCCACCAAACCGGTATCGATGTAGTGATGATGGGGGTCGGTGGCCCTGCCGCTATCGTCTTTGGTCATCTTGATGCGGCCGCCCTCGATGCGGTCGGCAGTGCCGACATGAACGCCGTCGGCTCCGATAATCTCCATCTGCGGCTTGATCTTGCTTGTATCCATGAGCCTGCTCCTCCTGTAGAAGACAACCCCCGATGGATAATTTGGTTCACCGGTTCCGGGCAACACGCTGTCGTGACCCGCGCAGGGTGCGCCGCAGTTACAGCTTGATGCGCAATAATTGCGCGAGCTCGCCGATGATGCCACGGCGGAACAGCAGGACGCAGGCGACAAAGATCGTGCCCTGCACCACGAAAACCCATTGCCCGATATGGGTCAGCAGGTTTTCCAGGCTGACGATGAAGAAAGCGCCTACGACCGGGCCGAACACGGTGCCAAGGCCGCCGACCAGCGTCATCAGCACGACCTCGCCGGAAGTCGGCCAATCCACGTCGGTGAGCGAAGCGAGCTGGAACACGATCGCTTTAGTGGCTCCGGCGAGACCGGCAAAGGCCGCCGACAGCACGAAAGCAACCAGCTTGTAGCGTTCCGTCCGGTAGCCGAGCGAAATCGCGCGCGCCTCATTTTCCCGTATCCTTTCAGGACCTCACCGAAGGGCGAATTGATGATGCGGTAGATCGCCAGAAATCCGCCAAGAAAGATCGCCAGCACCAGCAGGTACATATTGCTTTGATCGGCCAGGTTGATCACGCCGAACAAATGCCCGCGCGGCACGGCCTGGATGCCGTCCTCCCCATGCGTGAATGGGGCCTGGACGGCAAAGAAGAACATCATTTGCGCCAGCGCCAGCGTGATCATCGCAAAATAGATTCCCTGCCGGCGAATGGCGATCGAGCCGGCGATCAGCCCGAGCACGGCCGCCGCCAGCGTACCGCCGAGGATTGCCAATTCGGTCGACAGCGGCGGCAAGGGAATGACCAGCCACTTGCCGGCCCAATAAGGGATCTGAATGGTGCCGACCTTCGCCAGATGCGCGGCGACATAGCTCGCCCAGCCGAAATACAGCGCATGGCCGAAGGAGAGCAGGCCGACATAACCGATCAGCAGGTTGAAGGCGCAGGCGAAAAGCGCGAAGCAAAGCGCCTTCATCAGGAATACCGGATAAACAAAAAACGGCGCGATCAGGAGCGCCAGCACCATCGCACGAAAGCCACCGTCTCGCTGCGCGAAATGGCGGGTGCGGCCGGACTGGATGTCAAGCTAGCGGTTTGTGCCATGCTACGCGCTCCGCCGAACAGGCCGGCCGGCCGGATCAGCAGCACAATGGCCATGATGATGAAGATCACGGTGTTAGAGGCTTCCGGGAAGAACACCTTGGTCAGGCCCTCGATCAGCCCGAGGCCGAAGCCGGTGAGGATCGCGCCCATGATGGAGCCCATGCCGCCGATCACCACCACCGCGAACACCACAATAATCAGATGAGCGCCCATCTGTGGCGACACGTTATAGATCGGGGCGGCCATCACTCCGGCCAGCGCCGCCAGCGCCACGCCGAAACCATAGGTCAGGGTGATCATGCGCGGCACATTGATGCCGAAGGCGCGCGCCAGCGCGGGATTTTCCGTGGCCGCGCGCAGGATAGAGCCCAGTTTTGTGCGCT
>CAVSLB010000013.1:0-54968 GCA_963728585.1 uncultured Alphaproteobacteria bacterium
CTGTGTGTAATCAATATTGACACGCCTCCGAAATTTGGGTACACAAGCCTGTACCATGAATATGGGACGGCGTCCAGGGGACCCGGCCAAGGGTCACAGGGCGCCCTGGAGAAAACCGTCGCTGAGCAAGAGGAAGTCATGGAAACCAAGATCGACGAGATCGCCACCGGATCTACCGGCTCTCGACCTTCGTGCCGGAGATCGCGCCGCCAGCCGGCTTCACCTTCAACCAGTTCCTCATTCTTGGAGAGAGCCGCTTGCTGTTCCACACCGGCCTGCGGCAGATGTTCCCGCTCGTCCGTTCGGCGGTCAGCCGTCTCATGCCGCCCGAACGGCTGCGCTGGATCACCTTCGGCCATTATGAGGCCGACGAGTGCGGCGCGATGAACGAGTGGCTGGCGGTCGCGCCGCAAGCCGAGGTGGCGCACGGACAGACCGGATGCCTGGTGTCGCTGAACGACATGGCCGACCGCACGCCTCGCGTTCTGCAAGACGGTGAAACCATCGACCTCGGCAATGGCAAGCGGGTCCGCTACCTCGACACGCCGCATATCCCGCATGGCTGGGAGGCCGGCGTTCTTTACGAAGAGACCACCGGGACCTTGCTGTGCGGCGACCTGTTCACCCAGCTCGGCAACGGACCTGCGTTGACGGAGAGCGACATCGTCGGGCCCGCGATCGCCGCCGAAGACCTGTTCAAATATTCCAGCTTGAACCCCGGCATGGGCACGACGATTCGTCGGCTTGCGAAACTCGCGCCGCGCACGCTGGCGCTCATGCACGGCCCATCCTTTGCCGGCGACGGCGCGGCTGCGCTCCAGGCCCTGGCGGACAATTACGACCACCGTGTCCGGCAACGCGCTGATCGATGCCAGGATAGCGGCTCGCGATCAGAGCAGAGACGAGCAACGGGCAGCGGGGTCCGCCGCCAACATTGCCGGACCTGCCTCAGGCCGCCCGATTATCCGTACACGGCCTAGTCCTTTTTGCGCGGGAACAGGAAGAACGGCCGCTTCGGATCGAGCAGCCAGGTGCCGAACACCGGGCCGGTCGGCAGGTTGCCCATCGTCGGCGAGCCTGCGCAGACAGCGCGCGTTGCAGCCGAGCTTCTCGATCGTGCGCAGCAACGAGCCTTCGGCTTCGAATGTCTCATGCACCGCCTCCGGCGTGGAATCGAGATGCTCGGCGATCAGGTTGTCGCGCAGGCCGGCGATGGTGCGGCGGCGCGCATCGTCCTCCACCTCGATGGCGAGATCGAGCTCGGTGTCGAGCGCGGTCGAGCGGTTGTTGATGTTGGAGGAGCCCACCCGGACGAAATCGTCGTCGATGATGATGATCTTGGAGTGCACGGTGATCGGCTGGTCGCCGTCGCTTTCCCGGCACCACCGGATAATAGACGCCGAGGCGTCCATGACGGTCGGCGCGGCGCAGCCGCTGCACGAGCCGCCACTGGTTGCCGCCCATCACGAAGCCTTCCATCTTGCTGGTGAACAGGCTTGCGCACGATGACCACGATCTCCGGCCCTTGCCGGCCGCGAAAGCGACTCCGTCAGCAGGTTGCCGACCCGCGGTGCGCTGAAATACTGCGCCTCCATATAGATCGAGCGCTGCGCCGCGCCGAGCGCATCAAGCGTGAGCGTCATGCCTTCGGTGACTTCCGGCAGGCCGCGCCAGGAAGCCAAGGTGCGCACGACCGCGACTGGCGTATCGGTGAAATCCGGATGCAGGCCGTCCGGCCACAGATCGTGAACGGCGGTCACCGGCGGAATATCCTCGCGGATGGCGCGCCGCCAGCGCTCGCGCGCCACGTCGGAGACCACCAGCGCCGCTTCGCCCTCCACCACCATCTGCACGTCATGCACCGGCGGATAAGGCACGCCATCCGGACCCTTGCGCAGTTCGTGCTCGCCTGGTGCTCGGCGGTGTCCCAGCGGCGGATGGTGAGGTCCATGCCGCCGACGAAGGCAACGGTATCGTCGACGCAGACGATCTTCTGGTGATGCGCGCCATACAGCGGATGCTCGCGGTCGAGCCGCACCTGGATGCGCGGATGCCTTTCCCAGGGCGCGCCGAGCAACAGCGGCAGCGGGGCGCCGGGCGCATGCAGCACCGCCACGCTCCAGACCAGCACGCGGATCTGCAGCTCGGGATTTTCCTCCACCAGCGCGCGCAGGAAATCGCCGAGCTTGGGAGCAATCCGGTTCGATCGGAAGCAGCCTGATGCCGGCGTCGAAATCCCAGCCGACGATAATGATGGACTTGCGCGCCTTGCGCAGCGACCTTCTCCAGCGCCGCGTAATAATCGGCACCGTCGATCAGCACGGCAGCGCGCTTGGCTGACGCGATGCGCCAGCAATTACGCCCTTCTTTCAGGATCGGACCGGGGGCGGAGTCACATCGCTCGCCCCCGCCCGGTGCAACGTTTGATCCAAAATAGACCCCAGCAATCAACAAAAAGCCGATTGCATAGAACGGGCGAAGTCCCCGATGGTTCCCTGCAATCGGCGATTGTCGGCCGGGAAGGCTAGGCGGCCGCGACCTTTGTATCGATGCATGACGCGCAGATCTGCTCGACATGGCGGTGATCGGTGCCGCAGCAGCCGCCCAGCATGGTGAGCTGCGGCAAGATTGCGCCGCAGCTCGCGGTAGTCCTGGCCGAGCTCGACCGGATTGCCGATATCGAGATCCGGTGCGACGTCGAGCTCGGCATGGCTGCGCTGGAGGAATTGGCGCGCAGGCCGCGCAGGCGCTTCACCCAGGCGCCGCCCTTCTCCAGCTCCGCGTCGAAATGCGTCGGATGCGCGCAATTGATCATGTAATAGGCCGGCGCCTTGCCGGTCGCGCGCAGTCGATTGCTCGATCGCATCCTTAAGGCTCTGGCCGCTCGGCAGCTTGCCGTCGGTCTCGAGCGTGAAGGAGATCACCACCGGCATGCTGCGCCGCCTTCGCCGCGCGCACGATGCCGATCGCCTCATCCGCATAATTGATGGTGAAGGCGCTGACCATGTCGGCCTCGGTGCCGCGCGAAGACGCCGATCTGAAAGCCGTGATAATCCTCGCGCCTCCTTCGCGCTCATGGCGTTGCCGACCTTGTAGCCGTCGCCGCGCGGGCCGATATTGCCGGAGATCACGATCGGCGTTTGCGGCGTCTCGTGCTCGCGCGCGCAGCTCCGCCATCATCGCGACCGCGGCGCGGTTGACGCTTCGCCAGAGCTTCGCGCGAATAGCCGAGCTTCGCCGCCCAGTCCGGGTTGGCGCGCCAGGTGGGGCCTTCCAGGATGAAGCCGATGCCGGCGCGCTTGGCGAGCGCGATATAGCGCTCGTTGTAACTGCGCAGCCGCGCCACGCCCGCCTCCGACTTCAGCAGATCGAAGCTGGCGAAATGCGGCAAGCTCGATGCCGTCGTGGAAGATAAGGGTGGTCTCCAGACCGCCGTCGGTGAGGAAAAGCCGGTCCGACAGCTGCGGCAGGTTGTTGCGGTATTTGCTCATGGCGATGGTCCTTCTGGTCCGCGCCAAGGAGCGGCGCCCTGCGCGCAGGACCTAAGGCCTTTCCGGCGCCAGAGGTTAGCCGACTCATGGTGCAGCCCGGTGGAATTAATTTTGCGAAGCAAATTCAATGTTTTGCTCAAAGACTGTCGGGCCGATAGCCTGCGGCGAGGCGCCGTAACCAGCGTCAACTGGACTCATGGTACAGTTGCGCCATGCTCGAGAAGTCGCCCAAGCGCACCAATGAGACGCAGGAGCGCCTGCTGGCGCTGGCGGAAGCCGCCGTCATGGCGAAAGGCTTCGCCGCCACCTCGATCGAGGAGCTGATCGCCGGCGGCCGGCATCACCAAGAGCGGCTTCTTCTATCACTTCAAGGACAAGGGCGCGCTCGCCAAGGCACTGATCGCAGCGCTACCTCGTGCAGGACAAAATGCTGCTGGACGATATTTTCCGCCGCGGCGACGAGCTCAACGAAGACCCGCTGCACGGATTTCTGGTCGGCCTGCGCCTCTTCGCCGAGCTGATGGCCAATCTGCCGGCGAATTATCCCGGCTGTCTCGCCGCCTCCTTCGCCTATCAGGACCAGCTGTTCAACCGCGAGATCCGCGACCTGAACGCGGGCGGCATGCTTGCCTGGCGCCAGCGCTTCCGCGAGCGGCTGGAACTGATCGCGCAGAAATATCCGCCGAAGCAAGAGGTGGATTTCGAGGCGCTGGCCGACATGGCGGCAACGCTGGTGGAAGGCGGGTTGGTGCTCGGGCCGCCTGTTGAAGGACCCGACCATTCTGCCGCGGCAGATTTTGCTCTACCGCGATCTGGTCCGGTTCGTTTTCTCGCCGGACTAGTGACCGGTGACCGGCCTCCTCGTCATTGCCGGACTTGATCCGGCAATCCATCTTATCGCGAAGAGTGATGGACCCGCGGGTCGAGCCCGCGGGTGACGAATCGACAAGGGGGTGCGTTGACACCCCCCGCCACGGGACTACATTAGCGCCGTTCCCAGGGGTGCCTCGCAGGAGGCTGAGATACCGACGGCCTGGCCCATGCGGGCATAACAGGCAGCGCGGTGACCCTTCGAACCTGATCCGGGTCATGCCGGCGAAGGGACAGGACACCATGCAGACTCAATCTTCCTCGCGGCTGATCGGGCCGATTTTGCTCGATCGTCGGCGCTCGGGCATGCCTGCTCAACCGGCGCGGTTTCCGCGCCATGGCGGAGGAATTCGTCGCACAGCCGCGCGCTCATCTTTCTCGCCGGGCTGATCATCTGACGTGCCGGCGCTCGCGATCGTGCTCGCGCACAATGTCTGGGTCGCGGACTGGCGCGTGCTGATCACGCTCCTCGGCTGGCTCGATCGCGATCTCCGGCGTCGCTCGCGCCTCGCTCTTCCGCAGAGCGCGCCGATGACAGCGCGCACGCATGCTCGCCAAGCCACATGTCCGCTGATCAGCGGCGCGATCTGGCTCGTGCTCGGCGCGCGTCCTCTCGCTTCTTCGGCTATGTCCGCTGACATCCCGAACGGGAGACAACCATGAACAAGCCGATCCCCGCCGCCGAATTCGAGACGCCGAAGGTCACCACCGGCCCGCTGCCCGCCTCGCGCAAGATCTATTCCGTGCCGGAGGCCGCGCCCGACCTGCGCGTGCCGCTGCGCGAGATCGCCGTCTCGGATCCGAACGAGCCGCCGCTGCCGGTCTATGACACCACCGGCCCCTACACCGACCGGATGCCGTCATCGACGTGGAGCGCGGCCTGCCGCGCACGCGCATCGAATGGGTGAAGGAGCGCGGCGGCGTGGAGGAATACGAAGGCCGCCCGATCCAGCCGGTCGACAACGGCAACGTCACCGGCAAGCATCTGGCGCGCAATTTCCCCAACACGCCGAAGCCCTGGCGGCAGCTCGCTTCTTCACCTCCCCGGGCGGCGAACGCCGGGCGGAGGGTGAGCCCGCTTCGATCCCGCCAGCGCAAGGGGCCGTCGACTGCGCAAGCGATTCATCCGCAATACGAATGGGCGCGCGCCGGCATCATCACCAAGGAAATGATCTACGTCGCCGAGCGCGAGAATCTCGGCCGCAAGAAAATGCTGGAGCGCGCGCAGGCCGCGCTCGCCGACGGCGAGAGCTTCGGCGCGTCGCTGCCCGCCTTCATCACGCCGGAATTCGTGCGCGACGAGATCGCGCGCGGCCGCGCCATCATCCCGTCCAACATCAACCACGCCGAACTCGAGCCGATGATCATCGGCCGCAATTTCCTGGTGAAGATCAACGCCAATATCGGCAACTCGGCGGTCACCTCCTCGGTCGAGGAGGAAGTCGAGAAGATGGTGTGGGCGATCCGCTGGGGCGCCGACACCGTGATGGACCTCTCCACCGGCCGCAACATCCACAACACCCGCGAATGGATCTTGCGCAATGCGCCGGTGCCGATCGGCACCGTGCCGATCTATCAGGCGCTGGAGAAGGTGAACGGCGATCCGGTCAAGCTCGACTGGGAATGCTACAAGGACACGCTGATCGAGCAATGCGAACAGGGCGTGGATTATTTCACCATCCATGCCGGCGTGCGGCTGGCTTATGTGCCGCTCACCGCCAACCGCGTCACCGGCATCGTCTCGCGCGGCGGCTCGATCATGGCGAAGTGGTGCCTGTCGCGGCACAAGGAGAGCTTCCTCTACGAGCGCTTCGACGAGATCTGCGACATCATGCGCAAGTATGACGTGAGCTTCTCGCTCGGCGACGGCTTGCGCCCCGGCTCGATGGCCGACGCCAACGACCGCGCGCAATTCGCCGAGCTGGAGACGCTGGGCGAGCTCACGCAGATCGCCTGGCAGAAAGGCTGCCAGGTGATGATCGAGGGCCCCGGCCACGTGCCGATGCACAAGATCAAGATCAACATGGACAAGCAGCTGAAGGAATGCGGCGAGGCGCCGTTCTACACGCTCGGCCCGCTCACGACCGACATCGCGCCGGGCTACGACCACATCACCTCCGGCATCGGCGCCGCCATGATCGGCTGGTTCGGCTGCGCCATGCTCTGCTACGTCACGCCGAAGGAGCATCTCGGCCTGCCCAACCGCGACGACGTGAAGAAAGGCGTGATCACCTACAAGATCGCGGCGCATGCCGCCGACCTCGCCAAGGGCCATCCGGCGGCGCAATTGCGCGACGACGCGCTCTCGCGCGCGCGCTTCGACTTCCGCTGGCAGGACCAGTTCAACCTCGGGCTCGATCCCGACACCGCGAAAAGCTTCCACGACGAGACGCTGCCGAAGGAAGCGCACAAGGTCGCGCATTTCTGCTCGATGTGCGGCCCGAAATTCTGCTCGATGAAGATCACGCAGGACGTGCGGGACTATGCGGCGACGCTGAATGAAAAAGAGGGGGCATGGCGGAGATGTCGGCAGAAATTCACGCCCTCGGCGACCAGGTCTATGTCGATGCGGAGAAGGTGAAGGAGAGCAATAAGGCGTTGTGAGTACCGAAGCAGCGCGACGCAGTGAAGGCGGCAACGGAAGTCGCAGGTAAATGCCGAAGAAAGTCGCTTTCATATTTGGGCGGTCCCGCTGCACAGCGGAAGGACACCCGAATGCTTTACCGCTGCCTGACTGCGGCCTTTGCCGCGATCGCACTGACTATCGCGATACCGCCCGCTTCCGCGCAAAATGTCGCGCCGGTCCAGCCGGCCCCGCCCGTCGCAGGCTATCCGGCCGAGCCTTTGCTCTCCACCAGCACCACCATTCTGGGCGAGAAGCTGCGCTATCCATCGGCGCGGCGCATGTGACCTCCGAGATCGTCGCAGCTGGCGCCGGGCAGAGCGCACCATCGTGCACAAGCACGGCGTGCCGATGTTCGCCTACATCCTCGAAGGCGAAATCACGGTCGATTACGGAAAGCATGGCAAGCGCACTTACCGGAAGGGACAGTCGCTGATGGAAGCGATGAATGTTGCGCATTTCGGCGAGAACACCGGCACGGAGCCGATGCGCCTGATCGTGGTCTATATGGGTGCAGCCCGCGCCAAGGACGTCATTCCGGTGAAATGAGCAGCGCACGCTCGCACCCTATTGACGTGCCTGATATGCAGGCCGAAGTTCGCGCGATAGATCACGGGCGAGCAACAAGGCTCTTTGAGACGAAACCTCAACGGCGGGCGCGCGCCACCGATACCGCCGGCGCGCCATCCGCGCAGGAGCACCCGATGAAAACGCTGATGACCGCGGCGGCCGCCGTGCTGGCTACCGCCACCGTTGCGCTGGCGCAGTCCACGCCCGATCTCAAGGGGACGTGGTCCGGCAAGTGGAGGACCGTCATCCTCGGAAGCAATGCCCACCATCCGCCAAGCGGCCCGGCTGATGCGCCGCGCGTTCGCGAGATCACGTTCACATTTGAGATCGAGGGCCAGGATGGCCGCCTCATCTGGGGCAAGTCGTGGTCCAATCCCGAGCGCAAGGAGCCGTTCGTGGCGACCATCACCGCCGACGGACGCACGATCATCGGCGCCGATACTGACGGCTCGCTGACCATGCGCATGGGCGGCCGCGGCCGCATGGACGCCTGCTACGTCCACCCTGCCACCGGCCCGTCGCAGTCGATGGTTGCCAGTTGCGGCGCGCTGCAGCGCGCGCGGTGATCGTGATCCGAACTCAACCTTTCCCGTTGTTGTGCCGGGTTTAAGGCGGGCCTTCATCAAAGCGGCGCCGGCTTGGGCGCCGCATATTTTATTATCTGCCAAGCCGTCCAGCCCTCTGGCGCCCCTAGCGCAGCTTCCCTAAGCTTACCTGTTCTTATCTTCACATCAGGGAGGCTTCCATGCGCACAGCTTCGCGGGCCGCTGGTGCGGCGATCATTGGTTGCGTGCTTCTGTTTGCACCTGGCGTGCAGGCCGCTGAACTGAAGGTGCTGGCGACCGGCGCCCAGACCGGCGCGTTCAAGGAGCTGATCCCTCAGTTCGAGCAGGCGACCGGTCATAAGGTCACGGCGGAATACGCGGCGACGCCCCAGGTGATGAAAAAGATCCAGGAGGGCGCAGCATTCGATGTCGTCGTGATGATCGATACGCCGATGAAGGATCCCGCCAACCAGCAACATTTTGCCGCCGCCCCGCGCCCGCCCATTGGCAGCGTCGGTCTTGGCGCCGCCGTGCGCGCCGGCGCGCCCAAGCCCGACATCTCAACGCCGGAGGCGTTCAAGCAGACGCTGCTCAAGGCGAAGTCGGTCGCCATCCTGCCGGAAAGCATCAACGGCAAGCATTTCCTTGCCGTGTTCGACCGCCTCGGCATCGGCGAGGAGATGCAGGCCAAGATCAAGGCGCAGAACGCGCCGCCGGATGTCCCGCAGGCGGTGGCAAAGGGCGAGGCCGAGCTCGCGCTCTTCGTCAGCAATCTTCTGGTTGGCGTGCCGGGCCTCGACTATGCCGGTCCCGTGCCCGCGCAATTCGACCAGAACCTGGTGTTCGCCGCCGCTGTCGGCGCCAAGGCCAAGGAGCCCGAGGCGGCGAAGGCGTTCATCCAGCATTTGACCACGCCGGCCGCCGGCGCCGTCATGAAGGCGAACGGGATGCAGGCGCCGTAGGTCATAGCGCGGCGGGTTCTCCCTTCACCTCTCCCGCTTGCGGGAGAGGTCGGCAGGCGAAGCTCGCCGGGAGGGGGAACGGCTTCGTTCCCTCCCCCAACCCCTCCCCTGCAAGCGGGAGAGGAGCAGAAGAAACCCTGCAGCTGTTTGAAACTTGAATTCAAAAAGCCGACGCGCGAGCAGCGAGGCCTAGAACGGCGGGCCGAACAGGGCGGTCTGTCCGAGCGCGGCGTCCAGCTCGCGGATCGGCGTCTCCGTGGCCGGCGGCGGCGGGCTCGGGCTCATGCTGGTCTCCCGGTATATCCGCAGCGCGTGCTCATCACCGGCGATAGACGCATTTGCAGAAATCGGGATCGGCAAAGACGTAGTAACGCCGGCCCTGCTCGGTGCGCGACAGCATCACGCGCGGCGGCGCGCGCCGGAGCAGATCGATCTCCTGCGCCGTCGCCGCGGGGCGGACCTTGAAGCCCGCGGAGCGCAGCCGCATGTCGATCTCCTGCAGCTGCTGCGCCGCCGCCGGCGCGCCGCAGGCGAGCGCCGCGGCGATGACGCCAAGGGATAGGAACAGGCGCATGACGTGCCTTTTCGGATGTCTTGCCGGCCACAACTTACCGCAGAGAACAATCCCGCGCCATCTCCGCTTGACCGGTGCGGGGATGAATGGTCAGAAGGCCGCACATGATCTTCGACGCCATCATCTACGCCCTCATCGCGCTCGCCGTGGTCATGGGCTTCACCTCGGGCCTGCTGCGCAGCATGGCGACCATCCTCGGCTATGTGATCGCGGCGCCGACGGCGCTCGGCGTCGCGCCCGCGCTGTCGTACTTCCTGACGACGCAGCTCGACATGCCGCCGGCCTATAAAGGCATGGTGCTGGCCGGCCTGCTGCTTGTGCTCGGCATCATCTTCGGCGCGCTGCTGCGCCGCGCCCTCACCGATGTCACCGGGCCGCGGATCAGCATTCCGGACCGCATCGCCGGCGCCGCGCTCGGCGCCATGCGCATCGGCTTTGTCGCCGTGCTGATCGTGGTGATCTTCGACCGCGTGATTCCGCCGGGCGTGCAGCCGGCTTTTCTCGCCGGCTCGCAGCTGCGGCCCCCGCTATCCGCGGCGGGGCAAGCCGGCGTGAAGGCTTTGCCGCCAAAAGTCACGGCCTATATCGACCGGCTGAAGCGCGAGCGCGGCATCTGAAGTCTTTCCCTTTCCCTCTCCCAGCCGAAGTCGGATTTATCCGACTTCGGCCAATTCACTAGTGCCGATCTCGGGTAAACCTGAGATCGGTGGGGAGAGGGAGAAAAAGAAGCTTCGCTGCTGTAAGTTTTATCGCAGCGCGATCTCAACCCGTTGATTTTGCGGTTGAGTCCTTCACCTCACCGTAATCACCAACCCGTTGAGGTCCGCCGCGACGATCGCGCCGACCGAGCGGCCGGCAAGCGAGAGCACCGCGCCTTTCTCGTTGGTCAGCACGATGGCCTGCGCGCCGCGGCCGAGCGCCGCGCCTGCACTGCCTGCCGCATAGACGCCGGAGACGTCCGATGGGCGGCGGATGTTGCTCACCGTGCCGTTGAAGCGCGTCTCGGAGGCGCCGAAGGTGAAGCCATAGCTGATGCCGCCGATCCCGAGCGCATAGCGCTTGCCTTGGAACGTGAGCGTGCCGTCGCCGCCCGAGGCGCCGACGACGAAGCCCGCCTTGAGCACACGAAAGTTGATGCTGCCGCTGGCGGCATAAGCGGCGGACGACAGGGCCGCGAGCGCGGCAACGGCGACGAGGATACGCAAGGCGGATGCAAATCGGATTGGCATAATCGTTCTCCCTGGCAAATGATGAGGTGGCATTATAATCGACTTCACAGGGCAATACAGGACCGATCATGACTGACGACGAAAC
This sequence comes from uncultured Alphaproteobacteria bacterium, assembly GCA_963728585.1. GTDB lineage: Bacteria > Pseudomonadota > Alphaproteobacteria > Rhizobiales > Xanthobacteraceae > CANKHA01. Next base: position 10,950 of record CAVSLB010000013.1, read on the forward strand.
CGCCATCCGCAATCTGGTCACTACCTGGATGCAGGCGAGCGAGGCCGGCGACATCGATACCGTGTTGCGCCTGATGGCGGACGACGTGATCTTCATGGTGCCGGGGCGCGAGCCGTTCGGCAAAACGGAATTTCGCGCCATGTCGCAAGCGATGAAGGAAACGCGCATGCAGGGCCGGAGCGAGATCCGCGAACTGAAGATCCTCGGCGATTGGGCCTATCTGCGCAATTATCTCGAGGTGACGATGACGCCGCCGGACGCTCAGCCGATGCGCCGCACGGGCTATACGCTTACGCTCTTGCGCAAAGAAGCGGACGGCCGCTGGCGTTTGACGCGCGACGCCAATCTGCTGAGCTAGGCGCGTCTTTCCCTCTGGCGAGCGTCGCTCGATCGCTCGGCGGCGCGCGTTCAGGCATAACGTTCGCGTGATCGGGCGCGGGCTTTCTCAGCCTCCACCTCGCGGTCGCGCGGCGGCGCATTGGTCGCCAGCGACTGCAGCAGCCGGCGCGCGGCGGCCGATACCTCCTCCACCGCGCGGTCGAAGGCTTCGGCATTGGCCTGCGACGGTTTGTTGAAGCCGGACAGCTTGCGCACGAATTGCAGCGGACGAGGCGCGGATCTCGTCCTCCGTCGCCGGCGGCTCGAAATTGAACAAAGTGCGGATATTGCGGCACATCGCGGGCTACCTCCTGCGGCGTGGTTTTCGCGAATATAGGGCGGGCGCGCGCGCTTTGCAGCCCAACCGGGCACTCACCTATTCGGCATCCTTCACGCAGCGAAAGCCGATATTGTGATGGCCCGCCCGCGCGCCGCGCGAGACGCTCGCCCCGCGCCAGCTGGCGCGCAAGGTGTCCGGCCCGGTATCCGCCGCGCCGCCGCGCACCACGCGGTCGGCCAGCGCATCGCCTTCCTCGCGCCCGTCGTCGGCGCGATAGGGATAAGGCCGCATGATGCTGGCGGTCCATTCATGCACATTGCCGGCGAGATCGAGCACGCCTTCGGGCGTCGCGCCTTGCGGCAAGGAGCCGACCGGCACGGTCTTGGTCCAGCCGATGCCGAAGCGTGCGCGGCTGGCGTCCGGCGGCGCCTCGCCCCAGGGATAGGTGCGCCCCTGCGCACCGCGCGCGGCGAATTCGCGCTCGGCCTCGGTCGGCAGCCGCTTGCCCAGCGCGGCGCAATAGTCGCGCGCGCCGTACCAGCTCATCTCATTGGCCGGATGATTTTCGAAGCCCGGATCGGCACGCCAATGCCCCTGCACTTTATGGATACGTGCGTCCGCGTCATCGAAGTCGAACAGATGCTGGCCGCGCGCGTTGGACGTAGTACCGAGCTTTTCCAGGAAGACGGCGAACTCCGCATTGGTCACCGGGCGGCGGTCGATCCAGAAGGCGTTGACCGTGACACCATGCGGCGGCCGCTCGTCCGCCAGCCCGCGCGCGCTGCCCATCGTGAAGGTGCCGCCGGCGAGCCGCACCATGTCATCGGACGCGGACGCAGCCGCCAAGGTGCTGAAGCTGAAAAGGCAGGCAAACGGCGACACGGATCATCGCAACGCTTTCCCGTTCCAACAATTCACGATTACACTATCGCGTTTTCGAAAGCCCGGCGAGCGGGACAGTCGCGGCCGCTTTGTGCGGAGGAAACCGATGAGCGCAATGCGGAGTTTGCTCGTTGCCATTAGCACCGTCTGCGCCTGCGGCATGCCGACGCCCGGGCATGCGCAATCCTATCCCAGCCAGCCAGTCAAGCTCATCCTGCCCTACACCGCCGGTTCGCCCAATGACGTGCTCGCCCGGCTGATCGCGCCGCAGCTATCGGCGCGTCTCGGGCAACCCGTCATCATTGACAATCGACCAGGCGGTGGCACGACCACCGGCGTCAACGCCGTGATCAGCGCCGAACCGGATGGCCATACGCTGTTGTTCTCCAACAGTCCCACTCACCTGATCGCCCCGGTCGCCAGCACGACCCCTACTTACGATGCGCTGAAGGATTTCGTGCCGATCGCAATTGTGGGAGCGGCGTCGAACGTCATCGTGATCGGAAACGACGTGCCGGCAAAGACGGTGCAGGAATTTGTCGCTTACGCCAAAGCCAATCCTGGCAAGCTCAACTTCGGCTTCGGCCAGGGGACCCTGCCGCAGCTGGTGGGTGAGATGTTCAAGTCGGCGGCCGGGATCGAGATTACCAACGTGCCTTACAAAGGCGGCGCGCAGGCGGTGCCCGACCTGTTGGGCGGGCGCATTCAGATGAATATCGGGAATGCATCGACGCTGTTGCCGCTGCACCGCTCGGGCCAACTGCGGATCATCGGCTATACTGGAACAACACGCGCTCCGGACATGCCCGACATTCCGACCATGGCCGAAAGCGGCTACCCGACGCGTGGTATCGACGACCTATTACGGTATTTTTGGCCGCGCCGATCTGCCAGCCGCCATCGTCAGCAGGCTCAACGCTGACGTCAGCGAAATCCTCAAGGCGCCGGAGCTGGCCCAGAGCATGGCCAAGATCGGCTTTGAGCCAAAGACGCTCTCACCGGCGGAACTGAAGATGCTGCTTGCGGACGAAGCGAAGAAATGGACGGCGGTCGTGAAGGCAACCGGATTCCAGATGTAGATCCGTGCTCCGCGCGCATGTTTTGGTCGCCGAGCAAGCATGAAAAGGGCCAAGCTGCTGGGGTTTAATGCATGGCGCTATTGCCCCGCCTTCGCTTTGCCGAAATGTTACCCTAGCCACGCTGCAACCACAGCCGGTCAGAGAGGAATCCGATGTCTGATGTCACGTATGAAATCGTCGAGCATGACGGCGGCTGGGCCTACAAGGTCGGTGATGTTTTCTCCGAGACCTTCCCTACGCATGCCGCGGCGCTGAAGGCGGCGCAGATCGCAGCCCAAGAGCAGAAAACACCCGGCGAGACGGAAGAGATCGAATTCGAGGATGCCAAAGGCGAGTGGCATACGGAAACCGCGCGCGGCAATGATCGTCCCTCTACGACGGTCAAGGACAAGGACTGAGCAGCCTCACTCCTCACATCTCCCGCGCCAGCACGGCGAGCGCGACCTTCATGCCCTCCCCGTTGGTGGCGATGGCGAAACCCACATGGGTGACGGCGGTATCGAGCACCGCCTGCCGGTAACTCGGATCGTCCAGCCATTGCTCCGCGAAGAAGCGCACGTCGGCGGCGGTGGGGATGGTGCCGCAGGCGCCGCAATCGGCCGAGAACACCGTGATCGAACGCCAGCGCCTGCGTTCGGCGGGCGGCAAGACGTCGAGCAGATCCTTCCGGCTGGCGAGATCGAACTGCTCCAGCCCATCATCGGGCAGGATGGTCTGTGCCGCATCGGTAAGAGCATGACTGAATGCCAGCGGCGTGCCGCCCGACTGCTCGCGCGCCTGGTTGAATCGCTGCAACACCTGCTGCGCCTGCTCCTCAGCCGAGAGCGGCGCTTGCGCTTCATCGGCCTGCAAGCTGCGCGGCCGGCCCGGGCCGGCGAAGGTCTGCACCGCATACAGCTGCCGTTCCGCATCCACCACCATCCCAAAGCCGAAATGGGTAATGCCTTCGCGCAAAATGTTCCTGCGATGACCCGGACTTTCCAGCCAGCTCGCGTGCAGCCGCCGCAGCACGCCAACGCGCGCCGGCGGCCGGCAGCCGGAGCATTGCGCGATGTTCTCGGCGATCAGCCGCCATTTGCTGCCTCCGGCCGTCACATAGCGGTCGGCCGCAGTAAGTCCCTCCGGCGAGGCGTGGCCGTAATAGTCGACGGGTAAACATGTCGTCCGCATGCGCTTGCGCCGCCATGTTCAGCTTGTCTTCCAGCGCGAGCGGCGGCAGGCCATGCTCTTCGCGCGATTGGTTCACCAGATCGAGTGCGCGCGCCTGGATGACGGCGATGTCGTCGGCATTCTGTGCCAGACAGGGGAGGGTTGCCGCGGCTAGCAGCAAAGCGGCGGCGGAAAAAGCCAGGCTGCGAATCGTTGCCGGCATCATGCACGCGGAGCGTCGAAGACGTGGACCATCGAGTCAAGCCCACAAGGGTTCGCGGTTGTGATGAACCTCCAATTATGACAGAAGCGAAGCAATTTCGCCGGGCCAAAAAAGGGCAAGTGTTATGAAAAAAAACCTGTTATCCGCTGCCGGCGCGGCCTTCGTGTTGTCGGCCTGCACGGCATCGGGCGCCTCCTACAGCGTCAGCACCAGCGCGGCGCGGGAACTCACCGCCGATGAGAAGAGAGTGATTGCGGATTCCCTGCTCGAGCACATCCGCGAGCCGGAAAAGGCGAAATATCTCTGGGTGCCGCTTCCGGCCAATGCTCCTGTCAACGGCCAGGCGCGTTATTGCGCGGCGGTGAACGCGAAAAGCGCGCACCCGCCCTATAACGGCCTGCAGCCTTATCTCGTGCAGGTGCAGATTTCCAACGGGCAGATCGTGTCGTCGGTGGTCGGTTCCATCGCCGGCGGCAAAGACGGGCGGATCGTGCGCAATCTTTGTGCCCGGACACGGACTCAATCCCGACGATGCGGCATGATGGACGCCCTTGCTAAATCACCAGCGAGATGGTCAGCAACAGCAGACCCACGACGCCGAGAACGGCGCGGACCAGATGCGAGCGCTCCCATTGGTCGCGCAGCTCCGTCCATTCCGGCTCTTGCCCGCCGCGGCGCGGCGCGGGGCTCAGGCCGAAGAAGCGGGTGCCTGTGCGATTCATTTTCACGTCTTTGACCCAAAAATTATTCACTGGATGCGTCAGCATCCAATAAACCAGATGCAGCGCGGCAACCGCGAGGAAGGCGGCGAGCGTCAGCCAGAAGGCGACGCCGGAGCCGCGCGTGAGAAAGGCCAGCGCCCCGAGCGCAATAACGCTGACGCCTTCGGCGATGCCGCCGAGCGTGAAGCCGGGGTAATAGATCGCCTGGGTGGCGAGATATTCCTGCTTCGACAGGCGCATTTTGCCCGGATATTCGAGCGCATGCGCCACGACGAGCGCCATGGTCACGGCGACCAGCATCAGCGTGACGACTTGCAGGATTTGCAGCATGGTCCGTCTCCAGACCGTGTGCTCACACTCGCAGGAAAATCTTGCGGCGGTACAGGAAGCGGGCCGCGGCCAGAGCGATCAACAGCGCGACGAACGTGACCAGGAAGCGTCCGGCGCCGGGCGTCGACCAGCCGATCGGCCAGCCGCTCCACATCACCGCCCACCAGCCGCTGTGCAATGACGTGGAATCCGAAACATCACGTTGAACATATAGAGCACGATCGCGCTGGCGCCGACCCACATGAATGCGCTCGCCCAGGTCTTGTAACCGCGCACGTCGATGATCTCATGGAAGGCGCCGAGCATGATGGCGGCAACGCCGCCGGCGACCAGCACGAAGGACGAGGTCCAAAGATATTTGTTGATTGGGAATTGCAGGCTCCAGAGCAGGCCGGCAGCGAGCAGCGCCACGCCGGCATAGATGAGCCAGCGCGACTTTTGCCGCTGCTTCGAGCTTTGGATTTTTCAACAGCAGCCCGGCGAAGACGCCGAGCAGGCAGGTGCCGATCGCCGGCAGCGTGCTGAGGATCCCTTCGGGATCCCAGCTGCCTTGCCATTTACGGCCAGGCAGGTAATGCGCGTCGATCCAGTTGGCGAGATTGGCGCCTGGAGCGAAGCGAGCCGGCGCCGATGCCGGGTACCGGCACAAAGGTCATCAGCGCCCAATAGCCGATCAGCAGCGCGGCAAAACTCGCGACCATGCCGCGGATCGATACGTTCAGGAACAGGAGCGAAGCGAACAGGTAACAAAGCGCAATACGCTGCAGCACCCCGCCGAGCCGAATCTCGCTCCAGCCATTGGCGACACCGCCATAGCAGATCACGCCGAGCGCGAAGAGCAGCACGGAACGCCGAAGCACCCGCTTATGCGCGGCCCATTTGCCCTCCTGCTCCAGCAGTTTCGGCAGCGAGAACACGATCGCGACACCTGTCACGAAAATGAAGAGCGGAAACACCAGATCGTAGAAATTGGCGCCGTGCCAGTCGGCATGGGTGAATTGGGTGCCGATGACGCCACCGAGCGCGGCCAGAAACCAGCCGGCATTGGCCAGCATTTGCTCAATCGTCTTGGCGAGAACGTCGGTGCCGAGAATGGCAAACATGCTGAAGCCGCGCAGCGCGTCGACCGAGGCGACCCGCTGCGCGGGCGTGGCGAGCACTTCGATCGCGGCGATCTGGCGCTTGGCCGGACCGCGCAGGCTTGTGTCCTCTTTCGGCTGACGCGCGCGGGAATGCGTCGTCGGCACGACATCGATCTCTCGGCTCGACGGAATTTTCGGGTCGATCCGACTGCGCATCGCCTGCCTCGCGGATACGGGATGCAAGTCGGCCTTCGTTGTCGCCTGCTCCGCACCGTCTTTAACTACGGTATCCAATGGACAACTGAGTGACATAGGTCATGGTTCCAGACGCATCACCCTGACAGGCCGGTTGTATGCGAAGAAGCCCTCCAGCGGGGCTGAAGGGCTTTGGCCGATTAGACTAAAAATGAGCCGCGGAACTAGTTTGCCCGCTTGGGAGCCCGCGTGTGCTACTTCGGCTTGGCCACTGCAAGCTGTTGGCCGGACGGCAAGGTTTTCTGCGGCGCAGCCGCGATTTCCGGACGGGGCGCGTCGCAGCTGCCTGTGCCTTCTTCCGAGCGGAAATAATTTCGGCCGACATAAGTGTCGTTGTAATGATGCCAGGCGCTGGAATGATCGAGCGCACGGATGCCGGCGGCGGTCACCGCGAAGACCGCGCTCTCCATGTCGCGCTGTTTTGCGTCGAGGTTCTCGGGCAGGCGGGCGCTGGCATAATCGACGAAGTACAGCCGGCGCGCGCAAGCCAAATTCTTGGTGGCGTCGAGCGCGGCTTTTGCCGTCATCTGATGGTCGGAATGATCGCCCGGATTGATCACGGGGTCAGTCTCGCCGACGTTGATCTGTACGGCGGGGGCGGCAGCTCTCTCATAGTCGATCAGTGCGCGCAGGGTTGAAGTGAGATCGTCCCAGCCGCGATAGACCGTCGAGCCGTCGATGGCGCGCAGTCTGTCGGACTGTCCGTCGGCCAATCGTCGTAAGGATTGGTTGCCGGTCTCCGGGTATCCCGAGCCATTGCCGTTCCCGTCCGGCACCCGCAGGAAATAAGAGACGGTGTTGCGATAACTCACGCGATAGATGGAATGCCCGTTGAAGGACCTGCGTTCGGCGACCTTCTCGGCCGGCATCTCGTTGGCGTCCGCCATGAAGCGGATGGCCGCCTCGGCTCCGTTTTCCCGCGCCAGATAAAAGGGATGCTTCCGGCCGCGCAATCCCATGCCTACCCCGGCATCGCCGGCGGTGAGATGCACAAAGACTGTCTTCGTCCGGGCGCCCCTCACATCGAGGAAGGCTGACGGATTCATGAAGAGTTGCCAGTCGTCCTGATGCGCGGCGAAGTAAAACGACGCCTTGTCATAGGGCCGAGCATCATCGGCCTGCGCCGTCAGCGGCAGCAACAGCCCGGCGGCAAGGCACAGCCTTCCGAAATGAGACATCGACACTCCCGGCCCCCGCTTTCTTCTTGCCCGGCACAAACCCGGGAACGGCGTCAATTCTATGTCACCGACCCCCAAACGGCAATCATGTGGCCATTTTTTGACGTATTTACTGTGAATTTCTGGTGTTTTCACCCCGTTTTTTTCGTATCTCCCGCCTCCCCGGACCGGCACAAAAGCCGGGCGTCTCCAGAGTGACGTAGAGGCGAAATGGGCTGCCGATGGCCTGCCAGCGATGCGTCGGTAGTGGTGGAAGGATGATCCACTGGGACGCGCCGTTTCGTTCCGGCGGCGAAGGACGGAAAGGTTGGCCGCATCGCCCTCCTGCGCTGTGAGGACGAATCAGATGAGCCGTAGGTCCAAGCCGATATCAACTTTTCCCCAACTGTACCGCGATATTCTTTCGGCACGAATCCGAGATCTCCGATGGCTGAACGACCGCACGCCTCGTCAAAGGAAATGATCGTCATCGGCTGCATCGCGGGCCTGGCAGGCCTCTATTTCCTATTGGTCGGCGCGGGCGTGCTTCCGATACCAGGGGGACCGCGGAATCTCCATGCGCCACTATGGATCGTGCTCGCCGCCGGATTGGCGTTTTTCCTTGGAGGCGCTGCCGTCGTTCTTCAGGCTTTCGGACGTGCAAACGAGCGAGGAGAATTCCCTGCTGGCGCGCCATTCTGGCTGCGTGCAACACAATATCTGATAGGGGTCGCCATCTTGGCGTCTTTCGGCACGATCGGAAGCTGGATCGCTTTCGGCCCCGGCGAGCGCGCCTTCTCCGGATCTCTTGGGTTCTTATCCGGCAATGTTAGCGGCGCGATTGGGCGTACGGCTTTTGGCTTGGGTGCGCTTATGATCTGGTTTGCCGCCATCGGCTTTGCGGTAGCCGGCGCGCGCAAGCTGTTCCGAGAAAGCCAGGACAGGCCCCAATAGCGCCCACAAGCAGCACGAAAAAGGCAGAATCGGGCCGCCGCGTTCATACGCTATTCATCTGATTTTTCGCAACTTTTTCGCCCTGCCGCGCGTTATTTCTGCGGGAAAGGGGCTCGCGCGTTGGGCCCCTTCAGCGTTTCACACTGAGAGGTGCGACATGATGAAAACTCTTACCGCTCTTGCCACTGCCGGCGCGATCGCCGCGGCGGCGGTTGCCGCGCCCTCGCCTGCCCGGGCGGGTAACGAGGGTGCCATCGCCGCCGGCGTCGTCGGCGGCCTGGCGGCTGGCGCCATTATCGGGTCGGCTGTAGCCCCGCGTTACGGTTACGGTTACGGCTACGCCGCTGCGCCAGGGCCGGTTTACTACGGCGGTCCCTATGCCTATAGCCGCTGTCACCTGGTGCGCCAGAAGATCTGGACCAACTACGGCCCGCGCTGGCGCCGTGTCCGGGTTTGCGATTAAGGCTGCAAACCTGATCGAAAAAAGATACGAAAAAGAGGGCGTCTCCGCTTCCGCGGAGACGCCTTTTGTTCATCTAGTGTTCAGGCCGAATTTACGACATATTAGTAGCCTCATTGTTCCTTGCTCGACATTGAAGCTACGTTGATTCACCGTGCGCGCGGTCTTGCGTCTCGCTGGCCGCTTTGGAGGGAGAACCCAGATGAAGAAAGCTTTCGTTGGATTGCTGGCGGCCGGCACCCTTGCCGCCGGTGTCATCAGCGTGGCAGTACCCGCTCAAGCCTATCATCGTCACGGCCATGTCGGCGCGGCGGTTGCGGCTGGTGTCGTTGGCGGGCTTGCCGCCGGTGCAATCATTGCGGGCGCTGCGGCCCCGGTCTACGCCTACCCGGCCTATCGTCCGGCTCCAGGCTACGTCGTTTACACCGGCTACTCCGCTGGCTATCCCGTCGCCTGCCCCGGCGGCTATTGGGCGCGCAAGCCTGTCGCGTTCGACCGGGCTGGCCGTCCGGTCGCCTGGTCGAAGCCTCGCTTCATCTGCCCGTAGGCACGGCTTAGTTGGATCTTGACGGCCGGCTCACCAGAGCCGGCCGTTTTTTTTTTGCGCATCACGGTTTGGATTTCGCCATATGGTCGAGGACGGCGCGCGTCGGCCAGCAATCCAGCTTCAGCCCATTGGCTTTCTGGTAAGCGCCCAGTGCCGAGGGCGTCAGCATTCCCGCCTTGCCGTCGATCTTGTGGGTGTGCTGCATCGCTCCCTCTCCGTCGTGTGCAACTGTGGTTGTAGATTGCCGCTGCAAAGCAGGGTTTGACTCCTTGGGGGGTCAGATTACCGTTGAGCCAATTTCAACGGGAGGTTCGGATGAAACGCCTCACCCTGCTTCGCGTGCTTTGTCTGGCTACCGTGTTCGCGACCGCGCCCGCCCTGTCGAAAACCCTCGTCTTCTGCTCCGAAGGCAGCCCGGAGAACTTTTATCCCGGCATCAACACCACAGGCACGTCGTTCGACGGCAGCGACGAGATCTACAACAAGATCGTCGCCTTCGAGCCCGGCGGCACCAAGGTCGTGCCGTCGCTCGCCGAGTCCTGGGAGATTTCGCCGGACGGCCTGACCTACACCTTCAAGCTGCGCCGCAACGTCAAATGGCACAACACCGGTGCGTTCAAGCCGACCCGTGATTTCAGTGCCGACGACGTGCTGTTCATGTTCGAGCGGCAGTGGAAGGACGATCACCCCTATTTCAAGGTGACGAGCCCTAACCACTCCTACTTCACCGACATGGCTATGCCGAAGCTGTTGAAGTCGGTCGAGAAGGTTGACGACTACACCATCAAGATCACACTTAACACGCCGGAAGCGCCGTTCCTTGCCGACCTCGCGATGCCCTTCGCGGGCGTGCAGTCGAAGGAATATGCCGACGCCATGCTCAAGGCCGGCACGCCGGAAAAGATCGATCAGGAGCCGATTGGCACCGGTCCCTTCTACCTCGTGCAGTATCAGAGGGACGCGGTCATCCGTTACAAGGCGTGGCCGCAATATTGGGGCGGCAAGGCAAAGATCGACGATCTCGTCTATGCCATCACACCCGACGCTTCGGTGCGCTGGGCCAAGCTTCAAAAGGGCGAATGCCATGTGATGCCCTATCCAAACCCGGCCGACCTGGAAGCGATCAGAAAGGATCCGAACGTCCAGATGCTCGACCAGCCGGGGCTGAATATCGGCTATCTCGCCTTCAACACCACCAAGAAGCCGTTCGACGATGTGCGCGTGCGCAAGGCCCTGAGCATGGCCATCAACAAGCAGGCAATCATCGACGCGGTATATCTGTCGGCCGGCGTCGCGGCGAAGAACCCGATCCCGCCCTCGATGTGGTCCTACAACAACGCGGTCAAGGACGACCCGTATGATCCGGAAGCGGCGAAGAAGCTGCTGGCCGAAGCGGGCTTTCCCAAAGGAATGGCGACTGACCTGTGGGCGATGCCGGTGCAGCGCCCCTACAACCCCAATGCCAGGCGCATCGCCGAATTGATGCAGGCCGATCTCGCCAAGATCAACGTCACGGCTGAAATCAAGACCTTCGAATGGGGCGAGTACCGCAAGCGCTTGCAGGCGGGCGAGCACCAGATGGGAATGCTGGGCTGGACCGGCGACAACGGCGATCCGGACAACTTCCTGCATAGTCTGCTCGGCTGCGCCTCGGCGCAGCAGGCTTCCGGAGCGAACATCGCGAAGTTCTGCTACAAGCCCTTCGACGATCTCGTGGTCAAGGCCAAAACGATCAATGACCAGGCCGAGCGCACCAAGCTCTATGAGCAGGCGCAGGTCATCTTCAAGGAGCAGGCGCCCTGGTTCACCATCGCGCATGCCGTGCAGCTGAAGCCGATGAGCAAGAAGGTCGTCAACTTCAAGCTCTCGCCCTTCGGTCGGCACAATTTCTACTGGGTCGACATCAACGAGTAAGCGCGGCAAGGGGCGGTTCTAAAAGGGCCGCCCCTTTTGTTTTCGGATGGCCGGGCTTGTTCCGGCCATCCATGTCTTTGTAGGATTTTAGTGAGCAAGACGTGGATGCCCTGCACGAAGCCGGGCACGACGGGTCCGTGTTGTCGCATCGTATTTTGCGACGAAAGCAAGTCCGAGTCATGCTACGCTTCATTCTTACCCGCGTCAGTCTCGTCATACCGACCTTCATCGGAATCACGCTGGTTGCGTTCTTCCTGATCCGTCTCGTGCCCGGCGATCCAATCGAGACGATGGCGGGCGAGCGCGGCATCGATCCTGTCTATCACGCCAAGCTGTTGAAGGAGTTTGGCCTCGATCAGCCGCTGTACGTGCAATATGGCTACTATCTCGGCCGCGTGCTGCAGGGTGATCTCGGCAAATCGATCGTCACTCGGGCGCCGGTGATCGCCGAATTCAAGACGCTGTTTCCCGCAACCATCGAGCTCGCCACCGCGGCGATGCTGTTCGCGCTGATCCTCGGGCTGCCCGCCGGAATGCTCGCCGCCATCAAACGGAATTCGATCTTCGACCACGGCGTCATGGCGGTATCCCTCACCGGCTATTCGATGCCGATCTTCTGGTGGGGATTGCTGCTGATCCTTTTATTTTCCGTGCAGTTTGGACTGACGCCGGTGTCGGGACGGATCGCGGTTCTCTATTACGTGCAGCCGGTGACGGGCTTCCTTCTGATCGACACGCTGATGGCCGGCGACTTCGCCGCCTTTCGTTCGGCGCTGTGGTACCTGATCCTGCCTGCGATCGTGCTTGGCACCGTGCCGCTGGCGGTGATCGCGCGCATGACGCGCTCGGCGATGCTCGAGGTGCTCGGCGAGGACTATATCCGCACCGCCAAGGCTAAGGGCCTGACGCCGCTGCGCATCATCACGCTGCATGCGCTGCGCAACGCGCTGATCCCGGTCGTCACGGTGATCGGTCTTCAGGTCGGCGTGCTGTTCACCGGCGCGATCCTCACCGAAACCATCTTCTCCTGGCCGGGCGTCGGCAAATGGCTGATCGAGGCGATCGGCCGGCGCGACTATCCGGTCCTGCAGGGCGGCACGCTTTTAATCGGAACCATGGTGATGCTGGTCAATCTCCTCGTAGACGTCACCTACGGCCTGATCAATCCGCGCATTCGGCATACGCGATGACGACGATTGAAACCCGCGCCGCGCCGCCCGGACCGCTTCGTGAGTTCTGGCACTATTTCAGCGAAAACACCGGCGCGGTCGCAGGCCTCATCATCATCGTCGCGGTGGTGATCCTGGCGGTCCTCGCTCCGGTCGTCGCGCCGCATTCCCCGATCCTGACCGACAACACCGCCTTCCTGCGCCCGCCGGTGTGGCAGCAAGGCGGCTCATGGCGCCACCCACTCGGCACCGACGCCATCGGCCGCGACATGCTCTCGCGCCTGATTTACGGGGCGCGGCTGTCGCTTTTGATCGGCATCTCGGTGGTCGCGATCTCGATCGCGGTCGGCACCGTGCTCGGCCTCGTCGCCGGATTCTTCCGCGGCATCGTCGAAATCACCATCATGCGGATCATGGACATCATCCTGACGCTGCCGAGTTTTTTGCTCGCCATCGTCATCGTCGCGATCCTCGGACCCGGACTGATGAATGCGATGCTTGCGGTCGCCGTTGTGGTGCTGCCGCATTATGTCCGCGTCATGCGCGCCGCGGTGATCTCGGAAGTGTCGCGCGACTATGTCACAGCGGCCAAAGTTTCGGGCGCGAGCAAATTGCGGCTGATGTTCAAGGAGGTGCTGCCGAATTGCACGGCACCCTTGATCGTGCAGACTTCGCTTGGCATCTCGACCGCGATCCTCGATGCCGCAGCGCTCGGCTTTCTCGGCCTCGGAGCACAACCGCCCTCGGCCGAGTGGGGCACGATGTTGGCGGACGCACGCGAATTCGTGCTGCGCGCCTGGTGGGTGGTGACGCTCCCGGGCATCATGATCCTCGTCACCGTGCTGGCCTTCAACCTGTTGGGCGACGGGCTGCGCGACGCGTTCGATCCCAAGCTCAAGCGGTGACGCCATGGCACTGCTCGAGATCGCAAATCTGGCCGTCGATTTTCCCTCCCGCTCCGGCCCGTTGCGTGCGGTCGACGGCGTCAGTCTGCGAGTCGATCAGGGCGAGGTTCTTGGCATCGTCGGTGAATCCGGATCCGGCAAGAGTGTGTCGATGCTGGCGCTAATGGGGCTCGTCGCCTATCCGGGCCAGGTTCGCGCCGACCGCATCCAATTCGACGGCCGCGACCTTTTGAATATCTCGCCCTTCGACCGGCGCAAGCTTGTCGGCAAGGACGTGGCAATGATCTTCCAGGAGCCGACCACGAGCCTCAATCCGTGTTTCACCGTCGGCTTCCAGCTGATCGAGACCATTCGACTGCATCTCGGCCTCGACCGAAAGGCGGCGAAGAAGCGCGCCACCGCGCTGCTCGAACAGGTCGGCATTCCCGCGGCTGCGAGCCGGCTATCCGCGTATCCGCATCAATTGTCCGGCGGCATGAACCAGCGTGTCATGATCGCGATGGCGATTTCGTGCAATCCGCGGCTGTTGATCGCCGACGAGCCGACCACTGCGCTCGACGTCACCATCCAGGCGCAGATTCTCGATTTGCTCCTGCAATTGCAGCACGACAGCGGCATGGCGCTGGTGCTGATCACCCACAATATGGGGGTGGTGGCCGAGACCGCGCATCGCATCATGGTGATGTATGCCGGGCAGATCATGGAGCAGCAGCCCGCCGCTAAACTGTTCGCATCTCCGCAGCATCCCTATACCGCGGCGCTGCTAGCGGCGTTGCCCGACCGCTCCGACGGCGAACGGCTCGCGACCATTCCGGGAATCGTGCCTGGCCTGTTCGACCGCCCCAAAGGCTGCCTGTTCGCGCCGCGCTGCATGTATGCGACCGAGCATTCGCGCAACGTCCAGCCGGAATTGCGCGCCTGGAAGGACGGCCATGTGTGCTGCCACTATCCGCTCGGCGATCCGTCGCGTGCGCAACGCATCGCGCAGGACGGCCCGGTCGGCGCCACGGCGAAGGAAGCCGCCGGATGAGCACCGTGATCGAAGCCCGCGACCTGGTGCGCTCCTACGAAATCCGGCAGGGGGTGTTCAAGCGCAACGCGGTGCTGACCGCGGTTGGCGGCGTGTCGTTTACGCTCGACAAAGGCAGGACGCTGGCAGTGGTCGGAGAATCCGGTTGCGGCAAGTCGACGCTTGCGCGCCTCGTCACCATGATCGAGCTGCCGACATCGGGCTCGCTCGTGATCGATGGCATCGATGCGGTGCATCCACCGGCGAAGGCGAAGACGCGGCTGCGCCAGACGGTGCAGATGGTGTTCCAGAATCCCTATGGCTCGCTCAATCCGCGCAAGCGGGTGGATGCCATTCTCGAAGAGCCGTTGATCATCAACACCGGGCTGAGCAAGGCGGAGCGCAAGGCCAAGGCGGCCGAGATGCTGGCGCGTGTCGGCCTGCGTCCGGAATATGCGCGCCGCTATCCGCATATGTTCTCCGGCGGGCAGCGCCAACGTATCGCGATCGCCCGCGCCTTGATGCTGTCGCCCAAGATCGTCGCCGCCGACGAGCCGGTTTCCGCGCTCGACGTCTCGATCCAGGCGCATGTGCTCAATCTGCTCGCCGATCTGCAGCGCGACCTCAAGCTCGCGTATCTCTTCATCTCCCACGATCTCGCGGTGGTGAAGCATATCGCTCATGACGTGATGGTGATGTATCTCGGTCTCACCGTGGAGCACGGCTCGAAGCAGGACATTTTCCGCAACCCGCTGCATCCCTACACACAGGCGCTGTTGTCCTCGACACCCGCGGTCGGCATCGAGAAGAAGCAGCGCGTGATCCTGAAGGGCGAATTGCCGTCGCCGCTCGATCCGCCGGCGGGCTGCGTGTTCTCGTCGCGCTGTCCCTTTGTCACTGACAGGTGCCGCTGCGAGCGCCCGTTGCTGCGTCCAGTCGCGGGCCATCTCGTCGCCTGCCATTACGCCGAGCAGTTTGCCGCGCAGGCGGCGTAGGCTTGACGGCATTTTCTAGAGAAAATGGCGCCCGGATCCACGGATCTGGTTCGGGGACTAAGCGTAAGTTGAGTTTTAGATCCCGCCGGCCGGTTCATGAGAGCCGGCCGTTTTCTTTGCGAATCACGGATTCGATTTCGCCATGTGGTCGAGGACGGCGCGCGTCGGCCAGCAATCGAGCTTCAGCCCATTGGCTTTCTGGTAAGCGCCCAGTGCCGAGCGCGTCAGCATCCCGCCTTGCCGTCGATCTTGTCCTGGTAGAGGCCCAGCCGGGTCAGGGTGTGCTGCATTCGCTCCACGTCGCTTGTGTGTAATTGCGAAGCTTTGCTCCAGGGCGTGTTGAAGCCACCACCGCCGGCGATGCGATCGGCGAGGTTGCCAACAAACAAAACATAGAGATCGGAAAAATTGTAATCCTTGATCACGTAATAATTCTTCAAGGTCAAAAAAGCCGGACCATAGGTACCTTCCGGCAGCAGCAACGAAGCAGGCTCCGTTAGCTCCGCAGCCGATGGCTTGCGCCCGCCAAGCGGCGCATAGCCGCGCTCAAGCCAGGCGCCAACCGACAGGGTGTGACCCGGCTGCGCAGTCGTGCAGTCGAGATTTTTCGGTGCGCGCACTTCATAGGCCCACCGCCGGTCCCGCTGCCAGCCTTTGCTGGCGAGTTGCTTCGCCGCCGAGGCGAGCGCATCCGGCACGGAATTCCAGATATCGCGCCGGCCGTCGCCGTCGAAATCTACGGCGTGCTGGTAGAATTCCGACGGCAGGAATTGCGTGAGGCCCATTGCACCGGCCCAGGACGAGCGCAGCTGCGCACGCGTGGCAACGCCTTCCTGCAGCATCTTCAACAAGAACAGGAACTCTTCGCGAAACTGCTCCTTCCGCCGCCCAACATAGGCCTGCGTCGCCAGCACGCGGATCGCATCTCGCCCCTCACTCGAACGCCCGAAACCTGTCTCGCGGCCCCAGATCGCCAGCACCACAGAGGCCGGCACGCCGAAGTCGCGCTCGATGCGCGCCAGCGTGGCGCGGTGCTCGGCGGCAAGCGCGCGGCCTTGCGTCGCCAGGCGGGTGAGCGAGGCCTCGCGCAGATAGTCCGCCGGCGTCTGCACGAATTCCGGCTGCTGATCGACGCGCTTCGGCTGGCCCGGAACCGCAAGGTCCGGCAGCGACAGATCAGGCTCCAGATCGCGCGTGGCCGTGTCGAAGGTGGCGCGCGAGATCCCGAGCTGCTCCGCTTGCGGCCGCAGCGACTGCAGCCACTGCTGGAATGCGGTATCAGCGGCATTTGCCGGTAGCGACACCGCGGCGATCAGCCAAGCCAAAGTCAGCCCAGCGAGCCGGAGCATCATGATGCGTGGCCGGCGGGCTTGTGGGGACCGACTGGAATTGGCTGGCCCATGCGGTCCACGGTGGCGATGCCGATCGCGGAAAGGATGAAGACGCAATGGATGATCGTCTGCCACATCACTCCGGTTTCGGTGTAGCTGGTGCGGTCGGAGCCCAGGCTGCCCGCCTCGATAAAGGTCCGCAGCAGATGGATCGATGAGATGCCGATGATCGCCATGGCGAGCTTGATCTTCAGCACGCTCGCATTGACGTGGCTGAGCCATTCCGGCTGGTCCGGGTGATTTTCCAGCTCCAGCCGCGAAACAAAGGTCTCGTAGCCGCCCACGATCACCATGATAAGCAGGTTGGAAATCATCACCACGTCTATCAGGCCGAGCACCACCAGCATGATCTGCAGCTCGCTGAAGTCGAAGGAATGCAAAATGAGATGCCAGAGCTCCTTGAGGAAGAGGATGACATAGACGCCTTGCGCGACGATCAGCCCGAGATAGAGCGGAAGCTGAAGCCAGCGCGAGCCGAAGATCAGTTGAGGCAGCGGCCGCAATGTGCCTGGCGGCGGGGTTGGAGTGTCAGGCGTCAACGACATGGCGTGACCTCTTTTGGACGCAAAGGGCGCTGGTGTTATTCTATATGCGATTCGGATCGGCGGATGTGGCAGGCCCTGGCTGCCCTACCGGCTGAATTTCTTGTACTTGATCCGGTGCGGGATCACTGAATCGATGCCCAGCCGGCGCTTCTTGTCCGCCTCATAATCCTGGAAATTCCCTTCGAACCATTCCACATGGCTGTTGCCTTCGAAGGCCAGCATGTGCGTTGCGATGCGGTCGAGGAACCAGCGATCATGGCTGATGATCACGGCACAGCCGGCGAAATCCTCCAGCGCCTCTTCCAACGCCCGCAAGGTGTCCACATCAAGGTCGTTGGTCGGCTCGTCGAGCAGCAGCACATTGGCGCCAGATTTCAGCATCTTGGCTAGATGCACGCGGTTGCGCTCGCCGCCGGAAAGCTGGCCGACCTTCTTCTGCTGATCGGCGCCCTTAAAGTTGAAGTTGGAGCAATAGGCGCGCGAGTTCATCTCGCGCTTGCCGAGATGGATGATGTCCTGCCCGCCGGAGATTTCCTCCCAGACATTCTTCTTGGCGTCGAGCGCATCGCGCGACTGGTCGACATAGCCGAGCTGCACCAACTCGCCGACCTTGATGTCGCCTTTGTCGGGCGTTTCCTGCCCGGTGATCATGCGGAACAGGGTGGTTTTGCCGGCGCCGTTCGGCCCGATCACGCCGACAATGCCGCCGGGCGGCAGCTTGAAGGTGAGATCGTCGATCAAGAGATTATCGCCATAGCCCTTGGTCAGCCCGGTGAAATCAACCACGTTCTGCCCGAGCCGCTCGGCGACCGGAATGATGATCTGGGCGGTCGTCGTCTGCTTCTCGCCGGCCTTCTTCACCAGATCCTCATAGCGCTGATAGCGCGCCTTGGATTTTGCCTGTCGCGCCTTGGGCGAGGCCGCAATCCATTCCTGTTCGCGCTCGAGCGTGCGCTGCCGGGCTTCTTCCTCGCGGCCCTCCTGCAGCAGCCGCTTCTGCTTCTGCGCCAGCCAGGCGGTGTAATTGCCCTCGTAGGGAATGCCGTGCGCGCGGTCGAGCTCGAGAATCCAGCCGGTGACATTGTCGAGGAAATAGCGGTCGTGGGTGACGATCAGGATGGCGCCGGGATAATTACGCAGGTGCTCTTCCAGCCAGTTCACCAACTCCGCGTCGAGATGGTTGGTGGGCTCGTCGAGCAGCAGCAGGTCCGGACGCGACAGCAGCAGCCGGCACAGCGCGACGCGTCGGCGCTCGCCGCCCGAAAGTTTGGTGACGTCCGCATCGTCTGGCGGGCAGCGCAAGGCGTCCATCGCGAGATCGACCTGGGAATCGAGATCCCAGAGGTTCTGGCTGTCGATGATGTCCTGCAGCTTCGCCATCTCGTCGGCGGTTTCATCGGAATAATTCGACGCGATCTCGTTGTAACGGTCGAGCAGCGCCTTCTTTGCGGCCACGCCTTCCATGACATTTTCGCGCGCGGTCTTTTTCGCGTCGAGCTGCGGCTCCTGTTCCAGATAGCCGACGGTGGCGCCTTCGGCGACCCAGGCTTCGCCGGAATAATCCCTGTCGATCCCCGCCATGATGCGAAGCAGCGTGGATTTGCCGGAGCCGTTGACGCCGAGCACGCCGATCTTGGCGTCGGGATAGAATTGCAGGTGGATATCCTCCAGCACCTTGCGGTTTGGCGGATAGGTCTTGGACAGACCCTGCATATGATAGATGAACTGACGGGCCATCGGCGCCCTGCCCTCGTGTCGCGCCATGGCGCATTGTGGGGAAAGTTGCCGCTGATTTAGCGATCCGGCAGCCAAAGAGCAAGCCGGGCGGCCTCAGGAATAGACCGCGCTCACTTGCACATGACCCCGGCTGCGGATCACCTGCACGGAAACCTCTTCGCCATGGCGGCGGATGCGTAGGTCAACGCTGGACTGACCGAGTCGCAGGTTGCGCAGAACCACCTCATCGAGGAAGGCGGGCAGACGCGGATTGCGCAGTCGGATCTCTTTGGCAGCCGGCTCGAATTCCAGACCGAGCGAGGCCTCCAGCAGAGCGAAAGGCGTGGCGCTGGCCCAGGCCTGCGGTGCGCAAGCGACCGGGTAAAGCGTCGGTCCCTGGCTCGGAGCGCGGCGAAAGCCGCAGAACAGTTCCGGCAGCCGCGACAATTCCATGTAGCTCGCCGCATTGAACATGCCCGTGAACACGCGATCGACCGCGCTCTTGAATCCATAGCGGGCGAAGCCGAGTGCGATCAGCGCATTGTCGTGAGGCCATACCGAACCGTTGTGATAGGACATCGGATTGTAGCGCGCCTCCTCCTTCCCCACGGTGCGGATGCCCCAGCCGGTGAAGAATTGCGGACGCATCAGCCCTTCCGCCACCAGCTTGGCGCGCTCTGGCCTGATCATGCCGCAGAACAACAGATGACCGGCGTTGGAGGTTTTCACCGCACAGCGTTCTTTCTTGCCGTCGAGCGCCAGCGCATAGGTGCCGAGGTCTGGGCACCAGAAACTTTTTTCAAAACGTTCGGCCAGTTGTGCCGCTGATTTCTCCAGCGCATCCGCCTGCACGCTGTTTCCCAGCCAACGCGCGCATTGCGCGGCGGCGTGCTTGGATGCGTAGACATAACCCTGCACTTCCGCCAGTGCGATCGGCCCTTCCGCCAAGCTGCCATCCGCATGGAAGACCGCATCCTGCGAATCCTTCCAGCCCTGGTTGACGAGTCCCTCCTCCGTCATGCGGTGGTATTCGATGAAACCGTCGGCATCGGGATCGCCCCAGCCGTCGATCCAATTCAGTGCGGCTTCGATATGCGGCCACAGGGTGCGCAAGGTTTCAATGTCCCCGGTGCGCTGTACATAGAGACCAGCAAGCCAGACAAACAGCGGCGTGGAATCGACGCTGCCATAATAAAGCCCGAACGGCACCTCGCGCAGCGCGGCCATTTCGCCGTAACGCATTTCGTGCAGGATTTTTCCGGGCTGCGCGTCGGCGAGCGGATCCTCAGCCTTCGCCTGATGCGCCGCGAGCCGTGCCAATACGCCCCTGGCGATGCCCGGATCGCACCATAGCGTCTGCATCGCGGTGATGATGCCGTCGCGGCCGAAAGTGGTCGAGTACCAGGGAATGCCGGCATAGGGATAAGGGCCCTGCGGCGTCCGCGTCATCAGCATAGAAAGGTCCGCCGCCGAGCGGCAAATCACCTGGTTGAACACGGCGTTGGATGTCTCGACCGCCGCCATGTCTCCGGTGGAAAGCCGGATTGCCCGGAAGGCGGCCTGCATGCCGCGAAGGAAGGGCGGCGGGCGCACGCCGGGCTCCGCGTTGCTCTCGGCCGCGACGAACAGAACGCAGCGCTGGCCCGGCTGCAGCGTGAGATCGTAGGAGGCGGTGCTTGCGCCAAGGTGAGTCGGGACAGGATCGAAAAACAGTACCGTCTGGCGCAGCCGGCGGTCCAACCCTTCATAGCTGAGTAAGACCTCCCAATCGCTCGCCTTTGCCGGGCGCATGAGTCCGCGACGCTCCCGGCGCATGCCGCGCACCTCGAACAGATCGGCGAAATCGCTGGCGAAAGCGAACGCCAGATGCAGATTGATCGGACGCTCGGAGTGGTTCTGGATGCCGAAGCGCTGATAAGCCGTCTTTTGCCAAAGAAAGATCGTGCGCACGATGTGCACCGTGTCTTTCGGAAGGATCAGTTTCTCATTGAGATAGAAATCCGGATTGGTCAGGTCGACGGTGAGGACGGAATTATTGTCACGCACATTGGAACCGAGCAGCAAAGGCTGCATTCCATTGATCAACAGCTCCAGCCGCGACAGGTAACGCGTGTCGGCATGGAAAAGACCATCGGGCCCGTCCGGTGTCGCGCCGATGTCGCCGTGCTTGTCGAGCACGGCGAAGGTATCCGCATGCTTAAGTGTGCAGCGCGGCCGCGTCGAGGGTCCGGTCGCCGGTATGTAAAACGGTGTCTCGGTCACCGCCTCGGCGGCGGCGGGCAAAAGCGGGACGTCACGAGTCAATGTGGGCCCTCGGAGCATCCGTGATCATGTCCGGCGCAAGCCCCATCCCGTCGTCTTCCGGTCGCTGTTCGGCCTGCGAACGCTCGAGCAGCCAACGATAGACGTCAAGATAGTCCTTGGCCATACGGCTGGCGGAGAATCTTTCCTCGAACCGCTGCCGTACCACCCGCCGGTCGAACGCAAAGACACGCGGCAAGGCGTTCACGGCCTCCTCAAGATTGTCCACGATGACGCCGGTAACGCCTTCGTCAATCACCTCCGGCACTGAACCGCAGCGGAAGGCCAGCACTGGCGTGCCGCAGGCCATGGACTCGATCATCGACAGGCCGAAAGGTTCGGGCCAATCGGCCGGAAACAGCAGAGCCCGCGCCTCGCCAAGAAATTCGTCCTTTTGCTGCTCGTTGATTTCGCCGACGAATTCCACGTCCGGCCCGTCGAGCAGCGGTGCGATAACCTCGCGAAAATAATTTTCGTCGACGCGATCCACCTTGGCAGCGATCTTCAGCGGGACGCCGAGCGAACGGGCGATCCGGATCGCGCGGTCGGGCCGTTTTTCCGGCGCAATGCGTCCAAGAAACGCAACATAGCCACCGCGCGGACTGTAGACCGGTTTGTGCAGGTCGGCCGGCAGGCCATGATAAATCGTCTGAACGAAATTGGCGTTCGGGACCGGCCGTCGCTGTTCGTTTGAAATCGAAATCAGCGGCATGTCTCCGAAGCCGATATAGAGCGGCTTCAGATCCGGTAGGTCCTGTCGGCCATGGAGGGTGGTAACCGTGCGGCCAGCCATGTGGCGAAAAAGCGGGAATTGGAACTGGTCGATGTGGAAATGCAGAATGTCGAATTCGCCGGCGTGCTGCCGCACCCGATCGAGCATGAGCATATAATAGGGGATTACATCGCGAATATTGACATCGAGTCGCAAGGCCTGCGGGACGCAACCGACCAGCTTGGCTGAGGTCATGCTGTCGCCGCTGGCAAACAGGGTCACATCGTGACCCATGCGCACCAGTTCCTCGGTTAGGTAAGAGACGATCCGCTCGGTGCCGCCATATAGCCTTGGCGGCACGCTTTCCATAAGCGGGGCGATCTGCGCGATCCGCATTGCTGCTTTCTCCGGGAAGTCCCCTCTTAACCAAACGACATCGGCCCGGATAGGTTCCGATTATCCTGGATTTGCCGGTCGGCTATGCGCGGAGCGAACGGAGGCGCGCGTCAGTAGATTCAGGTAAGGATGTGGAAACGCTATTTCGTTGTGACGGTCGTCCCCTACCAGCTCTTAACCGTTGCGCGCGATGATGTCGCCAAATGCGGCGCGATCTTGAGAATGAAGGGCTGCGCGCCGTGCAATTGGGAATGCGTCATGGGTGAGGCAGCTGTTGCTTTCGCAACCACGGTAGCCGCGAGGGTCGCCGCAAGAACCCGGCGGCTGACCCGCATCGCTGTTCAATACCTACCGACCCGAACTCCATTATATGCGCGGTCCCGGCCCGAAGTGGCGCGAAAAGCATGGCCAGCTTCCGACCAGCTCCGACCTCCGGGACCTCGACCTTTCCCGCCTCAACGCCGGCGGCTGACCTCCGCACTAGATTCGCCCGCTTCCCTGCCGCGACGGTCTCTTGCGGAGCCATCTCGGTATGGTGAGAAAAGCCGCGCAGGCAAATCGCTCCGGGGGAATGTATGAGGTATCGCGGCGCCATCCTTGACGACTATATCGACGTGGCGCGGCAGGTAGCCGACTGGTCGCGGCTTCCCGAGGTTGAATTCCAGACGTTCACCCGGCCGCTCGGCGACGCGCAAAACGTCATCGAGGCACTGAATGGCGTGGCGGTACTTTGCCTGATGCGCGAACGCACACTGATTTCTCGCGAGGTGATTGAGGCATTGCCCGATCTGAAGATCATCACTTCAGGTGGTATGCGCAACGCAGCGATCGATATCGCCGCCGCCAACGAGCGCGGCATCCTCGTCTGCGGCACGGAATCTATCGGCTATACGCCCGGTGAATTGACCGTCGGGCTAATGCTCGAACTCTCCCGCCGCATCGGCTACGAGGACCGGCAGATGAAGGACGGCGTGCGGTGGCAGACCACCGCCGGCACCGGCATGCTCGGCCGCACGCTTGGCATCATCGGCCTCGGCAAGGTCGGCAGCCATGTCGCGCGCATTGCACGGGCGATGGAAATGAACGTCATTGCCTGGAGCAGAAATCTCACTGCGGAACGCTGCCAGCAACTGGGCGTGACGTTGACGACGAAAGAGGAACTGCTCAAGCAATCTGATTTCGTCACCCTTCATGTGCAGCTCTCGCCGCGCACCGAAGGGCTGATCGGCGCCGCCGATCTGGCGCTGATGAAGCCGACGGCTTACCTGATCAACACCTCGCGCGGGACAATGCGTGGATGAAGGCGCGCTGATTTCTGCCTTGCAAAACAAGGAGATCGGTGGCGCCGGTATCGACGTTTTCAACGAGGAGCCGTTGCCGCTGAATCATCCGTTCCGGAAACTGAGCAATGTCGTAGCCACGCCACATCTCGGCTATGCGACCTTGGACAATTATAAAGTGTTCTATGCCGGCATGGTTGCCAATATCCGAGCCTGGCTCGACGGCAAGCCGATCAATCAAATGAAACCATAGGGGAAGGGAGCGGGACGGAACCGGGACCGCCGCCGAGCGGTTGATTCCGGGACTATGTGGGATTGGACCCATGGCCGAACCGATCGCCTACCGTTCCCTGACCGCCCTGGCTCAGGCAGAGGCGCAGTGCACGCGCTGCCCGCTCTATAAGGACGCGACCCAGGTGGTGCCGGGCGAAGGCTCGGCGCGCGCGCGGGTGATGATGGTGGGGGAGCAGCCGGGCGATAAAGAAGACCTGGAAGGGAGGCCCTTTGTCGGCCCCGCCGGGCGCGTGCTTGACCGCGCCATCGCCGAGGCGGGGCTCGACCGCCGCAAAATCTTCGTCACCAATGCGGTGAAACATTTCAAGTTCGAGCAGCGGGGCAAGCGGCGGCTGCACAAGAAACCGAATGCTTATGAGATTGACCGCTGCCGCTGGTGGCAGGAGCAGGAACTACGCATCATCAAGCCGGAGCTGGTGGTAGCGCTGGGAGCCACCGCGCTGCGCAGCCTGACCGGCAGGCCGACGGCGATCGTCAAGCTGCGCGGCCGCGTGGTGCCGCTGGCCGATGGCACGCCGCTGATCGCGACCATCCACCCGTCCTATCTGCTGCGGATCCGGGACGACAACGACAAGGCTGTGGAATACAGCCGCTTTGTCAACGATTTGCGGCTTTGCGCCAAGCTGCTGGAGAAGGTCGCATAAACATTTCTTCTTCCTGTTGGCTAACTGGGGGAAGAGGAAAACAATGCGCCACTCATTTTCATGCCGGAGTTAATGCACGGCGCTCGCCACGATTTGCGCCAACACGCGCTCGCGGCCGCTCGAGGACCGGCACTGCTTCAGTTGTGAGGAGAAGCGATTCAGGGCGCCGTTCTCGAAAGCGGCGAAAATCGTGTCATGCACATAGCTGCGGCGGCAGACCGTGGGCGTATTGGCAAGATCGTCCGCGGCGGACTGCACAGCGTCAAGGATTTGACGGCGACGCATGCGCTCGCTCTTGGCCGGCGGAATATGCGCCAGCTTTTCCAGCACCGAAGTGGACGCCAGCAAGGTGCGGAAATCTTTCAGCGAAATGCGCACGCCGGCGATCGCGTAGAGAAATTCGTTGACCTCACGCCGTCGCACACTTCGCCGCTTGCCGCCGCTGTTACGATACTGAAACAACCGCTTTCCCGGCAATTGCAGCAAAATACCGACGGCCTTGGCGAGCTTGCGACAGCGGATCTGCCGCTGCACCGCCTGACTGCCCTTGCCTTTGAAGGCCAGTGCCACCGTGTCGCGATTGACGCTCACATTCGATTTCAACAACGTCGCCGCACCGCGGGTGCCATGCGCGCGCAGATAAGCCTCGCTGCCCGAGCGGATGGCGCTTTGCGCGACCAAATGGATGATCGCCGCCAGCGCGAATTCGCGCGTGACCTCGCCGGCGGCGAGATGCTTGTTGATGCAGCGGCGGATACGCGGAAGCGCCTTCACGAGCGCGACCAGGCGTTTGGCCTTGCGGCGCTCGCGCACCTTTTCCCATTCCGGGTGATAACGGTATTGCAAGCGACCGGCGGCATCGCGCCCCACCGCCTGCAGATGCGCACGCGGATCCTCGGAGTAGAGCACGTCTTCATAGGCAGGCGGCACCGCAAGCGATTTCAGCCGGCGCAACGTGGCACTGTCGCGCACCGCGCGACCCCCCGCCCCGATATAAGCGAATCCCTTGCCGTTGCGGCGACGGCGGATGTTGAGTTCGTTGGGTGAGACGCGGCGCAGGGGGCCGGGCGTGCGGCTTCTGGCCTGGAGAAGCCTGTTTAACGCCGCGCTTGCATCAGCCATTGCACCTGCCGTTCCCGGTTGAGCAAGACATAAACCGGGAGCAGACGAAGGGGTTCCGCGCGCACGGGCCGGCGAAGTGAGAACCGGTTAACCGGTAACGTCATGCACAAGCATAAAGTGACGGCGCTGGGGGCTCAGCGAGCGCGGATGATCGGTGGCGGCTGCTGCGCCTGTGCGGTCGCGGGCGGCAGCCCTTGTGCCGTCGCGGGCGGCAACCCTTGCGCTGGAGCGGGCGGCAACCCCTGCGCCGGAGCGGGTGGTTGGGCCTGCGCGGTGGCGGGCGGCCTGCCCGGCAATACCACCACGCGGTTGCCGACCTTCACCCGGTCGAAGAGGTCCTGGATATCTTCGTTGGTCAGACGCACGCAGCCTGACGATACGAAAGTGCCGATGGTCGATGGCTGGTTGGTGCCATGGATGCGGTAGAGCGTCTTGCCGAGATAGAGCGCGCGCGCGCCAAGCGGATTGCCCTCACCGCCCGCCATGAAGCGCGGCAGGTAAGGCTGGCGCTCGATCATCTCTTCCGGCGGATGCCAGTCCGGCCATTCTGCCATCCGTGAGATGCGTTCCGACCCCGCCCAGGTGAAGCCTTCGCGGCCAACCCCAATGCCATAACGCATCGCCTGCCCGTTACCGAGCACGAGATAGAGATAGGTATTGGCCGTATCGATGATCAGCGTGCCGGCCGGTTCCTTGGTGCGGTAGTCGACGAGCTGGCGGCGAAGGTGGGGCGGCAATTCCTTTCGCTCGCCCACTTCCGGCTGATCTTCCGGCGGCAGCGTGGAATAGATCGATTGCTGGTTGGGATTGACACCCGCCGGCGGCAGCGTGGAATAGATCGATTGCTGGTTAGGATTGACACCCGCCGGCGGCCGCGGCGCACTGATATCGGCCGGCGGCAACGGCGGAAGCTCGCCGCGACGGATCGCGGGGTCACGCCCGGGCATGTGGCCGTAAGGCGCCGGTTCTGCCCGCTCGGGATAGACGAAACCCGGGGCCGGGGGCACGTAGCGTTCCGGCCGCGCCGGATAAGGGAAGCCGGGGCGTGTATCCGGGACCATGACGACGGGTCCTTCGTCGTCATCAATGTCCGGCACGATCTCATAGGGCGCCGGCGGCCCCGGAGGAACGCTGCGATAGACATACGGGTATCCTTGCGCATCCGCGCGATCCAACGAGCAAGCAAGCCCGATCGCAAGCACGGCACAAGCGGTGGCAAAGCGCAGGAACATCCAGAACCCCTCCCCGGACGGAAACGAAGTCCAGCCGGATTCGCCTAAGATGAAGGCGCATTCAAGACCAGACTCTTAATTGTAGATCCGGAACCCCCGAAATCGCGGACTTTTGCGCCAAAGCTGGGCGGAATAGGGACAAAAATGCCACGCCGGGGCGGTTTTCAGGTCGCTTCCGGCCCGCCTTTCCAGCGCTTGACCAGCTTGGTCTCCACCCCGAAGAGGTCCAGCAGCCGCCCGACCGTGTGGTTGATCACGTCATCCAGGGTTTTTGGGCGATTGTAGAAGGCGGGCACGATGGGCGCGACGATGGCTCCCATCTCAGTGAGCTGCGTCATGGTCCGCAGATGGCCGGCATGGATCGGCGTCTCGCGGAAAGCCAGCACCAGACGGCGGCGCTCCTTCAGCACGACATCGGCCGCTCGCGACAGCAGGCTTCCGGTGGTACCGGCGGCGATTTCGCTCATGGAGCGGACCGAACAAGGCACGATCACCATGCCCATGGTCTGAAACGACCCGGAGGAAATCGAGGCGCCGATGTCGGCTTGTGCATGGAAATGCGACGCGAGCGCCCGGACATCCTTCGGCTTCATATCCATCTCATAGGTCAGCGTCAGCTCGGCGGCCTTGCTCATTACCAGATGCGTCTCGATGCCGACGTCGCGCAGCACCTCAAGCATGCGCACGCCGTAGACGACGCCCGACGCTCCGGAGATGCCGACGATCAGGCGTTGGGGGGTCTTCGCGGCCATGGAAGTTTTCCTGTTCGGCATCAGTGGTGCTTTGTGCCGAAGGCAGCGAGGATCGCATCGACTGCAGGCTTCGGGAAATCGCGAGCGGAATATTTTTCGTAGGCCGCGATGTTGGCGCGCGCCGCGGCATCAGCAGAAGCTGCTTCCCTGCCCAAAGCGGCGGACTGCGAAAGCGTAAACAGCGTTTCCTGCTGCAGACGCTCAGCTTCGAGCTCTAGCCCCTTAACCTTGGTGCGGAAGAGTTCCGCTGCGCCCGGTTCGATCAACCCGGTGGCCGACTTCAGCGCGCGGCGGATTTCGCGCAAAGGAATCACAGCGGTCTTGCGCCAGCCGGCGACGCAGCTGTCCACTGAATGCACATCGGTAGACGCGAACTCCCGCTTTAGCGATGCATTCCACAAGAGGAAGAACAGCAGGTTGACGTCCACCCCCGCCTCGTCCTGCAACAGGATGCAGGCATCGGCCACGCCGGGTGCACGATAAAGGCTCAGGGAAAACTGCCAGAATGGCGATCCCTGTGGAGGCGCTTTTGGTGCGGCTTGACTCATGCGTTAACCAAGCTGTCCATCTAGTGTCCCGAATCCGAAGTTCGCTTGATTTTCTCGCCCCTCTCGGGAGCGAACTTCGGATTCGAAGGACACTAGCAAATTTAAAATTCTAGTGTCGTTTGGCTCAGAAATTCGCTTGCGGACTCGCGGTAAAGATGAAGCGAATTTCTGAACCACGACACTAGCCGGCCTAACCAACAGGCGCGACAGGTTTATTTGCTCTAGTTGAGCAGGCATAGCAAGATAGCGGGATATGGACCTCTACCCTTTCGCGCGGGCCCTCCTGCGCTGGACCGAGCCGGAAAGCGCGCATCGCGTGACGATCAGCGCGCTGAAACTCGGCCTCGTGCGCGGCGCGAGCGAGCCGGACGATCCCATTCTCGCAACCCGCGTGTTCGGGCTCGATTTTCCCAATCCGGTCGGTCTTGCAGCCGGCTTTGATAAGGACGCGGAAGTGCCCGACGCCATGCTGGCGCTGGGCTTCGGCTTTGCCGAAGCTGGCACCGTGACGCCGCGCCCGCAGCCGGGCAATAGCGGCAAACGGCTGTTCCGGCTCGATGAGGACGAAGCAGTGATCAACCGCTTCGGCTTCAACAGCCGCGGACTCGCCGCTTTCAGCGAACGTCTCGCCGAGCGCAGGCGCGCCGGACGCAAAGGTATTATCGGTGCCAATGTAGGAAAGAACCGAGACAGCAAGGACGCCGCGGCCGACTACGTAGCCGGGGTCGAAGCGGTGGCCGGGCTTGCCGATTACATTGTGGTCAATCTCTCCTCGCCAAATACGCCCGGGCTGCGCGCGCTGCAGGCGCGCGCAGAGATGGAAGCGCTGGTCGTGCGCGTGCTGGAGGCCCGTAGCCGCGCGGCCCCCGACGGCCCGCGGCTGCCGCCGGTGCTTGCCAAGGTCGGCCCCGATCTTGGCGAGCAGGAATTGCGCGACATTGCCGAGGTTGTGACGAAGACCGGTGTCGACGGCCTGATTATCGGCAACACCACGGTCGACCGGCCGCCGCATCTGCGCAGCGCCGACCGCAATGCCGAGGGCGGATTATCGGGAAGGCCGTTGATGCCGAAATCCACCGCCTGCCTCGCTGCGATGTACAAAAATACTGGCGGCCGCATCCCCATCATTGGCTGCGGCGGCATCGCCAGCGGACAAGATGCTTATGCCAAGATCAAGGCCGGCGCTTCACTCGTGCAGCTCTATTCCGCGATGGTGTTCCAGGGGCCGGGACTGGTGAAACGCATCAAGCGCGAACTTGCAGCTTTGCTCCGTGCGGACGGATTCAAATCGGTCGCGGAGGCTGTCGGCAGCGGCAATCGATAGCGCGAATTTCTTCCGCCAGTTGATTGGAGATGGGGTGGTCGGACGTCTTTATCGCGACCTGCTTCCGCGGTTCTTCGCGCCTGGCTTTATCAGACGAGGCCCTTCGGAAAGCGGACGAACTAAGCCTTTAGGTCCCCGACGATCGGACCGCCGGGTTGCTGCTCGTCCATACACTTCTTGTACGCCCAGGCATTCGACAGCACGCCGAGCAGGAGCAGGACAGTGATCGCACAGGAGAAGATGCCCGCTTTCACCAGGAAAAGAACTGCTGCCATCATGCTTACGCCGAGCCACGACAAGAACCAGCTGTAAAGAAATGCCAAAGCGGCAACCTGCATTACCGCAGCAACGGCGAAGGAGACGGCGGACAGTGTGGCGGCAGCCTGCCCAAGCGTGTCAATCGTCAGCGACATCCGACATTTGTCCGATGGGCCGCGACACGCAGCATAATCGAGCAGCGCCTGCTTGATCGCGGGAATGAAATAGAAGGCTACGCTGGCGACCAGCGCTGCGGCAGCGAACAGCGGGAGCGCGGTGATCCAGAAATAGGCCAAAGCAATCGCAGAGAGGAGCGCAGCGATTGCCGCGGTGATCAACCCGGCGACGGTGTTCAA
Organism: uncultured Alphaproteobacteria bacterium; assembly: GCA_963728585.1. GTDB lineage: Bacteria > Pseudomonadota > Alphaproteobacteria > Rhizobiales > Xanthobacteraceae > CANKHA01. Next base: position 41,311 of record CAVSLB010000013.1, read on the forward strand.
GCTACAGTTCATGGCCCGCTCCTTTACAGGACCGCCATGGCAGCAAAATACCACTAATCCTCACTGAGGTCACCGTAAGTGCATTCGCACGGTGTCTGTCAGTAACGCGGGACGCAATAATGGCAACAGGGGCTTCGCGCGGTTTAGCGACAAACAAACCCATTTCGTTCACCCTTTAGCGACCGCGTGCGTTCAAATCGCGGCCGTGGGTCAAGCAGCGAATTGCTCGAGATTGGAACGGAAGAGCGATACTATTATCGCGATCGCTACGTCAGAGAGGAGGAGCCGACAACCGCGGCGCGGCTAGCCGACAATCTGCACAGTCAACCCAGATACCGGAACACACCGGCCGGACGCGTGTTCGAGTGAGCGGGCATCGCTTATGCTCTCAATCCGTCGCTAACGAGACCCCGCTCCACTCCTTTCGGCGTGATTTTGTTGCGGATCTTTCCGCCCTTACGGTCATTAAGCTAAGGCGCCGCCTGCGATTCCGCCACGATCAGCGTTTCCCTCAACACGAAGCCGATATCGTCCGGGAGTTCTTTCGGCTGCAGGAAGTCGCGCAGCCCGCCCGATGCGCCGCGCAAGATCGCGCGCAGCTTCTCCTTGCTCTCCGCCGATGCCTGCATGCGCCCGGCCCAGCCCTCGAGCTCGATATCCTTGGTGAGGATTTCGCGATGCCGCACAATCATGCCCGCATCCGCAATCAAATGGAGCCACTCGCTTTCGCTCAGGCAACGACCGTGACTCGGGTCACGCAGCTTCTCGAATTCATTATGGTGCGCAGCCACCTTCGGCTCGTCGGGCGAGATGTTGTCCACGAGGCCGAAGACGCCGCCGGGCCGCAGCACGCGCGCCACTTCGGCGACAAAAGCCGGCACGTCAGCGAAATGATGCGCCGCGGTACGGCAGGTCACCAGGTCGAATGAGGCATCGGGAAACGGCAGCTTTTCGGCCGGCATCTCGGCGAAGCTGACATTGGTCAGCCCGCGTTTTTCCGCGAGCCCCCGCGCCACCTGCAGCATTTCCCGTGTCACGTCGGAGGCGATGATATGCTTCACCTTCGGCGCGAAGGCTAAGGCGGTATGGCCGGGCCCGGTGGCGATATCAATCGCTTCCCAATCCGGGCGCGGCTGCACCGCCTCCACCAGGCGGGACAGGCTCGCGCCCTCCGCATGCACCCGGCTTGTGGCATAGCTTTCCGCATTGGCGCCGAACTGCGATTGCACCAGCGCCTTTGTTGCGGAATTCATGGCGGTTTCTCCCGTGCTTAACTTCACCACACGCGCGCTTGCCGCGCCAGACTCGACCGCACCGTCCTTCGCTGATAGGCCTTTTGCATGCAAAGCAGCGTACGCATTCTTGGCGCGACCGATAACGACATGATCCTCCTGGTGGATGATGCCGACTTGCCGCTCGGCACCGCCCCCAAGCTAGACGCACACCGGCGCGGGCTGCAACACCGCGCCGTCTCCGCGCTGGTGCGGAACCCCCATGGCATGATGCTGCTGCAACGCCGCGCCGCCGGCAAATATCATTCGGAGGGGCTATGGACCAATGCCTGCTGCAGCCATCCGCGCCCTGACGAAAGCAACCAAGATGCGGTACGCCGGCGGCTGTTCGAAGAAATGGGTGTGCTTTGCGAGTTGCAGCCGCTGTTCACCGCGCATTACCGCGCGGCCGTTTCAAACGATCTGATCGAAAACGAAGTCGTGCACGTGTTCGGCGGCACCTTCGATGTCAGGATTGACGGCACCGTTGCGCCGGACCCGGATGAAGTCAGCGACTGGAAATGGATTCGGTTCGAAGAACTTATGGCCGACCAGGCGGCGCATCCCGAGCATTATTCGGTCTGGTTCAACCATTATCTGCGCAACCACGGCGATGCCATCGCCAGGTGGCTGCAGCCCTAGAAAAAGCGGCCGGATTATGCGCTACCCGGCCGCCTCACGTTGTATCTCCAACTTACTCCGTCCCGATGATCGACTGCAGCCGATCGGCAATCGGCTTTGGCGTCGCGACAATGTCGGCCACGATCTTCTGCAGCTCCTCGCCGGACACCGGATTAATGTCGAACCCACGCTTCTCCGCGTCGGCCAGGAATTCCGGATCTTTCATCGTGGCCTCGAACGCGTCGCGCAATGCCTTCACGCGTTCTTCCGGAACGCCGGGGCTGGTGAAGAGCGGGCGGCCGATGGTGGTTGAAGCCGACAGCAGCTTCAGCACGGCCTTGTCCTCGGGATTTTTGGCGAGGTCCATCATCAAGGGAACGTCAGGCAGGTCGGGCGCCTTGGTCAGACCGATCTGAACGATGATGTTGACCTTCTTATCCTTGATCCAGTCCATGCGGGTCGACTTCCACGACGCCCAGGCGTTCGAGCCGCGGCCCTCGACCTCGCCACGCTCCATCGCGAGATTGATGTCGTTGCCGCCCGGGTAGCCGAGGATGATCTTGAACTTGGTGCCGAGGAGAGCGTTCATCGCGCGGGGATATTGTGAGGACGTGCTGCCGCCGGTGGCGCCCATCGGCGCTTCGTACTTCATGGCGTCCTCGATGGTCTTCACCTTGGAGGTGTGCCACATCGAGGTCGTGTTGTTATCCGCGCTTGGATTGCCGATATAGGTAAGCTTCGAGGTGTCGATCTTCATGTCGGTCAGGGCTTTGTCGCCCATGGCCTGCGCGACCGAGAGCGACTGGTCGGCGGTCGCAAGAACCGTTCCATCCTTCGGCGCGACATTGGAAATCCATGCGACCGCGGTACGGCTGCCGGCTCCTGGCATATTGCGCGGGACGATGTTCGGATTGCCCGGAATATGTCTACCGAGGTGCTGGCCAACCAGGCGCGCAAAGAGGTCGTAACCGCCGCCGGGGGAATAACCGATGATGAGATCGATATTTTTGCCCTTATAGAAGTCTTCCACCGACTTTTGGGCCGAAGCGGGATTTAGCCCCGCGGCAACCAGCATCGCAGCCGTGAAAAGCCCGGCGCCGGTCCCTAAAATACGCAACTTGTGGATCATTCGACCCTCCTTTACTTTGCGCCGCCCTTGCGAAAATTCATCAGGCGGTCTTGATAGGCGTCAGAATGCGTACCGCCGCCGATGGGCGGCGATCATTGTTCGAAACGCGCTGTTTTGCGAGTCAAAAACGCAGCAGTCGGTTTTGGGAGGCAGAGTTAGATGAAACTGGATAAGCCTGAAGGGCAAGCCGACGAGAAGGTCGCCTGGGGCAGCGACGTCGCGGCGCAGATGCTGCGGCGGTTTGACATCCCCTATATGAGCCTTACGCCGGGGGCGAGCTATCGCGGATTCCACGACAGCGTCGTCAATCATCTCGGCAACAAAAATCCGGGCATGATCCTCTGCCTGCATGAGGACCATGCCGTTTCCGTCGCGCATGGCTGGACAAAGGTCACGGGCAAGCCGATGGCCTGCGCCCTGCACAGCAATGTCGGCCTGATCCACGGCATGATGAGCATCTACAATGCCTGGTGCGATCGCGCGCCGATGATCATCATGGGCGCCACCGGCCCGCTCGACAACACGCAGCGCCGTCCCTGGATCGACTGGATCCACACCACCCGCGACCAGGGCGCCTGGGTGCGCTCGATGACCAAGTGGGATGACCTGCCCTCCTCGCCGCAGGCCATCGTCGAGGGCATGACGCGCGGCTACATCCTGACGCAGACCGCGCCGACGGGGCCTGTCTACATCTGTCTCGACGCCGGCTTGCAGGAATCAAAGCTGGAGAAGGAGCCGGAGTGGCCGGACCTGGCGCGCTTTGTGCCGCCTCCGCCGGCGCGTCCTGCCAGCGAAAGCGTCGACAAGGCGGTCGCGCTGCTCAAAAAAGGGCAGAAGATCGTGATGCTGATGGGCCGCGGTGAGCGCAACCAGGAAATTTGGGATGCGCGCGTCAAGCTCGCCGAGCGCCTCGGCGCGGTGGTGATGTCGGACCTGAAAGCCGGCTCGATGTTCCCGACCGATCATCCGGCGCATCCGGTCGATCCGTTCAACGTGCTGGGCAAAGGCGCGCGTCAAATCCTGACGGAGGCCGACGTCATCCTCTCGCTCGACTGGATCGACCTGCACGGTGCGATGAAGCAGGCCAAGACCGTCGGCAAGGTCGGCGCGAAGGTGATCCACGCCACGCTCGACACCCACCTCTCGAACGGCATGAACATGGATCATCAGGGCCTGCCCCCCGTGGACGTGCCGATGGCCTGCATCGGCGACGTCGCCGTGACCGAGCTTCTCGCGGCGCTCGGGCCGGGCAAGAAGGATCCGTGGAAGCGGCGCGAAGCCAAGGCCAAGGACGCCGGCGGGGATGTGATCACGCTCAACATGATCGCCACCACGCTGAAGGCCGCCTTCAACGACATCAATGAAGTCGGCTTCGCCAGCCTGTGCAAAGGCTGGCCGATCGACATCTGGCCGCACCAGCATCCCTTCGCCTATATGGGCAAGGACGGCGGCGGCGGCATCGGCTCCGGCCCCGGCATTTCCGTCGGCGTCGCGCTCGCGCTGCACGACATGGGCAAGCTGGCAATCTCGGTGCTCGGCGACGGCGACTTCCTGATGGGCGGCAATGCCATCTGGACCGCGGTGCATTACCAGATCCCGATGCTGATCCTGATCAACAACAACAAGTCGTATTTCAACGACGAGCTGCATCAGGAGACGGTGGCGGTGACGCGCGGCCGCGAGCCGAAGAACCGCTGGATCGGCCAGGCCTCCAACACCCCGACCACCGACATCGCCAAGCTGTGCGAGGCGCAGGGCGCCGTCGGCATCGGCCCGGTGACCGAGGCGGCGGACGTCAAGACGGCGATCGACAAGGGCGTCGCCGCACTGCGCGCCGGCAAGGTCTGCGTCATCGACCTGCGCGTCCCGCCGGGGGCGGATCGTCACGAAGGCGCCTCGCTCGGCACCCGCCCGACCAAGGCCGTGATGGAAGCCGCGCTGGCGAAGTAAGCGACCGCTCAAAAAAAACGGCCGCCTCCGTTGGGCGGCCGTTTTATTTTTCTTCCCTTCTCCCATAGGGAGAAGGTGGTGAGCACCGCAGACAAGTTTACGCAGTCTGCGCAAGCTTGACTGCGTGCGAACCGGTGAGGGGTTACGGCCTTTCTTAGACCCCAAACTCCCTCACCCCAACCCTCTCCCACCACAAGTCGGGCCTGCCCGACTAGTGCACTCACTAGTGCCGATCTCGGGTAAACCCGAGATCGGTGGGGAGAGGGAGAGCGAGCGCCGCGGCTGATCCCTACCCGATCCCCTGCGTCTTCAGCATGTTCTTGATGTAGTCGAGCGCCTCCGGCGTGGTGTCGCCCAGCGTCTTCAGCAGGTCTTCCACGTCCTTGCCGGCCTGCGGCGCAAAATCCTCGCTCATCTTCCGTCCGCGCTCGATGAACTCCGGATCTTTCGACATTTTGTCGAAGGCGTCGCGATAAACCTGCAGGATCGGCGCCGGCGTGCCTTCAGGCAGCGCCAGCCACTTGTCCAAGACGACGAGGCTGAACCAGTAATTGAAGGCTTTTGCCTGCACGCCGGAGGGAAGCTTGCCCTGCAGCTCGTTGGTGAAGACCGGGGCGTCCGGAAATTCCGGGCGCGGAACCATTTTGCCGCCCGCGAGCGTGCCGCTCTGGTTCAGCACCTTGACCTTGCCGCCTTGCAGCAGCTTGCCGACCTGGAAAAAGTTGCCGCTCGCCGTCATGTCGATCTCGCCGCGCTCGAGCGCGACGAAGAGATCGTTGGTGCCGGGATAGCCAACCACCCATTTCGCGTTCCAACCCAGCAGATCGATGCCCCAGGCCGTGGTCTGCATGCCCGCGCGCGGAACGCCGGCGACGGCGCCCATCACCACCGGCGGCTTGCTCTTGTCATACAGCCGATCCTCGGCGTCCTTGCGGATGACGACGATGGTCCCGCCGCGCCCGACGCCCCCGACGATCGCAAGCTTGGTGGCGTCATAGCGCGATTGCGGGCCGCGATAGACCAGCGGATCGCCCTGCGTGCCGGTGGCCATGATGATCATCTGCCCGTCCGGCTTGGCGTGCTGGACGAAATAATTCATCGCGACCATGCCGTCCGCGCCGGGCATGTTCTGCACCACGATATTCGGGCTGCCGGGCAGATGCTTGGCGAGCGACGCCGCGATCATGCGCCCCGCGGTATCGGTGCCGCCGCCGGGCGGCGGGCCGATCATCATGGTGACGGTTTTGCCCTCCAACGACGCGGGAGCCGGCGCGCCGGTCATCATGGTGACGGTTTTGCCCTCGAACGAGACCGGAGCCTGCCCGAAGGCGGTGGCGCACAGCGCCAGCGTCGCCGCGAGCGCAACGAACACACGCATCATCTTCCCTCTCCCTGGATGTAACGCGCGGATTTCTTGCGTCCCGCCGCGCCTGTTGTTCGGTCAGTCGCCGATACCCTGCCGCTTCATCATCGCGCGGATATAGTCGAAGGCCTCCGGCGAGGTTTTGCCGAGCGTGGTGATCAGGTTCTGCACGTCCTCACCGGTCTGCGCCTCGAAGTCCTGGCTCATCTTCTTGCCTTTCTCGAGGAATTCCGGGTCCTTGGACATCTTGGCGAAGGCCTCCCGATACGCAGCAACCATCGGCTTCGGCGTATTGGGCGGCAGCGCCAGCCACTTGTCGAGCAGCACAAGGGCAAACCAATAGCGATAGCCCTGATCCTGCACCGCATTCCTCGGCTTGCTCTCCACCTGGTTGGGAAACACCGGCACGTCGCCGAATTCCGAGCGCCCCGAGAATTTCCCATTCTCCATGACGCCGGTCTGGGTCAGCACCTTGACCTTGCCGGTGTCGAGCAGCTTCTGCACCTGGAACAGATTGCTGCTCGCGGTCATGTCGATCTCGCCGCGCTCGAGCGCGACGAAGAGATCGTTGGTGCCGGGATAACCGAGCACCCATTTGGCGTTCCAGCCGAGGATTTCGATGCCCCATGCCGTGGTCTGCATTCCGGAGCGCGGCACGCCGCCGACCGCGCCCATGACGACTGGCGGCTTCGACTTGTCGTAGAGACGCTCTTCCGCATCCTTGCGGATGACGACCGTGGAGCCGCCGCGGCCGATGCCGCCGATAATTTCCAGCTTGGTAGGATCGTATTTGACCTGCGGCTGCTTGTAGACGACCGGATCGCCCTGCGTGCTCGATGCCATCGTCAGCGTCATGCCGTCGGGCTTTACCTGCTGATAGAAAAAGTTCATCGCCGTTACGCCGTCCGCGCCAGGCCGGTTCTCGACAATGACATTCGGACTGCCGGGAAGATATTTGGCGAGGAATTGCGCGATCAGGCGCCCCGACGTGTCGGTACCGCCGCCCGGCGCGTAACCGATGATCATCGTGATCGTCTTGCCGGCAAAATTGACCGGCTCCTGCGCCGCCGCGCCGCCGCACATCAGCAACGCCGCTGCGAGACCGAACATCAGGCGTTTCATGATACTACTCTCCTAACTCAGTGTGAGGGTCGCTGATTGCCGTAGAGGCTGTCGATGAAGCCCGCGTCGTCGAGCCGGCGCAGGTGATGCAGATCCCAAAGCTCCATCGGATTGACCTTGGCGGCGTCTTCCTTGTCCTGGCGCAGCGCCTCTTGGTAGACGTTGGCGATCGCTTTCATCGTCGGAAACATCTTGGCTTCCAGGACGCTGTCTAGCGCGCGATGGGTGAGCGCGGCCTGTTCAAGCGTCATCTGGCCGGCCTTGGTGTAGCGGCGCTGGATGATCTCGATGGCCTTGTCGGGCCGGGTCTTGAAGAAGGCGATGCCTTCGCAGCAATCCCTTCATGAAGCGCTCGACCAGATCGGGATGTTTTTGCACGAAATTCAGATTGGTTGAGATGCTGGAGAACTGGATCATCGGCAGCGGCTCCACGTCGATCACCTTCAGCCCGGCTTCCTTGGCGAAGAGACTCGACGGCATGCCGACGAAAGCCGCGTCCACGATGCCGTCGCGCACCCAATGCCAAAGCGGCGGCAGCTTCTTTTCCGGCTCGCAGCGGATCCATGGTGCCGGGCTTGTATTCTTCCTGGCAGACCAATTCGTAGTCGTCGCGGTCCTGATCGAGCCCGCGCTGCTTCAGATAGAGCCAGTTGTTCAGGATCGGATGCGAGCCGACGCCGCCCAGCTTCTTGCCGCGAATATCCCTGACGCTGTTGATGCCGGAGTCCTGGCCGAACGACAAGGCTGTGATAGACATTGTTGACGGTCTGGCCGAGATAGACCCACTTCGAGCCGCGCGCACGCAGCCCGTAAGTGGAAACGTGATTGCCGCCGCAGAATTCCAGATCGCCGGATTCGATGCCGGCCTGCGCGTCCTGCGAGCCGATCTTGTAGTCGTAGTCGACCTGCAGCCCGTGTTTTTCCCAGGCGCCGGACTCGGCCACGACATGCATCAGGATGAGATGGCTGGAAGAACGGTAGGGAAACGCGACTTTATCCATGATACTCCCTAGAAAAGCGACATTGATGTTGTTTTTTGCAAAGTCGCAAAGTTTGCCTTTTCTGTCCAGCCATTTCCCCGCGGCAAAAAAGGGCTTTTGCATTAACGCGGGAGTTCGTAGCGTGCACGCGCAGCGGGAGTAAAGAATGAACAAGCAGGCACCGACCGCGGACAGTTCGCAGGTCATGGCGGGAGCGAATTTCCTGCGCGACCCTTATCGTCGAATGGGCGCAGGCCGAAGGCGTCCCCATCATCGAGGAATTCGCGGTCGATCTGCATCTGGTGGAAACGCAGCGCTGGGAACGTGCGGATGTACCGGCTGCCTTCGTTCATCTGAAGGGACGGGGCGACTTCATGTCGCTCTTCGTCGTCGACCTGCCGCCCGGGCGGCAAGACCGCGCCGCAGCGTCACCTCTATGAAGAGGTGATTTACGTTCTCTCAGGCAACGGCAGCACCAAGATCGAGATCGACGGCAAGACCCACAGCTTCGAATGGGGACCGAACAGCCTGTTCGCGCTGCCGCTCAACGTCGCCTATCAGCATTTCAACGCCTCGGGGAGCGAGAAGGCGCGGCTCATTTCGGCGAACAATCTTTCCGCCATGATGAACCAGTTCTACGACCAGGATTTCATCTTCAACAATCCCGCGGTGCTTCAGGAAACGCATCGGCAAGGAAAACTATTTTCAGGGCGAAGGCGAGATGGTGGAGACGCAGCGCGGCCGCTTCATGTGGGAAACCAATTTCGTCTCCGACGTCGCCAACTTCAAGCTGGAGGCCTGGGACCGGCGCGGCGCGAAAAGCTCGAACATGCGCTTCGCATTGGCGCGAAGGCATCATGCATGCGCACACCTCCGAGATGCCGGTCGGCACCTACAAGAAGGGCCATCGCCACGGCCCGGATTTCCATGTGCTGACGCTGAAAGGCAACGGCTATTCGCTGTTCTGGCGCGAAGGCGACAAGGACTTCATCCGCATCGACTGGAAGCCGGGCGTGGTGTTCGCGCCGGTGGACCAGATCTTCCACCAGCATTTCAACACCAGCCGCCTACCCCGCCCGCTATCTGGCGCTGGCGATGGGCAGCCTGCGCTATCCCTTCACCGCGCAGAAGCGGCAGATTTTCCTCGGCGTCGATCAGGACGCGAAGAAAGGCGGCGCGCAGATCGAATACGAGGATCAGGACCCGCGCATCCACAAGCTCTTCCTGCAGGAACTGAAGAAGAACTGCGTGCAGTCCGGCATGGGCGAGATTTTCAACGAAGGCGGCAATACCTAAACTGCGCCCGGCCCCTTGCTTTCGAGGTTCGCGGTCACGCCGCGCAACAACCGCAGCAGCGTCTCCAGCTCCTTGTCGGAAAACCCTGCGCGCGCGTCGGCATTGGCTGCGGCCGCGCAGGCGAGCAGCTCCCGCATCAGGTCGATGCCTGCCGGTGTCAGATGCAGGTTGACCTTGCGCCGGTCGACGCTGTCCTGGTCGCCGCGGATGAGGCGGCGCTTTTTCAGCGCATCGATCACCGAGGTGGCGGAGGCCTTCTGGATCCCCGCGCGGCGCGACAGCTCAAGCGGCGTCAGGCTTCCGGCCTGGGAGAGAAACCACAGAATGACCCATTGCGCGTGGGTTATGCCGTGACGCGCGAGGCGGGCATGGAAATCGCGGCTGAAGGCCCGGTAGGCCTCGCGCAGGTAAAAGCCAAGCCCCGCGGTGGCCGGAATGGTCGGCGACCCCGTTGCGGCGGAAACCTCTTTTCTCGTCGCCATGCACAAAAACCCTTGATTGGCCGCGACCTGGCCGCTGCGCTAAACTGCCTAATCCGAGCATAGACGGCGGCCGTTGACAAGTTAGTATGGTAGCCATACTATCTTCGTCGCTGGGCGGCGAGGCTCGACAACGACCGAAAAAGGCCGCCGGTATTAAAGGGAGCGTCCGATGGCAGATATCGAAGCCGATCCGCGCATGCGCGAACTGGAAGCCCGGATGGCCTCTGCGAATTTGCGCGGCCAATGGCAGATCGACGCCAATCGCCCGCAGAATGTCCGCAGGGGCGGCAATGGCCAGCTTTTCATCGAGCCGATGCCCGCCGGCATTCCGCATGTCTGGCGCTGGACCGACATGCAGCAGATCCTGCAACAGGCCTGCGAGGCGATGACCGAAAGCCACACCGCCCGCCGCGCCCTGATGTTCACCAATCCGAAGCTGCCGCGCGGCACGGTGCAGAACCTCGTCGCCGGGATGCAGGCGGTGAAGGCGGGCGAGATCGCCTGGGCCCACCGGCACACGATCAACGCGTTGCGCTTCTCCATCCAGGGCAGCGAAAAGGTGTTCACCGTGGTGGATGGCCGTCCGCTGCCGATGGAATCCTACGATCTCGTGCTGACGCCGAGCTGGGCCTGGCACGACCATCACAACGAGAGCGACCAGGATGCCATCTGGATGGACGCGCTCGACGTGCCTTTCACCGTCGGCATGAACCTGAATTTCTACGAAGAGCCCGGGGATATTTCACAGCAGCAGACCGGAGCGGAGTCGCTGACGGATGTGCTTTATCGCAACGGGGCGCAGAAGAGCCTCGGAGCGCGGCCTTTCCGTTATCCCTGGAAAGAAACCACTCGCGTCCTCAAGACAATGGAAGGGCCGATGCGGCCGACCCGTATCACGGCCACCTGCTCGAATACATCAATCCTACCAACGGCGGGCCCTGCCTGCCCACCATGAAATGCCAGATCCAGATGCTGCCGCCCGGCTTCACCGGCCGCCTGCATCGCTCGACCGCAAGCTCGATCGCTTTCGTCATTCAGGGCGAAGGCCGCACCATGTTCGCCGACAAGGAAGTCGACTGGGGCAAGCACGACACCGTCGCGATCCCGAACTGGAGCTGGCACCGCCACGTCAATCCCGGCCGCGCAGCCGGCCTATCTGTTCACGATGACGGACTCCCCCATCCTCACCACGCTCGGCTTCTACCGGGCGGAAACGGAAGACAGCGCCGAAGCGCTGCCGCCTGCCATGCCGGCGGCAAAACTCTCGGCGGCGGAATAAGGACGGACGATGAAGGAATACCTGATCGGCAAGATCGACGATATTCCCGAAGGAAAGGGGCGCGCCTTCCAGGCCGGCCGGGCAACCGTCGCCGTGTTCCGTTCAAACGGCAAATTCTACGCGATGGCCAACCGCTGCGTGCATAAGGGCGCTTCCATGTGCGAGGGCGAAATCACCAATGGCGGCACCGTCGTGCGCTGCCCCTGGCACAACTGGGCCTTCAACATCGCGACCGGCGAGCATTGCTACGACCAGAGCGAGAAGATCCGCACCTATGAAATAAAGACCGACGGCGATCAGGTGATCCTCTACGCCTGACCGCTGGCCTTATGGCGAAAGGAACGACGTCATGAACGAAGCATTCCATAGCGGCTTCGAACGGGAAAAGGCCGAGGCGGTTTCTCCGGATCCGATCAATCCGAAAATCCGGCAGATGGAAGTCATCGATACCGACTTCCACTTCACGCCGTCATGGAAGACGATCCGCAGTTACCTGAAGGAGCCGTTCCAGAGCCTTCTTTTCCACTATCCGGTGGGCAGCCTGGAATACAATCCGGAGCCGGCGAACGAGAAGCCCGGCGTCGGCCAGGACACCCATGGCGTCGCCGCCACCGGCGCGGACGTGATCAAGATCCTCGATCAGTTCGGCACCGACACCGTCATCCTCAATCCGGGCTACAACCGGCCGCAGAGCATCTTCAACGAGCCGATGATCGCGGCCATCGCCGCGGCGCATAACGACTACCTGATCAAGGAAGTTTTCCCGGTCTCGCCACGCATCAAGGCCTCGCTGATGATCTGCCACCGCGATCCCTTCATGGGCGCGGAAGAAATCCGCCGCGTCGGCCATCACAAGCAATTCGTCACGGTCTATACCTCGTTCAGCGCGCTCTATGAGCCGCTCGGCAACGCCAAGTTCGATCCGATCCTCGACGCCATGCAGGAATTCGGGCTGACGCTGACCTGCCACAGCGAGGGCTTCTTCCCGCATTTCACGCCGCTGTGGAACGGTGCGCGCACCTGGATCGAGCTGTTCGGCAATGCGCCGGCCGGCAATTGCATGGCGCATCTCGCCGCCATGATCGTGCAGGGCATGTTCGACAAATATCCCAATCAGAAGGTGATCTTCCAGGAAGGCGGTTACTGGTGGCTGCCCGACTTCATGTTGCGGATGGACGATTTCTATCTCGGCTCGGGCGGCGATATCGCGCTGGTGGAGCGCAAGCTGGCAACCGGCGAGAAGAAGCTGCACAAGCTGCCGAGCCAATATGTGCTCGACCATGTGCGCTTCTCCACCCAGCCGATCACTATGCCGAAGAACCGCAAGCATTTTGCGTGGCTGCTCGAGATGTGCCACGCCAAGGACCTGTTCTGCTTCTCCTCCGATTGGCCGCACCAGACGCTCGACCCGGCCAACTGGGTGGTGGAGAACACCGACTGCATCGACGACGAGATGCAGAAGGCGTTGCTGAGCGGGAATTCGCGCAAGCTCTACAACCGGCTGTAAAAAGCCGACGTCGAAACAAGCGGACGGGTTCGACGGCCGCATTCGACTGTAAGAATGCGGCCACTTGTTGTACGGGCCGGCTATTCACCGCGCCGGCTGAGGAGATCGCCGCATGGCCAAAGATAGAAAAGCATTACTTGAGGGCAGGAACATGTGGGGCGAGCTGATTGCGCTGCGCGACCGTCAGCGCGAAGAAACCAAGGGCGCGCTGCAGGTCGTGAAGGAAAAGGACCTGCCGCTCGAGACCAATCCGATGGGACAGATGCGCTGGTACCTGCATCCCAATCTGAAGGACACCGTCGTCAATGTGATGATGGTTTATCAGCAGGAGATTCCGCCCGGCAGCCGCTCCGGCCGGCTGAAATTCCAGGGCGGCCAGGTCATCATGATTCTCGACGGCAAGGGCTACACTTCGATCGACGGCGTGAAGCATACCTGGAAAAAGGGCGATGTGCTGAATTTGCCGCTGCGCGACGAAGGCATCATCGTGCAGCACTTCAACACCGACTTTTCGGTCACGGCCAAATTTCTGGCGGTCGAGCCGAACTGGTTCGAAGCCACCACCGTCGACCGCGGCTGCGGTTTTGAGGTGATGGAAGAGGCTCCGGAACACAGAGCGCAAAAGAATGGATGACGTGATCCATTCGCATGGCGGTGT
>CAVSLB010000014.1:0-59527 GCA_963728585.1 uncultured Alphaproteobacteria bacterium
GCACGGCATAGACCCGACCGCGCCAAGCATCGGCGGTGTAGCGCGCGATCACCATGTCATTGACGGTGACTTGGCCGTAGATCGAGACCATCACCAGCGCCAGCGCCAGCATCAGCACGGGCCGTCGGCCTTCGCCGCCCAGACGATGCCGGCCAACCCGATGGCCACGATCACAATAAGCAACAGATGCGGCGCGATCTTTTCGACCAGCCGCCCCACTGCGAGCTGCGCCAGCGCGCCGCACATGAATACGGCCGTCGCCAGACCGCCGACCGCGACCAGCGGCACGTCCTGCCCCAGCCGCTCTTCCACGATCTTTGGTAGCGCCACCGTCACCGCATTGAAGATGAGGCCGGCGGTGAGTGCGATCATGATGAAAAGCCCGAACATGGTCGCGGCGAGCGCGGGGAGAGCCGCACGCCAGGCTTGGATTCGCGTTCGGCCGGTGATGCCGGTCATCCGGAACGCTCAGAAGAAAAGCGGCGCGGTCGCAAGGCAAAGCACCGCGGGCAGCAGGAAAGCCGCGCGCCAGCCTAGCCAATAGGCCAGAAAGGCGGTGATGCCGGCGGCAAGCGCCGCGCCGAGATTGCCGCAGACGCCGTTGAAAGCCAGCGTGCGCCCACGCGCGCTGCGAGGCCTCGATCAGCATGGCCATGCCGACGGGATGATAGATCGCCGCGAAGACGCCAAGCAGGAACAGCGCCAGCGCCAGCATGATCAGATTGGGCGCGAGAGCCGCCGCGATCAGCGACAGGCCGCAGCCGGCATAAAACACCACCATCATGTTGCGCCGGCTCCAACGGTCGGCGAGCCAGCCAGCCGGCAGCGAGAAACGCCGAAGGCAACGAAGCAGGGCGTGCCGAGCGCGATCAGTTCGGCATAAGGCCGGCCATAAAAGGCCTCCAGGCTCAGCACCACCGTAGGAAAAATCAGCAGAACATAATGATCGAGGGCATGCGCCCAATTGAGAAAGCCGATGGCGCGCCGCGTTGCTGCTGTTTCGGAGGGACTCATGAGTTTCTTATAACTTTGGGAGTCACGCGCGGTTAATCCAGCGTCCGGCGGAACCGCGTCACCGCGATGACCATCGCCAGCCAGCGTCAGCCCGACAAGAGCCATCGCCTCGATCTGCAGATCGGCCAGCGTAGAACCCTTGAGCATGATGGCGCGCACGATCCGCACATAATGCGTCAGCGGCATGAACTCGCCGATCCATTGCGCCCAGACCGGCATGCCGGCAAATGGAAACAGGAAACCCGACATCAGCATGTTCGGCAGGAAGAACATCATCGCCATCTGCACGGCCTGCAGCTGGTTCTGCGCCAGCGTCGAGAAGGTGTAGCCGATGGATAGGTTCGCCGCGATGAACAGCGTGGTGAGCAGCGCGAGCAGCGTCAGGTCGCCCATGATCGGCACATTGAACAACACGACACCGGCCACGATGATCAGGGTCGCCTGGAAAAAACCGATCAGCACATAAGGCGCGATCTTGCCGAGCATGATCTCGAGCGGCGTGATCGGCATGGCAAGCAGGCTCTCCATGGTGCCGCGCTCGGTTTCGCGCGTGACCGAGAGCGCGGTGAAGATCAGCATGGTGAGCGTGAGGATCGTGCCGAGCAGTCCCGGAACGATGTTGAGCTGGGTCGAGCCCGCCGGATTGTAGCGGGCATGCGAGCGGATCTCGAATGGCGGCGCGGCGGTTTCGGGAATAAGCCGGTCGTGGCGCAGCGCGGTCTGCACCAACTGGCTGAGGGCACCGAGCGCGCCGCCCGCCGCCACCGGATCGGTGGCGTCCGCCGCCACCAGCAGCGCCGGCTTGTCGCCGCGCCGCACCGCGCGCTCGAAACCGGCGGGCACTTCGATGCCGAACAGCACGCGCCCGCTCGCCAGCAGGTGATCGAACTCAGCCTCGTTACGGGCGATCTCGGTGACCTTGAAATATTTCGTATTCTGCAAGGCCGCCAAAATCGAGCGCGCGACATCGCTCTGTTCCTGCATCAGCACAGCCGCCGGCAGGTCGCGCGGCGAGGTGTTGATGGCATAGCCGAACAGCACGAGCTGCATCAGCGGCACCGTCACCATCGTGGCCAGCGTGATCCGGTCGCGGCGCAGCTGCAGGAATTCCTTGACGATCATGGCCCGGACGCGGCGCCAGAAATCGCGCCAATTATCGCCGAACAAGTTCATTGGAAATTGTCCCTGGCATGGGTCATCAGGTCGATAAAGACGTCCTCCAGCGACGGGCTCGACGCCTCCCATTCCAGCTCGGGATCCTGCCGATAGGGCTCGATAGCCGCCGCAAGCGCGGCTTCATCGCGAGCGGAAACATGCAGCTTCGCGCCGAACGGCGTGACCATGACGCCCGAGCTTGTCCGAGAGCTCCTCCGAAAGCCGCGGCACACCCCGGCCGCTTACGGTGTATGTCGTAAGGCCGGAGTGATCGATCACTTCGCCGACCGTGCCGTGCACCAGGAGCCTGCCATAGGCGATGTAAGCGATCTCGTGGCAGCGCTCGGCTTCGTCCATGTAATGGGTGGAGACCAGCACGGTCAGTCCGCCGTCGGCGAGCGCATGGATTTCGTTCCAGAATTCGCGCCGCGCCTTGGGGTCGACGCCCGCCGTCGGCTCATCGAGCAGCAGCAATTCCGGATCGGGCAACGTGCAGGCCCCGAGTGCCAGCCGCTGCTTCCAGCCGCCGGACAAGGTGCCCGCGATCTGATCCTGGCGCTGCGTCAAGCCGAGATGCTCAATGGCCGCACCCGCGGCGGCGGCGGGATCCTTGATGCCGTAGATGCGCGCGACGAATTCCAGATTCTCCCGCACCGAAAGATCTTCGTAGAGGCTGAAGCGCTGGGTCATGTAACCGACGTGGTTCTTGATCTTGTCGGCCTGCGGTTCGGATGTCGTAGCCGAGGCAGGTGCCGCGGCCGGCATCGGGCGTGAGCAATCCGCACAACATGCGAATGGTCGTGGTCTTGCCCGAGCCGTTGGGGCCGAGAAAGCCGTAGATCGTTCCGCGCTTCACCTGCATCGAGAGATCGTGCACGACCTCGCGACCGCCGAAGGATTTGCTCAGGCCTTCGACATCGATCACGATATCGGGCGAGGATGTCATCGCTTCTCCGCCGGCAGGCTGATGGTCACCGGTTGGCCGACGCGCAGCAGCGCGGGTTTTTCCGGCCGCGCCTCGACCAGGAATACAAGCTTGGAGCGTTCCTCGAGGCTGTAGATCACCGGCGGGGTGAATTCGGCGGTCTGCGCCATGAAGGTCACCCGGGCGGTAAGGTCGGCCGGGCAGCCATCGCAGCCGACGGCGACCGTGTCGCCCAGCGCGATCTTCGGCACCATGGTTTCCGGCACGAAGAAGCGCAGTTTCACATTTTCCGGCGGCAGCAGCGCGAGCACCGGCCGGCCCGCCGGCACGATCTCGCCCTCGCGAAAGTAGATCTGCTGCACGATGCCGGACGCCGGGCTCGCAACTTTCCGCCGCGCCAGCCGGGTTTGCGAGGAATTCAGCCTCGCCTCCGCTGTACGTAACACCGCCTCGGCATCTTCAAAGGTTTTTTGCGTCCCGGCCGCCGTCTTGAGCAAGAGCTGAGCGCGTTCGAAGGCCTGGCGCGCGTTGGTGACCGAAGCCTGATTTTGATTGAGATCGGCCTGCTGCAGTTCGTCATCGAGAGTGAATAAGGGCGCGCCGACTTTGACTGCGTCGCCCTCGCGCACCGACAGCGTTTCGATCCGTCCGGGTTCGTGCGGGCTGACAAAAACCTGTTCGGCCTCTACCCAGCCCTGATAGCCGGTGTCGCCGGAGGGAGCGCAGGCTGCAAGCAGGATGCCCGCAAGCCATCCGTAGCGATGGATCTTCATGCCGCCCTCCCGGCGAAGACGAGGTCGAGATGGGCGCGCATGAGGGCCTCGACGTCGATCTTGGCCCAGCGGTCGAACAAGCTGCTCCAGATGATGGCGACAATGCCGGGCGCGGCCAGGAGCTGCGGGAAGCGCACCAGCGCGTCATTCGGCAGTTCCCCGCGCTCCACGGCGCGTTGCGCCATGCCGCGGATGACGGCCATCACCCGCTCGACCACTTCGCGATAGTAGAATTCGCCGATGATCGGGAAAGCGCGGCCCTTCCATAAGCACCAGCCGGATCACGTCCTTGCGGTGGGTGCCGAAAATTTCTCGCACGAAGATCGTCACCAGCCGCTCGGCGACAAGGCGCAGCGGCAAGTCCCCGATCGGCAACGCCTCCAGCGCTGCCACGACCGGGCTTAATTCCGCCCGCACCAGTTCCTGCAACAGGGTCTCCTTGTCGCGGAAATACAGATAGATGGTGCCCTTGGCGACGCCGGCCCGGCGCGCAACATCGTCCAGCCGGCCGGCGGCAAAGCCGCGCGCGGAGAATTCCTCCAGCGCCGCCGAAAGGATCGCCTCTCGCTTGCCGACTTGGGCTGCAGCCGGCTCAACCCGGCGCTTGGGCGCAGCGGCCATGCCGCCCTTCCCTCGACCCGCTGCGGACTTCTTGCTGGCTGGCGTTTTCATAGGGCCGTCATCAAAATGACTGACTGGTCAGTCACCAATAGACGATCGACGGGCGCCCGGACAAGGCGTTTCGGCACCGAACACGCGCAATTGAAGGGAGAGGCCGCCTGCGGGTAGGCCGCTGAGCTTCGTGAATTGGGCCTATTTCGCCGGCGCGCTTTGCTTTTTCAGCGTCTGCAACGCTTCCGGCGTGTCCACATCGATAAAAGCCGCCTGGCCATCGACCGGCACCTCGGTGGCGGCTTCGGCGTAACGCGAGATCAAATGCCGGGCGCCCACATCGCCCTCGATCGCCATCAGATCCGGAAAGAAACGCCGCGACCACAGCACCGGATTGCCGCGTGTGCCCTCGAGGTCGGCAGCACCACCAGCGCGCCCTTCTCCGGGTCGAAGGCGGCGATCAGCTTGTCGATCAGCGCGGCATTCACCTGCGGCATGTCGGCGAGACAGATGATGGCGCCGTCATTCTCCGCCGGCACTGCCGCCACCCCTGCTTTCAACGAGGTGCCCAGTCCCTGCGCGAAATCCGGATTGTGCACGGTCTTCACGTCGAGCCCGGCAATCGCAGCTTCGACGTCCTTGCGCTGATGGCCGGTCACCACGATGACGGGGCTGGCGCGCGACGCCAGCGCCTGTTCGACGGCAATGCGGACCAGCGGCTTGCCATCGACCTCGGCCAACAGTTTGTTCGGCCCGCCCATCCGCGTGGAGCGCCCTGCGGCGAGAACGACCGCCGCAACCGCGCCCCGCTCCGATGACCGGCTCCTCGCGCGGCTGCGGCCGGGTGACGATCTCCATCAACAGCCCGCCGACGCCCATCGCCGGTAATGTCGTCCCGCGTGACCGGAATGCCGGCCAGCATGCGCATCAGCACCCAGTCAAAGCCATTGTCCTTCGGGCTGCGGGCGCAGCCCGGCGCACCGAGCACCAGACGGTCATGCGCGCGGCCCACCAGCATCAGATTGCCGGGATCGACCGGCATGCCGAAATGCTCGATGGCGCCGCCAACTTTCTCGATCGCGCTCGGGATCACATCACGCCGGTCGGCGATGGCGGAGGCGCCGAAGATGACGGCAAGCTCCGCGCCGTCCTGCAGCACGGCATCGAGCGCCTGCGCCAGCGCCGCTTCGTCGTGCGCCACGCGGCGCTCGGCGATGATTTCGGCGCCGGCGGGCGCCAAACGTTCGCGCGTCACCTTGATGGTCTTGTCGATGATCTTTTCCGCCAGGCCCGGCAGCCTCGTCGAAATCACCCCGATCTTGCGGAGCTTGTAAGGTGCGATCCGGATTAGCGGCTTGGCTTGCGCGACAGCCAGCGCCGCGTCGCGATGCGCACCTGCGACCGCGAAGGGAATGATCTTCACCGTGGCGATCATCTCCCCTGCCACCACCGGCTTATGCGCCGGCAAAGTCGCGAGCGTGATCGCCTCGTCGATGCGGTTGAGGCGGTCGATGCCTGCTTTATCGACCACCAGGACGCCGGCCTGCTCGGCAAACAGATTGCAGCGGCCGGTGAAAGCGCGGTCGGTGCGCGTGCCCTCGCCGGCAACCGCCTGCGCGATTTCCGCGGCGGCGGCGTCTTCCGACACGTCGCCGGGTTCCAGCCGCACGACCACGATTTCACCAACGCCGGCGGCTTCCAGCGCCGCCACTTCCGCCTCACCGATGACAGTGCCTTTCTTCAGCACCAGCGAGCCCTGCCGCAGGGTGTGCACGGCGGTGGCGCCGAGCGCGTCCTTCGGTGCGACCGGACCGAATTTCATTTCGCCGCCCCGGCGGGCTGGCGCAGCCGCGCGGTGATCTGCGCCATGATGGCGACCGCGATTTCTGCCGGCGACACGGCCCCGATCGAAAGGCCAATGGGCGCGTGGATGCGGGCGATGTCGGCCTCGCTCACGCCCTGCTCCTTCAGCCGCTCGATGCGCCGCGCATGCGTCTTCTTCGAGCCGAGCGCGCCGATATAGAAGCAGTCGCGCGCAAGCGCATGCAGCAGCGCCGGATCATCGATCTTCGGATCATGGGTGAGAGCGACGAAAGCTGTGTAATGGTCGATGCCAAGCGGCGGCAGCGCCACATCCGGCCAATCCGGGATCACTTTGACTTCCGGGAAAGCGATCGACCGTGGCAAAGGCGGTGCGCGGATCGACGATGGTGACGTCATAGCCGAGCATGCGCGCCATCGGCGCCAGCACCTGACTGATATGAACGGCGCCGGTAATGACGAGACGCGGCGGCGGCACATGGATGGTGATGAAAACCCGATCGCCGGCGGCCTCCTCGCATGCCGCTCTTGCCGCTGTGCAGGTGCTTTTCCAGCACGTCGCGCAGGGGATCGGCGGAAATTTCCGCGGCTTTCACCAGCCGCTGCGCGCCGCTGGCGATATCGGTGACGACGGGCGACCGCGCGGCGGGCCGCGCGTTCGGCGTTCAGTGTGGAAAGGATGTCGAGGTGCAAGAAGCGTTACTCCACCTTCTCCACGAAGACCCGGATGGTGCCGCCGCAGGACAGGCCGACCTTCCAAGCCGTCTCGTCGGCGACGCCAAATTCCAGCACCCGCGGCTTGCCGCTGCCGATCACCTCCATCGCCTCGGTCACCACCGCGCCTTCGACGCAGCCGCCCGAAACCGAGCCCAGGAAATTGCCTTCGTCATCGATGACCAGATTGGAGCCGACCGGGCGCGGGGCCGAGCCCCAGGTCTCGACCACGGTGGCAAGCGCCACGCCGCGGCCGGCCTTGCGCCAGTCTTCGGCGGCTTTGAGGATGTCTTCGTCACGCGCCAGCATTCGCGCCTCCATTGCCCATTATAACGGGCTTCCTACATGTAAGGCGACGCACCTTCCCACGAAAGCCGGGGCCGACGCCATGAGCGACAGCAAAGCCGACAAGACCATCGATCCCGGCGTGCGGATCGGCCATGTCCATCTAAAAGTCGCCGATCTCGACCGCGCGCTCGATTTCTATGTCGGCGTGCTCGGCTTCGAGCTGACCCAGCGCATGCCGGGCGCGGCCTTCATGTCGGCGGGCGGTTATCACCATCATATCGCGCTGAATACCTGGGAGAGTGAAGGCGCTCCGCCGCCGCCGCCGCGCACGACCGGCCTTTATCATCTCGCCATCCTCTATCCCACGCGCGCGTTGCTGGCGGATGCGTTGCGGCGCGTGGCCGAGGCCGAAGATCCCGCTCGACGGCGCGAGCGACCACGGCGTCAGCGAGGCGCTGTACCTGCGCGACCCCGATAACAATGGCGTCGAGCTCTACTGGGACAAGCCGAAGGAGAAATGGCCGCGCTCGCCGGAAGGCAAGCTGGCGATGGTGACGCGTCGGCTCGATCTGCAGAACCTGCTGGGCGAGCTGGAGCGTCCTGCGGCCTGAGTTACGCTGTCGCCTTGGCGACCGCGCGCCTGGCGATCACGCCAATCAGGTGGGCGCGATATTCTGCGCTGCCGTGGATGTCGCCGTTGAGGCCATCCGCGGGAACCGTGAGCCCCTCGAGCGATTTCGGTGAGAAGCGCTTCTTCAAAGCCTCTTCGAAATGCGTCACGCGGAACACGCCGTTGCCGCCCGCGCCGGTAACGGCAACACGGATTTCCGATGAGCGTTTCGAGACGAAGACGCCGACCAGCGCATAGCGCGAAGCCTGGTTGCGGAATTTTTCGTAGGCCGCCTTTTGCACCAACGGGAAAGCTGATCCGCACGATGATCTCGTCAGGCTCGAGCGCGGTCTGGAACATGCCCTGGAAGAATTCATCGGCATGGATGCGGCGCTTGTTAGGTGATGATGGTCGCGCCGAGCCCGAGGCAGCCGGCCGGATAGTCGGCGGTGGGATCGTTGTTGGCGACCGAGCCCCCGATGGTTCCGCGATGGCGCACGGCGGGATCGCCGATCACGCCGGCAAGGTAAGCCAGCGCCGGCAGGTTTTCCTTCACCACCGGAGAATTCGCCACTTCGGAATGACGCGTCATCGCACCGATCACGATGGAGCGGCCTTTCAGCTCGATGCCGGAGAGGCCTTCGATCTGCGACAGATCGACGAGCTGCGAGGGCGAGGCCAGCCGCAGCTTCATGGTCGGGATCAGTGTGTGGCCGCCGGCCAAAAGCTTGGCGTCCTCATTCTTGGCGAGGAGATTGGCGGCCTGCCGCACCGTGGTCGGGCGATGATAGGTGAAAGCGTACATGGAGGTTTCCCTGGAAGTGCCTTGCCAGCCCTACGCTGCAGCTTTCTTGCCGCCCATCGCGGCGGCGCCGGAGGCAATCGCCTTCACGATATTATGGTAGCCGGTGCAGCGGCAGATATTGCCTTCGAGCTCTTCACGGATGACGTGATCTTCCAGCGCGAAACCCTTGCGGTTCACGATATCGATCGCCGACATGATCATGCCCGGGGTGCAGTAGCCGCATTGCAAGCCGTGATGCTCGCGGAAGGCCTCCTGCATCGGATGCAGCGGCTCGTCGGGCGCGGCCAGGCCTTCGATCGTCGTGACGCTCGCACCCTCGACTTGCCAGGCGAAGGTGGTGCAGGACTTCAGCGCCTTGCCGTTCACATGCACGACGCAGGCGCCGCATTGCGAGGTGTCGCACCCGACATGGGTGCCGGTCAGGCGCAGATGCTCGCGCAGGAATTCGACCAACAGCGTGCGCGGATCGACATCAGCGGTGACGGCTTTGCCGTTCACCGTCATCGCGACGGCGGGCATTCAATTCCTCCTAGGAACTTAGGTCCGATGGGCCTGAAAAGGCGGTTTCGGGCGGGACTTTAGCGACACGCCGGGCGTGGTCAAGGTGCGCGAGCTGGACGCTCAGGCGGCAGGCATCGCGGCCGCGACGGCGAATTTCTCGAAAAACTCGTCGGCCATTTTCTTCGCGGCGCCGTTGACCAGCCGCTGGCCGATCTGCGCGAGTTTGCCGCCGATCTGCGCCTCCACATTGTAGGTGAGCAAGGTGCCGCCATCCTTGGGAATAAGCGCGACCACCGCCCCGCCCTTGGCGAAACCGGCGATCCCGCCGTCCCCGGTGCCGGAAATCTTGTAGCCGTTGGGGGGGTCAAGGTCGGTGAGATTGACCTTGCCTTTGAACTTGGCCTTCACCGGGCCGATCTTGGTCACGGCCACGGCCTGGAATTCGGTATCGGAAAGCTTATCCAGGCTCTCGCAGCCAGGGATGCAGGCTTTCAGCACTTCGGGGTCGTTGAGCTTGACCCAGACCACTTCGCGCGGGGCCGCGATTTGGTATTCGCCGCTCATCGTCATCGCCATGGTATTCCCCGCGCCTTTTGCTGAACCGGTGACGGGAGATAGTCCGAATATCCGGCGAGCGTCAAACGAACTTGGATCAGACAAGCCATGCAAGAATATAGTCCCAGCCAAATAACGGGCGAAAGCAACGCCCACTCGCGCCCCTCCGGCAAATCAGGCTAACTGTGCGCCCGCGGATCTGAACCATGGCATTACTGTCATCCTCCTCCCTGCTCGCGCCGCTGTTTTCCAGCGCGGCCATGCGTGCCGTGGTGGATGACACGGCGCGGCTGCAGCGGATGCTGGATTTCGAGGCGGCGCTGGCAAAGGCGGAAGCCGACGCCGGCGTCATTCCCGCCACGGCCGCAGGCCCGATCGTGGCCGCCTGCCGCGCCGATCGCTTCGATCTTGCTCAGATCGCCGAAGACGCGGTCGCGGCCGGCAACATCGCCATTCCGCTGGTGAAGGCGCTGACGGCGGAAGTCGCCAAGAGCGACCGCGAAGCCGCAGGCTTCGTGCATTGGGGCGCCACCAGCCAGGACGTGATCGACACCGCGCTGGTGCTGGAGTTGCGCGACGCCATCGATGCGCTCGACGACGATCTCGACCGCGCCACCGACGGCTTTTCCGCGCAAGCCGCCAGGCACAAAAACCACACTGATGGTGGCGCGCACCTGGATGCAGCAAGCGCTGCCGATGCCTTTCGGGCTCAAGCTTGCGGGCTACGCCGCGGCGTTGGCGCGTGCAAGAGCAAGGCTGTATTGCGGCGCGCGATGAAGTGCTGGTGGTGCAATTCGGCGGCGCGGCCGGCACCCTGGCCGCGCTCGGCAACAAGGGCCTCGACGTCACCGAAAGGCTTGCCACGGAATTGAGGCTCGACGTACCGCCCGCGCCCTGGCACAGCCACCGCGACCGGCTTGCCGAAGTCGCGGGCGCCTTAGCGATCCTCGCCGGCACCTGCGGCAAGATCGCGCGCGATGTATCACTCCTGATGCAGACCGAGGTGGGCGAAGCCTTTGAGCCGGCGGAGGCCGGGCGCGGCGGTTCGTCTTCCATGCCGCACAAGCGCAACCCGACGGCCGCAGCCGCTGCGCTGGCGGCGGCCGCCATGGCGCCGCAACTGGCGGCCACCATCTTCGCCGCGCAGGTGCAGGAGCACGAACGCGCGCTCGGCGGCTGGCAGGCGGAATGGCCGACTTTCCCGGCGCTGCTGCTCGTCACCTCAGGCGCGCTACGCGCCGTTGCCGATATCGCCGAAGGCCTCGAGGTCGATGCCGAGCGCATGCGCGCCAATCTCGATATCAGCCAGGGGCTGATCATGGCCGAAGCGGTTTCGGTCGCGCTCGCCAAAAAAATCGGCAAGCAGGAAGCGCACAAACTGGTGGAGGAAGCCTGCAAGAAAGCAGCGAAGGAAAAACGCCACCTGCGCGACGTACTGAGCGAGAACAAGCGTGTGACCGAAAACCTTCCGGTTGATGAAATCGCCAAACTGGTCGCGCCCGAACATTACACCGGGATGGCGGGCGATTTCATCGACCGCCTGTTGGGCTCCATCAAGAACGCATAAGCATGACCGGACGCGTAGTCGATGCCGAGGGTTGTCCGCTCTATGTGCGGGTCGATGGTCATGCGACGGCCCCTGCCCTCATGCTTTCCAATTCGCTCGGCACCGACCTGCATTTGTGGGATGCGCAGGCGGCGCGAATGGGCACGCGACTTTCACGTGGTGCGTTACGACCGGCGCGGGCATGGCCGTTCCGGCCTGGGCCATGCACCGCCTAGCCTGGAACGCTTCGGGCTGGATGCGCTGGCAATCATGGATTCCCTCGGGACTCGACAAGGTGCATTGGTGCGGGCTCTCCATGGGCGGCATGGTCGGCCAATGGCTGGCCGCCAACGCAGCAGATCGGATCGACAAGCTGATCCTGTCCAACACCTCGGCCTATTTCGCCGACAAGGTGCGCTGGAACGACCGCATCAAAATTGTGAGCGAGAAGGGCGTCGGCGCCGTCGCCGATGCGGTGATGAAGCTGTGGTTCACCGCCGATTTCCGCGCGCGCGAGCCCGAAATCATTGCTCGCATGACGGAAATGCTTTCTGCCACGCCGGTGCAAGGCTACATCGCCGCCTGCGAGGCGATCCGCGACATGGATCACCGCGAGTTGTTGCAGCGGATCACCGCGCCGACCCTGATCATCGCCGGCAAACACGACCAATCGACGCCGCTGGATGGCGCCGAATTCATGCGCGCGCGGATTTCAGGTTCCGCGCTCACGGTGCTCGACGCAGCGCATATCGCCAATGTCGAGCAGCCGGCGATCTATACTGGCACGGTATCGAAATTTCTGGCTCAGCCCGCGCGCTAGTGCCCGACTCGCGGCAAGGATGAAGCGAATTTCTGAACCACGACGCGAGGAGGCAGGCATGGATGACCGCGAACGGCACGAAAAAGGCATGGCCCGCCGGCGCAAGGTATTGGGCAATGCCTGGGTCGACCGCGCCAATGCAAACAGGACGCCATTCAATGAGGAATTTCAGGACTTCATCACCCGCTACGCCTGGGGCGAGATCTGGTCACGCCCGCATTTCGATGAGCGCACGCGGCGCGTGCTCGTTATCGGGACGATGATCGCGCTCGGACAATGGGATGAATTCCGCATGCATGTGCGCGCGGCGATGACCGAGGGCGGCTTTTCCGCCGACGACATCAAGGAAATCATCTTGCAGCAGGCGATCTATTGCGGCCTGCCGGCCGCCAATCATGCCTTCAAGGAAGCCGCCGAGGTGATGAAGGAAATCGGCAAGGCAGGCTGCGTGGCAATGCAGTCGTCATGCCCGGGCTTGTCGCGGCCATCCCGACAAGGGAGCAGTGCGTATCTAATCGAGATGCCCGCGACAAGCCCGGGCATGACGAGGTCTGAATTTCTCGCAGCGTCTTTGTCCTACCCGCTCCTGCCCGCGCGGAATTCCTGCGGCGTCATCCCGGTCTGTCCGCGGAAGAAGCGGGCAAAATGCGAGGGGTCGGAAAAGGACAGGTCGTAGGAGATTTGCTGGATCGCCTGGTTGGTGAAGACGAGCTGGCGCTTGGCTTCGGTCAGCACGCGCTGGCGGATGAGATGGCCGGCGGTGACGCCGGTGGCGCGTTTGACGTGATCATTGAGCCGGTCAGGCGTCATCGCCAGCTTCTCGGCATAGAAGGATAGCCGCCGCTCGTTGCGGAAATTCTCCTCGATCAGGTCGCGCAAAGCTTCGACCGTCGGATCGGCGGGCGCAAGCGTCACCGCGCCCGAGCGTGCGCGGCTGGCGGCAAGCCGGACCACTTCCACCGCGATCAGGGCCAACAGGCCGCGCATGGCGACGCGAAAACCTTCGCGCGCGAGGAAGCGCTCCTGGTGCAATTCGGCGCAAAGCTCGGCGACGCGCCTTCCTTCCTCCGGCGTTGCCAGCGGCACCACCGGGTCGGCCGCCAGCGCCCGTAGCCGCGACCACGCGGCATCCGAGTGGTTGCCCAAAGCGGAGGCAACGTCATCGGTGAAACTGACCACCCAGCCGTCGGTCACCTCCGGCTCGAAACGGAAGCCATGGGCGATGGTCGAGGGCACCAGAATGGCCGCCGGCGCGGTGAAGGGAACCGTCGCAGCTTCGAAGGTCATCTCGCCGCCGCCGCGGGCCACGAATAAAATCTGCGACAGATTGCCGTGGCGGTGCGCGCGGATCACCCAATCATGGATCGAGGCGCGGGAGGCGATCGTTTCGATGTGGATAAAGTCGAACGCCTGATTATCCGGTAAATCGCCGTATAGGTGGAACAGCGGGAGCGCGGGTGCTGGCGCGGGCATGGGGGAAGCATAGCGCAGCGCAGCAGCGGTCAACAGCCGCATCGCCTGCGGCTGTGAGCAACGTTGCCGCGCATTCCAGCCCCTGCTAAGAAACGTGAGACAAGTCAGCGCCAAACGAGGCGGCAGGAGCCAAGCGGACGCATGGAAGTCTTCGTCCAACAGCTCATCAACGGCCTCACCCTCGGCTCGATCTACGGCCTCATCGCCATCGGCTACACGATGGTGTACGGCATCCTCAACATGGTGAACTTCGCCCATAGCGGCGTGTTCATGGTGTCCTCTTTCATCGCGCTCACCACGCTGCTCATCCTGACCAGCTGGCTCGGCGTTTCCTCCATGGTGCTGGCGCTGATGATCATCATGGTGGTCGCAATGGTGCTGACCTCAGTGCTGAACTGGACCATCGAGCGCGTGGCCTATCGTCCGTTGCGCCATTCCTTCCGGCTCGCGCCGCTGATCTCCTCCATCGGGATGTCGATCTTCCTGACCAATTTCGTGCAGGTGTCGCAGGGCCAACGCAACAAGTCGATTCCGCCGATGTTCGGCGAGACCGTCACGCTGATACAAGGCCGCGGCTACGACGTGGCGATATCCTATGAGCAGATCACGATCTGGGTGGTGACCGCCGTGCTGCTGCTCGCCTTCTGGTATCTCGTGGCCAAGACCTCGCTCGGCCGCGCGCAACGCGCCTGCGAGCAGGACCAGAAGATGGCCGCGCTGGTCGGCGTCAATGTCGACCGTACCGTCGCCATCACCTTCGTGATTGCCGCCTCGCTCGCCGCCGTCGCCGGCTCGATGTATCTGATGTATTACGGCGTGGTGAATTTCGCCGATGGTTTTGTGCCCGGCATCAAGGCTTTCACCGCCGCGGTGCTCGGCGGCATCGGCTCGCTGCCCGGCGCCGTAATCGGCGGATTGCTGATCGGGCTGATCGAAACCATGTGGTCGGCCTACTTCTCTATCGACTACAAGGATGTCGCGGTTTTCTCCCTGCTGGCCATCACGCTGATTTTCCTGCCGCAGGGTCTTCTCGGCAAGCCGGACGTCGAAAAGGTGTGAGATGCCGGCCGAGCCGTCCGCGCGGGCGTCCCAATCACGTGTGGTTCGCGCGCTGAAGGAGGCCGCGCTTACCGGCCTGCTCGCCGTCGGGCTGTTCCTGCCGCTTGTCGCCTTCACCACCGTGCAGAGCATGCGCAACGAGCTGATGCTGGAGACGCGCTGGGGATTGTTCTTCGCCGTCGTCGCACTCGTCATGCTCGCGCGCTTCTTCTATGTCGTGGTCCTGACGCCCTGGCTGGAGCGCCGCCCCGCCAAGCCGACCGCTGCGAGCGCGCCGCTGGCGGGGTGGCGCACGGCCCTGAAGAAATGGTTCACGCCCTTCGCGCTCGGCTTCGTCACCGTCTATCCGGTGCTGGTGATCGCGCTGACCGGCTGGGGCGGCGCGCTGAAGTGGATCGACAATTTCGGCATCCAGATTCTCATCTACGTCATGCTCGGCTGGGGCCTGAACATCGTTGTCGGGCTCGCCGGGCTGCTCGACCTCGGCTATGTCGCCTTTTACGCCGTTGGGGCTTATTCCTACGCGCTGCTGTCGAAGACGCTCGGCTTCTCCTTCTGGATGCTGCTGCCGCTTGCCGGCATCCTGGCGGCCTTCTGGGGAGTCCTGCTCGGCTTCCCGGTGCTGCGCTTGCGCGGCGACTATCTCGCGCTCGTCACCCTCGCCTTCGGCGAGATCATCCGCCTGGTGCTGGTCAATTGGGTACCGGTGACCGGCGGCTATGCCGGCATCAGCGGTATCCCGCGCCCGACCTTTTTCGGAATCCCGTTCAACGCCTCCGACGAAGGCTTTGCCGCGGTGTTCGGACTGGAATTCACCCCGCTCTACCGCACCATCTTTCTTTATTACGTCATCCTCGCGCTGGCGCTGTTCACCGCCTTCATCACCGTGCGGCTGCGCCGCCTGCCGGTCGGGCGCGCCTGGGAAGCCTTGCGCGAGGACGAGATCGCCTGCCGCTCGCTCGGCATCAACACCACCAATACCAAGCTCACCGCCTTCGCCATGGGGGCGATGCTGGCGGGCTTCGCCGGCTCCTTCTTCTCCGCGCGGCAGGGCTTCATCTCGCCGGAATCCTTCACCTTCATCGAGTCCGCCACCATCCTCTCGATCGTCGTGCTCGGCGGCATGGGCAGCCAGGTCGGCGTCGCCATCGCCGCGATCCTGCTTATCGGCGGCACCGAAATCATGCGCGAACTCGATTTCCTCAAGCAGATTTTCGGCCCCGATTTCGAGCCGATCCGCTACCGCATGCTGCTGTTCGGGCTTGGCGATGGTGCTGATCATGATCTGGAAGCCGCGCGGGCTGATCTCCACCCGCGAGCCGTCGGTCTTCCTCGAGGAGCGCAAGGCGATTCCCGCCGACCTCTTGAAAGAGAGCCGCGGATGACGCTCGCGCCCGCGAGATCTTGCTGCGTGCTGGAGCATCTGACCATGCGCTTCGGCGGCCTGGTCGCCGTGCAGGATCTCTCGTTCGAGGCCACGCGCGGCGCCATCACCGCGCTGATCGGGCCGAACGGCGCCGGCAAGACCACGGTGTTCAACTGCATCACTGGTTTTTACAAGCCGAGCGAAGGACGCATCGCGCTGCAGCATGGCGACGCGCGGCTGTGGGACGAGCTCGATGCGCTGACCGCGCGCGGCTCGCGCAGCCTGCACCGGCCGGAGGGCGCGCTGTTCCTGCTCGAGCGCATGCCGGATTACCTGGTGACGCAGAAGGCGCGCGTCACCCGCACCTTCCAGAACATCCGCCTGTTCCAGGGCATGAGCGTGCTGGAAAATCTTCTGGTCGCGCAGCACAACCCGCTGATGATGGCGTCCGGCTTCACCGCGCTCGGCATTCTTGGCTGGCGCACTTATGCGCGCGCCCAGCGCGACGCCATCGAGCGCGCCGTCCAATGGCTGGAAAAAATCAATCTGCTCGATCGCGCCGACGACGCCGCCGGCGAACTGCCTTATGGCGCGCAGCGCCGGCTGGAAGTGGCGCGCGCCATGTGCACCGATCCGGTGCTGCTCTGCCTCGACGAGCCGGCGGCCGGGCTCAATCCGCACGAAAGCGCCGATCTCAATGAATTGCTGCTTTCGATCCGCAACGAAGGCGCAACCTCGATCCTGCTGATCGAGCACGACATGTCGGTGGTGATGCAGATTTCCGACCACATCGTCGTGCTGGACCACGGCGTCAAGATCGCCGACGACACGCCCGAGGCCGTGCGCAACGATCCCAATGTCATCGCAGCCTATCTCGGCGTGGAGGACCACGAGGTTGAGGACGCAGCGGCGGAGGCGCGGCTATGAAGACTGCCAAGCCATCGGTCTCCACGCAGGAGCGATCAAATACATTGACCCCCTCCCCAGCCCTCCCCCTTTCAGGGGGAGGGAGAAAGCAGGCGGGGCTATGATCGCGCCGGAGCCCGCCACATCAAGCCCATTGCTCGCGGTGCGCGGGGTGGAAACCTATTACGGCCGCATCCCGGCGCTCAAGGGTGTCGACGTGGAAGTGCGCGAAGGCGAGATCGTCGCGCTGATCGGCGCTAATGGCGCCGGCAAATCGACCCTGATGATGACGATCTGCGGTAATCCGCGCGCGCGCGAAGGCCAGATCGAGTTCGACGGCCGCGATATCACCGAGCTTCCCACCCACGAGATCGCCGAACTGAAGATCGCGCAGTCGCCGGAAGGCCGCCGCATCTTCGCCCGCATGACGGTGTTGGAAAATCTGCAGATGGGCGCCATCGTCGCGCCGCCCGAGCATTTTGCCGCCGATCTGGAGCGCGTGCTGTCGCTGTTCCCGCGCCTGCGCGAGCGCCTTGACCAGCGCGGCGGCACGCTATCGGGCGGCGAACAGCAGATGCTCTCCATCGCGCGCGCGCTGATGAGCCGCCCGCGCCTCCTGCTGCTCGACGAGCCCTCCCTCGGCCTCGCGCCGCTGGTTGCGAAACAGATCTTCGATGCCATCCGCGACCTCAACCAGCGCGAGGGTCTCACCGTATTCCTGGTGGAGCAGAATGCCTTTCATGCCCTCAAGCTGGCGCACCGCGGCTATGTGATGGTCAATGGGCGCATCACGCTCTCGGGCACGGGACTGGAGCTTCTGGCACGGCCGGAGGTGAAAGCCGCCTATCTGGAAGGCGGGCGGCAGCAGGCGAGGCCATGATGCAGGGCTATTTCTACGAGGAAGATTCGCTCGGCGTATTCCTGCTGGTCACGCTCTTTCTGGGTGGCGGCGCGTCCTGGTTGACCGGCCGTGCGATCGCGATCACCTGGCGGCCCTGGTGGCAGCTTGTCGGATATACGCTGATCCTCGGCATGACCGTGCGCTTCCTGCATTTTTCCTTGTTCGGCGGCACGTTGCTCTCGCCTTATTATTACGCGGTCGACACCGCGCTCTGTTTCCTCATCAGCTTGATGGGCTATGCGGTGACGCGGACGAACCAGATGGTCACGCAATATCACTGGATCACCAAACGCACCGGCTTGCTTTCCTGGCGCCATCGCTAGCGTTTGCGATCGAGCGCTAGCCGATGCGTCCGAGCGCCGGAAAAGTCTCCAGCAGCCAATAGCTCGCACTGGAAATGAATCCGGTGAGGAAAGCGATGCCGGTGAGCACCAAGAGCGCGCCCATCACCTTCTCGACTTTGCCGAGATGCGCGCGGAAGCGGGCGAGGAAGGCAGCGAAGGGCTCCACCGCGAAGGCGGCCAGTAAAAACGGAATGCCAAGCCCGAGCGAATACACCGCCAAAAGGCCCGCGCCTTTCGCTACCGTCGCCTCCGATGCAGCCACCGCAAGAATGGCCGCCAAAATAGGGCCGATGCAGGGCGTCCAGCCGAAGGCGAATGCCAGCCCCATCACATAAGCGCCCCACAGCCCCACAGGCTTGGCCACTGCGGCGCGCTTCTGGCGCATCAGGAAGCCGATGCGGAAGACATCAAGGAAATGCAGGCCCATGATGATGATGGCGACGCCGGCGGCTTTAGCGAAAATGTCCGAATAGACGCGGATCAGGCCGCCGATCGCACTGGCGCTGGCGCCAAGCGCGACAAAGATGGTGGTGAAACCGAGCACGAAGAGGAGAGCGCCGACGACGGTTTCGCGCCGGACCGCGGTTTCCGGCTCCGCGTCGGCAAAGCGCTCCAGCGACAGCCCGGACAAATAGACCAGATAAGGCGGCACCAGCGGCAAGACGCAGGGCGACAGAAAACTGATAAGTCCTGCGAGCAGCGCGGCTGGGATGGAGATATCGGCCATTCGCCCTAGATGCGCCAGTCGAGCGTCACGACGCAAGCCGTCTTTCCCTCTCCCCGCGCGCGGGGAGAGGGTGGTCCGAGCCGCTTGCGAGGACCGGGTGAGGGGCGCTTCGGCAAGGCTCAGAATCGCGGACAGGCCCCCTCACCCGACTTGCGCGCTGACGCCCGCAAGTCGACCTCTCCCCGCACGCGGGGAGAGGTGAGGCAAAGTCAGGCGACAGATGATAAAACGAAGTATGCGCAATCTGATCACCGACGTTGCCGGTGTCCGCGTCGGCCATGCGGGCGACGCGAGGCTTGGCTCCGGCGTCACCGCCGTCCTGTTCGAGGAGCCGGCGGTCGCCAGCATTGATTTGCGCGGCGGTGGGCCCGGCACACGGGAAACCGCCCTGCTCGATCCGGCACAGACCGTTAGCGGCATCGACGCTATCACGCTGTCTGGCGGCTCGGCTTTCGGGCTCGACGCGGCCTCGGGTGTACAGGCCTGGTTGCGCGAGCAGGGCCGCGGCCTCGCCGTGCGCACGGCGCAGGTGCCTATCGTGCCGGGCGCGATCTTATTCGACCTGTTGAGCGGCGGCGCGAAAGACTGGGGACGCTATCCGCCTTACCGCGAGCTGGGCTACGAGGCCGCCGCAAAGAGCGCAAATGCCGATTGCACGCTCGGCAGCGTGGGCGCAGGACTGGGCGCGAACACCGTCAATTTGAAGGGCGGTATCGGTTCGGCCTCCGCGACCGCCGAGGGCATCACGATTGGGGCTTTGGCAGCGGTGAACGCGGCCGGAAGCGTCACGATCGGCGACAGCCGGTATTTCTGGGCCGCCCCTTTCGAGCAAGACAAGGAATTCGGCGGCGCCGGCCTTCCCTCCCCGATTCCGCCGGAAGGATTGGACCCGCGCACCAAAGCCGGCGCGCGCTCCAGCACAACCTTGGTCGTGGTCGCCGTCGACGCCATGTTGAGCAAGGCGCAGGCCAAACGGCTTGCCGTCATGGCGCAGACCGGCGTCGCGCGCGCGATCTATCCGGTGCATACGCCGCTAGACGGCGATGTACTGTTCGCCGCCGCCACCGGCAAGAAGCCGCTCGCCGATCCGCTGCTCACCTTGTCGCGGCTCGGCGCCGTCGCAGCGAATGTGACAGCCCGCGCGATCGCCCGCGCGGTCTACGAAGCCACGGCTCTTCCTTTTCCCGGCGCCTTGCCCAGTTGGAACGACAAATTCAGCCGCTGAACGAATGGCGGCGAGACACGTTGAACCAGCATGCCGTCCACCGTGATCCGCGATTTTTCCTACAATGTTGCCACGCGGCAGCTGGTGGTGACTTTTGTCACCGGCCGCATCTATGCCTATGCCAATGTGCCGCCGGACGTGCACAATGCCTTTCGCGCGTCAGGCTCGAAAGGGCGTTTCTTCAATCAGGAGATCCGCGAGCGTTACGATTGCCGCGAGATCACGCCTAAAGAAACCGCT
The DNA here is from genome assembly GCA_963728585.1 of uncultured Alphaproteobacteria bacterium. Taxonomy (GTDB): domain Bacteria; phylum Pseudomonadota; class Alphaproteobacteria; order Rhizobiales; family Xanthobacteraceae; genus CANKHA01. The sequence goes on from CAVSLB010000014.1 coordinate 20,381, forward strand.
CCGCTGCGTATGGGGCCGGGTCACAAAACGGCGTCGCGCCGGTAATAAGATCGGCCACCAAATGTCCCGTCGTGGGTCCGAGCGTCAGGCCCCAATGAGCGTGGCCATAAGCAAGCCATAGCCCCTTTTGTCCAGGCGCCGGCCCGATCACCGGCCGGGAATCCGGGAAGCACGGCCGCTTGCCGAGCCACGTGCCCTCTTCCAACCTGTCTCCAAGCGGATACACCTCGAGCGCCTTTGGCATCAGCCGCTCGAACTGCACCGGCGTCGGAGGGGCATCGCGATCGGCAAATTCCGCACCGGTGGTAAGCCGGATTCCCTGCTGCATCGGGGTGACACAATAGCCATTGTCGGGATCCACCACCGGCCGCCGCATCTCGACCGTGCCGGCGAGGCGGAACTGACGGTGATAGCCGCGCTTGATGCCGAGCGGCAGGTGGATGCCCATCGGATCAAGCACATCCGGCGCCCAGGGCCCGAGCGATACCACGGCATGCTGCGCGTCCAGCGCCCCTTGTGCGGTGTCGACGCGCCAGCCCGAGCCGTTGCGATGAAGCGTGCGCGCATCCCCGACCAGCATGACGCCGCCGAGCGCCTCGTAACGCGCGACGTAGGCTTTGGTTACCGCCAGCGGGTTATTCAAGCTCGCCGCGCCCGGCCAGTGGATCGCCCTCTCGAAGGCGGGCTTGAGCGCGGGCTCCAGTTCAAGCATCCCGCGCGGGTCCAGCGCGCGATAGGGAATCCCCAATTCGTCCGCAAGATTGAGCTCCGGCGCCGTCTCGGCGAAAGTCTTTTGGCTTCGATAAATTTTGGCCCAGCCGGTCTTGCGCAGATATTGCAGCGCGCCGGCCTCGGCCATCAGCGCCTCGTGTTCGGCTACTGCGCGGGAAAACAGCGGGCGCATAGCAAAGGCGAATTCCAGCAATTTCTTCGGTCGCGAAGCCATCCAGAAAGAGATCAGCCAGGGCGCCACTTTCGGCAAAAAGGCCAGATGGTAATTCGCCTCCGGTGCGCGCTTGAGACCGACACGCAGCAGCGCACCAAGCCGGGGCGGAAAGGCGGGCGGAAACACCGTCGCGCCCTCGATCACCCCGGCATTGCCGTAGGAGGTTTCCTCGCCCGGCCCGCCCCGGTCCACCAGCGCGACCGAAAGGCCGCGTTTGACGAGATGGAGAGCGATGGAGGTGCCGACAATGCCAGCGCCCAGCACAACCGCATCCGTTCGAGCCATGTGGTGATTCCGTTCGTTGCGGTCGCTTCCTGCCGCGCAAGCACGGCGGGAGCAGGACCGTAATATGGGCAGCGCCCAGCGCGCATATAGGCAGCACTAACGCTGTGTGAAACTCCCATTCTGCCAGCGTTGCCCGGGCGTCTGTGGCATGTTACCCGAACATTCCTAGTGTCCCGATTCCGAAGTTCGCCTTACTCTGCGGCATGCTTCTTTGCGAACTTCGGAATCGAAGGGACACTGGCAACTTGTTGGTCTGGTGTGGCTTTGGTTCAGAAGTCCGCATTTCGGACTCGCGGCAAGAATGACGCGGACTTCTGAACCGCCACGCCAGTGGGAGACTTGCATGCGCCGCCCGCTCCTCGTCGCGCCATCCATTCTGGCCTCGGATTTCGCCAAACTGGGCGAGGAAATCCGCGCTGTTGAAGCCGCCGGCGCCGACTGGATCCATGTGGACGTGATGGACGGGCATTTCGTACCTAACATCACCATCGGGCCCGACGTGGTGAAGGCGCTGCGCCCGCTCACCAAAAAGATCTTCGACGTGCATCTGATGATCGCGCCCTGCGATCCCTTTTTAGAAGCCTTCGCCAAGGCCGGCTCCGACATCATCACCGTGCATGTGGAGGCCGGCCCGCATCTGCACCGCTCGCTGCAGGCTATTCGCGCGCTGGGCAAGAAAGCCGGCGTCTCGATCAATCCGGGCACGCCGGAGTCGACCATCGAATACGTGCTGGACATGGTCGATCTCATCCTGGTGATGTCGGTGAACCCCGGCTTCGGCGGCCAGGCTTTCATCCAATCGGCGGTGGAAAAGATTTCCCGCATCCAGGCCATGGTCGGCGGCCGCCCGATCGACATCGAGGTGGACGGCGGGATCACGCCGGAAACCGCGCCGCTGGTCACCGCCGCCGGCGCCAACGTGCTGGTGGCAGGCTCCGCGGTGTTCAAAGGCGGCGCGTCCGCCTACCGCAACAACATTTCGACGATCCGCCACGCGGCCGCGCTGGCGCGCGGCGAAGCGGCGTGACCGGTCTTGCGGGCAGCAGCGGTCAACCGTGTGATCGCCGACCCGCCGGCTGGTACTGAATATTTATGGTCTTCACCTCCGCGCCGAAATGACGGCCAATCCAACCGAGAAAGGCGGACAGCAATCGCGCTTCGTCGCCTTGATCGGGCGACTTGATCTCGACGGTGATCATCTCCGAGGGGGCCCGTTGCAAGCTGATCGAGCCGGCATATCTCGCGTGTTTCCATCTCGCCGCGCTAGCCCGCTTGCGCCCGGCGCGCGAGAACGTCCCGCGCCCGCTTTTTCGAATCTCGGCTTCGCGTTTGACCATAGCGCCATACAGCCGCGTGCCGTTGCGGGGCACAATTTGGAGCAGTTTCATGGTGGAAGGCCCCCGTGATTTCGCTGTGCCTCGACCAGCATTGCACAGCAACTCGCAATTGTTGAGGGCCGCCTGATCTGCTACAGCGCAGACTTTCCCGCGAGGCGATGATGATCCCGCGCTATACTCGACCCGAAATGGCAGAGATTTGGCCGCCGGACACGAAGTCCGTATCGTCGGCATCTGGAATACAGCAGCACGCGCGCGCGGCAAAGCTGCGTGAGCCAATATGAAACGAATAGGCGCAATCATCTTGCTGGGGCTTGCGTTGACACCGCAGGCGGCCAAAAGCGGCGATGCCGCCGAGCTCAAGGCGCTCGGCTTCTCGCCCGACGGCCGCTATTTCGCCTTCGAGCAACGCGGCACCAGTGAGGACGCAAGTTATTCCGTCACAAGCGTCATCGACGTCGAGACCGGCCGGCAAATAAAGGGGAGCCGCACCAGCTTTAGCGACGAGGAACGCAAGCGGCTGGCGAAAATCCGCAAAGCCACTGCCAAGCAGATCAAGCGGTTGAAGATTTCAGCGCGGGATTTGATGACAATATCGGTCCTCGGATTTGACGCCGAGCCGTTCGATGAGGCCTCGATTAAATCTTTTGCGCTGCCCGCCAAATGGTTCGGCCCAGAAAGCTGGCTGGTGCTGCGCCAGTTCAAGATGGTGACGCGCTGTCACAACAAGGAGGCAAGCCCGGTAGGCTTCGGGCTGGCGCTCGAGCGCAAAGGCGCCCCCGCGACCAGGCTCAGCCATGACGTATCCATTCCCGCTAACGCGCGGCTGTCCGACGCGGTATCGCATCGCCGATGCGCATGCGCGGCGGGCGCCGGACGGGACGGTTGCACTGGCTGTGATCGTGCAGGATTCCACGCCGGGAGTTGACGCCCAGAGCCTCTTCATACCGGTGACGGCCCGCATCCCGCCGGTGAATACCGCGAGGGCGCAATGATTCCGCGTTATTCCCGTCCCGAGATGGCGGCGATCTGGTCGCCTGAGACGCGCTTTCGCATCTGGTTCGAGATCGAGGCGCATGCCGCCGACGCCATGGCCGAGCTCGGCATCATTCCGAAGGAGGCCGCGAGGAAAGTTTGGGAAAAGGGAAAGAACGCCAAGTTCGACGTGGCGCGCATCGACGCCATCGAGGCAGAGGTCAAGCACGACGTCATTGCTTTCCTGACGCATCTTTCCGAAATCGTCGGGCCGGAAGCGCGCTTCGTGCATTCCGGCATGACTTCCTCCGACGTGCTCGACACCTGCCTCAATGTGCAGCTCGTGCGCGCGGCGGAATTGCTGATCGGCGATGTCGATAAGCTGCTGGCCGCGCTGAAGCGCCGGGCCATCGAACACAAGCTCACGCCCACCATCGGCCGTTCGCATGGCGTGCATGCCGAACCCACCACCTTTGGTCTGAAGCTCGCGCAAGCCTATGCCGAATTCATCCGCGCCAAGGAGCGGCTGATCTGCGCGCGCACGGAGGTAGCCACCTGCGCGATCTCCGGCGCGGTCGGCACCTTCGCGCAGGTTGACCCGCGCGTCGAAGAGCATGTCGCCAAGGCGATGGGTCTCGGCGTCGAGCCGGTGTCGACGCAGGTGATCCCGCGCGACCGCCACGCCATGTATTTCGCCACCCTGGGTGTCGTCGCCTCCTCGGTGGAGCGGCTGGCGACTGAAGTACGCCATCTGCAGCGCACCGAAGTGCTGGAAGCCGAGGAATATTTCTCCGCCGGGCAAAAGGGTTCCTCCGCCATGCCGCACAAGCGCAACCCGGTGCTGAGCGAGAACCTCACCGGCCTCGCCCGCATGGTGCGCGCTTACGTGCTGCCCGCAATGGAGAATGTCGCGCTCTGGCACGAACGCGACATTTCACATTCCTCGGTCGAGCGCATGATCGGGCCGGACGCCACGGTGACGCTCGATTTCGCGCTGGCGCGGCTCGCGGGCGTGATCGACAAGCTCGTGGTCTATCCCGAGAACATGCGGAAGAATCTGGATCGCCTCGGCGGGCTGGTGCATTCGCAGCGCGTTCTGATCGCGCTCACACAAAAAGGCGTTGCTCGCGAGGACGCCTATCGGCTGGTGCAACGCAATGCCATGAAGGTCTGGAATGGCGAAGGCGATTTCCTGACTTTGCTGAAAGCAGACCCCGAGGTGCGCGCCAAGCTGAGCGATCAGGAGATCGAGACCAATTTCGACCTCGGCTATCACTTCAAGCACGTCGATACGGTCTTCAAGCGCGTCTTTGAGGATTGATGCTCCGGCGCAACAGGCCCCGGGCCGCTGTGCGGCCGTGGGAACGTTTCCGTTGAGCCTGGGGTTAACCTCCATTCCGCATGAATGTGGGAGCCTCCCATGAAAAAACCCTCAAGAACTCTCCCCTTTGCCGCAGCTTTCCTGCTCACGCCTGTCCGGCCTTGCCTTCGCGCAAACGAGCGGCGGTGCCGGCGCCGGAGCCGGCGGAGCGTCAAGTACCGGCGCCGGGATCGGCGCTTCCGGCCTTACCGGCAGCAATGCGAGTGCCATCGCCTCTCCGACCGCCGGCGCAGGCACGGCGGGTACCGGAACGACGGGTACCGGCTCCGCCATTCCAGGCACATCCGGCACCGGCAGCACGGTTCCAGGTACCGGGACCACAGGCCCGGCTGCAACCGGCAGCGCGGGAGGCAGCGCCGGAACCGCCTTACCCTGCCCGTCCGGCACGATCCCGGAAGGCGTGGGCGCGACTCGCCGCTGCCGGCCGCTATCTGGTTCGACAGCAACCGATTCCACCGGGATCGCTGCGCCTCCCTCTATCATGGCGCCCCCGGCAGCATCCGGCGCGCGCTAACGCTACGTTGGAAATCGGCTGAGCACGTGCTGCGGCAGGTAACAGCCTGCGCTAAACTCACACTCCTCACGCGCTCGGCCGATTCGTGTCACCGTCACCGACTGTCCTCATTTTCGATTCCGGCCTGGGGGGCCTAACCGTCCATCGCGAAGTGGCGGCGGCGCGGTCCGGACGCGCGTTTGATCTACGCCGCCGATGACGCGGCTTTTCCTTACGGGCCGATGGAGGAGGGCAAGCTGGTCGCGCGCGTCACCGCCGTGATCGACGCGCTGATCGGGCAATACAGGCCGGACCTGGCAGTGATCGCCTGCAACACCGCGTCCACCATCGTGCTGCCGGAATTGCGCGCGCGCTTTGCCCTGCCTTTTGTCGGCACCGTGCCTGCAATCAAACCGGCCTGCGCCGCCTCGACCAGCAAGCGCGTTTCGGTGCTGGGCACCGAGGCGACCGTCAAGCGCGAATATACCCGCACCCTGATCCAGCAATTCGCCAATGACGTCGACGTGACGCTAATCGGCTCGGCACGGCTCGCCGGTTACGCTGAAGCCGAACTGCGCGGCGATGCGGTAGAGGACAGCGCCATCGCGAAGGAGATCGCCGGCTGCTTCATCGACGGCGATGGCCGCCGCACGGATACGGTCGTATTGGCCTGCACGCATTATCCCTTGCTGCAGCACCGCTTCCGTCAAAGCCAGCCCTGGCCGGTCAGCTATCTCGACCCGGCGCCAGCCATCGCCCGCCGCGTCGGTCAATTGCTTGGACCGCCAAAGTCGACGGAAAGCGTTGCCTCCGCCCAGATGGTCACGACGCTGGGCCGAAAGCCGCAGCCGGAGCTGGAAAAGGCCTTGTTTTCGTTCGGAATCAAGGAGTTTGGCCGGATTGCGGTTTGACTTGAGCCCCTTTTGCCCCTAAAAAGCGCGCGTTGGCTGGGCCTTTGGGCCCAGTCAGCGTTTCTGCGACCCGTGGTTTTGCGCCGACGCTTTCGGCTCAAACCTGTCGGTTCCGGGACAGTCCCGGGACAGTAGGAGGGCGCGGTTCCTCACAATACGACATCGACAACCAAGAGGACGCGATGACAAAGCGTAGCGAAGCTAAGTACAAACTCGACCGCCGCATGGGCGAGAATATCTGGGGCCGCCCGAAGAGCCCGGTGAACCGCCGCGAATATGGCCCCGGCCAGCACGGTCAGCGCCGCAAGGGCAAACTCTCCGATTACGGCGTGCAGCTGCGCGCCAAGCAGAAGCTGCGCGGCTATTACGGCAACATTTCCGAGAAACAGTTCCGCGGCATCTACGACGAAGCCATCCGCATGCGCGGCGACTCCGGCGCCAACATGATTGGCCTTTTGGAGCGGCGGCTCGACGCGATGATCTTCCGCGCGAAGTTCGTGCCGACCGTCTTCGCCGCACGCCAGTTCATCAACCACGGCCATGTCAAGGTGAACGGCCGCCGCGTCAACATCCCGAGCTACCGGGTAAAGGTCGGCGATACCATCGAGGTGAAGGAATCTTCCAAGCAGCTCGCCATCGTGCTGGAAGCTGCACAGCTGGCCGAGCGCGACGTGCCGGATTACATCGAGGCCGACCACAACAAGAAGACCGCAAAGCTCGCGCGCATCCCGTTGATCACCGATGTGCCTTATGCGGTGATGATGGAGCCGCATCTCGTCGTGGAATATTACTCGCGCTGATGCTCTTTTCGAATCACTTGCTGATTCGTTTTTTTCACAAAAACCCCGGCTGCAAGGCCGGGGTTCGTTATTTGTGCGGCGCAACGAAATCAGGCGCAACGGGCGAAAGTCGCGGTCCGCCCGCGCTTTGATTGCCGGACTTGCCTCTGTTTGATACGTTCCGCGCCGTGAAGCGCGTGATCCGGGCGAAGTGGAAACCGGTTCGCCGATTAGATCATGCGCCCAATCAATCGTGAACGTGCGTTCCGTAGAGAATTTACGCAAAGCTTGGTGGCGTTCACAGAACCGGTGTCCACTTTTGCTGAACGCGCTTTTGCTGCGCGTAAAGATCTAAGGGGACTTACACCAGGGGAGAAACGCACATGAACGGATTGCAAACAGTAAAGACATGGGTCGGCTCACTGACGGAAGTCGCGCTGATGTTGCTGGCTCTCGGTATCGCGCTGGCGCTGTTGGCCGGCCCGCAAGTGCCGTTCCTCGGCAACGTGGTCGGCAATATCGTCGCTATGGTCAATGAACTGGGCAAGAATGGGATCGTCGGCCTGATCGCCCTCGGCATCATTCTGTGGCTGTTCTCGAATCGCACCGTATCGTGACGGAGTGACGCGCCGGCCTGGTTGAGGCCGGCAAAGTCATTCAGGTTGCAACCAAATGGATGGGGTGCCCCTTCCCCATCCATATTCCTCGCACAGCTTTCGAGTACCGTCATGATCGAACGCATCGAAACAGTGAAGCGCTATCTGTGGGCTTTCGTCGAGCTCGGCTTCGTTGCGCTGCTGGCCATTCTGCTGATCTACATGCTGCTCGGCCAGAGCTCGGGCGAATACGTGACCTCCGTGGCCGGCAACGTTTCCAAATTCGCCAGCGAGGCGAGCACAAGCCTGATCGGGATCGGAATTATTCTGGCGATCGTCTACCTGATCAGCCAGCGTCTGGCGCCAAAGGGCGTTAGCACGAAATCACGAGCGAAAAGAACTTCCCCGACAGCCGGGTAGCCGAGCACGCCGCGACGACCGATAAATTCCGATCTTGAACGGGGTCGCCCGACGCCGCCGTCGCTTGTGCGGTCACGCGACTTTACGCCGAAACAGGTTTGCCGGCGACGTCCTTCAGCACTTCCTGCAATTCGCCGGCCTGGAACATCTCGCGCATGATGTCGCAGCCGCCGACGAATTCACCCTTCACGTAGAGCTGCGGAATGGTCGGCCATTGCGCATAGGCCTTGATGCCTTCGCGGATCTCGTCGGACTCCAGGACATTGATGCCCTTATAGGCCACGCCGAGGTGGTCGAGGATTTGCACCACTTGGCCGGAGAAGCCGCACTGCGGAAATTGCGGCGTGCCCTTCATGAAGAGCACCACGTCGTTGCTTTTCACTTCATTATCGATGAACTGCTGGATGCTCATGGTTCTCCTTCGCAGACGCATCGCGTCTAGTTGTTCGGTATTCCGGTTTGCAGGGCCAGCGCATGCAGTGCGCCGCCCATCTGTCCCTTCAAAGCCTCGTAGACCAACTGGTGCTGCTGCACGCGCGATTTGCCGCGGAATGACTCCGCAATCACGGTGGCGGCATAGTGGTCGCCGTCACCAGCGAGATCGCGGATGGTCACGCTGGCGTCAGGAATGCGGCTTTTGATCAGCCGTTCGATTTCGTTGGCGTCCATCGGCATTGCATTAGTCCGTCAGGCCGCGTTTCCCGCCATATAGCCCGGCAGCCATCCCTCAAAGCGGCTCACAAGAGTCGCTATAAGAATGGGGCGCTCCGAGCGGCAAAATCAATGCGTTCCCGCAGTCCTGCCAAGCCTTTGCGCCGGAATGCGCGCTTTAGCCGCCTTTTCCAGCACGCGCTGCGGCATCGCCGCGGCTACCGTCACCACATAGCGGCCCTGGTCCTCGCCGAACCAGAAGGCATGCGGGAGCTCGTCCCGAGGGCGCTTCCAGTTCGGCGCCAATGCCGGACGCCATGGCCATTTCCGCCAGCGCCACCAGCAGGCCGCCGTCGGAGAGATCATGCACAGCCGTCGCCTGGCCGGCCGCGATCAAGCCGCGCACAAAATCGCCGTGCCGGCGCTCGGCGGCAAGATCGACCGGCGGCGGCGCACCCTCCTCCCGCCCGCAGACGTCGCGCAGATAGAGCGACTGGCCGAGCCAGCCGGGGGCGCCGCCGATCAACAGGATCGCCTCGCCTTCCGCCTTGAACGCGAGCGTTGCGGATTTGGAAAAATCGTCGAGCAGCCCGACGCCGCCGATGGTGGGCGTGGGCAGGATCGCGCGGCCCTGGGTCTCGTTGTAAAGCGACACGTTGCCGGAGACGACCGGGAAATCCAGCGCCTGGCAGGCTTCCGCGATGCCGCGCACGCAGCCGACGAACTGGCCCATGATCTCCGGCTTCTCCGGATTGCCGAAATTGAGATTGTCCGTGAGCGCGAGCGGCTTTGCCCCGACGGCGGTGAGATTGCGCCAGGCTTCCGCCACCGCCTGCTTGCCGCCCTCGAAAGGATCGGCCTCGCAGTAGCGCGGCGTCACGTCGGTGGTAAGCGCGAGCCCTTTCGGTCCGTCCAGCACGCGCACCACCGCCGCATCGCCGCCCGGGCGCTGGAAGGTGTTGCCGCCGATGATGTGGTCGTATTGCTCCCAGACCCAGCGCTTGGAAGAAAGATCCGGCGTCCCGATCAGCTGTTCCAGCGCTTCGGCAAGGCCGACCGGTGGCTTAACCGATGTAGCGTCGAGAACGGCCTGCTTCGGAGTTTCGACGAAGGGCCGATGATAAACCGGTGCTTCGCTCCCGAGCTCCTTGATCGGCAGATCGGCCATGACGTCGCCGCGATGCTTGACGATGAAGCGCTTGGTCGGGGTGGTTTCGCCGACCACGGCAAAATCCAGTCCCCATTTGCGGAAGATCGCCTCCGCTTCGGCTTCTTTCTCGGGCCTGAGCACCATGAGCATGCGCTCCTGGCTCTCCGACAGCATCATTTCGTAGGCCGTCATCCCGGTTTCGCGCGTCGGTACTTTGTCGAGATCGAGCGTGACGCCAAGATCGCCCTTCGCGCCCATCTCGGTCGCAGATGACGTCAAACCGGCCGCGCCCATGTCCTGGATGGCGATGACGCAGCCCTTGGCCATGATCTCAAGACAGGCTTCCAGCAGCAGCTTTTCCGAAAACGGATCGCCGACTTGCACCGTCGGGCGTTTCTCTTCCGAGTCCTGGTCGAATTCCGCCGACGCCATGCTGGCGCCGTGGATGCCGTCGCGCCCGGTCTTTGATCCGAGATAGACGATGGGCATGCCGACGCCCGAGGCCGCCGCATAGAAGATTTTGTCGGTCCGCGCGAGGCCGACCGCCATGGCGTTGACCAGATTGTTGCCGTCATAGCGGGTGTGGAAACGCACCGAGCCGCCCACGGTGGGCACGCCGAAGGAATTGCCGTAACCGCCGATGCCGGCAACCACGCCGGAAACCAGATGCCGCGTCTTCGGATGCGAGGGATCGCCGAAGCTCAGCGAGTTCAGGCAGGCGATCGGCCGCGCGCCCATGGTGAAGACGTCGCGCAAAATGCCGCCGACGCCGGTCGCGGCGCCCTGATAGGGCTCGATGTAGCTCGGATGGTTGTGGCTCTCCATCTTGAAGACCACTGCCAACCCATCGCCAATGTCGATGACGCCCGCATTCTCACCCGGCCCCTGGATCACCCAGGGCGCTTTCGTCGGCAGCCCGCGCAGATGCAACTTTCGAGGATTTATAGGAACAATGCTCGTTCCACATCGCCGAAAAGATGCCGAGCTCGGTCAGCGTCGGCTCGCGCCCGATCAGGTCGAGGATGCGCTGATACTCGTCGGGCTTGAGCCCGTGTTCGGCGACCAGTTCGGGGGTGATGCGGGGCTCGTTGGGGATCACGAAGCTAGGCCGCCTTCGCCAGATGCTCCACCAGCCCGGCGAAGAGCCCGCGGCCTTCCGTGCAGCCGATCGAGGCTTCGACGTGGTTCTCCGGATGCGGCATCATGCCGAGCACATTGCCGCGCTTGTTGAGAATGCCGGCGATGCCGTTGATAGCGCCGTTGTGGTTCCAGTTCGGGTCGATCAGTCCGTCGGGCGAGGAATAGCGGAACAGCACGCGCCCCTCGCCTTCCAGCCTGGCGATGGTTTCGCTGTCGGCGATGTAATTGCCCTCGCCATGCGCCACCGGCACGCGGATCACCTGGCCCGCGTTGTAGCCGCGGGTGAAGGGCGTGTCGGAACGTTCCACCCGCAAATAAACCTCGCGGCAGATGAAGCGCAGATTCTGGTTTCGCATCAGCACGCCCGGCAGGAGCGCGGCTTCGCAGAGGATCTGGAAACCGTTGCAGACGCCGAGCACCAGGCCGCCGTTGGCGGCGAATTCCTTCACCGCCGCCATGATCGGCGAGCGCGCGGCGATCGCCCCGCAGCGCAGGTAATCGCCATAGCTGAAGCCGCCGGGGATGACGACGAGGTCGGTGCCCGCCGGCAGCGCGGTGTCGGCATGCCAGAGCATCGCCGGATCGCGACCGGACACGAGCTTGAGCGTGCGCGCCATGTCGCGCTCGCGATTGATGCCGGGAAAGACGACGACGGCGGATTTCATGGCAGTGATATGGAATGAGCGGCCGAAACGGGCAAGCTCATTCCACCACCTCGATGCGATAATTCTCGATCACGGTATTGGCGAGGAGCTTGTCGGCCGCTTGCTTTAAGGTCGCCTCCACCTGCGCCTTTGTCGCCGCCTTCAATTTCGATGTCGAATACCTTGCCCTGGCGGACGCTGGTCACGCCATTGACGCCGAGCGAGCGCAGCGCGCCTTCGATCGCCTTGCCCTGCGGATCAAGCACGCCGGCTTTGAGCGTGACGGTAACACGCGCCTTCACACGTCTAGCCCTTCACAAGCACCGGGCCGGTCCCCTGCGGGCGTTCGCCTTCGCTCACGATGCCGAGCCGCTTGGCGACCTCGGTATAGGCCTCGATCAGGCCGCCCATGTCGCGGCGGAAGCGGTCCTTGTCCATCTTGTCGTTCGACTTGATGTCCCAGAGCCGGCAGGAGTTGGGCGAGATCTCGTCAGCGACGACGATCCGCATCATCTCGTTTTCCCAGAGCCGGCCGCATTCCATCTTGAAGTCGACCAGACGGATGCCGACGCCGAGGAAGAGCCCGGAGAGGAAATCGTTGACCCGGATGGCGAGCGCCATGATGTCGTCGATCTCCTGCGGCGTGGCCCAGCCGAAAGCGGTGATGTGCTCTTCCGACACCATTGGGTCGTTGAGCGCGTCGTTCTTGTAATAGAATTCGATGATCGAGCGCGGCAGCTGGGTGCCCTCCTCGATGCCGAGCTTTGTCGACAGGGAACCGGCGGCGACATTGCGCACGACGACCTCGAGCGGGACGATCTCGACCTCGCGGATCAACTGCTCGCGCATGTTGAGCCGGCGGATGAAATGCGTCGGCACCCCAATGTCGTTGAGGTGCTGGAAAATGTACTCCGAGATGCGATTATTGAGGACCCCCTTGCCCTCGATAATCTCGTGCTTTTTCGCATTGAAAGCGGTCGCATCGTCCTTGAAATGCTGGATCAGCGTTCCGGCCTCGGGTCCTTCGTAAAGGATCTTGGCCTTGCCTTCGTAGATGCGACGGCGGCGGCTCATCGGAGTGTACCGTGGTTTGTGAAAGTCCATGTGCCGTGGCTCCATTTCAGTTCGAGTGGTCCGCGGCGGCGGAACCGGATGGCACGACTCGCTTAAGTGAATAGCCTATCCGGCCACAGCGCAACCTAGCCGATGCCAATCCGCAGCACAATCGACAGGTCTGTGGAAGGATCACAAGCGGTGCGCGAATCGCATGGTTGCCTTGACGCTATCGGGCCGATATGCAAGGCGCGCGGAACCGCATAACGCAAAACAGCGTTCCATCGGCAACGAGGAAAAAACATGACAACGTTCGACAAGCGTGAGGAAGGTTTCGAAAAGCAGTTCGCGCATGACGAAGATTTGCGATTCAAGGCCATTGCTCGCCGCAACAAACTGTTGGGCAAATGGGCGGCGGAAAGGCAGGGTCTCAGCGGCCCGGAAGCCGATGCCTATGCCAAGGAAGTGGTGATAGCCGATTTCGAGGAAGCCGGCGAAGACGACGTTTTTCGCAAAATCCGCGCGGATTTCGACGCCAAGGGGATCACAGCTGTCGGATCAGGACATCCGCCGCCAGATGCATGACCTGCTGGCGCAGGCGGTTACCGAAGTGAAAGCCTCGGGCTGATCACGCCTTTGTGCCCATATGCCGCATGGGCGCCCCGCCCCGGGGGAATATCTGCCGGCGCAAAAGGTTTATCCTCCTAGCCAGAAACGGCAGCCTGAAAAGCCATCAGGTCGGAGGAAAGCCATGGCCCGAATCGCTCGCGTATCCCTGCTCGCGTCGGCCGCATTGCTGGCGCTTGGCACTCACCTCCTCGCGCAGCAAAACGCGATGACGTTTTTCGTCACCAGCGTCGGTATCGGCAAGGGTGCCGACCTCGGCGGGCTGGAAGGCGCGGACCGGCATTGCCAGTCGCTGGCCCAGGCGGTGGGCGCCGGAGGAAAAACCTGGCGGGCTTATCTGAGCACGCAGGGGAGCCGGCGCGGTGAATGCGCGCGATCGCATCGGCAAAGGGCCTTGGCAGAATGTCAAAGGCGTCGTCATCGCCAAGGATGTGGCGGAACTGCATGGCGAGAACAATCTCACCAAGCAGACGGCGCTCACCGAGAAGGGCGATATGGTGCCCAGCCCCCCCGAGGACACGACCAATCAACATGACATCCTTACCGGGTCGCAGCCCGACGGCACCGCCCTTTCCGGCGACAAGGATATGACCTGCGGCAACTGGACCAAGAGCGGCGAAGGCGCTGCCATGGTGGGCCATGTCAACCGCCGCGGCCTCGACGATTTGCCCGCGGCAAAATCGTGGAATTCGTCGCACACCTCGCGCGGACCGAGCGGCGGATGTAGCCAAATGGATCTCAACAGCACCGGCGGCGCCGGATTATTGTACTGCTTCGCGACAACCAACTGAAACCTAGCGCTTCGTGCGGCGGGCCTTCGCGCAGGGGTCTGCGCCGCCGAAATTGGCTAGCCGGCAGGGCCCCGAGATCCCCGCTTAAGGCCAAGAATCGACATGGTTTTCGCGGCTTAGGGAACGCCAGCCCCCCGCACGGCGTTAATTCAGCAGCATGCGTAGCTTGGCCACCCCAGTTGTCGGCTATGTCGGCGCCGTTCTCGGCGTGATCGCGATTGCCTCGGTCGCGGTCTTCACCCTGCATGGGATGGCCGCAAAGGCGCATCGCCATTGGGATGCCGACATCGACCGCATTATCGCCCAGCAGCAGGCGAAGAAGCTGGACACGGCCAGCCCTGCCCGAACCGAAATTCCCGACAACGATGCCAGACCGCGGACCGCCACCCTCACCCGCAGCGCGGGGGAGGACGATGAAGACGAACCGGCCCTCAGCAGCGAGGAGGCTAAGTCCAAAAAGCTTCAGAATCCGAGCGGCAAGAAACACAACCGGCGTTCCGAGCGGCGACGTCAGCATTACATCCCGCCCGCCTTTGCCACCGTGCCGAAATTCGCTGCCACCGCCGCGGCCACCACCACCGTTCTGCTCAGGCTGCGCTGACTTTCCGACCGCATGATCTCACCGTCATTGACTTGCGATGGTGCGGGCGAATTCTTCGCCTCGCAAAGATAACGGAGTGCTCGAATGAAAAAACTCTGTGTGCTGGGTGTGCTTGGTCTGCTGATGTCATCGCAGGCCGAAGCCCAGACGATAACCAAATGTGAAGGCCCTGACGCTCGCGCGTGTCAGCAGCAGAATATTAAAACAGCGCGCAAGGCGCTCGATCGCGCAATCACCGATGCCTGCAAAAAACAGGGTGTCAAAGGCGCGGCGATGCTCGGCCTGCCGCGCCGAGCTGATGACCAAGACCGCCGAAGGTTTCGCGCGCTGACTTATCAGCTCCACGCGATCTTGTCCGAAAGCCATCCCGCCTCCGATCAATCGGGACCGGATCTTTCCGGACCCTGCTACGACATCGGTTCGGGCTCGGGCTGACGCTTCGGCTCCTTCGGCAATGGGATGAACTCCTTGTCGTCATGCGCGGGCAGCTTGAAGCGGCCGGCCTGCCAATCCGCTTTCGCCTGCTCGATGCGTTCCTTGCGCGAGGAGACGAAATTCCACCAGATGTGACGCAGGCCAAGCGGCTCGCCGCCGAGCAGCATTACCGTCGTCGGTTCGAGTGCGACTATCGCGGCGTCGCCGAGGCTGAACACAAGAAGGGTACCGGCCTTATAACTGCGTCCATCGTGCTCGACGCTGCCGCGCACGATATAAGCCGCGCGCTCGGCGATGCTCCGCGGGCAGCTCCAGGTCGGCTCCCGGCTGCATCTCCGCGTGCAGATAAAACAGCGGCGAATGCGTCTTCACGCGGTTGCTTAACCCGTAGGCCGAACCGGCGATCAACCGCGCTTCAACACCGGGTTGCTTGAACCTCGGCAATTCGGTTTCGGCGTGATGGGCAAAATCCGGCGCGGATTCCTCGTCGCGCTCCGGCATCGCGACCCAGGCCTGCAAGCCATGCAGCGGTCCGCCCTGCTGGCGCAATCCGTCGAAGCGCTCGGAATGGCTGATGCCCTGCCCCGCCGTCATCCAGTTGACCGCCCCGGGGCGGATCACCTGCTCGATGCCAAGGCTGTCGCGATGGGTGATCTCGCCTTCGAACAGATAAGTGATGGTAGAGAGCCCAATATGCGGGTGCGGGCGCACGTCAGTCTCGCGCGGCAGGTCCGGCGGAAGCGCGAGCGGTCCGATATGGTCGAGGAAGATGAAAGGCCCGACCATCCGCCGCTGGGCAAACGGCAAGATACGCCCGACCTCGAGAAGGCCGATGCTGCGGCGGCGCGCGGGAATGACGAGAGAGAGCATGGGCGACACCATTTCCGGATTCTGGATCTGCTTCTGATAGTGACCACTGAGTCGGAATACTTGCTGTCCGACCAGACGCCGTGGTGACCGCGTTACGATCGCCGGAAAGCTGTCAGACGAATTGGCACCCGGCACCTGGAATAGTATTCTCAAGCAGGCCGGCCTAAAGGAGGCACGCTGATGCGTTATGCCATAGTTATCGAAAAGGGGCTGGATAATTACTCCGCCTACGTGCCGGACCTCCCGGGCTGTATTGCGGCAGGGACGACGGTTGAGGAGGTCGAAAAGGAAATTCGTGAAGCAATTCGATTTCACATCCAGGGACTGAAAGAAGACGGCATTCCGGTCCCGGGCCCCACCAGTATTGCGGATCACGTCGACGCATAAATGGACCATCTGATCGAAGGCTATCGCCGGTTTCGCGCAAAGGTCTGGCCCGCCGAGCGCGCGCGCTATGAGCGCCTCGCCGAAAAAGGTCAGCGCCCCGAGGCGATGGTGATCGCCTGTTCGGATTCCCGGGTCGATCCGCAGACCGTGTTCAGCGCCGTCCCGGGCCAGCTCTTCATGGTGCGCAGCGTGGCGGGTCTCGTGCCGCCTTACGGCCCGGATATGGGCTACCACGGCACCAGTGCGGCGCTGGAATACGGCGTACGGGTGCTGAAAGTATCGCGCGTGGTGGTGCTCGGCCACGCCCAATGCGGCGGCGTGCGGGCTATGCTGGAAGGCGCGGCGGAGGCGACGGACTTCGTCGCGCAATGGATGGCGATCGCCGAGCCGGCGCTGCGCTGTGCGCGGGAAGCGGCACCCGGCGAGGACGTGCTGAGCCGGTGCGAGACCGAGGTGTTGCGGCTGTCGCTGAGCAACCTGCTCACCTTTCCGTGGATCGCCGAGGAAGTGAAGGCGCGGCGGCTGCAGGTGCAGGGCTTTCATTTCGGTATCCAGAGCGGCGTTCTGGCAAAGCTCGACGGCGACCGGCTCGTTCCGGTGACGTAGCTATACTTATAACGACATTGTCATGGCCGGGCCTGTCCCGGCCATCCCGATCATAAGGCACAATGCTTCCTAAGCGGGATCACCGGGACGAGCCCGGTGATGACGAAGAAGGAAGCCGATCGATGCGCTACGAACTTTATTATTGGGCCGAAATCCAGGGCCGCGGCGAATTCGTGCGGCTGGCGCTGGAAGAAGCCGGCGCCGATTACGTGGATGTCGTCCGGCGCAAGGGCGGCATGGAGAAGATGACGCGCCTTCTCGAAAGCGCGCGCGTGACGCATCCGCCTTTCGCCCCGCCCTTCCTGAAAGCGGGCAAGCTGCTCATCGGCCAGACCGCCAACATTCTTCTGTTCCTGGGCGCGCGCGAAGGCCTGGCGCCGAAAAGCGAAGAGGGCCGGCTCTGGACGCATCAATTGCAGCTCACGATCGCCGATCTGGTGGTGGAAGCGCATGACACCCATCATCCGATCGGCGTCGGGTTGTATTACGAGGACCAGAAAGACGAGGCCAAGCGCCGCACGGCGGAATTTTTGAACGAGCGCGCCCCGAAATTCCTCGGCTATTTCGAAGAAGTGTTGAAACGCAACAAGACCGGATGGCTGGTCGGCCGCTCCCTTACCTATGTGGACCTCAGCCTGTTTCAGGTGGTGGCCGGCTTGCGCTACGCCTTCCCGAAATCGATGCAGAAATTCTCGCGCAAGCATCCGCGGGTGATCGAGCTGCATGACCGGGTCATGCTGCGTCCGCGCATTGACGCATACATCGCCTCGAAGCGGCGGATACCGTTCAATGAATATGGGATATTCCGGCGCTATCCGGAGCTGGACCGCTAGCTTCCCAGCTCAGCGCCCGTTCGCCTTGCGCCTGCGCTTCTTTCGCGCCGTGGAGCGGCCCCGCCCCCGGGTCTTCTGCATACAGTGGGCGCATTTGCAGACCGCTATATAGTTGTCGAGATAATCGCGGCCGTAGTCGTAGGTAAGTTCGTCCCCCGGCTCGATGCGGCGGATCGTGCGCAGCAGGACGCGCTTTTTGACGATCTCGACTTCCATATTCGGTTTGCAGGAATGGTTGGCGTAGCGCGCGATGTTTGAGCGCGGAAAGCCGTCGATGGTCCAACGGCTGTTGATTTCAAACAGGTAACGGGAGTTCTGGTCTTCCTTCTTCTTGGCCTGCGCATTGGTCAAAAGCGGCCCGGTATATTCCAGCAGCCACGTGCCCTTCTTGATAAACATCGTGGCGAAAAGGCCAAGTCCCGTGCGGGCGCGGCCGATGCGATAGGGAACAAAAAACGGCACGGCGCGCTAATCCCCCGCCGACAGTGGCCGTGCCACGTGTTCCAGGGCTCGGCGCTCCGCCGCGACACCGTAAATCAGCGCAATCAGCGCGGCTGCCATCATCAGCGCGGTGGCAAACAGGTAGCCGTAGAAGACGTTAAAGCGCGAGCCGGTGCCGATCAGCGTGCCGAACAGCCAGGGCGCGGCAACCCCGCCCACCCCCGTGCCGACCGAATAGAAGAAAGCAATGGCGAGCGCGCGCGTCTCCAGCGGGAAGATCTCGCTCACGGTGAGATAGGCGGCGCTTGCGGCGGGCGAGGCGAAGAAGAAGATCAGCGTCCACATCAGCGTGAGCGTCACCGCCGTCAGCACATCCTGAGCAAACAGCCAGCCGGTGATAAGCAGCAGCAGCGCGGAGGCGAGATAGGTCGCCGCGATCATCTGCCGCCGTCCGACGGTATCGAAATAATGCCCGAGGAAGACCACGCCGAGAAAATTTCCAACCGCGAAAGGCAAGAGGTAAAGTCCGGTCTGCGCCGACGGCACTGCGTAGAACTGCGTCAGCACCAGCGCATAAGTGAAGAAGATCGCGTTGTAAAGAAAAGCCTGCGAGATCATCAGCGCCAGTCCGAGCATGGCGCGGCTGCGGTATTCGCCGAGCGCCGCCCGCAGGATCAGCCCGAAACCGAAATGCCGGCGCGGATGCAGCGTAATGGCATGCGCCTCGTCCGGCGCTGGCAGCGGACCGCATTCTGCTTCCACCCGGCGTTCGATCTCCTCCATCGTGGCTTCGGCCTGATCGGAGCGACCGTGAGTAACCTCCCATCGAAGGCTTTCCGGCACATGCCGGCGCACCAGGAGAATGAACAAGCTCAGGAGCGCGCCGACGAAGAAACCGACGCGCCAGCCGAGATCAACGTGAAACAGGTTCGGGTCGAGGAACACCACGGTCGAAAGCGCCCCGAGCGCCGCCCCGATCCAATAGGAGCCGTTGATGTAGAGCGCGATGCGGCCGCGCAGCCGCGCCGGCACCAATTCATCGATAGCCGAATTGATCGCGGCATATTCGCCGCCGATGCCCGCGCCGGTCAGCATGCGGAAGGCGATGAAGCTCCACAAATCCCAGGCAAAGGCCGTGAGCAGCGCCCCGACCAGATAGACCGACAGCGTGACGAAGAAGAACAGCCGCCGCCCATAGCGGTCGGTGAGATATCCGAAGATGAGAGAGCCGCTCACCGCGCCGATCAGATAACAGGTGGCGGCAAAGCCCACTTCCGCCGGCGTGAAGCCGAGCGTGCGCTGGTCCTGCAGCACGCCGCTGACCGCGCCGACGAGCGTGACCTCCAGCCCATCGAGGATCCAGGTGATGCCGAGCGCCAGCACCAGCATCAGATGAAAGCGGCTCCACGGCAGGCGATCGAGCCGCGCGGGGATCAAGGTGCGGATGCGAGGGGGCGGATTGGTTTCCGGGAAACGGGCGGCGTCCAACGGCAGCTCCCGAAGCTGGGCGCGCGGTTATCCCGCGCTTGCCGGACAACGGCAGCGCGGCCTGCGGGTTCCCTGCCCCGCAGCCGGGATGACGGCAGTCTAAACGGGATTACGCGCGGGAGATGGGCATCTTCAGCTGCACGCAAGTGCCGAGCGCATTGGAGTTGAAGCGGATGGTGGCGCCGAGCTGTGCCGCCAGCGAGCGCACGACACGAAGCCCCAGCCCGCCGTCAGCCATAGGATCGAAATTCTCCGGCAGGCCGACGCCATCATCGGCGATTTCGATGATCAGATCGCGGCCGGTTTGCCGGCACGCGACGTCAATCCGCGCCGGCAGACCGGTAGGATGCGCGTATTTCACCGAGTTGGTAACGAGCTCGCTGGTCAGCAGCCCGAGGGTAAGCACCTGATCGGGCGGCAGCACGCAGGCATCGGGCTGGTGCGAAAAATTTACGCGAGCATCGGACGAAAGGGACGAGGTCAGCGATACGCAGAGCTCGCGCAGATAGGCGGTGAGATCCACGAGGCTGTCACGGAAGGAGTGCGACAGCATGCGGTGCAGCCGCGCCACCGTATCCACCCGCGCTGCAACTTCGTCCAGCAGCAGGCTCACTTCCGCGCGGTCCATCGTTCCGCCTTGCTGGCCGACAGCGCGGGCGCGCAGCCGAAGCAGACTGACGATCAGCCCAAGATTATTCGCGATGCGATGATCGGCTTCGCGGTCCAGGACCACATTGTCCTGCGCCAAAGGCAACTCAATCGTCGGAAGCTGAATAATGGTCATGGGCGTTCCAATCCGCACGGACTGCGCGCCTTTTTCGCGGTGCCGTCAAGTCACGTTTCTGTTTAACCCTTTGGGATCAAAGGGCTTTTTGTTAGCAAAAGCCCCTTTCGGGGGACCCCTAGTAAAAACCGTACAATGAGTAAGGAACTATGTAAGCTGATAGTACTTAATAGGAGTGCATGACCCATTTGACGGTCTTCGCTAACCAAATAGGAAATTCAGGAGTAATAAGGGGCTGACCATGGAACTGACACGAGGCGAACGCCTGCAGATCATGCTCACGGAGGACGAGTTGAAGGCGCTGGACGACTGGCGCTTTGCCCACCGCATGCCGAGCCGGGCGGCGGCCGTGCGCGAATTGCTCAAGCGCGGCCTGGCAGCCGAGGGCGTCGTGTTGATGGACGGGCGGTCCAAATCCGAGGACTTCGGCGTCACCGGCGGCAAGACCGCGGTGAAATCGAATGACGATGGCGGCGGAAAATCCACGCGCAAACAGGCCTAGGCGCCTTCCCCCCGGCGCTGTCCGTCCGTTGCATGATTTGCCGGATTGTCGAGGGCGCATGATCCCCGAAAAGCCTGCCCCCTGACCTGATCAGGGGGACCGGTTTTCGCATACGATCAAGCGCCATGTATGATCACTCACCGCGCCGCGCAGGGCCTGCCGGGGGATCGCTGGTGAATGATATGGAAGACCGCATCAGCGCGGCCTGCGCTTTTACCGGCTGCGTATTGCTGGGTATCGGCACTTCGATGCACCCCATGGAGGCGGACCCCAACAACGCCGCGGCGGCCTTCGCCGAATATGCCGCGCACCACCGCTGGGTCACCGCCCACCTGCTGCAATTCGCAGGCGCCGCGCTCCTCCTCTCCTTCATGCTGATCCTCTCGCGCCAGCTGCGCGCGCGATCGGGCATGCGCCAGGTCGCCACCGGCGGCGCCATCGCCAGCCTCGCGGTCGTGGCGGCGTTGCAGGCGGTCGACGGGGTCGCGCTGAAAGCGACGGTGGACGCCTGGAGCGCCGCGCCGCCGGCGGACAAGCCCGCGGCCTTTGCGGCGGCCTTTGCCGTGCGCCAGATCGAGATCGGGCTCGCCAGCATGCTGAGCTTTCTGTTTGGCGCGACCAGCGCGATGTTCGGTCTGCTTGCTGCATGGCGACGGGCGCTATCCGCGCTGGATCGGCGGCGCCGCCTTTGCCGGCGGGGCCGGCTTCGCCGCCGGAGGTTTCGCGCTGGCGCGCGAAGGCTTCAGCTCAATGGCGATGAACATCCAGATGCCGGCGAGCCTGATGGTGGTGGCCTGGGTCGTCGCGGTGGCGGCCATGCACTGGCGGCGGAGCGGGACGCCGGCAGTGAAGCCATGAACAATCATTTCCAGGAAAATTTGCTCAGGATCGCTCGGCAACCAACCCGCGAGCTAGCTCACCTGAGGACGCAATGGCCGTCGGTCAAATCGAAAATTAACAAGCTTCGGCGAGAGCTTCTCCAAAGTATCGATAGACATGATCCTATTTTATCACGCGTCGACTTGATGTCGCCATTGGGATCAATTTCAAACGAAACTACCCATACTCAAGCCCTTTCATACCTGCTGAAGCCCGAGGAAAATCACGGTCTGGGCAGGAGCGTTTTAGTTGCACTGGTTAAAAAGGCCAAAAAGGCTGGCGGCTCCAACACCCAAATGGCACTTAAGCTCCTCCGCCAAAAGCGCACAGCGGTTTTTGTCGAACCCGAATTTCGATATGCGATCAATAACGATCAAAATCGAAAAATTGCCCGTTGCGACATTTGGATAACGCTGAGATCACCAAGCGGCAGCGCGATAATTGTCGTTGAAAACAAAATCAACGCCCGCGAAGGTTTTGGCCAACTCGAGACCTATGCACGCGAAGCCAGCAAGTGGTGCAAGAGGCACCGCGGTCAAGCTCTGCTCATTTATCTCGCGCCGAAAGCAAGGACCACAGCATCCGCAAACGGAAGTTGGGTTTGTCTTTCCTATCTAGATTTAGCTTCCGCGCTCCGTAACGTTTGGCTAGCCCATCGTCACGCTGAAGGCCGAGTTTGGCTTAGTTTATATATCAATGCGATAGCCCGAGGCGTTCTTGGATTTAATGTTGATAGAATTCAAGACACTGATGTCACAGACTTAAAAACCTACCTTGGGTCGACCCGATGAAAAGAAAGACCCCAACTTTTCCATACATCTCCCATGAGCTCCAATTCGTCGCAACAAACAACGACGAATTTGATGCCATTTTAGATGACACCATACAAATCAGTCAGGATTTGAAAACAGTCGCCGAAAAAGTCGCCGAAAAAGCTGATATCAATGCAGAAGAGATCGCAACCGTCGCTAAGAATATTCTTAGCCACGAAACAGAAAGTCTTCTTCATTTCGGGTGGGGTAATTTTTCTTACAACAGTTGGCAGATATATGGCGATATTTTTGCTCGACGCTCCAAGAAGAAGATAGGGTTAGCAGGTTTTAATATCGGATCTGGCCAAGAAAGATTTCGGCTGATCGGATGGGCACGTTCTTTTGGAGGACTGAAGGGTCTCCAAGACCTAAAATATGCATGCAGGAAAGTGCCAGGAGTACATCTCGCAAGTGAACAACCCAAGCGTTACCCTCGCTGGATAGGCAACGATAACGCCGTTGTTTGGCTCGACCTAAAGCTGAATAGCAAGATGTGTTTTGATGACATTCAGAAGGCGATCGCTCAGACGGCACGCCCATTTTTCAAGGCTACAAAGCCTGCAATGCAAGCGTTAGCCTAGACAACGGCGACGCGTCGTGGCGTCCCCTGCTTTCAATCGCCTCTAAAACACCCTACAAACTGCGTAACCCCATCGCTTAATAAAGCGCAGGATCGTCATGAACATCC
This sequence comes from uncultured Alphaproteobacteria bacterium, assembly GCA_963728585.1. GTDB lineage: Bacteria > Pseudomonadota > Alphaproteobacteria > Rhizobiales > Xanthobacteraceae > CANKHA01. The sequence continues at coordinate 43,886 of CAVSLB010000014.1, forward strand.
CCGTCACCCCGCCCTACAAGCACACGCCGCTGTTCCCGCTCGGCAAGGATTCCACGCAATACCGCAAGCTCGACGTCGGCGGCATCCGGGTCGAGACCGTGATGGGGCGCGAGATGGTGGTGGTGCCGGCCGAGGCGCTGCGCGTGCTGGCGGAGGCGGCCTATGCCGATATCAATCACTTGCTGCGGCCCGGCCATCTCGCCAGCCTGCGCGGCATTCTGGACGACCCGGAGGCGACCTCGAACGACAAGTTCGTCGCTTATGAATTCCTGAAGAACGCCAATATCTCCGCCGGCGGCGTGCTGCCGATGTGCCAGGACACCGGCACCGCCATCATCATGGGCAAGAAGGGCCGCTTGATCTGGACCGAGGGCGACGACGAGGCCGCGCTCGCCGAGGGCGCGCGCGACGCTTACCTGAAAAAGCACCTGCGCTATTCGCAGCTCGCGCCGATCTCCATGTTCGAGGAGAAGAACACCAAATCGAACATGCCGGCGCAGATCGAGATCTATGCCGAAGGCGAGGATGCCTACAAGTTCCTGTTCGTCGCCAAGGGCGGCGGCTCGGCCAACAAGAGCTTCCTGTTCCAGGCGACGCCGTCGATCCTCACCCATGACCGCATGCTGGCTTTCCTGAAGGAGAAAATCCTCACCCTCGGCACCGCGGCCTGCCCGCCCTATCACCTCGCCATCGTGATCGGCGGCACGTCGGCCGAGCTCACGCTGAAGACGGTGAAGCTCGCTTCCTGCCGCTATCTCGACGACCTGCCGACGCAAGGCTCGGAGGACGGCAACGCTTTCCGCGACCTCGAGATGGAAAAGGAAGTGCACAAGCTGACGCAGTCGCTCGGCGTCGGCGCGCAATTCGGCGGCAAGTATTTCTGCCATGACGTGCGCGTGATCCGTCTGCCGCGGCACGGCGCGTCGCTGCCGATCGGGCTCGGCGTCTCCTGCTCGGCCGACCGCCAGGCGCTGGGCAAGATCACGCGCGACGGCGTGTTTCTCGAGGCGCTGGAGGCCAATCCGGCGAAATATCTGCCCGAGGTGGTGGACGCTTCGCTCGGCGGCGAGGTGGTGGCGATCGACCTCAACAAGCCGATGAAGGAAATCCGCGCGACGCTGAGCCAATATCCGGTGAAGACGCGGCTCAAGCTCACCGGGCCGATGATCGTGGCGCGCGATCTCGCGCATTCCAAGCTGCGCGAGCGGCTGGAGCGCGGCGAAGGCCTGCCGGATTATTTCAAGAACCATCCGGTCTATTACGCCGGTCCCGCCAAGACGCCGGCCGGTTACGCCTCCGGCTCCTTCGGCCCGACCACCGCCGGACGGATGGATTCATTCGTGCATGATTTCCAGGCCGCCGGCGGCTCGATGGTGATGCTGGCGAAAGGCAACCGCTCCTCGGCCGTGCGCGAGGCCTGCCAGAAACACGGCGGCTTTTATCTCGGCTCCATCGGCGGCGCCGCGGCCAATCTGGCCGAGCACCACATCAAGAAGGTCGAGCTCCTGGAATATCCCGAGCTCGGGATGGAAGCGATCTGGCGCATCGAAGTGGTGGACTTCCCCGCCTTCATCGTGATGGACGACAAGGGCAACGACTTCTTCAAGGAATTGAATTTGGGGTAGCGCCTTTTCACCTCTCCCCGTTCTTTACGGGGAGAGGTCGGACGCGAAGCGTCCGGGTGAGGGGCGAGGCACAGACTTGCAGCAAACGCCCCCTCACCCGGCTCGCGCTAACGCGCTCGCCACCCTCTCCCCAGCACACATCGGATATATCCGATGTGTGCCACTCAATGGTGCCGAACTCGGGCAAGCCCGAGGTCGGTCGGGGCGAGGGAGAAGAAGCGGTGGCTGCACGGGCGTTGTTATCCCGCGCTATGCACAGGTTTTTCCGAACAGAAACAAGCTCTTGCACTTATCCTGGGATATCTCCTGCATGCAGGCTTTTTTCCTCGAGGAGTTCTGTATCCTGTTGCTGCCTGCTCATCCGGGGGCGCCATCTAGAGGCGTCTTGATTGGCGGAGCGGGTGCGGCGCCTGCGGATGGTCTCGCAAGCCATCTCCGGGAGCCTCGGGGTGCTGCCCGGCCCTACTACGAGGGCCCGCCATAGTTGGTAGATCGCCCCCGGACGAACGCAGGCGGAAGCCCGCGGGATCAGGAGGCCGAAAGGTCGGTCCGGGTGGTGGTTGGAGCAGTCCCGGCGGCCAAAATCGCCGCGGTGGAGCGCCGAGAGGCGAGCGTGTCTCGCAAGACGCGCGCCGCGCCTCGCAAGCGTGGAATGGTTGATGCGCCTGTCGGCGCTCCGCTCCCTCGGTTTGTAGCGGGAAGAAAAAGACAGGCGGACCCGTCGCCTGACAAAAACACGGGCCGGCGGAGCGTTGGCTTGCTCCGTCGTCATCGCCGGACTTGATCCGGCGATCCATCTTCTTCGCAAGAAGATGGATGCCCGCAATTCGGGCAGAGCCCGAATTGCGCACAGTTATAATCACGCAAGTCGGGTACACCCGACTTGCGATGCAAGCCCGGGCATGACGAGAGAAAGACTTGGCTGTTTGAATGATGGACATCGCTGCCGGACTTGATCCGGCTCAGCTCTTTCGCGAGCGGGTGGGGTGCCCGTCTCACCCGCTGCCGAACGCTGGCTTTCGGGGAGGGAGAAGAAAGCGCGGCTGTTTGAAAAATTGAATCCGCTATCATTCGTCATGGCCGGACTTGTTCCGGCCATCCCGATAACCAAGGCACTGCGTCCCTAAGCGAGATGCCCGCAACAAGTGCGGGCATGACGAAGTGAAAGACTTGGCTGTTTGAAAATTTGAATCGGATGATAGGGCGAGCGCGGCGCGCTCTCTTTCCCTCTCCCCGCGTGCGAGGGAGAGGTCGGACGTGAAGCGCTACGAGCGTCGGGTGAGGGGCGTTTCCGCGAGGATGAGGACGGAATGAGCAGTGTGAACCGCCCGTTCGCCGCCAAACTACGGACAGGTGATCCCGTTCGCCTCCTTGGAGCCGTCGATGAATTCGATGGTGCAGGTGACGCCGGGCTTGAGTTCCGTGCGCGCGACCTTCTTGCCGCCGATATTCACATTGGTGCGGCTGTTGCTGACGTCGATCTTCTTGTTGGCGCCGCCCACGGCGAATTCGATGTCGCGTCCCGCCGTCGCCCACCTTGAGCAGCACCGCCTCCACCTTCGGGATTTCCATCTTGTCGAAACCCTTGGCCTTGGCCAGCGCCGCGAGCTCCTCGTCCGACAGCGGCTCGGCCGGCAGGCCGTGCTTGGTCTTCAGCTGATCCATGAAGGCAACGATCTCGGCTTTCGGATAAGCCGTTTTTCTCACATGGTCGGTTATGATGTCGCCGCTGACGGGCGCGAAATCGGCGCTGAACAGAATCTTTCCCTGCCGGATGAATTCGGGATCCTTGACCATCTTGGCCCAAGCCGCGCGGTAAGTGTCGACGATTTCCTTCGGCGTGCCCGGCGGCAAGCCGTACCATTTGTCCATATCGTTGAGTGCGGTCCAGAAATCGAAGGCCTCCGCCGGCAGGCCGGTCAATTTGCCCTGCATCATGGAAGCGAAGATCGGGATGGTGCCGAACTCCGTGCGCGTCTCGATATCCTGGCCGACGCTCGCGCCGCCGCCGAGCTGCGCCACGCCGACGAACTCGCCGCTGGCAAACATGTCTTTCAGGATAAACAGATTGGAAGTGCCCATCATATGCGTCTCGCTGCGCCGGATCGCGAGCAGCATCATGGCGGAGCCCGGATAGCCGACGACGAAGCGGACATTCCAGCCCAGGAACTCCGCGCCCCAAGTGATCATCTGCTCCCAGCTGCGGTCACCATCGATCACGCCCACCACCACGGGCGGCTTGGACTTGTCGGTCAGGTTGGCCTTGTGATCGGAACGCATGAAGACGACGGAGCCGCCGCGCTGCACGCCGCCGAAGATATGAAACTTGGTCGGGTCGTATTCCACGACGGATTTGCGAAGCGAATTGGGATCGACATGCGACGAGCCGCCGCCGGCCCAGGTCAGCCCGTCCGGCTTGACCTTCATGAAATAGTTGAGCGCCTTGGCCCCGTGCCCGCCCGGCAGGTTGCGATAGCGCATCGACGGATTGCCGGGGAGATGTTTTTCCAGGAAGCTGCCGACCAGCCGCGTGGTGCCGTCGGTGCCGCCGCCGGCGGCGGAGCCGAGGATGACCTCGATCGTCTTGCCCTTGAAATTGACTTGGGCTTCCGCTTTTCCTCCCAGCGAGAGCAAGGAAGCTCCACACAAAAGCGCAAGCGCAGCGCGCAGCAATGACGGCATGACTGCCTCTCCCCGGTTCGCTTCGTCCCATCACGTATCTGGCGGTCATGGACGCGCCATATTTTTGTTCAGCCAGTTTACAACAGAATAGCCGCTCTGGCAGGCTCCGCCCTGCGACCTTCCGCCCATATTTTGCAGAGTCCCCATGAATCCCTCCGCCCCCGCCCGCCCGCGCGCCAAAGGCCCCCTCGTCTGGCTCGACATGGACCAGCAGGAACTCGACGACGCCTATGACCAGACGGTCTATGCGCCCAACCGCGAGGAGATCCGCGCCCGCCGCGCCGCCAATAACGCGATCACGCTTCGCATCCTCGGCCAGCCCGAGCGCGTGGCCTATGGCGCGGCCGAGATCGAGAAGCTCGACATCTACAAGACCAAGACGCCGAACGCGCCGGTCATGATCTATATCCACGGCGGCGCCTGGAAGCGGCGGCAGCTCATCGCAGGTCGCCTATATGGCGGAAGTCTTCATCAACGCCGGGGCGCATTTCATCGCGCTCGACTTCAACAACGTGACGGAAACCGACGGCAGCATTTTTCCGATGGTCGATCAGGTGCGCCGCGCCGTCGCCTGGGTGTACCGGAACGCGAAAAGCTTCGGCGGCGATCCCGCCCGGCTTTATCTCACCGGCCATTCCTCCGGCGGACACCTCGCCGGCTGCATCGTCATCACCGAATGGGAAAGGATCGGGCTGCCGCGCGACATCCTGAAAGGCGTCCGTGCTCGGCAGCGGCATGTATGACCTGAAAGCACCGCGGCTTTCCAAGCGCAGCCAATACGTGACATTCACCGACGCGATGGAGCAGGAGCTAAGCCCGCAGCGGCACATCGACAGGATCCACACCCCGCTGGTGATCACGTATGGCAGCCTGGAGACGCCTGAGTTCCAGCGGCAGGCCCGCGACTTCCATGCGGCGCTGACCGCGGCGGGCAAGCCGGCAAAGCTCCTGGTCGGCAAATGCTACAATCACTTCGAGACGCAGGAGACCATGGGCAACCCCTATGGCTTCATGGGCCGCGCCGCGCTTGAGATGATGGGACTGACGCGTTAACGCTGAGCCGTAGATTCGTTATCGTTACCACGCCGGTTTTCATAAAATGCGGCTCAGGAACCTGCGCGCATTATTGTCGTTGGTCCTCATGGAATTGAGGGATCTTCGCATGAAAAAATTCAGCCTCATTCTGCTCACGGCAACCTGTCTGGCGAGCCCGGCTTTCGCCATCACCTATCCGGTGAGCGGACGCTGGGGGTTGAGCAGCGAGACCGAGCCGGGGCCGATCGATTGCGAGGGCAAGCGCGTGATCCGCTTCGACGACTACCGCCGCTTCGACAGCGGCGGCGGCGTTCCCGATTACCGCGTGATCGATCTGATCAACGAAGCCGATACCAATTTCCGTATCACGGAGGAATTTCATACCGGCCAGATCAAGGCGCGGATCAGTTATGTCTTGCGCCTGATCGATCCCGACCGGATCGAGCTCGCGATGGCGCGGGGCGGCACGCTGAAACTCAAGCGCTGCGTGTAGACTTCGCCCGCGGCCGCGGCCCCGATTTTTTCGCGCCCTACGAGCACCCGCATCGGACTAACGGCTCTCTTCGCCGTCCCCGTCCCCATTCGACTCGCCGTTTTCGCCGCTCTTGGTCCGGAGCTGTGAGACGGACTTGCTCAAGAACTCAGCATCCTGCTCTTCGGCATGCTGCGCCAGGTTGAACCAAAGCTGCGCCATGGCAAGCCAATGCGCCTGGGCTTCAAGCATGGGCGCTTCCTGCGCCAGCTTGAGGCAGCGCTGCGCCCGCATCCTGAATTCCTCGGCAAGTTCCACGTCTTCCTACCACCCCGTTGCTTGCATGTATAAAGGCCGGCCCGTCCATTCGTTCCCAATTCGATGCGGGCGCGAGACACGAGGCCGGGCCGGGTTGGAGCACGGCTTTTTTCGCGGCGGTTTATAGCCAGCCGAAGCGCGGCTTTCACCACAATTGTTTGCGAAGCTCGCGACCCAGGAACTGTCTGCGCTGCAGGCCGCGGCGACCTGGCCGGCAGCTGCCGCCAAGGACGCCGCCAAATCGAAAGCGTGCCGAATGAACGAGGCCGCACCACTGGATTATTGCGGAGCGGTCACGCAGTTCCTGACGAAGCCCCGTAACTCCTGGCCGGAGAGCGATCGCTGTTTGCCTTGAGCACGGCAAGCCCGGCGGGCGGCGAACCGCTCGGCCTTCCTTTCCGCTTTCGACTGCTGCCGTTTGTCGGCTTTTGCCCGGTCCCGGGCCGGCGGCGGCATTGCACCCTCGGAAGGTGAAGGAGACGATTGTGCCGCCGGCGGCGGCGTTGTTTGCGCAAAACTGGCCCCACTCATCCAGACTGCTGCCACACCTGCCAATGCCAATGTATGAAGCCGATTCATAAGGGTCCTCCGATCCATCGCGCAGATTGAAAGCCGAGCATGTGGCGGCAATAGGCCCGGCACCGACCGCAACGTATTGACCGTGCTGCGGTCGGAGATCGGTTCCGAGTGAATTGGCAGGATCGGAGGCCGCCCGTTCAGGCGCAGCCTCCTTACGGATTAGCAACGGAAGGCGAATAGCGGCTCTGCAAAAGAGCGTCGCGTTTTCCGATTAGCCGGTTGAGCTGTCTGGTCGCATCCGTCACGACGTGACCTTCAGCGGCCAGTGCAGCGATGGTTGCTTGTTGCCGCTTTATTTCTTTCTGTATTTGATCGATTAGCGGATCGAATGGAGGCGCTGATTCACTGAAATCGAGATGAGAAAATAACATGACACTCTCCGCTCCATAGTTAGGCGGGGTGCACTATCGGCCCTCTTTGCCCAATGGCACGTTTATTGGAGGCTTGGCGCAGCAGCGCTGCGGTTTTAAAATTAGAACCGCAAACCGCTCCGGTAGCCAATCATTAGTTTGTGAGCGTTGCTGACGCAGAACCGAGGGCCTGTGTGCATTATCGCGATTGCTAAAAATGCCCACAGAGCTGAACGCTTCGCATTTGAACCAAACGTGCCGGTCGCGATAGCGGTGGCTATGCCTCTGTTTTGCGATGATGTCCTTGGTTGCAGAAGTAAATTAGGCCCGCGAGCTGAGGATCCCTACCCAGCCTTGGAAATCTTCGTCACACCCAAGCTATCTATCGCTTGCTGTCTCAGGCGTTGCGGGTCTCGCTGGCCGGTTTGAGCAGCCTCGATGAACTTGCGTGCCAGCAATTCGGTAAGTGGATCGGTGCGATCGATCAAACCTAATTCAAGGCGGGTTTGTTCGAAGGCCGTTGAGACGATTTCGATGGTAGCGGGATCAAGGGCGCTGTTTTGCAGCAACCGGACGACAGGCATGGCTCCCCCCTCGATGTCAGGCGGGAGCACAGTGGCGTCTCTCAGCCACCGCATTAGCGCCTGGCGCGTGTTCTTTCCGGTGGTATCGGAAGACTAAACCCGAATTGGTGCGGTGTCCAAGATAACACGACATGACACTCAATAATTGAGATGAGGACAGTGGATAATTGGCCTTTAGGACAACACCCTCCCGTCGCGCAGCCAAATCGAGATACCTTTGTAGGATACACGGTCGCCATCTGCCTGTTCGGCCCGTTGCCGGGAATAGTCAGGCTGGGCCGGAAATATTCGGGATGCCGGTCCAGGGTCGTCGTTACTGATCCTGTGCAGAACAGCTGTTGCCAAAGGCGTCACGGATGGCTTGCGCCGTCTCGGCGAACGCCGTCCGTCGAAAACTCCGGCGAACCCATCACGCGCTGGCGCCTGGTCTTGGCTGGGAGGGAGAGGACTATGCCGACCGACGATCGAGGCTTCGACGCGCGACGCCGGCTCGCCAGCGAGGACGATTAGCGGTATCTGCTCAATGAAGGAGGCCGCCAACTGAGGCGGCCTAAAGAAAGCGAACGCCGATCTTCCGCGGCTTGCGCCACGCAACGCGACATATGCGAATTAGGTTTTCCGGTTTGATGATGAGATTGAACTCGTCCACCAGAACGAGGCTGCCGTCGATTTCTAGGCACGCCCCAGTATCTGACAGGTTCCGAACAAGACAATCCCTCTCGGGGTGACTTTTGGCAATAATCCGCCCACCTTTATAGGCACGAAGGCGTTGAGCTGACCTACGGTCCGCCATAGCGACTCAATCTAAGACACACTTCAATTACTTCTTGGTAAATAAGAAACGAAAGAACACTCACAAAATCAAACCAGGACAACGAAGGATAGGCTTAGCCCAGCAGCCCCCGCCGGCGCTGGCCGAGACAGGCCAACCCATTTGATCAAACTAGGCCACTCACCCCTTTGAAATGAAGAGGCCGCCAATGAGGCGGCCACACACCCTCAGTCCGCATCCGCACAAATAAACAAATAGAACAGTAACAACATGCTTCCCGCCCCAAGATAGAAATAGAAGATGGGCTCAAGCATCACGCCGTCCCGCGCTTAGGATAGTGGGCTTCGGGCTTTGGACAGTACCGAGGCCACGGTGGGACAACGTTGTTTGCGCCTTCCGTGTTCCTCTCAGCGACGCGAAAACGTAAAATATGCCAGTCGAGCATTCAACTTAAGCCACTTTGGGGGCGAAACAGGCCAGCGCGCTGGCGCTGGCCGAAATAGGCCAACCCATTGATCAAACTAGGCCAATCACCACTTTGAAATGAAAGAGGCCACCAACTGAGGCGGCCTACCGTTTGGTCTCTTTGGGCTTCACATTGGCTGGCTTGTCACGGCGGAAGTAGCTCGTGCGACCGCCATCCCACTTCACTTTGATTTCGCCATCGGCCTCGACAACGGTGCCAAGCTCTCCGGTGTCTTTCCGAGAAACGCGCTGCCCCCGGCGCAAGTTTGGGATCCGGCTTTGCTGTGTTCATAATCCGACATTAGCAGATCAGGACACATGCGTCAGCGAATTAGAGTCTACGGGGAATTTGGGACCGTTACTCTGTCTTTCCGATCGCCGTCTGGATATGACGGCAAGAAGGGCACTCGAAGGAAAGTAATTCGTAGCCGGGCTTATCCGCTTCTATCCCGAACAGCCTCATCGCCGTGCCGCATTTCGAGCAGGCAGGGCGCACAATAGAATCGGAGTGCGGCGTGGCTGGTTGGTATGCAGTCATGGGCCATCCTACGCACCAATCGGCAAACAGGCCACTCACAAATCAAATCAGGCCACTGGGGTCGAAACAGGCCAGCACCCAGCACGCCGGTACTGGCCGGGACAGTACCAAACCCGAGGAACTGGCTGGTTTTGCTGGTAGATACCTTGGGTGCTGCGTCTAATTTGGAGCATGCATCGGATAAGCAGCAAAAGCCGCCCAAACTGCCGCCTCCTCGACTGCTGTTGGAAAGGTTCCTCTGATGGAAGGCGAACGGGTTGTGTTCACGGAAGAGAAAAATCCGCAGAACTACCTCAAGCTAATCGCTAGTGGCGAAGTCGATGAACGATGTTGGACGCGCTTGAGGATTACGTGAAGCGCCAGAAAAAAACGGCTCGCAAAGAAAGAGGCTGCCAACTGAGGCGCGGGCTACGGCGCGCTAGATTTTTGAGCCGACTGCGGCTCGTACACGTCAGTCCTAGCGTTGCGATCTGCCAGCTCTGCAAGCCGGAAGTACGATGCGGCCATGCGCGCGTGCTCGACTAGCAGTGTCGGATTGGTTTCCGCTTTTAGCATTTTCAAGAACTCGGCAGCCTTTACGCGGTACTGATCGGCTGAAGTCATTCGCGACCCCTAGTCACTGCGTCAAACGGAGTGCGCAGCTAACAATGAGTCGCTCGTCTGTTCTAAACAACACTTAGTGAACTAGGACAGCGCTTCTGGCTAATTAGGACAGTGGGGATGGAATTAGGACACTACCCGTACGCCCGGTGCTGGCCGAAATAGGCCATTGGCTGCCGACACTGAGGATTCAATGCCTAGCCACCCACCCCTTGTTTCAATCGAATGGCTTGATAGCGGCCAGCCTATACCTGGCTGGCAATGGTTAGACGGGCTGGATCGCCGCAGTCCGCACCGATGCGTCTCTGTGGGCTTTCTGGTCCAAGAATTACCTTCCATCTCTTTCCGACGATCCGGTGCGGTTACTACTGGGTCGATAGGCTGTGTGGCCAACGCCGCGTCCAGCAAGTCGCCCACGGTCCAGACGCGATCGGTGATGCCAAGCGCGACGGCTGGCGTCGTCTTAAGGGCCTCATGCACACGGCAGAGGTTGTAATGCGCGGCGTACAACGCCACGGCAGCAAGATGGTTTTCCAGCCGCTTTGAGAAGCCGTTGGTAAGCCGGGTAAAGCGGCGATTGCTCATGCGAACCGTCAGGTTTTGTCGCTCGACAAAGGACGTACTGATTTCCAGCGGCTCGCCCATCGCTGCGTCCCGGCTTACCGCTACTACAGCGGCAGGGCTGTAGCGGTGCGCTGCGTCTTTTCGCAGGTCCGTTACGCTGAGCGTCTTTGTGATTGTGCCGTGTGCGCCGCTACCGAAAGCATCGCGGATGGCTTGCTTGTACGGGCTGTTCTACCCACCGAAGCAAACGACGGGTGATCTTTTTGAAAAAGAGGCCGCCAACTGAGGCGGCCTCTGGTCCCCATTCAACTAGTAAACCGCCGGTAGTGTCTCAGTTTGATTGTGGCAGAAGCGGCTAGTCCGTTTTCACCATGACGCCGAGAGCCCCGACCACATAGGCCATGATCGACATCCAGAATGCATAGTGCATGTTTGCGGGCGTAATCAGGAAAAAACAGATTACCGCCAGCACAGCGAGAGCCAGTGAGACGACGACCGATATGAGGCTTGGCGCGTGAATCCCGATGCTCATATTGCGCACCCGGCGAGGTTTATCACCACACCCGACGCTACGCCTAATTAGGACACTTGTTCCAGCAAATTAGGACAGTGGGGATGGACTTAGGACAGTACCCCGTCCGGTACTGCGCAGGCCAGCACCCCCCGTCCGGTACTGGCCCCTTTAGGGGTTAAGTGGCCCCTTCTGAGAAAAGGGGTGGCCCCCTTCCCCAAGGTTTCACGTGAAACAAAATGTTTCCACAAGCGAACATTATGGCTTGACGCGCCTCTGAGGGCTGCCATACAAACCTACGGGGAAACTAACCCCCGCGAGGCAAACCATGACGAATCCAGCCAATGCGTTCCAGCCCGCTATAGATGCGCTGGAAAAGGACTTTGCAGACTTAGAACGCCAAGCGAACGGCCTTTTGCAGAGCATAAACCTGCTCCGGGAAAAGGCTGGGCTGCCGCCGCGACCTGGCGGCTGGAACCCTCAAGGGTCTCACGGCGGCCCTTCCACGGGCTCAGCCAGCGTCAAACTGCATTCAGACAGCTTTACCGGAAAGAAGCTTGGTTCCGCCGTCCGGGAATACCTGGAAATGCGGAAACGCAGTGGTGGCGACGCACCCGCCACGACCCGGGAAATCTTCGACGCCCTGAAAGATGGCGGCTACGTCTCTGCCGCAAAAGACGATGCGACGGGGATGGTCGTGCTTCGCACGATGCTACGCAAGAACACGACCGTGTTCGCCAAGCTCCAGAATGGCAAATACGGGCTCCGGGCTTGGTATCCGAACCTAAGGCCAGCCAAGGAAGCGTCGCCTGACGATGCAGCCGATGCTGACGAGGAAGAAGCCACCATCGAACCGAAGAACGAGGCCGCCCCTAAAAAGGCAGCGTCGTGAAAGGAGGCGGGGCACCCGCGCTAACAGGTGCCCCGGAAGAAATGCAGGGATCGCTACCGTAGTAAGGACGCGGGGCCTACATCCCCGAAACGTCAGTGCAAATCTGGCTCCCTGCACCATGTCACAGTGGGTCCGTCGCTGCGCTAACAACGCCGGACCCGGATCACAACCGAGGGGGTAAGCCCAAGGTCATGACCGCAAACCTCAATATAGCGATTTTCTCGCTATCTTGCCAGCGTTCATGCCCGGCTCTCCCGCAACGTGACGGGGTAAGCCGCCATGAACATCTTGGACAAAGCTAAGCAAATCGAGATCATTGCTGCCCTTTGCGAGGGTATCGGCCAGCGCGCCGTGGCACGTCTGACCGATACCGATCGCAAGACCGTGGCCCGCCTTGCCCTTCGCGTGGGCCGGGGCTGCGCCGAACTGCACGACCGCATGATGGTCGGCTTGCACGTTTCCCGGTGCGAGCTGGACGAATTATGGAGCTATGTCGGCAAGAAGCAGCGGCGGCTTAGCAAGAAAGACAGCGCAGAATTTGGCGACCAATACACCTATGTCGCCCTTGCTTCGTCCACCCGCGCGATCATCGCCTATCGCACCGGAAAACGGACGGCGGCGACAACGGATGAATTTATCCAAGATTTGCGCCAGCGCGTGATTACTTTGCCGGAAATTTCGACTGACGGGCTGCACTATTACAAACCCGCAATCCGGGATGCTTTCGGCAACCGTATCGCGCACGGCACAATTACAAAAACGTACTCGGTAACACACCTTGCCGTAACGGAAGCATCGCGCCGGTATTCGCCAGCGCAAGTAATCGCCGTAGAGCGTGACGTAGTAAGCGGCGTGCCGGCTGAAATCTCGACAAGTTATGTGGAACGCAGTCACCTGACTTTGCGTCAATCATGCAAGCGTTTTGCGCGCTTGGGCCTAGGCTTTTCGAAAAAGTTAGAGCCTCACGCTGCAGCGATAAGTTTGCACGTCATGTTCTACAATTTTTGCAGGACGCATGAAGCCTTACGGGCCACGCCAGCGATGGCGCTTGGGATCAGCGGCCGAGCGTGGACGATTGCCGAGTTAATAGACGCTGCATTGGCCACACAGCCGATCACTCCGACGACGACAGCGCCGGACCGACAAATTCGGTCCGCCACCGACTCGCCTGGCTACCCCAGCACCGGGCCGCCGGTCGCCCGACCACGGGGCCGACCGTCTGGTGACCGGCCCGGCCGTCCCCTGGGCCGCCGTGCTCGGCTGGGCCGGGGCGGCGTTGCTCGGTGCGCTGGTCGTGCTGCGAGTGATCGCGGCCGCTTCCGCCCGGGTCCCGGCCGGCGAGCAGCAGTTGGTCGGCGGAGCGGTGGCCGCGCTGCGCGGTTCCTCGGTCGGCCCGCTGACCGGCTGGCTCGGCGAGTTCGCGACCCGTGCCCAGCTCACCGGGTACGCCGCGCTGACCGGGGCGTTCGACCGCTACACCGACCCGATCGACGCCGCCCGTGAGCTGGCCGCGGTGGCCGCGCTGGTCACCGTGGTCGCCCTGGTCGCGCTGGCCTGGCGGCTGCGGCTGCACCCGGGCGCCGTCGCCGCCGGGCTCGCCCTGCTGGCCGTGGCCGGACCGGCCGGGCTGGCCCTCGGCACGTTCGGGCCGGGGCAGCTCGGGGTGATGTGGCTGGTGGTGAGCGCCGCCCTGCTGGCCCAGGCCGGAGCCGGGCCCCGCGCGCTGGGCGCGATCGCGGCGGGCGCCGGGGTGCTGACCGCGCCGGCACTGGCCTTCCCGGCGGCGGTCGCGGTCGTCGTCGCGGCGATCGGCGGGCGGCTGGCCCAGGCCGGCGGTGACCGGTCCACGCGGGCTGGTCGTGGCCGGGGTGGTGGCCGGGCTCGGCGGCACCGCGGCGGTGGTGTTCAGTCGGCTGCCGATCGCCCCGAGCACGACGGCGCTGGACCCGGCCGGCCAACTGTGGCTGATCACAGCCGCCGCGCTGGCCGTGGTGGCCGGGATCGTGCTGCGGGAGCGGCTGCCGCAGGCCGCCGCGGTGGCCGCGGCCGTGCTGCTGGGGTTGGTCGGCTGGCAGTACCCGGGCGCCGACACCCTGCTGCCCGCGCTCGCCGTCGCGGTGCCGGTACTGGCGGCCGCGTTGCTGGGCCGGCTCGCCGCCGGGCTCCGGCCTACGTCGAGCCGTCCACCCGGTGGATGCCGCGGTAGTCAGGGCCGCAATACGCCGACGCGGTGGGTCCGGTCCGACCGACGGACCGGACCCACCAGCATCATGCCGTCACTCGCCGGTCTTGATGTCGGCCTCGGTGTTGTCGTAGAACTCGTTGTCCCCCGGCGGATCGGCGGGCTGCCCTTGAGCATGACCCCGGCCCGGCTGCCGAAAATGGTGTTGCCGGTGAGGGTGAAGGGCCCGGGGCGTCGATGTAGACCCCATAGCGGGCGTTCTCCCCGATCACGTTGCCCCGGACGTCGGTGGCCGCGGCGCTGAACAGCCGCACCCCGTCCTCCTGGTTGCCGCGGATCTGGTTGCCCTCCACAAGGTTGTCCTAGCGTTCTGGCCGACCCCGACCCCGGACTCGGTGTTCTCATACACCCGGTTGGCGCGGATGACGTTGTTCGCGGACTCGTTGATGTTGATGCCCTGGGTCAGGTTGGCGAACGACTCGTTGCCCTCGATCAGGTTCCGGTCCGAACGCAGGTACAGCACGATCCCGTGGTGCTCGTTCCGGTAGACGACGTTGTCCCGGATCACGCTGTCCGTGCAGTCCTCGGCCAAGATGATCCCGTGCTTACCGTTGTCGTGGACCACATTGCGCTCGATCCGCATTCGTGGACCCGGTGTGCGGATCGATCCCGTACAGCACACTGTCGTGGACCTCGTTGTCGGGCACCACCCGATCGTCCACCTCGAAGGTGTACAACCCGAAGTAGTTGTGCGACACGACGCTGTTGGTGATCGCCGCCGGTGCTGTCCAGCGCCAGGACAATCCGTAGGACTCGACCTCGCCGTGACCGAGATAGCGGACCTGCGACCGGGCGATACTCATCCGGCCCCCATCGCGGGCCAACAGGAACCCGCGGCCATCGGGTAGTGCGGCGTCGGCCTGGCGCTTGTCCTTGTCCCAGGAGGTGACGCAGGCGCCGTTGACCGTCAACCCGCCACCCAGGGTCTTCACCCTCACGTAGCCCTGCGGGCCGTTGGTGATCTTGAGCCAATGAGCCTCGGGCGCGGCCAGGACCAAGGTCGCCCGTGCCGAGACCTCCAGGTTGGCCCCCGAGCAGCCACTGTCCGGGGGTGAGCTCGCTGCAGGGCGGCCGGGTCGCTCACGGCTTGGCTCAGCGCGGGCAGGGTGACGCTCTCCCCCGCGCTCAGGACAATGATGTTCGTGTCCCGGTCGAAGCGCCGCCCGGCCACCGGCGCGGCGCTGCGGGGGCAGCCGTACCGGGCGGGGTACCTAGCCGCGTGCAGGGGTTGGCCGGATCGACGACTGCGCGGCGGGACCTCCCGGGTCACCAGCGGCGGCGGCGGGGCGGGGGAACAGAGGCACAGCAGAAGCATGGCGATGGCGGCAAAGGGGGATCGCCACTCGCGCGACAAGTTTCGTGTTCATGATGAATCCCGGCCGATCCTACCGTCTGTCGAGTTCCCCACGGACG